>NZ_QREM01000009.1:0-274299 GCF_003353015.1 Xanthomonas arboricola | reverse complement strand
GTGCCGCTCTCCGCCAATCCCCGGCCACGCTGCCGCCTCGGCGTGTCGTTTCCATGACCTGCTCAGGGCAGGACGATTCGTCATCTTGGTTTCCAGATTCGCGATGACGCCCTGCAGGTGCTTTCTTGAAGGCCCTGGGTTGTTCGGCGTGTGCCGGGGAGCCGATCGGACGCGCCGTGATCCAAGCAACACGCGTCATGCTCCGCTTGCAACCATGCACACCGACCATCTGGACAGGTCCTTGCCCGCCCACCGTTGCCGGACCTTGAGCGGCATGGATGCCGCGTAAGAGCTTACAGGGACGTACTTGCAGCGTGTCCCGCGACGGTGGGCGGGCAAGGGCCCTGCAGCCAGGCTGCAGATCAGCCGCTCTGCACGTGTTCTGTACTGAGCCTCGCACCACAGGCGGCATTCATGCGGGAGTACACGCTCTAAGAGCCGCATGCCTTACGGCCGCAAAGCAGTCTGGTTGGCAGTTCGAAGCGTCCTGCAAGACCGTGCAAGCGCACATTGGCGCTCGCACTCGCTCGCACCGTCCTCGCCTGGATCAAGGGGACTTCTTGATTTCGGTCACCAAGGTCGGCAATTCCCACGCGCCGCCAGCGGCCACCAGCCGGCAAAGGCCGGACGTGGATTTGGAGGTCGGCACGAAACGGCGGCCGTCCCAGGTCCAGCTGGCCTCGCTGTAGCAATCGCCCAGGCCGCGTCCCTTCTGCGATTCGAGGATGGTGGAGCCATCCACGTCGCTGGCATGGGTGGTGACCAGGACCGGCGCGAACGGCGCACGTGCGTTGACCACCCAGTAGCCGCTGCCGGTGTTGTAGGCACCGCTCCAGCACTCGGCCGACACCAGCAACTTGTCGCTGCTCAACCGTGTGACTGTCAGCGGCTCCGGCGTTTGCGCTGCGTCCAGTCCCTTGCATTCCTCATCGGCCGGCAGGCTGGCACGCAGCGCCTGATAGAGCGCAGGCAGCGTGCCCAGGCGCGCATCGGTCGCTTGCGGTGCTGCCAGCTTGACCGCGCGCACCTGCGGTGCCGGCACGGCTGGCAGCACCGTGGCTTCGTCGCGATCGCCCTTGCGCACCAGCGCGCCGCGCGTACCCAGCCGGCCCTGGAACTCGTCCATCTTCAGCAGTACCGCCGCAGCGCCGCGATCGGACAGCTGCCAGCGGCGGCCATCATTGCCCACCGCCACGATCTTGCTGCTGCGGGTCAGCGCCGCCAGCAGCGCGGTCACCTGCGCGCTGGTCAGCGGCGCGGTGCCGCTGTCGCGATTGAGTGCCAGCTTGCCCAGATCGCGCTGATCGATGCGCAAGCTGAGCGAGGCGGGCATCTTGATCTCGTCGTACTGGCCCAGCATCAATTCGGCGGTGACCGCTTGCCCGGTACCGGCCTTGCGCGTCAGCAGCACCGACACCGGCGTGCTGTCGTCTCCATCCGGCTGATACCCGGCAGCGCGGCAGGTGCGGGTGTTGTCGCAGGCGATGGTCCAGTCCTGGTGGTCGAAGGCGATGCCGACCGGCGCATCGGCAAGGGCGGCGACAGGCGCGAGCAACAAGGTGGCGGCAAGCAGGGTAGGGCGCATGGTGTCTTTCGAAAGGGCGTGTCCGGCGCGCATCTTGCGTTGCTGCCGACGGGGCCGTCCAGTGCGTCGCATGCCGAAGCGGGACACGCCTGCGCAGGATCTTCATGACGGCACCGGCGCGCTGTCGGTCTTGCTCGCCAGGCGCGGCCTGCGCGCATGCAATCCGAACAACGGACGCAACCAGCGCACCCGGCGGATGACAAATTCATGCAACGCCAGGCAGCCGATCACGGTGGCGGCGAGCACCAGCGTCGGCTCCAGCCAGGCATTCAGATGCAGGGGCATCAGCCAGTACAGCGTCACGACGATCAGGCTCTGATGCAGGATGTACCACGGAAACACCGCCTCCGTGCAGTACGGCAGCCAGCGGAACGGGCGGTTCAATCCGTGTCTGGCCCAGCCAAGAATCGTCAGCAGCGCCAGCCAGGTGTAGGCGGCACGTGCGCCGTGTTCGATCGCCTCCCACGGCAGCGCGGCCAGCGTTGTCCACGGTTGCGCAGGCTGCCCATGGATGCCGACATAGCGACTGCCCAGTTCGATGCCGATCGCCACCAGCGCGGTGCCCAGCGTGAGCCAGCGCAGCTGCACGGCCCACTGCCAGAAGCACTCGCTGCGCGCCAGCAGGTATCCCAGGACGAACAACGGGAACGACTCGGCGTGCACGAACCAGTCGCCAAACAGCGCGTGAGTAGGCGGGTGGCGTGGCATCACCCACAGCACGCAGAATGCTTCCCACAGGATCGGCAACAGCAGCAGTGCCGGCACGGCCAGCGCAGCGGGCAGGCCAGGCAACGCAGTCGGCCGCAGCGGGCGTGTCAGCGCCACCAGCGCCATCAACGTGATGGTGTAGGGAAGCAGGTAGGCCAGATACCACAGATGATTCCAGGTGATGCCGTGCTCCCAGCCATCGAAGCTGCCGGCCGGCCACGGACGCACCTGCCAATAGCGCAGCAAGAAGGTTCCGAAGCCCGGGCTGACCTTGCCGTTGCTCACACCCTGGCAATAGGCCTGCACCGCGACCACCACGAACATGCCGAACAACAGCGGCGGCAACAATCGTCCGCAACGCCGCAAGGCAAAGCGCCAGGGCGTGGCCTGCGGCCGCGACAGCCCGATCGCGATGCCGGAGATCATGAACAGCAACGGCATCCGCCAGCGGTTGAGCACGATCATCGGCCATTGCAGCCACTGCGCGGTGTGCACGCTCTTGAGGTGGAACTGCCAGTCGGCCACATAGGCCATGCCCACGTGGTACAGGATCAGCAGTGCGAAGGCGAAGACGCGCAAGGCGTCGATATCGTGGCGGCGCTCGGTCATGGCGGTGTCGGTAGGAGACGTGCCTGCATCCTCGGCAACGCCATCCCCCCGCCGCTGCGCCAAGGGCTGCGATGCCGTCCCCGAGTGACCAGTGGCGGGCCCGCAGGGACGAACCGGGGACGGCAGGCTGGCGGTTTGCATAGAATGCGCGGATGAATTCAGCTGTGTCCGGGGCCATCGCACGCCAGACCGACAGCGATGCCGGTGCAGGCCGGCACCGGGTGGCGTTGATCTGGCTGCTGGTTTTCTATGGCAGCGCGCTGGGTAACACCGCGAGCGCCTGGCTGGCGGCACGGCGCGACGGTCAGCCGCTGCTGCTGTGGCAGGTGCTGACCTGGGAGCTGAGCAGCGCGACCGTCTCACTGCTGCTCCTGCCGCCGCTGATCTGGCTCTGCACGCGTTGGCCATTGCATGCCGATGTCTGGCGGCGGCGCGTTCCTGTTTATCTTGCGGCCGCACTTGTCTGGTGGCTGCTGCATGTGAGCGGCATGGTGCTGCTGCGCAAGCTGGCCTATCTGGCGGTCGGTGCGCACTACGATTTCGGCGCCTTGTGGCTGCAGTGGATGTACGAACTCTCCAAGGACCTGCGCACCTTTGCCCTGCTGGTGGCGCTATGGCATACGCTGGCATGGTATGGCCGGCGTCGGCAGGGCGAGGCGCATCTGCTGGCCGCGCCGGACGACGGCCCGCCGGTCGAGCCGCTGGAGCGTCCGGAGCGCTTTCTGGTGCGCAAGCTTGGGCGCGACTTCCTGGTCGCCACCGTCGACATCGAGTGGGTCCAGGCCTCGGGCAACTACGTCAATCTGCATGTGCGCGGCCGAGAGTACCCGCTGCGCAGCACGATGGCCGCGATCGAGGCCAGGCTCGATCCGGCCGTGTTCGTGCGCATCCACCGCAGCTACCTGGTGAAGCTGGCATGCGTGCAGGCGATCGAGCCGCTGGAATCGGGCGACGCCCGCGTGCACCTGGCCGACACCACCGTGCTGCCGTGCAGTCGCCGTTACCTGGCTGCCTTGCGGGCGTTGGCGAGGCAGGCGCCCGTGCCGCAGCGTGTCGAGGTCGTGCGGGGCTGACGGCCCTGGCAGCGATCGCATCCAGGGCCGGCCTCGCCCGGGCGCTGCCGGCCCGGACCCAGGCGCTCGTCCTCCCGGCAGCCCTGCGCCGGTCCGGGCTCGCAGGGGGCGCCACGACGTCCAGGGCCAGCACGCAACCGGCGCCACCCCGACCGCCACCGCGTTCCGCCGCCGCCGCCCGCTTGCTAAACTACCGGGCTTGTTTGCCGGAAGTCCGTCATGATCGAAACCAATCCGATCCGCCAGCGCATCACCGATCTCAACGATCGCGTGCTCTCGCTCAGGGGGTATCTTTGACTACGACGTCAAGAAAGAGCGTCTAGAGGAAGTCAGCCGGGAGCTCGAGAGCCCCGACGTGTGGAACGACGCCGAGCGCGCGCAGGCCCTGGGGCGCGAGCGCTCGCTGCTGGAAAAGACCGTGATCGGCATCGCCGACGTGCTGGCCGGCCTGGCCGATGCGGCAGATCTGCTGGAGCTTGCCGAGAGCGAGCAGGACGAAGACACCGCAGTGGCGGTGATCGCCGACCTGGACAAGTACCAGACCCATGTCGAAAAGCTGGAATTCCAGCGCATGTTCTCCGGCCAGATGGACGGCGCCAACGCATTCGTCGACATCCAGGCCGGCGCCGGCGGCACCGAGGCGCAGGACTGGGCCGAAATCCTGCTGCGCATGTACCTGCGCTGGGCCGAGTCGCGCGGCTGGAAGACCGAGCTGATGGAAGTGTCCGGCGGCGAAGTGGCGGGCATCAAGTCGGCCACGATCCGCATCGAGGGCGAGTACGCCTATGGCTGGCTGAAGACCGAGATCGGCGTGCACCGGCTGGTGCGCAAGTCGCCGTTCGATTCGGACAACCGCCGGCATACCAGCTTCACCTCGGTGTTCGTGTCGCCGGAAGTGGACGACAACATCGAGATCGACATCAATCCGGCCGACCTGCGGACCGACGTGTACCGCTCCTCCGGTGCCGGTGGCCAGCACGTCAACAAGACCGAATCGGCGGTGCGTATCACGCACATCCCGACCAACACCGTGGTCGCCTGCCAGACCGGCCGCAGCCAGCACCAGAACCGCGACAACGCGATGAAGATGCTGGCCGCCAAGCTGTACGAGCTGGAAGTGCAGAAGCGCAACGTCGAACGCGACGCGCTGGAAGCCACCAAGTCCGACATCGGCTGGGGCAGCCAGATCCGCAACTACGTGCTCGACCAGAGCCGCATCAAGGATCTGCGCACCGGCATCGAACGCAGCGATACGCAGAAAGTGCTGGACGGCGATCTGGACGAGTTCGTCGAGGCCAGCCTCAAGGCCGGCCTGGCGGCAGGCTCCAAGCGCCTGGATGCCTGATGGCAAGAGCACCTCGCCGCGCCCGCCGCACGGCGAGGTGTTCCGCGCCGGCTGCCAGGTGTGCAGCGCAGTACAGCTGGACATCTCGCCACGCGCTCCCGTCGCGCTGCGCAGTTGTCATCGAGACACCGTAAAACGCAGGAACCGGCCCGCCCGGTTCCGCATTCTCCACCGGGCATGCGCCCGACCTATCGCAGACCGATTCCCGCCATGACCGAGCAGACCCCCGCGCCGCAGATCCCCGCCGACGAGAACAGCCTCATCGCCGAGCGCCGCGCGAAACTGGGCGCGTTGCGCGGCCAGGGCATCGCCTATCCCAACGATTTCGTGCGCGAGCAGTTCGCCGGCGACCTGCAGGCCGACTTCGCCGACGCCGGGACCTGGACCGCCGAAGCGCTGGAAGCCAGCGGCCGTACCGTCCGGATGGCCGGCCGGCTGATGGCCAAGCGGGTGATGGGCAAGGCCAGCTTCGCGCAGATCCAGGACGAATCCGGTCGCGTGCAGCTGTTCCTGCAGGGCAATGTGCTCGGCGATGCCTACACCGCGTTCAAGGGCTGGGATGTCGGCGACATCGTGGCAGTGGAGGGCGGGCTGACCCGCACCAAGACCGGCGAGCTGTCGGTCAAGGCCAGCGCGCTGCGCCTGCTGACCAAGTCGCTGCGTCCGCTGCCGGACAAGTGGCACGGCCTGTCGGACGTGGAGCAGCGCTACCGCCAGCGCTACGTCGACCTGATCGTGACCCCGGAAGCGCGCGAGGTCTTCATCAAGCGCTCCAGGATCATCCGCGCGATCCGCGCCTGGCTGGACGCGCGCCGCTTCCTGGAAGTGGAGACGCCGATGATGCACTACATCCCCGGTGGCGCCACCGCCAAGCCGTTCACCACCCACCACAACGCGCTGGACCTGGACCTGTACCTGCGGGTGGCGCCGGAGCTGTACCTCAAGCGGCTGGTGGTCGGTGGCCTGGAGCGGGTCTACGAGATCAACCGCAACTTCCGCAACGAGGGTGTGTCGACCCGGCACAACCCCGAGTTCACCATGCTCGAGCTCTACGAGGCCTACGCCACGTACCACCAGATCATGGACCTGACCGAGCAGGTGATCCGCGACACCGCGCAGTCGGTGCTGGGCACCACCCAGGTGAACTGGGACGGTGCCGCCATCGATCTGGCGCCGGCTTTCCGGCGCTGGCGCATGGACGAGGCGGTCCGCCACCACAATCCCCAGATCAGCGCGGCCGATTGCACCGATCGCGATGCGCTGCTGGCCCACTGCGAACGGCTGAAGATCAAGGTCAAGCCGTCCTACGGCTGGGGCAAGCTGCTGCTGGAGATTTTCGAGGCCACCGTGGAGCACACCCTGGTGCAGCCGACCTTCATCACCGACCATCCGGTCGAGGTGTCGCCGCTGGCGCGTTCCAGCGACACCGAGCCGGGGTACACCGAACGCTTCGAGCTGTTCATCAACGGCAAGGAGCTGGCCAACGGCTTCTCCGAGCTCAACGACCCGGAAGACCAGGCCGCGCGCTTCCAGGCGCAGGTGCAGGCCAAGGACGGTGGCGACGACGAAGCGATGCATTACGACGCCGACTACATCCGTGCGTTGGAGTACGGCATGGCGCCGACCGGCGGCCTGGGCATCGGCATCGACCGTCTGGTGATGCTGTTGACCGGCAGCACCTCGATCCGCGACGTGCTGCTGTTCCCGTACATGCGTCCGGAAGCCTGATCTTTTTTGTGCCGTTGGCGTGCCGACGGCACAGATACTGCATATGCTAGAGCGGAGCCCCGAATGGCGTATCGTCGGGGGAGCCGGCAGAGCGGCCGGCGTCATCGCTTTTCCGTTCTCGGGATAGAGGAGCAACGGCTATGCAGGATGTTTTGGGTAATCTTGCCGGCGTATCGTCGGCGGATCCATCGGGAAGCTGGTCGGAAAAGGCGGATCTGGGATTGAACATCGTCATTGTCGATGACCAGATGTCTGCGCGCACGATGCTGCGCCACGTCATCGAGGACATCGCACCGGAATTGAAGGTCTACGATTTCGGTGACCCGCTCGACGCATTGGCGTGGTGCGAGGCCGGACGGGTGGACCTGTTGCTGCTCGACTACCGCATGCCCGGCATGGATGGCCTGGAGTTCGCCCGGCGTCTGCGCCGGCTGCCCAGCCATCGCGATATCCCGATCATCCTGATCACCATCGTCGGCGACGAACCGATCCGCCAGGCCGCGCTGGAAGCGGGCGTGATCGACTTCCTGGTCAAGCCGATCCGCCCGCGCGAACTGCGCGCACGCTGCGCCAATTTGCTGCAGCTGCGTCAGCAGAGCGAAAGCGTCAAGCAACGCGCGCTGTCGCTGGAGCAGCGTTTGCTGGCCAGCATGAACGAGGTCGAGGAGCGCGAACGCGAGACGCTGTCGCGGCTGGCGCGCGCCATCGAGTACCGCGACTCGGGCACCAGCGCGTTCCTGGAGCGCATGTCGCACGTGGCCGGCCTGATCGCCGAGCAGCTCGGGTTGTCGGAAGAAGAAGTGCGCATCATCGAGATGGCCGCACCGCTGCACGACATGGGCAAGATCGCCATTCCCGATGCGGTGCTGCTCAAGCCGGGCAAGCTCACCGATGACGAAATGAGCATCATGAAGCGGCATCCACGGATCGGCTACGAGCTGCTCAGCGGCAGCCAGAACCGCTTCATCCAGGTCGGTGCCTTGATCGCGCTGCGTCACCACGAGCGCTACGACGGCACCGGCTACCCGGATGGACTGGTCGGCGAGGCGATTCCGCTGGAAGCGCGTATCGTGGCGGTCGCCGACGTCTTCGATGCGCTGCTGTCGCCGCGCCCGTACAAGGAAGCATGGACCATGGATGCTGCATTGGCTTATCTCTACGCACAGCGTGGCCGCCTGTTCGATCCGCGCTGCGTGGATGCGCTGCTGCGCGGCCGCGCGCAGCTGGACCAGATCTGTGGAGACTACTCCACCGCATCGGCGCGACCTGGGGTGTGAGCATGTCAGGCATGCTCCGTGAAGTGCGCAACAGGCTCGCGCAGCGTCAGGACAGCGAGCATGGTCAGGCACTGATCCGCATTGCCATGGTGGCGCTGATCCTGGCGTACGAGGTGCTGTTCGCCAGCCGCTGGGCATTGCCGGCAACGCAGCTGGTCTATGTGGTCGGCCTGACGCTGCTCAGCCAGGCGCTGGCGCTGGTGATCTTCAGCTGGATCGTGCTCAAGCCGCAGCGCTCGCACCCGCGTCGGGTCATCGGCATGTTGGCCGACTACGGCCTGATGTCGATGGCCATGAGTGCGATCGGCGAACCGATGGCCTGCATCTACGTGGTGGTGATGTGGGTGACCATCGGCAACGGCCTGCGCTTCGGCAACCGCTATCTCTATCTGGCTGTGGCCATGGCGATGGTGAGTTTCGGCATCACGCTGTTGACCAACGACTACTGGGAACGCAATTTCGGTCTGGGCGTCGGGTTGTGGCTTGGTCTGGCGGCGATTCCGTTGTACCTGTCGGGTCTGCTCAACAAGCTGACCCGCGCCACGGCCGAAGCGCGTCGCGCCAGTGAAGCCAAGAGCCGCTTCCTGGCCAACATGAGCCACGAGTTCCGCACTCCGCTCAACGGCCTTTCCGGCATGACCGAGGTGCTGGCGACGACCCGCCTGGATGCCGAACAGCGCGAGTGCGTCAGTACCATCCAGGCCTCCGCGCGCAGCCTGCTTTCACTGGTCGAGGAAGTGCTCGACATCTCTGCCATCGAGGCAGGCAAGATCCGCGTCGAGTACCGCGATTTTGCGCTCAGGGAGGTGATCGCCAACATCGATCTGATCCTGCAGCCGCAAGCCAGGGCAAAGTCGCTGGTCTATGACGTGGTGGTGGCGCCGGACGTCCCCGATCTGTTGAAGGGCGATGCCGGGCATCTTCGGCAGATCGTGCTGAATCTGGCCGGCAATGCGGTCAAGTTCACCGACCGCGGGCATGTCGATGTCAACGTCGGGGCGGTCGGTCGTCCCGCCGACGGCAAGGTGCGGTTGCGGTTCGACATCATCGATACCGGGATCGGTGTGCCGGTCGACATGCAGCCGCGCTTGTTCGAGGCGTTCGAGCAGGCAGACAACGGGCTGGCGCGCCGTTTCGAGGGCAGCGGCCTCGGCACCACCATCGCCAAGGGCCTGGTCGAATCGATGGGTGGCCAGATCGGCTTCGAGGAAAATCCGGGCGGCGGCAGCCATTTCTGGTTCGAGTTGCCGTTCGACTATGCGGTCGAGTCCAGTGCATCGGTGCCGCAGCAGATCGGCAGGTCGCGTGAGAGCGCCGAGGCCGGGAATGTCATCGCCTTTGCCGATCCGTTCCTGCGCCACCGGGCGCGCGTGCGCACGCTGCAGATCCTGGTGGCCGATGATCACGCTGCCAACCGGATGGTTCTGCAACGGCTGCTGCAGAAGGCCGGGCACAAGGTGACCTGTGTCAACGGTGGAGAGCAGGTACTGGATGCGCTCGCCGAGACCGATTTCGATGTGGCCATCGTCGACCTGCACATGCCAGGCGTCAGCGGCCTGGACCTGCTCAAGCAATTGCGGGTGATGCAGGCAGGAGCGCAGCCCAGAACGCCGGTCGTCGTATTGAGTGCGGATGTGACGCCGGAAGCGATTCGTGGCTGCGAGCAGGCCGGTGCCTATGCCTTCCTCGCCAAACCGGTGGTTGCGGTGCGTTTGCTGGATACGCTCGCCGAGATTGCAACGCAGAGCAAATTTCCGCCGCTCGGCTTGGTCCCGGTGCGTGCCGGATCGGCACCGGACGGCATTCTCGATGTCACCGTGCTCGACGAGCTGGCGTCGCTGGGCATGGGCAAGAACTTCGAAAAGGAGTTCATTCGCCAGTGCCTGAGTGACGCGGAGGCCTGCATCGCCGCAATGACAGGTGATGCCCAGGCATCGGACTGGGAGCGGCTACGCGAGCATGCTCATGCGACCAAGGGCGTGGCCAGCAATCTTGGGCTCGTGGTGCTCGCAGAGCAGGGTGGGGAGCTGATGGGCATGTCCAGTACGCAGATGAAGGCCGAATGGCAACTGCGCGTCAGTCAACTTCAGCAAAGTCTGCAGCTGGGCCGCGCCGCGCTGGAATCGCGGGAAAAAGAACGGTTCGAGAAGGATTCTGGCGAAGACGCATCCTGACCAGAAGCCCGGCAGTACGCCGGGCCTGATTCCCCTTACGGCATGTCGTCATGCTAATCAGGCAATTCCCTTTGCGGCTCTGCGCGTCTGCGCCTTTACCAGCCGATCCATCGTCTTGAGCGATTTTTCTCCCAGCTCCAGTGCGGCCTCCACCCAGATCTGCGCGACCGCCAGCAGTTCTTCATGGGTGACCGGGTTGCATACCTGCCTTGCACGATTCATCGCCAGGTACGACTGCGGTATGCGCTGCTGCCTGGTGATCAACTCGTGGGTCGCATGGATGCCTTGCCCACGAGGTACCAGCACATCCACGACCCCCATGGCGTGCATTTCCTCGCTGCTGTAGACGCGCCCCTCAAGAATGATCCGTTCCGCCAGCTGGGGCGATACGCGCCTGCACAGGAACGAGTACGCGCCCATGCCCGGGAACAGGCCGAACAACACTTCGGGCAGTCCCAGGCCCACGCCTTCCTCGGCCACGATCGTGTGGCAGGACAGCGCCATTTCCAGGCCGCCACCCAGCGCATCTCCCTGCAGGAGGGCAATGGTCCTGAAATTGCCGGTGATTCCCCGATGGAACTGGAACACACCACTGACGCAACTCTGCGCGTATCGCAACAGGCCTTGTCTGTCGCGTGCGCGGATCATGTGGCCGAACAGATCCAGGTCTCCGCCGAGGTTGAAGGCATTTGCGTCGGAGGCGAGGACAAGACTGCGTAGACGGCCGGTTTCGTGCGTGGACGTGTCGGCAAGCGCGCTCAGGTAGTCGTGCATTTCCGTCATCAACTGCGGACGGAAGCACGGCCTGACGCCGGCCGATGCGTCTGCATGCATGAACAGCCAATGGCCTGCATCCGCATGACTGGCATGCGTGCGAATCGTGGATTGGTTGATGTGAGGCTGTAGTTTTTCGATCATGCTCATGAGCTTTTCTCGAGGAGATCGCCCGCGGATCATGTGGCGCAGCGGGCGGTGCGGGCTCCACAAACGGATCCTACACCGGCGCTATCTGCCTGAACGCAAAGGGCTTTCCCATTGCCGGGAAAGCCCTTCGGTCTGAATCTTTCAGCGAGTTGCGAGCTTACCGCCGAGGCTTGCCTGCAATTACCTGGGGGGTGCATCCCGCAGTTCGCGGCGCAGGATCTTGCCGACGTTGGTCTTCGGCAGCTCCTTGCGGAACTCGATCACGCGCGGCTGCTTGTAGCCGGTGAGGTTGGCGCGGCAGTGCGCCTTGACCGCATCGGCGGTCAGGGCAGGGTCCTTCTTCACGATGACGGCCTTGACGATCTCGCCGGACTTCTCGTCCGGCACGCCGACGGCGGCCACTTCCAGCACTCCGGGCATTTCGGCGATCACGTCCTCGATCTCGTTCGGGTAGACGTTGAAGCCGGACACCAGAATCATGTCCTTCTTGCGGTCGACGATGTAGACGAAACCCTGCTCGTCCATCCGCGCGATATCGCCGGTGTGCAGCCAGCCTTCGGCATCCACGACCTTGGCGCTTTCCTCGGGTTTCTTCCAGTAGCCCTTCATCACCTGCGGGCCCTTGATGCACAGCTCGCCGATCTCGCCCAGCGGCAGCACCGCGCCGGTGTCGTCCTTGATGCAGGCATCGGTGGACGGGATCGGCAGGCCGATCGAGCCGTTGTAGTCCTTCAGGTCCATCGGGTTGATGCAGGCGGCCGGCGAGGTTTCGGTCAGGCCGTAGGCTTCGACCAGGGTCTGGCCGGTGACCTTTTTCCAGCGTTCGGCGACCGAACGTTGCACCGCCATGCCACCGCCCAGAGTCATCTTGAGCGACGAGAAATCCACCTGGTCGAAGCCGGGGGTATTGAGCAGGCCGTTGAACAGCGTGTTGACGCCGGTAAAGGCGGTGAAGCGGGTCTTCTTCAACTCCTTGACGAAGCCGGGCATGTCGCGCGGATTGCTGATCAGGTGGTTGCAGCCGCCGATCTTCATGAAGACCAGGCCGTTGGCCGTCAATGCGAAGATGTGGTACAGCGGCAGCGCGGTGATCACCACCTCGGCGCCTTCTTCCAGCTTGCCGGTGCCGGCCAGCCACTGGTGGGCCTGCTGCATGTTGGCCACCAGATTGCGGTGGGTGAGCATCGCGCCCTTGGCCACGCCGGTGGTGCCGCCGGTGTACTGCAAAAAGGCGATGTCGTCGGGCTCGATCTGCAGCGTCGGCACGCTGTGCTTGCGGCCCAGCGCCAATGCGTCGCGAAAACGGATCGCGCCATTGATGCGGTAATCCGGTACCAGCTTCTTGATGTACTTGACGACGAAGTTGACCAGCGCCGCTTTCGGGAAACCGAGCATGTCGCCCAGGCCGGTGGTGATCACCTGCTTGACCGGGGTGTCGGCGATGACCTGCTGCACGGTGGTGCCGAAGTTGTCGATGACCACCAGCACGCTGGCGCCGGAGTCGATCAGCTGATGCTTCAGCTCGCGCGGGGTGTAGAGCGGATTGACGTTGACCACGGTCAGGCCGGCGCGCAGGATGCCGAACGTGGCCACCGGATACTGCAGGCAGTTGGGCATCATCAGGGCGACGCGGTCGCCTTTCTTCAACTGCAGTTCGCCAAGCAGATAGGCGGCGAACTGCTCGACCAGCTGATCGGCTTGCCGATAGGTGATGGTCTTGCCGAAGCTGTGGTACGCGGGGCGGTCGGCATACCGCTTGACCGAGGTGGCGAACACCTCTGCCACGGTCCGGAACTGCTCCAGATCGATCTCGGCGGCGACGCCGGCCGGATAACTTTGCAACCAAGGACGTGCCTGATTCATCTGCCCCCCTCCAGGGTGTTCGGTACGTGACGCGGTGTGTTCCACGGCGCTACAACAGCGGGCAGCATACCGTCATGGATGGAAAAGGCGAAGCGTGATGCAGAGCAGCATTCAAGCCCGGTGGTGGCTGGCGTGGGGCGCAATTTGCATCGCGGCCTTGATCGCTTGCACGCGTGCTGCACCGGAACAACGGTTGCGCGCAACGCTGGAGGCGATGCACCAGGCGATCGAGGCGCGCGACCTCGGCGAGGCGATGGCGCCGGTGGCCGAGGATTTTGTCGGCGACCATGGACTGGACGCAGCCGGCCTGCGGCGATTGATGCAGCTGCAGATGCGGGGCAATCGCCGCATTGGCGTGACCCTGGGGCCGGTGGATGTACAGCTGCGCGATGACACCGCACGCGTGCGTTTCAGCGCGCTGCTGACCGGCGGCAACGGGCGCGGGTTGCCCGAGCAGGCACAGGCCTTCCAGGTGACCACCGGCTGGCGCCTGCAGGGTGGCGACTGGCAGCTGTATCACGCGCAGTGGGAGCCGAGCGGGCGCTGATACGGCGGTCCGGGTCTGTGCATCGCCAGACGAGCGCGACCGGTGGCCGCGTGGTGCCCGCTCGCGCTGCGCGCGCCTTGCGTCCATCGATCTCTGATCGGCCGCTCACCTGGTGTGGCGGGAGTGCGCCCGACCGCCGGAAACGACACTCCCGCCAAGCGGCGGGAGTGTGGTGATGCCTGCATCGCCGCGCCTGGCGGTCAGGACGCCTTGCGGGCAGCCAGCTGGCGCAGCACGTACTGCAGCAGACCGCCGTGCTTGAAGTACTCCACTTCCTTGGGCGTCAGCAGCAGCACCTTGACCTGGAACTGCTTGACGCTGCCGTCGGACTTCTTCGCATCCACGGTGGCGCGGCGGCTGGCGCCGTCCTGCAGGCCGGTGATGTCCAGCACTTCCGAACCATCCAGGCCCAGCGTCTGCGCGTTTTCGTTCTCCAGGAACTGCAGCGGCAGCACGCCCATGCCGACCAGGTTGGAGCGGTGGATGCGCTCGAAGCTTTCGGCGATCACCGCCTTGACGCCGAGCAGGTTGGTGCCCTTGGCCGCCCAGTCGCGCGAGGAGCCGGTGCCGTATTCCTTGCCGGCCAGCACCACCAGCGGCACGCCGTCGGCCTTGTACTTCACCGCCGCATCGTAGATCGCCAGTTTTTCCGGCGCCGCGCCGTCCTTTCCGTAGTACAGCGTGTTGCCGCCTTCCTCGCCGCCGAACATCAGGTTCTTGATGCGGATGTTGGCGAAGGTACCGCGCACCATCACGTCGTCGTTGCCGCGGCGGCTGCCGTAGCTGTTGAAGTCGGCCGGCTGCACGCCGCGTTCCTGCAGGAAGCGGCCCGCCGGCGAGTCCTTCTTGATGTTGCCGGCCGGGGAGATGTGGTCGGTGGTGATCGAGTCGCCGAACAGGCCCATGATGCGCGCGCCGTGCACATCCTCGACATGGCCGACCTGCATGGTCATGCCGTCGAAGTAGGGCGGGTTCTTGATGTAGGTCGAGGCCGCGTCCCACTCGTAGAGCGCGCCATCGGGCGAGGCGATGGTGTTCCAGCGGCTGTCGCCCTTGAACACGTCGGCATAGTTCTGCTTGAACATCTCCGGGCCGACGGTGGCGGCGATGGTGTCGCCGATTTCCTTGTTGCTCGGCCAGATGTCGCGCAGATACACCGGCTGCCCGTCGCTACCGGTGCCCAGCGGGTCGGTGGTGAGGTTGATGTCGGTGGTGCCGGCGATCGCATACGCCACCACCAGCGGCGGCGAGGCGAGGTAGTTCATCTTCACTTCGGGATGCACGCGGCCTTCGAAGTTGCGGTTGCCCGACAACACCGAGGACACCACCAGGTCGTCCTTGGCGATCGCCGCAGACACATCGTCCGGCAGCGGGCCGGAATTGCCGATGCAGGTGGTGCAGCCGTAGCCGACCACGTAGAACCCGAGCGTTTCCAGGTCGGCGAGCACGCCGGCCTTGCTCAGGTAATCGGTGACCACGCGCGAGCCCGGCCCGAGCGAGGTCTTCACCCACGGCTGCGCCTTCAGGCCCTTGGCGGCCGCGTTACGCGCGAGCAGGCCGGCGCCCAGCATCACGGCCGGATTGGAGGTGTTGGTGCAGGAGGTGATCGCGGCGATCACCACCGAGCCATCGCGCAGCTGCCAGCCTGCGCCGCTGTCGGTGGAACTCTCGGCCTGCGCCGCCTTGGCGCCGACCGCCGTGCCGCCGCCGCCTTCGTTCTTCAGGCGCTCTTCCTGCTTGATGTCGGTCGGGCGCTTGCTGCGCGCGTCCACGAACGGCTTGAGGCTCTCGCGGAAGTTGGACTGCATGTCTTCCAGCAGCACGCGGTCCTGCGGGCGCTTGGGGCCGGCCAGCGACGGCTTGACCTCGCCCATGTCCAGCTCCAGCGTGGCGCTGTACTGGGCGGGCGGGGTGTTGGCGTCGTGCCACAGGCCCTGCGCCTTGGCATAGGCCTCGACCAGCGCGATCTGTTCCTCGCTGCGGCCGGACAGGCGCAGATAGGTCAGCGATTCTTCGTCGACCGGGAAGATGCCGCAGGTGGCGCCGTACTCCGGGGCCATGTTGCCGATGGTGGCGCGGTCGGCCAGCGGCAGGTGCTGCAGGCCTTCGCCGTAGAACTCGACGAACTTGCCGACCACGCCGGCCTTGCGCAGCATCTGGGTGACGGTGAGCACCAGGTCGGTGGCGGTGGCGCCTTCGGGCAGCTTGCCGCTGAGCTTGAAGCCGACCACCTGCGGAATCAGCATGGACGAGGGCTGGCCCAGCATCGCGGCCTCGGCCTCGATGCCGCCCACGCCCCAGCCCAGCACGCCGATGCCGTTGATCATGGTGGTGTGGCTGTCGGTGCCGAACACGGTGTCCGGGTAGGCGATCCGGGTGCCGTCCTTGTCCGCGCTCATCACCACGCGCGCCAGGTTTTCCAGGTTCACCTGGTGGACGATGCCGGTATTGGGCGGCACCACCTTGAAGTTCTCGAATGCCTTCTGGCCCCAGCGCAGGAAGCCGTAGCGCTCCTGGTTGCGCTGGAATTCGATCTTGCCGTTGAGGTCGAGCGCATCGGCCGAGCCGAACACGTCCACCTGCACCGAGTGGTCGATGACCAGCTCCGAAGGAATCTGCGGGTTGATCTGGTCGGCATTGCCACCCAGCTTGACCACCGCATCGCGCATCGCGGCCAGGTCGACCACGCACGGCACGCCGGTGAAATCCTGCAGCACCACGCGCGCGGGCATGAAGGCGATTTCGATGTCGGGCTCGGCGGTGGGGTCCCACTTGGCGACCGCCTCGATGTGGTCCTTGCCGACGGTGACACCGCCGTCTTCGTGCCGGAGCAGGTTCTCCAGCAGGATCTTCATCGAGTAGGGCAGGTGGCCGATCTCGAAGCGCTCGCCCAGCTTCGGCAGGCTGTAGTACTCGTAGCGCTGGCCGTGGACCTCAAGCGAGGTGCGGGTGGAAAAGGAATCGCTCATGCGTCACTCCTATGGCGTCTAGGCTTAGGTAGGACTTCATTCTGAGCGATTCAGTGTGTACGGATGGTGTGTCCGCGGCGCTCTGCCGACTTGAGTACGACTTCGTGAGTACGTATAATCCGTGCATACTTTCTGGAGCATGCTCATGGAAGCCACAGTCGCCGAACGCGGGCAGATCACCCTGCCCAAGGCCGTGCGCGATGCCCTGGGCCTGACCAAGGGCACCACGCTGAAGATCGAGCTCGACGGCGGGCGCATCATCCTGCGCAAGGACGTCAGCGAAGCGCTGCGCAAGGTGCGCGGCAAGTTCAGGCTGGTCGACGGGCTGACCAGTACCGACGAGGCGATGCGCGCGATCCGCGGCCGCGCGCCCGGGGATCCATTCGACCCATGATCGCCCTGGATTCCTCGGTGCTGCTCGACATCCTGGTCGGCGATGCGGTCTACGGCGAGGTGTCGGAGACCTGCATCGGCGACGCGCTGGCGCGCGACGAGGTGGTGGTGTGCGACGCGGTGGTGGCCGAAGTGCTGGCCATGCTCGATACCCAGGTCGACCTGATGGAAACGCTGGCCTCGATCGGCGTGCGTTACGAGCCCACCCAGGAAGCGGCGGCGGTGCGCGCCGGCCATATGAACAAGCGCTTCCGCGCGCGCGGCGGCAAGCGCGAGCGGGTGGTGGCCGATTTCCTGATCGGCGCCCACGCGATGCTCCAGTGCGACGGGCTGATTACCCGCGACGAGGGCTTTTTCCGCGACTACTTCAAGGGTTTGAAGATCACCGTCCCCAAGCCCGTTGCCTGACCCACGCCTTCTGATCCACGTCTGACGTTTTTACACATTCACTGCTGTCCTTTTGGAGAACCCGCATGTTGGAAGCCTATCGCCACCACGTTGCAGAGCGCGCCGCGCTCGGTATCCCGCCGCTGCCGCTGACCGCGCAGCAGACCGCCGAGGTCATCGAGCTGCTGAAGGCTCCGCCGGCGGGCGAGGAACAATTCCTGGTCGAGCTGCTCAGCCAGCGCGTGCCGGCCGGCGTCGACGACGCCGCCAAGGTCAAGGCTTCGTACCTGGCTGCGGTGGCCTTCGGCACCGAGAAAACCGCGCTGATCAGCCCCACGCGTGCGACCGAGCTGCTCGGCACCATGCTGGGTGGCTACAACATCCAGCCGCTGATCGACCTGCTCGACAACGCCGAGCTGGGCGCCACTGCCGCCGAGGCGCTCAAGCACACCTTGCTGGTGTTCGACGCCTTCCACGACGTGCAGGAAAAGGCCGAAGCCGGCAACGCGCACGCCAAGGCCGTGCTGCAGAGCTGGGCCGAGGCCGAGTGGTTCACCAGCAAGCCGGAAGTGCCGCAGAGCATGACCGTCACCGTGTTCAAGGTGCCGGGCGAGACCAACACCGACGACCTGTCGCCGGCTCCGGATGCGACCACCCGCCCGGACATCCCGCTGCACGCGCTGGCGATGCTGAAGAACGCCCGCGACGGTGCGGCCTTCGTGCCGGAAGAAGACGGCAAGCGCGGCCCGATCCAGGCCATCGCCGATCTCAAGGACAAGGGCCACCTGGTCGCCTACGTCGGTGACGTGGTCGGTACCGGTTCCTCGCGCAAGTCGGCCACCAACTCGGTGCTGTGGTGGACCGGCGAAGACATTCCGTTCATTCCGAACAAGCGCTTCGGCGGCGTGTGCCTGGGCAGCAAGATCGCCCCGATCTTCTACAACACGATGGAAGACGCCGGTGCATTGCCGATCGAGCTGGACGTGTCGCAGATGGAGCACGGCGACGTGGTCGAGCTGCGTCCTTACGACGGCAAGGCGCTGAAGAACGGGCAGGTGATCGCCGAGTTCGCCATGAAGTCGGACGTGCTGTTCGACGAGGTGCGCGCCGGTGGCCGCATTCCGCTGATCGTCGGCCGCGGCCTGACTGCCAAGGCGCGCGAGTTCCTGGGCCTGCCGGCCTCGGACCTGTTCCGCCTGCCGATGGACCCGCCGGACACCGGCAAGGGCTTCTCGCTGGCGCAGAAGATGGTCGGCCGCGCCTGCGGCCTGCCGGAAGGCCAGGGCATGCGCCCGGGCACCTATTGCGAGCCGAAGATGACCTCGGTGGGTTCGCAGGACACCACCGGCCCGATGACCCGCGACGAGCTCAAGGACCTGGCCTGCCTGGGCTTCTCGGCCGACCTGGTGATGCAGTCGTTCTGCCACACCGCCGCCTATCCGAAGCCGGTCGACGTCAAGACCCACCACACCTTGCCGGAATTCATCTCCACCCGTGGCGGCGTGTCGCTGCGTCCGGGCGACGGCGTGATCCACAGCTGGCTCAACCGCATGCTGCTGCCCGACACCGTCGGCACCGGTGGCGACTCGCACACCCGCTTCCCGATCGGCATCTCGTTCCCGGCCGGCTCCGGCCTGGTGGCGTTCGCCGCCGCCACCGGGGTGATGCCGCTGGACATGCCCGAGAGCGTGCTGGTGCGCTTCAAGGGTGAGATGCAGCCGGGCGTGACCCTGCGCGACCTGGTCAACGCGATCCCGCTGTACGCGATCAAGGACGGTCTGCTGACCGTGGCCAAGCAGGGCAAGAAGAACATCTTCTCCGGCCGCATCCTGGAGATCGAAGGCCTGCCGAACCTGAAGGTGGAGCAGGCGTTCGAACTGTCCGACGCCTCGGCCGAGCGTTCGGCGGCCGGTTGCACCGTGCACCTGGACAAGGCGCCGATCATCGAATACCTGACCAGCAACATCACCCTGCTGCGCTGGATGATTGCCGAAGGCTATGCCGATGCGCGCACGCTGGGCCGCCGCATCAAGAAGATGGAAGAGTGGCTGGCCGACCCGCAGCTGCTGCAGCCCGATGCCGACGCCGAATACGCGGCCGTCATCGAGATCGACCTGGCCGACATCGTCGAACCGATCGTGGCGTGCCCGAACGATCCGGACGACGTCAAGACACTGTCGGACGTGGCCGGTGCGGTGATCGACGAGGTGTTCATCGGTTCGTGCATGACCAACATCGGGCACTTCCGTGCCGCGGCCAAGTTGCTGGAAGGCAAGCGCGATATCCCGACCCGCCTGTGGGTTGCGCCGCCGACCAAGATGGATGCCTCCGAGCTGACCAAGGAAGGCCATTACGGCACCTTCGGCGCGGCCGGTGCGCGCATGGAAATGCCGGGCTGCTCACTGTGCATGGGCAACCAGGCGCAGGCACGCGAGGGCGCCACGGTGTTCTCCACCTCCACGCGCAACTTCCCCAACCGTCTGGGCCGCAACACCAATGTGTACCTGGGTTCGGCGGAACTGGCCGCGATCTGCTCGCGTCTGGGTCGCATCCCGACCAAGGACGAGTACATGGCCGATGTGGGCGTGATCAAGACCAGTGGCGACCAGATCTACCGCTACATGAACTTCGATCAGATCCAGGAATATCAGGACGTGGCCGACACCGTCGCTGCCTGATCCCGCGGCTGGATCACCTGTCCGAAAACGCCCGGCAATGCCGGGCGTTTTTCGTTATTCGGGCGATGGCTTCGTGTTGGCCGCGCGATGCCGGACGTTGAAAGGAAATCGCAGTTAACTCACTTGCCGCATTGCAACAAAAATCTGAAGTCGGGAGGCCTACAGTGGCGCCGCTTCCACTCGCTGTGATGATCTCCAATGCCCACTTGCACGATCGCTGGTCAAACGCTGCACTACGTACAACACGGTCAAGGATTTCCGGTTCTGCTCGGCCACAGTTATCTCTGGGATGCGGCCATGTGGGAGCCGCAGATCCAGGCGCTGTCGCAGCACTATCGGGTCATCGTCCCCGAGTTGTGGGGACACGGGCAATCGGCAGCATTGCCGGCGGGCACGCAGACGGTTGGCGATCTTGCCGAGCAGATGCTGCGATTGCTGGACGCATTGGAGCTGCCGCAGTGCGCGGTGGTCGGTCTGTCGGTCGGTGGCATGTGGGGCGCCGAGCTGGCGCTGCTGGCACCGGAGCGTGTGCACAGCCTGGTATTGATGGACACCTTCCTGGGTGCCGAGCCGCAGGCCACGCAAACGCGTTATTTCGGTCTGCTCGATGCAATCGAAGCGGCAGGGCAGGTGACGCCTGCGTTGATCGAGGCGATCGTGCCGATCTTTTTCCGTCCCGGTATCGATCTGAATTCCGCGCTGCCGGCTGCGTTTGCGCAGCGCCTGGCGGCGATGTCGGCCGAACAGTTGCGCACATCCATCGTGCCGCTGGGCCGGCTGATCTTCGGGCGCGCCGATCGCCTGCAGGCGATGTCTGCGCTGAATCCGGCCAGCACCTTCCTGCTCGGCGGCGCAGACGATATTCCGCGGCCGCCGGATGAGCTGTGGCTGATGGCCGAGGTGATCGGTTGCGACTACGAGCTGATTCCCGACGCCGGGCATATCGCATCGCTGGAGAATCCGGCGTTCGTCACTGCGCAGTTGTCGGGATGGCTGAAGCGCACCGTGGCATCGGATTCGATGCGGATGGAAAGGCGCGCGCCTGAAGGCAGCGCCCAGGCACAGGCGCCGCTCTAAGGATGTGCTGCTGATCTGGCGATCAGAACGACATCATGCGTTGCTTGCATCATGGGCACCGACCACCTCACCTGGCGTTGCTTGCAACCATGGGCACCGACCACCTCACTTGGTCCTTGCCCGCTCACCGTCGCGGGACCTTACGCGGCATGGATGCCGCGTAACAGCCTCCATGGATGGATTCACGGCGTGTCCCGCGATGGTGGGCGGGCAAGGGCCCTGCACCGAAGCACCAGATCAGATGCTTTGCCTTCTAGCAGGTTGCTTCGACCTGCTGATGCGAGCAGAAAGCGCCATGAGGGCAAGTCTGACCATCAAGAGGTAGTGGTGTACGCCGGCCTAAGGCTGCGCGCCCAACCAGGCTTCCAGTGCTGCGGCCGGTAACGGCCGCGAGAACAGATAGCCCTGCAGCACTTCGCAGCCAAGGTCGGCTAAAAACAACCGCTGCGCCTCGTTTTCCACGCCCTCGGCCACCACGTGCTTGCGCAGATGCGCGCCGATGCGCAGCACCGAGGTGGTGAGCGCGCGGGCGTCTTCGCTGTGTTCGATGTCGCGCACGAAGCTCATGTCCAGCTTGAGTTCGTCGATCGGCAGGCGATGCAGGTGGCTCAGGCTGGAATAGCCGGTGCCGAAGTCGTCCAGCGACAGCGAGATGCCGGCTTCGCGAATGGCGTGCAGGTTCTCCAGCACGCCAGGCTGCCCGGACAGCATCACGCTCTCGGTCATTTCCAGCGTGAGGTCGGAAGGCTGCGCACCCGTCTCGGCGATCAGGCGCAACAGGTCGCCGAGCATGCGCGGGCTTTCGAAGCTGCTCGCCGACAGATTCACCGACACGCGCGCCACCGGCACACCACGCGTGCGCCAATCGGCGATCTGCCGGCAGGCGCTGCGCAATACCCAATCGTTGAGCTGCGGCATCATGCCTTGCTCTTCGGCCACGGGCAGGAAACGCGCCGGCGAAATGGCGCCCAGTTGCGGATGATTCCAGCGCAACAGCGCTTCCACGCCATACAGCGCGTGCGGCGCGGCGCTGTGCAGCTGCGGCTGGTAGTGCAGTTGCAGCTGATCGCGGCCGATGGCCTGGCGCAGCTCCGCTTCCAGCGCAACGCGCTCCTGCGCCATGCGGTTCATGTCGGAACTGAAGAAACGGAACCGTCCACCGCCTTCCTGCTTGGCGCGGTTCATGGCCAGATCGGCATGCCGCAACAGGATGTTGATGTCGCGCCCGTCCTCGGGAAACATCGCCACGCCGATGCTGGCGGACGGATGCACGGTCATGTGCCCGACCGGCAGCGGCCTGGCAATGGTGCCCAGCACCCGTTCGGCGGTGGCACTGGCCTGTTCGGCGCTGCATTGCGGCAGCGCGAGCGCGAATTCGTCGCCGGCCAGGCGCGCCAGCATGGCGGTGGCGGTCAGCTGTTCGCCGATGCGCAAGGCGATGTCGCGCAACAGGCCATCGCCGGCCGCATGGCCCTGGCTGTCGTTGATCAGTTTGAAGCGGTCGATGTTGATGAACATCAACGTGGCCGGTTCGCCGGCATAGTCGGCCTGCGTCAGGGCTTGCTCGGCGCGTGCGCTGAACATGATGCGGTTGGGCAGGCCGGTCAGCGCATCGTAGAACGCGAGCTGGTGCACGCGTTGGCGGATCTGCTCGCGCTCCAGCGCCAGCGTGCACAGTTGCTGGCACAGATCGGTGAGGCGCACATGCCAGGCGTCGGCACGCTGGGCCTTGCGGTAGTACAGCGCGAAGGTCCCGAGCACGCGGGCGCTGTTGGCGCGGATCGGCGTGCTCCAGCAGGCGCGCAGGCCCATCGGCAGCAGCAGTTCGCGGTACGGCGCGAACAGCGGGTCGGTGGCGATGTCTTCCACCATCACCGCGCGGCCGCGCCAGGCGGCCGTGCCGCAGGCGCCCGCGCCGGGCGCGATCTTCAAGCCATTGACCGCATCGGCATATTCCGGCGGCAGGCTGGGTGCGGCCAGCGAATGCAGGCAGCCTTGATTGTCCGCGCTCATGACCGTGGCCAGCACATCCGGGGCGATGCGTTCGACCTCGGTGCAGATCAGCGTCATCACCTCGATCAGCGGCCGCTCCTGCACCAGGGCCTCGAGCACGCGATGCTGCAGCACCTCATGCATCTTGGTGTCGGTGATGTCGGTCAGCACTGCCACGTAATGCGACGGGAGATGCCTGGCGTCGTAGATCGGATTGAAGTTGAGCGAGATCCACAGCGGCGTGCCGTCCTTGCGGTACACCAGCAGGTCGGCCTGGGTCTGCTGCAGCGCGTCGGCGCGGTCGCGGATGCGCGCCACTTCCTTCTGGTCGCTTTGCGCGCGGGTGAGCACGTCGGAGGGACGCTTGCCGACCAGTTCGGCCTCGGTATAGCCGAACATGCGCTGGAAGCCGTCATTGGCGTACAGCAGGCGCGATTGCAGATCGCAGATCAGGATCGCGCTGCTGCTGCCGTCCAGCGCTTCGGCCAGCAGCCGCGAGCGCGTGGCGTCGGGGTGTTCGTCGGGCCTGCTCATGCCGGCAGTGATCGGGCCGGCCTTGGTCGTCCCCAGCGGGCTCGGGCGATCAGCCGGCGCGTCCGCCGTTGCCGGCGAGGCGCGTTCCGCGACGTCGGGAACCGCCGCCTGCTCGGTCGGGTGCGGGGGGCGGGCGGTCATGCCGGATCAGCGCGCCTGCGCCGACAGCGCGATCAGGCGCTCGGCCACGCGGTCCAGCGGGACCACTTCCTGCGCGGCGCCGAGCTTGTAGGCGGCGCCGGGCATGCCCCACACCACGCTGCTGGCTTCGTCCTGCACCAGCGTGGGTGCGCCGGCCTGCAGCATTTCCAGCAGGCCGCGTGCGCCGTCGTCGCCCATGCCGGTGAGGATGGCGCCGACCGCATTCGGACCGGCGTTGGCGGCGACGGAGCGGAACAGCACGTCCACCGCCGGCTTGTGCCGATTGACCGGCGGGCCGTCGTCGATGCGGCAGCGCCAGCGCGCACCGTCGCGGATGATGCGCAGGTGCTGGCCGCCCGGCGGCAGGTAGGCATGGCCGGGCAGGATCGCCTCGCCATCGCTGGCCTCGCGTACCGACATCGCCGAATGGCGATTGAGGCGTTCGGCGAAGGCGGTGCTGAAGCTGGCCGGCAGATGCTGGGTCATCACCACCGCCGGCGCATCGGCGGGCATGTGTTCGAGCACCACGCGCAGGGCTTCGGTACCACCGGCCGAGGCGCCGATGGCGATCAGGCGGTCGGTGGTGCGGAAACGCAGTGCGCTGCCCGGCACCGGTGCCGACTGCATGTCCAGGGTGACCTTGGGCGCGCTGGGGCGATTGAGTGCGCTGACCTTGGCCTTGGCCGCCATCTTGACCTTGCTGACGATCTCCTCGGCGTAGCCTTCCAGCCCGCGTGCGACATCGATCTTGGGCTTGGAGACGAAGTCCACCGCACCCAGCGACAAGGCCTGCAAGGTGGTGTCGGCGCCGCGCTCGGTCAGCGATGAGATCATCACCACCGGGGTCGGGCGCAGGCGCATGAGGTTTTCCAGGAACACCAGGCCGTCCATGCGCGGCATTTCCACGTCCAGCGTGATCACGTCCGGATTGAGGCGTTTGATCTTTTCGCGTGCCAGGATCGGGTCGGCGGCCGAGCCGATCACCTCGATGCCGGCATCGCGCGAGAGGATTTCGGTCAGCATCTGACGGACGACCGCCGAATCGTCGACGATCAGTACACGCACAGGGGTTTCCAGCGTCATTCGAACAACTCCACTCCACCGGTGACCGGTGCTTTGGACAGACGGGCGCGCACGGCCGATTCGGCGGCGGCGACTTCGGCTTCGTGGGCATGCGGCAAACGCTGCACGACCACGCGTCCGGTCGTCGGGAAGAACCACACCTTGCGCGGATGGATGCCGCACAGATCTTCGGCAATGATGGGGATGTGCTCGGCCTGCAGGTACTGGCGCACGAACTCGGCGTTACGGGTGCCGACCGGGTTGCTGGTGAAGCCCTTGAGCACGTTGGCGCCACCGAAGACCTTGGCCTCGATGCGTTTGCGATGCGCGCCGCGCTTGAGCATGTCGTTGATCAGCAACTCCATCGCATAACTGCCGTAACGCGCGGGTGCGCCATCGCCGACCTGGCCTTCGGGCAACAGGAAGTGATTCATGCCGCCGATCTTCAGGACCGGGTCGCGCAGGCAGGCGGCAACGCACGATCCCAAGGTGGTCGTCAACGCGGTGTCGTCGTCGACCACCAGGTACTGGGTGGGCAGCAGCTTGGCGGTGATGGTCTGGAACCGCGAGTCGCGGTAGCGCATGACATCGTCGACCTGCACGGCGGTACTCATGCAGCCGCTCCGGCGCGCGGGCTGCGCCGATACAGCGTGCGTCCGCACGGCTGGATCAGATCGGCTGCGTGCAGGTAGTTCTCCGAGTGCCCGGTGTAGAGCAGGCCGTCGTCGCCCATGTGGCTGACCAGACGCGACAGGATGCCGCGCTGGGTCGGCTTGTCGAAATAGATCATCACGTTGCGGCAGAACAGCGCCGCATACGGGCCGCCGACGTCGTAACGCGGTGCCAGCAGGTTCAACTGGCGGTACTCGATGAGCTGGCGCAATGCCGGGATGACCCGGCACTTGCCCTCGTTGGGGCCGCTGCCGCGCTGGAAATACTTGCGCTTGATCGATGCGTCCAGCGAGGCGACACGGTCGATGGCATAGACGCCGCGCGAGGCGGTTTCCAGCACCTGGGTGTCGACGTCGGTGGCCACGATGCTGACCGGCGGGGTCAAGGTGCCGAAGGCTTCGCAGGCGGTGATGGCGATGGAGTAGGGCTCCTCGCCGGTGGAGGCCGCGCACGACCAGATCTTCAGGGGTGCCTGCGCAGCGCGTTTTTGCAGTTCTTCGCGCAGCTTGTCGAAGTGGTGCGGCTCGCGGAAGAACGAGGTCAGGTTGGTGGTCAGCGCGTTGGTGAACGCCTGCCATTCCTCCTCGTCGTTGCCGGCTTCCAGCTGGTCCAGATAGTCGCGGAAGGAGCGCAGGCCGAGCACGCGCAGACGACGCGACAGCCGGCCATACACCATGTCGCGCTTGGCCGGAGCCAGGGCGATGCCGACACGCTGGTAGATCAGGTCGCAGACGCGCTTGAAATCGCGGTCGCCAAAATCAAATTCGCGTGTGTCTGAAGCGGGAGTCGAGGTGGTCGTCATATCCATACGCGTCGTGAGCGATGACTGGATATCGGCCACGTGGTCATGCAACTGAAGCACCAATCGGTGCCTTGCGGAAGGTCCGGTTCGCTTGCGGGCCTGCCGCCGCGTTGGCGGGGCAGCGGGCGTGGCCAATGCGCGGCGCTGCGCACGGCGCTGGCTGCAGATTTGCTGGCTGCAGATGCGCAAAGCCCCGGCAGTGCCGGGGCTTTGCGGGGACAAGCCTTGGATCAGAACTCTTGCCAGTTCCCGTCGGCCAGGGCGGCCTGCGGCTTGGCCGGTCGCGACGGCGTGGCCGCTGCACGCGCGGCCGGCTTGGTTGCGGGCGTCACCGCAACCGGGCGCGTGGCAGCCGCGCGCGCGCGCGCGGCAGGTGCGGCCATGGCGGCCGGCTCGTCCAGCTTGAACACCGACACCGCTTCGGCCAGCTGGCCGGCCTGCTCTTCCATCGCGCGTGCGGCCGCGGTGGCTTCTTCCACCAGCGCGGCGTTCTGCTGGGTGGTCTCGTCCATCTGGGTGATGGTCTGGTTGACCTGCTCGATGCCGGCCGACTGTTCCTGCGAGGCAGCGGAGATTTCGCCCATGATGTCGGTGACGCGCTGCACGCTGGCCACGATCTCGGCCATGGTCGCACCGGCCTTGCGCACCAGTGCCGAGCCCTCGGCCACCTTGTGCACGGAGTCGTCGATCAAGCCCTTGATCTCCTTGGCCGCGCCGGCCGAACGCTGTGCCAGCGTGCGCACTTCCGAGGCGACCACGGCAAAGCCGCGGCCCTGTTCGCCGGCGCGGGCGGCTTCCACCGCTGCGTTCAAGGCCAGGATGTTGGTCTGGAAGGCGATGCCGTCGATGACCGAGATGATGTCGGCGATCTTCTTGGACGAGGCCTCGATGCCCGACATGGTGGTGACCACCTGCGAGACCACCTCGCCGCCCTGCGAGGCCACGCCGGTGGCGCCGATGGCCAGCTGGTTGGCCTGGCGGGCGCTTTCGGCGTTCTGCCTGACGGTGGAGGTGAGTTCCTCCATCGAGGCGGCGGTCTCTTCCAGGTTGGCCGCCTGCTGCTCGGTACGGTGCGACAGGTCGCCGTTGCCCGAGGCGATCTCGCCGGCGGCCGCGTTGATCGCGGTGGAGGAGACCTTGATGCGTCCGACGATGTCGGCCAGCTGCTCGGCGGTGGCATTGGCATCGTCGCGCATCTGCGCGAATACGCCGCTGAACTCGCCATGCATGCGCACGGTCAGGTCGCCACGCGACAGCGCCGAGAGCAACGAGGAAATCTGCTCCAGGCTGGCGGCGTTGGCATCCAGCAGGCCGTTGAGCTGCTGGGCCAGCTGCAGGAAGAAGCCCTGCTTGCCGTCGGTTTCCACCCGGCCGCTCATGTCGCCGGTGGCAGCGGCACGCACGATGCGGGCGACTTCTTCTTCGACCTGGACTTCGATGGTGCGATCGCGCCATTCGCAGACGTCGCCGGTGCTTTCGCCCTGCTCGTTCTTGATCACGGTGACGGTCTGCATCATCACGAACTCGCCGTAGCGCTCTTCGAAGCTGGTGATACCGTCGCGTTCCAGTGCTGCGATGGCCTTGTGCACGGTCGCTTCGGGCAGGCCGAGATAGCTGATGTGCTGACCGATGATCTTGCCGGCTTCGAAATCGGGCGCGGACAGACGGATGCTGCTTTCGTAATGGGTGACCAGCTTGTGGAACGCCTCGTTGGCGTAGATCATGACCCGGTCGGCGTCGGTGATGAAGGTGCTGGTGGAGGACTTGTCCAGCGCGGTACGGATGCGCAGGTTTTCGTCGGCGATCTTCTGATCGCGTTCGATGCGCTCCTTCAGGTCGCGCTGCATGCGGTGCATGGAGCGCATCAGTTCGCCCACTTCGTCCTGGCCCTGCACATTGATCTGGCCATCGAGCTTGCCGCTGGCGATTTCGGTGGCGGTGGAGACCGCGCCGCGCATGCTCTTGACGATGGCACGTGCGAACAGGAACGCCAGGCCCAGGCCACCGGCGATGCCGATCAACAGCACCAGCACGGTCAACGAGACCGAGGTGGCGTGGACCTTTTCGGCCTTGCTCTTGGCAGCCTGCGCCAACCTGTTGTCTTCGGCGATCAACGCGGCCAGCGAGTCCTTGGCCTTGTTGTGCAGGGTACGGGTCTCGCCGACGAAGGTGTCGACGGCATCGTCGGGCAGATTGAGCTCGATCATTTCGTCGACGCTGGCGTAGGAGGCCGATGCCTTCTTCCAGTCCGCCACGAACACATCGAACAATTTCTTCTGCTGCGGGCTCTCGATCAGGCGGGGATAGCCCTTGATCGTGGCATCGATTTCGCCGCTGAGACGCGTGGCGCGGACCTTGGCCTCCTGCTTGACCGAGTCGCTGGCGCGCACCAGGTTTTGATAGGTCGCATTTCGGTATTCGCCGAGCATGCCGCGCAGATCGCCTGCTTCGCGCACGCTGGACATGGTGTTGCCGGCCAGGTCGCGGGTGACATTATTGAGCGAGGCCAGGCCCGCGTAGGCGATGATTCCCTGCACCAGCATGATCAGCAGCACGATGCCGAACGCCAGCATCAGCTTGGGCATCAATTTGAGATTGTTGATCCATTGCATTGACACGATTCCCCGGTAGAAGTCAGTGCGCATAACCGCAAACGGCAGATCGCCACGCGCGAGGGCGTGGCGATCGGCGCAGCGATTACTTGATGGTGGCCAGCTTCAGGCTGGCCGGCGAGCTGACTTCGATTTCGGCGCGCGAGCTGTCGCGCTGGATCTTGCCCAGGACACAGACGTCCTTGCCTTCCAGGCTTTCCGGGGCAAAGCTGAACTTGCCGCGGTTGGCGCCGTCGATGCGGGCCGAGAAGGTGTGGCGCGGGAACATGCCGCCCATGTACAGGAAGGTGGGTTCACCTTCCGAGCTCTGGGCGTACTTGGCCTTTTCGACCTTGCCGCACACCATGCCGTCCTTGCCGACGAAACGGGTCGCCATCTCCGGCGGAATCATTTCCTGCGACTGGGCCGACAGCGTGGGAGCGACGATCACGAGAGCAGCGACGGGGAGGAGCGAGAGCAGGAACTTCATTGGGATTCTCCAGAATCAAAAAGTCGAACGGTGACCCGTTTGTGTGCGCGGGCTTCTATTCAGCTATCGGCTAGCTGCCGTTCAACTTGAATCCGAAAAACGTGATTTCTATCTCACTTCAACTTCGCTGTGCGTCTCGTGTCGGGAAGCTCCCGACACCAGATGGTCTGAATCAGGCCGCTTCTTCGGTCAGCTGCTGCTGCCCGAGCTCGGTGCTGTCCAGCAGGGTCTCGATATCCAGCAGGATCAGCATGCGATCGTCCTGGGTGCCGATACCCGAGATGAAACGGGTGTCGACCGAGGCGCCGAATTCGGGGGTGGGGCGGATCTGGTCGTCATTGAGCGGGATCACGTCCGAAACGCTGTCCACCACGATGCCGACCACGCGGTCTTCGACATTGAGCACGATCATCACGGTGAAGGCGTCGTAGCGCGCTTCTTTCAGGCGCAGCTTCAGGCGCAGGTCGATCACCGGCACGATGGTGCCGCGCAGGTTGATCACACCCTTGATGTAGTCCGGTGCGTCGGGCAGACGGGTGACCGAGTCGTAGCCGCGGATTTCCTGCACCTTCAGGATGTCCACGCCGTAGTGCTCTTCGCCCAGGGCGAAGCTGAGGAATTCACCACCGGTGCCGGTGGTCGTGCTTTTATCGTTCATGGAAACTCCGGGCGTTGCGGCTGAGTGTCGGATTGCAGCTCTGGGAAAAGCATGCGGATGAGGATTGCCCTAGCAACATCGGCGCAGCGCAGGGCAACTTTAGCCGTGCGCCGTGGCTGGTGCGGATGGGTTCAGAACACGCCGCTCTTGCGCGCATTGCGCTGGCGGTCGACGCGGAAGATGTAGCGCTGGATGGTTTCGTCGGCGCCGCGCGGAAGATCGCTGAACTGCATGCCGATACGAAAGCCTTCGCTGCCGTTGGGTAGCGCCTGCTTATATTGGCTGCACACGGTGAGCGGCAGTGTGATGGGCGCGGTGTCGGGCAACTGCAGCGTGCAATTGCGGTAGGTCCGTTGCGGTTCGAGCAGCGGCATGCCTTCCACCAGCGCTACAGCCAGACCGCCACTGCTGATGTCGATCACGCGCAGCTGCAAGTTCAGGACGCCGCCCTGGGCCTCGTCCTGGCGGACGATGCAGACGGGCGAGTCGGTGATCGGGGTTTCCAGCCGGTACGACTCACGGCGCTGCATGTGATACATCGCGTCGGGCAATGCAGCACGGAAGGCGACGTGGATGTCGCGCTCCAGCCGGTCGGGCGTTTCCAGCCGGAAGCGGATGTTGACCCGGTCCAGTTGCGCGTAGCACAGCAGGTAGTTTGCGCCTTCGATGGCGCGGTTGGAGGCCTCGTTGTGGCTGCCGTCCAGGATCACGCAGTCGTCGTCCTCGTCCACTTCGAGCACGGCGGTGGGCACGGCCATGTCGCGTCCGGCCACATGCATGGTCACGATGGCACGCTGGTCTAGCAACTGGCGCAGCAGGCCACGGATCTGCCGTTTGTTACGCAGCAGATAGCGCTCGTCACCTTCGGCAAGGTGATCGTCGTGGTCCAGCTCTGAGGTATCGCCTTGGGACATGGGCACGGGCACGGTAGATGCGGGAAGACACCGGAACGGTTGCCCCGGCGTCGCCTTGATATCGGCGGCACGGCGGAATCTTTAAGGGCGGCTGACAAAGCACCGCTGTTTGAAATCTTGGTTGCCTGGACGTCGTGTTTCGAGGGGATTGCAGGCTGCGGATCGATCAGTCGCAGAGCGGCGGCCCTGCGGCCTGGCGGCAGGGCCACGGTCGCGCACCTGCACGGCAGGCGCCGATCTGACGAGTGCGCCGTTGTCGCGTGTGGCATCAGGGATAGGCGTGTCGGGCGTTGGCCAGCAAGGTGTGCAGCTGGTCCTGCTGTTCCAGGCGGAACACCGCCACCGCATCGACCAGTTGCGCGGCCTGGTCTTCCATCGCGCGTGCAGCCGCGGTGGCCTCTTCCACCAGTGCGGCGTTCTGCTGGGTGGTTTCGTCCATCTGGGTGACGGTCTGGTTGACCTGGGTGATGCCGGCGGCCTGCTCGCGCGAGGCGCTGGTGATCTCGCTCATGATGTCGGTGACGCGCTGCACCGAGCTGACCACCTGCTGCATGGTGCTGCCGGCCTCGGAGGCCAGCGCGGCACCGTTGCCGATGCGGCTCACCGAGTCTTCGATCAGCTGCTTGATCTCCTTGGCCGCGCCGGCCGAGCGCTGGGCCAGGGTGCGCACTTCCGAGGCGACCACGGCGAAGCCACGGCCCTGTTCGCCGGCACGGGCCGCTTCCACCGCCGCGTTCAGGGCCAGGATATTGGTCTGGAAGGCGATGCCGTCGATGACCGAGATGATCTCGGCGATCTTCTTGGACGAGGTGTCGATGTCGGCCATGGTGGTGACCACGCGGCCGACCACATCGCCGCCCTTGGCCGCCACGCCGGCGGCATCGAGCACCAGGCGGTTGGCCTGGTCGGCGTTGTCGGCGTTCTGCCTGACGGTGGCGGTGAGCTCTTCCATCGAGGCGGCGGTTTCTTCCAGTGCCGCGGCTTGCTGCTCGGTGCGACGCGACAGGTCGCTGTTGCCGGTGGCGATCTCGCTGGCGGCTGCGTTGATCGCCAGCGACGAGTCCTTGATGCGGCGCACGATGCCGGCGAGCTGGTCGGCGGTGGCATTGGCGTCGTCGCGGATGCTGGCGAACACGCCGTGCAGATCGCCGTCCATGCGCGCGGTCAGGTCGCCCTGTGACAGCGCAGAGAGCAGCGCGGACACCCGCGACAATCCGTCTGCATTGTTGTCCAGCAGCGCGTTGAGTTGCTGGGCGAGCAGCAGCAGGAAGCCCTGCTTGCCTTCCAGGCCGACACGCCCGCNCATCTACATGTGTATAAGAGACAGGCGCGCGACCTCCTGTTCCACCTGGACTTCCTGGGTGCGGTCGGCCCACTCGACCACAAAGCCCATGCGTTCGCCGGCCGCGCCCAGCACCGGGTTGACCACCAGCCGCATGGTGCGGCCACCGACATGGATCTGCGCGGTGTGGGTGCCGGTGAGCTGATCGAGCATGCGTGCCTGATGCTCGGGCCTGCGATGGAACTGGTCGATGCTGGCATCGATCAGCGCATCGGCATCGAAGGTGGGCAGGTCGCGGCGCAGCTCGTCCTGCACGCTCTTGAGCATGCGCTGCAGCGGGCGGTTGACGTAGATGATGCGGCGATCCGCATCGGCGATCATCACGTTGGTGCTGACATCGTCCAGCGCGGTGCGCACGCGCAACGCTTCGCTGGCGATCAGGTGATCGCGCTGCAGGCGCGCGCGCAGGTCGTCGCGCATGGTGCGCGCATTGCGCAGCAGGCGGCCGAGTTCGTCGTGGCGGTCGATCTCGATCGGGTTGTCCAGCCGGCCGGCAGCGACATCGCCGAGCACGCGTTCCACCGCCAGCAGCGGGCGGGTGACCATCTTGCGCGCGGCGATGAACACCACCGCGATGCACAGCGCCAGCACCGCCAGCGAGAACAGCAGCATGCTGCCCATCAGCTCGTCCAGCGGGCCGTCGATGGCGCTGCGCGGCTGGGTGCCGATCACTGCCCACTGCCACGGCGCGTAGCGCTGGGCGGTGACTTCGAAGGCCTGGGCGTTGCCCTGGGCGTCGCGCAAGGGCAGGTTGGCGCTGGGCTGCCTGCCGTCCAGCACCGACTGCAGCAGCGCCTGCTGCCCGGCCGGCACCAGCGCCGCCAGGGTGGCCGGTGTGCCCGACGGTGCGGCGATGATCTGGCCCTGGCGCTCGCCCGGCGCCATGTCGACGATGACGAAGTAGCCGTCCTGGCCCAGCCTGGTGGCGCTGACCTGCGCCTTGAGTGCGGCCAGGCCCTGGGTGTAGTTGCGGCCGACGAACAGCGCGCCGATCACTTCGCCGGCGGCGTTGCGCAGCGGCTGGTAGTGGGTCATGTACTGCTCGCCGAACAGTTGCGCCTGGCCGGTGAAGGCCTTGCCTTGCGACAGCGCGGCGTAGGCCTTGCCCTTGCGGTCGAGCAGGGTGCCGATCACCCGTTCGTTCTGCTTGTTGCGCAGCGAGGTGGTGATGCGCACGAAGTCCTCGCCGGTGCGCGCAAAGATCGTCGCAACCCCGCCGGTGGCCTGCGCGAAGCGATCCACCGCCTCGACATTGAGGTTCAAGGCCTGCGTGCCGGCACGCAGCGACGGCGTCTGCTGCGCGCCGATGGCGACGGTGCTGGCGGTGTCGAGCGTGCGCTCGCCAGCGGGCAGCATGTCGTCGAACACGTTGCTCAGACGCTGGGTGCCTTCGGTCAGGGTGACGTCGTACATCGCGACCGACTGCTGCATCAGCCGGGTGCTGGAGCGCAGCTCGGCCTTGACCTGGGATTCGATGTCGCCGGCGGACTGGCGGTAGATGGTCAGGGCCAGCAGGCCGAGGGAGAGCGCGATCACCAGCGTCAGCAGCGCCGACAGCCGGGTACCGACGGACAGCCGGTTGAAAGAATGCATGAGGAATCGACCTTGCCCGGGGGAGGGCGTTACGGATGCGTGAAGCCGATAGCGGCCGCTTATGCAATTAATTGATGCTTTATGCCGAAATCCGCACAAATGCCCGGTGCGCGTGCCCAATCGGCTGCCGACAGCTGCAAGGCGATTGTTAATTATAGGTGAAGAGTGGGCCGGCGCCGGGTGTGTTGCCTCACGCCTGCGCGCATCGTCCGGACCAAAAAAAGGGCCGCTTCCCTCGCATGGAAGCGACCCTCAAGATTCGGTGACCGAATCAAACTCCCCTCGAATGGTGTTGCTGGAGACTGCGGTTATCGCGCGTTGCGGTGGACTCAGAACTCCTGCCAGTCGCTCGGACCGGCGGTGGCCGCCGCCGCCGTGGCGACGGTGCCCCGCTGCGGTGCTGCGTTGCTGCCGGTGCGTACGGCCGGGCGGGCGGCAAAGCGTGCATTGACCGGCGCGGCGACCATCGACGAGGGCTGCGGCGCGCCCGGACCCTGCTCGACGATCTTGAACACGGCCACCGCCTCGGTGAGCTGCTGGGCCTGTTCTTCCATCGCACGGGCGGCAGCGGTGGCTTCTTCCACCAGCGCGGCGTTCTGCTGGGTGGCTTCGTCCATGTGGGTGACGGTCTGGTTGACCTGCTCGATGCCGGCCGACTGTTCCTGCGAGGCGGCGGAGATCTCGCCCATGATGTTGGTGACGCGCTGTACGCTGGCGACGATCTCGGCCATGGTCTTGCCGGCCTGGTCCACCAGGTGCGAGCCGTCGGTCACACGCTGCACCGAGTCGTCGATCAGGCTCTTGATCTCCTTGGCCGCTGCGGACGAACGCTGTGCCAGGGTGCGCACCTCGGAGGCGACCACGGCAAAGCCACGGCCCTGGTCGCCGGCACGCGCCGCTTCCACGGCGGCATTCAAGGCCAGGATGTTGGTCTGGAACGAAATACCGTCGATGACGCTGATGATGTCGGCAATGCGCTTGGACGAGGCTTCGATGCCGGTCATGGTGTCGACCACCTTGCTGACCACCTCGCCGCCCTGCGAGGCCACGCTGGCGGCGCCGATGGCCAGCTGGTTGGCCTGGCGCGCGCTTTCGGCGTTCTGCCGGACGGTGGAGGTGAGTTCTTCCATCGAAGCGGCGGTTTCCTCCAGGTTGGCGGCCTGCTGCTCGGTGCGCTGCGACAGGTCCTGGTTGCCGGCGGCGATTTCGCTGGCGGCGGCATTGATCGAGACGGCCGAGTGCTGGATGTGCCCGACAATGCCGGACAACTGGGTCGCGGTGGCATTGGCATCGTCGCGCATCTGTGCGAACACGCCGTTGAACTCGCCGTCCATGCGCGCGGTCAGGTCGCCCGCCGCAATCGCGCGCAGGATGCCCGACAGCGACTGCAGGCTGCCATCGGCGGTGGCCATCAACTGGTTGAGGCTCTCGACCATGACGCGGAAATCGAACTGGAACTGCGCCGCATCGCCGCGTGCGCCGAAATCGCCGTTGGCCGCGGCCTGGGCCAGCTGCTTGATCTGCTGGTTCATCGAGGCCAGGTTGGTTTTCACCTGCGCCATGGTGTCGGTCAGCATGGCTTTTTCGCCAGGCAGCGCCTCCATGTCCTGGCTGAGGTCGCCGATCGCATAGCGCCCCATGATCTGCGCCAGGCGCTGCGTGAGCTGGACGTGGCTGTCGACCAGCGCGTTGGTGTCGCCGGCCATGCGGCCGTAGTCGCCCGGGAACGCCTCGGCATCCATGCGGAAGCTGATCTGGCCGCTGTCGTGGCGCCTGGCCATGTCCAGCTGGGCGGTGGTCAGGTTGCGCACCTGCGACTGCATCTTGTCCATCGCCTGCAGCAGACGGCCGGTCTCGTCGCTGGCCTCGCTGTGCACGGCGTTATCGAGCTTGCCGTCGGCGATCGCCTCGGCGGCGCGGGTGGCGCGGTTCAACGGGCCGGTGAGGCTGCGGGTGATCGTCCAGGCCAGCAGGGCGCTCAGCAGCACCACCGCAAGGCCGCCGCCGATCAGCATGCTGCGGCCACGCGCCATCGAGGCATTGGCCTGGTCATAGGCCAGCTGGCTACTCGTGCGCTGCGCGTCCGAGTAGGTACGGATCGCATCCTGCCAGCGCTGGGTGGCCGGCGCGGCGCGTTCGAGCAGGATCGGCATGGCCTGGTCGACCTTGCCGGCGGTGCCCAGTTCGCGCACCTGCTGGTTATGCGCCAGTGCCTGCTCGCGGGTGGAATCCAGCGCGTTGCGCAGTTCCTGGTCGTGCGCGTCGGCGGGAAATGCGTAGAGCTTTTCGCGCAGCTCCTTGTAGCGGACGCGCTGGGCGTCGATCACTTCGCCGAACTGGCGATTCTGTTCGGCAGTGGTCGGCAGCACGATGTTGCGCAGATTCAGCGAGATCGTGGCGTTGGCGTCCAGCATGTCGGTGGCGTACTGGATCATCGCCATGTTGCGCTTGACGATGGTGTCCAGGCGTTCGCGCGCCTGGCTGAGTGTGTACAGGCCGGCGGCCACCAGTGCGCAGGACAGAAGGATCAGGATGCCGAAGGCCAGGGAGAGGCGCTTGCCGACATTGAAGCGGTGCAGGAAGGAAGTCATTGGGTGCCTGAGCGAATGTGCCGTTGGGTGGCATGGCGGGCAGTGCAGTGCGGTAGCACCGTGTTGCGCGTCATACCTTGTGTGTTGCCGCGGTCAGATAACGGCGTTAGCCCTGCTGCATTTAGGCAGACCGGGCCGGTCTGTAAAGCCGGGTCTCAGGCACGTGACTGCCATGTGTACGAGGGGTAGGGAATTGGTGGGGGAGGGTCGGGGATTTCCCTGGAAAACACCTGTCGCATAGGCAGATGCAGGCGCGGCGATAGCCTCCGCCTTGCTTGATGTGAAGCCCGATTTCACGCTGGTGGCGATGCCGGCGGAGCAGCGGACGGTTGCAGGTCGCGCGCAACGCAAAACGGCACCGCAGGGGCGGTGCCGTCGTGGACAGTGCAGCTGGTTACCGGGTCGCGTCCATGCGCGTGGTGTCGGGTGCCGCGTGCGCCGTGCATGCGGGTGGCAAGCACGGACGCACTGCCTGTCGGTGCGCCGACAGCGGTTGCCGGTACTTAGAACTCCTGCCAGTCGCCGACGTCGTTGCTGGGTGCCGATGCAGCGGTGGCGCTGCGAGGCAACGACGCTGCGGGGCGGGCGCGGGCGACCGGACGCGGGGTGCTGCGGGCATTGGCGGGCGCATTGGCGATGGCCGAGAGCTGACGTGCCACCGGTGCGTGCGTGTCGACCCTGAAGACCGCCACCGCCTCGGTGAGCTGCTGGGCCTGTTCTTCCATCGCACGGGCGGCNTGGCCGAGAGCTGACGTGCCACCGGTGCGTGCGTGTCGACCCTGAAGACCGCCACCGCCTCGGTGAGCTGCTGGGCCTGTTCTTCCATCGCACGGGCGGCGGCGGTGGCTTCTTCCACCAATGCGGCATTCTGCTGGGTGGTTTCGTCCATCTGGGTGACGGTCTGGTTGACCTGTTCGATGCCCGAATACTGTTCCTGCGAGGCCGAGGAAATCTCGCCCATGATGTTGGTCACGCGCTGCACGCTGGCGACGATCTCGGCCATGGTGGTGCCGGCCTGATCGACCAGGGTAGCGCCCTGGGTGACCTTGTCGACCGAGTCGTCGATCAGCTGCTTGATTTCTTTCGCCGCACTGGCCGAACGTTGCGCCAGGGTGCGTACCTCGGAGGCGACCACCGCGAATCCGCGCCCTTGCTCGCCGGCACGCGCCGCTTCCACTGCCGCGTTCAATGCCAGGATGTTGGTCTGGAAGGCGATGCCGTCGATGACGCTGATGATCTCGGCAATCTTCTTCGACGAACTCTGGATGTCGGACATCGTGGTGACCACCTTGGCCACCACATCGCCGCCCTGCGACGCCACGGCAGCGGCGCCGATGGCGAGCTGGTTGGCCTGGCTGGCGTGCTCGGCGTTCTGCTTGACGGTGGAGGTGAGCTCTTCCATCGAGGCGGCGGTTTCTTCCAGGTTGGCCGCTTGCTGCTCGGTGCGCTGCGACAGGTCCTGGTTGCCCGATGCGATTTCGCCCGACGCCAGGCCGATGGCATCGGCTGCCTGCTGGATGCGTCCCACGATGCCGGCCAGTTGTTCGGCGGTGGCGTTGGCGTCGTCGCGCATCTGCGCGAACACACCCTGGTACTGGCCGCTCATGCGTGCGGTGAGGTCGCCGGCGGCGATCGATTGCAGCAGGCCCGAGAGCGACTGCAGGTTGCCATCGGCGGTGGCCATCAGGTTGTTGAGGCTTTCCACCATCACGCGGAAGTCGTACTGGAAGCGCTCGGCATCGCCGCGGGCGCTGAAGTCGCCGTTGGCCGCCGACACCGCCAGGTGCTTGATCTCGGTGTTCATCGCGCCGAGATTGATCTTGACCTGGGCCATGGTGTCGCTGAGCACGGCCTTTTCGCCGGGCAGTTTCTCCATGTCCTCGGACAGGTCGCCGATCGCGTAGCGGCCCATGATATGCGCCAGGCGCATCTTCACCGCGAGGTGCGAGCCGACCAGCGCATTGGTGTCCTTGGCCATGCGGCCGAATTCGCCCGGGAAGGCATCGGCGTTGATGCGGAAGCTGATCTGGCCCTCGTCGTGGCGCTTGGCCATGTCCAGCTGGGCGGTGATCAGCGTGCGGACCTGGTCCTGCATGCGGTCCATCGCCTGCAACAGACGGCCGGTCTCGTCGTTGGACTGCGTGCGCACATCGTTGTCGAGATTGCCGTTGGCGATCGCTTCGGCGGCGCGGGTGGCCTGGGTCAGCGGACGCACCAGGCTGCGGGTGATCAGGAAACCGAGCAGGGCGCTGAACAGCACCACCGCCACGCCGCCGCCGATCAGCAGGGCGCGGCCGCGCGCCATTTCGGCCGCCGTCACTGCGTATGCCTCGGTAGCGCGCCGGCGCTGCAGCCCGGCATAGTCCGCCAGTGCGGCCTGCCACCGCTCGGTGGCCGGCGCGGCTTTCTGCAGCAGCAACACCAGCGCTTCATCGGGTTTGCCGGCGAGCCCCAGATCGCCTACCGCGGTATTGAGCGTCATCGCGGCCTCGCTGGCCTGGTCGATCTTCTGCCGCATCGCAGCGGCTTCGGGGGATGCCGAGAACACATACAGCGTGCGACGGCTGTCCTCATAGGACTTGAGCTGGTCCTTGATGATCGCCGCAAAGCGCAGATTGTCTTCCTGCGATGTCGGCAGCACGATGTTGCGCAGCTGCACGGCGATCACCGAGGTTGCGCCGGTCATGTCCTCCAGGTGCTGCATGATCTTGACCTGGCGATTGACCACGGTATCCATGCGCTCGCGCGCCTGCGCCAGCGTGTACAGGCCTGCGGCAACCAGCGCACACGACAACAGGATGAGCGTGCCAAAGGCGAAGCTCAGGCGCTTGCCGACGTTGTACCGCTGAAGAAAAGTGATCATGTTGGGGTCTCGAGGCAGGGGGCAAGAAAAACAAGGTGCGTCGGGGTGACGCGTCGGCCATGCGCAATGACCGCGCAGCGGGCAGGTATCCGGCCGATCCATCGCCCCGGCCATGAGGCGACCGGGCGATTGCAAGGCAGGTAAACGTGCCGCTATAGGTAACGGCTAGCGGCCATGCGCCTGAACTGGCAAGCCCTGTCGCGTATGGGCAGCCGTCACCGAAGTGACGCGCATGTGCAGAAACAGGCCGAAAACACCGATGGGAGCGCTATCAAGACCGGGGCAGGTGCGGACGGATTCACGTCTGTCTCACCCGGTCGGGGGCGCTGCGAGGTGGCATTGCGCGAATGGCCGGGTTGATCGCAGGCCGCCAGGCGACGCCGGCGCAGCTACGTGGACGGACCGGCGATGGCCTGCGGCAGGCACCGAACGTGCGCTGCGCACGGTGAAATGCAGCCCGCAACGGCAGCGTCATGCGCTATGGCGGGTTCGCTCGGGATGCAGCGCTCGGCTGCGGGGATCAGGCGGTGGTGCGCCGCCGCCGGTCATGCCAGCGGTGGCGGTGGCCGCGTTGTTCCCGGCGCCCTGCGCGGGTCCGCAAGGGCGCGCGCGCGGGGCGTGCACGCATGCCCGCGCGCCGCCGCGTCACGCGGCCCGCACGCGCCTGGCCGGTCTGGCAGCGGCCTGCAGCCGGAATACCGACACCGCATCGCGCAGCTGCTGCGCCTGCTGTTCCATCGCCCGTGCGGCGGCGGTGGCTTCCTCCACCAGCGCGGCGTTCTGTTGGGTGGCCTGGTCCATCTGCGCGATGGTCTGGCCGACCTGTTCGATGCCCTGGGACTGCTGCTGCGAGGCATCGCTGATCTCGTGCATGATCTCGGTGACGCCGCGCACCGAATCGACGATGTCCTGCATGGTGCGACCGGCCTGGCTGACCAGCGCATTGCCTTGTTCGACCCGGCTCACCGAATCGTCGATCAGCTGCTTGATCTCCTTGGCCGCGCCGGCCGAACGCTGCGCCAGGGTGCGCACCTCGGAGGCGACCACCGCAAAACCGCGGCCCTGTTCACCGGCACGGGCGGCTTCCACCGCCGCGTTCAAGGCCAGGATGTTGGTCTGGAAGGCGATGCCGTCGATGACCGAGATGATGTCGGCGATCTTCCTGGACGCGGCCTGGATGCCGGCCATGGTGCCGACCACCTCGCCGACCACCGTGCCACCTTGCGAGGCCACCGTGGCGGCGCCGACCACCAACTGATTGGCGCGCCGCGCATGTTCGGCGTTGTTGCGCACGGTGGAGGTGAGTTCTTCCATCGAGGCGGTGGTTTCCTCGAGGTTGGCAGCCTGTTGCTCGGTACGCTGGGACAGGTCCTGGTTGCCGGAGGCGATCTCGCTGGCCGCAGCGTTGATGGCGTCGGTGGAGCGCTGGATGCGTCCGACGATATCGGCCAGCTGCGCCACGGTGGCATTGGCATCGTCGCGCATCTGCGCGAACACGCCGTGGAAGTCGCCCTGCATGCGGGTGGTGAGGTCGCCGGCGGCAATGGCCTGCAGCACGCCGGACAGCGCGCCCAGATTGCCGTCGGCCGTGGCCATCAGCTGGTTGAGGCTGTCGACCATGGCCCGGAAGTCGTACTGGAAGCGCTGCGCATCGCCACGCACGCTGAAATCGCCGTTGGCGGCGGCCTGCGCCAGCAACTTGATCTCGTTGTTCATTGCCGACAGGTTGGCCTTGACCGCATCCATGGTGTCGCTGAACACGGCTTTTTCGCCGGGCAGGCGGTCCATGTCCTGGCTCAGGTCGCCGATCGCATAGCGTGACATGATCTGGGCGAGTTTCATCTTCACCGCGATATGCGAGCCGANTCGCCGGGCAGGCGGTCCATGTCCTGGCTCAGGTCGCCGATCGCATAGCGTGACATGATCTGGGCGAGTTTCATCTTCACCGCGATATGCGAGCCGACCAGGGCGTTGGTGTCGCGCACCATGCTGGCGTAGGCACCCGGAAAGGCATCGGCGTCCATGCGGTAACTGATCCGGCCGGCGTCGTGATGCTGCGCCATCTGGCTCTGCGCGGTCAGCACGCGCTGCAACTGGTCCTGCATCCGGCGCATGTTGTCGAGCAGCTGGCCGGTTTCATCGCGGCTGGGCGTGGCGATGTGCTCGCCGAGCTGACCTTGCGCGATGTTGGCCGCCACTGCAGCGGCGCGGCGCACATTGCGGGTCAGCCTGGACAGGGTGTACCAGCCCAGCGCCGCGATCAGCACCGCCAGCAGCGACAGCCCGGCAATGGCCTGCCACATCGCATCGCGGGCCTCGGCCAGGTGACGCTCGGACTGGCGCTGCAAGGCCTGCAGCGAGACGCTGCCGAGCGCTTGCATGGCCTGGCCGAGCGCGTCGAGCGCTGCGTTCCACTGGGTGTCGGCATTGGCGTCGCTGCCTTCCAGCGCAGTGCCGAGTGCGGACAGCGCCGCGTTCGCACGCGCGGTTTCGGTCCTGGCGGCATCGGCCAGCGCAGGGTCGGGCTGTTCCAGCAGGCCTATCGCCTTGTCCAGCTCATGCCGGAATCGCTGGTGGCTGCGCGCCAGCTGGTTGAGCTGTTCGCGCAGCATGGCGCGGCTGTCGGCCGCCTGCGACGGGTCGCTGGCCGCATCCAGCCGGGTCAGCGACTCGGTGGCATCGGGGCTGTAGATCAGCGTGGCCACCACCAGGTGGTAGCTCTCGATATACGGGGTGTAGACCAGCTGGCTGTCGTCGCGCAGGGCGTCGAGTGCGGCAAACGCCTGTTCGCTGACGGCGGCATAGCCGGTTGCAGCGGCGCCGGCGACGTGGCGCTGCTGCAGGCCCAGCAGGGCCTTCTGGCTGCGTTCGAAGCCCGGCATGGTTGCCGTGGTGGCCAGCAGGCGTTGCAGATCGCGCTCGGCGCGCGCGGCTGCGGCGCTGGCGGTGCTGCCGCTGTCCACGTGGGCAGCGTGCAGGTCGGTGATCAGCCCCAGCATCTGTCCAAGCGGCGCATAGCTGCGCAGCTCGTTGCTGCTGATGGCCACGCTTTCGTTGAGCTTGCCGCTGTACAGCAGCACCGGAATGACCAGGCCGGCCAGCGCCAGCACTCCGATCACGCCGAGCTTCCTGGCGATTGCCAGGTCATCCCAGCGGCTGCTCCAGCGGTGCGGGGAGGGTGGGGCGGTGTGCGGAGGCTGCACGGGCAACGTGGTCATGGATGCTTCTCATAGGCGTACGCAGCCTATCGGCTGATAACAGCTATGCCTTGAGCCGGCCGGCGCAGGCGCCGACTGGCTCCATTCAGCCTGTTGCGCCCGCTTGGCTCAGAACTCCTGCCAGCTGGTGTCGTTGCCCGGCGCGGCGACCACGGAACGCGGCCTGGCCGCGGCGCTGCGTCCGGCTGCGGCCACCTTGGCCTTCAGCGCCGGCGTCACCACCGGCCGCGGGGCGGCGCTGCGCACCGGCGCGTACGCGGTGTCGGTCTTGAACACCGCCACCGCGTCGGTGAGCTGGGTGGCCTGGTCTTCCAGCGCGCGTGCGGCGGCGGTGGCTTCCTCCACCAGCGCGGCGTTCTGCTGGGTGGTCTCGTCCATCTGGGTGACGGTCTGGTTGACCTGCTCGATGCCCGAGGATTGCTCCTGCGAGGCGGCGGAGATCTCGCCCATGATGTCGGTGACCCGCTGCACGCTGGAGACGATCTCGCCCATGGTCTTGCCGGCGCTGTGCACCAGCACCGACCCCTCGGAGACGCGCTGCACGGAGTCGTCGATCAGCCCCTTGATCTCCCTGGCGGCCGCCGACGAGCGCTGCGCCAGGGTGCGCACTTCCGAGGCGACCACGGCGAAGCCGCGGCCCTGTTCGCCGGCACGCGCCGCTTCGACGGCGGCATTCAAGGCCAGGATGTTGGTCTGGAACGAGATGCCGTCGATGACCGAGATGATGTCGGCGATCTTCTTGGACGAGGCTTCGATCCCGCTCATGGTCTCGACCACCTTGCTGACGATTTCGCCGCCCTGCGAGGCCACGCCGGCCGCGCCGATGGCGAGCTGGTTGGCCTGACGCGCGCTCTCGGCGTTCTGCTTGACGGTGGAGGTGAGCTCTTCCATCGAGGCGGCCGTTTCCTCCAGGTTGGCGGCCTGCTGCTCGGTGCGCTGCGACAGGTCCTGGTTGCCGGCGGCGATCTCGCTGGCGGCACCCTTGATCGACACCGCCGAGGACTTGATGCCGCTGACGATCTCGGCCAGCTGCGTGGCCGTTGCGTTGGCATCGTCACGCATCTGCGCGAACACGCCGCGGAACTCGCCGCTCATGCGCGCGGTGAGGTCGCCGGCGGCGATGGACTGCAGCAGGCTGGACAGCGACTGCAGGTTGCCGTCGGCGGTGGCCATCAGGTTGTTGAGGCTTTCCACCATCAGGCGGAAGTCGTACTGGAAGCGCTCGGCATCGCCGCGGGCACTGAAGTCGCCATTGGCCGCAGACACCGCCAGGTGCTTGATCTGGGTATTCATCGCACCGAGATTGATCTTGACCTGGGCCATGGTCTCGCTGAGCACGGCCTTTTCGCCGGGCAGTTTCTCCATGTCCTCGGACAGGTCGCCGATCGCGTAGCGGCCCATGATCTGTGCCAGGCGCATCTTCACCGCGATGTGCGAGCCCACCAATGTATTGGTGTCGTGCGCCATGCGGCCGTACTCGCCGGGGAAGGCATCGGCATCGATGCGGAAGCTGATCTGGCCGTCGTCGTGGCGCCTGGCCATGTCGGTCTGCGCGGCGAGCAGGTTGCGCAGCTGCAGCTGCATCTTGCTCATTGCCTTGAGCAGGCGGCCGCTTTCGTCGTTGAACTGGGTGTCGACGTCGTTATCCAGCTTGCCGCCGGCAATCGATTCGGCCGCGCGGGTGGCCCGGCCCAGCGGCTGGGTCAGGCTGCGGGTGATCAGCAGGCCCAGCGTCCCGCTCAGCAGCACCACCAGCACGGTGCCGGCGATCAGCAGCTTGCGCGAGTCGTCCATGGATTGCAGTGCGGCAGCGGATGCCTCGCTGGCCAGCTTGTCCTGCAGGGCGATGTTTTCGGCGATCTTCTCCTGCCACTGCTGCATCGCGGGTGCGGCCTTGGTCAGCAGCAACGGCAGTGCCTCATCGCTACGGCCGGTCATGACCAGGTCCACCACCTGGTCGTTCAACGCCTTGACCAGGGCGCGCCGGCGATCGATTTCTGCGCGGATTTCGCGGCCCTGGTCCGATGGCGGCGTCGCATAGAGCGCATCGCGCGCCTTGGTGTAGTCGGCGCGCGCCTTGTTGATGATCCCGATAAACTTGAGATTATCTTCATTGCTGGTTGGCAAGACCACATTGCGGATCTGCATCGCAATAGTGTAGTTGGCAGTCATCATGTCGTTGGACAGCCGGATCTTCACCATGTTCTGGTGCACCAGATGATCGACGAGCGTGCGTGCCGATCTCAACCCGCGATAGCCGATGAGGGCGATGCAGGCGGAAAGGACGATCAGCACGGCGAATGCCGCCGCCAGTCGGGGGCCGACGTTATAGCGTTGAAGAAATGCAGTCATGATCAATTCCCGGCAGGCGTGCGCGTTGGATGGAAGCGTCCAGGTGATGCCAGGCAGTGCCTGCATCACAGATCGCTATGCGCAGTAACGGCGCGCAACGGCATCGCTGAATACCTCGATATCGGAAAATATATAACCCGGTCAGGCTTGTGAAATATAATGTGCCGAGGGGATACGATTTAATCGGGTGGTGGAATCGTATTCTGCGGACATAATGCCGGGCTCGACAATCAAAAAGATATTACATAAGTTGAAAGTTATTTTAAGGTCGTTTTATTCCCTGTCCGCGACTGATGTGCCTCCGTCGAGCGTGCTGCGGCAATAAAAAAGCCGCGCTCTGCGGAGCGCGGCTTCCGTGGGCAGGGGCCGGGACGCGGCCGCTGCGGGGTGGCCTAGAATTCGGCCCAGTCCGATTCGTTGGACGGTGCCAACGCCACGGCAGCACGTCCCGCCGGCCTGGCGACCTGCGGCCTAGGCGCCGGTGCGCTGGCGGCGACAGGCCGCTTGGCAGCGAGCTGGCGCACCACCGGGGTGGCACGGGTCACCGCTTCCAGCTCGGCCGACAGGCGGAACAAGGCCACCGCTTCGGTGAGCTGCTGGGCCTGTTCTTCCATCGAACGGGCGGCGGCGGTGGCTTCTTCCACCAGCGCGGCGTTCTGCTGGGTGGCTTCGTCCATGTGGGTGACGGTCTGGTTGACCTGCTCGATGCCGGCCGACTGTTCCTGCGAGGCNGCTTCTTCCACCAGCGCGGCGTTCTGCTGGGTGGCTTCGTCCATGTGGGTGACGGTCTGGTTGACCTGCTCGATGCCGGCCGACTGTTCCTGCGAGGCGGCGGAGATCTCGCTCATGATGTCGGTGACGCGCTGCACCGAGGAGACGATCTCGCTCATGGTGCTGCCGGCCCGGTTCACCAGTGCCGAGCCTTCGGCGACCTTGCTGACCGAATCGTCGATCAGGCTCTTGATCTCCTTTGCGGCGCCGGCCGAACGCTGGGCCAGGGTGCGCACTTCCGAAGCGACCACGGCAAAGCCACGGCCCTGCTCGCCGGCACGCGCCGCTTCCACCGCCGCATTCAGGGCCAGGATGTTGGTCTGGAAGGCGATGCCGTCGATGACCGAGATGATCTCGGCGATCTTCCTGGACGAGGTCTGGATGCCGGACATGGTGTCCACCACCTGTCNGGCCAGGATGTTGGTCTGGAAGGCGATGCCGTCGATGACCGAGATGATCTCGGCGATCTTCCTGGACGAGGTCTGGATGCCGGACATGGTGTCCACCACCTGGCCGACCACGGCGCCGCCGTGCGAGGCCACGTCGGCCGCACCAATGGCGAGCTGGTTGGCCTGGCGCGCATGCTCGGCGTTCTGCTTCACTGTGGAGGTCAGCTCTTCCATCGAGGCGGCGGTTTCTTCCAGGTTGGCGGCCTGCTGCTCGGTGCGCTGCGACAGGTCGTTGTTGCCGGCGGCGATTTCGCCAGCGGCAGTGTTGATGGCCAGCGTGGAGTGCTTGATGCGCCCGACGATATCGGTCAGGCGCTGGGTGGTGGCATTGGCATCGTCGCGCAGGCGCGCGAACACGCCGTGGAATTGCCCGTCCATGCGTGCGGTCAGGTCGCCGTCGGCCACCGCGCCGAGCAGCTGCGACAGCTTGCCCAGATTGCGGTCGCTGACTTCCATCATCGAGTTCAGATCCGCCACCATCACCGCAAAGTCGTACTTGAAGCGTGCCGCGTCGCCACGTGCGCTGAAGTCGCCGGCGGCTGCGGCCTGCGCCAGCTGCTTGATCTCGGTATTGATCGACAACAGGCTGGCCTTGGCCGCATCCATCGCTTCATGCAGGATCGCGCGGCTGGCCGGCAGGCGGCGTGCGTCCTGGGTCAGGTCGCCCTGTGCGTACTGGTTGAGGATGCGCACCGCGTCGGTGATCGCATCCAGATGCTCGAAGATCATCGTGTTGATGCCGCCGGCCAGGGTGCCGTACACGCCGGGGAAATCCTCCGGCATGCGGTGGGTGATGTCTTCTGCCGCGTGCAGGTGCGACATGCGCGCGGTTTCCTCGCTGAAGCGGCGCAGCATCTGGGTCATGCCGCCGGTGGCTTCCAGCATCTGGCCGATTTCGTCGTTGCTGGTCTTGTTGACCTGCACGCCCAGATCGCCACGCGAGACCGCCTTGATGGCGCCCAGCGCCTTGGCCAGCGGATTGGTGATGCTGCGCGCGATCAGCCAGCCAAAGGTCACCGACAGCGCCGCCATCAGCAGCGTGCCCAGCAGCAACACTGCGCTGGTCAGCTTGAACGAGGCGCTGCTGGCGGCAACCATGTTGGCCAGCGCGGTCGACTGCTCGGTGTACATCGTGTCGATCGTCGCAAACAATTCCTTGCGAATGTCGCCGGATTGCTTGTTTGCCAGCACTGCCGCCGCATAGTCGGGCTGCTTGTAGAGCGTGCGCAGCGTCTGGTTGGCCTGAAAGTAGCTCGCGCTTTGTTCGGCAAGCCTGGTGTACGCGGCCTTGAGCGGCGATGCAGCGCCGATCTTGGCTTCCAGTGCCTTTTGCGTCTGCGCATACTTGCCCTGGATCTCATCCATGCGGGTGAGGAAGTAGGCGTAGCGCTCCGGGTCTTCGAGATTGACGAACTGACCGGATTCGTAGATACGGAATTCGCCGCCGAAGGCGCGCAGCTCCGAGAGCTTGCTCAGGATCGGGACGACCTCCTCGTTGATCAGCACGGCCTGCTGCTGCATCTGCCGCATGCGTGAGTAGCCCAGGCCGCCCAGCAAGGCGGTGAGCACGGCGCTCAGACAGAATGCCACCATCAGTTTGCGGCGGATCGGCCAATCGTTGAACTTGTTCATCAGTGACTCCGGGATGTCGCGCGGAAATGCTCTCCAGCACGCTAACGGCTGCCGGGCATGATTCTTTATCTTTGAAGGATGAACGCTGCAGCGTCCGGCCTGCGTGCGCGGCGCTCAGGTCGCCGGCAGCGCCGCCATGGCGGGCAGGGCGGGCAGAGCGATGGCGGGGCAGACGCGGCCGCGCTGCCGCGGCCAACGCTGAGTGCACGCGCGGCTCAGAGGTCCTGCCAGTGCCCGTCGGTGCCGGTGGTGCCCGTCGATGCGGTTGCCGGCTTGCGTGGAACGGCCGCGCCGGAGCGCCTGGGGGTGGTCGCGGCAGGTGCGAGCGCCGGCACTGCCGCGATCGGCGTGGCCGCATCGGCGAGGGTGAAGCGCGACACCGCCTGTGCCAGCTGGCCGGCCTGTGCTTCCATCGCCCGTGCAGCGGCAGTGGCTTCTTCCACCAGCGCGGCGTTCTGCTGGGTGGCCTCGTCCATCTGGGTCACGGTGAGGTTGACCTGCTCGATGCCGCTGGACTGCTCCTGCGAGGCGGCGGAGATCTCGCCCATGATGTCGGTCACGCGCTGCACGCTGGCCACGATCTCGGCCATGGTGGTGCCGGCCTGCTGCACCAGCGACGCGCCCTGCGCCACCTTGCCGACCGAGTCGTCGATCAGCTGCTTGATTTCCTTCGCGGCACCGGCCGAGCGCTGCGCCAGCGTGCGCACCTCCGAGGCCACCACCGCAAAGCCGCGACCCTGCTCGCCGGCGCGAGCGGCTTCCACCGCCGCGTTCAAGGCCAGGATATTGGTCTGGAAGGCGATGCCGTCGATGACCGAGATGATNTGCTCGCCGGCGCGAGCGGCTTCCACCGCCGCGTTCAAGGCCAGGATATTGGTCTGGAAGGCGATGCCGTCGATGACCGAGATGATCTCGGCGATCTTCTTCGAGGAGACCTCGATGCCGGACATGGTGGTGACCACCTGCGCCACCACCGCGCCGCCGTGCGAGGCGACATCGGCCGCGCCGATCGCCAGCTGGTTGGCCTGGCGTGCGTGCTCGGCGTTCTGCCTGACGGTGGAGGTGAGCTCCTCCATCGAGGCGGCGGTTTCTTCCAGGTTGGCCGCCTGCTGTTCGGTGCGTTGCGACAGGTCGCTGTTGCCGGCGGCAATCTCGCTGGCGGCCGCGTTGATCTGCGTGGCCGAGGTCTGGATGCCCGACACGATGCCGGTCAGTTGCGCCACGGTGGCATTGGCAGCGTCGCGCATGCGCGCGAACACGCCCTGGAACTGTCCGTCCATGCGTACGCTGAGGTCGCCCTCGGCCAGCGCGCTGAGGAGCTGGGAAACGCGCTCCAGGCCTTGCGAGGTGGTGTCCAGCAAGCCGTTGAGCTGGCGGCCGAATTCCAGGTAGAAGCCGTGCTTGTCGTCCAGCGCCAGGCGTCGGCCGAAGTCGCCCATCAAGGCCGACTGCACCAGCGCGGCGACTTCTGCCTGCGTGCTGACTTCGGCACTGACATTGCGCCACAGCAGCATGCTGCCGCTGCGATGGCCATCGGCGGCGTACAGCGGGGTCACGGTCAGATCCAGCGTCACCGGGCCGAAGGCGTAGCGCTCCAACGTGGTGGACTGTACTTGCTGCAGGCGCTGCAGGCGTGCCTTGCCCTCGGCATCGGTGCCGAACACATACTCCAGCGGACTGCCGACCACCGCATCGGCGCTGAAGCCCTGCTGGCCCTTGGCATGAAACGCCGCTTCGCTGCGTTTCAACGAGTTGTGCAGCGCCTGCGTGATGAACACCGCCGTGTGCTGCTCGTCGGCCAGCAGCACTTCCATTTCCGAGTGTTCCAGCGCGGTGCGGATGCGCAGGTTCTCGTCGGCAATCTGCGCGTCGCGTTCGATGCGCTGGCGCAGGTCGGTCTGCATGCGCTGCATGGCGCCCATCAGGCGGCCCACCTCGTCCTGGCGCTGCGCGGCGATCTGGTTGTCCAGCTTGCCGGAGGCAATGGCGTCCGCCACCTTTGCGGCGGCATCCAGCGGCCCCACCACCTGACGGCGCAGCAGGGCAAACAACGCGATGCTGAGCACCAGCGCCGAGCCCAGGCCGACGGCCAGGATGGTCCACAGCAGGCGATGTGCCTGCTGCATGATCGCCGCATACGGCACCACCACGCCCAGCGCAAAACGCTCCTGCGCCTGGCCGATCTGCAACGGCACATAGGCGCTGACCGTGCCGGCGGCATCCGGCGTGAAGTCCAGATAGTCCTTGCCGGCCCTGGTGGCCGCCAGCATCGCGCGGTAGTCGGCACTGTCGGCCGGCTTGCCGATCCGCGCAGCGTCGCGCGAGGCCAGAACCACCCCGGCCGGCGAGATCAGCTCGACATAGCCATCGTCCATCGGGCGCAACGCGCTCAGGCGCTTCTGCAGCGCGGCCAGGGCGAAATCCACCGACACCACGCCCACATACCTGCCCTGGTCCAGGATGGGCGTGGACAAGGTGGTCATCAGCACCGGCTTGCCGCCGATCTGGTAATCGTAGGGGCCGGCCACGATCTGCCGGCCCAGTTCGCGGGGCTTGAGGTACCAGTCGCCGTCGCCGGGCTTTTCGTAACCGACCAACGGCTCGCGGATCAGTGACTGCCCGTTGTAGGCCCAGTAGGTCATGAAGCGACCGCTGCTGTCGTGGCCCTGGGCATCGACATACTCGCCGTCCCTGCCGTCGAAGGCCTGCGGTTCCCACAACGTGCCCATGCCGACCCATTCGGGATGATCCTGCAACGCGTCGTGCATGATCGCCGCCGCTGCCTCGCGGCTCACTCCGCCATGCGCACGCTGCGCCAGCAAGGCGCTGGCGAGCGACTGGCCGGTGGTGAATGCCTGCCCCAGCTCGTTGCCGATCTGCTCTGCCTGATAGCGCGCCGCGCCCTGCATCGTGGTCTGCGCCGAAGCGATCAACGCGCGACTGCTCTGCCAGTAGCTGATCGCCGCGGTCAGGCCGAAGCACAGCAATGCGGCGACTGCGGTGCCGAGCATCAGGCGGTACGCCAGGCTGCCGCCGGAGCGGGATTGCATGGAGGACGAGGGCATGCGCGTGGCTTCGAAGTGAGGGAGGTGGTGCGGAAGCGACCTGGCGGCGATCAGCTGGCCACGCGCAAGGCGCCCGCGCGCGCGACGCTGCGGCCATGTTCGCGCTGCGCGGGCGCGGCTGCGCTCACCCGGAAACTGGACACCGCCTGGTCGAGCTGCTGCGCCTGCTGCTGCATGGCGTTGGCGGCGGCGGTGGCTTCTTCCACCAGCGCGGCGTTCTGCTGGGTGCTCTCGTCCATCTGGGTCACGGTGAGATTGACCTGTTCGATGCCGGCCGACTGTTCCTGCGAGGCGGCAGAGATCTCGCTCATGATGTCGGTCACGCGCTGCACCGAGGACACGATCTCGGCCATGGTCTTGCCGGCCTGGTCCACCAGCGCCGAGCCCTGCGCGACCTTGCCGACCGAGTCATCGATCAGGTGCTTGATCTCCTTGGCCGCGCCGGCCGAGCGCTGGGCCAGGGTGCGCACCTCCGAGGCGACCACGGCGAAGCCGCGGCCCTGCTCGCCGGCGCGAGCGGCTTCCACCGCCGCGTTCAAGGCCAGGATATTGGTCTGGAAGGCGATGCCGTCGATGACCGAGATGATNCCCTGCTCGCCGGCGCGAGCGGCTTCCACCGCCGCGTTCAAGGCCAGGATATTGGTCTGGAAGGCGATGCCGTCGATGACCGAGATGATCTCTGCGATCTTCCTGGACGAGGTCTGGATGCCGGACATGGTGTCGACCACCTGGCTGACCACCTGGCCGCCTTGCGAGGCCACCGATGCCGCGCCGATCGCCAGCTGGTTGGCCTGGCGCGCGCTTTCGGCGTTCTGCCTGACGGTGGAAGTGAGCTCCTCCATCGAGGCGGCGGTTTCTTCCAGGCTGGCGGCCTGCTGCTCGGTCCGCTGCGACAGGTCGTTGTTGCCGGCGGCGATCTCGCTGGCCGAACCGGTGATGGCGCCGGCGGCCTGCTGGATGCGCCCGACGATGTCGGCCAGCTGGGTGGCGGTGGTGTTGGCGTCATCGCGCATGCGCGCGAACACGCCGTGGAACTCGCCGTCCAGGCGGGCGGTGAGGTCGCCTTCGGCCAGTGCGGCCAGCAGCTCGGACAGCTTGCCCAGGTTGCGGTCGCTGACGTCCATCATCGCGTTGAGGTCGCTGATCATGCGCGCCGAGTCGTGCCTGAAACGCGTGGCATCGCCGCGCTGGCTGAAGTCGCCATTGGCTGCGGCCTGGGCCAGGCGCTTGATCTCGGTGTTGATCGCCAGCAGGCTGGCCTTGGCCGCATCCATCGCCTCGTGCAGGATGGCGCGGGTGCCGGGCAGGCGCACGGCGTCGCGCGACAGATCGCCTTGCGCGTAGTCGTTGAGGATGCCGATCGCGTCGATGATGGCGTCCAGGTGTTCGAAGATCATCGTGTTGATGCCGCCGGCCAGCTCGCCGTAGACGCCGGGGAAATCGGTCGGCATGCGGTGGCTGACGTCTTCGCCGGCGTGCATGTGCACCATCACCTTGGTCTGCGCGGAGAAGCGCTCCAGCGTATGCACCATGTCGTCGGTGGCCTTGAGCATCTGGCCGATTTCATCGCTGCCATGCTGGGCGGTGCGCACGCTCAGATCGCCACGCGCCACGCCCTTGATGGCGGCGAGCGCGCGCGACACCGGCTCCAGGATCGAATTGCCGATCAGCCAGCCCACCAGCAGGTTGAGCAGCACCAGCGCGCCGCCGGCCAGGGTGACGATGCCGGTGAAGACCAGCGCCTGCGCCTGGGTGTCGTCCAGATACACGCCGGTGCCGATCACCCAGCCCCACGGCTTGTACAGCGAGGCGTACGAGGTCTTCTGCACCGGCTCCTTTTCGCCGGGCTTGGCCCAGGCGTAATCGACGTAGCCGCCGCCCGACTGCGCCGCGGTGACGAAGGCCGGGAAGATGCGCTTGCCGTCGGGGCTCAGCACATCGTTGAGCGGCTTGCCAATGAGGTCCGGGCGGGTGGGGTGCATCAGCATCACCGGCGCCTGGTCGGTGACGTAGATGTAGTCCACGCCGCCGCGTGCGCGCATGGTGGACAGGGTATGCAGCGCGGCCTTCTTGGCGCTGTCCACGTCCATCTCGCCCTTCTCGGCGCGCTCGGCGTAGCCATTGACCACCGCGATGGCCATTTCGGTCTGGCTCTTGAGGCCATCGCGGCGCGTATCGGTAAGATCCATGTATTGCATGCGCGCGGCGATCACCGCCAGCGCGATGATGCCCAGCGCCACCAGCGCGGTCTGCGCCAGGAACTTGCGCTTCAGCGGAACATTGGCCAGCGTGTTTGCAATCGTGGTCTTGAACGTCATGGCAGATATCCAGCAAAGGAATGTGACCGGGATAAGTCGAATAGCGACCTGATCCCCAAAATGTTGAGCGCAGTGCGACGGCCGGTGCGGCGATGGTTTTTCATTACATTCCGGGGCGGCGTCACCCGCACGCCGCCCCGCTCGCAGGGGCTGTCATCGGCACGCGGCGGCAGCGCGCACCGGCGCGGAGCAGGGCGCGCGGGCGCAGGATCGACGGCGGATGGCAGGGCGCACGCGTGCCCGCATGGCAGGCCGCCGGTCGGGCGCAGCGCGGGCGGGGAAGGCTGCGACGCCGTTGCGGCCACCGGGGTCGCAACGCGGGCAGTGCTCAGTGGCGTTGGGTGGTGCTTACGCTGGCCAGCGACTGCTGCAGGCTCTGCAGTTCGGTCCACAGCCGCTGCTGCGTGTCGCCCGCATGGCCCAGCGACAGCGCTTGCGCATGCCGCAGGTCGCCGTCGTGCAGGGCGCGATTGGCCTGCCGATGCTGGGCCAGGTACTGGCCGAGCTGCTGCTGCACCAGCGCGAACTGGCGCGCCTGCTCGCCCTTGGGCGCGCTGGCCTGGAAGTAGCCCGCATGCCGTGCGATGCGTTGACGCAGGTGGCCCAGACGCTCGTCGTAGGCCTCGATGCGGGCGGGGTCGTGCGCCGCGGCAAGCTGCGCCCGCTGGTCGTCGCGCAGCTGCACCAGGTCGATGGCCAGCGACTGCAGCGCGCTCATCGGCACGTTGTCCAGCAGCACCGAGACCGGCGCGGCCGGTGCGGCGAAGGACGGCGGCAACGACACGCTGGCAGCGAGCAGCGCGATGGCGAACACCGAACCCAGCACGTGCCGGGCAGAGCGTGGTGAGTTGATGGTAGGCATGCGGACTTCCTCGAAGGTGGCGCGGGCCGTGCAGCCCTCATTGCCCCGTTGTATCGGCCGCCGAAGCCCGGGCTTGATCGCCTTTCGACCAACGGCAGCCTTGCCTGGAGGTCGCAGGGGCGCTCGTCGGCCACTGCCGGACGGCAAAACGCCCCGACCGGATCGGGGCGTTTTGCCTGTCCCTGCCAGGGCGTCAAGCCGGACAGGGCGTTTTTTTCCGCCCGCAGCAGGGCGCGCGCAGCACGCCGGACCCGGGCGGGGCGCAGGTGCGTGCGCTCAGACCGCCGTCAGGTGCCGCGTGGCGGATTTGCGGCCCGCCGACGACAGCGCAGCATCCGGCTGGATCCTGAAGATCGCCACCGCATCGGACAACTGCCCGGCCTGTTCTTCCATCGCACGCGCGGCGGCGGTGGCTTCTTCCACCAATGCCGCGTTCTGCNTGGATCCTGAAGATCGCCACCGCATCGGACAACTGCCCGGCCTGTTCTTCCATCGCACGCGCGGCGGCGGTGGCTTCTTCCACCAATGCCGCGTTCTGCTGGGTGGCCTGGTCCATCTGCGTCACGGTGAGGTTGACCTGTTCGATGCCGGCCGACTGTTCCTGCGAGGCGGCGGAGATCTCGCCCATGATGTCGGTGACACGCTGCACGCTGTCCACGATCCTGCTCATGGTGGTGCCGGCCTCGTCCACCAGCACCGTGCCTTCGGCGACCTTGCTCACCGAGTCGTCGATCAACTGCTTGATCTCCCTGGCCGCACCGGACGAGCGCTGCGCCAGGGTGCGCACTTCGGAGGCGACCACCGCAAAGCCGCGGCCCTGTTCGCCGGCGCGTGCCGCTTCCACTGCCGCATTCAGGGCCAGGATGTTGGTCTGGAAGGCGATGCCGTCGATGACGCTGATGATGTCGGCGATCTTCTTCGACGAGGCCTGGATGTCGGCCATCGTCGCGACGACCTTGCCGACCACCGCGCCGCCTTGCGAGGCCACGTCGGCTGCGCCGATCGCCAGCTGGTTGGCCTGGCGGGCGCCTTCGGCATTCTGCCTGACGGTGGAGGTGAGCTCCTCCATCGAGGCGGCGGTTTCCTCCAGGTTGGCAGCCTGCTGTTCGGTGCGCTGCGACAGGTCGTTGTTGCCGGCAGCGATCTCGCTGGCCGCCGCATTGATCGAGACGGTGGCGTGCTGGATGCGCCCGACGATGCCGGACAATTGCTCGGTGGTGGCGTTGGCATCGTCGCGCATCTGCGCGAACACACCGTGGAACTGGCCATGCATGCGCTCGGTCAGGTCGCCGGCGGCAATGGCCTGCAGCACCTTGGACAAGGCGCCCAGGTTGCCATCGGCGGTGGCCATCAGCTGATTGAGGCTCTCCACCATGGCCAGGAAGTCGTACTGGAAGCGCTGCGTGTCGCCGCGCACGCTGAAATCGCCCTTGGCCGCGGCCTGCGCCAGCAGCTTGATCTGGCTGTTCATCGCAAACAAATTGCGCTTGACCGCGTCCATGGTGTCGCTGAGCACGGCCTTCTCGCCGGGCAGGCGGTCCATGTCCTGGCTCAGGTCGCCGATCGCATAGCGNCAAACAAATTGCGCTTGACCGCGTCCATGGTGTCGCTGAGCACGGCCTTCTCGCCGGGCAGGCGGTCCATGTCCTGGCTCAGGTCGCCGATCGCATAGCGCGACATGATCTGCGCGAGCTTCATCTTCACCGTGATATGCGAATCGACCAGCGCATTGGTGTCGCGCACCATGCTGCCGTATTCGCCGGGAAACACCGCTTCGTCCATGCGGAAGCTGATCTGGCCGTCGTCGTGGCGGCGTGCCATGTCCCGCTGTGCGGCGGCAACGGCCTTGAGCTGGTCCTGCATGCCGCGCATGCTGGTCAACAGCTGGCCGGGCTCATCGCCGGGCTGCGGGCCGATCGGGTTGTCCAGCCGGCCGTGCGCGATGGCGTCGGCGACCCGGGTGGCCTGGGTCAGCGGACGTACCAGGCTGCGCGAGATCAGCCACGCCAGTGCAGCGGCCAGGCCGGCCGACAGCAGGCCGAAGGCGATCAACGCGCGATTGGCCAGCGCAACGCTCCCCAGGATGGCGGCGGCACCGGCGGCGTTCTGGGTGTTCTGCAGTTCCACTGCGGCAGCGATCGCCCTGGAGCGGCGCTCCAGCAACGGTTGCGCTTCACCGCCCAACAACTGCTTGGCACCGTCCAGGTTGCCGTCGCGGATCATGCCGAGCAGGCGATTGTTGGTGGCACGGGCGGCGGTGAGGCTGTCTTCGATGGTCTGGCGCGCGCGCATGCCGTCTGCGGTGGTCGGCAGGCGTTTGAGCGCAGCCCACAACGCGGCGTAGTGCGCGCGATTGGCCTTGAGCTGCGCATCGATCGCGGGCTGTTGCTGCGGCGAGGCCAGCATGAAGTCGCGGATGTAACGCTCGCCCAGCATATTGCTCTCGCGCATCTGGTTGAGCAGCTGCGCCTTGCGGTTGTTGATTTCGATGATGATCGAGACCTGGTTCTTGACGGTCTTGAACTCGTACAGCGCCAGGCTGGTCGAGCCGGCCAACAAAACGATCAGCAACGCGAATGCCAGCGCCAGGCGTCGCCCGACGGTGAGGGAGTGCAGGAATTTCATGATGTTCTCGGGAGGAGGGAGGGAGGGAAAAGGAGAACAGCGGTAGCGTCCGCCAGCCGATTTTCTTGAGCCGACCGGCGTCTGTTGGCTCGCTTGCGTTCTTCAGATGTGACGCATTGCGCAGTGCGCGTGTGGGAGAGCGGGGTGAGGAACGCGGTGACCTGAGCTCATGTTGCAGATCGCGCACGGCCGACGCTGAGCACGCCGCGCGCATGCAGGCGTGCTCAGCCACGGGCAGGCAGGCAGCAAACACCGGGCACACAGACGCACCACAACGACAAAGCCCCGGCATCGCTGCCAGGGCTCTGTCGTTGCCGCACAACGTGGCGGCCTGGGCGCTTCGAGCCCCTCCCCTGCGGGAGAGGGGGAGTGCGAGGGTACCGGCGCAGCCACGTGTGACTCCAAATGCGCGTGGCTGTGCTCGTACCCTCATCCGCCCCTTCGGGGCACCTTCTCCCGGTGGGAGAAGGGATCACATTGCAGTTGTTGCGTGGCTTGGCGTCCTACGCCGCTTGCGGCACGCGCAGCGAGCGCACCAGCCCGCCGATGTCCACGATCAGCGAGACCCGGCCATCGCCCAGGATGGTGGCGCCGGACACGCCCGGGATACGGCGGTAGTTGTTCTCGATGTTCTTGACCACGACCTGCTGCTGGCCGAGCAGTTCGTCCACTTCCAGCGCGATCTTCTGGCCGTCGCCTTCGACCACCACCACCAGCGGTTCCTGCGAGGACTGCTGCCCGCCGAAGCCGTAGTAATCGGTGAGCGACAGGATCGGCAGGTATTCGCCGCGGACCCGCAGCACCCGGCCGTCGCCGGCCATCGAGCGGATGTCTTCCGGCGCCGGCTGCAGTGCCTCGAGCACATAGGCCAGCGGCAGGATCAGGGTTTCGCCGGCGACCGAGACGGTCATGCCGTCGAGGATGGCCAGGGTCAGCGGCAGGCGGATCAGCACGCGGGTACCGCTGCCGGCGTTGCTTTCCAGCTGCACTTCGCCACCCAGGCCCTGGATGTTGCGGCGGACCACGTCCATGCCCACGCCACGGCCGGACAGGTCGGTCACCGCATCGGCGGTGGAGAAACCCGGTGCGAAGATCAGGTCCCACACCTGTGCGTCGGTCGGGTTGTCCGGCACGGCGATGCCGCGTTCGGCGGCTTTTTCCAGGATCTTGGCGCGATTGAGGCCGCGGCCGTCGTCGCTGACTTCGATCACGATGTGGCCGCCCTGGTGCGAGGCCGCCAGGGTGATCGTGCCGGTCTCGTCCTTGCCGGAGGCGCGACGCGCATCGGGCATTTCCAGGCCGTGGTCGATCGAGTTGCGCACCAGGTGCACCAACGGATCGGCGATCTTTTCGATCAGGCCCTTGTCCAGTTCCGTGCCTTCGCCGATGGTGCGCAGGCGGACCTGCTTGCCGAGGCGGCTGGAGAGGTCGCGGACCAGGCGCGGGAAGCGACGGAACACCGCGTCCACCGGCAGCATGCGCACGCCGATCACCGCTTCCTGCAGGTCGCGGGTGTTGCGTTCGAGCAGATCCAGGCCGGCGAACAGCTGTTCGGCATGTGCCGGGTCCAGGCCGGTGGAGACCTGCTTGAGCATGGCCTGGGTGATGACCAACTCGCCAACCAGATTGATCAGGGCATCGACCTTGTCGACGCTGACGCGGATCGAGGTTTCCGCTTCGGCAGCGGCGGCCTTGGCCGGCGTGGTAGCAGTGGCGGCAGGTTCGGCAGCGGCGGCCGGTGCCGCGGCGAGCGCGGCAGGTGCGGTGGCAGCGGCTTCGACGGCCAGGCTCGGCGGCGGGCCGGGCACCGCCATCGGGCGGATGTCCAGCTCGCAATCGTCCACCACCCAGGCGAAGGTGTCTTCGATCTTGCTGCGCGGAATCTTGCCGATCAGGCCCAGATCCCACGCCAGGTAGGCTTCCAGCGGGTCGATGTTCTCAAAGCCCGGCATGCGCTCCAGGCGTGCGGCAATCTGCAGCGGGCCCAGGTGCTCCAGCTCGCGGATGATGCGCAGCGGGTCGTTGCCGCTCATGAACAGCGACGGCGCCGGGGTGAAGCCGATGTGCCAGGCTTCGGGTTCTTCTTCCTTCGGCTTGGCCACCGCCGCGGCGGTCGGCGCTTCGCCGGCCAGCACGGCGTTCAGGCGGGTGTGCACGGCCTTGACCGCGGCCGGGTCGGCCGGGGTGCCGTGTTCGGCTTCGCGCAGCAGCGCGCGCAGCACGTCGACCGAGCCGAGCATGGCATCGACCGCATTGGGTTCGAGCTGGCGCTTGTTGGAGCGCAACTCGTCCAGCAGCGTTTCCAGCACGTGGGTCAGGCCGGCGACCGCTTCGAAGCCGAAGGTGGCAGCGCCGCCCTTGATCGAGTGCGCGGCGCGAAACACCGAGTTGATGATTTCCGGGTCGCGGTTGCCCTCTTCAAGGGACAACAGCCCGGCCTCCATCGCGTCCAGCCCTTCGCGGCTTTCCTCGAAAAAGGTGGCGTGGAAACGTTGCAGGTCCATGCTCATGGGCGTGAGATCCGATGGTGAGGCAAGTGGAATTAACCCAGAACTTTCTGGACGGTGGCGATCAGCTGTTCCGGATTGAACGGCTTGACCAGCCAGCCGGTGGCACCGGCGGCCTTGCCTTCGGACTTCTTGTCGGCCGCCGACTCGGTGGTCAGCATCAGCATCGGGGTGAACTTGTAGTCCGGCAGCTGGCGCAGCTCACGGATCAGCGAGATGCCGTCCATGTTGGGCATGTTCACGTCGGTCACCACCGCGTTGAAGCGCTGGCCCTTCGCGCGGCCCAGCGCCACGGCGCCGTCCTCGGCTTCTTCGACGGCAAAGCCGGCAGAGGTGAGGGCGAAAGAGACCATCTGGCGCATCGACGCCGAATCGTCCACCACCAAGATACGTGCGCTCATGCGGCGTTCTCCACAGATTTCAGGTTGTCATTGGATGCGGAAAGTCCGAGCGCGTCGGTGACGCCGAGCAGACGGGCCGCATCTCTAAAAGTGTCGTTGCAGCCATCGAATTCGGTGTGCAAGCCCGCCTGGCGGCGGGTCTGCACAAAGGCACAGAGCAACTGCACGCTGGCGGTATGGATACGCCGGACCTCGCCGGCATTGAGCACCAGATCGCCGTCCTGGGTCAGGAACGCGGCAAGCTTCTGCTTGAGGTCGGCGCTGGTCTCGATGCCGAGATCCTCACCCAATGTGACTGTGCTCATTGTTGCTCCGAACGGATGGTTCTATGCGTACTAACGGCGGGCGGCGGGAAAGCTTTAACGGTGAATCGTTGCGCGTGCAGGTGCGCGTCAGCTGCGCGGTGAATCAGTGCAGCAGATGGCTGGCATCGAGCAGGATCATCGGCTGATGGCCCAGCCGCGCGACGCCGCGGAACAGGTTGTTGGAAATGCGGCACAGGCGGGCGTTGTCCGGCGGTTCGATCTGCTGATCGGTCAGGCTGGTGACGTCTTCCACCGCCGACACGCGCAGGCCCATGGTCTCGCCGTTTTCCTCCAGCACCACCACGCGCGTCTGCAGATCCATGTGGATCGGCGCCGAGCCCAGGTGCATGCCCAGGTCGATCACCGGCACCACCTGGCCACGCAGGTTCATGATGCCGAGCATCGCGCTGGCGGTGCCGCGCAGGGGCAGCAGCGGCACCGGCAGTACCACCTCCTGCACCTTGAGCAATTCCAGCGCATAGGTCTGTTCGCCGCAGCGCAGGCGTAGCCAGCGCGTGCTGCGTTCGGCCGCGCGCCGCTCGGCCTGGATGTGCTCGGCCTGGCCGGGGGCCAGCAGGGCCTGCAGGCCTTGCGGATAGATCGGCGACGGCGACGGCGGCGCGCGGTGCGCGGCCTGCATCGGTGCCGGCGCAGGCCGCGCCGGTGCCGCTGGGGCAGCTGCGGCATCGGCGAAGGCCGGGTCGGCGTCCATTTCCGAGAGCAGGTCGGCAGCCAGCAGGTCGGCGCCGGAGGCAGTGCCGGCGAAGGCCGGATCTGCGTCCATCTCGGCCATCAGGTCGGCGGTGCTCATGAACGGGCTGGGCGCCGCCGTGGCGAACGCCGGGTCGGCATCCATTTCGGCAAGGAAGTCGGCGGCGATGTCCGCAGCGCTGGGCGCGGCGACCACCGGCGGCCCGAAGGCCGGGTCGGCATCCATTTCGGCAAGGAAGTCGGCGGCGATGTCCGCAGCGCTGGGCGCGGCGACCACCGGCGGCCCGAAGGCCGGGTCGGCATCCATTTCGGCAAGGAAGTCGGCGGCGATGTCCGCAGCGCTGGGCGCGGCGACCACCGGCGGCCCAAAGGCCGGGTCGGCATCCATTTCGGCGAGAAAGNTGGATGTGTATAAGAGACAGGCTCATGAACGGGCTGGGCGCCGCCGTGGCGAACGCCGGGTCGGCATCCATTTCGGCAAGGAAGTCGGCGGCGATGTCCGCAGCGCTGGGCGCGGCGACCACCGGCGGCCCGAAGGCCGGGTCGGCATCCATTTCGGCGAGAAAGTCGGCGGCGATGTCCGCAGCGCTGGGCGCGGCGACCACCGGCGGGCCGAAGGCCGGGTCGGCATCCATCTCGGCGAGGAAATCGGCGGCGATATCCGCGGCGCTGGGCGCGGCGACCACCGGCGGGCCAAAGGCCGGGTCGGCATCCATTTCGGCGAGGAAGTCGGTGGCGATCGCATCGGCGCTGAGCACCGCGGCGATCGCATTGGAAGTGGCCGCTTCCGAGACAGCGGCGGCTTCGGGGGCCGCGGCAGCCTGCACCGGCGCTTCGGCCAGCGTGAGGTCTGCCCCGGCAGTTGCCGGTACCGCCGCAACGATGCCAGTGGCAGCCGGGGCAGGGGGCTCCACGCCGGCATCGTGCAGCAGGCCTTCCAGATAATCGTCCAGCTCACCGTTGGCGGTGTGGTTGCTCATGCGGCTTGCTCCATACGCATCGCGTCATCGGCCAGCACCCATTCCAGCGCACGGCGATAGGCGGACAGGCCGCGGCCCTGGTAGTCGCCGCCGGTGGCGGGGACGGTCAGTGCGGCGGCATTGCAGATTCGGGTATCCACCGGCACCGCGTCTTCCCAGACGACCGCGCCGTAGGTGTCCTGCATCTCCTTGAGCGTCTCGGTGCCGGCGCGGGTGCGGCGGTCGAACAGGGTCGGCAGGATCGACACCGGCAGTTCGCGCCGGCGCGAGCGCTGCACCATGTCGGCGGTACGTACCATGCTGGCCAGGCCATGCAGCGCCAGCGGCTCGGCCTGGGTCGGCACCACCACGCGGTCGCAGGCCGCCAGCGCGTTGATCATCAGCAGGCCGAGCGTGGGCGGGCAGTCGAGCAGGATGTAGTCGTGCTGGCCGGCATGCCGGGTCATCGCGTTCTGCAGGGCCAGGCCCAGCCCGGGCTGGTTGGCGCTGCGGCGTTCCAGCGTGGCCAATGCGGCTTGCGCGCAGACATAGGACAGGCCGGGGATGGCGCTTTCGTGGGACAGGCTGGCCAGGTCGCTCGGCGGAGTGCCGAACAGGTCCAGCACCCCGCGCGGCGGTGGGTCGATCGCCACGCCGAACGCGCGGGTGAGTGAGGAGTGCGGATCGAGGTCGATCAACAATACCCGGTGGCCGAGCGCGGCCAGGCCACGACCCAATGCCAGCGTCGTGGTGGTCTTGCCGACGCCGCCCTTCTGGTTGGCGATTGCCCAGATACGCATCTCACTGCACTCCTTGAATTACGGCGGGGACGGAACTTGTGCCGCTTTCGGTGGTGACGGCCGTTTGGCCGCCGTCAGACTTGGGAAGCTTGGGCGCCCCGGCGGCGGTCGCATGCATCTGCGATGGCGGATCGGGTGCGAGTGAGCCAGCCGAGTCAGCGAGGATGATCAACACCACACGCCGGTTCGCATTCCGTCCCGCCTCAGTGCTGTTATCGGCACGTGCGCGGAATTCTCCATAGCCCACCATCGCCAATCGTTGCGGAGCGACGCCGTCGTCGGCAAACAGGTGCACCACGCTGGCGGCGCGCGCGGCCGACAGCTCCCAGTTGGAGGGGAACTGGGCAGTGGCGATCGGCTGGTTGTCGGTATAGCCCTCCACGCGCACGCCGTTGGGCGCATCGCGCAGCACCGCCGCCAGCGTCGACAGGGTGCCGCGCGCGCCGCCGGCCAGGGTGGCCGAGCCGGTGCCGAACAGGATGTCGCTGTTGATCTCCACCTCGATCCACAGATCGTTGCGGCGGATGGTGATGAGTTTCTGCTCGATCAGCGGCGCCAGCGTCTTGCCCAGCTGCTGGGCCACCGCGTCCATCTGCCGCTGCGCGCGTGCCAGCTGCATCTGGTTGCGCAGCGATACCGGCATGCGCATCTGCGCGGCCATCGACGGCAGCAGGGTCGGGTCGGTCGGTCCGTTGGAGGCGGCCATCGGCGCGCCGGCCTTGATCACCGAGGGGCGGTCGTAGTCGGCGCCCAGGGCCTGGCTCTTGCCGATCTGCACCGGGCTGGCGGCGGTGGACGCGCCGCCGAAGGCGGTGGTCAGCGCCTGCGCCATGACCTTGTACTTGCCCTCGTTGAGCGAGGAGATCGCGTACATCACCACGAAGAACGCCAGCAGCAGCGTCATCAGATCGGCATACGGAATCGCCCACGCTTCGTGGTTGCCATGCTCTTCGTGATGTTTGCGACGGCGGGCCATGGCGGGACTAATGCAAGTAGCCTGCCAATTTCGACTCGATGTTGCGCGGATTCTCGCCCTGGGCGATCGCGATCAAGCCTTCGATCGCCATTTCGCGCTCGTTGGTGCTGCAGTGGATGACGCTCTTGAGCTTGGCGGCCACCGGCAGGAACAGCAGGTTGGCCGAGGCGATGCCGTAGATGGTGGCGGTGAACGCCGCGGCGATGCCATGGCCGAGCATGGCCGGGTCGGCCAGGTTCTTCATCACCGCCATCAGGCCCAGCACCGCACCGATGATGCCCAGCGTGGGCGCATAGATGCCCATGCCCTCGAACACCTTGGCCGCGGCAAGATCCTGACGCTCCTGGTTGTCCACCTCGATTTCCAGCATGTGGCGCATGGCTTCCGGTTCCACACCATCGACCAGCATCTGCAGGCCCTTGCGCAGGAACGCGTCGTCCTGGCGCGGGAGCTGGTCTTCCAGGCCCAGCAGGCCCTGGCGGCGGGCGATGTTGCTCCACTCGACGATGCGCGCCAGCAACTGCGGGCGGTCGCTGGCCGGCGGCTGGATCACCCAGCGCAGGATCTTGAACGCGCGCCGGAAAACCGCCGGCGAGGTATGCAGCAGGATCGCCGCCACGGTGCCGACGATCACGATCACGAAGGCAGCCGGCGACCACAGCGACGAAATGCCGGCGCCTTTCAACACGCTGCCGCCCACGATCGCCACGATCGCGAGCACCAGTCCGATAATGCTGAGTCTGTCCATGGAAGCGATATCGGCGCGAACGCGGCGGACTTGATAGATGCGCTCGGTCGATGCGCCAGAAAGTTGTCGTTTTGCGGCATGGGCCGCTTCCACGCTGGCGTCGATGCAGGGTTGACAGGTCATCGGCGCATGCGCTTCCGACCAAGGCGTGTCATCAATGCCGCAGCAGGCCCCGCCGCCCTTGCGCGTGTACGCAGGCAACAAGCGCGCGCATGTTCGGTGTGGCAACCGCGTTGGCGATGGCGGCCAAGCGGCGTGTGGTGGGCGATGCCGTCACGCCGATCCAGTCCCTTGCTGAGCTCGGTTTCAAATGAGGTGTGTGCTGGCGCTTCGGCAAACCGCTTGCGTCCGGTTGCGGGCAAGGGTGTGTTGCTTGCAGCGATCACGCTGCTGCAGCCGGCAACGCGGCAGGCCGTGCCCTGCCGCGCGCAAGCGTGGCGGGCCGGCCGGCCATCGTGGATGCCTTGCAACGCCGCGGGCCTGTTGCGGGGCAGAATGCGCTGCCGCATCGGCTGTGCTACTTAGCTTTCCACGGCTTTAGAACGATCTAATTGCATCTGCGTGGAAGCGGACGCAAGAGGAGGGGGGGGCGCAACGGCGCCGGATATTTCTGCGTCACTTCGCGCGGCGTCTTTGTCCGATCGTTGGATCGACAGGAATCCGCCGAAGCCGATCACTATTGGGAGAGCATGATCGAAATGAACTGCATGCCATTCGCACGCAACCGCAGCACGCTGTCCGCCGGTATCGCCATCGTCTTGTTCGCGAGCGTCGCCTCTACCACCGCTGTCGCCCAGCAGGCCGACGTCACGCCGGCGTCCACCGGCCAGGCCGAGGTGCAGGCCACGGACCTGGACGCAGTGACGGTGACCGGCTACCGCTACGCGATCGAAAAAAGCCTGGAGCAGAAGCGCAACGCCAACGCCGTGGTCGATGTGATCACCGCCGAGGACGTGGGCAAGTTCCCCGACAAGAACGTGGCCGATGCGCTGCAGCGCGTGCCCGGCGTGGTCATCAGCCGCGACGGCGGCGAGGGCAAGAACGTCAGTGTGCGCGGCCTGTCCTCGGAGCTGGTGCTGACCGAATTGAACGGCAACTACATCGCCACCGCCGAGTCCAACGGCGACCCGACGCGCTCGTTCAACTACACGCTGCTGCCCTCGAACCTGCTGGGCAGCGCGGAGCTGTACAAGACCCCGGAAGCGCGCATCGACGAAGGCGGCATCGGCGGCACGGTGATCCTGCAGACGCGGCGCCCGCTGGAACTGGAGCCAAACTCCGGCTTCGTTTCCGCCGAGGGCACCTGGTCCGATACCAGCAAGAAGACCGACGGCCAGTTCTCCGGCTCGTACTCGTGGCACGACAAGGACAACCGCTTCGGCGTCTTCGTCGGCTACACGCAGCAGAAGCGCACCGCACGAACACTCGATGCCAGCACCGAGAGCTGGCAGTGGTACGGGCGCGACGAAGGCGGCCCGGCGGTCGACGTCAACGGCAATCCGTCGGACTTCAATGCCAACTGGTGGGGCGGGACCGGTTTCTGGACCCAGGACGGCAATTACTCCACCGGTTTCATGATGCCGACCGCGGTCAGCCTGGGCGCCAAACGCGAGGAGCGCGAGCGCAAGGGTGGGCAGCTGACCTTGCAGTTCAAGCCGACCGACGACCTGACGCTGACCGCAAACTACTTCCGCTTCGACCTGTCGCAGGACTCGCAGACCAATACCATCAAGATTCCCGAGTGGAACATCGCCCGTTACAACGGCGACGGCAACTGGCGCGGCGGCCGTCTGCTCGACCGGCTGCAGTTCGATCCCAGCGGCACCATCGTCACCGGCGCCGCCTACAGCCTGCGCCCGGGCAAGACCTACTATTGCAGCGAGGCGCAGGCCGCTGCGGCCGGCCTGCCGCCGGGCGGCTGGGGCTCGGACGACTGCACGGTGCCCACGCCGCAGATCACCGGCAGCTACAACATCGAAAAATCGCAGTCGCAGACGGTGGACCTGGGCGGCGAATGGCGTGGCGAGCAGGTGGACGTGGCGTTCAAGGCCGGCCGCACCTGGGCCAAGGGCGGGCCGGAGCTGCAGTTTTCCCTGCCGATCAAGCCGCGCCTGCAGAACGCCGACGGCAGCTGGACCAATGCCAACTTTGCCAGCGCCTGGGACCTGACCGGCACGCCGTCCATGACATTCTCGCCGGAGCTGATGCAGAACCTGCGCGACGGCATCCTGCAGGTCGACCTGGGCTCGACCGGCTCGTCCTGGACCCGCAACACCAACCAGCAGCAGTACGCGCAGATCGATACCACCTGGCATTTCGACGGCGAGGTCGTCGACTCGCTGCAGTTCGGCATCAAACGTCGCGACGGCGGCATCCACCGCAGTACCGGCAACAACTACTGGGTGTGCCCGGGTACCGACCCGGGTGACTACGACAACCGCTACTGGAACGGGCGCTGCAATGCCATCGCCACCCAGTTCTCGCCGGGGCTGCTGTTCGCGCAGGACAACCTGGCCGGTGGCGTCAATGCCAGCGCGTTCCCGGCGATCAACTTCCCGGGCTACATCGGCTACTTGAACCAGACCTACGGCGCGATGCAGACCCGCAGTGAAGACAACTTTGTCTACAACGTCGACGAAGAGATCTATTCCAGCTACCTGCAGCTCAACTTCCACACCGAGCGGCTGCGTGGCAACGTCGGCGTGCGGGTGGCGCGTACCGGCCAGCGTGCCGATTCCACCGACAAGGTGACCGCCTACAACGACTACTTCTTCGACGGCGCCGACGGCAACCCGCTGGCCTGCCAGCAGGGCGCTGCCATGCCCAGCGGCGCCCCGGCCGACACCTATTGCGGGACCGAAGGCTACTGGCGCCTGGCCGACAGCGTGCAACGCACCGAGTCGTTCGTGGTCAGCGGGCTGGACCGCAACTACACCGACGTGCTGCCGAGTTTCAACCTGGCCTACGACCTGACCGAGAACCTGCTGCTGCGCGCGGCGGCCGCGAAGGTGATCGCACGTCCCAGCTACAACGACATTGCCGCGCCCGGCAGCCTGGAGTTTTACAGTCCCGAGTACGTGGCCGACCGGCGCCTGACCGGCGGTGCCAGCGAGCAGGGCTGGTACGGCTCGGGCAGCAACAAGAACCTGGAGCCGTACAAGGCCAACCAGTTCGACCTGGGGCTGGAATGGTATTTCCAGCCGGGCTCGGTGGCAGGTATGGGACTGTTCCGCAAGAACGTGGAGAACTTCGCGGTCGACGTCATCAGCGACGTGAACATGACGGTCGACGGGCAACCGGTCACCGTGCAGAACTACAGCACCCAGGCCGGCGGCCAGGACGCGGTCTCGCAGGGTGTGGAGCTGTACGCGCAGCACACGCTGCCGTCCGGCCTCGGTGCGCAGTTCAACTACACCTACAACGATGCCAGCAAGGCGGCGGTGCGGCTGGAGGACGGCACCGAGGCCGGCGAGACCGCCATGCCGGGCAGTGCCAGGAACCAGACCAACCTCACCGTGTTCTACGAAACCGACAGCCTGCTGCTGCGCGCCTCGTACAACCGTCGCGGTGAGCTGGTGCAAGGCCTGGTCACCGGCTTGAACGTCTTTGAGGAGCCGTACTACCAGATCGACGTGAACGCGGCCTACAACATCACCCCGGCGCTCAGCCTCACCGCCTCGGTGCTGAACCTGACCAAGCAGGAGTCCCGCTCGCACCTGGGCGAGGACACCCGCGCCCGCTTCTATACCGGCGGCTACGCAGGCCGGCTGGCGTACCTGGGGCTGACCTACAAGTTCTAGGTCCAACGTGTCGTGCCCATGCCTGCCGCGTGGCGGTATGGGCGCGACGGTTCGGCGGCGGCTGGGCTATAGTGGAAGTGAACCTGGAATCGTTATTTCTAGTTACAGCAGAAAGCCCCGGCGTTGGTCGGGGCTTTTTGTTTGGGGCGGGTCGGCTGGTTCAGGATAATTTGCTTCGGCGCGGAGTTTCCACTGTCTACGCTAAAGTGCATCATTGGACTTCACCTGTCAGTAGGGTGTCGCGGGCTTTGCAGAGCTTCGTGTCACTCAAAGTCGGCAGTCTCTTTATGTGGAATCGCGCAGTTTGGAGTTAGGTGGGGATGGATCAAGAGGATTTCATGAGGGCGGCGCGCGAGGTTGGTGCGCACGGTGATAACGACACTCTTCCATTCGATGGAGACGCGAGGTTCGTTAAAGCAAAAGCGGCATCTCTGGCGTACATAGCTAACAATCTCTACCAGGAACTTGCAGCCACGAGTCCTAGTGCAGCAAAGGCAACACTCTGGGGCCTCGAACCATTCTCTGAGCGTCTGCTTGTAGCGACCGGTACCGCTGGCTTCAGAGTCGTAACGAAGATACATCCGTTCTGGAATGTCTACCTCAATGGAATCGGGGTAGCAGTCGCACGTGCGTCTGAAGGAGAGAGGTCACATAGGGCGTGCTCGTACAGGTTTCTCGCGACAAATGACGCGGTCGAAATATTCGATCGGTCCTACAGTTGGCGAAAATTTAGAGAGGGCTGTATCTCTTCTGCTGTAGAAGCGGGCGACGACGCGGTGGTTGTTCAGACAGATATCTCAAGCTTCTATGAGCGTGTGTCACATCACCATATCGAGGACACACTTAGGAGCCTAGTAGGTGACCAGTGCGCAGCCCAGGCGAACGGTCTGCTCTCGCGCTTCTCCGCTGGTAGATCGTTTGCGCTACCTGTTGGAAGTCAATTCTCGCGAATCGTGGCAGAGGCTTTCATGATTCCTATAGATCAGTCTCTAGATAGAAAAGGCATCAATTGGCTAAGATACGTTGATGACTATGTGTTAATCGCTCCTGACTTCCAGACGGCTCATGAGCATCTGGCCTACTTGTCTAAAAGATTGGCCAACTACGGTCTGTCACTGAATCGAACTAAGACTACGTTGCTAAAGGCGACCGCCTTTGCTGATTATGCACGGGCTCAATTGGGCTCTGACGACGGGGACGTAGGCGCTCTCAAGCAGATAGATCTTCATTTCGATCCGTACTCCGACTCGCCTGTCGATGACTACGAAAGTCTCCGAGTGACCGTAGAGTCGTTGGATGTTCAGAGGTTGCTTAGCCTAGAACTTGAGAAGTCAGTGCCGGATAACTTCTTGGTTGCGCAGGTTGGCAGAACTCTCGGGCTTCACCCGCCAGCTGTTGCACTCGACCTCGTGATGACGCTGCTGGCTGAACCCAGCCTGCGGTCCTTCAGAGGATCTTGGTCCACCATCATGCGAGGTATATCTCATTTGCGGTCTTTGCCAGCATATGCCGAGATACATCTGCAGATTGATCAGTGCTTGGATGCCGTGATATCACACTCAGCCTATCTGTTAACCAATGAGGGAAATCAGCTCCATTTTCTTCGCGCGCTAAGATTTGGAAGGTCCGGTGTGCGGTCAGCTTTCGTGTGGAACGTTTTTGATAACTCAGAATCTGTTACCGTAAAGAGAGGTTGTCTAGACTGTATCGGTCATTGGGCTGCGCATGGAGATCTCAACTCAATAGCGAATCTCTGGACAGGAATGCACCAAGAGGCCCGGCGGGCTGCTTGGGTTGCGTCCAAATTTTTTGGTAATCAAGGCATAGATTTTCGTAGACAGCGTCAAAGGTCGCTAGTGGGAGGCGGGGGTTTAGGATTCGAAGGGACGGAGACTGAAACATTTTCGGCAGTCTTTGCAAGATGGGCTGATGATGAGAACTGAGATAGTTGACCCTAGGACTGTCGCACGTGAGCTTCCGGGACTCTTTGAGATCGTTTTCCCCGGCCTCACTCCAGGCCTCGTGGCGCATCTTAATGGCTCAAGGTCTGCGCTTCCGGACGCGCCCGTGAGCGACGATCTGATCAGAAGCTCGGTCATGAGTCCGGCTTTGCTCTTCGAGGTCGCCTGCGTCCGGGCTGATAGGTTGGTCGAAGGGAATGAGGCCGCAGATGATGCTGGGTCATGTCTTGCAGAGGCGTGGCTTCAGCAAAGCAGGTTCTATGATGCGAGGCGTGTCGAAACGATCGGTGACCAGGATTGGTCTACAGCGTGCTTGGTGGGTGACTCGCTTTATCGATCACTTTTGATTGCTGAAGGGACTATGGGTGGACCCCTTGTAGTACGTCCTTCGGTGCCCGGATGCCAGTGGATAGGAAACTCGTGGGGGGATTATGCTGTCGGCGACTGCCTCGTCGAGGTTAAGTGTGTTTCAGGAAACTTTGGTGGTGCAGACTACCGTCAAGTCCTGATCTATTGGATGCTCTCGCTTGTGGCAGAGATTGAAGGTCATGGGAGTGCATGGAAGGAGGCTGTTCTTATCAATCCTCGCAGAGGTCTGATGGTGGATCTGCATCTTCCTGATCTCCTTGCCATCGTCGGTCGCGGTGCAACTCACGTCGAGATGATGCAGCGATTCCTGAGTGTTGTGGGCGAGCGCTCGCCGAGATAGACAGTTCTCCCGGCTGGCCGCCGTGACCATGAGAAAGGGTGCCATCAGAAGGTTCCTGACAGTTCTGACAATAGCGGTTCCACATTCAGTTCCACGGCAGCCTGACCTTCGCCAAACTATCGCGTCCATGCCTGCGCGCTTGGCGACATAGATCGCAGCGATGCTAGTAGTGAAACCGTGATGGGGTAACCGTGATGGGGTCAGGTGCACTTATCAGGCGACGGCGTTCGGCTTGCGTGGCTCTTATGGAACTGCGCCAGCGGCGCACACAGCCGCGCGAGACCCGCCAGTGTGTATTGACACGCCAGACCGTGTACTTGCAATCTAGTCCCAAGGAGCGTCGAAACTCCTCTAAGAGCGGTACCCACCTCCGTCAAACCGGTGGGTTTTTTGTGCCTGCATCCTGCAGGTACAAGCCNGCAAGGGGAATACGCCCGCCGGCTCTTAGCGGTTTCGAACCTCCCGACATCCCGTCGCCGTTGGCGGCGGTTCTTGGGTTGTTCCAGGAGGGCGTTGCCATGTCTACTGCACCATCCATGCCGGCGTCGGTGCCGGGTTATCTGTTGCCAGCTTCCGCCCACAGCTTGCTGAGCGAGGTAGGCGAAGTGCTGCGCCGGCTGGCCGCACGCGCGGCCGTTGAGCAGGCCAGCGACGATCTTGCGCAGCAGTTGCTCAACCAGCCCGGCGTATTGTCGCAGGCCTTGCATAGCCTTTCTGCACGCATCGACGTGGCGTTGCAGCAGTGCGTCGCTTCACCCAGCGCTACCCGCCGCCAATCGGAGGCGCCATGACACGCCGCCGCCCACCCACGGCATCTGCCAGCGCACGGCCCACCCGCACGCGTGCGCGCCCCACGCCGCCCAAGCGGGTGCAGTGGGTGGTTGTGGAGCCCGACCGCACCAAGCTGCCACCGATGCTGCCACCCGACCCGGACGCCTCTCCGCAAGGCCCCGGCACGCTGCGCGCACCCCGCCGCGCCCGCCGCCCGCGCCAATGCACCGTCAGCTACACNTGCAGTGGGTGGTTGTGGAGCCCGACCGCACCAAGCTGCCACCGATGCTGCCACCCGACCCGGACGCCTCTCCGCAAGGCCCCGGCACGCTGCGCGCACCCCGCCGCGCCCGCCGCCCGCGCCAATGCACCGTCAGCTACACGCATTACCCCGGCGCCCACGACCACGGTGGCGACCAGCACGTGCCCCACGTTCGCCTCAGCGGCCTATGGCTGGAACAACTGGGCTTTGCCATCGGCACCAAGCTGCGCATCACCGCNGACCACGGTGGCGACCAGCACGTGCCCCACGTTCGCCTCAGCGGCCTATGGCTGGAACAACTGGGCTTTGCCATCGGCACCAAGCTGCGCATCACCGCAAGCGAAGGGCAGCTGTTGATGGAGGTGTTGCCGTCAGTGGAAGTGCCGGCCAAGGCGCGCAGCGTGCGGCGATGATGCTGCGGCTGCCAGACCCCTTGCGATTGACCTCGGTGCCGGATGCCACTAGCGTCCCCGCCGCACCAGCGCACAACGGACGCTTCATGATCGCGCGCCCCCTCTACGCCTTGCTCGCCACCTTTGCCCTGGGCGCATGCGCCCACACGGTGGCCAACCCAGCCCCGGCAACCGTCACGGAGACATCTGCCATAAATTCATCCAGTCCTACCACTGTGCCGCCTAGCAAGCTCACTGCGGAAGGCTTGCTTGGTCAGCTGCTTGTGTTGATCAAGGGCAGCCAGGACATCTCCGACTTCACTCCCGAGCGTCTGAATTCCACGATGGGGCAGGCGGTTCAGTTCATGAAAGGCGACGAACGCCGATATCGGGCCTTCGGCCCGCTCACTAAGGATTGGAGTTATGGATTTGGAGTCGATGAAACCAAGCTTGATGGCAGATGGTTCGAATTCCGCTTCGATCGCAATGTGTCCGGTGCATCGCCTGCGATGACCGAAATTTGTCGCCTGGACTTTGATCGTTTTACCCAGCAGCTTGAGCAGATGGGATTTGCGCGTGAGCGCAACATCGTCGAAGAAGGGCGCTGGATGAGTGATTTCTTTACGCGTCCTGGAATGCGGGTAGAGGTTTTTCCGCGTGGTGAGGCTGCGGAACCGCAAGCGTTGGTAGCGCACAAATGCGTCGAATGGGTCTACATCCGTTAAGTCCAGGGAGCGGACATGTCACTCAGTCCTGATGCTTTGAGAGTTTTGAATGATTTCGGCAATGAGCCTGGAGTTACCAAGTGTCACATCGATCAACTGCCAGAAGCCTTGCAATTGACCTCGGCGCCCGATGCCACTAGCGTCACAGCCACACCAGCGCACAACGGACGCTTCATGATCGCGCGCCCCCTCTACGCCTTGCTCGCCACCTTCGCCCTGGGCGCATGCGCCCACACGGCGGCCACCCCAGCCCCGGCAACCGTCACGGAGGCATCTGCCATGCGTTCCTCATCCGAATCCGCAGTCACTCCCACTGGCAGCGAACCCAGCGGGCCAATACGAACGGCAGAGGATGCGCTCACCCGCATGCTTGCGTTGATTCAAGCTATTGACGGACTGGACGATCTGACACCTGACTACCTGCAGTCAAAAATGGGGGTGTCGGTGACGCGTGCTGCGTCAGATCCTAAGCGCTACGGCGCCAGTGCTCCGCTTACCAGTGAGTGGGGTTACAGCTTTGGCATGGACCAGACGCCTACTGCGGGGCGTTGGTTCGAGTTCACCTTTGTTCCGGCGCAGGCGGGTTCTTCACCTCCCATGACGGAGATCTGCAAGATCGATTTCGATACGTTTACCAAGAAACTGGAAGACATCGGATTTGTACGTCAACGCAACATGGTGGAAGACGGGCGATGGATGAGTGACTTCTTCAGCCGCCCAGGCATGCGCGTGGAAGTGTTTCCACGAGGCGAGGCCGATGCACCGCAGGAGCGGGTGGAGCACCACTGCGTCGAATGGATCTACATCCGTTAATCCAAGGAAAGGTCATGCCATTGAGTCCACAGGCGCAAGCTATTGTTGATGAATTTGGGCGCCAACCTGGCGTCGCCCCCGAACATGTCACCAATTTGCAGGGTGTACTTGCCGCATCGCCCATGTTGCTTGACCAATTCAATGATGCGGTTGCCAAGCAGCGCGTACTCAGTCTAAAGCCTCTGAATGATCCGAATGCAGGAGGGACGTTCACGCCGGATCAGAATTCCATCCGACTGCCGCTTTCCAGGCTTTCCAATGGGCCTGGTGGCAAGTTTCTTGATTCCGGTGACATGACGTTTGTGCTAGGGCATGAACTGCAGCACGCCATGTACAGCCCAACCGCAGCTGCTTCCCGTAAGGCGTTCGAAACCGCTGCGGTGCAGATAGCCAAGACCACGCACGATTATTCGGACGCAGCGGAGAAGGTTTTATCAAGCAACCGTGTAGATGAAGCAAGCGCAGAAATTGCAGGCTGGAATGCGACCGTCAGTAGGGTAAAGCAAGCAAAGCCGGATGCCTCCCTTGAGGATATCTTTCGGGAAGCACCCGGCCGTATGCACGACTTCATTGATCGAACTGGTGGAATGCCGCAATTCAATTACGCGCTCAAGTCCAACCTTACCTTGAACGCAGATATGACGATGCCCGTCACTCCTGCCAACGTCGAGGCAATGGGGGCAAACTTCTTCGACAAGGATGCCAAGAGCACTCGCATTGGCTATACGGGTCAGTCCGACTACGCCAACCACTACGGCCCTTGGGTGGTTGGAACGGCTGCCATCTACGAGCGCCACTACAACAAGCCAAAGCCAGGAGACCCGGAACAGCCGATGATCCTGGACATGCAGCGCTTGGGATTGAAGGAAGAAGTACTGGAGCGCAACGGCATCGACCTGGGCAGCAATACCCGCCCCATGCCTTACCTCGACAGCAGCACGCAGCCACCGACGCCGGGCTTGTTCCAGCACAGCAAGAACACGCATCTGCATGTCTCGCCGATCTCTGCACAACAGCTGGAGCAGGAGCTCCGTGCACGTGAATCCCCATCGCAAGGGACGTCACCTCACCTTCTTCCGTCAGATCCAGGCCATGCGGATCACCCGCTATACCAGCAGATCAGAGGCGGGGTGCAAAAGCTCGATAGCGCACATGGCAGGCAGTGGGATGCATCGAGCGAGCGCATGACAGCCAGTCTGCTTGCGCTGGCAAAAGAAGAAGGGTTGTCGCGGGTGGATCATGTGGTGCTCAACAACCCAACGGCTCAGCTGGCGGGCGGCGAGAAGGTCTTCGTCGTTCAGGGCGCCCTCAACGACCCGGCTCACCAGCGTGCCCATATGTCGACCATGGACGCCGTGCAGACACCAGAGGCCCAGTCGTTCGATCGCCTGCAGGCAATCAACCAGACTCAGGCCCAGGCGCGCGAACAGCAGCAGGCGCTGGAGCAGTCCCAGCAAGCGGTCAGCCAGGCTGGTCCTTCGATGACGCGCTGAGTGTTTCGCAACGAGATAACGAGGTCCAAATAACGGTTCCAGGTTCACTTCCACGGCAGCCTGACCGTCGCCAGACCATCGCGCCCATGCCTGCGCGCGTAACGGCATAGATCGGCAGCGATGCTGGTAGTGAAACGACAACGGCCGCAGTACGCGGCCGTTGTCGTTAGATCAGGCAGCCAGGATCGTCTTGAGGACTCCCGATTCCCGATTCCCTATTCCCCCAATCCCGAATCCCAATCCCGAATCCCCAACCTCAATGATCGCTGGAACGCAATCCATCCACATCCAGGATCAGCGCCATGCGGCCGTCGCCGATCAGGGTGGCGCCGGCGTAGCCGGGCAGGCCGCGCAGGGCGCGGGGCAGGGGCTTGATCACCACTTCCTCGCGGCCGCGCACCTGGTCCACCACCAGGCCGAAGCGGGTTTCGCCGGCCTGCAGCAGCACCACGGTCAGTAGCGGCGGCTGTTCGGCCGGCACGCCGAGCCAACGGCGCAGGTCGATCAGGGGCAGGGTGTGCGAGCGGCGGTCCAGCACGGCGCGGCCGTCGAACCAGCCCAGCGAGGTCTGCGGGGCGTGCAGCACTTCGACCACGCGGGCCAGCGGCAAGGCGTAGACCGCTTCGCCGGCTTGCACCAGCAGGGTCGGCAGGATCGCCAGGGTCAGCGGCACGCGGATCATGAAGCGGCTGCCGCGGCCCAGTTCGGACTGGATCTGGATCTGCCCGCTGAGTTCGCGGATGCGCGATTGCACCACGTCCATGCCCACGCCACGGCCGGAGATGTCGGTCACCTCGGCCTTGGTCGAGAAGCCCGGCATGAAGATCAGATGCAGGCACTCGTCGGTGCTCAGGCGGGCAGCGGCTTCGGCGTCGATCAGGCCCTTGTTGCGGGCGATTTCGCGCAGGCGCTCGGGGTCGATGCCGGCGCCGTCGTCCTGGATCTCGATGCTGACGTAGTCGCCTTCCTGCTGCGCGGACAGGCGCACATGGCCGCTGCGCGGCTTGCCGGTGGCCTCGCGCAGGGCCGGCGATTCGATGCCGTGGTCGATCGCGTTGCGCACCAGGTGCACCAGCGGGTCGGCCAGGGCTTCGACCAGATTACGGTCCAGTTCCGTTTCGGCGCCGATCAGTTCCAGCTCCACTTCCTTGGACAAGGTGCGCGCAACGTCGCGGGCCACCTTGGGGAAGCGCGCGAACACCTTGCTCACCGGCTGCATGCGGGTGCGCATGACCGCGGTCTGCAGGCGCGCGGTGGCGATGTCCAGCGTGCTGACCGCGCGGTCGAGTTCTTCGTCGCGCAGGCGGGTACGCAGGGTCTTGAGACGGTTGCGCGACAGCACCAGTTCGCCGATCAGGTTGACGATGGCATCCAGGCGCTTGGTGTCCACGCGCACGGTCTGCTCGGCGTCGGCGCCCTTGGCCGCTGCCTTCGGTGCGGCCTTGGCGCCAGCCGCGGCGGCGCCATGTCCATCATCGTGCGCAGGCGCGGCGGCGGCCTTGGGCGTGGCCTGGACCGCCGGCGGGCCGCTCTTGGCATCGAACTGCGCGATCAGCGTGGCCGGGGCATGCGGCACGGTTTCGCCCGAGCCCATCGCGTCCAGCATGGCCTGCAGATAATCCAGCGACTGCTGCGCGGCATCGAAGTGGTGCGCCTGCAACACCGCCTGGCCGGAGCGCGCCATGCCGAGGGTTTCCTCGGCGGCGTGGCAGAGCTCGACCATGGGCTTGATCGCCAGGAAGCCGGCGCCGCCCTTGAGCGTGTGGAAGCCGCGGAACACCGCGTTGAGCTGGTCCGCTTCGTCCGGTGCCTGTTCCAGCGACACCAGCTGTTCGCCAAGGCGATCCAGGATCTCCTGGGCTTCGACAATGAAATCGGCAGCAATATCGTCTGGAACAGCACTCATGGTTACAGCCCCAATCCGGACAGCAGGTCGTCGGCGTCGTCCTGCGACACCGCGTGACGGTCCAGGCCCTTGACTGCAGGACCGGCAAGACCGCCGTCGTCTTTCTTCGGCTCGGGATTCTTCGGCGGCAGGCCGAGCGCACCGAAGCCCTCGTGCACGCGCCGCACGATCCCGGCCACGCGCCGGATGATCTGGCCGCTCAGGTCCTGGTAGCTCTGCGCCAGCGACAGCTCGGTCAGGTTATGGCGCATCTTGTCCATCAGCGCGCCCTGGTCCTGGTTCAGGCCACCGTCGCGCAGCTGGTTGGCCAGCTCGCGGCATTCCTCGACCAGGTCCAGCGTGCGATGGCTGGCCTTCTCGGTCATCTCCACCACGTGGTCCAGGCGCGAGCAGGCATCGTCCAGTTCGCCGGCTTCCTCGGGCACGGTGGGCAACTCGCCCAGCGCCTGCCCGAGTTCGCGCGCGAGCCGGCTCAGGCTCTGCATCATCGGACGCGTGCGCAGCGCGGCGAGGTGGTCCACCTCGCGCCGCCAGGCGACCTGGTCACCGCTTTCCAGTGCATCGAGTGCGTGTTGCAGGCGCTCGATCAAGGCGGCACGTTCGGCATCGGCTTCCACGGTGGCGTTCATCAGGCGGTCGCCGCCAGACGTTCGAACACCTTGCCCAGCTTCTCTTCCAGCGTCTGCGCGGTGAACGGCTTGATGATGTAGCCGTTCACGCCGCACTGCGCCGCTTCGATGATCTGCTCGCGCTTGGCCTCGGCGGTCACCATCATCACCGGCAGGTGCTTGAGCTTGGCGTCGGCGCGGATGTTGCGCAGCAGGTCGATGCCGGTCATGCCGGGCATGTTCCAGTCGGTGACCACGAAATCGAACGGGCCGGCCCGCAACGCCGCCAATGCGCTGTTGCCGTCTTCGGCCTCTGCGGTATTGGTGAAGCCAAGATCGCCCAACAGATTCTTGACGATACGTCGCATCGTCGAGAAGTCGTCCACGATCAGGATCCGCATGTTCTTGTTCACATCAAGCTCCTAACACTAAAAAATACGCGAAAAAATCATTCGTCAATTTCGACACCGGCATCGGCCAGTTCGAAGACCTTGAGGCGGCCGCGCAGACGCACCACCGCCTGGCCGTGGATCTGGCAGACGCGCGATTCGCTGACACCGAGCACGGCGCCGATTTCCTTCAGGTTCAATTCCTGTTCGTAGTACAGCGACAGCACCAGCTGCTCGCGCTCGGGCAACTGGCCGATGGCCTTGCCCAGCTCGCGGCCGAATTCGCCACGCTCCATCATCTGCTGTGGATTGGGGCCACCCTTGGCGGTGGTGTCCAGTTCGCCATGATCCTCGATCCGCGACTCCAGGCTCAGCACCTGGCCGCGGGCGGCATCTTCCATCAGACGCAGGTAGTCGGGCAGCGGCATCTCCATCGCCGCGGCCACCTCGGTGGCGGCGGCGGCGCGGCCGGTGTGCTGCTCGATCTTGCGCACCGCCGCGGCGGCGTCGCGTGCGCGGCGGTGCACCGAGCGCGGTACCCAGTCGCCACGCCGGATCTCGTCGATCATCGAGCCGCGGATGCGGATCGAGGCATAGGTTTCGAACGAGGCGCCCTGCTCGGAATCGTAACTGCGCGAGGCTTCGATCAGGCCGATCATGCCGGCCTGGATCAGGTCGTCCACTTCCACGCTCGCCGGCAGGCGCGCGGCCAGGTGGTGGGCGATGCGGCGCACCAGGTCGGCGTGCTGGGTGACGATGTCGTTGGCGTTGTTGCGCTGCACGGCACGGTACTGCGCGGTGGCCGCGGTTGCGGTAGCGGTGCTCATGCGGCCACTCCCCGTTGGATGATGCGTTCGACGAAGAACTCGACATTGCCGCGCGGCGCCGTGGGGGCCTGCCAGCGCGAGGTACGGCGAGCGATTTCTGCGATGGCCTGGGCCGACGGACTGGCGGGGTAGGCCTTGATGACCGGTTGCTGGCGCTGCACCGACAGGCGCAGCCAGTCGTCCTGCGGCACGTGGCCGAGGTAGTTCAGCGACACGTCGCCGAGGAACTTCTCGCAGACGCGCGAGAGCTTGTCGTACAGCAGGCGGCCTTCGTTGGGGTCGCGCACCATGTTGGCGATGATCTGCAGGCGGTCCACGCCGCGTTCGCGCGAGAGCACCTTGATCAGCGCATAGGCGTCGGTGATCGAGGCCGGCTCGTCGCAGACCACCACCACGGTGTCCTGGGCGGCCTGGCAGAAGGTCAGCACGCTGTCGGTGATGCCGGCGGCGGTGTCGATGACCATCACGTCCAGGTCGCGTTCCAGTTCGGAGAACACGTTGACCAGGCCGATGTGCTGGGCCGGTGCCAGTTCGGCCATGTGGCGGCGACCGGAGGCGGCCGGCACCACCAGCACGCCGCCGGGGCCTTCGATGATCACCTCGTCCAGCGTGCAGCGGCCGGCGATCAGGTCGGCCAGGGTGTACTTGGGCGACAGCCCCAGTACCACGTCCAGGTTGGCCAGGCCCAGGTCGGCATCCAGCAGCAGGGTGCGCTTGCCCATGTCGGCAAGGGCCACGGCCAGGTTGGCGGAGATGTTGGTTTTCCCCACGCCGCCCTTGCCACCGGTCACGGCAATGGTGCGCACCGGGCCCAGGGGCTCGGGACGGGTCGCCGACAGGGGGAAGGCGTTGGTCAGCTTTGCGTATTCACGCGACTGCATGGTTGTGCTCCGGAGTACAGGGCTTATCGGCAGCGCGCCGCAAATCTTCAAGGCGAAGAACGAGACTGGCGGCATTGGCACGGTGCAGGTCATCGGGGACGCGCTGTCCGTCGGTGACCCAGGTGATCGGCATCTGGTGATCGACGACCACCGACAGGGCGCTGCCGAAGCGTCCGGTCTCGTCGAGTTTGGTCAGCACCACGCCCTGGGGCTTGGCATGGGCGAAGCGGCGCACGACCTCGTCGAGGTCGGCGAAATGGGAGTTGGCGGGCAGCACCAGCAGCGAGGTGACCTGCTGGGCGGCGCGCAGCCAGTTCAGCTGCGCGGCCAGGGCGCGGTCGCGCTGGCCCATGCCGGCGGTGTCGATCAGCACCAGCTTGTAGTCGCGCAGGCGCTCCAGCACCTCGAGCAGGCTCTCGGCGCTGTCGGCCTCGTGCACGGCGATGCCGAGCTGGCGGCCGTAGCTGTGCAGCTGTTCGCGGCCGCCCACGCGCAGGGTGTCGGTGGTGACCAGGGCCACGTCGCGCGGAGCGTGCTGGGCGGCGAAGCGCTGCGCCAGCTTGGCGATGGTGGTGGTCTTGCCGGCACCGGTCGGGCCGACCAGGGCGATGACGCCACCACGTTCCAGCGGGTCGACCGGGGCCACCGGCAGGCGCTTGGACAGCAGGCCCAGCATCAGCCCGCGGCCGCGGTGCAATTCGGTGTCGGCCGGAATCTGCAGGGCGACATCGCGGATCAGGCCGGCATCGAAGCCGTAGTCGTCCATCAGCTCCAGGGCCTGCGCACGCACCGGCGAGCCGCGCAGGCGCTCGTCGGTGAGGCGGTTCATTTCGCGCTCGATCATCTGCCGCATCAGCGCCAGCTCGCCGCGCAACTGCTTGAGTTCCTCGTCGTTCTGCGGCGCCGGGGCGGCGGCGACCGGCACCGCGGCCAGCGCCGGCGGGGCGACTACCAGCGGCGGCAGCGCGGCCGGCGGCAGGATCTGCGGCAGCGCGTCCAGATCAAAGTCGGCGTCGTCGGCCAGCGCGTCTTCGTCCTGGTCGTAGCCGGCCTGCGCAGGGGCGGCGGCCATGATCGGGGTCGGCGCCTGCAGCGGGGCGACCTGCTCGGCGGCGCGCTGCACCGGAGCGGTGGTCAGCAGGTCGGCGAACAGCTGTTCCGGCACCGCCGACAGCGCGTGTTCCTGGCGCGGCGCGGCGGAGACGGCGACGGCGCGGGCCAGGGCCTGGGCGGCCGGCGAGGGGACGGCGGCGCTACGCACCGGTGCGGCGACCGGCGGCTGGCGCGGCACATTGACCGGCTGGCGCAGCGCCATCGCGGCGATCATGTCCTCGGCGGCGCTGGCAACGCGCTGGCGCTGGCTGGTGCCGGCATCGGCGGCCGGCGTGCGCGGTGCGTGGACCGGTGCGGCCGCTGCCTGCGGGGCCGCGGTCTGCTGCGGCGGTGCCGACGGCAGCGGCGCGGCGGCAACGGCCGGCGTCTCGGAGCGCGCGGTTTCCAGGGCGCGCTGCACCAGTTCCTCGTCGTAGTTGCTGGCAGCGACGATCTCGACACCTTCGGCGGTGCGGCGATTGGACAGGATCACTGCGTCCGGGCCGTGTTCTTCACGCACCATGCGGAATGCGGTGCGCATGTCCGGGGCAACGAAGCGTTTGATTTTCATGCCAGTTGCCTCCAGGAACGGGACCTGCCGGACGCCGGACGGGTGCGCGATGAATGTGGGTGTGTTGCCAGCGTCATGAGTTGCCTGTCCCGTTCGGTTGTTCCAAGTCCTGCTCCCGCCCCGCAGCGGTGGAGCTGGCTGCGGTCTCGCCAGAGCTAATGCACGCGGCGTGCCAAAACGCGGTGCCGGTGTTCCGGCGCGCGGTTGCAGTGGGTCGGGGCGCGGGGGGAGCTGCGCGGCCGGTCCGGTTCAATGGCATCAAGGCATTGGATTGATTGATCTTTTTCCGCGCATGCAGTGCATTGGCGTGACCCGTGCGGGCGGACGCGCTGGCGCGACGGACGCCGGCCCTGCAGGGCCCGGAACGCCCGAACATGGCCGGCGGCATGCAATCGATTGGAGGTCTGGCCCGGTGGCGGATTTCCGACGCCGGTTACGGCGGTCGGTCGCCGGTCTGCAGGCATTGCTGGCGGCGTGGTGAAGACAGGCCCCTGACGACCCCGTAGGAGCGCCCTTGGGCGCGATGGGGCGTCTCGGTAAAGCCTGTCGCGCCCGAGGGCGCTCCTACAGGGGCGGCGCGGCGTGTCGTAGGAGCGCACCTGGGCGCGATGGGGCGTTCCCGGGGCAGCCCGGTCGCGCCNCGTCTCGGTAAAGCCTGTCGCGCCCGAGGGCGCTCCTACAGGGGCGGCGCGGCGTGTCGTAGGAGCGCACCTGGGCGCGATGGGGCGTTCCCGGGACAGCCCGGTCGCGCCCGGGTGCGCTCCTACGAGATGGTGGTCGATCGCTGGTCTGCGGGTGTCGCCGGTCGGCGTGTTGGAGACATAACGGCCAGGCAGGGTCCCGACGATCCCGTAGGAGCGCACCTGGGCGCGATGGGGCGTTTCCGGGACAGCCCGGTCGCGCCCGGGTGCGCTCCTACGAGATGGTGGTCGATCGCTGGTCTGCGGATGTCGCCGGTCGGCGTGGTGGAGACATAACGGCCAGACAGGACCCCGACGATTCCGTAGGAGCGCCCTTGGGCGCGATGGGCCGTCTCGGGAAAGCCTGTCGCGCCCAAGGGCGCTCCTACAGGGGCGGTGCGGCGTGTCGTAGGAGCGCACCTGGGCGCGATGGGGCGTTCCCGGGACAGCCCGGTCGCGCCCGGGTGCGCTCCTACGAGATGGNTGGTGGTCGATCGCTGGTCTGCGGATGTCGCCGGTCGGCGTGGTGGAGACATAACGGCCACGCACGGCCCCGGCGATCCGTAGGAGCGCACGTGGGCGCGATGGGGCTGTCCTGGGAAAGCCCGGTCGCGCCCGGGTGCGCTCCTACGCCTCAGCTGATCGTGCCGACCAGCTTCAGGCGCTTGTCTTCGGGTACTTCGCTATAGGCCAGCACCGACAGGCTCGGCACGCTGTGGCGGACCAGGCGGGCCAGCGCGGCGCGGACCTGGCCGGGGACCAGCACCACCGCCGGTTCGTTGCGGGCCTCCTGCTTGCCGACGCAGTCGGCCAGGCTCTGGTGCAGGCGCTCGGCCAGGCCGGGTTCCAGCGCCACGCCGTTGCCGTGGGTGGATTCCTGCAGCACGCGCTCCAGCTGCGGGGCCAGCGTGTAGACCGGCAGCTCGGCCGACATGCCGGCGATCTCCTGCACGATGAAGCGGCCCAGCGAGGTGCGTACCGCGGCGGTGAGCGTGGTCGGGTCCTGGCTGTGCGGGGCGTGTTCGACCAGCGCTTCGACGATCTTGCGCAGCTGGCGCACCGGGATGCGCTCGATCAGCAGGTTCTGCAGCACGCGCACCACCACCGACAGCGGCAGCGCCTTGGGGGTGAGGTCCTCGACCATCTTCGGCGCGGTCTTGGCCAGGGTCGCCAGCAGCTGCTGCACTTCCTCGTGGCCGAGCAGTTCCGGGGCGTGTTCGCGGATCAGGTGGGACAGATGGGTGGCGACCACGGTGGCCGGGTCGACCACCGTATAGCCCATCGATTCGGCATAGGCGCGTTGATGCGGCTGGATCCAGGTGGCATCCAGGCCGAACGCCGGGTCCTTGCCGGGGATGCCGTCCAGCTGGCCGAGCGCACCGCCCGGGTCCAGTGCCAGTTCGCGGTCGGGATAGATTTCCGCGGTGGCCACCGGCACGCCATGCACCAGCAGCCGATAGGCGTTGGCCGACAGCTCCAGGTTGTCGCGGATATGCACCGGCGGCACCAGGAAGCCGATGTCCTGGGTGAGCTTGCGGCGCACGCCCTTGATGCGCGCCATCAGTTCGCCACCCTGGTGCTTGTCCACCAGCGGAATCAGCCGGTAGCCCACTTCCAGGCCCAGCGGGTCGATCGGGCGCAGCTCGTCCCAGCTCAGTTCGGAGCTGGCCTGGGCGGCGCTGGCCGCAGCGGCGGCCTTGGGGTCGGTGGCCGGGTCGCCGGTCGGCGGGATGACCAGGCTGCGCTTGTACATTTTCCAGGCGATCACGCCCAGGATCAGGCCCAGCGTCAAAAACGCGACGTTGGGCATGCCGGGCACCAGGCCGACCAGGCCCAGGATGGCCGCGGCCACCGCGAGGGCGCGGTGCTGGCCGAACACCTGGCTGATCATGGCCCCGCGCATGTCCTGCGCGCGCGAGGCGCGGGTCACCAGCAGGGCGACCGAGGACGACACCAGCAGCGCCGGCAGCTGCGCCACCAGGCCGTCGCCGATCGACAGCAGGGTGTAGGTGGAGGCGGCATCCACAAAGCTCATGCCGTGCTGGAACATGCCCACCGCCATGCCGCCGATGAGGTTGATGAACAGGATCAGGATGGCGGCGATGGCGTCGCCGCGGATGAACTTGTTGGCACCGTCCATCGCGCCGTAGAAGTCGGCCTCCTCGCGCACTTCCTCGCGGCGGGCCTTGGCTTCCTCGCGCGTCAGCAAACCGGCGTTGAGGTCGGCGTCGATGGCCATCTGCTTGCCGGGCATGGCGTCCAGGATGAAGCGCGCGGTTACTTCCGACACGCGCCCGGCACCCTTGGTGATGACCACGAAGTTGATGATGGTCAGGATCGCGAACACCACGATACCGACGGCGTAGTTGCCGCCGATGACGAACTGGCCGAACGCCTCGATCACCTTGCCTGCCGCGGCATGGCCGTCCTGGCCGTTGATCAGGATCACGCGGCTGGAGGCGACGTTCAGCGCCAGCCGCAGCATCGTGGTCATCAACAGCACGATCGGGAAAATGGTGAATTCCAGCGGGCGCTGCACGTACACCACCGCCAGCAGCACCATCAGCGAGATGGCGATGTTGAAGGTGAACAGGGCATCCAGCACCGGCGCGGCCAGCGGCACCATCAGCATGGCCAGCATGGCCATCAGCGCCAGCGGCGCGCCCAGGCCGTTGCGCAGCAACTCCATGATGCGCCGGGCGTTCATCGGGGCGGGTTGGGCGCTCATGCGCTGGCTCCCTTGCCGAATTCATCCACGTCCAGCGACGGCAGTTCCGGCATCGGGCCGCCGTTCCAGCCACGCAGCTGGTAGACGTAGGACAGCACCTGGGCCACGACCGAATAGAGTCTCACGGGAATTTCCTTGCCGATTTGTGCTTCCCTATACAAGGCGCGTGCCAAAGGCGGGGCGGTGACGATCGCCACCCGGTGCTGCTCGCAGGCTTCGCGGATGCGGAAGGCCATTTCGTCCACGCCCTTGGCCACCACGATCGGGGCACGCATCTTGCCGCCTTCGTACTTGAGCGCCACCGCGTAGTGGGTCGGATTCATCAGCACCACGTCGGCCTTGGGCACCGCCTCCATCATCTGGCGTTGCGACATCTGCATCTGCATCTGGCGGATGCGGCCCTTGACCTCCGGGCTGCCCTCGCTCTCCTTCATCTCGCGCTTGATCTCTTCGCGGGTCATCTTGAGCTTCCGCAGCCAGTTCCACTTCTGGTACGGCGCGTCGATGGCGGCCAGCAGCACCAGCGCGCCGGCGGTGTAGAACAGCAGGCTCTTGGTGAAGTCCAGGCCGTTGCCCACGGCCTGTTCCAGCGGCTGGTTCACCAGCGAGCGCAGGCCGTGCAGGCCCTTGGAGATGCACAGGCTGGCGGCCAGGCCGACGAACAGCAGCCGCAGTACCGACTTGACCAGCTCGGCCAGGCTGTTGCTGCCCCACATGCGCTTGATCCCGTTGGCCGGGTTGAGCTTGTTGAGGTCGGGCATGATCGCCTTGCCGGAAAAACGCAGCCCGCTCATCAGCAACGGGCCGGCCAGGCCGGCCAGCAGGCAGACGCCGATCAGTGGCAGCATCACCCACAGCAGTTGCAGCAGCAGGTCGCCGAAATGGCCGAACAGCGCCATCGGGTTTTCCCGCATCTTCGGGTCCGGGCTGAGCGCGGTCTTCATCCACACGCTGGCGCCATCGCCGATGCCGCGGGCCAGGGCCATCAGCGCGAACACGCCGGCACCGAACACCGCGGCGGTGGACAACTCGCGCGATTGCGGGACGTTGCCCTGCTCGCGGGCTTCGCGCAGGCGTTTTTCGGTGGGAAGCTCGGTGCGTTCGCCGCCGTCTTCGGACTCGGACATGGAGGTGCCGGTGGGGGATCAGCCTGGTTCCATGCAAGCTGCGTTCCAGTTGGACCGGGAGTCAGGAGTCAGGAGTCAGGAATCGGGAGTCGGAGAGCGGTGATCGTGTGGAGCCGCCGGCGCATCGTGGCTGCGGTGTGAGCGGGCAGGGCAGCGCGCCGGCCCGGGACGTGCTCGACCGCGTCCAGACCTATTGCCGGTTCGCGGGCGCGCCGGAGTTGCCCGCCAGATGCCGGGGCGGCGGGCGTCTTGATGCGGGTAGTGACTCAGCTGGCCAGGGCGCGTGGGCCGTCGCGTTGGGCGACCACCCGCGCGATGAAGCGCTCGGCGTCCAGCGGCCGACCCAGCAGGTAGCCCTGCAGCTGGTCGCAGCCCAGCCGTTCGAGCGTGTTGCGCTGGGCGATGGTCTCCACCCCTTCGGCCACCACCTGCAGGCGCATGGTGTGGGCCAGCGCCACCACCGCGGCGACGATGGCGATGTCTTCCGGGCCGTTGTCCAGGGCCTGCACGAAGCTGCGGTCGATCTTGAGTTCGTGCGCGGGCAGCCTGCGCAGGTACATCAGGTTGGAATAGCCGGTGCCGAAGTCGTCGATGGCGATGCGCACGCCCAGCGCATTGAGCTGGGCGAGCGTGCGCAGGCAGGCCTCGGCGTCGCGCATGGCCATGCTCTCGGTGATTTCCAGGGTGAGCTGGGCCGGCGGGATCGCGTAATCGGCCAGGGTGGTAGCCACCTCGTCCAGCAGGCTGGGCGAGGCCAGTTGCGTGGCCGACAGGTTGACTGCCACCCGCCAGTGCCCCTGTCCGGCCTCGCGCCAGTCGCGCATCTGCCGGCAGGCCTGCTGCAGCACCCAGCTGCCGAGCGGGCCGATCATGCCGCTGCGCTCGGCCAGCGGGATGAAGCTGTCCGGCGGCACCAGGCCGCGCTCGGGATGCTGCCAGCGGATCAGCGCCTCGGCGCCGACCGGACGGCCGTCCTCGGCACAGTACTTGGGCTGGTAATGCAGCACGAACTGGCCCAGTTCCAGCGCACGCGGCAGATCCTGCAGCAGCTGCAGGCGCTCGCGGGTGGTACCGGTCATCGAGCGCTCGAAAAAGCTGTAACGGTTGCGGCCGGCCTGCTTGGCGTGGCCCATCGCCGCATCGGCATGGATCATCAACTGATGCTCGCTGCCGGCATCCTCGGGATACAGCGCAATGCCGACGCTGCTGCTGAGGCGCAATTCCTGGTCGCCGACCAGAAACGGCAGCGCCAGCGCCTGCAGCAGGTGCGTGGCGATCGCGGCGGCATCCTCGGGGTCGGCAATGGCCGACACCAGCACGAACTCGTCGGCGCCCAGCCGCGCCAGGCTGTCGTGGGTGCGCCGGTGCGCGCGCATGCGCTCGGCTACCGCCACCAGCAACTGGTCGCCGAACTGGTGACCGTAGCCGTCGTTGATCGCCTTGAAGCCATCCAGGTTGACCAGCATCACCGCAAAGCGCTGCCCGTCGCGCTGGCCGCGGTCGATGCTCTGCAGCACGTGTTCGTGCAGCAGCACGCGGTTGGGCAGGCGGGTGAGCGGGTCGTGCAGGGCGGCCAGCACCAGCTCGGCATTGGCCTGCGCCAACGATTCGGAGAGCACATCGGTGCGCTGCTGGAACCGCCGCGACAGCACCGAGATCACCAGTGCCAGCGCCAACAGCGCCAGCGTGACCAGGACCACCACTGCGGCCAGCCAGGGCAGCGGCAGATGCGCGTCGGCGGACGCGCCGCAGATGCTGCCGGGCGCGAACTGCGCCGCCGCCATGCCGGTGTAGTGCATGCCCACGATCGCCACGCCCATGATCGCCGCCGCGATCAACCGCAGGCTGTAGCGGCGGCCGTCGTGGCGCAGCCGGAAGGCGATCCACAACGCCGCCGCCGAAGCGCCGATGGCGATCGCGATGGACAGCCCGAACAGCAACGGGTCGTAGCTGATGGCCGGGAACATGCGCAGCGCACCCATGCCCATGTAGTGCATCAGCGCAATGCCCATCCCCATCAGTACCGCGCCCATGACCAGCCGCGGCCATGGCAGATCCGTACGCGAGGTCAGCCACAGCGCCAGGGCCGAGGCCAGGATCGCCGCCAGCATCGAACAGCTCGTCAACGCCAGGTCGTAGCCCAGCGGAATCGGCAGGCGGAACGCCAGCATGCCGATGAAGTGCATCGACCAGATGCCGACCCCCATCGCCACCGCGCCGCCCAACAGCCAGGCCACGGCCGTGCCGCCACGACTGGCAGTCACACGTGCGGCCAGATGCAGTGCGGTGTAGGAGGCCAGCATGGCCACCACCAGCGACAGCATCACCATGCCAGGGTTATAGGTTCCGACCACCCATCCGCTTCCAGCGTCGAAGGACGCGCTTGCCCAAGCTTACAGCGACCTCAAGCGTCTTTTCTTGAGCGCCTGCGGGCAGCCGGCGGCGATCGATCGCCGCCGGGCTGGCCGGCGCGGTGCGGGCAGCCGCGATGCGCCGATGGGGCGGGGCCGGGATGGCTGCGTGCGAGGCGGCGGGAGCACTGCTGCGGCGCGGTGATCGGCATGCGTGTCGCTGCCGCCGCGTGCATGGGCGCGTGCATCGCAGCTCCGCTCGGTGATCGCGATGACGGTGCCCGACCGGTGGCCGTGCGGACTCATGCCACCGACGATTCGGGCTCTTCCGGTTCGATGCGATTGCGGCCGTGCCGCTTGGCGCGGTAAAGCGCTTCGTCGGCACGCGCCAGCAACGTGGCGGCGGTGTCGCCGCTGCGGAACCAGGCCACGCCGACCGAACAGGTCACCGGCAGCGGCCGCGCGGTGCCGACCTCGTACGGTGCCAGGCTGAGCTTGTCGTGGATGGCGCGCAACCGCTGCTGGCCATGCCGCGACATGCCCGGCAGCAACAGCAGCAGTTCTTCGCCGCCGTAGCGGCCCACCTTGTCCGAGTCGCGCAGGCAGGCGGCCAGGCGGGCGCCGACCTTGGCCAGTACCGCATCGCCGACCAGATGCCCGTGTTCGTCGTTGACCAGCTTGAAGTGGTCCAGATCGATCAGCACCACCGCCAGCGGATGCCCGCCGTGCGCGCAGGCCTGCAGTTGCTCGGCCATGGCGTCGAGCACGCCGGAGCGGTTGAGCAGGCCGGTCAGGGCATCGTGGCTGGCCTTCAGTGCCAGCGCCGCACGCGCGCTTTCCAGATGGCGCTTTTCGTGTTCCAGCTGGTAGGTGCGCTCGGCCACCAGTTCGGCCAGCATGCGCTCGCGCGCCACCAGATGGCGGTGTCGCCAGCGCCACAGGCCGGCCAGCAGCGCGCTGCCGATCAGCACATACAAGGCGATCGCCGGCGGGCTGCGCCACCACAGCGGGGCCACGGCAAATGCCAGCTCGGCGATCGGCGAGGCCGTGCGGCGGTAGCGGTCCAGCACCTGTACCTGCAGGCGGAAATGCCCGGAGGGCAGCGGCGGTTGGTCGATCGACAGGCTGTCGCCCTGGATCCATGCGTCGTGCAGGCCGCGCACGCGGTAGCGCACGGTCAGGCGGCTCGGGTCGTCGTACACCTCCATGGTGGACAGCTCGATATGCAGCGGCTTGTCGCTCCAGCCCAGCAATTGGCCGTGCTGTACCGGTACGCCGCCACGGCTGACGCTGTCGATACGCACGCTGGGCGGGCGCGCGTCGAACAGCCGCGCCGGATCCAGCAGATGGCTCACCCCGCGCGAGGTGCCGATCCATACCGACCCATCCGGGTCCTTGGCGAAGGCGGCTTCGGAAATGTCGTCCCACAGCAAGCCCTGCGACTGCGACAGATGCGCCCACCGTTCGCCGTCGTAGATCTCCACGCCACGCGCATGGCCCACCCAGATCCGGCCGAAGCTGTCACCGTGCATCAGGTAGACACCGACATCGCGCAGCGCATCGTCGCTGATCGCCTGCAGGTCCAGCCGGTCGCCCAGCAGCATGCCGTGCCAGACACCGGGCCGGTAGAACGCCAGCCACACCTCGCCACCATCGCTGATGTGGAAATTGCTGATCCACGGCTCGGCCGCACCGCCATTGACCCGCACCTGGACCTTGGACCAGCGCGCGCCCTGCAGGCGGAACAGGCCGTTGGCGGTGGACACCCACAGCGTGCCATCGGCAGTCTGCTGGATGTCGGTAAAGGCGATCGCGGGCATCCCGGCGACCGCTTCCATCGTGCCGCCCTCCAGCGGCTGCCGGATCACGAACAGACCGCCCGCACTGAGCATCCACATCCGCCCCTGCCGGTCGATCAGCAGGCGGCGCGCGGTGCGCGGCAGCTTGGCGACCTGGGTACTGCGGCCATCGGGCCAGTTGCGGTGCAGGAAACCGGCCGAATTGAGCGTCCACAGGCTGCCGTCGGCACTGCGTTGCATGCCCACGATCTGGATTCCGGAGGCCGGCAAGGCCGGAACGAAGCGCCCGCCCGGATCGGCCTGGCGGCCGGCCCCGTGTTCATTGCCGACCAGCAGCGCCCCCTGCGCGTCGCGGGCGATCGACCAGGTGGGGGCGGCCGGCATGCCCTGCGAGGCGTCCCAGTTCTCGATCCACTCGTAGCCGGCCCAGCGCACCAGGCCTTCGCCATCGACGGTCATCCAGACATCGCCATCGCGGTCCACCACGATCGCATCGCTGCTGCCGGGCGGCAGCCCGTTGGCGACGCCGAAACTGCGCCAGCGGCCGTTTTCCCAGCGCGCCAGCCCGTCGTTGCGCCGCACCAGCACGCGCCCTTCGCGGTCCAGCACCAACGGCGCCTGGCGCCCGACGGTGCTGCCATCGAGCAACGGCAGCGGCCGCACACTGAACCTGCTTGCGCCCGGCGCGCGGTACAGCAGGGTGCCGGTGCCGCGCACCCACAGTGCGCCGTCGTGATCGCGCAACACGCTGTACCAGCGATCCTCCGGTACGCCCTGGTCCGGCCCGTAGACCTGCACCTTGCGCTGCGCATCGATCGCGCACAGCCGCCTGGCACAGCCGGCCCACAGGGTGTCGCCTTCCACCGACAGGCTCAGCACCTTGGACAGTTCGGGCACGCGCGCCCGGGTGGCGGTGTCCAGCAGCGGTTCGCTGTGCCAGCGGCCATTGCCGCGTGCGCTCAAGCGCTCCAGCATGCCGCCATTGGCCAGCACCGTGCCCCAGGAGGGACTGGCCAGCTGCATGCCTTCCTGCAGGTGTTCGGCCTCATCGGGGGCCAGCTTGCGAAAGCCGTGCTCGTCGCCGACAAACAGGGCCTGGAAGCCGGCCACCCACAGCCGCCCGTCGGCGGCTTCGCTCATCGAGGTGATCGGTTCGTTGCGCAGCCCATCCAGCACGACCTGCCGAAAGCTGCGCCCGTTGTAGCGATACAGGCCGCTTTCGGTGCACACCCACAGCAGCGTGGCGCGGGTCTGCAGCAGGCAGGTGCCGGCAAGCCCGAGCAGGCCCTGGTCGTGGGCATAGCGGCGAATGCTCGCGCTCTGCGCGCCTGCAGCATCGGCCAACGACAGCACGGCCAGCAGCAGCACCGCCAGCAACGGTGCACGCCGGCCTGAGGACCTGCATTGGCAGTACTGAAACCCCACGAGCGTTGCACTCTCCCACGCATCGGCACGTATGGTCCGCGCTCCGCGCGCGGGGGTCTTACGCTTGCCATGGGCGGCCGCTATCGTCGGCCGCAGTCAACCGTCTAGCGGCTGCGCATGCGTGATTCTTTAATGCCTGGGCAGACACGGCGGCGTGATTGCGCAGCGTGCACGGCCATGACGTGGCGGGTTTTTCGAGCCGCGCCGGCCCGGCAGGCCATTCGCGGCATCGGCGCCGGCGCTGCTGCTGCTGCTGCGTCCGGACGCAGGCTCAGCCGCTGGCCGCCGCGTCCCAGCGCACATGGTCGTAATCGATGCGGTTGCGTCCACTGCGCTTGGCGCGATAGAGCGCCGCGTCGGCGCGCGCCAGCAGCTGCTCCAGGGTTTCGCCCGGCTGGAACCAGGCCACGCCGACCGAGCAGGTCACCGGCAACACGCCGCCATCGATCGGGTAGTCGCCGCAGATCCCGCGGTGCAGTGCCTGCAGGCGGTGGCTGGCCTCGGCGCCGAGCCCCGGCAGCAACGCCAGCAATTCTTCGCCACCATAGCGGCCGATGCGGTCGTCCCCGCGCATCAGCGTATCCAGGCGCCGGCCGACCTCGGCCAGCACGGCGTCCCCGGCCAGATGGCCGTGCTGATCGTTGACCAGCTTGAAGTGGTCCAGGTCGATCAGCACCACCGCCAGCGGCCGCGCGCTGGTGTCGGCACGCGCCAGCATGCCGCGCAGTGCGTGCAGGATGCCGGCGCGATTGAGCAGCCCGGTCAGTTCGTCGTGGGTGGCCTTGAGCGCGAGTTCGGCGCGTGCCGCCTCCAGCTCGCGCTTGTCCTGTTCCAGCTCGGCGGTGCGTTCGGCCACCAGCTGCTCCAGCTCGCGCTTGCGTCGCAGCAGCTTGCGCGTGCGCCAGCGCAGCAGCGCGATCACCGCCGCAATGCTCAGCAGCACGTAGCCGGCCACTGCCGGGGCGCCGCGCCACCACGGCGGGCGCAGCACGAAACGCAAGCGTGCCACCGGGCTGGCGCTGCGCTGGTAGGCATCCAGCGCCTGGACTTCCAGCGTGTAGGTGCCGGGCGGCAGCAGGGGATAGGTGAGATGACTGAGCGAGGTCTGGGTCCAGCGCGCCTGGTGACCCTCCACCCGGTAGCGGAAGCTGATGCGGTCCGGGCCACCTTCGGCGCCGGGTGCGCTGATGTCCACATCCAGCGGCACCTGCGACCAATCCAGCTGCGCCCCCGGCGTGATCGTCTGGTTGCCACGCCGCACCCGCAGGATGTCCACGCGCAATGGCGGTGCGGCGAACACGCGCAACGGATCGAGCAGATGGGTGGCGCCGCGGCTGCTGCCGAGCCAGATGCTGCCATCGACGTCCTCGAAGAACGCATTGGCCGACATGTCGTCCCACAGCAGGCCCTCGGTGCGCGTGGCCCGCGACCAGCGGCCGTTTTCCAGCAGGTCCAGGCCCTGGCTGCTGCCCAGCCACAGCCGGCCCTTGCGGTCGTGGCGCAGGATGAACGGCATCACCCGTGCCACCAGCGGATCGTCGACCGCGGTCAGCGCCAGCACGCCATCGGCCTGCAGGCGGCCGTGCCACAGCCCGGTATCGCGCAGCGAGATCCACAGTTCGCCATCGGGCGCAAAATCGATCAGGAAGAAATCCTGGCTGGGCAGCGCGCCACGCACCTGCACGCGTTGCCAGCTGCCGTCCGCCCGCCGGTTGTACAGGCCCTCGCGGGTACTGGCCCAGAGCCGGCCCTGCTGGTCGAGATCGACGTCGCCCACGAAGGCGGCCGGCACGCCCGGATCGCGGCTGGCCTGGTGCGGCGCACCCGGTGGCATGCGATACAGGCCGCGCGGGGTGGTGATCCACAAGGTGCCGGCGGCGTCGAACAGCAGCTTGTTGACCGGCAGGCCCAGCTGCAGCACGTCCACGGTCCTGCCGGTGCGCGCATCGCGCCGCGCCAGTGCGCCGGAGGAGCGCGCCACCCAGGCCGCGCCATCGATGGGCGAGAGCGCCATGGAGATCGACTGCAGCAGCGGCCGCCCGTCCTCCAGCGTCCACGGCTGCATGCGCCCGCTGCGTGGATCCAGCACGTTGGAGCCGGCATCGCTGCCGACCAGCAGTTCCCCGCTGGGCAGGCGCTGGATCACCCAGGTCGGCGCTTCCGCCAGGCCCTGGCTTTCGTCCCAGTGCTCGATGTTGCCGTAGCCCAGCCAGCGCTGTACTCCCAGGCCGCGGGTGCCGATCCACAGCTGGCCGGTGCGCTGCATCATCAGCGGGCCGACCATCGGGCTGATCGGCAGCCCCTGGTTGTGGCCGAAGTAGCGCCAGCGATCGCCTTCCCAGCGCACCAGGCCACGATCGGAGCGCGTCAGCAGGCGGCCCTGCGCGTCTTCCGACAGGGTAGTGGCCGCCGAGAGCGTGTCGAAGCTGGTGCCCGCCGGCGCCGGATGACTGCGGAACACGCGCTGGCCGGGCGCCCGCGACAGCACCAGCCCGCCGCCGCGTAGCCATAGCGTGTCCTGGTGGTCGCGAAAGATCGCCCGCCACTGCCGCTCCGGCACACCGTCGGCGTGGCCGAGCAGCGCGGTGCGGCCGTTCCGGTCGATCCGGCAGATGTGCTGCCCGCAGCTGGCCCACAGCGCCGCGCCATCGGCCAGCAGCGCCTTGCCCACCGGCAGGCGGGTGCCATCGGCCAGCTGCAACGGCAGTGGGCGCACCGACCAGCCGCCCCTGGGTTCCGGCGACAGGCGCAGCAAGGCGTTCTCGCTGACCACCACCATGCCGTCGGCGTAGGTGGCCAGCACGTTGCCGCTGTCGGCGCGGATCGGCTGGCCGTCGTACAGCAGCTGCACGAACGTGCCGCCGTCGCGTACGAACACGCCGTTGGCACTGGCCACCCACAGCCGTCCTGCCGCATCCAGCGCCAGTGCGCGGATATAGCGCGCATCCAGGCCGCTTTCCTGGCCGACCGGGATGAAACTCTCGCGCTCGAAGCGGTGCAGGCCCAGCTCGGTGCCCACCCAGACCACGCCCTGGCGATCTTCCAGCAGGCTGTTGACGGTCATGCCCTGCAGGCCATCGGCCTGGGCGTAGTCGCGGAAGCTGTAGGTCTGCGCCTGGGCGTGGCTGCACATCACCAGCCCGGCAAGCCAAAGGCAGGCCCTGGCCGACCAGTGGCCGCCTCGTGACGCAATCCTAGTCAACAGCGCAGACACGTTGGGCATCGTTTCCCGCGAGCGTGGGCGAGGGGGGAGTGATGACGATTGGCGGTATCAATCGTCCAGTGGCGTTGACGGCTGGCCGGGCAAAAACTTGAGGCAGTTCACGGTTACGGATGTGTCCGCTAGGCGGTCAGTTCCCTGGCGGCGTCGAAGGCGGTATCGAACAGGCGCTGCACCGGCGGGGCGAACTCGCTGGCGAAACTGGACAGCAGGAACAGCCCCAGCAACACCGTCAGCGGCAGGCCCAGCTGCATCGGGTTCAAGGCCGGCGCGGCCTTGGCCAGCGCACCGAAGGCCAGGTTGACCGCCAGCATCGCCACCATCATCGGCAATGCCAGGGTGAGCCCGCCGCGCAGGATCTGCAGGAACAGCGTCGGTGCCACCTCGGCGAAGGCGGCGGCGTCGGGAATCGCGGTGCCGATCGGCAAGGCCTTGTAGCTGTCCACCAGCAGCGCGATCACCGCAAGATGGCCGTTGGCCGCAAAGAACAGCAGCCCGAAGCCGAGATAGAACCACTGCGCGATCACCCCGGAGGTCACGCCGCGCAGCGGGTCGGACATCTGTGCGAACGACAGGCCGGTGGCCTGCGACACCAGCTCGCCGGCCAGCGCGCCGGCCTCGAAGATCAGCTTGAGCATGAAGCCCATGCTGGCACCCACCGCCAGTTCGCGCGCGACGCTGAGCACCGCCTGCGCGGTGAAGCCGTCCCAGTCCGGCACCGGCGGCAGCAGCGGCGCCAGCACCATCGACAAGGTCCCGGCCAGCATCACCCGGACCCGCCCCGGCACCGCGCGCGTGCCGATCAACGGCATCGCGGTCAGCAACGCACCGGTGCGCAGCATCGTCCACATGATCGCCCCGACCATCGCAAACGCGCGCTGGCCGTCGATCACCATCTGGGTGGCGGCATCCATCCGCTGCGCTCCGCTAGCCGATCAGATGCGGTATGCGCTGGAACAGCGCGATGGTGAACTCCACCAGATGCCCCAGCAGCATGCTGCCGGTGGCGAACAAGGTGGCCGTCAGCGCGACCGCCTTGGCCACGAAGGCGATGGTCGGTTCGTTCAACTGGGTGGCGGCCTGCACCACACCGATCACGACACCGACGACCAGCACCGCCAGCAACATCGGTCCGGCAATCCACAGGACGGTGACCAGGCCACCACGCAATTCGGTCAGGGCGATTTCAGGGCTCATGGGTGTGGGAATGCAAGTGGGGTGCCAGGGGATGGGATTCGGGAATCGGGAATCGGGAATCGGGAATGAGATTGGAGCTGGTGCAGCGGTGTGTGATCTGGCGAACGTGCGGTCTGCAGAAACTAGCCCCTCTCCAGCGGGAGAGGGGTTGGGGTGAGGGTACGNATGGGATTCGTGAATCGGGAATCGGGAATCGGGAATGAGATTGGAGCTGGTGCAGCGGTGTGTGATCTGGCGAACGTGCGGTCTGCAGAAACTAGCCCCTCTCCAGCGGGAGAGGGGTTGGGGTGAGGGTACGCGGCGAAGCCACGCGTGTTGTGTGGCTCCGCTGGTTCGTTGCTCGGCTGCTGGCTTCGGCTGCCATTGGCCGCACTGGCTGGTGCGGTTGCCGTTTGCTCTGCGGCAGCGTCGGCGTTTGCTGCCCGGCCCGGGCACCTCGTCTTGGAGCGGCAGGCCGGGTCGCCGGCAGGCCACGCATGTGCAACCGCGCCGCTACGACGCGTTGAAGCTCGCCGCCAGCGTGCCGACCACCAGCACCCAGCCGTCCACCAGGACGAACAGCAGGATCTTGAACGGTGCCGAGATCAGCATCGGCGACAGCATCATCATGCCCATCGACATCAGCACGCTGGCGACCACCAGATCGATGATCACGAACGGAATGAAGATCAGAAAGCCGATCTCGAACGCGGTCTTCAACTCGCTGGTCACGAACGAGGCCACCAGCACCGGGAACGGCACCGCGTCCGGGCCGGCGTACTTGCCGTCGCCGGCCATGCCGGCGAAGGTCATCAGGTCGGTCTCGCGGATCTGCGCCAGCATGAAGGCGCGCAGCGGCTGGGTGGTCAGCGTCCAGGCGGTCTGGAAATCGATCTGGTTGTTGAGGTACGGCGACAGCCCGGCGCCCCACATCTTCTGCCACACCGGCATCATCACCAGCGCGGTCAGGAACATCGACAGCCCCAGCAGCACCTGGTTGGACGGGGTCTGGCCGGTACCCAGCGCCTGGCGCAGCAGGCCCAGCACGATGGTGATGCGGGTGAAGGCGGTCAGCACCAGCAGCATCGACGGCAGCAGGGTGATTGCCGTCATCAGCAGCAAGGTCTGCAGCGGCAGGCTCACCGGCTGGTCGCCGATGCGGCCGACGCTCACGTTCGGCAACGACGGCAGCTGCCTGGCGCCGGCCGGGGCGGCCGCCGGCGTTGCGGCGGGAGCGGCGGCCTGGGCCATGGCCGGCAATGCGGCAGGCGTGGCGGCAGCCAGCAGCGGGCAGCTCATCACCAGCAGGATCAGCACCAGGCGCAGGCTGCGCCCCCAGCGATTCCAACGACTCAACATGTCACGGATCCTTGCGCAGCTTCTGTGCCAGCAGCTGGGCGAAATTGGGAAGTTGCCTGAAATCGGGCAGGGTGGGAGCGGGCGCGGACGGCAGCGGTTCGGACAGGGTGTGCAGGGTGGTGATGCCGCCGGCGGTGACGCCCAGCAGCAACTGCTGGCCGTTCACCTCCACCACCACCACACGCTCCTTGGCACCCACCGCCAGACTGGTCACCACGCGCAGGCCCTCGGTACTGCGGAAACCGCTGCCGGGCATGCGCTTGAGCAACCAGCCCAGGCCGACGATCAGCGCCAGCACCAGCAGCAATGCAAACACCGCGCCAAACAGGCTGGGCGAGGCTGGCGCCTGCGCGCCGACCTGGGTGGCCTTGGCCGCGACCGGCGCGGCGGTGGCCAGCAGGCCGATCACCGCAGCCTCCGGATCCGCTCGCTGGGGCTGACCACATCGGTCAGGCGGATGCCGAAGCGGTCGTTGATGACGACGACTTCGCCATGCGCGATCAGGGTGCCGTTGACGTACACGTCCAGCGGTTCGCCGGCGCCGCGCTCCAGCTCCACCACCGAGCCCTGGTTGAGCTGCAGCAGGTTGCGGATCGGTATACGCGCGCGGCCCACTTCCAGCGACAGCGTCACCGGCACGTCCAGGATGACGTCCAGGTTGAGGTCGGAGGCGTTCTGGTCGTGCTCGGCCTGCAGGCTGTCGAAGGTGGCAGGCGCGGCGTCGAGGATGTCGGAGTTGATCATTTGCTGGAATCCTGGGAGGGAACGGCGCGTGGGGCTTGCACGCCAGGCGGGCGTATCGCGGTGATCTTGACGGCGTTGTTGCCATTGGAAACGCCGAATTCGCCGGTGAACAACGGGATCTCTTCCACGCACAGCGGCACCTGTGCGGGCAGGTCGATCGGCAGGATGTCGCCGACCTTCAGGCCGGTGAGCTGGCGCAGGCTCATGCGCTTGCTGGCCAGCACGCTGGACAGGGTCACCTCGGCGGTGTCCAGCTGCTCGCGCAGCATCACGTTCCAGGAGTCGTCGCGGTCGTTGCGGTCGCTCTGGATGCCTGCATCGAGCAGTTCGCGGATCGGCTCCAGCATCGAATACGGCAGGGTGATGTGGATCTCGCCGCCGCCGCCTTCCAGTTCGACATGGAAGCGGCACACCACCACGTACTCGCGCGGGGTGACGATGTTGGCGAAGTGCGGGTTGATCTCCGAGTTGATGTACTCGAAGTCCACGTCCATCACCGGCGCCCAGGCTTCCTTCAGGTCGGCGAAGGTCTGCTTGAGCATCAGCTGCACCACGCGCATCTCGGTGGCGGTGAATTCGCGGCCTTCGATACGGGTGTGGTACCGGCCGTCGCCGCCGAAGAAGTTGTCCACCACGGTGAATACCAGCGTGGGTTCGAACACGATCAGGCCGGTGCCGCGCAGCGGCTTGAAGCGGATCAGGTTGAGGTTGGTCGGCACATACAGCGAGTGCATGTACTCGTTGAACTTGACCAGGTCGATGCCGCGCACCGACAGGTCGGCCGAGCGCCGGATCAGGTTGAACAGGCCGATGCGCCACAGCCGCGCGAAGCGCTCGTTGACCATCTCCAGGGTCGGCATGCGGCCGCGGATGATGCGGTCCTGGCTGGACAGGTCGTACTGGCGCGCCTCGCCGGGCAGCGGCTCCGGCTCGGTGTTGACCGCACCCGAATCCACGCCGTGCAGCAAGGCATCGATTTCGTCCTGGGAAAGCAGATCGCTGACGCTCATGGGGCAGGCCTTACTGGGTGACGAAACTGGTGAACAGCAGTTCTTCGACGCACTTCTTGCCGGTCTCGCCGGTCATGACCTTCTGCGCTTCGGCCAGCGCCGCCTTCTGCAGCTTCTGCTTGCCGACCAGGTCGGCCACATCGGTGGCCTTGACCTGCGACAGCAGCATCAGCAGGTGCGCACGGATGGCCGGGGCGTTTTCGGTGATCAACTTGAGGTCTTCCGGGTCGCGGGTGACCAGCTGCACTTCGACCTGCAGGTACTGCGGGCCGTCGCCGGGGTCGGCCAGGTTGACCACGATCGCCGGGTCCATCGGGAAGTACTGTGCCGGCTTTGGCACTTCGGCAACCTTGGGGGCGTCGTGCTTGCCGCCCTTCTCGTCGCCCTTGTGGCCGAGAAAGAACCAGGCGCCGCCACCGGCAGCCGCCAGCACCACGACGCCGACGGCGATCAGCAGAAGTTTCTTGCCGCCCTTCTTCTTTTCGCCCTTGTCGTCTTTGTCTTCGGTCTTCTTGGGTTTTTCCGCGGCTGCCACAGTCTGCTCCAGGGGGAATGCTCACCCGGTGGATGCAATTGGCATGCCAATCCGGCGACGGTTTCCCGGCGCGCAGGCATGGCAGATGCAAAAACCCCCGCAGGCCTTGCGCTGCGAGGGTCGAAGGGCGGTGCCGGAGATCGCCGGCACCCGGGTTTTGGCGGCGCCGGGGCGTGCCCGGTGCGCCGGCTCAGGCGTAGGCGTCCAGCAATCCACGCTGGCGTAACACCACCGACGGAATTCCGACGGGTGGGCTGTCGTCCAGGCTGAGGCCATTGCCATCGCTGCCGCCGCCATTGCGGTTGCCGGACTGGCCCTGCTGTTGCTGGCCGACATCGGCCTGGCCGAGCTGGAAGCCGTTCTGGCCAAGCATCTCGCGCAGGCGCGGCAGGCTCTGCTCCAGCGCCTGGCGCACGTCGGCGTTGGCGGAGCTGAAGCTGGCAGTGACCTTGTCGCCGTCCAGGTGCAGCCGCACCTCGACCGGGCCCATCTCGTTCGGGGTCACCTTGATATGGGCATGGCCGATCTTCTGGTCGGCCAGCCAGCTCATGCGTGCGCCGATGGCATCGTCGAAGCTGTCGCTGCCCATCTCCGGGGTCGGGGTGGGCGAGGCACTGAACACCGGCGCCGGATCCTGCAGGCGGCCGAGCGCGGCCGCGGTGGTGGTCGGCAGCACGAACGCCGGGGCGTCCGGCGCTGCCGGGGCAGGGCTGTCATCGGTGGACGGTTCCAGCGCCCTGGCGGCCATGCTCATCAGCGCGGCTGTCTGGGCCTCGCCGCTCAAGGCAGTGACGGACGTGGGCTTGGCGCCGGCGGCGGCAGCCGGTGCCAGCGCGCCCAACGCGGGCAGGGCGGTGCCGGCGGTTGCGGCCGCGCCGGCTGCGCTCGCGTCGGTCGGCAGCGCGGCTGCGCTCGGCGTGGTGCCGGCAGCAGCGCTCACGCCGGCCGCCAGTGCCGCCGCCGCGGCCGCCAGGACATCGCCACCGGGCAGCGCCTGCGTCAGCAGGCCCATGCCGAAGCCACCCAGGCCCGGCGGTGGCCAGCGAGTGTCGGCTGCACCGGCTGCATCGGCCGGCGCGTCGTCGCCGTTGGTGGCGGTCCTGCTGCCCTTGCCGGTCTTGGGGGTGCCGGCGGCGCTGCCGGCGTCGGCGGCAGCCGGTTCCCTGGCGGAACCGGACGTGGGGGCCTTGGCATCGCCGTCCTGCGCGCGCGGGCGTGCAGTGGCATCGCCGGGCGCATCGTCGCCGCGGTCGTCGTCGCTGCGCTGCCTGTCGGGCTGGTTGGGCTTGGGCGCGGCCTGCCTGGCCGGCACGCGCTCGGGCGCCTGCGGCGGGGCCTGGTTCGGCGTGTTGGCCGGATTGAGCATGCGCGCGAACGGGTCCTGGCCGGCATCCGGCTCGGACGCCGGATCGCTGTAGCTGGATTTCCTGCCGGTGCCGGCGAGGGCGCCGAGGCCGGCGGCAAAAGCGGACAGGGGGTTCATGCGGATTCTCCGTGGGCGTCTTCGCTGCGGGTCAGGCGCGAACGACGCGCGCCGAGATCGTCCATCTCACGCTGGTCGCGGCGCTCGATCACCTTGTTCTCCTGCGCGCGGTAGCTGGCGGCCAGTTGCTCCAGCACCTGCTTCTCGCGGCTGGCCAGCAGCAGCCGGGTGCGCTCGGCTTCCACCTTGTTGCGGTTGTTCTCCACGGTCTGCGCCTGCTGCAGCACCGCGCTGTCCAGGCGGTCCAGGAAGGCGCGGCGGTTGCTCAGCGCAGCGGCGCTGGTGCCGGCCATGTGGCTGTTGGCGTACTCCTCGGCGTAGCGGCGCAGCTCTTCCAGACGCGACTGGTGGGTGTCCAGGGCGCGCTGGCGCTCGGCCAGGTCGCGCGCCACCTTGTCTTCCTGTTCCTGGGCGCGGCGCAGCAGCGGATCGATCCGTTTGGATTGCATCATGGATTAGTTCTCGGGTTCGACCAGGCGCTGCAACGCGGACAGGCTGTCGGGCAGGTCGGCGGCCCGGTGGACGTCCTGGCCGAGGAATTCGACGATCTCCGGCCAGCGCGCCAATGCTTCGTCGGTGGCCGGATCGCTGCCGCGCTGGTAGGCGCCGATGGCGATCAGGTCGCGGTTGGCGGTATAGGCCGACAGCAGCCGCTTGAGCTTGCGGATACGCAGGCGCCAGGTGTCGTCGGCGATGTCCTGCACCACGCGGCTGACCGAGGATTCGACGTCGATGGCCGGGTACAGGCCGCTGTCGGCAACCCGACGCGAGAGCAGGATGTGGCCGTCGAGGATGGCGCGCGCGGCGTCTGCGATCGGGTCCTGCGGGTCGTCGCCTTCGGTCAGCACGGTATAGAAGGCGGTGATCGAGCCGCGCCCCTTGGCGCCGTTGCCGGCGCGTTCGACCAGCGCCGGCAATTTGGCGAACACCGACGGCGGGTAGCCGCGGGTGGTCGGCGGCTCGCCGACCGACAGGCCGATCTCGCGCTGGGCCTGGGCGAAACGGGTCAGCGAATCCATCAGCAGCAGCACGTTCAGGCCCTGGTCGCGGAACCATTCGGCGATGGCGGTGGCGCGGTAGGCGCCGTGCAGGCGCGCCAACGGCGGGCGGTCGGCCGGGGCGGCCACCACCACGGCGCGGCGCAGGCCTTCCTCGCCCAGCGTGGTTTCGACGAAGTCGCGCACTTCGCGGCCACGTTCGCCGATCAGCCCGACCACGATCACGTCGGCCGAGGTGAAGCGGGTCATCATGCCGAGCAGTGTCGACTTACCGACACCGGAGCCGGCGAACAGGCCCACGCGCTGGCCGCGGCCGATCGGCAGCAGCGCGTTGATCGCGCGCACGCCCACATCCAGCGAGGTGGTGATCGGCTCGCGCGCCAGCGGGTTGATCGACACGCCGGCCATGCTGACGCTGCCTTCGCCGCGGATCGGGCCCTTGCCGTCGAGCGGGGTGCCGTCGCTGTCGATGACGCGGCCGAGCAGGCCTTCGCCCACTTCCACGCCGCCACGGCGCCGCGAGGGCACCACGCGGGCGTTCGGCAGCAGGCCGTGCAGCTCGGCGCTGGGCATCAGGTAGGTGCGTTCGCCGGCAAAGCCGACCACTTCGGCATCGACCCAGCCGCCGTCCACTTCGACCTTGCAGGTAGCGCCCATCGGCGCCTCGCAGCCGGTGGCTTCCAGGGTCAGGCCGACCGCGCGGCGCAGGATGCCTTCGCGGATCAGGGTGCGCCCGGCGCTCGGTTCCAGCCCGAGTCCGCCCAGGCGGGTGGCCAGGCGCAGGTTGCGCGCGTCCAGCCAGTCGGCCGGGGTGGCTCCCAGCAGGGCACTCACAGGCCCGCTCCGGATTTGCGCATGACTGTCTCCAGCGCGGCCCGCAGGCGCGCGTCCAGTGTTCCGTCCACGCGCACGCTTTCGGCGTGCACGCGCAGGTCGCCGCGGCTCAGGCTCAGGTCCGGGGCCACGCGGGTGGTGCTGCTGGGCGCCAGGTGCGGCAGCAGTGCGGTGATGTCGTCCGGATGCAGGCGCACTTCCACCTCGCGGCCGGCGCCGCCGACCGCGTCGACGGCCTCCTGGACCAGCTCGGCCAGCAGCTGCGGGTCGGCCTGGTAGGCGCGCCCGACCAGCGAGCCGGCGATGCGCACGGCCAGCTCGCCGAGCGCGCCGACCACCTCGTTCTCCAGCCGCGCCAGCGGTCGGGTGAAGTTGTCCAGGATGCCGTCGATCTGCGCGGTCAGCCGGCGCACCTCCGACTGGCCCTGGGCAAAGCCTTCGGCATGGCCGCGCGCAAAGCCTTCCTGCTGGGCGGCGTCTTCGATGGCCTGGATCTCTTCCAGGGTCGGTGGACGCAGCACCGGCTCGTACACCGCCGGTTCGTCGTACTCCGGCTCCGGCGGGGCGGGTTCCAGGTGCAGGTCGGGAGCCAGCCAGCGGGTGACGATGTCGGTCATACCATCGCCTCCGCCCCGGCGCCGCCCAGGCTGATCGCACCTTCGTCAGCCAGGCGGCGGACGATGGTGAGGATTTCCTTCTGCGCCGCTTCCACGTCGGCCAGGCGCACCGGGCCGCGCGCTTCCATGTCCTCGAGCAGGATCTCGGCGGCGCGCTGGGACATGTTGCGGGTGATCTTCTCGCGCACCTTGACGTCGGCGCCGCGCAGGGCCAGGCCCAGGCGTTCGCCGGAGACCTCGCGCAGCAGCGTCTGCAGGCCGCGGTCGTCCAGGTCCACCAGGTTGTCGAACACGAACATCAGGTCCTGGATCTTGCCGGCCAGGTCGGCGTCGATCTTGCCGATCTCGCCCAGCACGCCCTGGTCGGCGCCGGTGTCCAGGAAGTTGAGGATGTTGGCGGCCACCTTGATGCCGCCCACGTTGGACGACTTGAGGTTCTGGTTGCCGGAAAACTGGCGCTCCATGATGTCGTTGAGCTCGCTCAGCGCATTCGGGGGGATGCCGTCCAGGGTGGCGATGCGCAGCAGCACGTCGGCGCGGGTGCGCTCGGGCAGCAGCTTCAGGGCCTCGGCGGCCTGGTCGCTGTCCAGATGCGCCATGACGATGGCGATGATCTGCGGGTGCTCGTTGCGCACCAGGTCGGCCACCGCGCGCGGGTCCATCCACTTCAGGGTGTCCAGGCCGGTGGTGTTGCGGCCGAGCAGGATGCGGTCGATCAGGCCGCCGGCCTTGTCGGCGCCCAGCGCCTGGATCAGCACGTTGCGGATGTAGTCGTCGGCGCCCACGCCCAGCGAGGTCTTGCCGGCCAGTTCGCCGTTGAACTCGTCCATGACCTTCTCGACCTGGTCGCGCGAGATGCCGGTCATGGTGGCCATGGCGATGCCGATCTTCTGCACCTCCTTGGGGTCCATGTGCTTGAGCACTTCGGCGGCGTCGCTTTCCCCGAGCGACAGCAACAGCACGGCGGCGCGCTGTACGCCGGTCATCGGTGGTGTATCAGGCTTCACTGGCGACCCATCCCTTCACGACTTGTGCGACACGTTTTGAATCGGCTTTGACTGCTTCGCGTGCGAGGCGCATGCGTTCTTCGTAGGCATCCGGCAGCGCGATCGGGGTCTTGCGGTCCTGACCGAGCTGGGCGGTGTCTTCTTCCAGGCGCGGCACCAGGTCGTCATCGTCGACCATCCGCACGTCGGCGCTCTGTGGAGTGCCATCGTTGCCGCCCTTGTCCTGCTTGTCCTTGACCGCGGTCACGCCGGTGAGCTGGCGCAGGGTGGGGCGCACCACGCCGAACAGCAGCGCCAGCACCACCACCGCACCGACCAGCAGGCGCAGACCGTTCTGCACGCGCGGGTCTTCCCACCACTTCGGACCTTCCTCGCCGGTGACCGCCTCGCGTACGAACGGGGCGTTCATCACCGACACCGTGTCACCACGGGCCGCGTCGAAGCCCACGGCCTGCTTGACCAGGCCCTCGATGCGGGTGAGCTCGGCGGCCGTCAGCGGCTGCTCGACCATCTTGCCCTTGGCACCGGGACGCGGCACGTTGTCCAGCAGCACCGCCACCGACACCCGCTTGATGCGGCCGGCCGGCTGACGGGTGTGTTGCAAGGTCCGGTCCAATTCGTAATTGCGGGTGGCGCTCTTGGAACTTTCGGTCGGCGCAGCCGCTGCGGCGGCCTGGCCATTGGCAGCGGCCGGAGTGCCTGGTGCGCCGGCAGTGGCGTTTGCGGCTGGCGCAGGCGGCTGGCCGGGGCTGTTGCTGGTCGCGCCCGGCGGGCCCTGCGGGCCGGTGGCGCTGGTGCTGGTATCGCTGACCTGCTCGCTGCGCAGCTTGGCCGGCTCGCCGTTGTAGAGCTCGCGGGCTTCCTCGACCACAGAGAAGTCCATGTCCACGCTGACTTCCGGGTTGACCCGGCCCGGGCCGGTCATCGGCTCGAGCAGCTCGCGGATGCGCTGGTTGTAGGAGCTTTCCTGGCGGCGCACCTGTTCGAACTGGGCGGCGTGCTGGGCGGCGTCGCTGTTGGGATCGGCGATGGAGAGCATGCGCCCGCTCTGGTCGACCACGGTGACGCGCTCGGGGGTCATGTCCGGGATGCTGGAGGCGACCAGGTTGACGATGGCATCGACCTGGTTGCGTTCCAGGCCCTGGCCGCCGCGCAGCTCCAGCACCACCGAGGCGCTGGCCACGTCACGCTGGCGGGTGAAGGCGCTGGGCTTGGGAATGGCCAGATGCACACGCGCCTCGCGCACCGGACGCAGGGTGCCGATGGTGCGCGACAACTCGGTTTCCAGGGCGTGCTGGTAGCGGGCGTTTTCCACGAACTGGCTGACGCCGAAGCCGGGATCCTTTTCCATCAGCTCGAAGCCGCCGCCGGTCTCCTTGCCGGTCAGGCCGGAGCCGGCCAGCTTCAGGCGGGCGTCGTACAGACGGTCCTGCGGCACCGAGATGGCGCCGGTGCCCTGGTCGATCTTGAACGGGATCTGCGCGGTGCGCAGCAGGTCGGCCGCCTCGGCATTGCCCTTTTCGTCCAGGCCGGTGTACAGCGACTGGTAACCGGGTTTCTGCGACCAGAAGAACACCGCCAGACCGGCCGCCACCGCCACGGCGATCATCGCCATCATGGTCAGCTTGCGGGTGATCTGCAGGCTGCGGACACGGTCGAACCATTGCCCCGCCTTTTCGGCGTTCTGGTTCATGTTTTCTTTGGTGATCGCGAGTGCCATGTGTCGTCAACCCTTACAGCGGCATGTTCATGACGTCCTGGTAAGCCTGGACGAGACGGTTGCGGACTTCCACGGTGGCGCGGAAGGCCACCTGGGACTGCTGGGAGGCGACCATGACCCGTGCCAGATCGGCACTGGGGTCGCCCATTTCGAAGGCCTTGGCCAGGGCGCCGGACTTCTGCTGGGCCTCGTTGACGCCGCCGAGGGCGCCGCGCAAGGTCTCGCTGAAGCTCGGTGCCTGGGTGGCCGGCGTTCCCTGCGTGCCGGCCAGCCCCTGGATCTGATTGCCGCGCGCCGCATCGCCCACCGCACCCATCGGGCCTTGGCCCATCTGCGTCTGGTAGCTGCGGATCTGCGAGAGGATGGAGGTAACGGAGTCGCTCATGGGTGCGGTCAGCCAGGGAGGCATCCACACCAATGCAAGCGGCGTGCCGAAACTGCGTCGGGATTCCGGCGCGCGGGGCGAAGAGCCAGGGCAAAGCCTTCACGCGGGGCTGATTGGGCACGCAAGCGCGTTGCCGGCCGCCAAGCCGCCGAGGCGGTCTGATCGCCGCGCTGCCGCTGGCCGGCGCGTGATGCGACGTGCTGCCGGCTAGCCGCTTCCGGCTGGCGGCCGGAAGCGGCTGCTGCCAGCCCGGCTCAATCCGGCAACCACTGCGTCAACCAATGCGCAGCGTGGTCATGGTCCAGCATCCAGTCACGTCGCACGGCCGCACGCAGCGCATCGCCAGCGGCGGCAGCGGCGTCCAGATCGTTGATGTGCATGCGGATCGCCTCCACCCAATCCCGAAAGCGGTGGCGTACGCGGGTGACCGGTAACGAACCCTGGTACGGACGCACGTCGCTGCACACCACCGGGAAGCCACAGGCGCCGTACTCCAACAGGCGCAGGTTGCTCTTGCACTGGTTGAACAGGTTGTCCTCCAGCGGAGCCAGCGCCAGATCCAGGTTCAGTCCGGCCAGCTTTGCGGGATAGTCGTCGATAGGCACGCCGGGATGGAATTCGTGGACGTAAGGTTGCAGTCTTTCAGGGCACATGCCGAAGAACACCCATTCCACCTCTCCGGCCAGCGCCCTGACCACGTCTTCGATCATTTCCAGGTCCCCACGGTGGCCGATGCCACCGCCCCAGCCCACACGCGGACGTCGGCCCTGGCCACGCAGGCTTCGCAGATCCTGCCACCAAGGCAATGGCAGGCGGTTTTCCACCACCCGGGTATCGCGGTGCATGCCCTGCAATGCCTCGGCCAGCGCGTGTGTCGAGACCACGAAGCGGTCCACCATCCCCAACGATTTGCGCATGCTGCGCATGATCTCGTTGGGGATGGCATCGCGATGCAGGTTCTTGCGCGGCACGTTGGGCAGGTAGTCGTCCAGTTCCGCCACCTTGAAGCAACCGCTGAAGCGGGTGCCGCGCTGCTGCGGCACCAGGTTGTGCTCGAACATCTGGCGCTGCAGCACCAGCGTATCCGGCTGCAATCGCTGCATCTCCACCGGCGACAGGTAGCGCATCGACCAAATCGCGTCGGCCAGCCCATTGGCCTGCATGGTGCGCACGGGCTGGATGATGCGGTAGTTGCCGCAGCCATCCCGGTCAGCCGCCATCGCCAGCACGGTGGGCAATGGACGCCAGCTCAGCGGACGCCAGGTCAGGCGGTTGTCGTCTTCCACCTGAAAGGCGTCGCCGTGCAGGCTCAGATTACGGTTGTAGGCGGGGTCGTGTGCGATCCAGGGCAGCCATTTCCGGTACACGGCCTCTTGTTCGGCCTCGAAGCGGCGCGATTTGGCGAGCTGCGTGGCGGTATCCACATGCGTCTGACTCACGTTGCCCTCGTGCAGCAGCAATGCATGCGGGGTCCAGACCACCAGATAGCCGGCCTGCCGGATCTTCAGGCACAGGTCCACATCGTTGTAGGAAACCTTGAAGACATCCTCGTCCAGGCCGCCGACCTCTGCGTAGAGGCTGGCGCGCACCATGAGACAGGCGCCGGTGACAGCACTGTAGTCCTGATCGACCTGCAGCCGGTACATGTAGCCGGGCGCGTCCATCGCCTCGCCGTTGAAGGGGTGTTCGGCGGGGCCATGCCATCCCAGCAGCACGCCGGCGTGCTGAACGGTACCGTTGGGGTACAGCAGCTTTGCGCCCACCACGCCTACCTCTGGCCGTTGCGCGTGGTTGAGCAGCGCATGCAGCCAGTTCCCTTGCAGGATCGCGGTATCGTTATTCAACAGGACCAGATACTCGCCGCGCGCATGCTGTGCAGCCAGGTTGTTCATGGCAGCGTAGTTGAACGGTTGCGGGTAGCGCAGCACGCGTAGTTGCGGGCTGTCCATCGCCTCGATGCCGTCCAGCCACTGGCACGCGTCGGTGTCGGTGCTGCCGTTATCGACGATCAGCAACTCGTAGTTAGTGTAGGCGGTCTTTTCAAGCAGTGTTTCCACGCAGCGCTGCAGCATGCCGAGCTGGTTCTTGGTGGGGACGATGATCGATACCAACGGTGCCTGCGCATGTCCGTAATCGATGCGGTAGCAGCCGGGCAGGTGGCTGTCGACCTTGGCTTGCTCGTAACCGCGATGGTGCAAGTGACGTAGCAGTGCCTTCCGTTCGGCCGGATGCGACCAGACACGCGACGTGGGAATCACCAGCAGCGGCTCGTGTACGTGACCCAGGCCGTTGAGGCCGTCGGCGTCGATGAGACGCAACAGCAGATCCAATTCCGCCGCATCGGTGAATGCAGGGTCCAGGCCGCCTGCTGCGACAAAGGTGTCACGCCTGTAGAGCCAGTGGCGCACCATGCTGGCTGGCATGGACAAAAGCAGATCCAGGTTGGCGTCCGGCCGCAGCAGCGCCGAAAGTTCGCCGTCCTCGGCCCTGATCATCTCGTCGGCGTACACCGCGCGCAGGCTGCTGTCAGCCAGCAGATCCTGCGCTACGGCGAGCAGGCCCGAGGCGGTGAAGGTGGTGCCGGCCTTCACGGACAGCAGCCAATCGGCTGATCCGGTGGCGGCCAACGCGTTGATCGCCTCAAGCTGTGCCAGCGAGCCCTCGTGGCGGTGCAGGTGGATCGGGAACGGCGCCTTGTGCGGCGTGACTGCGTCCACCGGGCTGACGATCTGCACCTGCACCCGTGGGTATTGGCCTGCCTGTGAGATCAGGCTTTGAACGGTGACGTCGATCGCGGCGGCGTCTCCATGACGATCCACGACCACCACGCAGATCAGGGGGCCGCCGCCTGCCATCTGCAACCGCGCCGCGATCCGCCGGCGCTGGGCCTCGTCCGGCACCCGCTGGTCGAGCCAAGCGCGCAGGATCTCGCCGCTGCTGGGCGGAGTCGGCGGCAGGTTGCGAAGCATGCGATCCACGCGCACGCCGAGATCGAACGCAATGAAGGATTGCGCGCCTTCCAACGGCCTGACCCCGACCTCGTGATTGCGCGCGGAGCGCTGCCAGCCGAGCTCGCGAATGGCGGTGCGAAACGCGGTCAAGCCGGCGCGGCCGCTATCGGGGGCCAGCCGGGAGGCATTGCTCACCTGTCCGGCAGAGATGCGAAAGCACGACAGCGGGGTCTGCAGCATGGCCAGATGACCCTCGCGCAGCAGATTGACGTGCATGGTGAGGTCGCCCAGCCACTGGATGCGTCGGCCGTGCAGCGAAAACGGCGCCTGGGCATGCGGCCGCATCTGTGCAGTGCGGAACATCACCGTGCTGGGTTCGCCGATGAAGTTCAAGGTGCGCTCTGCCAGGAACGAGACCAGTTCCTGGCCATGCACGCAGACGTCGCCTTCGAACGGCATTGCGGTGGCGCCGGAGTCCGGCAGTGGGGCGCCGCGTTCGTCGATCAACTGCCGACGCGACGAGACCAGCGTCACCTCCGGGTGCCGGTCCAGCACATCGGCCATCGCGGTCAGGCAGCCGGGTAGCAGCACGTCGTCGTCGCAGAGGAATTTGAGGTAGGTGCCGCGAGCCTCCGCGATGCAGCGACCGAAATTTCCGACTTCCAACAGCGGCTGTGGGTTGCGCAGGTAGCGGATACGCGTCCCGTGCTCGGAGGCAAGGAAGGGGGCCACGACCTGGGCGACGGCTTCGTCCGGGCAGTCATCGCAGATCAACAACTCCAGATCGTGCAGGTCCTGCGTGAGTGCGCTGCGCAGCGCGGTCTCCAGGAAGGTGGGTTTGTAGGCGGGTACTGCTACCGTGACTCGCGGCACGGCGGGGAATGGAGTGGGCATCGGGGTCGTCAAGATTGGGGGCTCAGGCGGCGCACTTGCGGAGGAAGAGGGTGTCGGCGGCGATGAAGGCGCAATCGAAACCGCCGTCCTTCAGCAGGGCGTCGCCGGCGCGGCGGGGGCCGTCGCCGAACGCCCAAACATAATCGTCCAGCAGCAGCCAGCCGCCAGGACGCAGCCACGGCAGCCAGGCTGCGATATCTGCAACGACCTCGGCATGGGCATGGTTGCCGTCGATGTGCAGGATCGCAATGGCACCCTGCACAGGGACCGGCCGCAGCGGTCCGCTGTCCAGCCATCCGGACGCCGCGGCCCGGCAATAGACCGCGATGGCCGCCTGCGAGGGCAGGCGGATGCAGCCCATACCCGGGACCTGCGAAGCAGTTGCCAGGAAATCTTCGAAGATGTGCTCGAAATCCACTACCACGCCGGCCCCGTTCAGGATCTCGGCAGCGTCGCCCTGGTCGCGTGCCTGCGCAAAGCCCCAGGCGTCCACGCAGATGGTGGAGCCAATGGCATAGCGATGCCCCAGGCTGCCCAGCGCCAGCGCGGATCGCCCATACAGGCAGCCGATCTCGACGATGTCGCCACGGGGTGCAACCCTGGCCAGTGCGCACAACGCGCGGAGCTTCTCTTCATCGCATTGGCCGGGAGTGCGCACGAACTGGCGATGCAGCCCGGCCGCCTCGTGGACCGCCAGCGGGGCGGCCGGCGTCGGGGTGTCAGGAAGCTGCCAGGGCAGCAGATCGCCGGTCGCCGCATCGGCCCATTGCCGACTGCGGGCAAATGCAGCGCGCTCTGCCTGGTGCGGGCTGGGGGCGCACAGGCTCGGTGCCGTTGCCGTTCCCCAGGCCTGCGCCAGCACATGGTCTAGGTGGGCCCAAACACCCTGGTGCGCACTGAACAGGTGGGTGACTCCATGCGCGGCGACCATGTGCTGCAACGCTGTCACGAACGCCGGGTCGGTGATGTAGGGCAGGTACACGACTGCGTCCACGCCGAACAAGCCATCCTCTGTAGGCTCGGAACTGGCACCCAACACCCGCAGGTCGAGCGAGCGGGCGACGGCGACCCAGGCTGCCGAGGCATCCAGGTTGATAGGGAACACCAGCACGGTTGGCATGCGCTGATCAGGCGTGCGCGGTATCGGCAAGCTCATCGCACGCGACCGATGCAAAGCAGCCGCTCGCTGGTTTCCAACAACCGGTGACCGCTGGCCTTGAGGTAGGCGCGCAGCAACCACGGCTGGGTAAGTCCCCATCGGATCAAGGCATCCTCGTGGCGGCGCTTGTATTTGCCAACCGGAACGACGACGACCTCGTCGCAGACCTGGCGCATGTGCTCGGTGATCTGCGCAACGCTGAAGAAACGGATGTCGTAGAGCGGATCGTTGCGCTTCATCGTGTCGAAATATGCGACGAACCGGGGGTTGTGGCCGTTGTGCACGGTGGCGATCATGCGGCGGCCGGTGACACGCGCCTGTTCGTGGGCCAGGGCCTGGATCTGGTCGTCGGAAAACAGCACCCAGAAGCCGTTGTGGTAGGTGACGTCGACCGCGCGATCCGGCAGCGGCATCTTGAAGGCGCTCATTTGGGTGATTTGTGCGGCAAACTGCGGAAATGCCTGCCGTGCCCGTTTCACCGATTCCATGGAGAAATCCATGCCCGAGCAGTCCACACCCATCGCACGCAGCGATGCCATGTCGCGGAAACTGCCGGCGGCAAGTTCCAGAACGCTGCGCTCACCTTGCTCCAGTAGCGCGTTGATGTAGTAGGCGTGGCGACGGTCATTCTGGTAGCGGTCGAAGATCTCGACCCATTTGCTGTCCCATCCGTCGGCACTGGAGGACGGATTCAGATCGATCAGTGACATGCGATGGCGCTCAGGAAAGGGCGTGAATGGAAACGGGCGCCGAGATACGATCGGCGCAAAGCTCGACTTCGTGCGCATGCCGGGTAAACACGCGCGGCTGCGCTATCGACGGCATCGGCGGCAACGGCCGGCCCGTGAAGCAGGCCAGGTGGGCGGAGGGCATGTCGTATCCGGCCAGCACCGAAAAGCCGACGCCGGCAGAGAAGCGTGGGTTCACGTCCATCAGCAGGTAGCGGTCGTCGTGACGCAGGAACTCGATGTTGCTGCAGCCATTCAGATCCAGTACCGCGGCGACATGCAGGGCCAGCGCCTCCAGCTCCGGCATGGCAGCAACACGCACGGTGGTGCCGGCGCCGTTGGCGGTGCGCAGCAGCTCTTCGCGGCACAGGCACCGCCCGGCACCGCTGGCTTGCTCGCGCACTACATCGGCCACGAATACCGCGCCGGGGTAGTAGGGCTGAAGCAGGTAGTCGGCCGGGTCCAGGCGTCGACGCGCTGAGGCCAGATCCTCGGCGTCGTGCAGGACGCGGTGGCCCTGGCTGCTGCGCCCGCGGCGCGGTTTGGCCAGTAGCGGGAACGCGGGCAGATCGGCTGTTTGGTCGAGTGGAACCGAAGGAATCGTGGCCACCCGAACATCGTCGACGAAACGCGCGTGCAGTGCCAGTTTGTCACGTGCCAGCGCCACCGCATCGGCCTCGGCGGTGCAGACGATCACGCCGTGGCTGGCAAAGCGCAGCCTGTGCGTGACCAGGACATCCACCTCCGGATCGGTCAGTGGCATGACCAGGCCGATCTGCTCGCGCAGGCATACTGTCAATAGCGCATCGGCGTAGGCGTCGGCTGCCTGCCCAGGCGGCAGCGCGACGAAATGGTCGACCAGTGCCGACGCGGCCACCCAGTTGCCTGGATGGATGTCGCTGCCGACGATCCGCGCGCTGGTGCAGGTACGCAATGCGCCGAGCACACTGACGGCGGACATCGAACCGATCGAGGTAACCAGAATGCCGTCTTTCATTGATCAGTGCGCACCCGCAATGGTCGCCACAATCGTCTCGGCGACGCTGATAGGTAGGCCGGGATAGATCGGCAGGCAGATGACCTGCTCTGCGGCCCGGTAGGTGTTGGGCAACGCGGCAGGGGCGGCCGATGGCAACGCGCTATACATCGGGAAGCTGCTGATCGGCGGGTGGAAGTAGCGACGGGTATGGATGTTCTTGCACTTGAACAGGGCGTGCAGGGCATCGCGACTGATTGGATAATCTGGCCTGACCAGTATCGGGAAGTAGGCCGCGTTGTGGCGTTCGGCGGTGCCGGTGAGGCAGGCTATGCCGCCAACCTGCGCCAGGCGCTGCCGGTAGAAGTCGTCGATGCGGCCACGCTCGGCAAGCACCGAGTCGACGTGCTTGAGCTGGAGCAGGCCGAAGGCGGCATTGATCTCCGACATCTTCCCGTTGATCCCCGGCTCCACCACCGTCGTCTCGTCGACGATGCCAAAGTTCTTGAGACGGTCGATGCGCTGTTTGGTTTCCGCGTCCGGACTGACGATGGCGCCACCCTCGAAGGTATTGAAGACCTTGGTGGCATGAAAGCTGAGCACCGACAGGTCGCCGTGACGCAGGATGCTACCGCCGGCGTCGGCCACGCCGAAGGCATGTGCAGCGTCGTAGATCACCTTCAGCCCGTGGCGATCGGCGATGGCCTGGATCGCAGCCACGTCGCAGGGATGGCCATAGCAGTGCGTTGGCAGGATCGCCGTGGTGTGCCGGGTGATCGCCGCCTCGATGCAGGCCGGCTGCAAGTTCAGCGTGCCAGGGTCAATATCCACGAACACCGGCCGCAGCCGGTTCCAGAGCAGCGCGTGCGAGGTCGCCACGAAGCTATACGGCGTAGTGATGACTTCGCCGGCAAGGTCCAGCGCCTGCATCGCAGTCATCAATGCAAGGGTGCCATTGGCGAACAGCGAAATGTGCTCCAGCCCCAGGTATTCGCCCAGGCGACGTTCCAGTTCCTGATGGCAGGGGCCGTTGTTGGTCAGCACCTTGCGCTCCCAGATGCCTTCCAGGTACTGCATGAACTCCTGCAGCGGCGGAAGGTAGGGCTGGGTGACAAAGATCGGGTCGCAGTGGGCCTGCGGATCGCAGTCTGGTTGCACCGGTTGGACGGTCCCATTCCCAGCCGACGGATGCTGAGGCAGGCCAGCTGCAGTAGACGTGGCGATCGCCGCCTGCGGCAAGCCGGCGGTCGCAACCGACGCGGGCGCATTGGTTGGCATGGGACTATCGGTGGGCGCTCGGTACACGGCAGTCTCGGGCTGGACCGGCATGTGCCGGCGGCTTTACACCTTATGCAAGGAGCACGCCAGAACCACGGCAGAGTCGTGGTGCCGGCGCAACACCGCGCCGGTCCGGCGCTTGGCTCAGTTCGCCAGCTCGGTCTGCTCGCGATCGATGCCGTACTTGCGCAGCTTTTCCACCAGCGTGGTGCGGCGCAGGCCGAGCAGCTGCGCTGCATGCGCCACCACGCCCTGGGTGCGTTCCAGCGCCTCGTTGATCAGCGCCAGCTCGATGTTGGCCATGTGCCCACGCAGGTCGATGCCATCGTCGGGCAGGCTGGAGCCGGTCGCCGGTTCGGCATCGGCTGCCGCCGGCTGCAGGGTCACCACGTTGGCCGGCAGCGCGATGGCTTCGATGGGGGCGGCCACCAGCGCCGGTTCCGGCGCAAGCTCGACCGCAACCGCCGGGGCAAAGTCACCGCGGTAACGCGCCGGAAGGTCCTGCACGCGCACCAGTCCGCCCGGATGCAGCACCGCCAGGCGTTCCACCAGGTTGGTCAGCTCGCGCACGTTGCCCGGCCAGTCGTAGCTGCGCAGCGCCTGCAGGGCCTCGTCGGCAAAGCGCACTTCGCCGCGTCCTGTACGCGCCAGCTGCCCGGCGATGGTCTGCACCAGCATGGCCAGGTCGTCGACGCGTTCGCGCAGCGCCGGCATCTCGATCGGGAACACGTTGAGGCGGTAGAACAGGTCCTCGCGGAACTGTCCGTCGCTGATGCGGGTTTCCAGGTTGCGGTGGGTGGCGGCGATCACCCGCACGTTGCAACGGATGGTCTGGCCACCGCCGACGCGCTCGAAGCTGCGCTCCTGCAGCACGCGCAGCAGCTTGACCTGCATCGGCAGGCTCATGTCGCCGATCTCGTCCAGCAGCAGGGTGCCGCCTTCGGCCATTTCGAAGCGGCCCTTGCGGGTACTCAGTGCGCCGGTGAAGGCGCCCTTTTCATGGCCGAACAGCTCGCTTTCCAGCAGGTCCGGCGGGATCGCACCGCAGTTGATCGCCACGAACGGCCCGTCGCGCCGTGGCGACTGCTGGTGGATGGCGCGTGCCACGACCTCCTTGCCGGTGCCCGATTCGCCCAGCACCAGCACCGTGGTGTCGAAGGCGGCCACCTGGTCGATCAAACGGCGCAGGCGGGTCACGGCCTCGCTGTTGCCGGTCGGGCCGGTGTCCTGCTGCACGCCGGCCTGGTGTTCGGCGTCCAGGCGCTTGAGGCTGGCGCGGCGCAGCAGGGCTTCCAGCTGGGTATGCCGCAGCGGCGTGTCCAGCGTCCAGACATTGGCTTCGTGCAGGCCGTGGGCCTGTGCGAATGCGCTCGGGCTGCCTTCCATCAGCAGCACCGGTGGCGGCAGCTTGGCATCGGCCAGCCAGTCGAAGAACTTGTCGGCCTGCGCCGCGTCCTGCGCAGAGCCCACCATCACCGCCATCCACTCGTCATGGCGATGGCGGCCGGGATTGATGTCGCCGCCGTCGGTGACCCAGCGTGGATTGAAGTCCATGAATTCGAGCAGCGAGACAGTGCGCTCGGCGCGCACGGCATCGCTGTCGATCAGCAGAATGCGGGACTCACTCATTCCTGGCTCCTTCCGTCAGGCCCTCCAGGATTGGCATGACTTCCTGGATATAGGACAGCTTGCTGACAAAATTGTCAGCACCCGCGCGAAGAGCATGTTCACGATGCTCTGCATCGTCGAAATGGCTCGCGATGACAATATACGGCGGATCGTCCTGCGTCTTGATCAGACGCGTGGCCTGCAGCCCACCCATCTCCGGCATGGCCAGGTCCATCAGCACGACATTGGGGCGCAGCGACTCAGAGCGCTCGATCGCTTCCAGTCCATTGGCGGCACTGCCCACGATATCGAGCCACTCCACTTTGCGAAAATGACGCATCGCAGCGTTGATGAAGCCCTCGTGGTCGTCGACCAGCAGCACGGTGAGTTTGCTCATAGTAATCCTTATCCTGCCCGGGCAAGCGGCGGTTTGTTGGTGCGGCGGCGCTCGCGTGCCGGGGCGATGTCGAGTTGTTCGCGGTACTTGGCCACAGTGCGACGGGCAATGTTAACGCCCTGGCGCGACAACAGCCCGGCGATGGCTTCGTCGGCCAGCGGCCGGCCGGCCGGCTCGCTTTCGATCAGTCGGCGCACCATCGCCTTGACCGCCTGGCCGGAGACGCTGGCGCCTTCCAGGCGTACCGCAAAGAAGTGCTTGAGCTCGAAGGTGCCGCGCGGGGTCTGGATGTATTTGCCGGTGGTAATGCGCGAAATCGTCGATTCGTGCATGCCGATCTCATCGGCGATCTCTTTCAGCGTCAGCGGCGCCATCGCTTCCTCGCCGCGTACCAGGAACGTGGCCTGGCGTTCGACGATGGCGCGCGTGGCACGCAGCAGGGTCTCGTAGCGCATCGACAGGCCGCGGGTCAGCCAGCGCGCTTCCTGCAGCATGTCGCGCAGCGGCTGGGCGGCGTCGCCGGCCTCGGCCAGTGCACGCTCGTGCACGGGGTTGATGTTCACCCGATGCGTGGTGGCCGGGTTCAACGCCACCCGCCAGCTGCCGTCGGCATGCCAGGCGAGCACGTCCGGGATCACGCTGGCGTTGCTTTCCTGCAGCAGGTCATCGCCGGGGCGCGGTTGCAGCGACAGGATCAGCCGCACCGCTTCGCGTGCATCGTCCACTTCGGCATCGTGCGCGCGCGCCAGCAGCGGATAGTCGTGGCTGGCCAGCAGGTCCAGGTCGCCGGCAAGGATGCGCGCGGCCAGATGACGTGCCGGCACGCGGCCGGGCAGGGCGCTCAGCTGGGCCTGCAGGCACTCGCGCAGGTCGCAGGCGGCCAGGCCGGCCGGGTCGCCGTGCAGCAGGCGCTGACGGATCGCTTCCACTGCCTGCACGGTCATACCAAGACGGGTCGCGCCGAGCTGCTGCAGCGTCGCCAGGGCTTCGGTCAGGTAGCCGGCGTCGTCGGTCTGCTCCAGCCAGAACGCGGCGGCCCCCAATGCGGCCTCGTCCAGGTCCAGCGCCAGCTCGCGCAGGATGCGCACATGCGGGTCGGTGGAGTCGCCGGCTGCCACGCGCTGCATCCGATCGTCGTCGCCGTCGTTCCAGCTGCTGTTCTGCACGTCCCACATCGTGCTTTCCGGCAGTTCGTCGAAGGCCGCGACGTCGGAAGCGCCATCGTCGCTGCTCGCGGCGGTGTCGTTGTCGGCCAGCTCCTCCAGTTCCAGCAGCGGATTGGTTTCCAGCGCGCGACGGATTTCCAGTTCCAGCTGCATGCCGTCCAGTTGCAACAGACGGATCGACTGCAGCAACTGCGGGGTCAGGTGCAGTTGCTGGCCAAGCTGGGCGGAAATGGTCGTCTTCATCGAAGCGCTTCCGGAAGGCGCCGCACGTGGCAGCGATGGAACGCATCTTGCAGGACAAGGCGACGGGTTTCTAATCAGGGAATCGCGCGAGGCGATTCATGATTTTCCTGACAGGACGTGGGGAATCTCCTGACGTTCCATGCAGGCTTGAGCGTGCCTGCCGGAATCCCGTCACTGTTTCGATTGCTGGCGGCCGTTTGCGGCCACCGTCCAGCCGCCGGCCTCAGACCAGCTCGTTGTGGTGCTTGGCCGCCAGCAACACCAGATCGTTGGCACGCCGGCAGCCGAGCGATTCCATCATGCGCGCGCGATGGGTCTCCACGGTCTTGACGCTGATGCCGAGATCGGCGGCGATTTCCTTGTTGCTCTGGCCGCGGCCGATCTCGCGCAGGATCTCGCGCTGGCGCGGCGACAGGGCGGCAATACCGACCGGTTTTTCGCGGCCCAGCATCGGCGCGATCATCTTGGACGAAATCTGCGGGCTCAGGAACACCTGGCCGGCTGCCGCTGCACGCAATGCCAGCTCCAGCTCCAGCGGCGCGGCATCCTTGACCACGAAGCCGACCGCGCCGCGATCGAGTGCATCGCGCACGTGCACCGGGTCGTCATGCATCGACATCATCACCACATGGGTGCGCGGCGCGGCGCGCAGCACATCGGTCATGGCATCCAGGCCGCTGCGGCCGGGCAGGGACAGGTCCATCAACACCAGATCAGGCCGGTGCAGGGATGTCATGTCCAGGGCTTGCTGTGCATTGCTGGCCTCGCCCACGACATCGATGCCGGCGAAGGTTTGCAGCAGCCGGGACAAGCCGGCACGGACAAGGGTGTGATCGTCGACGATGATGACTCGCACGGCGCAGAAGAGACCTTTTTCAGTAAAGGGCACCTTAGCCGACCCGGCGCCCCGCGCCAACAGGTGGTATCAGCGCTGGCGGCGGGCGTCGGCGATCTGGCGGCGGTGCAGACGGAACAGATGACGTTCCAGCGCGTCCTGCAAGCCTGGCGAAAGCGGCGCAAACCGCAGCCATAGCCAATGATCGTGGCCCTCGCTTGCGCTTGCCAGGACCTCGGCAGGAAGCTGTACAAGTTCAGGAAGCCAGTCGGAAGGTTGCAGGCAAACGCTCCCCGGCGTCCCCGGCGGGTGGTCGCTTGCGCAGCTCAGGCGGATTCCACGCACCGACCAGTGCACGTTTGCCTGGATCAACCCGGTGTCGCCCTGCTGTACCAGGCGGCCGATCAGCGCCAGCATCAGGTCGAGCTTGGCGTCCATGCGTTGCACCAGCAGCGGCAGCTCGCCGCGGTCTTCGCCGGTGTCTTCGCTGCGCAGGTCTTCCACCTGGCCCAGGCTGCGCAGCAGGCTTTCCGCGGCGCTGTGCGGGCCGGCGTCGCCACCGGCGCGGAAGCCGGCCGGAAGACGCACTTCGCAGCTGAGCGTGTCGGCGAACAGCGCGGCATCGGCCGATGCCGCGAGCGTGCCGGGCGCGGACATCAGATCCGTCCGACCCGTGCGTAGGCGCGGCTGGCCGAGGAGGACGTGCGCTGCGCGCGGATCAGGTCCAGCAGCTTGCGTCGGCGCTCGAGCATCATCCGCATCAGATCCTGCTGCATGGCCTGCAGCGTCTGCAGCGCTTCGCGGTCCTGGCTCAGGTCCACGTGCTGCGCGTACTCGCGCAGATGCAGATCGTGGGCGTCCAGCATGAACGGCATCACCTCGAATTCCTCCTGCGCCATGGCCAGGCGGATATCGGCGATTTCGGCTTGAAGGCTTTGCGCGCTATGCATGGTGTAACTCACGAAACGGCAGCGAGGCCGCGTTGTTCGAGGGGGATGGAGTTCCACGCCGAATCGATTTCGCTGAGCAGGTCCAGCGCTTCGGTCAACGCAGTTTCGTCGTTGTGCAGGTTGGCGGCAGTCAGCCGCTGCATCACGTAGTCGTAGAGCGCCGACAGGTTACCAGCGATCTCGCCACCGGCTTCGTGATCGAGTGAGCCGTTCAAGTGACCGACGATCGCGCAGGCTTCGCCGATGGCCTTGCCCTTGCGCGCCTGGTCGCCCTGCGCCAGGCAGGCCTGGGCCAGACGGATGCGCTGGCAGGCGCCGGCAAACAGCAGCGACACCAGCTTGTGCGGGTCGGCTTCGGTCACGCTGGTGGACACGCCGACCTTGCGGTATTGCTCGGCATACTGACGATTGGAACCGTACATGGATGACTCCTCAATGGGCTGACCTTCGCGGATCCCGGAGCGCTGCGCTCGGGCGACGACGCTCCTGCCGGAAGGCAAGGCCGATATCACGATAGGCCCTTCTTGTATCGGCAAGACCATTGCGGGACTTGAGGATCGTCATCACGGAAATCAGCGGGTCAGCAGGCTGCTGAGCGAACTGGTGCTGCCCTGCAGCTTGCTGATCATGGTTTCCATCGCGGTGAACTGCGCGGTGTAGCGATCGCTGAGCTTGGTCATGCGCGCGTCGAGGTCGTCGAGTTCCGACTCGTAGCCCTTGATCTGCTTGTTCAGGCTGTCCGAGCGCAGGGTCAGGGTGCCGGTGGTGACGTTGACGTTGCTGTCGAGCAGCTTGGTCATGGCCGAGCCGTACTTGCTGTCTTTGCCGAACACCTCGGCAGCGGCGCCGCCATCGGCGGCGACGGCGGTGTCGAACTTGCCGCCGTCGAAGCTCATCACGCCGTCCTTGTCGATGTTCAGGCCCAGCGCCTTGAGTTCGGTGAGGTTGCCGCTGACCTGGCCGCGCAGCTGCTGCTGCAGGCCGCGCACCAGCGAGTCGCCGGTCAACGCCGCGGCCGTCCTGGTGGTGGCGTCGTAGGAGCTGCTCTTGGCCAGCAGGGTATTGGCGGTGTTGTAGGCGGCGGCGTAGGCAGTCAGATTGGCCTTCAGGCCGCTGGTGTCGGCCGCGACGCCCAGCGTGACCTTGGTCCCGGCGGCGGCCTTGGTGAGGTTGAGCACCACGCCCGGCACGATGTCGGTGATGGTGTTGGAACTTGAGGTGCGTTCGAAGCCGTCCACGCGCACCAGCGCATCGGTCGCGGCCACGGACTGGTTCAGGCCGCCGCTGACGCCGGGGCCATAGGTGAGGCTGCTCAGGCTGGGGTCGCTGGCACTGACGGTCAGGGCGCCCTTGATCCCGGAGTCGACCGCATTGAACACCAGGTGCTGGCCATCGTTGGCGGTCACCACGCTGGCGGTGACGCCCTTGCCGCCGGCGGCCTTGTTGATGGCCGCGGCGATGTCGGTGAGCTTGTCGGTGCCGCTGATGTCCACGGTGATGCTTTTATCGCCGTACCCGATCGTCAGCGTGCCGCTGCCGACGGTGGCATCGGCGGCGAACGCGCCGGAGGCGAGCTTCTGCGCATTGGCCAGCGAGACCACTTCCACCGAGTAGTTGCCCGGCGCGGCCGAGTTGGTGGTGGTGGCGGTGAAGCCGGCATCGGTCGGCACCGTCGCCTTGTAGGCGTTGGTGTCGGCGCTGCTGATGACCTTGTCCAGCGCAGACTTGAGCGTGGTCATGCTGCTCTTGATCTGGCTGATTGCCGACAACTGTGTCGTCGCGGCGGTCCCGGCCTTGTTGATGCGCGCCTGCTCGGGGTCTTTCTGCCGGGAGACCAGGGTGGACACCACGGTGGGGATGTCCAGACCGGAGCCGGAAGTGCTGATCACCGATGCCATGTTGCATTCCTCGTCTGGGCGTCCACAAAAGATGGACGCATGGGATGACGAGACGGGTATCGGCCGCATCCGGGTGGACTTTAGCGGCGGCGACCCGTGTCGCTCACGAGGCTGGATGATGCAATTTCCATGCCGCCACTGCATCAAAAACCCCGCGCCAACAAACCGTGCTGCGCGACCGTGCCAAACGCTGCGGCCGAAAAAACCGCGGCCACAAAAAAAGCCCCTCCGGAGAGGGGCTCTGGACGTGCTGCCAACCGCTGCCGATTACTGCAGCAGGCTCAGCACGTTCTGCGGAACCGACTTGGCCTGGGCCAGCATCGCGGTACCGGCCTGCTGCAGGATCTGCGTGCGGGTCAGCTCGGCGGTTTCCTTGGCGTAGTCGGTGTCGCGGATACGGCTACGCGAGGCCGACAGGTTTTCCGAGGTAGCGCTCAGGTTGGCGATGGTGGAGGTGAAGCGGTTCTGCACCGCACCCATGTCGGCGCGCGAGGAGTTGACCGCGGTCAGCGCCTTGTCGACGATTTCCAGGGCCTTCTGCGAGCCGGAGAACGTGGAGATGTCCAGGCTGCTCAGGGTCGAGGCGGCGGAGCCGGAAGCGGCCGAGGCGGTGGTGATGCCGGCGCCGACGGTGATGCCTGCGGCGCTGGAGGTGCCGGCGGTCAGCGAGGTGAAGTCCTGGCCAGCCTTCAGCGATTCGATCTGCACCGAACCGTCGCTCTTGATCGAGGCGTACATGCCGGTCTGGTCGAGCTTGTCGTTGATCGCCGCAGCCACCTTCTTGTTCACGTCGGCAGCGCTCTCGCCGACGCCGACCTTGACGTCCGCGATGGTGATGCTCTTGGACGCGCCGCTGGCGTCCTTGAACGACAGGCTCATGCCGCTGATCGAGCCGGAGGCGGTGGAGGTGCCGGTCACGCCGGCGCCGGAGACGGCGGCAGCGAAGTTGGCCTTGCCCAGCGAATCGACGTTGGCGTCGACGATGCTGTTGATGCCGATGGTCTGGCCGGCGTCGGCGCCGACCTGGAACAGCGCGCCGGAGAAGTCGCCGTTCAGCAGCTTGGTGCCGTTGAAGTTGGTCTGGTTGGCGACGCGGTCGATTTCGGCGGTGAGCTGCTTGACTTCGGAGTTCAGCGCGTCACGGTCGGTCGGCGAGTTGGTGGCGTTGGACGACTGCACCGACAGCTCGCGGATACGCTGCAGGTTGCTGCCGATTTCGACCATCGCGCCTTCAGCGGTCTGGGCCAGCGAGATACCGTCGTTGGCGTTGCGCGAGGCAACGTCCAGGCCGCGGATCTGCGTGGTGAAACGCTCGGAGATCGCCAGACCTGCGGCGTCGTCCTTGGCGCTGTTGATGCGCAGACCCGAGGACAGACGCTGGATGCTCGTCGACATGCTCGCGCTGCTGGTGTTGAGGTTACGCTGAGCGTTCAGCGACATTACGTTGGTGTTGATTACCTGTGCCATTTTGATTTCTCCTAAGCGATTTTTCCGGCAAGGGGGACTTGCCCGGAGCCTCCGCAGGGGGGCCATCAAGTTGGCCGTTGCCGCTGCTGAGATGAATAACGGCGTTGCGTCGGGAACCTTTAGCGAAATCCAGTGTTTTTTTGCTGTCTTTCTGCTGCAGGACGAAATACGGAAGCGTTGTGTAGCAAGGGGTTTGGTTTATTCGGCAGCACCCCGTGGATCTTTAGCGTTGGTATAAATTTTGACGAATAAACTCCGTCGGCCTGCGCAGGTGCGCGCGCGCAGGCGTGCAGAAAACAGCGGTTTTCTGCTGCAAATCAGCGGATCAGGTTGAACAACGACGACGACTGCATCTGCTGAAAAATCGTTTGAGCGGCCTGCAACGAGGCCTTCTCCAGTTCGTAGTGCCCCAGCGCCGAGGCGAAATCCAGATCGCGGATCGACGACAGCGTGGTCTTGAGGGTGACCTCGTTGGATTCGAGCAGCGAATTGGCGTTATCGATCGCCGACAGCTGCGCACCGCCGGAGGCGCGCGCATCGATCATCTTGGACGAGGCCTGTGCGATGTCGCGCATCGACGACTGCAGCGTGTTGATCATCGCCGCCTTCTGCGGCGGGGTCTGGGTGTCGGAGTTGAGCGCGCCGACCAGGTCGTCGATGGTGGAGAACACGTCCTTGGTGGTGGAGGCGCCGATCTGGAAACTGTCGCCCACCGCCGGTGCGCCGCTGATGCGCATGCGCACGCCGGCGGCGTTGATGTCCTCGCCGTCCTTGTAGGTGCCGGTCCCGACCACCGTATTGGTGCTGTCGCGCACCTCGTAGGTGTCGGCGGCGGTGAACTGCACGCTGTAGCTGCCGCCGTTCCAGCTGCCGGTGCTGGCATCGCGGCTGAAATCCAGCAGCAGGCCGGTGCCGGTATTGGCATTGTCCGGGTGCGCATCCACGGTGCCGTCGCCGGTGCGGATACGCATGAAGATCTCGCTGCCGGGCAGGCTGTCGCTGACGAAGGTGTCCGGCGCCACTTCGACCTGTTTCTGGGTCTGGTCGCCGTTGTAGGTGACGCCGCCACTGCTCTTGATGAACGGCGCGCTGCCATCGGCGCTGCCGCCGAACAGGTAGCGCCCGGTGCCATCGGTGCTGTTGGCCAGGCTGACCATGCTGTCGCGCAGCGCGGTCAGTTCCGAGGCGATCGCCTTGCGGTCGTCGGGGCTGAGCGAGGAATTGTTGGCCTGCACCGCCAATTCGGTGACGCGCGCCATTTTGTCGCCGGCCTGCGCCAGGGCGTTTTCCTGCAGGCCGAGCCGGTTCTGCACGTTGGTGGCGTTCTCGCCGAAGCGCGTGATCGCCGCCAGCGCGCGATCCAGTCCAACGGCGGTGCCGGCGGCGACCGGGTCGTCCTTGGCGGTGACCAGGCGCTGCCCGCTGGCGAGCTGGGCCTGGATCTGGTTCAGCCGGGACTGCTTTGCCGTCATCGACGACACCGACTGGCTGTACATCATGCTGGTGGAGATACGGTCGGTCATCAGCGTACGGCGCCCAGGATGGCTTGGAAGATGGTGTCGGCGGTGGAAATCATCTGTGCGGCGGCCTGGTAGGCCTGCTGCAGCTTGAGCATGTTGGCGGCTTCCTCATCGAGGTTGACGCCGGAAATCGAGTCGCGGCTGGCCTGCGCCTGGTCGTTGATGACCTTCTGCGCGTCCGAGGCGTAACTGGCCGCGCGCGCAGCCGAGCCGACCGAGGTGGTCAGGCCCGAGAGCGCGCCGTTGAGCGTGACCGTGCCGCCGCTGAGCGCCTTGGCGTCGTCGATCTTGGCCAGCAGCTTGACGTTGCCGTTGTCGCTGGAACCGGCGCCGGTGGGGCCGACGGCGAAGCTGTCGCCGGCCTTGGGCGCGCCATCCAGCGCAAAGCTCCAGCCGTTGGCGCTGATGGTCTGGCCGGCGGTATAGGCGAATGGCCCGTTGCCGTCGATGGTGTACTGGTTGGCGTCGATGAACTCCACCGAGGCCGGGGTCAGCAGCGCCGGGTTCTGCGCGTTGGTGACCTTGACGTCGCTGATCTTGCCGGTGCCCAGGTTGGCGAGCGTGGCGGCGGCCTTGACCGGGGTGGCCGCAGCGATCCGCGAGGGGTCGGTGATGGCCACCGACAGGCTGCCGGCCAGCCCCGCGGTGGGCTGCAGCAGGAACTTGTCGCCGTTGGCCGGCGTGCCGCCGACCACCAGGCTGACGCCATTGAGCACCAGCGGATTGGCCGGCGTGCCGGTGCCGCTGATCGGCACCGCCGAGCCGGTGCTGGCGTTGGTGGCCTTCCAGGCAGCACCGTCGAAGCTGAGCGTGACGTTCTGCCCATCCACCGCCGCCATGTTGCTGAAGCTGGCACTCAGCGACGCGCTGCCGGTATTGCCGGGATTGGCGGCGGCGCTGGGCGTGCCGATGTTGAAGAAGTTGCCGCCCATCGCGCCGTACAGGTCCATGCCTTGCGCGTGACCGGCGTTGAAGGTGCTGGCCATGCCCACCGCCAGGCGACCGAGTTCGGCCTGGGTCGGCTCCAGCACGCTGGTCCGGAACTCCAGCAGGCCGCCGATCTGCCCGCCCAGCGAGCTGGTGCTGAGGCTGACATTCTGGCCCTGGGTCTGCATCGCCACCTGCAGCTTGGTCGGCTGATACGGGTCGGCGACGGTGGTCAGCTTGGAGGAGGTGGTCCCCACTACCAGGGCCTGGCCGCCGGCGGTGAAAACATTCATGAAGCCGCCGTCCTGCATCACCGCGGTGCCGCCGGTGTAGCCGACCAGCTTGGACACCAGCGCGTCACGCTGGTCGAGCATGTCGGGCGAGGCGCTGTCGATGCTGCTGCCGATGGTGCCGTTGATCTTGGCGATCTGCTGGGTCAGGCGATTGACTTCGTCCACCGAGGAGGTCAGGCCGCCGTTGACCTCGTTGCTCAGGCTGTCCATCTGCCCGTTGAGCTGCTTGAAGCGCGTGGCCAGCGAATTGCCGCTGTCGAGCATGCTCTGCCGCTCGGCCGTGGACGAGGCATTGGACGAGACCGCGCTGGTGGAGTCGAAGAAGTTCGACCACAGCCCGGCCACGTTGGTGGCGGTGTTGGAGTACAGGCTGTCGACGCGGTTGGACAGCGAGGACAGCTGCTGCAGCCGCGAGAGCTCGCCGCCGCTGTCGAGCAGGCGCGAGGTGGCCAGCTGGTCGGCCACCCGGCTGACGTCGGTGATCTTGGCGCCATTGCCCACGAACGCGTAGCCCATGTCGGTGGGCGTGCGCGTTGCAAATTCCACGCGCTGGCGGCTGTAGCCTTCGGTATTGATGTTGGCGACGTTATGGCTAACGGTCGACAACGCCCGTTGGAAGGCGATCAGCGCACTGGTCCCGGTGGACATGATGGACATGGGCGTTTACCTCAACGACGGATGGTGCCGAGCCCGGCAGGCTCGGCGGTGCTGGCATAGCGGTTGGACAGGTCGGCCGCCGCGCTGCCGATCGCGGCTACCGCACGGTCGATGGTCGGACCGTTGGCGATCGCCGCGATCTTGGCGGCATAGCCCGGATCGGTGGCGTATCCAGCCTGTTGCAAGCCGCGTGCAAAACCCTTGATATCGGTGCCGGCCTGCAGTGCGGGCTGGTAGCGACTGTTGTTCTTCAGCAGCCGCACGTAGTCGGCAAAGCTTTCCTCGGCCGAGCCGTAGGCACGGAAATCGGCGGTTTCGGTGGTCTTGACGCCATTGACGTACTCGTGGGTGCCGGTGGTGACCCTGGCGCCGTTCCAGCCGGTGGCCTTGATGCCGAACAGGTTGTTGGAATCGCCGCCGTTGCCGATGCCGCGACGGCCCCAGCCGGTTTCCAGCGCGGCCTGCGCGACCAGCGCACGCGGATCCACGCCCAGTTCGCGCGCGGCCTTCTGCGCATGCGTCCAGATCTTGGCGACGAAGCCTTCCGGGGTGCGCTCGCCGAGGCTGGCCGCGGCGCTGCTCGCCGCGCTCGCATTGACCGCGGCACTGGCATCGGCGGCATCGCTGACAGCGACATCGCTCCAGCGATCGTTGGCCGAGGGCCAGCTCAGTGCGGCCGCATCGTCGCTGCCGGCCTCGTTGCTGCCGGTACGTCCGGCGATCAGGTCCAGCACCTGGCTCATGCCGATGCCGCCCAGGCCGCCTGCGCCGATGCCTGCCGCGCTGCCACTGCCGGCGCCGACGCTGCCCGCAGCCGCGTCGCGGACCGGCAGCGGCAACGAGGCGTCGCGCTTGCCGGCCACCAGCGCATAGGCCTTGGCGGCCTCGGCGGTGTTGAGCGAGGTGTTCAATGCCGGGCCGCCGGTGTCGCCGCTCAGCTGCTTGGAGATCATCGCCGACAGGCCCAGCCCCTTGCCGTCGGTCAGCGCCTTGGCCATCTGCTGGTCGTACATCTCGCGGAACATCTGGTTTTCGCCAGGAAACATCGGGTCGCCGGAGCTGGCATCGCGCATGCTCTTGACCAGCATTTGCGCGAACTGGCCTTCGAGCTGACGGGAGACCTTGTCGATCTTGGCGGGATCGGCCTTGGTGCTCGGGTTGAGATCAATGGGCGAGGCTGCGATACGCATGTCAGATCACCTCCAGCTCCGCCGTCAGCGCACCGGCTTGCTTGAGCGCTTCCAGGATGGCCACCAGGTCGCCGGGAGCGGCGCCCACCTCGTTGACCGCGCGTACGATCTGGTCGAGCGTGGTGCCGCCTTCGAACTTGAACATGCGGCTGCCTTCGGCGGTGGCCGTGATCGTCGACTGCGGGGTCACCGCGGTGCGGCCGCCACTGAACGCGCCCGGCTGGCTGACGTTGGTGTTCTCGCTGATGGTCACGGTGAGCGAGCCATGCGCGATCGCCGCCGGCATCACCCGCACCAGCTGGCCGATCACCACCGTGCCGGTGCGCGCGTTGACCACCACCTTGGCCGGCGCATCGCCCGGGGAGAGTTCGACATTTTCCAGCCGCGCCAGCAGGCCGATGCGCGCGCCAGGATCGGTCGGCGAGCGCACTGCCACGGTCACGCCGTCCACCGCACGCGCGGTGCCGGCGCCGAAGCTGCTGTCGATCGCCGCGACCATGCGCGAGACGGTGGTGAAATCGTTCTGGTGCAGGTTGAGGGTGATCTCGCCGCTGCCGGCGAACACGTCCGGCAGGGCGCGTTCGACGGTGGCGCCGTTGGGAATGCGGCCGACGCTGGGAATGTTGACCGACACCCGCGAGCCGTCCTTGCCCTGCGCGCCGAAACCGCCGACCACCAGGTTGCCCTGCGCCATTGCGTAGACCTGGCCGTCGGCGCCCTTCAGCGGTGCCATCAGCAGCGAGCCGCCACGCAGCGAGACCGCGTTGGCGATCGAGGACACGGTGATGTCGATCGGCTGGCCGGGCTTGGCGAACGGCGGCAGTTCGGCATGGATGGCCACGGCCGCGACGTTCTTCAGCTGCGGATTGACGTTCGCCGGAACATTGACGCCCAGCTCGCCGAGCAGGTTCTTCAGGCTCTGCACGGTGAAGGGCGCCTGGCTGGTGCGGTCGCCGCTGCCATCCAGGCCCACTACCAGGCCGTAACCGACCAGCGCGTTGCCGCGCACACCGCCGACCTGGGCAAGATCCTTGATGCGCTCGGCCGAGGCCGGCGCGGCGATCGCGCAGACCGCCACAGCGGCAGCCAGCAGACGGAAGGGCAGGGAAGACAGATTCATGGTCGCAGGCTCAGTAGGGCGACAGACGGGAAGTGAAGAAGCGGCTCAGCCAGCCCATCGCATTGGACTGCGCGATCGCGCCGCGGCCGCCGTAGGCGATCCGCGCGTCGGCCACCTTGCTCGAGGGCACGGTGTTGTCCGGGGAGATGTCGGCCGCGCGCACGATGCCCTGCACCTGCACCATCTCGTCGCCCTGGGTCAGGCGAAGCTGCTTCTGGCCCTGGATCACCAGGTTGCCGTTGGGCAGGCGCTGGATCACGGTGACGGTCACGCTGCCCTGCATGCGGTTGCTCTGGGCGGTGTTGCCCTTGCCGTCGAAGCTGCGGTCGCCGCTGGTGGAGTTGCGCAGCACATCGGTGCCGTTGACGGTGAGCGGCACGCCCAGCAGCGTGGGCGTGCTCATGTCCACGGTGTCGGCCTTGCTGATGCTGGTGTTGGCGGTGGACGAGGCGGTGGTGCTTTCCACCAGGTTCACCGTCAGCAGGTCGCCGACATCGCGGGCGCGGCGGTCGCCGTACAGGTTGAGGCTGGGGCCGGCGGCATAGATCGCGCCGGCGGTGGGCTGCGCCACCGGCGCGACCACCGGCACGATCGGCGCCATTTCGGCGAACGGCCGCACATCGCCGGCCGCCACGCAGCCGCCCAGCAGCGCGCTGCAGGCCATGGCAAAAGACAGCGAAGAGAGAGAGGGCAGGCGGGACATGGCGTGGATTCCTGGGAGGGCGGCGAGCGGCGGGCCGATCAGACGTTGTTGTTCAAGTAACCGAGCATCGAGTCGGTGGTGGAGATCGCCTTGGCATTCATTTCGTAGGCGCGCTGGGTCTCGATCATGCTCACCAGCTCTTCCACCGTATTGACGTTGCTGCCCTCCAGTGCGCCCTGCACGGTGGTACCCAGGCCATTGAGGCCGGGGGTGCCGTTCTGCGCGGGGCCCGAAGCGGTGGTTTCCACGAACAGGTTCTCGCCCTTGGACTGCAGGCCCGAGGGATTGATGAAGTCGGTCAGCGTCAACGCACCGATTTCCTGCGCGGCGGCCTGGCCGGCCAGCGTCACGCTGATGGTGCCGTCGTTGCCGATGGTCAGCGACTGCGCGCCTTCCGGCACCTGGATGCCCGGCTGCAGCGGATAGCCGCTATTGGTGACCAGCTCGCCCTGCGCATTGATCTGGAAGGTGCCGTCGCGGGTGTAGGCCGAGGTGCCGTCGGGCATCTGCACTTCGAAGAAGCCGCGGCCGTTGACCATCACGTCGAGCGCGCGGCCGGTCTGCTGCTGGCTGCCCTGGTCGAAGCCCTTGAAGGTGGACACCACGCGCACGCCGGTACCCAGCTGCAGGCCGGTCGGCAGCTGGGTCTGCGCCGAGGTCGACCCACCCGGTGCACGCACCTGCTGATACAGCAGGTCTTCGAACGCCGCACGGTCGCGCTTGAAGCCGGTGGTATTGGTATTGGCCAGGTTGTTGGAAATGACCGACATGCGCGTCTGCTGCGCATCCAGTCCGGTTTTGGCGACCCACAAAGCCTGATTCATGACCCGATTCCTCGTTAGACCCGGGGATGTGTTCCGGGCACGGCTGGGTATATGCACGCGGCGTGCCAAACCCGCGTCGGATTTTTGCCGGCTGTGCGCGGGATCACGCGAAGCGGGCGCGGCGGCCTGCGCGGGGGAGGGCTGGCGGCGGACAGGCAGCGGCTAGGCCGAAGCGGTGGAAACCTGCGCGGCAGATCAGGTTCGGTAGATCGGTCGCCGGTCAGTGATGTGTTCAACGACGTGTGAACCCTTGGCGCTGCGTGCGAAAGGGTTCTTGGGATTTGCCGGCTGGCGTTGCGGCACAGTCAACAGCCTGGTGGGTTGAGGGCGCGGTGCCCTCAAAAGCTAGTCAGTCGAGGGCGCGGTGCCCTCACCGCCCGCGGGACACGCCGCAAGTCCCTCCATGTTGGCTCGGTGCCGGCATCCATGCCGCCACACGGTCCCGCAATCGGCGAGGGCACCGCACCAGAAAGTGAGTCGGTAGCTCTTTGAAACCTGCGGTTGATCGCCTTGCGTTANCGGCATCCATGCCGCCACACGGTCCCGCAATCGGCGAGGGCACCGCACCAGAAAGTGAGTCGGTAGCTCTTTGAAACCTGCGGTTGATCGCCTTGCGTTAGGAAGCTGCTCCGACGCGGCGTTATTCAAACGACGCACGTCATGCATTGTTTGCAACTATGCACACCGACCATCTCAACGGGTCCTTGCCTGACCACCGTCGCGGGACCTTACGCGGCATGGATGCCGCGTAAGAGCCTGCAGGGACGTACTTGCGGCGTGTCCTGCGGGGGTGGGCGGGCAAGGGCCCTGCAGCCAAGTCACAAACCAGCCGCTCTGCAGCGAACCCGGGCGGTCGCCATCCAGGTGCTCGGCAGCGCAGCAAGCCAACCGGCGGTCGGGCAGTGGGCGTCAGTGGCGCTTAGCCGCTGACACGCAGCAGCGAATTGGCCGATTGGGCGTTGTCGTCGCCGTTCTTGATGATCTTGACCTGCATCTCGAACTGGCGCTGCAGCTGGATCATCTCCACCAGCGCGCCGGCGGCGTCCACGTTGCTGCCCTCCAGCATGCCGCTGTTGATGGTCTTGCCGGTGGCCACCGCAAACGCCTGCGCCGGGTCGGTGCTGGTGTTGCGCATCAGCCCGTCCGGGCGCCGCGTCAGCCGGTCGGCGGGGGCATCGACCACCTTCATCTTGCCGACGATGGCCATGGTCTGCGGGCCTTCGCCCTGCGGAATGATCGAGATGCTGCCGTCGCTGCCGATCTCCATCGCCTGGTGCGGCGGGACCGTCATCGGATTGCCGCCCTCATCCAGCACCGCATGGCCATTGGCGGTAACCAGCTGGCCATTGGCGGTAAGCGCCAGCTCGCCGTTGCGGGTATAGGCCTCGCTGCCGTCGGGCGACTGCACCGCCAGCCAGCGATCCTGCTGCAGCGACACGTCCAGCGGGTTGCCGGTGACCTTCTGGTGGCCCTGGCTGCGGTCGAAGCCCTGGTCCACGTGCAGCGCATCGATCCGCGACGGATAGCCCTTGCCCTGGATCTTGAACGCTTCGGTGTTGGCCAGCGCAGCCTTGAATCCCACCGTATCGACGTTGGCGAGATTGTGCGACACGGTGCCCTGCGCCTGCAGGGAGGCGCGGGCGCCGGTCATCGCAACGTAGAGAGCTTTGTCCATGAGGCACCGGGATTGGGGAGTCGGGATTCGGGATTCGTAAACGCGGGCTGTTATGACCTGGGAGAGGAGGGGACATTGCGGGCATCGGTTGGATGCAATGCCCGCTCTTGCCAATCCCTAATCCCCAATCCCTAATCCCAGCCGTTAACGGATATTGATGATCGTCTGGGTGACCTGATCCTGGGTCGAGATCATCTGCGAGTTGGCCTGGAAGTTGCGCTGGGCCACGATCATGTTCACCAGCTGCTCGGTCAGGTCCACGGTGGAGGATTCCAGCGAGCCGGATTCGATCTGGCCAAGGTCCGAGGTGTCCGGGGCGCCGATGCGGGCGGCGCCGGAGGTGTAGCTTTCGGCCCACATGTTGTTGCCCTGCGACTGCAGGCCCTGCGGGTTGACGAAGCTGGCCAGGGAGACCTGGCCCAGCGGCTTGTCGGCGCCGTTGGAGTAGCGGGCGAACACCACACCGCTGGTGTCGATGCTGATCTCGTTGAGCTTGCCGCTGGCGTAGCCGTCCTGGCGGGTGTCGCGCAGCGCGAAGGCCTCACCGTACTGGGTCGAGCCGCTGACGTTGAGCTGCATGTTCAGTACGCCGGCCCCGGTGCTCGGGGTGAACGGGTCCATCGCGATGATGCCGTTGGCCGGGGTGGTCAGTGCGCCGGTATCGGAGAACTGCAGCGTGGTGGGTGCACCGACCGCAGCGCCGTCCACGTAGTTGTGCACCTGCCATTCGTTCGGGTTGGCGGTCTTGACGAAGTAGGAGGTCTGCACGTGGCTGACGCCCAGCGAATCGTAGACGTTGATGCCGCCGGTGGAGTGGCTGTAGGTCTTGTCGTCGGCCGGGCTGAACGGGGTCACCGTCGGTGCGGTGGCGTTGCCGGGCAGGGTGAAGGCCAGGTTGACCGTGGAGGTCGACTTGGGCGGGCTGTCGGTGGTCAGCAGCTGCAGGTCCGACAGGCGACCGACGTCGAAGCCGTTGCCGCTCGGGTTGGGGGCGAAGACCTGCAGCCGCGCGCCCTGCGGATTGACCACATAGCCGTTGGCATCGGTCTGGAAGTTGCCGGCGCGGGTATACATCTTGGCGCCGTTGGAGGACACGGTGAAGAAGCCTTCGCCGGAGACCGCCAGGTCCAGGCTGCGCCCGGTCGGATCGATATTGCCCTGCGAGAACTGCTGCGCCACGTTGCTGACGCGTACGCCCGAGCCCACCGCGTTGCGCGACAGGCCGTAGCTGGTGCTCTGGAACATGTCGGCAAACTCGGCACGCGATTCCTTGAAACCGGTCGTGTTGACGTTGGCGATGTTGTTGGAAGTCACGTTCAGATCGGCATTGGCTGCGTTGATGCCGGACAACGAGGTATTGAAAGCCATGGATGAGGTCCTTTAGGTGTCGGTTGCCGGCTCAGCTGACGCGGAGCACTTTGGCGAGCGGGGAAGTGCCTAGCCCGGTCAGGTTGAGATACAGACCCTCCGAGCCGATGGTGACGCTTTCTACCGGTGCGTCGACATAGGTGGGTAACTTGCTCTTGGAACCGGCGGTGTCGGTCTGGGTGGCGGTCACGCCGTACTTGCCGGGGGCCATGCGGTTGCCGTTGGCATCGGTGCCGTCCCAGGCAAACGCCACTTCGCCGGCACCGCTGGACGGCACGCTGAGCTGCTTGACGAAGGCGCCGTTGGCATCGGTGATTTCGAAATTGACGGTACCGGCCGAGGTCGCGGCGACCACGCCATTGGCCGAGTTGGTGGCAGAGATGGCGACCTGCGCGGAGGGCACCAGCACGTTGTGCCCGACCAGCGAGGCGCCTTTCAGCACCTGATCGCTGTTCTGCGCGTCGGAGAAGCTGCTGACCTTGGTATTGAGGTCGCCGATACCCTGCACGGTGGAGAACTGTGCCAGCTGGCCCAGGAATGCGCTGTTTTCCATCGGTTTGAGCGGGTCCTGGTGCTGCAGCTGCTCGGTCATCAACTTCAGGAAGTCGGCCTGGCCGAGCGATTCCTCCTTCTTCTTCGTCGAGGCCGGGCTGCTGGTGCTCAGCCCAAGGCTGGCGTAGAGGTCACTGCCGATCGTGCTCATGTTTGGAAATCCGTAAGGTGGAGGTCAGCGAGAGGGTCAGCGACCCATGGTCAGGGTGGCGAGCGCCAGTTCCTTGGCGGTGTTGAGCATTTCCACGCCGGCCTGGTAGTTGCGCGAGGCCGAGATCATGTTGACCATCTGCGAGACCGGGTCCACGTCGGGCGAGAACACGTAGCCGTCGGCATCGGCCAGCGGATGGCCGGGCTCGTAGCGACGGATCGGCGGCGCGTTGGTGGTGGTGATCTCCTTGACGTTCACCGAGGTCAGGCTGGGGTCCTGGCGACTTTGCTGGGCCTGGAAGATCGGCTCGATCGGCTTGTAGGTCGCCTCGGCCGAGCCGGCGACCGAATCCGCATTGGCCAGGTTCGAGGCGATGGTGCTCAGGCGGACCGACTGCGCGTGCAGCGCCGAGCCGGCCACATCGAAGATGGGAAGATTGCTCATGACTTATTGGCCGGTGATCGCGGTGAGCATCGAGCGCACCTTGGATTCGAGGAAGCTCAGCGAGGCGCGGTATTCCAGCGCGGCGCGGCCGTAGGCAGCACGTTCGGCGTCGGGATCGACGGTATTGCCGTCCAGACTGGGCTGGTCGGATTCGCGGGTGATCTGGAACGGGTTGAGCCCGGCACTGCCGCCGATCTCGTAGTGCTTGGCGTCCGTGGTCTGCAGCAGGGTGCCATCGCGCACGCCTTCGGCCGATTTGAGCGCCGCCTCGAAGTTCAGGTCCTTGGCCTTGTACCCCGGGGTGTCCACATTGCTCAGGTTGCTGGCAATGAGCTTCATGCGCTGCTCGCGCAGCGGCAGCGCATCGCCGTGGATGCCGAGGAAGGACGAGATCGAATTGGACACGGTGCTCTCCCGCGAAGTGTTGCCAGGGAGGAAGCAATGTTTGTGCCAATCGAGGGGGGGGGGCGGCCCGCGGAGCGCGGAGCGTCATCGGTGCCGCCGACGAACGGCGCCCCGGCCGTGCGGGAAACGCGATGGACAACGTAGAGGTCGCGCGCTTGTTCAGTGAATGCGCCAGGCCGGAAGGTTCGGCCTCACCTGAGCCGCCGTCTGGCGTCGGCGATTGCCGCTTCGGCATCGCATCGACGCACTACCACCGCGTCTGCGCTGTTGTGCCTGTCGCGCGGTGCGGCTCCCGCTCGGCGCAGCGCCCTGCCATTGCGATCGGCTCCGATCCGGCAGCCGCCTGGCCCGCTCAGGCCGCTTCGGCGACCACTTTCAGGCGGGCGAGCACGTAGTCGGCCAGTTCGTGCGCGCTGTACTTGGCCACGAAGGCGTTGGCACCGACCTGCTCGACCATGGCGTTGTTGAACACGCCCGACAGGGAGGTGTGCAGCAGCACGTACAGGCCTTGCAGTCCCGGCGTGCGCCGGATTTCCGTCGTCAGCGTGTAGCCGTCCATGGCCGGCATTTCGATGTCGGAGATGACCATCGCATAGCGGTCGGCCGGATTCTCGCCCGAGGCAGCCACCTGCAGCAGATGGTCCAGCGCCTGGCGGCCGTCGGACAACAGGGTCGCCGCCACGCCGAGCTGGTCGAGCACGCTGCGGATCTGCTGGCGCGCCACGCGCGAATCGTCCACCACCAGCACCTGGAACTGCCGGTCGTAGGCGACCATCTGCAGCGAGGGATCCAGCTGCACGTCCTTGCTGACCTTGGCGATGTCGGCAAGCACGCTCTCCACGTCGATGACCTGGATCAGCTCGCCCTGGAACCGCGTCACCGCCGTCAAATAAGTGGCTTCGGCGCCCAGTTCCGGCGGCGGATGGATATCTTCCACCGCAATATTGACGATGCGCTCCACGCCGCTGACCAGAAAGCCCTGGACCGAGCGGTTGAATTCGGCCACCACCAGGTAGCCGGGGCCGTTTTCCGAGTGCGCATCGCGCTCCGGGTGGCCGATCGCCAGCCCCAAGTCCAGCACCGGCACCGAGCGCCCGCGCACGTCGGCCACGCCGGCGAACTCGGTCGGCAGGCCCGGCACCTGGAACAGCTCCGGGCGGCGCAGCACTTCCTGCACCTTGAAGACGTTGACGCCAAAAAGCTGGCGCCCGCCCAGCCGGAACAGCAGCAGGGCCAGTCGGTTGTGGCCAGCCAGACGCGTGCGCTGGTCGATGCGGTTGAGCAGATCGTGGGTCATGGGGCAGATATCGACAGCGCCCTTGGAAAACTTGAGTGGTTTTAAGTTTGGTGTGGGGCGCTGTAGGGATTGGGGAGTCGGGATTGGGGATTCGCAAAAGCGCGGGGATTGGGGGATTTGGGATTAGGGATTAGGGATTGGCTCAAAGGCGTGAATGAGCGCGTTGGTCAGGCCGTTGCTGCTTCTGCGGCCCTGAAGGTTTCAGAGACAGTTGGTCAGATAGATGCGCTGGTTCAAAGGGTCCATGGCACCGGAAAAATGAACCACCCGCCAGGCCGCTCTTACCAATCCCCAATCCCGACTCCCCAATCCCGGCAAGAACAGGCACGCCTCTTGCACCGTCTGTTCCGTCTTCCTCCGGATCTGGTCCCATGCGCCTGCTCCTGCTTGTCATCCTGTTGGCTGCCGCTCCGGCCTGGGCCCAGAGCTATCAGTCTGTCGATTCCATCCGCGCTGCGGCACTGGCCACTGTCGGCCCGGATGCCGAGGCCGAGGCCACGCTCGATCCGGGCTTGCGCATGCCGGCCTGCCCGATCGCGCTGCAGGCGCAGCCGACCGGCACCAATACGGTGGAGGTGGCTTGTCCGCAGCCGGCTGGCTGGCGCCTGTTCGTGCCGCTGAAGGTGCGCCGCAACCAGGACGTGCTGGTGCTGCGCCGCGGCATCAGCGCTGGAGAAACCATCTCGCTGGCCGATATCAGTATCGAGAAGCGTGACGCCGCGCGCATCGTCGGTGCGGTGCTGGCCGACCCGGTGGCTGCGGTGGGCAAGAGCGCCCGGCGTGTCCTGCCGGCCGGTTCGCTGCTGTCGTCCAACGACCTGGTCACCCAGCGGCTGGTCCGGCGCGGCGACACGGTCCCGCTGGTGTCGCGCAACGGCGGTCTGGAGGTGCGCATGAGCGGTCGTGCGCTGTCCGACGCCGGCGAGAACGAGCGGGTGTCGGTGGAAAATTCCTCGTCGCGCCGGGTGGTGCAGGGGATCGTCGAAGCGAGCGGGACCGTTGTGGTGTCCAGATAGAAAATCGCTATAAAGTTTTTTTTTGGCCTGCCGTTATCCCCTACGACCTGTAGAGGAGTTCCCGACATGAGCCAGAAAATCGAAGGCAATCTACCGACCGCTGCCACCCTTCGCACCGCGGCCACGAGCAGCAAGATCGCCTCGGCCGGCGAAGATCGCGCGTCCCCGATCGCCGCATTGCCGCCGACCGACAGCGTCAAGCTGACCGGCGAGGCCACCAACCTGCAGAACCTGCAGCGCATGCTGTCGCAGTCCTCGGCGATCGACACCGGTCGCGTCCAGGCAGTGAAGGATGCGTTGCAGAACGGCAGCTATTCCATCAACCCGGATGCCATCGCCAGCCGCATGATGGATCTGAATCAGCAACTGGCGGGCTAATCCCCGACCCAAAGGATGAACGTGAACGAGTTCCTGCAACGTCTCAGCGACGCGCTGGCCGGCGAACGCCAGGCATTACTCGAGAACGACATCGATGGGTTGATGCGTCACACCCAGGACAAGCTGTCGGCACTGCGCGCGCTGGAAGCGGCAATGCCCCAGGGCGAAGAAGCGCGGCTGCGCGAACTGGCCGACGCCAATCGCGCCAACGGTGCGCTGCTGGCACGCCGGCGTCGCGAAGTGAACTGGGCACTGCGTCATCTTGGCCGCACCGAGAGTGCGCCGTCCTACGACGCCAAGGGCCAGTCGAGTGTGCTGCGCGGCGGTCGGTCGCTGGCAGTGGCCTGAAGCCGCGCAGCGTGCCCGAGCGCACGCGCAGGCCGGCTCGGCCACGTCTTGCTGCAGTGCCGAGAGACTGGCTACGCAGGAGCGTGGCGCGGCGCAATGCGAGGCCCGCGTCGTTCGGCGTATATTGAAGCGTCCTCTACGCCGCCCTGTCCCGTGACTGCCAAGTTTTTTCTCAATCAAACCCTGTTGCCGTCACCGGCCATGCTGCGCGCCTTCGGCGACCAGATGCTCGAGGGCGTGCTGCTGTTCCGCGCAGACGGGCAGCTGATCCTGGCCAACGCCATCGCACGCCAGAGCCTGTGCAAGGAAGATCCCACCGACGACCGCAATCTCGGCGAGCGGATCTCGCAGGTGCTGCCGTCGGATGCGCTCAACCAGGCGCGCAGCAAGGGCAGCTGGACCGGCAGCCTGCCGGTCGCCGATCGCGTGGTCATCGCGCACCTGTACTACAACGAGGAGCAGGGCGTCGGGCACTTTCTGGCGCTGTTCCACAACATCGAAGGCCAGCAGGACTATGAGCGCGAGCTGCAGCAGCGCCATGCCGAACTGCGCCAGGCCTATCTGCGTCTGAACGGTGCGCAGGACAAGCTGCTGCAGTCGGAGAAGATGGCCTCCATCGGCCAGCTCGCCGCCGGCGTGGCGCATGAAATCAATAACCCGATCGGTTACGTGCACTCCAATCTGGGCAGCTTGCAGGAATACCTGCGCAGCCTGTTCACGCTGATCGAAGCCTACGAGCGCGCGCTGCAGGCGCCGGATCCGAAGGCGCTGATTCCGGAGATCGACGAGATCCGCAACCGTGCCGACATCGACTTCATCAGCCGCGACCTGCCGCAGCTGATGGCCGAGTCGCGCGAGGGCATCGAGCGGGTCACCCGCATCGTGCGCGACCTCAAGGATTTCTCGTACTCGGACCGTTCCGAGTCGTGGAAGATGGTCGACCTGCATGCCGGGCTCGAATCCACGATCAACATCATCTGGAACGAGCTCAAGTACAAGGTCACGCTGGAGCGTAACTACGCCGAGCTGCCGTTGGTCGAGTGCCTGCCGTCCGAGCTCAACCAGGTCTACATGAACATGCTGCTCAACGCCGGCCAGGCGATCGTCGAGCGCGGCACGATCACCGTCACCACCGGTCGCGACGAGACCGACAACGTCTGGATCCAGTTCCAGGACAGCGGCGCCGGCATCGCCCCGGACCTGCTGCAACGCATCTTCGACCCGTTCTTCACCACCAAGCCGGTCGGCAGCGGCACCGGCCTGGGCCTGTCGATTTCCTACGGCATCATCAACAAGCACCACGGCCGCATCGACGTCGAAAGCACGCCGGGGCAGGGGGCCAGTTTCCGGATCGTATTGCCGGTGCGGCAGCCGCGGTAGCGCTGCCCGTTGGGATTGGGGAGTCGGGATTAGGGATTAGGGATTCGCAAGGGCGGTTTTGCCGCGCTCTTGCCGTCTGCCTTGCTCAGCGAATCTCCGATTGCGGCTCAGGAATATCGCTGTTGGCTTTTGCTTTTACCAATCCCGAATCCCGAATCCCGAATCCCTACTCCCGGCCGTTACGCAGCTCGTCGTGCGTGCGGAAGGCCTGGCGAATGTGCTCGCGCAGCTCGTCGTCGTTCCAGGGCTTGGTCAGGAAGCGGTAGATTGCGCCGCGGTTGATCGCTTCGGTGACCGTGGCCAGGTCGGTGTAGCCGGACAGCACCAGGCGTACGGTGTCGGGGTAGAGCATCTTGACCCGGCCCAGGAACTCGGTGCCGCTCATGTCGCTCATGCGCTGGTCCGACAGGATCACCTGCACGTCGTTGGTGGCGAGCAGGTCGAAGGCGTCGCGCACGTTGCCGGCCGCCAGGATGCGGTAACCGTCGCGGCGGAACAGCCGCACCAGCGAGCGCAGCACGTTTTCCTCGTCGTCCAGCAGCAGCAGCGTGCGGTCCGGGCGGCTTTCGGCGAACGATTCCGGGCGCAGGTAGCGGCGCCGTAGCGCCATGCCGGCCGACTCGGCCGACATCGGCTCGCCGAACAGATAGCCCTGGAAGATGTCGCAATCGTTGCGACGCAAAAAGCCCAGCTGCGCCTGCGATTCCACGCCGTTGGCGATCACCGTCATGCCGAGCTGGTGACCCATCGCGATGATCGCGCGCGCGATCGCTGCCTCGCGGCTGCCGGCCGGCGCGCTCTTGATGAAGCTGCGGTCGATCTTCAGCCGGTCTACCGGATAGCGCACCAGCGCGCTCAGGCTGGAATCGCCGGTGCCGAAGTTGTCCAGGCTCAGGCTGATGCCTTCGTTGCGCAGGTTGGCCATCGTCTCGTGGACGAAGTTGACGTTGTTGGTCAACGCGCTTTCGTTGATCTCCAGCGTCACGAACTGCGCCGGAACGCCGGCGGTCTGCAGCATCGCCATCACTTCGTTGAAGAAGCCCGGACGCAGCAGCTGCAGCGTGGAGACGTTGACCGCGATGCTGAAATCGTCGAAGCCCTGGTCGCGCCAAAGCCGCGCCTGACGCACCGCGTTCTGCAGCACCCATTCGCCGATCTGCACGATCACGCCAAGGCGCTCGGCGGTGCGCATGAAGCGCTCCGGCACCAGCATGCCCAGGGTCGGCGACTGCCAGCGCAGCAGCGCTTCCATGCCGACGATGCGGCCATCGCGCGCGCTCACCAGCGGCTGGTAGCGCAGCCGCAATTCGCCGTGCGGGATCGCATCGACGATCTGCCGCGCAATGATGCTTTCGCTGTGCGCGTTGGTGGTCGAGTTGCGGGTGTACAGGCGCACCGTATTGCCGCCTTCGCGTGCTGCCTGGTAGCTGGCTTCCTCGGCGTAGTCGAGCAGGATCGACAGCGAGGTGGAGTGTTCCGGGCACAGGCTGATGCCGACCTTGCCGGTCATGAACAAGGTGTACGGCAGCACCGACAGCGGCAGTTCCAGCTGCTGGCGGATCTCCTCGGCAAAGTCTTCCGGCAGCGGGGTGTCTTCGCGCCGCACTGCCACCACCACCATTTCATCGCTGCCGTGCCGCCACAACGTGCCGCGCGCGCCGAGAAAGTCCTGCAGCCGGCGCGCCACCAGCGTCAGCGCCTGGTCGCCGACTTCGGCGCTCATGTTCTCGTTGATCGAGGCGAAGTGGTCGATGTCGATGTGGAACACCATCAACGGCGGACCGCCGGAAGCGGCAGCGTCCACAAGACGCAACAGGTCGGGATTACCCGCGCCCAGGCGGGTGGGTTTGACGATTTCCAGTCCGGGCGGGATTACGGGGCTCCACATGACTTAGCGTCCACCATCGTCGTGGACGGACTCGCCGACCGGGTGATAGGGCAGGCGCAACGTCACGCGCGTGCCTGCTCCGGGGGCCGATTCTATCGCGAGCGCACCGCCAACGGTTTGCGCGCGCTCACGCATCACGATCAGCCCCAGCCCGCGCGGGCCTTCCGGTTCGAAGCCATCGCCGTCATCGCTGACTTCCAGGCGGAAGCTCTCGCTGTCGATCGAGTGCAGGCGCATGCGCACTTCGCCCGCGCAGGCGTGGCGCAGGGCATTGGTCAGGCTTTCCTGCGCAATCCGGAAACATGCCTGCTCGATCTCGTTGCCCGGCCGCACGTCCAGTGCCTGGATATCCAGTTCCAGCCGCACCGGCGATGCGCGGAACAGCATCGAGGCCTGCCAGCGCAGCGCCGCTTCCAGGCCCAGCGCATCCAGCTGCGGCGGACGCAACAGCATCGACAGGTTGCGCAGCTTGGTCACGGTGCTGTCGGCCAGCGACACCACTTCCAGCAGGTCTTCACGGCGCGCGTCAGGATCCGGCTCGTCCAGCGCCGCATGCGCGGACAGCTTCATCGCGGTGATCGCCTGGCCGATGTCGTCGTGCAGATCGCGCGAGATCGCGCGGCGTTCGTCCTCCTGCAGCGAGAACAGGCGCTTGGCCATGGCCTGCAGCTCGGCGTTGCTCTCGGCCAGCGCATCGCGCATGCGTTCGGGTTCGCTCAGGTCGCGCACCACCAGCAACTTGCAGCTGCGTCCGCCATAGCGGATGTCGCCGGCCGACAGGCCGGCATAGAAGGTGCTGCCGTCGCGACGGCGCATCTCCCGTGCGCTGGACACCGGCTCGTTGCGGTCGCTGCCCGCGCGCAGGTACTCGCGCACCACCGGCAGGTCGCTGTCGCCCACCAGGGTCTGCAGCGGCTCGCCCAGGATGGTTTCGCCCTGGAAACCGAACTGCACCGACCCGGCGGCATTGGCATACATCACGTGCTCGTCGGCCAGGATCAGCACGCCATCGGGCAGGACCCGGACCAGCTCGCGGAACTGCTCCTCGCGCTCGCGCAGCAAGCGGCGCGATTGCTCGCGTTCGCTGACGTCCTGCAGCGTGCCATGGATATGCCGGGCACCGTTCGGGCAGGTCACGCTTTCGGCGCGCAGATGCACGGTGCGCGGCTGCGAATCGCCGCCGGTCAACGGCAGCAGCACGTCGATCTGCACGTCGCCACCGGTGCACATGTCCTCGATCATGCGTTCGATCCGCGCCTGGGTGGCAGTGTCCGAGGCGGTCAACAGTTCTTCCAGCCGATGCTCGCGCCGATGCATCGGCACGCTGCGGCCGAGCAGGCGGTACACCGCCGGCGAGTAGCGCCCCAGCCCGGTTGCGCGATCCAGCTGCCATGAGCCCAGCCGCGCAATGCCTTGCGCCTCCTCCAGCCGCTGCAGCGCCTCGTCGCGCAGATGCTGCGCCTGGCGTTCCTCGCTGCGATCCACGGTAACCACCAGGCGGGCAGGGCCGCTGGCCAGATGCAGCTGGTTGCTGCGGATCTCCACATGGCGCGGGCCGCTGCGGGTCAGCAGGTCCTCTTGCAGGGTGCAGGTGGCGTCGCCCTTGGCGCGGATCTGGGTGATGATTTCCTCCAGGCGCGCGCCGTCGGCATTGGGCCAGATCGCCTGCAGCGTCTGCTGCAGAAACTCGTCGCGCTCCCAGCCGAAGAATTCCAGCGCGGCCGGGTTGGCATCCAGGATGCGCAGCGTGGCCAGGTCGTAGATCAGCGCAGGGCTGGGCAGGGCCAGGAACTTGGCCTGCAGCACCGCCTCCGACTGCGCCAGTTGCGCATGCTCTTCCACGATCAGCGCCACGAAGCGGCGCAGCACCAGATGGATCACGACGCTCGACAGCAGCACAAAGCCCGCGTCCGACCAACGTTCCGGCATCGCGCCGCCGGCCAGATGCAGCAGCCGGTTGCCCAGCAGCAGCCAGACCACGCCGACCAGCAGGTACAGCCCGGTCAGGGTCCATAGACCTTGTTGCAGCCGCTCGGCGAGGCGAAGACGGGACACGGGAGCGGACGAAAACGCGGGCGCGGCGACAGGATGAGGCATGGGTCCGCGGACGACCTTTGGTGCTGGCGATGCAGCCATCTTAGCCGCAACTCGGCCCGGTACGGTCGAGCCCGAAACACATGCCTCAACTAATCCAGGAAACGGCCGTTATCCATTGCGACTCCGAGGCCCGGGGTCGATTCTTCGGAGTGTTCCAGAGTGGACTCAGGCGTCATTGCAAGCATGCTGCAGCACCCGCTGACCTCGGCGGTGGTGTTGTTGGATGCGCATGGCCAGCCTCTGGCGGCCAACCGCGTTGCGCAATCGCTGGGATTGCCGGCCACCCTCGGCGCCTATGCCGACGTCCTGGAAAGCAGTCGCGTCCAGGTGGTCCACAGCGGCGGCATGGCCGCCTGCGTGTTGCCGCGTACCGGCGGCGGGCGTCTGGAGGGCTGGTTGCGCGCGGTCTGCGACGAACATGGCCAGGTCATGGCCTTCACCCTGAGCATTCCCGAGCCGATGGGCGCCGACGGCACCAGCCGCTGGGAAATGGGCCTGGACAGCGCCGATCACGGACTGTGGGACTGGGATATTCCGGCCGATGTGGTCTACCGCTCCGAGCGCTGGACCCGCATGCTCGGTTATTCCGAGCAGCCGCTCCCGAACAATCTCACCGCATTGTCCGGACTGATCCATCCGGACGACCACTCGCTGGTCAGTGCTGCCGTGCAGGCGCACCTGGACGGGCGCACCGATACCTATACCGCCGAATTCCGCCTGCGCCAGCACGACGGCCAGTGGCGCTGGATCCTCGACCGCGGCCGGGTGGTGTCGCGGACCGCCGACGGCCGCCCGTTGCGCATGGTCGGCACGCATACCGACGTGCACCACCAGAAATTGCTCGAGCAGCAGCTGCGCGAGCAGCAGGCCCAGCTCGAAGAGGCCCAGCGCATCGCCAGCATGGGCAGCTGGAGCTGGGACACGCGCAAGGACACGCTGTGGGTGTCGCCGGATTTCCTGCAGCAGCTCGGCATGACCGAGCTGCGCCTGCAGGGCATCCGCGACCTCCTGCGCCTGCTGGGTCGGCCGTCGGTTGCGCATCTGCGCAGTGCCTGGCGCAAGATCAAGCACGAAGGCCTGCCGGTGCATTTCGAGCTGGAAATCAACGGCCTTGCCGGCGTCAATCCGCATCACCTTCGGGTGTGGGCGCAGCCGGTGTTCGACGGCAATGGCGGCATGGTGCGCCTGCTGGGCCAGTTGCAGAACGTCACCGAGCAGCGCCAGACCGACGCATTGATCCGCTGGCGCACCGAGCTGCTCAACCGCGTGTCTGCGCTGGGCAAGATCGGCGGCTGCGAGATCGAGGTCGACACCCGGCGCATGCAATGGACCGAGGAGTGCTACCGCATCCACGGCCTGCGCAAGGAAAACATTACCCTGGAGCAGGCGCTGTCGCTGTACACGCAGGATTCGCGCGACGCCTTCGAGGCGGCGCTGCTGCGTATCTCCGACGGCGGCCTGCCCGAACAGCTGGAGCTGTGTTTCTACCGCAACTCCGGCCAGCGGATCTGGGTACAGGTGCTGATCGAGCTGGACCGCCGCGAAGGCCTGCCGCCGCGTTTCGTCGCCTTGTTCCGCGACGTCACCCGCGAACGCGAGGCCAACGAACGCATCGAGCTGCTGGCCCATTACGATCGCCTGACCGGCCTGCCCAACCGCTTTTTGCTGCGCGAACAGGCGGAGAACGCGATTCGCGAAGCGCACGAGCGTGGTCAGGTCCTGGCAATGCTGCTGATCGATCTGGATGGCTTCAAGAGCATCAACGATTCCTTCGGTCATGCCACCGGCGACAACCTGCTCAAGCTGGCTTCTGCACGCCTGCATCAGCATCTGCGCAACAGCGACCTGTTCGGTCGCTTCAGCGACGACGAATTCATCGTGCTGCTGCGCGATCTTTCCGAACCCGAAGACGCCGGCCATGTCGCGCGCAAGCTGATCAGCGCGCTGGGCGAGCCGCTGCGCAAGGACCACGTCACCCTCAAGCTCGGAGCCAGCATCGGCATCGCGCTGCAGGGCGATGGCCTGTCGGATTTCGACAGCCTGCTGCGGGCCGCCGATGCGGCGATGTATGCAGCCAAGGAATCGGGACGCAACACCTTCCATTACTACAGCCAGGACGTGCTGATGCGTGCACAGCGCCGCCTGGAGCTGGAACACGCACTGCAAGGCGCGCTGGAGCGCGAAGAGTTCACCCTGGTCTACCAGCCGCTGGTCAATACGGTGGGCGAATCCTCGCCGGCGATCGAAGCGCTGATGCGCTGGAACCGGCCCGGCCATGGCCAGTGCAGCCCGGTCGAGTTCATTCCGATTGCCGAGGAGTGCGGCGAGATCGTGCGCCTGGGCGAATGGGTGATCGGCGAAGCCTGCCGCCAGGCCGTGGTCTGGGACCGCGCCGGCCTCAATTTCAGCCGCATCGCCGTCAACGTGTCCGCGGTACAGCTGCGCGAGCGTGGTTTTGCCGAGCGCGTGCTGGAAATCTGCCGCGACAACGGCTGGTCGCCCTCGCGCCTGGAACTGGAATTGACCGAGTCGGCATTGATCCGCGATTCCGATGCACTGCGTCGCTGCTTCGAGCTGTTCGAACAGAACGGCGTGCTGCTGGCGGTGGACGACTTCGGTACCGGCTTCTCCAACCTGCATTACCTCAATCGCTTTCCGGTGCAGCGCCTGAAGATCGACCGCAGCTTCGTGCAAGGCATGCTCGACGACGCCAACACCGCCGAGGTGACCCAGGCCATCGTGCATCTGGGCCATGCGCTGGGCATGCAGGTGGTGGCCGAAGGGGTGGAGACGGTGCAGGAAGACGCCCTGCTGCGCCAGCAGGGCTGCGACGAAATCCAGGGCTACTTCTATTCGCGGCCGCTGTCGCCGCGCGACATGGCGCAGTGGCTGCGCGAGGCCGAAGCCGGCATGCGCCTCGGTGCACGCCTGGTCATCGCCGGCTGACGCAACCTCTCGCAGCGCCTGGCGTCGTCCGGCTGTTCAATCGTCTGGCTGTCCACATCCGCAAGTGAAAAGCTCGATGAGTCGAGGGCGCGATGCCCTCGCCACCTGCGGGACACGCCGTGAATCCGTCCGCGGAGGCTCCGCGGCGGCATCCATGCCGCCAAGGGTCCGGCAACCGGCGAGGACAACGCACCGAGAGCCTTCAAAAGCTTGTCCGCTGCTCGGCTTTCGTTGGGAAGATGACCCAATCCGCGGCTATCCAAAAAGCAACCTTGTGCACCGCTTGCAACCATGCACACCGACCATCCCGACTGGTCCTTGTCCGCCTACCGTCGCGGGACCTTGAGCGGCATGGATGCCGCGCCAGAGCCTCCATGGACGGATTCACGGCGTGTCCCGCGATGGTAGGCGGGCAAGGACCCTGCAGCCAAGCTGCAAAGCTAGACGCTCTAGATCTCACCTACCGGACCACCTGAAAGGCACGCGCTGCAATTCAGAGCAGGAGCTGCGTCGTGCCGGTGCAGCCCGCTCAGTATCTGGGGACCTTGTGCGGCATGGATGTCGCTTAAGCGACTTCAGGAACGGATTCATGGCGTGTCCCGCAATGGTGGGCAGACAAGGGCCCTGCAGCCAAGCCACAGCGCCAGGCGCTCTATACCTGAGCTATCACGCGCCAAACTACCGAAGGCACATGCGGCAGCTGCGAGCAGCAGGGGCGTCTCGGTGCAGCCCGCTGACTATCTCGGAACCTGCGGCACGGATACCGCATAAGAGCCTGGAGCGATGGATTCGCGGCGTGTCTCGCGACCGGGAGCGGGCAAGCGCCCTGCAGCCAGGCCGTAGAACAGCCGAGCGAAGCGCTCCATTGTTTCGTGGGATTCTTGGAGGTCGTCGAGCAGGCGGGCAGGGGACAGGTCACCCTGGTGCTGCAATCGAATGGTGCCGCATGCTCGGAGCCACGCCTGGTGGCACGGCCCGGTGCACAAGCGCCAACGGTCGGGCAGTGGACACAACCGGCGGGGCGCCTGCCGAGGCACGCCCCGCCCTCGTACGGAGGTCAGGCTCCAGACACGCCGACAGCGGCGCCATCCAGGCCCAGGTCCCAGGCCACGGTCGCAAACAGCAGGTCTTCCTCGCTGCAGCTGCGGCGTGGGTTCTGCATTGCCTGCACTTCCGCACGGGCGGCATGCTCCAGCCGTTCCAGCGCGGCCGGCATGCGCACGCTGCGCAGCGCCGGCCGGGCCGCGTCGCTTTGCGCAATGCGCTGGGCGTGTGCAGCCGCCAGCACGGCGGATTCCAGCACGGCCGTGGGTGCATCGGTGGGCGGGGCGAGGAGCGTCATCAGCGGAGTACCAGGTTGTTGCGGAACGACAAATCCCCGGAAGGCCGGGGAATGTCGGAATCAGGCAGTGCGTGGCATCGGTCTTAGAACAGTTCGACCGTACCGGCGCCCATGCCCTGCTGCGCCACCGGCTTGTGCGGCGGGCGCTCCCATTCCACACGCATGTCGCGCAGGCGGTTGGACACCTTGGCCAGCGCGGCGACCAGATCGCTGTCGTACACGCCGCCATTGCGATGCAGCAGTTCCTGCAGCGCCACCGCTTCACGGTTGATCGCGGTGAGGCGATCGAGGTGGGTGTGGATACCGCTCAGCGTCTGCGTGGCGATGTCCTCGAACTGCAGGGCACGCACCGCTTCGGCCACGCTACCGTCGATGGAACGCGCGCATTCGGAGATTTCGCGCATGCCGTCGCCCAGCGAGGCGTTGATCTGCGCGACGTTCTCCAGCATCGCCGCCGATTCGTGGCGGGCTTCGCGGGAGCGATCCATGTGGCGCGAGGCCAGCTGCGAGACCGTTTCACGGACCTTGGCGATCGATTCCTTGGAGCTGTGCGCCAGCTTGCGGATCTGTTCGTTGAAGGTGGTGGAACGCTCGGACAGATTGCGCACCTCGTCGGCGACCACGGCGAAGCCGCGACCGGCTTCACCGGCACGGGCTGCTTCGATGGCGGCGTTCAGGGCCAGCAGGTTGGTCTGGTCGGCGATCGACTTGACATCTTCCAGCAGCGCGAAGATGCCATCCAGGTGCTGGGCCATCTCGTCGATGTGGTGCACCGTGTTGGTACTCTGGCCGCTCACCTGTTCCAGCGCTTCCACCAGTTGCTCCATCCGGGAGCTGGCGTGCTGGGCGAAGCGGGCGACGTCGACGCCGGCGCTGCCGTCGTCACCGGCACGGTCGACGATGCGGGCCAATGCCTGGCTTTGCTGGCGCGACTTGCGGTTCATCGCTTCGAAGCTGCCACCAAGACCGGACACGGCCTGGCGGATCAGTTCGCGGGCACGCTCGACTTCCGAGCGCGAACCGTCGACTTCGTTGCTGACGAACGTACGCAGTTCGTTGAGCAGTTGGTCCTGCTCGCGCAGGATGCGGGTCTGGTCCGGATTACGCCGGAACTGGGAGTAGGTCACCCAGGCAGCGAAACCGAGCCAGCTGAGCGTCATGGTCGCCAGGATCGCCCAGCGCACCGAAGCGGGCCAGTCGAATCCGACAGCGAAAGGAAACAGCAAGGTCAAGGCCAAAGGGGCGGCCAGACGGATAAGTGGACGTGAATACATGGGCGTTCTCGGCAGAGTCACGGTTGCTGTATCGGCCGTCCCCCCTGTGTCTTTAGCGACGATCGCCACATCGTCTCGCCCGTTCAAGCTTTGTTGACACGCGCCAGCGACCGCCGGCGCGCGTGTCCCCCGGCGCTTGCCACTGGTTTAGCGCAGCGCGCGGTCGACCGCCTCGATCATTGCGCGCTTGGCGAACAGGAAATCCCACAGGCTGCCACCCATCTGCCGCCACAACACCGCCGAGCGGACAGCGGCCAGCAGCAACGCGCGGATTTCCGCAACCACACCGGCCTGGCCCAGGTAATGCGGATTGCCCTGCACCATGACCTTGGGGCGCAGGTGGCTGATGGTCTGCGCATACAGCCCGCCGAGCGCATTCAACACGTCCGGATGGCCGCTGTCGCCCAGGCTCTGTGCCTGCCGCGCGGCCGCCTCGATGCCGTTGGAGACCGTGGCGACGGTGGCGGTGTCGCGCACGAAGCGGCGCTCCAGCTGCAGCACCGCCAGTGCCAGCCGCGGCAGGACCTCGTCCTGGCCCTGGTTGTGGAAATAGTTGTGCAGCAGCCGCAGCCCTGGTGCCAGGTCCGCTGGCGAGCCGTACACGGCCTCCGGCGAGACCGCATCCACCCGGAACACGCTGTCCATGGCGGTACGCACCGTCGCAGCCTCCGAGTGCCCGGTTTCGGCGATCCGCCGCACCTGTTGCAGGGCCTGGGCGACGCCGGCGAGCGCCAGCACGCGGTGATCCATGGAAGAACTCATCAAGCCACTACCTCAGGTAAAAAAGAAGATCCCGCCAACTGGCGTTCCAGCGGCGCGTCGGTGGCGGCGATGACCGCACCGCCCAGGCATTCCTCGCCGTCGTACAACACCAGCGACTGCCCGGGCGTCACCGCCCGTTGCGGCCGCTCGAAACGCACCTGCACGCTGCCATCGTCCTGCACCTGCACCGTGCACGGCTCGTCGGGTTGCCGGTAGCGCGTCTGTGCGGTGCAGGCGAAGCTGCGCGCCGGCGCCGCGCCGGTGACCCAATGGACCTGCTCGGACTGCAGCCAGCGCGACTGCAGCAGCGGACTATCGCGGTCCTGGTCCACATACAGCACATTGCTCGCCACATCCTTGCCGACCACGTACCACGGCGCGGCGGCGCGTCCACGTAGGCCACCGATGTTCAGGCCTTCGCGCTGACCCAGGGTGAAATAGAACACCCCCGGATGCTCGGCGATGCGCTGCCCCTGCGGGTCGCGGATCTCGCCGGTGCGCGCGGGCAGGTAACGGCCCAGGAACTCGCGGAAATCGCGCTCGCCGATGAAGCAGATGCCGGTGGAATCCTTCTTGGCATGCGTCGGCAGGCCGGCGTCCTGGGCGATCCGTCGCAGCGTGCTCTTTTCCAGGTCGCCGATCGGAAACAGCGTCGCGGCCAGTTGGGTCTGTCCCAGCTGATGCAGGAAATAGCTCTGGTCCTTGCCGCGGTCGGCGCCGCGCAGCAGGCGCCAGCGCCCGCCGCCGTGCGCCACCCGGGCGTAGTGGCCGGTGGCGATGCGCTCGGCGCCCAGCGCCTGGGCCGCATCCAGGAAATGCTTGAACTTGACCTCGCGATTGCACAGCACGTCCGGGTTCGGCGTGCGCCCGGCCGCATACTCGGCCAGGAAGTGCTCGAACACGCCGCTCCAGTATTCCCCTGAAAAATCGCGGAAGTGGAACGGGATGCCCAGCACCCCGCACACCGCCACCGCATCGCGGCGGTCGTCCTCGGCGCGGCAATCGCCGCTGCCGTCGTCGGCCCAGTTCTGCATGAACAGCCCGGCGATCGACTCGCCTTGCTGGGCCAGCCGCCAGGCCGCCACCGACGAATCCACACCGCCGGAGACACCGACCACGATGCGCGGCGTCCTCATGCGACGTGCCGCACCAAGGCCAGGGGATGGCGCTGGCCGGCCAGGTAGTCGGCCACCACCTCCCACACCAACGGGCTGCGCAGGCGCTCGGTCGCGCTGCGCAATTCTTCCGGGGTCATCCACAACGCACGCACCACGCCGGTGTCCAGGCTGCGCTCGGGATGGTGGGTGACGGCGTCGGCGACGAATGCAAACCGCAGGAAGCACTGGCCGCTCGGGGCGACCCACTGGTAGGTGCCGACGAAGTGGGTCAGGCGCACGTCCCAGCCGGTCTCTTCCAGCGTCTCGCGCACCGCCGCATCGAGCAGGCTCTCGTCCGGCTCCAGGTGCCCGGCCGGCTGGTTCAACAACAGCCGGCCGCCGATGCGCTCCTCGACCTGCAGGAAGCGCCCGTCGCGCACCACCACGGTGGCCACGGTGACATCCGGATGCCAGCGCTGGTCGGAAGCGCTCATCGCTGCAGGCCCTGCGCAGTCGGGACTGCGCCCGCGCCACCGGCGACCAGCGTGGCGTGAGGCCCGGCCAGGTGGCGCTGCCGCCCGGCAAGGTGCGCGGAGCCGGGCAGGTCGGCGGTGAACGACGGCACCGGCACTGGCGCGGTCAGGGAATCGGTCATCAAGGGCCAGCCATGGAATCGGAGACAAATTGTGCGGGGCGCGGCGTAAATCGTCCAATGCGCGCGGCGATGAACCGTATAATGGCCGGATGCCTCGCAAGACCTCACACGAACACGATCACGGCCTCACCGTCGAAGCCAGCAAGCCTGAAGTGGCGCCACCGCCGCGGTATCAGGTGCTTCTGCTGAACGACGACTACACCCCGATGGACTTCGTGGTGACGGTGCTGCAGCAGTTTTTCAACCTCGATCTGGAGCGGGCCACGCAGGTCATGCTGCATGTCCATACCCGTGGACGCGGCGTCTGCGGGGTCTACAGCCGCGAAGTCGCCGAGTCCAAGGTGGCACAGGTCAACGAATTCTCGCGCATGAACCAGCATCCGCTGCTGTGCACGATGGAACAGAGCTGACGGGGCGATTCGATCATTCCAGCAGCGCAACACTGTGGCTGCAATCACATGCTAACGCCGTCTGAACATGCCTATCCGATAGGGTTGTGGTAAATCCCGACAAAAGCCGCATATTGTTGGCAACAGCCGTTCGGAGTTACCAATGTTCAGCAAAGACCTAGAGCAAACCATCGGCCAGTGCTACAAGCGAGCACGCGAGGCACGTCATGAGTTCATGACCGTCGAGCACCTGCTGCTCTCGCTGCTGGACAACCCGTCCGCCCAGGCCGTCCTCAAGGCCTGTGGCGCGGATCAGGTGCGTCTGCATAACGATCTGGAGCAGGCAATCGAGGCCTCGGTCTCGCGCCTGGCCGAAGACGATGGCCGCGACACCCAGCCCACGCTGGGCTTCCAGCGCGTGCTGCAGCGGGCGGTCTACCACGTGCAATCCTCGGGCAAGAAGGAAGTCACCGGCGCCAATGTGCTGGTCGCGATCTTCGGCGAGAAGGATTCGCACGCGGTGTATTTCCTGAACCAGCAGGACATCACCCGCCTGGATATCGTCAACTACCTTTCGCATGGCATCGCCAAGCTGGGCGAGGATGGCGAGCAGCCGTCCGCCTCCGATGGCGAGCCCAAGAGCGAGGGCGGGGAGGGCGAGGCCAAGGGCGATGCACTGGCCGAGTTCGCCACCAACCTCAACGAGCAGGCCCGCAACGGCAAGATCGACCCGCTGGTCGGCCGTGGCGACGAAATCGAGCGCACCATCCAGGTGCTGTGCCGGCGCCGCAAGAACAACCCGCTGTACGTGGGCGAGGCCGGTGTCGGCAAGACCGCCATCGCCGAGGGGCTGGCCAAGCGCATCGTCGACAACGACGTGCCGGAAGTGCTGGCCGACGCGGTGATCTTCTCGCTGGACCTGGGCGCGCTGGTGGCTGGCACCAAGTACCGCGGCGACTTCGAAAAGCGCCTCAAGGGCGTGCTGGCGGCGCTGAAGAAGGTGCCCAATGCGGTGCTGTTCATCGACGAGATCCACACCATCATCGGCGCCGGGTCGGCGTCGGGCGGCACCATGGATGCCTCCAATCTGATCAAGCCGGCGCTGTCGTCGGGCGAGCTGCGCTGCATCGGCTCGACCACGTTCCAGGAATACCGCGGCATCTTCGAAAAGGACCGTGCACTGGCGCGTCGCTTCCAGAAGATCGACATCGTCGAGCCGACCGTGGGCGAGACCTTCGAGATCCTGCAGGGTCTCAAGCCCAAGTACGAAGCGCACCACGGCGTGACCTATGCCGATGACGCACTGCAGGCGGCGGTGGACCTGTCGGTCAAGCACATCGGCGACCGCCTGCTGCCGGACAAGGCGATCGATGTGATCGACGAAGCCGGCGCGCGGCAGCGGCTGCTGCCGGAAGATAAGCGCAAGGAACTGATCGACATCGAGGAGATCGAGACCATCGTCGCCAAGATGGCGCGGATTCCGGCCAAGCAGGTCAGCGCGACCGACAAGGACGTGCTGCAGCATCTGGAGCGCAACCTGAAGATGGTGATCTTCGGCCAGAACCCGGCGATCGAGACGCTGGCCGGCTCGATCAAGCTGGCGCGCTCGGGCCTGGCCAATCCGGAAAAGCCGATCGGCAACTTCCTGTTCGCCGGTCCCACCGGTGTCGGCAAGACCGAGGTCACCAAGCAGCTCGCGCTGCAGCTGGGCATCGAGCTGGTGCGCTTCGACATGTCCGAGTACATGGAAGCGCATTCGATCAGCCGCCTGATCGGCGCGCCTCCGGGTTACGTCGGTTTCGACCAGGGCGGCCTGCTGACCGAGAAGATCGTCAAGACGCCGCATTGCGTGCTGCTGCTGGACGAGGTGGAGAAGGCGCATCCGGACATTTTCAACATCCTGTTGCAGGTCATGGATCGCGGCATCCTCACCGACACCAACGGCCGCGAGGCGAACTTCAAGAACGTGATCCTGGTGATGACGACCAATGCCGGTGCCACCCAGGCGTCACGGCGGTCGATCGGCTTCACCAAGCAGGATCATTCCACCGATGCGATGGAGTCGATCCGCCGCGGGTTCACGCCCGAGTTCCGCAACCGCCTGGATGCGATCGTGCAGTTCCAGCCGCTGGGCTTCGACCACATCCTGCGGGTGGTGGACAAGTTCATCATCGAGCTGGAAATGCTGTTGCAGGAAAAGCACGTGTCGTTGTCGGCCACGCCGACGGCGCGCGACTGGCTGGCCCAGCACGGCTTCGATCCGCTGATGGGCGCGCGCCCGATGTCGCGGGTGATCCAGGAGAAGATCAAGCGTCCGCTGGCCGACGAGCTGCTGTTCGGCAAGCTGGTGGAGGGCGGCCGGGTCAATATCGACGTCAAGGACGGCGAGCTGGTGGTGGAAGCGCATCCGGAGCCGGAGCGCCTGCTGCCGGCCACGGTCGATTGATCGACGCAACTGTCTGACGTACCCGGAAAAAGCCGCTCGCATGAGCGGCTTTTTTTATGTCTGGACGGTGCGGTGCTGCACGGATGGCTGGCCAGCGTTCAGGTGCCTGGCGTTGCCCCGTGCAACGCCTGGAATCTGCAGCGCGGTGTGGCCGGGCAAGATCGCCAAGGCGCGAGACCGGCAGCGCGCTGGCGCATTCGCCCGAGTCTGCGCCTGGAGGGCGAAAGCCCGCGCGCGCGGGTCGAGCTCGGCACGCAGGTGCCTGTCTGTCAGCGCATCGCTGAAAGCCCTTGCGCACACATGAGCAGCGTTCTGTCCTTGTTTCACGGCGCTGCAATCCGCTCGGCAAATAGCACGCACGACAAAAAGCGGCCATGGGCCGCCTCGCGTCTCACACCAGAACCGCTTACTTCATGCGGTAGGTAATACGACCCTTGGTCAGGTCGTAGGGAGTCATCTCGACCTTGACCCGGTCGCCGGTCAGGATGCGGATGTAGTTCTTGCGCATGCGGCCGGAGATGTGGGCGATGATCTCGTGCCCGTTTTCCAGCTTGACCCGGAACGTGGTGTTGGGGAGCGTCTCGCTGACGCTGCCTTCGAATTCAATGGAGTCGTCTTTCGACATGTAATCCTGTGCAATCACGGCTGGCCCGGGAGGGCCGTAAGGGACGGCATTTTACGCTCCATCTCCCCGCGGTGCAAATTTTATGTTAAGCGGACTTCAGCGAGCGCGCTGGCAGGCCGCTCGCCGTGGCGCTCGGACCAGCTGCCCGGCGGCGCAACCCGGCCAACCTGCAGCCGCACCTGCTGCAGGAAGTCCGTCCGTGGCAGGCGCTGCGCACCCAGGCCCAGCAGGTGCGGATTTTCCACCTGCGCGTCGAGCAACGGCCAGCCGCAGGCATGCAGATGCGCGGCCAGCCCGGCCAGCGCCACCTTGGAGCCGCCGCTGTCGGCACTGAACATGCTCTCGCCGAAGAACATCCGGCCAATCGCCACCCCGTAGATGCCGCCGACCAGGCGTGGGCCATCGAACACTTCCAGCGAATGCGCATGGCCCAGACGATGCAGTTCGAGATAGGCATGCTGCATCGCCGGGGTGATCCAGGTGCCGTCCTGGCCGGCACGCGGAATCGACGCGCAGGCAGCGATCACCTCGGCGAAGGCGGTGTCGGCGCGCAGCATCCAGCGGCTGCCGCGCAACTGGCGCCGGAAGCGCGAGGACAGGCGCACGCCATCGGTACGAAACACCGTGCGCGGGTCCGGGCTCCACCACAGGATCGGCTGGCCCTCCGAGAACCAGGGGAACACGCCACCGGCATAGGCGTTGAGCAGGCGTTGCGGCGACAGATCGCCGCCGATGGCAAGCAGGCCGTCCGGCTCGCGCAACGCGTGTTCGGCCGGCGGAAACGGCGCGGCCGGATCGGCCGCCAGCAGGTAGGGAAGGGCGCGGGACATGCGCGCAGTGTAGAGCGTGGCGCACCTGGCGCACCCAGGACGATGCCTATTGCTGCCACGCGACGGTTCGCGGGGATGATGGGCGCGCCTTGCGGGATGGGTGCGCAAGCCCCCGGTGCCGCGCATGCGGGTCGCACTCGGCTGACCACCGGCTTGCGGTGGCGTGAGTCCTGTTGTTGCGACATCCTGGCGACGCCGTGTCTGCGATCAGTTGCGACCCAGCCCGGGTCGCCGCCGCATCGGCTCAGTCGCGGAACGGGCTGTGCTCGGACAGCTCGCGTGCGTGCCGGGCGACCGCCTGGCGTTCGTCGGCGCACCAGTGCGCCAGCGGCTCGCGGAAGCCGGGGTCGGCGATCCAGTGACGGCTGCGGACCAGGGTCGGCAGAAAGCCGCGTGCGATCTTGTGCTCGCCCTGCGCGCCCGGCTCGAAGCGGGCCAGGCCTTCGCGCAGGCAATAGTCGATGCCCTGGTAGTAGCAGGTTTCAAAATGCAGCCCGGGCAAGGCCTCGCCGCCCCAGTAACGCCCGTACAGCGTGTCGCGCCCGCGCAGGCACAGCGCGCCGGCGATCGGGCGACCGTCCAGCTCGGCCAGAAACATCACCAGCTGGCGCGGCAGGTGCCGGGCCAGGTGGTGCAGGAATTGCGGCGTCAGCGCAGGCGAGTTGCCGTACTCGTTGAAGGTCTTGAGATAGAAGCCATACATCGCCTCCAGGTCGGCAGCGCTGGCTTCATCGCCATGGACCACGCGCAACTGCACACCGGCCCGCTGCACCTTGGCGCGCTCCTGGCGGATGTTCTTGCGCCGTTTGTGGTCCATCGCGGCCAGGAAGGTGTCGAAGTCGCTCCAGCCGCTGGCGTTATGCCAGTGGTACTGCAGATCGTTGCGCTCCAGCCAGTCGCTATCGAAGGCCGCATCTTCGTCGGCCGGGTAGAAGTTCACATGCGCCGACGACAGCCCGCTGCGCTCCACCAGCTCGCGCATCGCCGCGAGCAGCTGCGGTCGCCAGTGCGTGGCGCCCAGCAGGCGTGGGCTGGTCACCGGCGAGTAGGGCACCCCGCACAGCCACTTCGGGAAGTACTCCTGCCCGTAACGCGCATACGCATGCGCCCAGGCGTGGTCGAACACGAACTCGCCATGCGAGTTGTTCTTCAGATAGCCCGGCGTGGCGGCGACCAGCGTATCGCCGTCCCATAACGTCAGGTGCAGCGGGTTCCAGCCCCAGTCCGGGCGCAGGCAGCCCTCGCGCTCGAGACCTTCCAGGAATGCATAGGAAATGAATGGGTGCGCGCCATCGTGCAGCGCGTCCCAGGCGCCGGCCGGGAGCTCGTCCAGGCGGCGGCACCAGCGGGCGGTGACGCTCATGCGCCCGGCCCGCCGGCATCGGTGCTGCCCGCGCGGCGCGGCCGGCGGCCAGCGGCCACCTCAGGCGCTCTTGTCGAGATAGCGCTCGGCATCCAGTGCGGCCATGCAGCCGAAACCGGCCGAGGTGATCGCCTGGCGGTAGTGCTGGTCGGCGACGTCGCCGGCAGCGAACACGCCGGGCACCGAGGTCTCGGTCGCCGCCCCGTTGAGGCCGGAGCGGATCTCCAGGTAGCCGTTGTTCATCGCCAGCTGGCCGTCGAACAGCTGGGTGTTGGGATGATGGCCGATGGCCACGAAGAAGCCATGCGCGACGATCTCGCGGGTGCTGCCGTCGAGGGTGGACTTGACCCGCACGCCGGTGACGCCGGCATCGTTGCCCAGCACCTCGTCGATGGCGTGGTGCCAGACGGTCTCGATCTTGCCGGCGGCGACCTTGGCGAACAGCTTGTCCTGCATGATCTTTTCGGCGCGCAGGGTGTCGCGGCGATGCACCAGGTAGACCTTGCGGGCGATGTTGGACAGGTACAGCGCTTCCTCGACTGCCGTGTTGCCGCCGCCGACCACCACCACGTCCTGGTCCTTGTAGAAGAAGCCGTCGCAGGTGGCGCAGGCAGACACGCCGCGGCCCTTGAAGGCTTCCTCGCTGGGGATGCCCAGGTACTTGGCGGTGGCGCCGGTGGAGATGATCAGCGCGTCGCAGGTGTACTCGGCGCCGTCGCCGATCAGCCGGAACGGGCGCTGCGACAGGTCAGCGGTGTGGATGTGGTCGAAGATCACCTCGGTCTCGAAGCGCTCGGCATGGGCCTGCATGCGGCTCATCAGGTCCGGGCCCATCAGGCCGTGGGGGTCGCCCGGCCAGTTGTCGACTTCGGTGGTGGTCATCAGTTGGCCGCCTTGCTGCAGGCCGGTGATCACCACCGGCTTGAGGTTGGCGCGGGCGGCGTAGACCGCCGCGGTCCAGCCGGCCGGGCCGGAGCCCAGGATCAGCAGGCGGGAATGCTTGGCGGGACTGGCAGAAGAGGCGCTCATGTATACTCGCGATCTAGGAATTGGCAGGGCAGGCGAACGAATTCGCGCCCCCGTGGCGGCATAGAGTGGCGGTCCCCACCCGGTGAATCAAGGCGGCGCGATGGAACTGCTTGAACCGCAGATGGCATGGCCCACCCAGTACGCGTCATCGACGCCGCCTTGTGCGGCGTTTTTTGTTGACCGGCGCAGGCCTGGGCCGGCGATGCGCATGCAACAGCTGAAACCATGGCCTCAGTCGTTTATTATCAACCACTAACAGCATTTTTCTAAGGTCTGGCTACAGGTGGCAAAGCAGGTTCCCGAACGCAGCAAGCCCGCTGAGGGCAAGACGTCCTCGCGCAAGACGGCGGTGGCGGACAATCCGCGTCGGCAAAAGCTCTGGCGCGATCTGGCATTGATCGCGGTGGCGCCGTTGCTGCTGTATCTGCTGGCCAGCCTGTTCACCTATTCGAGCGCCGATCCGGGCTGGTCGCAGACCGGCAGCGTGGTCGCGCCGGTGCACAACATGGGCGGCCGCGTCGGCGCCTGGACGGCCGACGTGCTGCTGCAGCTGTTCGGTTATGTGGCCTTCCTGCTGCCGGTGGTACTGGGCGCGGTGGCCTGGATCGCCTTGTTCGGCATGGACAAGGAAGGACAGGCCGAGGCCGACCTGGGGCCGGCGTTGCGGCTGGTCGGCATGGTGGGTTTCCTGATCGCTTCGACCGGCTTCCTGCATCTGCGCCTGTTCAACGGCGACGTGGCCGCCGCCGGCGGGATCCTGGGGCGTTTGGTCAGCAATTCGCTGAGCGCCGGGTTCGGGGCCTTGGGTGCCAACCTGTTCGTGCTGGTGCTGCTGCTGGTGTCGATCACCCTGGCCACCGGCCTGTCGTGGTTTGCGGTGATGGAGCGCATCGGCACCTGGGTGCTGGCGCTGGGGCCGCTGATGCAGCGCAAGACCCATCAGGCCAGCGAGTGGCAGCAGACCCGCGTGATGCGCGAGGAGCGCGAGGAAGTGCGCAAGGTCGATGCGGTCAAGCAGGCCAAGCGCGAGCCGGTCAGGATCGAGCCGCCGCCGGCACCGGTGGTGGAGAAGAGCGAGCGTGCCAAGCGCGATACCCAGATCCCGATGTTCCAGGGCGTGAGCACCGACGGCTCCGACCTGCCGCCACTGGCGCTGCTGGACGACCCCAAGCCGCAGACCAAGGGCTATTCGGAAGAGACGCTGGAGACGCTGTCGCGGCAGATCGAGTTCAAGCTCAAGGACTTCCGCATCGAGGCGCAGGTGGTCGGGGCCTACCCGGGTCCGGTGATCACCCGCTTCGAGATCGAGCCGGCGCCGGGCATCAAGGTCAGCCAGATCAGCTCGCTGGACAAGGACATCGCACGCGGGCTGTCGGTCAAGTCGGTGCGCGTGGTGGATGTGATCCCGGGCAAGTCGGTGATCGGCCTGGAGATCCCCAATGTCAGCCGCGAGATGATCTTCCTGTCAGAGCTGCTGCGCTCCAAGGAATACGACAAGTCGGCCAGCCCGCTGACGCTGGCGTTGGGCAAGGACATCGCCGGGCGTCCGACCGTCGCCGACCTGGCGCGCATGCCGCATTTGCTGGTGGCCGGTACCACCGGCTCGGGCAAGTCGGTGGCGGTCAATGCGATGGTGCTGAGCCTGCTGTTCAAGGCCTCGCACAAGGAGCTGCGGATGCTGATGATCGACCCGAAGATGCTTGAACTGAGCGTCTACCAGGGCATCCCGCATCTGCTGGCGCCGGTGGTCACCGACATGAAGGAGGCCGCCAACGGCCTGCGCTGGTGCGTGGCCGAGATGGAGCGCCGCTACAAGCTGATGAGCGCGGTGGGCGTGCGCAACCTGGCCGGCTTCAACAAGAAGATCAAGGACGCCATCGACGCCGGCCAGCCGATGATGGACCCACTGTTCAAGCCCAATCCGGAGCTGGGCGAGGCGCCGCGGCCGCTGGAGACGCTGCCGTTCATCGTGATCTTCATCGACGAATTCGCCGACATGATGATGATCGTCGGCAAGAAGGTCGAGGAGCTGATCGCGCGCCTGGCGCAGAAGGCACGTGCGGCTGGCATCCACCTGATCCTGGCCACGCAGCGGCCGTCGGTGGACGTGATCACCGGCCTGATCAAGGCCAATATTCCGACCCGCGTGGCGTTCCAGGTCAGCTCCAAGATCGACTCGCGCACCATCCTGGATCAATCCGGCGCCGAAGCGCTGCTGGGCAACGGCGACATGCTGTACCTGCCGCCGGGCACGGCGCTGCCGGACCGCGTGCATGGCGCCTTCGTCAGCGACGAGGAAGTGCATCGGGTGGTCGAGCACCTCAAGGCCAGCGGACCGGTGTCCTATGTCGAAGGCGTGCTGGACGAAGTGCAGACCATGGGCGATGGCACCGTGGTCGGTGCGACCGGCTTGCCGGAAAGCAGCGGTGGTGGCGGCGACGAATCCGATCCGCTGTACGACGAGGCCTTGCGTATCGTCACCGAAACCCGGCGTGCCTCGATCTCCGGCGTGCAGCGGCGCTTGAAGATCGGCTACAACCGCGCCGCACGCCTGATCGAGGCGATGGAGGCGGCCGGGGTGGTCAGCCCGCCCGAACACAATGGCGACCGTACCGTGCTGGCGCCGCCGCCACCCAAGTAGCCGGTGGCCGGCAACGCGGCGCAGGTCCGCCTGCCGGTGGCAGCGGATTGCGCGCTGATCCGGGTTGCCCGTGCGTGTCTGCGCGCAGGGATGCGGGGATGTTGGAGGCCGGTGCCTGACGCTGTGGCGTGCACCGGCTACCCTGTTGCACGAGGGCCGCTCCGGTCCGCCGCGATTCAAGGCCCATGCTGCGTCGTTCCGTGTTGCTGCTCCTGCTGCTGATCCCATTGCCGTTGCTGGCCCAGGCCCAGCAACAGCCCGCGCCTGCTGCCGCCGCGGCGCGCGCGCAGGCCGACACCAACTACAGCTTCGTGCGCTATCGCGCCGACTACGAAGTGCGTGCCGACGCCAGCAGCGTGGAGACCGACGAGTACGAGATCCTGCTCAAGACCAAATCGGCGGTGGAGCAGTTCAGCCAGGTGCGGCTGAGCTTCAGCGAGAAGATGGAAACCCTGGAGGTGCTGCAGGCCTACACCGTCACCGCCGAAGGACTGCGCCAGGACGTGGCGTCCGACAAGATCTACACCCAGGAGAGCTATTCCAGTGCGGCGGCGGCGATGTATGCCGACCGCAAGGTCAAGGTGGTGGTGTTCCCGAACCTGGCGCCGGGCGCGCGCATCGTCTATCGCGTGCGGCGGGCGCAGAACACGCCGTACTTCCCCGGGTATTTCAGCCTGTGGGAAACCTTCAGCGTGTTCGCGCAATACGACGACGCGGTGGTCACGCTGGTGGCGCCAAAGGCATTGCCGATGCATTTGTCGGTGCGCGGGCTGCAGGGCGGGACCAGGCCGGTGGTGCGCGGCGACCAGGCGCGCTGGGAGTGGCGCTATCAGCGCACCACGCCGATGAAGAACCAGAACTGGAGCGCGGCGACCTGGGAATTCAGCCCCACCCTGATGGCCAGCACCTTCGACAGCTGGTCGCAGATGGGCCTGGCCTATCACGTCAAGGGCGGCCGCGCCGCTGCGGTGACGCCGGCGATCCAGGCGCTGGCCGACGAGGTGACCCGCGGCATCGACGCGCCGCGCGCGCAGGCCGCCGCGTTGTACGCGTGGGTGGCGCGCAATATCCGCTACGTGGCGGTGTACCTGGGCAACGGCGGGCTGGAGCCCAATGGCGCCGACAGCATCCTGGCCAACCACTATGGCGACTGCAAGGACCACACCGTGATCCTGGAAGCCTTGCTGGCGGCCAAGGGCATCGCCAGCACACCGGTGCTGATCGGTGCCGAAGGCGGGCCGACGCTGCCGCCGATTCCGGTGCTTGGGCGTTTCAACCACGCCATCACCTACATCCCGGCGTTCGACCTGTATGTGGATTCGACCAACCCCTATGCGCGCTTCGGCCAGTTGCCGGCCGGCGACCTGGGTGCGCCGGTGGTGCATACGCTGGACGGCAAGGTCACGCATACCCCGCCCAACGATCGCAAGGTCAATCGCTATGTCGCGCGTACCGAGTACCGCTTTACCCCCGAGGGTGGGCTGCACGGCCTGACCACGCTCGACAGCGGGCAGACCGGCGAGGTGGGGCTGCGGGCGATGTTCGTGCAGCTCAATGCGCAAAACCGCAATCGCATCGAGGAGTCGATCATTGCGCAGTCCGGCTTCGATGGCACCGGCGATCTGCTGATCCAGGGCGACCCGCTGGACCTGGATGCGCCGTTCAACTATCGCTACGCGTTCCAGGCCGACGACGCAGTGGATTTTTCGGTGGTCGGCGGCATGACCTTGCCGGACATGCCTGGCGCCGAATCCACCCGCGGCATCTACACGACCACCTCGGCCGACGACAACCTGACCTCGTTCTACTGCAACGACAGCGTGCGCGAAGAGACCTATGTGGTGAGCTTCCCGGCGACGGTGCCGATCATCGCGATCCCGCGCAGCCGCCGCTTTCGCAATGCCGCTGGCGAGTACGCGGTCGCGTGGACGCGCCAGGGCCAGACGGTGACGGCGGTGCACCGGTTGCAGCGCGCTGCGGTGCGAGGGCCGCAGGCGCTGTGTCAGCCGCAGGATTACCGCGCGTTTCGCGAGCTCTACCAGCAGGTGCGGCGCGGTTTTCGCGGGCAGATCGTGTATGGCGATCTGTCCAGGGTGCAGACCGCACCGGGAATGGACTGACCGCTTGTCGCCGCGATCTGAACGCATCATGCGATAGCGCTCGCCCATTCATCTACGAAGTATCAGAATTCCCGCATTCCCTTTCTGGAACACCGCGATGCATCGCCAGCTCCGTTATGCCGTCCTCGCCACCGCCCTGTTCGCCGGCACCGCGTTCGCCGGCGCGCGCCAGGAGCTGGATACGTTCACGCGCGGGCTGAAAGGCCTGGACGGGCAGTTCAGCCAGCAGGTTTCCGATGCCAATGGCCGGGTCAAGGAGCGCGCGAGCGGGCGGGTGGCATTGTCGGCGCCGCGCCAGTTCCGTTGGGAGTACGCCAAGCCGTACCGGCAACTGATCGTGGCCGACGGCAAGAAGGTCTGGGTGTTCGACCCGGACCTGGAGCAGGTGACCGTGCGCGCGCAGGGCAGCGAAGAACAGAACAGCCCCCTGGTCGCATTGATCGACCCGGCGCGCCTGGACAAGCAGTACGACGTCAGCGAAGAAGCCGCGCCACGCGACGGACTGCAGTGGCTGTCGCTGACGCCCAAGGTCGACACCGAGGCCAGCTTCCAGATGGCCTCGCTGGGGTTCGGCAAGGACGGCCTGGCCAGGATGGAAGTGGTCGATGCGGTCGGCCAGCGCACCGCGATCAGCTTCAGCGGCTGGAAGCGCAATCCGGCATTCGCTGCCGACACCTTCCGCTACACCCCGGGCAAAGGCGTGGACGTGGTCGGCGACGCGCAGTAAGCCATCGCCTGCAGCATCCACGCAGCCCATGGCCTTCTTCGCAGAAGGGCGTGGGCTGACGCGATACAATGCCGCGTGGCACGAACCAAGCTCCCCATCGCTCCCGAAGCCGATCTGCTCAGCGTAGACGGCGAGCATCTGCGCCCGCTGGCCGAGCGCATGCGTCCGCGCACCCTCGACGAGATGGTGGGGCAGAAGCGTCTGCTCGCCCCCGGCAGCGCATTGCGACGCGCGGTGGAATCCGGCCGCGTGCATTCGATGATCCTGTGGGGCCCGCCCGGCTGCGGCAAGACCACCCTGGCGTTGCTGCTGGCGCATTACGCCGATGCCGAATTCAAGGCGATCTCGGCGGTGTTGTCGGGTTTGCCGGAGGTGCGGCAGGTCCTGGCCGAGGCCGCGCAGCGTTTCGCCAGCGGCCGCCGCACGGTGTTGTTCGTCGATGAGGTGCACCGCTTCAACAAGGCGCAGCAGGATGCATTCCTGCCGCATATCGAGCGCGGCACCATCCTGTTCGTCGGTGCGACGACCGAAAATCCCTCGTTCGAATTGAATTCCGCATTGTTGTCGCGCTGTCGCGTGCACGTGCTGGAAGGCGTTTTGCCGCAGGACATCGTCGAGGCCTTGCAGCGGGCCCTGCATGATCCGGAGCGCGGGCTGGGGCAGGAAACGCTCCAGGTCAGCGATGCCGCGCTGCTGGAAATTGCCAGCGCCGCCGACGGCGACGTGCGCCGCGCATTGACCCTGCTGGAGATCGCCGCGGAACTGGCAGGCGGCGAGGGTGGCCAGATCACCCCGCAGACGCTGCTGCAGGTGCTGGCCGACCGCACGCGTCGGTTCGACAAGAACGGCGAGCAGTTCTACGACCAGATCTCGGCGCTGCACAAATCGGTGCGCAGTTCCAATCCGGATGCCGCGCTTTACTGGCTCACCCGCATGCTCGACGGCGGCTGCGACCCGGCGTACCTGGCACGTCGGCTGACCCGCATGGCGATCGAGGATATCGGCCTGGCCGATCCGCGCGCGCAGAGCATGGCGCTGGAAGCCTGGGACATCTACGAGCGTCTGGGCAGCCCGGAAGGCGAACTGGCGTTTGCGCAACTGGTGCTGTATCTGGCCAGCACCGCCAAGTCCAATGCCGGCTATGCCGCCTTCAACCAGGCCAAGGCCGAGGTGCGCGCCACCGGGACGCAGGAGGTGCCGCTGCATCTGCGCAATGCGCCGACCAGGCTGATGAAGACGCTCGGCTACGGGCAGGATTATCAGTACGACCACGATGCCGAAGGCGGGATCGCGCTGGACCAGACCGGCTTTCCGGATGCGATGGGCGAGCGGGTCTACTACAACCCGGTGCCGCGCGGGCTGGAAATCAAGCTCAAGGAAAAGCTCGACCGCCTGCGCGCCGCGCGCGAACAGGCGCGGGCTGACAAGGGCGGCAAGCCCACGGCATAATCGGCCGCGCAGGAGATGGCATTCCTCCTTGAACCGCACGCAGTCTGCGCGCTGATGATGCCTGCCCACCCCCGCCGGGGCGGCAGGCCTGTGCCCCGGCATCGTTTCTTGCCCAGGATCTGGATGCTGCCGACCATGCACGACACGTCGTTGAAAACCCCTTCGGCCGCCTGCCGAGTGCGCACATGAACGCACCGGTGTGGTGGCAGCAACTGCTTCTGGCGATGACCGGCGGCGCGCTGGGTTCCGGCCTGCGCTTTGCCATTGGCGCCTCGTTGCTGCAGCGCTTGGGCAACGGATTTCCGTGGGGCACGCTGACGGTGAACCTGCTCGGCTCCTTCGTCGCCGGCGTGCTGCTGGTCTGGCTGGATGCGCGCGGACCGTCGAGCTGGCCACTGCGGGCCTTGTTGATCGTCGGCGTGATCGGCGGGCTGACCACGTTCTCGTCATTGATGATGGAATGCCTGGTGTTCGCACGCAGCGACCGTTCCGCGATGATCGGCGTGTATCTGGCCATCACGCTGGTGGCCGGACTGGCGCTGGTATTCCTCGGTGCGCGTACCGGTCAATGGCTGGTGGCGCGCTAGGCGCAGCTCTGCCGTGTCATCGGGGGAGTGACGCCAGGGCCGGGATGCGGTGGCATTGCGTGTGTGCGCCGCGCTGGCTGTCCAACGGCTGGCATCTTCTGGGCGTCATTGCCGCAGGCGCGACCGGGCGGTAGTGGCAATGCCCATCAGGAGCCATGCTCCCAACGCAAGGCTTGGCCGGCGTGCCTACCGGGCGCTGTAACGGATAGATGGTGTCGCCAGCAGTCGCTGACGACCGCCGGCACTTGCGCATGAAGAAGGCGCGCTTGCGCGCGCCCTGCTTGATTGACAGCCGCGTCGACGTTGCGAGATCGGCTTGGCGGCCGATCTCGCAACTGGCGACTTACAGCGCTTCGATGATGCCGGCCGCACCCATGCCGGTGCCGATGCACATGGTGACCATGCCGTACTTCTGCTGGCGACGGCGCAGGCCGTGCACCAGGGTGGCGGCACGGATCGCACCGGTGGCGCCCAGCGGGTGACCCAGGGCGATGGCGCCGCCGAGCGGGTTGACCTTGGCCGGGTCCAGTTGGCTGTCGCGGATAACCGCCAAGGCCTGCGCGGCGAAAGCTTCGTTGAGCTCGATCCAGTCGATCTGGTCCTTGCTCAGGCCGGCCTGCTTGAGCGCCTTGGGAATGGCTGCGATCGGACCGATACCCATCACTTCCGGACGCACGCCGGCCACCGAGAAGCTGACGAAACGCGCCAGCGGCGTCAGGCCGTAATCCTTGATTGCCTGCTCCGAGGCCAGCAGCACCGCACCGGCACCATCGCTCATCTGCGAGGAGTTGCCGGCGGTGACGCTGCCGCCGAACTGGCCGTTGCGGAACACCGGGCGCAGCTTGGCCAGGCCTTCGAGCGAGCTGTCCGGGCGCGGGCCTTCGTCGGTGTCGACCAGGCGCTTGCGCAGCGCGATGACATTGCCGGCCAGGTCGGGCTGGTGCGACAGGATTTCGTACGGAGTGATCTCGTCGCGGAACTCGCCTGCGGCAATGGCGGCAATCGCCTTCTGATGCGATGCCAGCGCAAACGCATCCTGGTCCTCGCGCGAGACCTTCCATTCCTCGGCCACTTTCTCGGCGGTGATGCCCATGCCGTAGGCGATGGCGACATGGTCGTCGGCGAACACGTTCGGCGACATGGCGACCTTGTTGCCCATCATCGGCACCATCGACATCGACTCGGTGCCGCCGGCCAGCATCAGGTCGGCATTGCCCAGGCGGATCTGGTCGGCCGCCATCGCCACCGCCTGGATACCGGACGAACAGAAGCGATTGATGGTCTGGCCGGCCACGGTATTGGGCAGGCCGGCGAGCAATACGCCGATGCGTGCCACGTTCATGCCTTGCTCGCCCTCGGGCATCGCGCAACCGATGATGGCATCGTCGATCCGCGACAGATCGATGCCCGGCGCCTGCGCCACCACTGCGCGCAACACGTGCGCCAGCATGTCGTCGGGACGGGTGTTGCGGAACACGCCCTTGGGCGCCTTGCCCACCGGCGTACGCGTGGCGGCGACGATGTAGGCTTCTTGAATCTGCTTGCTCATGGCTATCTCCGGTAGCCGGGATTGGGGATTCGGGATTGGGGATTCGTCAAAGCGAATCCCGATGTCCGAATGGTCCTGCCCGGCGGATGAATTTGGTGGAAGCGAGAATGGTGGAGGGCAGGGGACCCGCTGTTACGAATCCCCAATCCCGACTCCCGAATCTCAGTTCCTCAACGGCTTGCCCGTCTTGAGCATGTGCCCAATCCGCGCCTGGGTTTTTTCCTGCTGGGCCAGTTCGACGAAGTGCTTGCGCTCCAGCTTGAGCAGCCATTCCTCGTCGACCAGCGCGCCGCGATCGACTTCGCCGCCGCACATCACCGTGGCGATGCGGGTGGCGATTTCATAGTCGTATTCGCTGATGAAACGGCCTTCCAGCATGTTGACCAGCAGCATCTTGAAGGTGGCGATGCCGACGTCGCCGGCGACCTGGATGCGGCGTGCCGGCAGCGGGGCGCGGTAGCCGCCTTCGGCCAGTGCGCGCGCTTCGGCCTTGGCGATGTGCAAGGCCTCGAAGCTGTTGAACACCACCTTGTCGGTGGTGCGCAGCAGGCCCAGTTCCTGGGCGTTGACCGCCGAGTTGGAGACCTTGGCCATCGCGATGGTTTCGAAGGTCTTCTTCAGCTCGGCGAACACGTCGCCGCCCGGACCTGCCGCGACCGAGGCGCGCGCGGCGATTTCCTTCAGCCCGCCGCCGGCCGGCAGCAGGCCGACGCCGGCTTCGACCAGGCCGATGTAGCTTTCCAGCGAGGCCACGGTCTTGGCGCTATGCATCTGGAACTCGCAGCCGCCGCCCAGCGCCAGCCCGCGCACCGCCGAAATCACCGGCACCTGCGCATACTTGATGCGCTGGCTGGTGGCCTGGAAGTTGGCGACCAGCGCTTCGAACGCATCGACCTTGCCGGCCTGCAACAGGCCCAGCGCGCCGGCCAGATCGGCGCCGGCGGAGAAGGGTTCCTTCTGCTGCCAGATCACCAGCCCGGCGAAGTCCTTCTCGGCGCGGCCGACCACTTCCTGCAAGCCATTGAGCACGTGGTCGGAGACGGTGTTCATCTTGGTCTTGAAGCTGACCACGGCGATGTCGTCACCGTCGTGCCACATGCGCACGCCGTCGTTTTCGAACACCGTCTCGCCCGGCGAGAACTGCTCGCCCAGCAGCGGATCGGGGAAGCGCTGGCGCTTGTACACCGGCAGCGCCGAGCGCGGCAGCTTGGCATCGCGCGCCGGGCTGTACGAGCCTTCGCCCGCATGCACGCCGTCGCGGCCGTCGAACACCCAGTTCGGCAACGGCGCGCTGCTCATGCTCTTGCCGTTGGAGATATCTTCGGCAATCCACTGCGCCACCTGCTTCCAGCCGGCGGCCTGCCAGGTCTCGAACGGGCCAAGCGACCAGCCGTAGCCCCAGCGGATCGCCAGGTCCACGTCGCGCGCGGTCTCGGCAATATCGGCCAGGTGGTAGGCGCTGTAGTGGAACAGGTCGCGGAACGTGGCCCACAGGAACTGTGCCTGCGGGTGCTGGCTCTCGCGCAATTTGGCGAACTTCTCGGCCGGGTTCTTGATCTTGAGGATCTCGGCCACTTCCGGCGCGGCGCTGCGGTCGGCGGTCCTGTAATCCTGCTTCTCCAGGTCCAGCACCACGATGTCCTTGCCGACCTTGCGGAAGATGCCGGCGCCGACCTTCTGGCCGAGCGCGCCCTTGCCGATCAGCGCCTCCAGCCACTTCGGCGACTTGAAATACTGGTGCCACGGATCGTCGGGCAGGGTGTCGCCCATGGTCTTGATCACGTGCGCCATGGTGTCCAGGCCGACCACGTCCGAGGTGCGGTAGGTCGCCGACTTCGGGCGCCCGACCAGCGGGCCGGTCAGCGCGTCGACTTCATCGAAGCCCAGGCCGAACTCGGCGGTGTGATGGATGGTGGACAGGATCGAGAACACGCCAATGCGGTTGCCGATGAAGTTCGGGGTGTCCTTCGCATACACCACGCCCTTGCCCAGGGTGGTGACCAGGAAGCTCTCCAGGCCTTCCAGCACGGCCTTGTCGGTGCCCTTTGCGGGAATCAGTTCGGCCAGGTGCATGTAGCGCGGCGGGTTGAAGAAATGCACGCCGCAGAAGCGGTGACGCAACTGCTCGGGCAGCACGTCGGAAAGCTTGTTGATGCCCAGGCCCGAGGTATTGGAGGCCAGTACGGCATGCTCGGCCACGAACGGGGCGATCTTCTTGTACAGGTCCTGCTTCCAGTCCATGCGCTCGGCGATCGCCTCGATGATCAGGTCGCAATCGCGCAGCTGCTCCAGGCCGCTCTCGTAGTTGGCGGGGGTGATCGCCTCGGCCAGCGCCTTGCTGGCGAGCGGGGCAGGGCTGAGCTTGCCCAGGTTGGCGATGGCCTTGAGCACGATGCCGTCGGCAGGACCTTCCTTGGCGGGCAGGTCGAACAGCACGGTGTCGACACCGGCGTTGGTGAGATGCGCGGCGATCTGCGCGCCCATGACGCCGGCACCGAGCACGGCAGCACGACGGACTAGCAACGGATTGGACATAGCGATGAGCCTTTGGTGTGAGCGACTACGGTGTGGAATGGGTACGGAAACCCGGTTCTGCAAAACGGATCAGTTCGCGCGCGGCGCGCGCGCGGTGGTCGGCCTCGCTGACCCCGGCCGGCCGCTTGATGAGGCCGAAATCGGCCATGGCATAGGTGAGCGCACCGGCGAGGAAATCCAGGCGCCAGTACAGCTCCTCCTTGCTCAGGCCCGGCACGCAGGCCGCGATGGCCTTGCCGAATTCGCGCAGCACATGCCCGTAGTGGTCGGACAGGAACTTGCGCAGGTTGTCGTTCTTTTCGGCGTAGGCGCGCGCAATCACCCGCACGAACGCGCCGCCGCTCTGGCGGTCCTGGGCCATCGCCAGGGCCGGCTCGACGAAGGCGGCGAGCACCGCGGTGAGCTCGCCTGGTTGCGACTTCCTGGCCGCCTCCAGTTGCTGCAGGCGCGCGGCGGTCATTTCGTCCATGCGGCGACGGAACACCTCGTTGACCAGGTTTTCCTTGGAACCGAAGTGGTAGTTGACCGCGGCGATATTGACGTCGGCCTGGGTGGTCAGCTGGCGCAGCGAGGTCCCGGCGAAGCCATGCTGGGCGAACAGCTCCTCGGCCGCGCCGAGGATGCGGTCCTTGGTGGAGAAGTGGGCGGGCTTGGGCATGCGCGGGGCGAAACTCAATCAAACGATTGTTTGAGTCTACGACTGGACGTTGCAGCGGTCATGCGGCAACGCAGCACGATTCAGGGGGCGGTGTGCAAATGCAGCGACGAAGAGATAGAATTGACCATCGCAAACAAGCCTAAGCCCGCGTTTTGACGCGGGTTTTTTTCATGATAATCTCGGGCCTTCAGTGGCCCGCCCAACGGAGATCTTCCCATGGCGCTGGAGCGCACCCTGTCCATCATCAAGCCCGACGCCGTCGCCAAGAACGTCATCGGCGAAATCTACAGCCGCTTCGAGAAGGCCGGCCTGAAGATCGTGGCATCCAAGTACAAGCAGCTGTCGCGTCGCGAAGCCGAAGGCTTCTACGCCGTGCACCGCGAGCGTCCGTTCTTCAACGCGCTGGTCGAGTTCATGATCTCCGGCCCGGTGATGATCCAGGCGCTGGAAGGCGAGAACGCCGTTGCCGCACACCGTGACCTGCTGGGCGCGACCAATCCCAAGGACGCTGCGCCGGGCACCATCCGCGCCGACTTCGCCGACTCGATCGATGCCAACGCCGCCCACGGCTCGGATTCGGTCGAGAACGCTGCCAACGAAGTTGCGTATTTCTTTGCCGCCACCGAAGTGGTCTCGCGCTGAGGCCGAGAGAGTCGAATCGTGAATGAGGTCGTGATCCCCTCCGTGCTGCAGGACGTTCCCGTCCGTACCCCGGAACTGCGCAAGCAGAACCTGCTCGACCTCGACCGCGAGGGACTGGAGCGCTTCTTCGCCGACACGCTCGGCGAAGCGCGCTACCGTGCCCATCAGGTGATGAAGTGGATCCACCATCGCTACGTCACCGATTTCGACCAGATGACCGACCTCGGCAAGGCGCTGCGTGCGAAGTTGCACCAGCATGCCGAGGTCCTGGTCCCGAATGTCGTGTTCGACAAGCCATCCACCGACGGGACCCATAAATGGCTGCTGGCCATGGGCACCGACGGCAAGAACGCGATCGAGACCGTCTACATCCCCGACAAGGGCCGCGGCACGCTGTGCGTGTCCTCCCAGGTCGGCTGCGGCCTGAACTGCACCTTCTGTTCGACCGCCACCCAGGGCTTCAACCGCAACCTCACCACTGCCGAGATCGTCGGGCAGGTGTGGGTGGCGGCGCGCCATCTGGGCAACGTGCCGCACCAGCAGCGCCGCCTCACCAATGTGGTGATGATGGGCATGGGCGAGCCGCTGATGAATTTCGACAACGTCGTGCGCGCGATGAGCGTAATGCGCGACGACCTGGGCTACGGCCTGGCCAGCAAGCGGGTGACGCTGTCGACCTCGGGCCTGGTGCCGATGATCGACCGGCTCTCGACCGAAAGCGATGTTTCGCTGGCGGTGTCGCTGCATGCTGCCAACGACGCGCTGCGCGAGAGCCTGGTGCCGTTGAACAAGAAATACCCGATCGCCGAGCTGATGGAATCGTGCGCGCGCTATCTGCGCGGCAACAAGAAGCGCGATTCGGTCACCTTCGAGTACACCTTGATGAAGGGCATCAACGACCAGCCCGAGCATGCGCGCCAGCTGGCCCGATTGATGCGGCAGTTCGACAATGCGGTGCAGTCCAAGGATGCCGGCAAGGTCAACCTGATCCCGTTCAATCCGTTCCCTGGCACGCGCTACGAGCGCTCGGGCGAGACCGAGATCCGCGCCTTCCAGAAGATCCTGCTCGACGCGCAGGTGCTGACGATGGTGCGCCGTACCCGTGGCGACGATATCGATGCGGCCTGTGGACAGCTCAAGGGCCAGGTCATGGACCGTACCCGTCGCCAGGCGGACTTCCTGCGCACCCTGGAAGGGCAGGCCGGGCGAGATGCGGCAGCGTGATCTCGCCGCCATGGCCGCGCTGGCGATCGCGCTGAGCGTGGTCGGCTGCGGCGGTCGCAATGCCAAGGCGGGCTCGGTCCAGACGGTCGAGGAGGTCGCGCAGGTGCATTCGTTCCGCGACAGTGCCGCGACCAAGAGTCGCCTGGCGGTGCAGGAAAAGCTTGGCCTGGCCAATAACCGGCTGCAGACAGGCGACTACGCCGCTGCCGAAGAGCAGGTGCGCGCGGCCTTGAAGAAAGATCCCCGATCCGTGGATGCGATCGGGTTGCTGGCGCTGATTCAAGGCGCCAAGGGCGACGTTGTCGGCTCCGGTGCCTCCTACCGCCGCGCTGCCGAGCTTGCACCGCAGCGTGGCGATGTCTTGAACAATTACGGCGCATGGTTATGCGCCAACGGCTCGCCGGCCGAATCGTTGCTCTGGTTCGATCGCGCCCTGACCGACAGAAACTACGCATCGCCCGCTTCTGCATTGGGTAATGCAGGCGGTTGCGCACTCAAGGCGGGGCAGCCGGAGCGTGCAACCAGTGACTTGCGTAAAGCGCTGGAACTGGATCCGCTTAATCCGTACGCACTCGAGTCGATGGCACGCTCCGAAGCGATGCGTCGCAATTTTTTCGAAGCGCGCGCCTTTATCGAACGACGGCTCGCGGCTGCACCGGCAACCGCTTCCGTGTTACAACTCGCCATTCAGATTGAGCAAGGGCTGGGCGACAAGGTTGCTGCCAGCCGTTACCAACAGCGGTTGGTCAAGGAATTTCCTGACGCAGCGACCGCCAACTCCGGGGCCAATGCATTGTGATCAGTGATTCCAATCCGAACCCTTTCGAGCAGGAAAAGGGCTGCGGACAGCATTTGCGCGACGCGCGCGAAGCGGCAGGCCTGAGCCTGGACGAGGTCGCCGCCAGGCTGCGCATGCCGGCGCATGTGGTGCGCTCGCTGGAGCAGGAGGAATGGCAGCGCCTGGGCGCGCCGGTCTTCGTGCGCGGTCAGTTGCGCAGCTATGCGCGCCTGTTGCATGTGGACCTGGAGCCGCTGCTGCAGCAGGCGGCCATTGCGCCGATCGAACCGGTCAAGCTGGTCAGTCATACGCACACGCCGCGGGCGCGGCGCATCCTGGAAAGCACGGCGCGCAAGGCGATGTATGTGGTGATCACCGGCGTGTTCGCGGTGCCGGTCTGGTACGCGACCCGCTCGCACCTGGATGGCAAGGTGCCCAGCACGGTGTCGCTGGACAGCATGCCCGAAGCGCCAAGGGCCGGTACCCCGGCCAATGCCGCAGCGCAGCCGGCCAGCGCGCCGCGCGAACAGCCGGCGCCGTATATCGCTTCGATGACGCCAGTGCCGCGCGCCACGCCCGAGGCCGAGCCGCCTGCAGCGGCGACCGCCGCTGGCGGCAGTCTGTCGTTGAGCTTCAGTGGCGACAGCTGGGTACAGATCCTGGCGCCGGATGGCAGCGCGGTCGAAAAAGCACTGGTGCGTTCCGGCGAGCGTCGCAGCTATTCGCCCGGGCAGGTGGGTCGGGTGGTGCTGGGCAACGCGTCGGCGGTAGAGGTTCAGCAAGGCGGCAGTATCGTCGATGTGAAACCGTTCCAGCGCGCTAACGTGGCCCGTTTTGCGGTATCCTCCGACGGCTCCGTGGTACCTGCTTCCGAGTGAAGCGGACTGCGGTTTTTCATTTTTCCCTATTGATGTTCCGCGCCTCCGGGATGACGGAGCGAGAGTACGCATGGCGATCGACGATCTGCTGGACGAACACGAACAAGGCGAACGCGTTCGTTCCTGGTTGAGAAAGAATGGCGCAGGGCTGATTGGCGGCGTCGTACTGGGCCTGGCCCTGATCCTGGGCTGGCAGTGGTGGCAGAAGCACACCGCCACCCAGTCGGTGGAAGCCAACACCCGCTACGAGGCGGTGGTGAAGTCCATCCAGGGCAAGGACCTGGACAAGGCGGCCAAGGACATCGTGGCGCTGGATGACGGCAAGGGCGGTATCTACGCCGAGCTGGCTGCATTGCGCCTGGCCAAGGCCCAGGTGGATGCCGGCAAAAACGCCGAAGCAATCAAGACCTTGCGCGACGTGCCCGCCGAAGGCGAGCTCAAGCAGATCGTGCAGCAGCGCCTGGCGCGCGTGCTCACCGAAAGCGGCAAGCCGGACGAGGCGATCAAGCTGCTGGCCGATGCGCAGGATCACACCAGCCTGGAGATCCGCGCCGATGCGCTGGTCGTGCAGGGCAAGCCGGATGAAGCGCGTGCGCTCTACGCCAAGGCCCTGACCACGGTGGATGTGGCCTCGCCGCAGCGCCGTCTGCTGGAAACCAAGCTGATGGATGTGGGCGGCAAGGTGCCCGATCCGGCGGAGCCGATTTGATGAAGCAGGTTGATATGTACAAGCGCATTGCATTGCTCGCCCTGATGGGTGTGTCGCTGGCCGGTTGCAGCACCGTCAAGGGCTGGTTTGCCGGCAAGGACGCTGCCGCCAAGAAGGCGCAGGAACCTGCCGAGCTGGTCAAGTTCGAGCCGTCGGTCAAGGTCGACAAGCTCTGGTCCACCGGCGTGGGCAAGGGCCAGGGCCATATCGGCGTGCGTCAGCGTCCGGCAGTGGCCGATGGCAAGGTGTATGCCTCGGCGATCACCGGGGGCGTGCAGGCACTGGACCTGCAGACCGGCAAGCGCGTGTGGGAATACAAGCCCAAGAAGGAAGAGCGCAACGATCGCAAGTTCAAGCAGCGCCTGTCCGGTGGCCCCGGCGTCGGCGACGGCCTGGTGGTGATCGGCACGCTGTCTGGCGACGTGATTGCGTTGAACCAGGCCGATGGCACCGAAAAGTGGCGTGCCAAGGTGCCGAACGAAGTCATCGCCGCACCGGCCATTGCACAGAACCTGGTGTTGGTGCGCAGCAACGATGGTCGCGTCACTGCCTTCGACGCAGCCACCGGCGAACGTCGCTGGTTCCATGCCGAGGAAGGCCCCACCCTGTCGGTGCGCGGCAATGCGCCGATCGTGACCGGTCCGGGCGTGCTGTTCGTCGGCAACGACAGCGGCACCTTGAGCGCGCTGGCGTTGCAGGACGGCCGCCCGTTGTGGGAACAGGCGATTGGCGTGCCGGAAGGCCGTACCGAGCTGGAGCGCATGTCCGATGTGGACGGCGCGCCGGTGCTGGATGGCACCACGCTGTATGCAACCAGCTTCAAGAACGAGACTCTCGCATTGGAAGGCCCGAGTGGCCGTCCGCTGTGGACGCGCGATCACGGCGGCGCCGGTGGCGTCGGCGTGTCGTCTGCGGTGGTGGTGGTGTCCGACAACGCCGGCTCGGTGTGGGGCCTCGACAAGAGCAGCGGCGCGGCGATGTGGTCGCAGGCCGCGCTGGCACGTCGCTCCCTGACCGGTGTGGCCATCCAGGGCGATTACGCCGTGGTCGGCGATTACAAGGGTTACCTGCACTGGCTGAAGCTCAGCGATGGTGCACTGGCCGCGCGCGCTCGCGCTGGACGCGACACGCTGCTGGCGCAGCCGATCGTCGTGGATGGCATTCTGTTGGTACAAAACACCGATGGCGATATCACCGCCTTCCGGTTGGCACAATAAGGACTTCGCGATGCTGCCCCTGGTCGCCCTGGTCGGACGGCCCAATGTCGGCAAGTCCACCATCTTCAATGCGCTGACGCGCACCCGTGACGCGCTGGTCCACGACCAGCCCGGCGTCACCCGCGACCGTAACTACGGGGTCTGTCGTCTCGACGAGGAACGCCCGTTCATCGTCGTCGATACCGGCGGTATCGCCGGCGACGAGGAAGGCCTGGCCGGCGCCACCGCACGTCAGGCACGCGCCGCTGCCGGCGAAGCCGACCTGGTGCTGTTCGTGGTCGATGGCCGCGAAGGCGCGTCCGCGCTCGACGACGAGATCCTGGCCTGGCTGCGCAAGCTGGCGCGTCCGACCGTGCTGGTCATCAACAAGATCGACGGCACCGACGAAGAAACCGTGCGCTCGGAGTTCGCGCGCTACGGGTTCTCCGATGTGGTGGCGCTGTCTGCCGCGCATCGGCAGGGCATCGACGAGCTGCTTGAAGAAGTGGGCGCACGCCTGCCCGAGGAAGGTGCCGGCGAGTTGCTGGATACCGACCCGGCGCGCGTGCGCATCGCCTTTGTCGGCCGCCCGAACGTGGGCAAGTCGACGCTGGTCAATCGCCTGCTCGGCGAAGAACGCATGATCGCCTCGGAAGTGCCGGGCACCACGCGCGATTCGATCGCCGTGGACATGGACCGCGACGGGCGCCAGTACCGCCTGATCGACACGGCCGGCCTGCGTCGCCGCGGCAAGGTCGAGGAGGCGGTGGAGAAGTTCAGCGCGTTCAAGACGCTGCAGGCGATCGAGCAATGCCAGGTCGCGGTGCTGATGCTCGATGCCGGCGAAGGCGTCACCGATCAGGACGCGACCATTCTTGGCGCGATCCTGGACGCTGGCCGTGCGCTGGTGGTGGCGATCAACAAATGGGACGGGCAGAGCGACTACCAGCGTGCGCAGGCCGAAGACCTGCTGTCGCGCAAGCTGGGCTTTGTCAGCTGGGCCGAGGCGGTGCGGATTTCCGCGCTGCACGGCTCGGGCATGCGCGAGCTGTTCCAGGCGATCCATCGTGCACACGCGTCGGCCACGCACGAGTTCAGCACCAGCGAAGTCAACCAGGCGCTGGAAATCGCCTACGAGACCAATCCGCCGCCGAGCATCCGTGGCCACGTCTCCAAGCTGCGTTACGTGCATCCGGGTGGCGCCAATCCGCCCACCTTTATCGTGCATGGCACGCGCCTGAAGGTGCTGCCGGAGTCGTACAAGCGCTATCTGGAAAACTTCTTCCGCAAGCGCTTCAAGCTGGTCGGCACGCCGGTGCGTTTCATCTTCCGCGAAGGCGCCAACCCGTACGAGGGCAAGAAGAATACGCTCACCGAACGGCAGGTGGCACGCAAGCGGCGCTTGATGAAGCACGTCAAGGGCAAGTAGCCAGTGCTGCCGCGCCTGGCGCGGCGTGCCATCGTCGAAGGCCTGGTGTGTGTGGCGTGCCAGCTCCAGCGCGGGTTGGGTAACGCGCCAGGACGCTGCGGTGTTCGCGCGATGCGTGCTGGCCGGAGTGCCGGCCATGGCCGCTGAGAAGCAGGCGATCGTGCTGGTCGCCGTTCTGTGTCGGCGCTACCCGCTGGTATCCTGCGCGCCATGACCGACTATCCCTCCCGCATTCCCTACGCGCAGGCGCTGCAGATCCTGCAGGCCGTTGCGGCCAGCAGCCGTCCGCCTGACGAGAACATCGCCACCTCGCGTGCCGACGGGCGCATCTGCGCTGCCGACCTGATCGCGCCAATCGCCTTGCCGCCCTTCGCCAATAGCGCGATGGACGGCTTTGCGTTGCGGCATGCCGATGTCGCGGGCGGCGATGCGTCGTTGCAACTGGTCGGCGAGCAGTTTGCCGGCGAGCGTTGGACCGGTACGTTGGGCGCGGGCCAATGCCTGCGCATCACCACCGGTGCGACGCTGCCCGACGGTGCCGATACGGTGATCCCGAAAGAGGATGCGCAGGAACGCGATGGCGTGGTGCGTTTCCATAGCATGCCTGCGCCGGGTGCGGCGGTGCGCCAGGCCGGCAGTGACGTGCGCGCGGGCGAGCTGGTGATACAGAGCGGGCAGGTGCTGACGCCTGCCCGGATCGGACTGGCGGCCGCGCTCGGCCTGTCGCGGCTTGCAGTGGCGCCGCGGCCGACCATTGCGGTGCTGGCCACCGGCGATGAGCTGGTGGAGCCGGGCATGCCGTTGGGGCCGGGACAGATCTACAACAGCAACCGCGACATGCTGATGGCGCAGCTGCGGGCGCTGGGCTATGCGCCGACCGCATGGCCGACCCTGCCGGACGATCCGCAGCGCATCCGCACGATGCTGGAAGATGCGGCGGCGGCCTTCGATGTGGTGATCACCTGTGGCGGCGTCTCGGCAGGAGAGAAGGATTATCTGCCACGGCTGATCGGCGAACTGGGCCGCATCCACTTCTGGCGCGTGCGCATGCGCCCGGGCATGCCGGCGGTGCTGGGGCAGATCGGCCGCTGCCTGGTGCTGGGCCTGCCGGGCAACCCGGTCTCGGTGCTGGCGACCTTGATCGCCTACGGCGTGCCGTTGCTGGATGGCCTGCAGGGACGTGGCGAGCCGCGTCCGTCGTGGCATGCGGCCCTGGCAAGCCCGTGGGAAAAACGCCACGAGCGCCTGGAGTTTCTGCGCGGGCGCCTGGAGTGCGGCGAAGACGGGCGCCTGAGCGCCTCGCCGCACCGCGGCGATGCCTCGCATCTGTTGCGTGGCGCGGCCGACAGCAACGCCTTGATCGTGTTGCCCGAGCAGGCGCGGCGCTTCGAGGCGGGCGAGATCGTGCGGGTGATTCCCTACGCGCTTTGATCGCTTGGTGAACCAGGCGCGGCTTGCAGCAAGCACTGCGCTCACCGCCAGGCGGGCGCAACCGCTGCACGCTGCGGCATGCGCCCCGGTTCCTGGCATGCCGTTGCTTCCGCGCCGTTCGCATGTGGCTGCCAACGGTGCATTAGCTGGGTGTCGGCGACGCTGAGGCAATGACGACGGGCAGTGAAAGACATCGCCTGCCCACGTGGCAGGCCGGCGCACGCACGATACGTGGTAACGCACGCCACTGAGGTGCGTTTGATCGCCGCGCTCAGCCGATGGCGCTGCCGCAGAACGCGGCGTAATCGGCGTAACCAGGGAATGCGACACCGGGTGCACACACCGGGCAATGCGGGTCGGGCGGCAGCCGGATCTCGCGAAACCGCATCGCCAGCGCATCGAAGCTGAGCAGGCGTCCGGTGAGTGTGTCGCCGATGCCCAGCAGCAACTTGATCGCCTCGGTGGCCTGCAGCAGTCCGATCACCCCGGGCAGCACGCCCAGCACGCCGGCTTCGGCGCAGCTGGGCGCGAACTCGGCTGGCGGTGGCTCGGGAAACAGGCAGCGATAGCACGGTGCCTGGCCGCGCCTGCGGCCGGCATCGAACACGCTGAGCTGCCCTTCGAACTGCTGTACCGCACCGTAGACCAGCGGCTTGCCGAGTTTGACGCAGGCATCGTTGAGCAGATAGCGCGCAGGGAAATTATCGGCGCCGTCGATCACCACATCCACGCCCTCCAGCAGGGCGTCGACATTGCCGGCAGTCACGCGTGCCTGCAGCGCGTGGACCTGCACGCGTGGATTGAGCGCGGCAATGCGCTGCGCGGCCGAGCTGACCTTGGCAACCCCGACGCTGTCTTCGACATGCAGGATCTGGCGCTGCAGGTTGCTGCGGTCCACCACATCGTCGTCGGCGATGCGCAGGTGTCCGACGCCGGCGGCGGCGAGATAGAACGCCGCAGGCGAGCCGAGCCCGCCTGCACCGACGAGCAGCACGCGCGAACGCGCCAGGCGCTGCTGGCCCTCGGGGCCCACCTGCGGCAGACGCAGATGGCGCGAATAGCGCTCGAGAAAATCCTGCTCGTCGGGCGGCAGGGTCGGGCGCACCAGGGGGAGGCCGGCATGCGTCCATGCGTTGGTGCCCCCCAGCACCGAGGACACCTGCGTATAGCCCTGCGCGCGCAGGATCTGCGCCGTGTGTGCCGAGCGCTTGCCGCTCTGGCAGATCAGCACGATCTCGCGCGCCTGTTCCGACAGGTGCCGTGCGGGTGCGGCTTCCAGCTCGTGTTGAGCAATGGCCAACGCGCCTTCGGCCTGGCCGCCGGCACGCTCGTGCAACTGCCGGATATCGACCAGCAAGGCGCCTTGCAGGGCGCGCAGGCGGGCGGTTGCAGGAGAGATGTCGTGGCTGCTCATGGCGCCATTGTCGCGCAAAGGCAGGCCATGCGATGTTCGGGGTTGCCATGTTGGCGTCAGGCTCACCGGCACGGCGGTAGCGTGGGCCTACAAGGAGACCCTCAATGACCCCCGATATCGACGCGCAATTGAAACACCTCGCCGACGCATTGCCTGAAATCCGTCGCCAGCATCCGGACGATTTCTGGGATGCATTCCATGCACGTGCAGAGAAGATCACCGCTGCGGCCGAGTCGCAGGAGCAGGCTGCGCAAATCGTCAAGCGGATCGATGAAATCCTGTCCGCCAACCAGCTGGGGCCCGCGGATCCCGGTGCCTGAGCCAGCGGTCCTCGATGCGTGGGCGCTGCGGCGTGTCAGCTCGACCTGCACCCGATCCGGCGATCCAGCGCATCGCCCAGCAGCAAGCCGGCGCGGTGCTGCCGTAGCGGCGGCTTGCGCTGCAGAAGCGGGTGCCCGGCAGCGCAGCGACCCGCCAGGCAGACGGCCAGGCAGCATGCCGAGGACGATTGGAAGCTGGCACAGTGGTGGCGGACGCGCCCGCTGCCGGCGCCCGCGCCAGGGCGCAGATGGTCGCGGACGGGGCCGCGCTGGCGAGGCTGCAGCAGTTCAACGCCAGGGCCGCGATGCCGCTGGCGCCACGGCAATGGTCGAGGACAGCAGCACGCACTGGCGCGGGCTTCACCTCGCTTGAGCACCTGCTTCATGCCGTGCCGGCGATGCTTGCCTGCTATGTACGCCTGGTCGCTCGCCCATGTCCGTCATCACCCGCAAGATCGCGACCTTCAACGTCAACGGCATCACCAGCCGGCTGCCGCATCTGCTGGAATGGCTGCGGCGCGAGCAACCGGACATCGTCGGCTTGCAGGAGCTGAAGGCCACCCAGGACGCCTTCCCGGAACAGGCGATTCGCGACGCCGGCTACGGCGTGACCTGGCAAGGCGAGAAGTCGTGGAATGGCGTGGCGCTGCTGGCGCGCGGCGCCGATCCGGTGGAAATCCGTCGTGGGCTGCCGTGGGACCGGCGCGATACGCAGAGCCGCTACCTGGAGGCGGCAATTCATGGGGTCGTGGTGGCTTGCCTGTATCTGCCCAATGGCAATCCGCAGCCCGGGCCGAAGTTCGATTACAAGCTGGCCTGGTTTCAACGCCTGATCCGGCATGCCGAGACGCTGGTGGACCTGCCGCACCCGGTTGCGTTGATCGGCGACTTCAATGTGGTGCCGACCGATGCCGACATCTACGACCCCAAGGGCTGGCGCAAGGATGCACTGCTGCAGCCGGAGAGCCGCCAGGCGTATCAGGCCCTGCTCGGGCAGGGCTGGACCGATAGCCTGCTCGCGGTGCACGGGCAGACCCCGATCTATACCTTCTGGGACTATTTTCGCCAGCATTTTGCGCGCGATCGCGGCTTGCGCATCGACCATCTGCTGCTCAATCGCACCCTGGCGCCCGGGCTGCAGGACGCCGGCGTGGACAAGTGGGTCCGTGCACTGGAGAAGGCCAGCGATCACGCGCCGACCTGGATCAGCGTGCGCGTGCCGGAGGCGGTCATCGAGCCGGCGACGCAGGCCACGGCCGTGTCCAGGCCACGCAAGCGGGCCGTTGCCAAGACACCTGCAGTCCGCAAGCCGATCGCGAAGACGGCGTCCAGGACCGGGGGGAAGAAAAAAACCGTCACGCGGCCTGCGGCCAGCAAGTCGGGCGCACCCGCCGCGCCGCGCAAGGCGGCAAAGAAGAAACGCGCCGACTGACACCAGCGTGCTAACCCGTGCTGCCGGCAGGGTCGCGCTCCATCCGGCGCTGCTTGATCCGGTGCAGCACGTGCCCGATGAGGGCGGTCAGCAGGATCAGCACGTTGCTGACGATGAACACGGCATTGCCGACCAGGTAGCTGTAGAGGATGAACAGCACCGAGGCGCTGATCTGTCCGATGAACAGCCAGCGCGAAACGCCGTGTGCCGCATCCGCGCGCCATTGCTTGTAGATCTGGCGGACCAGGGTGGCAATCAACACGGCGCTGGCAAGCCAGCCCACAAGGTCGACGAATTGCATGCGGCACAGATACCGTGGGGAGCTGCAGGCCACTGTGCGGGTTGCCATGTGCGCAAGGCGTCCTAGCGGCTTCAAGCGATGTGCGCAGTGCGCGTGCGCCGAGGGCGGCGCGAGGTGCGGGGCGCTGTGATGCCAGGCTCGCCACGCCTGTGCCGGCTGCCGGTATCCTAGCCAGGTCATCCATCGGTCGACCGTGCCCTGCTCATGATCAGCTACGCCGACGCAGTTGCGCTTGTCCATCAGCAGATCGCCGTGCTTGCCGCGGAGTGGGTGGACAGTGCCGATGCCGAGGGGCGTGTGCTTGCGCAGGCGTTGTCGAGCCCGGCCGAGCTGCCGGCTTTCGACAACAGCGCGATGGATGGCTTCGCATTGCTCACTGCCGGTCGTGGTGCGCCTGCAGGCAGCGAACATGTGGTCGGCGGCAGCATTGCCGCAGGCGAAGATGCCGGCGGCATCGCGGCGGGCAACGCGTGGGAAATCATGACCGGTGCCGGTTTGCCTGCGGGCGCCGATGCAGTGGTGCCGATCGAACAGGTGGAAGTGCTGGCGCACGATGGCCTGCGACCCAGTCGCATCCGTCTGCGTGCCGATCTGCGCGCCGGCCAGCACATCCGCCGGCGCGGAGAAGATGTGGCCTTGCACGATCGCGTGATCGCGGCCGGCACCGTGCTGCGCGCCGCACACCTGATGCTGTTGGCCGCGCTGGGCTGTGCGCGTGTGCAGGTGGTGCGGCGTCCGCGCGTGGCCCTGATTGCGACCGGCCGCGAGCTGGTCGGCGATCCGGCGCAGCCGCTGCAGCCTGGACAGATCCGCGATGGCACCAGCAGCTATCTGCTCAGCCAGCTGCGTGCAGCCGGCGCCGAAGTCGTGTGGCATGGACAGGTGGGCGATGACGTTGCCGGCTTCGATCCGGCGCTTGCGCAGGCGCGCACTGCGGGCGCCGATGTGATTCTGAGCACGGGCGCGGTGTCGCGCGGTCGCTACGATTTCGTGCCGGATGCCTTGGCACGGCATGGCGCGGCGGTGCTGTTCCACAAGGTCGCAGTGCGGCCGGGCAAGCCGGTGTTGCTGGCGCGCTTCGAGGACGGCGTACTGTATGTCGGCCTGCCGGGCAATCCGATGGCCAGCGCCGCCGGGCTGCGTTTTTTCGTCGAGCCGGCGTTGCGCGGTTTGCTTGGCATGCCGGCCGAGCGCGGCTTGCAGGTTGCGCTGGAGACGCCGATGCAGGCACGGCCACTCTGGCGGCAGCACCTGCGCGCACGTTTGACCTGCAACGCGGCCGGCGTGCTCTGCGTGCAGATCCTGCCGCAGCAGGAGTCGTTCCGCGTGGCGCCGTTGTTGCAGGCCAATGTGTGGGCAGTGCTGGAACCGCAGGACGATGGCGCCGCGCCCAGCACGACGGCGCAGGTGTTCGGGCTGGGCCACCTGCAACCGGCTGCGCCGGCGCTTGTGCCATGAGCATGGACTTGCACACGGCGCGATGCGGTGCCGGCAGGCAGGCGGCATGACTGCCACCCCTGCCTGGACGGGTGTGGTGCTGGCCGGCGGCCGGTCCTCGCGGATGGGGCGGGACAAGGCGCTGCTGCAGTGGCACGGACGTCCATTGCTGGAGCACATGCAGGCCTTGCTGCTCGATGCCGGCGCGCTGGAGGTGGTGATCAGCGGCGATCGCCCGGGCTATGCCGGGATTGCCGATGCGCAGCCGGACCTGGGGCCGCTGGGCGGCCTGGCCAGCGTGATTGATCGCCTGGCCGATGCGGTGACGCTGGTGGTGGTCCCGGTCGACATGCCGCTGCTGTCCAGGCCATTGCTCAAGCGCCTGCTGGCGCCACCACATGGGCGCTGCGTTGCCTTCGACGACCAGATGTTGCCGATGCGTCTGTACGTGGACGCCGCTGTGCGTGAGGCGCTCGCTGCACTGATGGCCGGCGCCGGGTCGTCACGCTCGCTGCGCGCCCTGCAGGCCGCATTGCACTGCCATCGCGTGGCTGTCACCGCCAAAGAACGCGCCGCGTTCGTCAATTGCAATACGCCAGAGCAGTGGAGTCAGCTCATTCATGAAAATCCAGATTGAAGGTCAGCAGCTGCGCTTTCGCATCGACGAAGCCGAACTGGCCGAGTTGCTCGCCGGGCGCACGGTCGAGAACCTGAGCCGCTTGCCGAGCGGGCAGGGCGCGCGCCTGGTGCGCCACAGCGTGAGCCTGACCGGCGGGCATGCGGCCTGCAACTGCGCCACCGACCATTGGCAGTTGTCGGTGCCGCGCCACGCACTGGAAGACCATGCACGGCAACTGCCCAGCCGCGAGGGACTGCGCTTCAGCTTCGACGCCGGTGCCGGCCATGCCGAACACACGGCGTTGCAGGTGACCTTCGACATCGATGTGCGCGACAGTGCGCGCAAGCGCTTTGCGAAAACCTGAGGTGGCGGTGGCTGCACACGCGCACCGCTCATGCGTCGGCTTCAGGCCGCGCAGCAATGCCGGGCACACGCTCGCATGCCAGCCCGCGCGCCTGCAGCGCGGCCTCGATTGCAGCGGCATCGGCATCGCTGTAGCCGGCGCCGCTCCGCAACGCGACCACGTGCAGGCCTTCGGTGGCCAGTTCCAGCAACACATCGTGTTGTGCCGTGGCATCGTGCGGCAAGCCGCGGCGTGAGGCATCGCGCCTTGCCAGTTCCAGCACGGCATCGGGGATGCCCTCGCCGATCAGCAGCACGTCGGCCAGGTTCATCGCGCGCAGCGCCTTGAGGGTGAGCAGGCCGGGATCGCCCGGGCCGGTGCCGACCAGTTGCACGCTGCCACGCGCCGACACCGCGCCGGCATCGTCCAGTGCGGCGATGAAGGCGCTTTCGGCCGCGTCGTCGTTGCCGGCCTGCAGCAGCAGCGGCACGTTGCCGTCGATGACGCGGTCGAACCAGCGCCGGCGCCGATTCATGTCGGGGAACTGGCTGCGGATACGCTCGCGGTGACGCGCAAACAGGCCGGCAAAACGACCGACCGAGACATCGAGCTCGCGTTCCAGCCGTTCGCGCAGGCGGCGTGCCAGCATCGGCGCGGCGCCGGCGGAGGAAATGGCGATGACCAGCGGGTCGCGGTCGACGATGGCCGGCACCTGATAGGTCGACAGCTCCGCATCGTCCACCACGTTGACCAGGCGCTGACGCGCGCCGGCGGCAGCGGCGACACGTTGATTCAACGCGCCATCGTCGGTGGCGGCCACCACCAGCCACACGTCGTCGATCCAGGCCGGATCGAACTGGCCGTCCAATTGTTCGAAACGGCCGGCCTGCATCAGCTCCGCCAGTTCGGGCGAGAGCGCATGCGCGTATAGGCGGATCTGCGCGCCGGCCTTGAGCAGCGCCAGCACCTTGCGCGTGGCGACTTCGCCACCGCCGATGACCAGCACGGCGCGCGCTTGCAGGTTTGCGAACAACGGGAACAACGGCATCAGACGTACTCCGAAAGGATGGCTCGCACCGACGGCATGTTGCATGGCACCATCAGGCCACGTCCACGCCTCGCTGCCGCCAATGCGTGTCTTGCTGGTCAACGATACCGAAAAGCCGATCGGCGAACTGCGCCAGGCATTGACGCGCGCCGGCTACACGGTGCTCGACGATGTGGCCTCGGTCGGTGCCTTGCTGCATGCGGTACAGAGCCAGCAGCCGGACGTGGTGGTGATCGATGTCGACTCGCCCTCGCGCGACACCCTGGAGCAACTGTCGATGCTGCATGCCCATGCGCCGCGCCCGGTGGTGATGTTTTCCGGCGATGGCGACGATGCCTTGATCCATGCGGCCGTCGGCGCCGGCGTCACCGCCTATGTGGTCGACGGCATGGCGCCGGCGCGGCTGGCGCCGATCGTGCAGGTGGCGCTGGCGCGGTTTGCGCAGGAAAGCAGCATGCGCAAGCGCCTGGACGATGTGCAGCAGGCCTTGCAGGACCGCAAGCTGGTCGATCGCGCCAAGGGCCTGCTGATGGAAAAACGCGGCCTGAGCGAGGCCGACGCCTACGCGGCGCTGCGCCAGCAGGCGATGAAGCAGGGCGTCAAACTGGCCGAAGTGGCGCGACGCATCGTGGCCATGGCCGAGTTGCTGGGATGAACAGATGAGCCAAGCCGACCTTCCCGTACTGCGCGTGGCCTACATGCCGCTGATCGATTGCGCGCCGCTGGTCGCGGCGCAACGACTGGGCCTGGACCATGTGCATGGGCTGCAGTTGCAATTGCAACGGCAGGCATCCTGGGCCGGCGTGCGCGACCGCCTGCTGGCTGGCGAGGTCGATGCCGCGCACGCGCTGGCCAGCCTGGTCTATGCGATCGACCTGGGCATTGCCGGGCCGCAGTGCCCGATGGCGCTGTTGATGACACTCAACCACAACGGCCAGGCGATCACGTTGGCACCGGCGCTCGCGCAGGCCCTGGCCGATGGTCAGCCGTTGCCGCAGGCGCTGGCCGGCCTCGGTCGCCGCGCGGTGTTTGCGCAGACCTTCCCGACCGGCACGCATGCGTTGTGGCTGTACTACTGGCTGGCCGCGCGCGGCGTGGACCCGATGCGCGAGGTGGAGGTGCTCAGCATCCCGCCGCCGCAGATGCCCGATGCCCTGGCCAGCGGCCTGATCGATGGTTATTGCTCGGGCGAGCCGTGGGCGGCGGTGGCGCAGGCGCAAGGCAGCGGTCGCCGCGTGATCCGCAGTGGCGAGCTGTGGGCCGGACATCCGGAGAAGGTACTGGCCTGCCGGCGCGAATTCGCCGCGCTGCAGCCCGAGTCGATCGAACGCCTCACTGCCTGCATACTGGACGCCTGCCGCTGGCTGGATGCGGCGCCGGCCAACCGCGCGCAGTGTGCGCAATGGCTGGCCGAGCCGCAGCATATCGGCGTGTCGGCGACCTATCTGGCGGCCTGCCTGGACGCCGATGACGATGCGAAGGCGCATGCCAGCGATGACACGGCGCTGGCCTTCCACCGCGGCGGCGCAGTCAACATGCCGTGGCTATCGGACGGCGAGTGGTTCCTGACCCAGTTCCAACGCTGGGGCTGGCATGACATCCAGGAAGACGACATCGCGCGGCTGCGCGACATCCATCGACTGGACAACTATCGGCGCGCTGCGGCACGCGTGGGCGTGGCCGTGCCAGAAGGCGATCACCGCAGCAACCGGTTGTTCGATACGCCCTGAGCTTGGCTGGGCAGGGTCATGCAGCCAGCCAGGCTGGAGTGGGGTGGCGGGATGCATTGGATCGGGCAGCTGCGGGAGCAGGAGCAAAGACTGAGGCAACGGCAACGGCAACGGCATAAAGCATGCGGTCTGCGGCCTGGCTGCAGGGCCCTTGCCCGCCCACCATCGCGGGACACGCTGCAGGTACGTCCCTGTAAGCGCTTACGCGGCATCCATGCCGGAGGGGTTCACGGCGTGTCCGGCAAGCGGTGAGGGCATCGCGCCCTCGACTAGCCAGGCGTTGGACTGCATCTGACAAGGACACCGCTTCCTTGCAGTGCATGAGATTTGTTCGGCGCTCTTGGCACTGCGATGCGCTAGAGCATGTACTACCCGACGCACGCTCTTGGTGCATCGGCGCACGAAAGCCGGGAATGGCAAGCTGCATTCGTCCGTCGATAGGCTGTTGGCGAACGTGGGGCATCGCCAGAAAGCCGCTATTTTCCAGGGACTTGCAGCAGCGTGAGGCCTGGGTGAGCAAGTTGGCACGTTGATTGCTTGGTCCTTACGTGCAGGTGCAACGGCGTGCCTGCAACAACACGCATACGATGCAGCGGATCAACGGCGATCTGCACGCATCCAGGACAACGGCGTCCTTCCGGTCTTACCGGAGGGGCGCCGTTTTTTTTTGGCCATCGCATTCGAAGAGGTCTCTATGCAGCGCTCGTTCTGGCGATCCGGGCACACGCCCACCTTGTTCGCATCCTTCCTGTATTTCGACCTGAGTTTCATGGTGTGGTACCTGCTCGGTCCGCTGCAGGTGCCGATTGCGCAATCGCTGGGACTGGATACGCAGCAGCGCGCCCTGATGGTGGCGGTGCCGATCCTGTGCGGCGCGGTGCTCCGGCTGGCGCTGGGCATGCTGGCCGATCGTATCGGTGCCAAGCGCGCGGGCGTTGTCGCACAACTGGCGGTGATCGCCTCGTTGTTCGGTGCCTGGCAGTTCGGCGTGCACAGCATGGGGCAGGTGTTGCTGCTGGGGGTATTGCTCGGCATTGCCGGCGCCTCCTTCGCGGTTGCGCTGCCGCTGGCCTCGCGCTGGTACCCGCCCGAGCACCAGGGCACCGCGATGGGGATTGCCGGTGCCGGCAATTCCGGCACCGTGCTGGCGGCGTTGTTCGCACCGATGCTGGCGTTGGCGTTCGGTTACCAGAACGTGTTCGGACTGGCGTGCATTCCGCTGCTGCTGACGCTGATCGTGTTTGTCTTGATTGCGAAGGAGGCGCCGGTGCCGGTGGCGCGCAAGCGTTGGTCCGATTATGGCCGCGTGCTGGTGGGTAACCGCGATGCATGGCGCTTCATGTTGTTCTATTCGGTGACCTTTGGCGGTTTTTCGGGGTTTGCCAGTGCGTTGCCGGGCTACTTCCACGACCAGTTCGGCTTCGATGCGCGCACTGCAGGATGGGCGACCGCAGCCTGCGTGCTGGCGGGGTCGGTGATGCGGCCGTTGGGCGGCGTGATTGCCGACCGCGTTGGCGGTACGCGTGCCTTGCTGACGGTCTATCTCCTGGTGGCAGCGTTGGTGGGTATCGCAGGCATCGGTGCGGGTGGCGCGATGGTGACGCTGGCCTTGTTCGTGCTGACCCTGCTGTGCCTGGGTGCCGGCAACGGTGCGGTGTTCCAGCTGGTGCCGCAGCGGTTTGCGCAGGACATCGGGGTGATGACCGGCTTGATCGGCATGGCCGGCGGCATCGGCGGGTTCGCGCTGGCTGCCGGCCTGGGCGTGCTCAAGCAGCACACCGGCAGCTATGCGCTCGGCATGTGGCTGTTCGCTGCGTTCGCACTGGCTGGCTGGGCGTTGCTGGCCGGGGTCAAGACCCAGTGGCGTAGCGAATGGTCCGGCGCCGGCGCGGCGCGGGTCTGACATGACGACAGGAATCCAGGCAATGAAGCAACCCAGACTCGTCGTCATCGGCAACGGCATGGCCGGCATCCGCACCGTGGAGGAACTGCTCAAGCTGATGCCGGGCATGTACCAGATCACCGTGTTCGGGGCCGAGCCGCATCCCAACTACAACCGCATCCTGCTGTCGCCGGTGTTGGCCGGCGAGCAGGAGTTCGACGACATCGTGCTCAATCCGTTGCAGTGGTATCGGGACAACGGCATCCACCTGCATTTGAACAAGGAAGTCACGCGCATCGATCGGGTGCGTCGCCGGGTGATCGCCGCGGATGGCACCGAGGCCGAGTACGACCGCCTGTTGATCGCCACCGGCTCGGTTCCGTTCGTATTGCCGATTCCCGGCAACGACTTGAAGGGGGTGATCGGCTACCGCGATATCCAGGACACGCGCACGATGATCGAGACTGCGCGCAGCAAGCAGCATGCGGTGGTGATCGGCGGCGGCCTGCTTGGCCTGGAAGCGGCCAATGGCCTGAAGCTGCGCGGCATGGAGGTGACCGTGGTGCATCTGGCCGGCTGGTTGCTGGAGCGCCAGCTCGACCCGGTGGCCGGCAACCTGCTGCAGCAGGCGCTGCGCGCGCGCGGGCTGGAGTTCAAGCTGAGTACCGCGACCAGTGCCTTGCTGGGCAACGCGCAGGGCGAGGTGGTCGGGGTGAAGTTTGCCGATGGCAGCGAGATCCCGGCCGACCTGGTGGTGATGGCGGCGGGCATCCGCCCGAATACGCGCCTGGCCGAGGAAGCCGGCATCCATTGCTCGCGCGGCATCGTGGTCAACGACAGTCTGCAGAGCTTCGATCCGCGCGTGTATGCGGTGGGCGAGTGCGCAAACCACCGTGGCATCGCGTATGGCCTGGTGGCGCCATTGTTCGAGCAGGCCAAGGTGTGTGCGAATCACCTGGCGCAGTTCGGCATCGGCATCTATCGCGGTTCGGTGGCCTCGACCAAGCTCAAGGTCACCGGCATCGACCTGTTTTCGGCCGGCGATTTCATGGGCGGCGATGGCTGCGAGGAGATCGTGCTGTCCGATCCGGCCGGCGGGGTCTACAAGAAGCTGGTGATCCGCGACGATGTGCTGGTCGGTGCCTGCCTGTACGGCGATACCAGCGACGGTGGCTGGTACTTCAAGCTGCTCAAGGACGGTACGCCGATCCAGGCGCAGCGCGATCAACTGATCTTCGGCGAGAGCGCGCTCGGCGACTCGGGTACCGGCGGGCAGGACCGCGCCAGTGCGATGGCCGACAGCGACGAGGTGTGCGGCTGCAATGGCGTGTGCAAGGGCACGATTGTCAAGGCGATCAGCGAGCAGGGGCTGTTCACCGTCGATGAGGTGAAGAAGCACACCAAGGCGGCCAGTTCCTGCGGCTCGTGCACGGGGCTGGTCGAGCAGATCCTGATGAACTGCCTGGGCTCCAACTTCCAGGAAACGCCGAAAACCAAGGCGGTTTGCGCCTGCACCGATCTGAGCCATGGCGAGGTGCGTCGTGCCATCCGCGAGCACAAGCTGCTCACCCATGCGCAGGCCTACGCCTTCATGGAATGGCGCACGCCCAATGGCTGCGCGACCTGCCGGCCGGCGATCAACTACTACATGTTGTCGACCTGGCCGCACGAGGCCATCGACGATCCGCAATCGCGCTTCATCAATGAGCGTGCGCACGCCAACATCCAGAAGGACGGCACCTTCTCGGTGATTCCGCAGATGAAGGGCGGGGTGACCAATGCCGGAGAGCTGCGCCGCATTGCCGATGTCGCCGATAAATATGCTGTGCCGATGGTCAAGGTGACCGGCGGCCAGCGCATCGATCTGCTCGGGGTCAGGAAGGAAGATCTGGTCGATGTGTGGCGCGATCTGGGCATGCCCTCCGGCCACGCCTACGGCAAGTCGATCCGCACGGTGAAGACCTGCGTGGGCAGCGAGTTCTGCCGTTTCGGCACCCAGAACAGCACCCAGATGGGCATCGACCTGGAAACCATGCTGGCCAATATGTGGAGCCCGCACAAGGTGAAGCTGGCGGTGTCCGGCTGTCCGCGCAACTGCGCCGAATCCGGCATCAAGGATGTCGGCATCATCGCGGTGGATTCGGGATGGGAGCTGCACGTCGGCGGCAACGGCGGCATCAAGACCGAGGTGGCGCGCTTCCTGGTCAAGGTGGCGACCGCCGAGGAAGTGCGCGAATACACCGGCGCGTTCCTGCAGCTGTACCGCGAGCAGGCGTACTACCTGGATCGCACCGTGCACTACATCGCACGGGTGGGCCTGGACTATATCCGCGCACAGGTGGTGGACGACGCGGCCAACCGGCGTGCGTTGTACGAGCGCCTGTTGTACTCGCTGGAAGGTCTGGTCGACCCGTGGAAGGCGCGTATCGCCGGCGAACGTCGGCAGGAGTATCAACCGCTGCGCATCGCCGCGCCGGCCGCAACGGTGGAGGAATGAGCATGCAGCAGACCGCGTGGATCCGCGTGTGTGCGTTGCAGGACCTGCCTGCATTGGGCGCGCGCGTACTGGAGGTCGACGGCATTGCGCCGATCGCCTTGTTCCGCACCGCCAGCGACCAGGTGTTTGCGTTGCGCGACCGCTGCCCGCACAAGGGCGGGCCGTTGTCGCAGGGCATCGTGGCCGGCGAAACGGTGACCTGTCCGTTGCACGGCTGGGCGATCGCCCTGCAGAGCGGCCAGGCCTGTGCACCGGATGTGGGCTGCGCGCCGCGCTACCCGGTCAAGGTGGAGGCCGATGCGGTGTGGATCGTGTTGCAGCCGGTGCCGCAGGCGGATGCCGTCGCCGAGCCGGCCGCATGAGCGACGGCCTGCAGCTCCCGTCGATCGGCGCGGCGTCGCCGCCGCAGCCATCCTCGCCGATGCATCGCATCACGCGCTCGACCTGCTGCTACTGCGGGGTGGGCTGCGGGGTGCTGATCCACAGCGAGCACGATGCCACTGGCGAGCGCATCGTCGGGATCGAAGGCGACCCGCAGCATCCGGCCAATCAGGGCCGCCTGTGCAGCAAGGGCCTGGCCTTGCCGCAGACTGTCGCCAGTCCGCAGGGGCGCGTGCTCGAACCCGAGCTGCGTCGGCATCGGCAGGCGCCGCGGGCGGCGGTGAGCTGGGACCAGGCACTGCGCCACGTCACCAGCAAACTGGCGGCGATCATCGAGCAGCACGGCCCGGATGCGGTCGCCTTCTATCTGTCCGGACAGTTGTTGACCGAGGACTACTACGTCTTCAACAAGCTCGCCAAGGGCCTGCTCGGTACCAACAACATCGACACCAATTCGCGCCTGTGCATGTCCAGCGCAGTCACCGCCTACAAGCTGGCGCTGGGCGCCGATGGGCCGCCGACCTGCTACGAGGACCTGGAGCTGGCGCAGACGGTGCTGTTTGCCGGCAGCAACATGGCGTATGCACACCCGGTGCTGTTTCGCCGGCTGGAAGACGCACGCGCGCGCAACCCGGAGATTCGCTGGATCGTGATCGATCCGCGTCGCACCGACACCGCGGCCATGGCCGACCTGCACCTGGCGATCGAGCCCGGAACCGACGTTGCGCTGTTCAACGGCATGCTGCATCACCTGATCTGGGAGGGTCTGGTGGATGGGCGTTTCGTTGCGGCCCATACCCAGGACTTCGACGCCCTCAAGCACATGCTGCGCGAATACACCCCGCGCATGAGCGCCGAGATCTGCGGTATCTCGCATGAGGACCTGGTGCAGGCGGCCGAGTGGTTCGGGCGCAGCCCGGCGGCATTGTCGCTGTACTGCATGGGCCTGAATCAGTCCGCGCATGGCACCGACAAGAACCTGGCCCTGATCAACCTGCATCTGGCGACCGGGCAGATCGGCAAGCCGGGGGCGGGCCCGTTTTCGCTGACCGGCCAGCCCAATGCGATGGGTGGGCGCGAGGTCGGCGGCATGGCGACGATGCTGGCGGCGCATCGCGAGATCGGCAACGCCGACGACCGCGCGGAACTGGAACGCTTGTGGAAGCTGCCGGCGGGCCGTCTGAGCGCTACGACCGGCACACCGGCCGTGCAGTTGTTCGAGCGGTTGCGTGCCGGCACGCTGAAGGCGGTGTGGATCGTCTGCACCAACCCCGTGCACTCGATGCCGGAGGTGGATGGCATTCGCGCCGCGCTGGAACAGGCCGAGCTGGTGATCGTGCAGGACGCGTTCTCCGGCACCGACACCGTGCCGTATGCCGACGTGCTGTTACCGGCCACCAGCTGGGGCGAGAAGGATGGCAGCGTGACCAACTCCGAGCGCCGCATCACCCGCGTGCGCAAGGCGGTGGAGGCGCCGGGCCAGGCACGTGCGGACTGGTGGATCGCCCGCGAAGTGGCGCGCCGGCTCGAGGCGCGTCTTGCACCAGCGAGCGGCGCAGGCCTGTTCGGGTTTGACAGCGCCGCGCAGATCTTCGACGAACACCGTGCGTTGACGGTGGGGCGCGACCTGGATATCGGCGGGCTGGACTACCCGATGCTGGATGGCGGCCCGCAGCAGTGGCCGTTTCCTGCCGGCGCCGTGCACGGGCAGGCGCGGCGCTATACCGACGGCGTGTTCGCCACCGGCAACGGGCGCGCACGCTTCCACGCCACGCCGTATCGCAAGGTGGCCGAGCCGACCTCGGCGCGGTTTCCGATGCGGCTGCTGACCGGGCGGCTGCGCGATCAATGGCATGGCATGTCGCGCAGCGGGCGCGTGCCCGCGGCGTTCGCGCATAGCCCCGAACCGGCCTTGCGCATGCATCCGGACGACGCGACGCGGCGCGGGCTGGTGGCCGGCGAACTGGTGCAGATCGCCAGCAAGCGCGGGGCGCTGGTGCTGCCGCTGGAACTCTCCGACGAACTGCGCTCGGGCACCGTGTTCGCCGCCATGCACTGGAGCGGGCAGCACCTGTCCAGCGGCGGCGTCAACGAAGTGAGCATTCCGGCGGTGGATGCGCGCTCGCAGCAGCCCGAACTCAAGCATGCAGCGGTGCGGGTGGAGAAGGCCGCATTCGGCTGGCATCTGCTGGCTGCGCGACGTGGCGATGCGCTGGCCCTGCAGCAGACGCTGCAGCCACTGCTGCGCGACTGCGGCTATGCAGCGCTACGGTTGCATGCCGAGCCGCTGGCCGAGGCCGGCGGGCACTGGGCGGTCCTGCATGCGGCCTGCGAACGCGCCCCGGATGCGGGCTGGCTCGATCGCCTGATCGCCGCGCTGCAGCTGCCCGCCGGTGCAGACGTGCTGGAGTATCGCGACCTGCGCCGCGGGCTGATGCGTCGCGTGGGCTGGCGCATGCAGGACGGCCACAGCCATATCGACGGCCTGCTGCTCACCGCAGCGCAGCCCAGCGAGGCCAACCAGGCGTTACTGCGTACTGCACTGGCAGGCCGGCCCTGGCACGGTCCGCGGCTGGCGGTGTTTGCGCAGACACAGGGCGCACCCAGCGACCCGATCGTCTGCAGCTGCATGCACGTGTCCACCTCCGCGATCCATGCCGCCATCGACGACGGTGCCGATCTGCCCCAGCTCAAGCAACGCCTGGGCTGCGGCACGGTCTGCGGCTCCTGCGTTCCGCAACTCACCCGGCTGTGCCGGCAATCACGGCACGCCTGAGCGGCCGTGCTGACCATCACCTACTGCGAGACCTTCCCATGTCAGTCCTTCCTTCCTGTGCGCGTGATGTGGTGTTGTTGTCTGCCGGCCCCGGCGATCTGGACCTGCTCACCGTCAAGGCGGTCAAGGCGCTGGCGGCCGCGCAAGTGGTGTTGCTGGACGATCTGGCCAACCCGCAGATCGTCGAACTCGCACCGCAGGCGCGGGTGATCCGGGTCGGCAAGCGCGGTGGCTGCCGCTCGACGCCACAGGACTTCATCTGCCGGCTGATGCGGCGCTATGCCTTGCAGGGCCTGCGCGTGGTGCGCGTCAAGGGCGGCGATGCGCTGCTGTTCGGCCGCGCGGGCGAGGAGATCGGCTTCCTGCGTCGCGCCGGTGTGGGCGTGCAGATCATCAACGGCGTCAGTGCCGCATTCGCCGCGGCCTCCGCGCTGGAAGTGTCCTTGACCCATCGCAGCCATTGCCATGGCATCACCTTCGTCACTGCGCATACGCACGATCACGGCGAACCCAACTGGGGTGCCCTGGCCGCCAGCGGCACGACGCTGGGCATCTACATGGGCCTGCGCCGCGCCGATGCCTTGGCCAGCGCGCTGCTGGCGCATCTGCCGGCCAGCACGCCGGCGGCCATCGTGCAGGCCGCCACCCGGCCCGAGCAGCAACGCCGGCTCACCACGCTGGGCGAACTGGGTGTCACCGCTGCGGCGATGCTGCCCGGCCTGCCGACCCTGCTGCTGGTGGGCGATGCCCTGTCCGAGGCGGCAGCGCAGTGCGACGATCGCTTCGGCCTGGTGCTGGAGCAGGCGGTGGGGTGAGTGCGATTGCCGGGCCGCCGGGCGTGCAGGTCCACGTGCGGCGCGGTTGTAGACAACGTCATGGGCGCACCTGGCGCGCCAGCACGCGGCGTGCATGCCGCAACGCGATGCGCTCGTAGCACAGGTGATAGAGCACGCCGAGCAGCAGCGCGGCGCTGACGCTGAGCAACAGGTTCACCGGCCAGGTGGCCAGCGGCCCCATCCGCCGCGTGGTGCGTGCCACCAGCGACATCAGCGGCATATGCACCAGGTAGATCGCATACGACGCATTGCCGAGCAACAGCAGCAGCGGGCCGATACGCAGCCAGCCGCGCCATTCCGCGCGCACCAGGACGACCACTGCGCCGGCGATCGCCAGGCCGAGCAGCGGCGAATGCACGCGTTGCATGCCATCGAGCACGAAGCACGCCGATGCCACGACCGCCACTGCAGCGCCGATCCACGGCGTCCATGCCGGAGCGCTCGATACCGCGCGTGCCGCCAGCATGCCGAACACGAACTCCAGCGTGATGGGATGCAGCAACAACGCCCGCCAGGACACCTCCACCGGCTGCGCGAACGGCGCGCCAAGCGCCGCGTACAGCAGCGTCGCGCCGGCCCAGAGCAGCGCGCAGCGCAGCGGATGCCCGCTACGGAAGAACAGCCACGCCAGCGCGTAGAACATCAGCTCGTAAGCCAGCGTCCACGCCACGCCCAACGCGGACTGCCCATCGACCGGCAGCAGGGTCAGCGTGGCAAACCATGACCACCCCGTGTCGCCATCATCCAGGCTGGGCCGCAGCGTATAGGCCAGCGCCAGCGCAATGCCGACCGGCCAGTACGGCAGGTAGATGCGGCTGATGCGGCTGCTGGCGTAATCACGGCTCCAGCCCGGCGTGTCCGCACTGGCATGGTTGACGTGGTAGATGATGAAGCCCGACAGCACGAAGAAGAAATCCACGCCCAGATAGCCGTGCGCCAGCGCCGCGGCCAGCCATGCCGGTAACGGCTGTACCAGGTGCGCGGTGGGCAGCACGCTATGGCTGAGCACCACCATCGTGGCGGCCAGCGCACGCCCGGCCTGCAGGACGCCGATGGTGGGACGGGCAGGCAGCGCGGCCATCGGCTGCGGCATCGGCGCATGGAAGCAGGCCGCTGCCTGCGTGCTCAGGCCGCCAGTTCCGCAGCGTCGGCAAAGACGCTGGCCTGCTCGGCACGCAGGCGATCGATCAGGCGGTTGGCCGGCAACTGCACGTCGTCGTAGGTCAGCACCTGGTCCTTGGGTACCGCGTGGCGGAGCACGCAGCCTTCGGCCACGCCCATCGGCAGCAGCCGTGCGTTTGCAGTGACATCGGCGCGCTCGCACTGGCCGTAGCTCATGTAGCCGCCGAGCCCGTCGATGGTTTCGCCGATGGCCAGGTCGCGCTTGGCGGTGGCAATCACTTCCACCAGCGGCGCGCCCAGCGGTTGCAGCACTGCATCGCCCAGCAGCACCACCCGCGCCACCGACAGCGGCACCTCGAAGTGGCACAGGTGGTAGGGCGTGTAGAAGCTGTACAGCGGGCCTTCGCCGAGTTTGTAGAGATTGAGGTAATGCTGCTGCCTGGCGTCGTCGTGGCTGGCCAGCACGAACACGCCGGGCGAGGGCAGGGCGCCGACCACGTAATCCACCGCGCCGCCCACCGCACGCAAGGCCTCGATGTCGTAGCGCCGGGTCAGTTCGTCGACATGTGCGCGATGCTCGTGGCCGGTCATGCCGCGCTGCAGGATCGACATGCCGGTGCCATTGGCCACGATCGCCTGCTCGAAGCTGATCTTGGTGCCGTCGGCAAAACTGGTGACCATATGCGGGTCCTGGCCCCACTTCGCTGCGAAACCGGCCTGGGTCGCCGGGGTGCGATACGGGTCCTGCAGGCCCTTGATGTTGCCGCACAGCAGCGGCGTCAGGCCGATCGAACGCACGAACCGGTAGAGGTTCATCTGCACGCCGGGCTGGTCGCCATCGCAGGCGCTGAAGATCACCCCGGCCGCATCGGCCTTGCGCTTGAGCAGCGGGCCGACGGTGCCGTCGAGTTCGGCATTCATCGTCACCATGTGGCGGCCGTGGGCGATGGCGCCCAGGCTGATGCGCGCGCCGTAGTCGATGGCGCCGGTGGCATCGATCAGGCAATCCAGCGCATTGCACTCGTACAGCAATGCCGGATCGTCGGTCACGGCGGGGATGCCGGCAGCGATCTGGTGCTTCAATTCGCTGGCGCCATCGGCCACACGCGCGTGCTGGCCGGCCTGGCGGTAGGCCTCCAGCGCCTTGTCCACGCTGCGGTTGCAGATCGCCGACACCCGCATGCCCGGCACCGAGTGCGCGATCTGGTTGACGATGCCGCGTGCCATGAAGCCGGCGCCATACAGGCCAACACGCAATGGGCGGCCTTCGGCGGCACGGGCCTGCAACAGACGATCGATATTCATGCGCGCTCCCGCGGGGTGAGTCCGGCAAGGGTGGGGATGCCGTGTTGGTGTGCGTTGAAGTCCGGCCAGGTGGCATCCTTGTCGGACACCAGCTGTGGTTCGAGCGGCCACTGCACGCCCAGGCGCGGATCGTTCCAGCGCAAGCCGCGCTCGGCCTGCGGCGTGTACAGCGCACTGGCGAAATACAACGCCTCGGTCTGCGGCTGCAGGGTGATGAAGCCATGCGCAAAACCACGCGGCACATACAGCGCCAGGCGATTGTCGGCCGTCAATTCGGTGCCGTACCACTGCAGATAGCTGGGCGAATCCGGGCGCAGGTCCACGATCGCGTCCCATAACGCTCCACGGATGCAGCGCACGATCTTGACCTCGGCGGCGGGCGGCAACTGGTAATGCATGCCGCGCAGGGTGCCGGCCTGCACATTGAACGAGTTGTTGACCTGCACGAACTGATCGACCAGGCCGGCCTGCGCCATCTCCTGGGTGCAGAACACGCGTGCGAACCAGCCGCGGTCATCGCCACGCTGCTGCGGCTCGATCACGAACGCACCTGCCAGCGGGGTGGGGTGGAAGATCATGCCGCCACCCGCAGATCCGGTGCCAGGACGCCCGTGTCGACCAGCTGCTGCAGGATGCGCAGACGAATGAAATCCGAGCGCTGGCGGAAGTCGCCATCGTTGAACCCGGCGCGCTGCAGGTCGTCGCGCAGCTCGGTGATGGTGGAGCGCAGGGTTTCCTGCGGCTGATGTTCCGGCGCCAGGCGTTCGAACAGGGAGAAGTCCACGCGATAGGAGCGGTTGTCGCTCGGTGCGTTGGTGGAGATTGCAACGTGCGCACTGGGGATCGCCACGCCGACCGCGTGGGCCAGATCGCGGATCTGCACGTTCCAGCGCTCCGAGCCGGCATTGACGAACAGGAACTGTCCGCCGGCCGCGGGCGTACGGCTCACTGCCCAGTCGATGGCGCGCGCCATGTCGCGCACATGGATCAATGGCCGCCAGGGCGAGCCATCGGACAACACCTCCACGGTGCCGTTGGCCACCGCGCTGGCGACGAAATCGTTGAGCACCAGATCCAGCCGCAGGCGCGGCGAGGCACCGCAGGCGGTGGCAAAGCGCAGGCAGGTGATCACCATGTCGGTGTCCAGCTGTGCGAGCGCACGCTCGGTGTCGACCTTGGAATGCGCATACGCGGTCAGCGGAGCGATGGCGCTGGTTTCCGACCGTGGCGTGCCATCGGCGGCGGCGCCATACACGCTGCAGCTGGAGGCGAACACGAAGTGCCCCACGCCGGCCTGCGCGGCCGCCTGCGCCACCGCCACGCTGGCGCGGCAGTTGATCGCATCGGTGACCAGCTCGAAACGCTTGCCCATCGCATCGTTGGAGATCGCCGCCAGGTGCACCACCGCGTCGAAGCCCTGCAGTTGCTGCGCAGTGAGATCGCGCACGTCGCCGAACCATTGCTGGTCCAGCACCACTTCCGGCAGGCGGCGTGGGTCGGACAGGCAGTGCGCGAACCAGCCGCGGTCCAGCCCCACCAACCAGGCCTGCGGATAGCGCTGCCGCAACTGCGCGGCCACGACCGGGCCGATGTAGCCCATGTTGCCGGTGATCAGAATACGCATGCTGTTACTCCCACACGCGCCAGGGCGCGCGATTGGACGACCAGAGGGTTTCGAGATGATTGCGGTCGCGTAGCGTGTCCATCGGCTGCCAGAAGCCGTCGTGGCGATACACGCTCAGTTCGTCGCGATCGACCAGCGTTTCCAGCGGGCTGTTCTCCCACACGGTGGCATCGCCCTCGATCACATCGATCACGCGCGGGTCCAGCACGAAGAAGCCGCCGTTGATCAGGCCATCGCCATCCAGCGGTTTCTCGCGGAATCCGGTGACCTGCTCGCCTTCCACACGCAGGGCGCCGAAGCGGCCGGGCGGTTGCACGGCAGTGACCGTGGCCATGCGGCCTTCGCGCTGGTGCAGCGCGATGGCGGCGGTGATGTCCACATCGGCCACGCCATCGCCATAGGTCATGCAGAACGCCACCTCGTCGCGCAGATGCTCGCGCACGCGGCGCAACCGGCCACCGGTCATGGTCTGTGCGCCGGTATCGACCAGCGTCACGCGCCAGGGTTCGGCGCGGGTGTTGTGCAAGGTGGTGGTGTTGCTGCCGAGGTCGCAGGTGACGTCGGATTCGCGCATGTGGTAATTCATGAAGAAATCCTTGATCACCTCGCCGCGGTAGCCCAGGCAGACGATGAAATCCTGGATGCCGTGATGCGCATAGATCTTCATGATGTGCCAGAGGATCGGCTTGCCGCCGATTTCCACCATGGGCTTGGGGCGGATGGCGGTTTCTTCGGAGATGCGCGTGCCCAGGCCGCCCGCCAGAATGACTGCTTTCATTGCTGATCCTTGAACTGACGCGCCGCTGGTCGCGGCGCAGTGCGATGAAGTGCTAGGCGGTCATGCTCAGCACGATCGCCGGCGGGCAGGCAGCCTGCTCGGCCATCGTGGCCAGGTTGTCGAGCACGGCAAGGCGCTCGGCCATCAGTGGCGGGCGCGGCAACTGCAGCGTCTGCAGGATCTGCGCCCACCGGTGCGCCCAGTCGTGCCGTCGCAGGCACTGCACGGCGTTGTGCAGGCGGGCACGCTCCAGGCGATCGGTCTGCTGCTCCAGCTCGCGCAGGAAGAGACCGATCTCGCCGCCATCGGCCGGCAGCTCGATCACTGCATCGTCCCAATCGAAGTACTGTGCAAATTCCGGGCAGGCCTGCGCGGAGCCGAGAATCACCGCGCCACCGGCAGCGCCTTCGAAGTAGCGCGTTGCCAATGCCTGTTTTTTCACGCCCTTGAAGACTCCCTGGGTGTCGACCACGAAGTCGTGCGCCATGAAGAACTTGGCGCGCTTGATCATGGCTGCCGATTGCAGCCGATGCGCTGCCCAGTCCTGCACTGCGCCACCGCGCAGCACATCGTGCAGATAGAAGAAATCGGGGTTGGCCTGCGCATGCGCCAGCAACTGTGCGTGCACCTGCGGCATGCGCCGGCCGATGCTGACCACGTCGATGCAGCGCTGCGGCGGCCGCGGCAACGGCGTTGCCAGCAAGGTGTCGCAGGCGCTGGCCAGAAACGACACCGGCGTGCTGGTGTAGCCCCGCAGCGCGTCCACGCAGCTGGCATTGAGCACGAACACATGGTCGAAGTGGTCCAGCAGTTTCAACTCGGCCTTCTGCGATTCCAGCAATTCCGGCCAGGTTTCCAGCAGATAGACCGCGCGGGTACGGCAGCGCTCGCGCCATCCCTTGATGCGCCCGAGCGTGCTCAATTCCCTGGGAAACTGGCACACGTAGAAGAACAGGTCGTGGTCCTGTTCGACGATCCGGGGCTGCGCGTTGGAGCGCGCCGCTTGCCCACCCAGCCGCTGCAGTGCAGAGGCGCCACGATGTCTGAGCTCGTTGAACAGATACGACACGCCGGGATTGACGCCGCGCCCGCGGGTGTAATCGGCGGCCGGTGGACACAGCAACTGCGCGTGTTCCAGGCTGCGGACCACGTTGAGCAACGCATATGCCTGCCCATTGAAGGCCTCTGGCCATGCCTCGTAATTGGAGGCAAGCAGGACCGAACGCGTTGCGTCCATTCGACTTCCTTCGATGACTGCAGCTTCGGACCGGACGCGACGGTTCGCGCCCGGGTGGGGGGAAGGAGGCACACCGCAGACGCAGGAAAACGCCTGTTGGCGTTGAAAAGGTGATCTACGTCATGTCCCAGGGTCGAATATAGGACTGGATTGTGAGAAAAAAGTGATGACGATCACGACAAGCCTGCGCGTTCTAGTGTGCGCATAGACTGATCGTTCCCTCGTGCGAGAACGGCCATGCAAGACGTCGAGTGCATCGTGATCGGTGCCGGAGTGGTGGGGCTGGCGATCGCGCGCGAGCTGGCGATGCGGGGGCACGAGGTGCTGGTGCTGGAATCCGAAGCCAGCATCGGCACCGGAACCAGCGCACGCAATAGCGAGGTGATCCATGCAGGGCTCTACTATCCGGCCGGTTCCTTGAAAGCGCAGCTGTGCATCACCGGCAACGCGTTGCTGTATGCGTACTGCCAGCAGCGCCACGTGCCGCACCGGCGCTGCGGCAAGTTGATCATCGCCTGCGATCACGCACAGCGCGACCAGCTCGAGCAGCTGCACCGCCGTGCCACCGCCAGCGGCGCGCACGGCTTGCTGCCGCTCGATGCGGCGCACATGCAGGCGCGCGAACCGGCGTTGCGCTGCGTGGCGGCGCTGGAGTCCACCAGCACCGGCATCATCGACAGCCATGCGCTGATGCTGGCATTGCAGGGCGATGCCGAAGCGCATGGCGCCACCGTGGCGCTGCGTGCGCGCGTCACGCAGGTCCAGCCATTGGCGCAGGGCTTGCGCGTGAGCGTCGCAGGTCAGTCCACGACCAAGCTTGGCTGCGCGTGGCTGGTCAACGCGGCCGGTCACGGTGCACCGCCGCTGGCTGCGCGGATCGATCGCCTGCCGGCGCATGCACAGGTGCGCGGCTATTTCGCCAAGGGCAGCTACTTCACCCTGGCAGGGCGCTCGCCGTTCCAGCAGTTGATCTATCCCATGCCCGAACCTGGCGGCCTGGGTGTGCATCTCACGCTGGATCTGCGCGGGCGTGCGCGCTTCGGCCCCGACGTGGAGTGGGTCGCGCAGCCCGACTACCACTGCGAGCCGGCGCATGCCGCGCGGTTTGCCGCAGCGATCCGGCGTTACTGGCCTGGCTTGCCGGACGGCGCGTTGCAGCCCGGCTATTGCGGTGTGCGCCCGAAGATCAGCGGACCTGGCGAGGCGGCGGCCGATTTCCGTATCGACGGTCCGTCCATGCACGGCATTGCCGGTCTGGTGAACCTGTTCGGGATCGAGTCGCCCGGTTTGACCTGCTGCCTGAGCATCGCCCGGCATGTGGCCGCACTGCTGGCTGCCGGGCGCAGCGCGGCAGCGCTGTCGCTGTGACATTGCCTGCGTCTTGCGCCTGGCCTGGGTTGCCCGATGCACCCTTCCCGCCAGGACATCGATCGATCCGACGATGCTGCATGCCTGGATGTCGCCGGCAGCGGCGCGCGTGGGCCGCGCGTGCGACCGCATTGGTAGCGCTATCGGTCAGTCGCGCGCGCAGCGCCGGCCGGCGCTTGATCGGGAGTGCAAGATTTGCACAGCGAGCGCAGCTGTTTTTTCCTGCATCGTGCGGCGTGCCACCGGCTCGCCTGGGTTTGCGGGTTGGCACGATAGTTGCGTTACCCCTCCTACCAGTGGCGTGATCGACGCATCGAGAGGAGGCACAGTGGAAGACGGACAGAGCAGTACTCGTAGCCGGCGCGGTTTTGCCGCATTGGATCCTGAAAAGCGCCGTGTGCTGGCCAGCAGCGGCGGCAAGGCCGCGCATGCCAGTGGCAACGCGCACGAATTCACCAGCGACGAAGCACGCGAAGCTGGCCGCAAAGGCGGGCAGGCCGTGAGCCGCGATCGCGATCATATGTCGCGGATCGGCAGCAAGGGGGGACGTTCCAAGCAAGCCAAACCTCAGGAAGAGGCCGTCTAGGCAAGAGTGCGGCGCGCCTGCGGCGCACCGTTCTTGCTGCAGCGGACTGCAGGCCCCGCACGCCAGGTGCGGGGCCTGCATCGTTTTTGCGGTGATGACCGCAGTGCCACGGGCAGGGAATGAACAATCGATTGCAGCCCGATGCGCCCGTTCGCCACCTGTGCGCTGCCCGGCGCGGTCGGCAGCTGACGGAGCGGTTGATGTGCAACGCATCGCCGGGCACCGGAAGTTTTTTCACTCGCCTGCATGCGCGCGCCATCGATTGCAGGGAAATATTTCGCGATTGGGCGATGCGCTGGCGCGGGTGAATGCAGGATTTGCATCCGCCGCAGCCTTTGCACAATCGTATGCCACAACCGGACTCGGCCTTGCAGGCAGTTCCATCGGCGCTCCTGTCACCGCATGGACCGGCCAGCGCGCAGCGCTTACCCTGGCCGTCCTTCAATGGACGGCACCGGTAATGACTGAACGCATGGCGTATTCGATCGGCATCCCACGACAGCCCTGGGGCGAGGCAGAGCGTGCCGCTTGGCGGAAACGCCAGGTGCGCCGGCGCAGCCATGCCACCGACGTGGTGCAGGCGATCGACGCGCTGGATGCCGGCTACCAACGCGTGCAGTACGGAACGATCCAGGCAGCGTCCGAGCAGTATCCGTTGCTTGCGCTGCGCAGCGCCGGGTGGGACAGCGCATTGCCCTGCGCCCTGGTGACCGGTGGCGTGCATGGCTACGAAACCAGTGGCGTGCAGGGCGCGCTGCAGTTCCTGCAGCAACGCGCCGCAGCCTACGCGGGCAAGCTCAATCTGCTGGTAGCGCCTTGTGTCAATCCGTGGGGCTACGAGCGGGTCCAGCGCTGGAATGCCGATGCCATCGACCCGAATCGAGCGTTCGGCCAGGACAGCCCGGCAGCCGAGGCGGCCGCATTGATGCAGCTGGTCGCCGCAGCGGCCGGGACGATGCTGGTGCATATCGATCTGCATGAAACCACCGACAGCGACGAGAGCGAATTCCGGCCGGCCCTGGCCGCACGTGACGGCGTCGATTTCGTGCCTGGCAGCATTCCTGATGGCTTCTACCTGGTGGGCGACAGCGAAGATCCGCAACCGCAGTTTCAGCAGGCGATCATTGCCGCCGTCGCCGAGGTCACGCATATCGCACCTGCGGACGCGAACGGGCAGATCATCGGCGCAGCGGTGGTCGCGCCTGGCGTGATCAATTACCCGGTGCGGCGCCTGGGTTTATGCGCGGGCATCACCGACGCACGTTATCGCACCACCACCGAGGTGTATCCGGACAGCCCGCACGCGACGCCTGCCCAATGCAACGCCGCGCAGGTGGCCGCCATTTGCGCGGCGCTGGATTACGCGCTCGCACACCGCTGAGCGCAGGGTCTGCGCAGGCATCGCAGCGGTGATCGCGGCGATGCCGGGCCTGCGCAATGCTGGCTGCGGACGACGCGTTTTCACTCCACCCGTGGCTAGACTGTGCGGGTCTTCTTCATTTGCATGGACGACCGAATGACTCACGATGCGATAAACGGTGCACGCAGACGCCTGCTGGGCGGCGCGATGGGAATGGCCATCAGCGGCGGCGTGCTGGCCCGGCAACCCGACACGGAGAACACGATGGCGCAGCACACGCAGTGGCAGGATGGCAGTTGGCTCAATCGGCCGCGGACCGTTGAAATCAGCGGCGGCACGCTGGACGTGGTCACCGACAAGGCCACCGATTTCTGGCGCAGGACGCATTACGGATTTACCCGCGACAGCGGGCATTTTCTCGGCCTTACCGCCGCAGCGCGCTTCACCGCACAGCTGCGGGTGCGCGCGCAGTACGAGTCGCTCTACGACCAGGCCGGCATCATGGTGCGCGTGGACGAGCAGCACTGGGTCAAGGCAGGCATCGAATTGAGCGATGGCCGCGCGATGCTCAGCAGCGTCTTGACCAACCCGGTTTCGGATTGGGCGACCGGCCCCTACGAGGCCGACCCCAAGGATTTCTGGATCCGCGCCACCGTTGCCGACGGCGTGCTGCGCCTGCAGGTATCGGCCGATGGCCAGACCTGGCCGCTGGTGCGGCTCTGTCCGTTTCCTGTCGCCGACGCATATCAGGTGGGGCCGATGTGCTGCACGCCGGAGCGCGCCGGGCTGAAGGTGCGTTTTTCCGACTGGACACTGGGCCCGCCGCTGGGCAAGGACTTGCACGATCTGAGTTGATCGCCGCGTGGCACGCAGGATGTGCGCTGCGTTGCCAGTCTCAGTGCAGGAGGCCGGTGCGGTACTGCGCGCATCGATCACGGCGGAGGCGCGCGCATGGCGCGCCTCGAACGGACCGCATCATGGCAAGCGCTGCTGGGCCAACGCGTTTGCCACATAGGCGGCGACCAGCTCGGCCTCCATCGGCCGCGCCAGCAGATAGCCCTGCGCTTCATCGCATCCCCAACTGCGCAGCAGCGCGATTTCCTCGGCGTGCTCGATGCCCTCGGCCACGGTGCGGTATCCCAGCGCACTGGCCAGGCGAACCACGGCCTCGGCGCGCATCTGCATGCCGGCCTTGGTGGCGATGCCGGTCACCAGTGAACGGTCGAGCTTGAGCACGTTGACCGGCAGCTCGGTGAGGTAACCGAAGTTGCTGTAGCCGGTGCCGAAGTCGTCGATGGCCACACTGACGCCGGCATCGCGCAGGGCGCGCAGCCGCGGCACCGCTTCCACATTGCTGCGCAGCCAGCGGCCCTCGGTGATTTCCAGTTCGATCCGCTGGGTGGGAATGGCCAGCTCCCTGCAGCGATGGATGACGTCCGCAGCGAGGTTGAGGTTGCCGAAATCGCGCGAGGACAGATTGATGGACAGGGAAAAATCCAGCCCCTGCGCCCGCCAGCTGGCCAATTGCACCAATGCGTTCTCGATCACCCAGTTGGTGACGGTGCACATCAGGGCGGTCTTTTCGAACAACGGGATGAATTCGTCCGGGCCGATCGGGCCGAGGCTGGCATGTCGCCAGCGCAACAGCGCCTCGAAGCCGGTCACCGACAGGTCCTCGAGATTGATCCGGGGCTGGAAGACCAGGCGGAAATCGCCGGCCTCCAGGGCCTTCTCCGCATCCAGCGCCAATCGGTACGAACGCTGGATGGCATCGTCGTGGGATGCGCTGTACCAACACACGATGGCGTGGTTGCTGATCGCATCGCCCAGCGCCACCAGCCCCTTGCGCATGACATCGTTGGTGTCCGGCTGCTGCGGTGCAAAGCGCACCACGCCGGCATGGAAGGTCAGTGACATCGGCACGCCGGCCGCATCCACGGGCTGATGCAGCATATCCCTCAGATCGAGCAGCAGGTCTTCCATCTCGTCGGGCGCGGAGTTCAACAGAAAGAATGCAAACCGCATCGGTGCCACGTGATACACGGTCGCCTTGCCGCGCAATGCGCGGGTCAGCACATAGCTGGCATGGCGGATCAGTTCTTCCAGCGGCTGCATGCCCAGCGCCTGACGCGCTTCGTTGGCCGCCTGGGTGTCGTAGACCTCGATGAAGGCGGCGATGGTCGGAACGCAGTGGCTGCCGAAGGCGAGGGCATCCAGGTCCGACTGCAGTTGGCGTGCATTGAGCAGGCCGCTGTGCGGTTCGCGCCGCCCGGCGCCGAATTGCAGTTCCAGCTGCGCCGCTGCCACGTTGGCGAACATCGACAGCTGCTGGTGTTCCTGGCTGGCCAGGCGACGCTCGCGCGTGTCGATCACGCACAGGGTGCCGGACACGCCGGTCTGTGGCGCCCCCACCGGGATGCAGGCGATGAATCGCGCCGGCAGGCCCGGGAAGGCCGCGTCGCCGAGCTGGATCGGAGCGAGTGCGGCCGGTTCGATCAGCTCCCGCACGCCGTTGTTCGCGGCAGATGCTGCATGCCGGCACAGTTCGATGGCTTGCTCGACATGCTCGGGACTGATGCCGCGCGCCGCCAGCACGCGCACGCGCCCGCCCTCGATGATGGTCAGCGCAGCCGCAGGCGCAACCAGTGCATGACACAGCAGGCGCGCGATCTGATCGAGCGGCTCCATGCCACCGAGGTCGATTGGCACACCTGACCAGTCGGAGTGTTGCTGCTGCCGTTTGGTATCCAAAGCGAGCGTCATGTCGTCAGGTTCCGTGTTGAAGATCACACACTGCATGGCTACTAGAAACAAACCGGGGTCATCGACAGGTGACGACCGACTGCCGATAAAACGTTTCTGAATAATCCAGCATGTCCCGTTAAACCCGTCGCCGGTGATCGAGCGCGACAATAAACCGGACCCGCCGGACGGTCGCACACAAATACCGTATTCGGTGACCGGCGTCGACAGCCGGCGGTGGTCTTAATGGTGAAGGCGAACTCATTAATGTGCCGGCCGCTCCATGCCGATGAGAAAAAGCCTTCTGCGCTGCAACATTGCAAATCGAAAGTGCGGTCAAAATGGCTCGGTTCGCTAGCATCGAAATCGCCGGACCAGATTGCCCTGAATAATCCGGGCTCATCCGATTATCTCCACCCTGAAGCCGGCAAGCTCTCTGCTTGCCCCGCCATGCCTGCCACGCATGGGCTGCGGTCCCGTCTGCATGACGTGGCGGGCCCCTGTGGCGATCACGAGCAAACCAGTCGACAGTTTTGACGTGTGTCATGGAGAGTTTTTCGGTTAGTGATATTAATCACGGTTTCAGGCATGGCGATTTTTCTATTAATCTCCCAATATTATCGCCATGCAATGGTATTAAACGTACTCATCCATAACGGGTGCGGATTGACCGCGGAATAAGCTGCTTTAAACCGGCTCGACAGTAAATCAACTTTCTGCTGTTGGAGAGCGCGTCCGTGTGCGCGTCAGTCTCTGCACGGCACTACAGGGGGAATAAAATGAATCGTGCATTTGCGCTGGTCTGGAACGCGGCAATCGGCAACTGGGTCGTCACGCACGAACTGGTGCGTCGGCGACGCAAACCCGGGTCAACCCGCCGCAGCGTGTCGCGCCTTGTCGTCCTGGCGGTGGGAGCCGCCGCACCGATGCTGGCCTGGGGAGCATGCACACCTGCGCTCCCCGCAGCGGGTGCAACCGTCACCTGCACGGGGCTGCCAATCGTCAGCAACAGCTTCGCCAGCGGCGCAAACAACCTGACGGTCAACGTCGCCGCAGGCACGCAAATGACCGCCGGGCTGCTGGGTGGCACCGCCATTGCGCTCAGTGGCACCAATGCCACGCTCAACAACAGCGGCACCATCGATCCTTCGGTACTCGGGTTGCTGTCGGTGTTGAGCACCGGCGTCACCATGGGCAACGCCAGTTCCACCGCGGTGACCGCCAACAATCTCGCCACCGGCACGATTTACGGCACCGGCGGCCTGCTGGGGGCGAACCTGCTCAACCTCGACGGCATGGCGCTTGGCATCACTTCGGCCAGCAACGGCGTCGTGCAGATCAACAACGCCGGCCTGATCGATAGCCGTGCGTTGTTGAACCTGTCGATCCTGGGTGCCGATACGCCGGTGATTGCGGTCAGCGGCGGCGGCACCGTCAATGCGGTCAACACGGGCACCATCAACGGGCGCGTGGGCTTCCAGAGTTCGGCCACCGGCAACAGCTTCGTCAACTCCGGCACCATCAACGGCAGCGTGTCGATGGGGGCGGGCAGCACCAACAGCTTCACCGCCGTGACGGGTGGCAGCGTCAACAGCGGCGGCGGGCTGGCGCTCGAACTGCTGGGTCCCAACGGCTTGCTGAACTTTGCGCAGACCGGCGTGGTGGATGGCGGTGCAGGCGGCACCAATACGCTGATCCTGCAGAATTCGGCCGCCGGAACCGGCAGCGGCAGCACCGGCGTCGGAACGCTCAGCACCGCGCAGTACATCAATTTCGGCAGCCTGCGCGTCAACAGCGGCACCTGGTCGGTGGGAGGCGGGAGCAACTTCGGCAGCAGCGCACTCAATGGCGGCGTATTGCAGTTCGCCAATCCTGCGCAGCTCGGCACCGCCATCACCGCCAACGGCGGTGCGCTGGAGGCGACGGCCGCCGGCCTGAGCCTGTCGCCTGCCGGCGGCATCACGCTGGGCGCAGGTGGCCTGACCTTGCAGGGTGCCAATGCGCTGACGGTTACCAGCCCCATCGCCGGCACCGGCGCGCTGACCAAGACCGGGACCGCTGCGTTGGGCGTGACCGGCACCAATACCTTCAGCGGTGGCGTCAACCTGCTCGGTGGCGCGCTGACCGTGGGCACCAATAGCGCATTGGGAACGGGCACCGTCAACGCCGCTGCGGGCAGCCTCCTTTCGAGTGCTGCGGTCAACCTGCCGAATGCTTTCGTGCTCAGCGATTTCATCGGTATCGGCGGTGCCAACACCCTGCGGCTTGGTGGCGACATCAGCGGCGCCGGCGCGCTGAACAAGATCGGTAACGGTACGCTCACCCTGGGCGGCAGCAATACCTATGCAGGCGGCACGACGCTGGCTGCGGGGACGCTGCTGATCGAAACGAACACGGCGCTTGGTGCGGGCACGGTGACAGCTGCCGGCGGGCAACTGGAGACCAGCGCCCCGCTGACCCTGGCCAACAACGTTGCACTGACCAATACGCTGGGCCTGGGTGGCAGCGGCAACGCGCTGACCCTGACCGGAACACTTGCCGGCGCAGGCGGCATCAACAAGACCGGCACCGGTACGCTGGCGCTCAACGGCGTCAACACCTTTGCCGGCGGTACCACGCTGGCCTCGGGCACCTTGCAGCTCGGTACGGCCGGCGCATTGGGCAGCGGCGCCCTGAATGTCACCGGCGCGTCCAGCCTCGGCAGCAGTGCACCGCTGACCGTGGCCAACGGCATCAGCCTCGCCGGGCCGTTGAACTGGACCGGCGCGCAGGCGCTGACACTGAGCGGTGCCATCAACGGCGGCGGCAGTCTGACCAAGAGCGGCGTGGGCGACCTCACCTTGACCGGCAACAATGCCTACACCGGCGGTACCACGCTGGGCACCGGCCGGCTGGTGGTCGGTGCCGACGCCGCACTGGGCACCGGCACGCTGACCGCCAACGGCGGTGAACTCGATGCGAGCACTGCAGCGACCCTGGGCAATACGCTCGCGCTCAACGGAACGCTGGGCGTGGGCAGCAGCGGCAACGCGTTGACGCTGACCGGCGCAATCGGCGGCACTGGTGTGTTGAACAAACTCGGCACCGGCACCCTGACACTTGGCGGCCTGAACACCTATGCCGGCGGCACCGATCTCAACGCCGGCACCTTGCAGCTGGCCAGCGGCACGGCACTGGGCACGGGGGCGTTGAACGTCACCGGCAACGCGGCGCTGCAAAACACCGCAGCCACCACGTTGAACAATGCGGTTGCACTGACCAGCGGTGCGCTGACGCTCAACGGCACGCCGGCACTGGGCCTGAGCGGTGACGTCAGCGGTACCGGCGGCATCGTCAAGGCCGGCGCTGGCGATCTCACCCTGAGCGGCAACAACCTGTACAGCGGCGGCACCGCGCTCAACGCGGGCCGGCTGGTCGTCGGCAGCGATACCGCACTGGGTGTCGGCGCACTCAATGCTGCCGCCGGGACCACGTTGGATACGGCAACAGTGAGCACGCTTGCCAATGCGATTGCACTGGCGGGGGCGGTGGATGTGGGCGGCAGCAACGCGCTCACCCTCAACGGCACGATCACCGGCGCAGGCAGCCTGGACAAGCTCGGTCCTGCCAGCCTGACCGTGGCAGGCAACAACGGCTATGTCGGTGGCACGCGCCTGAGTGCGGGCAGCCTGATCCTGGGCAGCGATACGGCGTTGGGCCTTGGCGGCCTGACCGTCGGCGGCGGCCTGCTCGACAGCACCGCGGCGCGCATCGTCGGCAACGACGTGGCGCTGGAAGCGGACCTGCAGCTCGGCGGCAGCCAGGATCTTGCGCTCAATGGGGTGGTCAGCGGTGTGGGCGGGCTGATCAAGGATGGCGGCGCCACACTCGCGCTGGGTGGACCGAACAGCTTTGCCGGTGGCGTGGATCTCAATGCAGGCGCGTTGCTGATCGGCAACGGCGCAGCCCTGGGCACCGGCGTGCTGACTGCAGCCGACGGCACGCAGTTGCAGGCCACCACCGCCACCACCATCGGCAACACGCTTGCCTTGAACGGCGCGCTCTCGCTCACCGGCAACAACGACCTCGGCATCGCCGGCATCGTCGGTGGCGCAGGCAGCCTGATCAAGCAGGGCGCCGGTGCGCTCACCCTCACCGGCAACAATCTCTACACCGGCGGCACCGTGCTGGACACCGGTACCTTGGTGGTCGGCAGCGACACCGCACTGGGCACCGGCGTGCTCGCGGCCGCCGCTGGCACCCAGCTCACCGCCAGCACTGCAGTGACCTTGCAGAACGCGCTCAACGTTGCCGGCCAAGTCGGCATCGATGGTCAGGACCTCACGCTGGACGGCGTGGTCGACGGTGCCGGCAGCCTGGTCAAGAACGGCGCGCAGACGCTCACGCTCAATGGCGACAACACCTGGGTGGGCGGGGTGCAATTGCAGGCCGGCGCGTTGCTGGTCGGCAGCGATACCGCACTGGGGCTGGGGACGCTGACTGCGCAGGCCGGTACCACGCTGGATGCCACCACCGCAGTGACCCTGGGCAATACGCTGGCATTGAACGGCGCGTTGACGTTGCCCGGCACGCAGGACATCACGCTCGATGGCGTGGTCAGCGGCATCGGCAGCCTCGATAAGCAAGGTGCTGCCACGCTGACCTTGAACAACGCAAATACCTTCAGCGGCGGCGTTGCGCTGGATGCGGGACGTGTGGTGCTCGGCAACGCCGCCGCGCTGGGTGCAGGCGGCCTGCTGGTCGGCGGCCCTGCCGAGCTGGATGCCACTGCAGCACTGACGCTGGGCGACACGCTGCAGTTGAACGATCAGCTCACGCTGATCGGCAGCAACGATCTGGCGTTGAACGGTGCGATCGGCGGCACCGGGAGTCTGGTCAAGACCGGCGCGACCACGGTGTCGCTCAACGCGGCCAACAGCTACACCGGCGGCACCACGTTGACCGCCGGCACCATCGCGGTCGGCGCCACCGATGCACTGGGCACCGGCAGCCTGTCGGTCGTCGGCAATGCGGCATTGAGCAATGCAGTTGCCGTGGCATTGGGCAACGACATCGCACTGGGCGCCGCGCTCACCGTGGACAACGGTGCGGACCTGCTGGTGAGCGGCGCCATCAGCGGGACCGGCGACTTGATCAAGACCGGCGCCGGCACCCTGACCTTGACCGGCAGCAACAGTTACACCGGCCCGCTGGCGATCCAGGCCGGCACGCTGGTGGCCGGCACGGCCGCGTCGCTCGGCAACGCCAGCAACGTCGATGTCGCAGCGGGTGCGGTGCTGAATCTCAGCAGCGGTGGCCTGATCGCCGCGCTCAGCGGCGCCGGCACTGTCGATACCGATACCGGCGGCACGTTGCAGCTGGGTGGCGGCGATTTTGCCGGCAGCCTGGGCGGTGGCGGCAATCTGGACAAGGTCGGCGTGGACACGGTGCGCCTGCTCGGCAGCAGCGTGATCGGTGGTGCCACCCAGGTCAGCGGCGGCACCCTGGATGTGGTCGGCAGCCTCGGCACCAGCGCGTTGAACGTTGCGCTGGGCGGCACGCTGACCGGCACCGGCAGCAACGGCAACGTGGCCAGTGGCGTGACCATTGGCGATGGCGGCCGGCTCGCATTGACCAGTGGCTCCTCGCTGAGCGTGGGTGGTTTGTCGCTGGCACCGGGGGCGTTTCTCGATGTGGCATTGGCAGCGCCGAGCAACACGCGTCTGCTCGCGGTCAACGGCGACCTCACCCTGGACGGCACGCTCAACATCACCGACCTCGGTGGCTTCGGCACCGGCGTGTATCGCTTGATCGACTACACCGGCCTGCTCACCGATAACGGCCTGGCATTCGGGGTGATACCCGGCAGCGTGGATCTGAGCCAGCTCGCCTTGCAGACCGCCATCGGCCAGCAGCTCAATCTGGTGGTCACCGCGCCGGGCAGCATCGTGCAGTTCTGGGACGGTGTGCAGACCACCGCCAATGGCACCGTCGATGGCGGCGCCGGCACCTGGGGTGCGGCCACCAATTGGACCAGCCAGGACGGCACCGCCAACAGCACCTGGCAGGGCGATTTTGCGGTCTTCGCCGGCAGTGCCGGCGCGGTGGGCGTGCAGGGCACGCAAAGCATCGGTGGCCTGCAGTTCGTCACCGATGGCTATCAGTTGACCGACGCTGGCGCAGGTGGGCTGGCGGTGACCGCCCCGTTGACCGCGATCCGCGTGGATCCGGGTGCCACCGCCACCATCGATGTGGCGATCTCCGGCAGTGGTGGCGTGGAAAAACTCGACACCGGCACGCTGGTGCTGGATGCGGCCAACAGCTACACCGGCGGCACCGCACTCAGCGGCGGCACCCTGGTACTGGGCGATGCGCAGGCACTTGGCACCGGCACGTTGACCGCGGCCGCCGGCACCAGCCTCGATAACAACCAGGCAGTGGCGCTCGGCAACGCGGTGGCGCTCACGGGTGCGCTCACCGTGGCCGGCAGCAACGACCTGGGCCTGTCCGGCCCGATCAGCGGTGCGGGCAGCCTGATCAAGAACGGCGCGTCCACGCTCACGCTCGACAGCGCCAACAGCTACATCGGCGGCAGCGTGTTGAACGCGGGCACCCTGGCGGTGGGCAGCAACACGGCGCTTGGCGTCGGCAGCCTGTCGGTGCTGGGCAACGCCACCTTGAGCAACGCCATCGCACTGGCGCTGGGCAACGCGGTCACTCTCGGTGCCGATCTGACCATTGCCAGTGGCGATGATCTGGCACTGACCGGCGCCATCAGTGGTGCCGGTGCGTTGACCAAAAACGGGCTGGGCACGCTGACCTTGTCCGGTCCCAACAGCTTCACCGGGCCGGTGGCAGTGCAGTCCGGCGTGCTGGCAACCGCCGCACCTGGCGCGTTGGGTGCTACCGGCGCGGTGGATGTCGCGGCAGGTGCCGGGCTCTCGCTGGGCAGCACGACGGCGTTGGGCGCGGTGACCGGGCAGGGCAATGTCGCAATCCTTGGCGGCAACACCCTGCAAGTGGGCGTCAACGATGTCAGCAGCACGTTTGCAGGCAGTTTGAGCGACGCCGGCACTCTGGAGAAGGTGGGTGCCGGCACGCTGCAGCTCACCGGCGTCAGCGCGCTCGGCGGCAGCACGCAGATCACCGCAGGCACGCTGGATGTGGACGGCCTGCTCGCCAGCACCGGTGGCGTGACCGTCGCGACGGGCGGCGCGCTGAGCGGTAGCGGCCAAGTCGCCGCGCCGGTCACCGTCGACGACGGCGGCCGCCTGGTGGTGACCAGTGGCGCGGTGTTGACCACCGGCACCTTGAATCTGGCGCCAAATGCCGCGATCGATGCGTTCCTCGGCGCACCGAGCAGCACGGGCGTGCTGGCGGTCAATGGCGATCTCACCCTGGACGGCACGCTCAACATCACCGACATCGGTGGGTTCGGTAATGGCGTGTATCGCCTGATCGATTACACCGGTGGGTTGACCGACAACGGCCTGGGCTTTGGCACGATTCCGGGCACGATCGATCTCAGCCAGCTGGCATTGCAGACTGCGTTGTCGCAGCAGGTCAACGTGGTGGTCTCCGCACCCGGCACCAGCGTGCAGTTCTGGGATGGGGCGCAGACGCTGGCCAATGGCAGCATCGATGGCGGCGCGGGCGTCTGGGCAGCAGGTCCCACCAACTGGACCACGGCCGATGGCTTGCTCAACAGCGACTGGCAAGACAGCTTCGCCGTTTTCGCAGGCCCGGCAGGCAACGTGGGCGTGCAGGGCACGCAAGGCATCACCGGGATCCAGTTCGTCAGCGACGGCTATGTGCTGAGCGATGCCGGCGCCGGTGCGCTGAGCGCCAATGCGGCGACCACCATCATCCGCGTGGATCCTGGCGTCACCGGCACCATCGATGTCGGCATCGGCGGCACCGGCACGCTGCAGAAACTCGATACCGGGACGCTGATCCTGGGTGCCGCCAACACCTACAGCGGCGGCACCGCGCTCGGTGGCGGCACGCTGGTGCTGGGCGATGCGCAGGCATTGGGCACCGGCACGTTGACCGCGGCCGCCGGCACCAGCCTCGATACCGACCAGGCACTGGCGGTGGGCAACGCAGTGGTGCTGGACGGTGCGGTAACGCTGCCCGGCAGCAACGATCTAGCCCTGACCGGCGCGATCAGCGGTGCCGGCGGCGTGATCAAGGCCGGCGCGTCCACGCTCTCGCTCAGTGGCAACAACAGCTATACCGGCGGGACCGTGCTCAACGATGGCACGTTGTCGATCGGCAGCAACAACGCGTTGGGCAGCGGCACCCTGGCGGTGGCCGGCGATGCGGTGCTGACCAACCCTGTTGCCGCCACCGTGGGCAATGCACTCACCCTCGGCGCTGCGCTGAGCGTCGACAACCCGGCAGACCTCACACTTGCCGGCGACATCAGTGGCAGCGGCGCGCTGATCAAGACCAACACCGGCACGCTGACCCTGGACGGCAGCAACAGCTACAGCGGTGGCACGACGGTCAATGCCGGCACGCTGGTTGGCGACGGCGCCAGCCTGCAGGGGACCATCGTCGACAACGCGACGCTGGCGTTCAACCAGGGGGCCGATGGCGTGTTCACCGGCACGATCACCGGCNGCGCCAGCCTGCAGGGGACCATCGTCGACAACGCGACGCTGGCGTTCAACCAGGGGGCCGATGGCGTGTTCACCGGCACGATCACCGGCACCGGCAGCGTGATCAAGGACGGCGCCGGTGCGTTGCTGCTCAACGGCGCGAATGGCTACACCGGCGGCACCACGATCGCGGCCGGCACCTTGATCGGCGACACCGCCAGCCTGCAGGGCGATATCGCCAACNATGGCGTGTTCACCGGCACGATCACCGGCACCGGCAGCGTGATCAAGGACGGCGCCGGCGCGTTGCTGCTCAACGGCGCGAATGGCTACACCGGCGGCACCACGATCGCGGCCGGCACCTTGATCGGCGACACCGCCAGCCTGCAGGGCGATATCGCCAACAACGCGGCCCTGGTGTTCAACCAGGCCACCGGCGGCGTGTATGCCGGCGCGGTCAGCGGCACCGGCTCATTGCAGAAGGCCGGCACCGGCGCGCTGCAACTGCTCGGGCCCAACACCTACACCGGCGGCACCGTGATCAGCGCCGGCAGCTTGATCGGCACCACCGCCAGCCTGCAGGGCAACATCGTCGACAACGCCACGCTGGTGTTCGANCCGGCGGCACCGTGATCAGCGCCGGCAGCTTGATCGGCACCACCGCCAGCCTGCAGGGCAACATCGTCGACAACGCCACGCTGGTGTTCGACCAGGCCAGCGATGGCGTGTTCGCGGGCGCGGTGAGCGGTACGGGTACGGTGGTCAAGCAGGGGGCCGGTGCGTTGACGCTTGTCGCTCCGAACACCTACAGCGGCGGCACCACGCTTGGCAGCGGCACGCTGGTGCTGGGCGATGCGCAGGCACTGGGTACCGGCGGCCTGGCTGCGGCAACCGGCACCACGCTGGATACCACTCAGGGGCTGACGGTGGGCAATGCCGTCGATCTGGCAGGTGTGCTTGCGCTGGCGGGCAGCAATGACCTTTCGCTGACCGGCGCAATCACCGGTGCTGGCGGTTTGGTCAAGAACGGTGCGGCAACGCTGACGCTGGCTGGCAGCAACAGCTACAGCGGTGGCACGACAGTCAATGCCGGCACGCTGGTTGGCGACAGCGCCAGCCTGCAGGGGACCATCGTCGACAACGCGACGCTGGCGTTCAACCAGGGGGCCGATGGCGTGTTCACCGGCACGATCACCGGCNGCGCCAGCCTGCAGGGGACCATCGTCGACAACGCGACGCTGGCGTTCAACCAGGGGGCCGATGGCGTGTTCACCGGCACGATCACCGGCACCGGCAGCGTGATCAAGGACGGCGCCGGCGCGTTGCTGCTCAACGGCGCGAATGGCTACACCGGCGGCACCACGATCGCGGCCGGCACCTTGATCGGCGACACCGCCAGCCTGCAGGGCGATATCGCCAACGACGCGGCCCTGGTGTTCAACCAAAACACGGCCGGCGTCTATGCCGGCACGCTCAGCGGCACCGGCTCATTGCAGAAGGCCGGCACCGGCGCGCTGCAACTGCTCGGGCCCAACACCTACACCGGCGGCACCGTGATCAGCGCCGGCAGCTTGATCGGCACCACCGCCAGCCTGCAGGGCAACATCGTCGACAACGCCACGCTGGTGTTCGANCCGGCGGCACCGTGATCAGCGCCGGCAGCTTGATCGGCACCACCGCCAGCCTGCAGGGCAACATCGTCGACAACGCCACGCTGGTGTTCGATCAGGCCAGCGATGGTGTCTTCGCCGGTGCAGTCAGCGGCACGGGCAGTGTGGTCAAGCAGGGCGCTGGAGCGTTGACGCTGGTGGCGCCCAACACCTACAGCGGTGGCACCACCATCGCCAGCGGCAGCCTGATCGGCAACACCACCAGCCTGCAGGGCAACATCGTCGACAACGCGACACTGGTGTTCGACCAGGCCGGCGATGGCACGTTTGCCGGTAACGTCACCGGCAGCGGCACCTTGATCAAGAACGGCACGGGCGCGTTGACGCTGGATGGTGTCAACGCCTATCTCGGTGGCACCACGATCAACGCCGGCACCCTGGTCGGCGATACCGACAGCCTGCAGGGCAACATCGCCAACGCCAGCGCGCTGGTGTTCCAGCAAGCCACCACTGGCACCTACGCAGGGACCTTGTCGGGGACCGGCAGCCTGCTCAAGGAGGGGGCGGGCACCTTGCTGGTCACCGCAAACAGCAGTGGCTTCACCGGACCGACCACGATTGCCGCGGGCACCTTGAGCGTGGGGAATCCGGCCAATCCGGGTGCCGCGCTGGGTGGGCCGGTCACGGTAGGCCCGGGCGGCACGCTCACCGGCAGCGGCAGCATCGGCGGCCTGACCTCCGGCGGCACCGTGGCGATCGGCGGCAGCACCGGCACGATCAGCGTCGCCGGCAACGCCAGCTTCGGAAACGGCTCCACCCTGCAGGTCACGCCGGGGGCGGGCGGTGCGGTCACGCCGATCAGCGTGGGCGGTGCCGCCACGCTGGCGCCCGGCAGCACCCTGCAACTGGTGCGTGCGACCGATCTGCCGCTGTTTACCCAGATCCCGGTGGTCAACGCCGCTGGCGGGCTGAGCGGTCAGTTCAGCAACGTCGTCTCCGACTACGCCTTCATCGAGCCCAATGTCAGCGCCAGTGCCACCGCGCTGTCGGTGTCGTTCGGCCGCAACACCGCGGCCATGGTCGATGCGGTTACCGTACCCAACCAGCAGGCCGCCGCAGCGGCCGTGGAAGGCCTGCCGACCACCAGCCCGGTCTACCAGGCGGTGGTGCGCCTGCCCGACAACGCGCAGGCGATCGGCACCGCGTTTGCATCGCTGTCCGGCGAAAGCCATGCCAGCACGGCGACCGCATTGCTGGATGGCCGCTTCCTGCTGAGCGGGGTCGGCAATCACCTGCGTGGCGACACTCAGGACGCACAGGTGGGCGACACCACGGTATGGGTCACCGGCCGTAGCCTGCCCAATCGTGTCGATGGCGATGCCAACACCGCCTCGGTGCGACGCGAGGACAACGGCATCATGGCCGGTGCAGAACGGCGCATCGGCGAGCGCAGCGTGGTCGGTGTCGCGGTCGGTAACCAGGACATCGAAACCCGCTCGCGCGAATCGCTCGATCGTTCCGATATCGATGGCACCCACGCCGGCATCTACGGCCAGGCCGATTGGTCCGCGTTCGCTCTGCAGGCTTCGGTCGACTACGCGGACTACCGCGTGGACAGCACGCGTCGGGTGATGCTGCCCGGCGTGCTCGAAGAGCGGCTGACCAGCGATTACGATGCCAAGGCCATCACCGTGTCGGTGGAAGCGGCCTGGAACCTGCGCAGCGGCAATGCGGTATACAGCCCCTTCATCGCGGCCGACTACACGCATCTGAAGACCGATGGTTTCAACGAGCGCGGCGGTGTTGCCGGGTTGTCGGTGGACAGTGCCAGGGACGAGTACACCACCAGCACGGTGGGTATGCGCGGGCGCTGGCAGCTGGGTGCGGCGGCCGGGGTGTATGCCTCGCTGGGTTGGCGGCATGCATTCGGCGACCGCGCGGTGGAGCGCTCGGCCGGCTTCATCGGCACCGGCTCGCAGTTCTCGGTGCAGAGCGTCACGCTGGCCAAGAACGCGGTGGTCGGCGAACTGGGCGTGAGCCTGATCACCTCGCCCAACAGCCGCATGGCGCTGTCGTTGCAGGGACTCAACGGCGATGGCCAGACCGCCTATGGCGGCCAGGTCACCTGGGGCTGGAGCTTCTGAGTCAGCGCAGACCACAAAGCCCCGGCACTGCCGGGGCTTTTTTTTGCCGGTGCAAAACACGCACGCACATCGCCGCGATTGCCCTGCACCTCACCTGTACCCGCAGCGCTCCTTCGTTGGCAGACATCGGTCGGCTGTGTCGGCACGCGTCGCCCGGACCTGGCGCATGCCGACCCCGCACGCCAGCCACGCAGCCCCGCGGCTGCACCGCGAGTCTGCAGCCGGCGCCTAGAACTGCCAGCGCAGACCCACGTTGGCATTGATGCTGTTGGCATCGGAACGACCGCGCTCGGCACCGACGTTGCCATAGATGGAGAAGGCATCGTTGAGCTGGTAACGCACGCCGACCGAGGCACGTGCGGACTGCTTGGACACCGGCTCGCCGGCCACGTTGAAGCGCGCTTCCGGCAAGCCGGTGAACCACGCGGTGAAGGCCGGGTCCGGGTTGCCGAGCAGCGAACGGTAGGCGATCACGCCATCGAAGCCCCACTTGCCGCGCACCAGATGGCCGCGCACGCCCACCTCGCCGTAGCCGGCGCGCAGCGTGTCGCTGTTGGCGCTCAACCCCAGGCCGGTCACCGATGCCTCGCTGAAGGCATCCTGGGTCTGGCTGACCACGCCTGCGGCGATGAACGGCGACAGCCCTGCCTGCGGTATCAGCCCGACTTCGGCGCGCAGCGACCAGTTGGTGTCGTGGCGGCGATCCTGCAGGCGCTCGCCGATACTGCCGGCCTGCACCGTGCGCTCGGTGTCCACGTTGCTCATGCCGTAGGAACCGATCCCGGACACATAGGCCTGGCCGATCGGCTGATACAGGTACGCGGTCATCGCATAACGGTCCGAGCGCAGACGGCTGGCCGATGCATCGATCTGCGCACGATCCTGGCCCGAACTCAGCGCCGCACCCACGACGGTGCCGGCGTTGCCCATCGGCAGATCCACACCGACGGTGGTGGCCTGCTGGGTGTAATCGGCCGAGTCGAACCCCTTGCCGCCCAGCGCACCGTCCAGATAGCTGCCCTGCATCCAGGTGGTCAGCGACGTGGTGTCGGCCAGATGGGGCAGGCGATCGGCCGCCACGCGCGCATCGTTGAGCGCGGACTGGAAGCCCAGGGTGCGCTCGATGCCGTGCACCTGACCGGCCAGGGTCGGCAGCGATGCGGCCACCTGCGCATCGTTGGCGGCCAGCAACGCGCCGGTGGCGCTGATCAGGCCACCCAGGTTATCGGTATCGCCGGCGGCCACACGCGTGTCCAGCACCTTGACCAGCGCATCGGCCTGGCTGGCACCGTTGACCACCGACTGCGGCGCACCGGCCGCTTGCGCGCTGGCAGCGGAGGCATTGCGGGTCAGCGTGGCGGTGACGGTGGTGGGGTCGTAGGCGAGCGAGGCGGTCCAGAAGAAGTTGTTGGCGTACTGCACGCGCTCGAAGCTGCCTTGCAGCGTGCCGGCCCTGACGATCCTTTCGCTGCTGCCGACGCTGTAGCCAGCCGCTTCCGGCAGCAACAGCAGGTTGCCCTTCAAGCTGGCCTGGCCGGTGACGGTCAGCCCCTTGCCCAATTCGATGGCGGTGGTGCCGGTGCTGTTGGCCAGGCTGTAGCCACCGTTGATGACACCGCCGCGCGATTCGAACGTGGCCGAGTTGAGCACGATCACGTCCGAGCGCAGGCTGCCGGACAGGGCGAGCACGCCGTCGCTGACGCTGGTGCCGCCGGTGTAGCTGTTGTTGCCGCTGAGCGTGAGCTTGCCGGCGCCGTTCTTGGTCAGGTTGCCGGCGCCGGAGATGTCGTTGCCGAAGGTGCTGTCGTAGCCGGAGGTCACGTTGGCCGACCAGTTGTTGATGAACTGTGCCGGGCCCTGGATCGCCTTGGCCGCATTGACCAGGCCGAAGCCGTACAACGCGTCCACGCCGGGGTCGCCCAGGTCGGTGGCGGTGGTCAGCAGGGTCTGCTGCAGGTTGGAGGCGCTCATCCACGGATACACGCCCAGGACCTGCGCCGCGACGCCGCTCACTGCGGCAGTGGAGAACGAGGTGCCGGCGATCTGGCCCTGCAGCTCGGTACCGGCCAGTGCCGGCGCGGAATAGCTGCCCGGCGCCACCAGGCACCACTGCGCGGCGGCGCCGCAATGGTTGGAGTAGCTGGTCAGGCCGGCGGCAGTGCCGGCACTGTCGATGTTGACCGCGCCCACGGCCAGCCAGTTGTTGCGCAGGCTGGCTTCCTGCACCGGCGTCGCTGCCGGGTAGGAGGCTTCCGCCGCGCCGTCGTTGCCGGTGGCGGCCACGATCAGCGCATCGGCCTGCACCAGCGGGGTCAGCGCGTACTTCCAGGCCAGGGCAGCGTTCGCGCTGCTGGCCGCATCCGCATACGAGGCACCGATCGACAGGTTGGCGATGCGCACGCCGGCAGCGGCCAGGTCCACCGCGGCGCTGCGGGTCTGCTGGGTGCCGCAGGAATTTTCGGCGCAGATGCGCGCATAGAACAGGTCCGCATCCGGGGCGATGCCGCCGGCAAAGCCCTCCTGCGCGTTGCCCAGCACCAGTGCCGAGATGACGGTGCCGTGGCCGCGCAGCGCATTCGACGCCGATTCCGGCGTGCCGGGGCTGGCGGTGTAGTCGGTGGATGCATCGACCTTGCCCCCGATCGGCGCATAGCTGCCGTAGAGATTGTCGTCCAGCACGGCCAGCTTGACGCCCTGGCCCCTGGCCCCGGCCTGCTGCGCCAGATCCGCATTGGTCGGCACCAGCAGGTTGCTGCCCAGGCCCTGGTAACGGGCGGGTGCCGGCGCCGGCGCGGCCTTGGGCAACGGGTCGGCGGTGGTGGTACCCGGCGTCGTCGGAGCTGTCGGCGTCGTCGGGGTTGACGGAGCTGTCGGGGTCGTCGGAGTCGGAGTCGGAGCGACCAGCGTGGTCTGCGGCGGATCGTTGCGGACATTGCCGCCACCGCCACCGCCGCCACAGGCGGTCAGGACGAGGCAGGAGGCGATCGTGGTTGCAAGGAGCGAGCGGTTCATGGGTTGGTCGATTCCGGTAATTGGCGCGCCGCAACTGCAAGATTCAAAAAATTGGCGCAGACGATTCCAGCACCGGGGATGACCGGCGTGGCATTTTATTTCACGGGTTATTCACTTTTATCCGCCGCCAATCCGTCCCCTCGGATAAGCGCCCTGGATAACACGGTGATGCGTCGATGCATCGCGCCGTGTGCTTGCGAGATTGTTTAACGGCGCTATCGGTAAACTCTAAAGCCTGAACGGACAGTTGCTATTCAGAGAAAAATGCCGCGTATAGGGCCTGGCGATTTAATCCATAGCGAAATCGGATGATAAAACGCGCTAACAGGCCCGAGCGCAAGAAAATGTCAGAGCGGACGCAACAATAACTGGTCACGAATCCGCGGGGGCGGCAATCCTAAATGCGATGGATATCGCAGGTAATCAGGAAATGCGTCGCGGATGTCGGAGAATTACCCACGCGCTGTAGCGGATTCGACCGTGAGTCAGCAGTTCTAACGGACTCGTCCGTACCAGGTGCGCAAGGGCGCGCGTCACTCTGATGACACCGGTGTTATATTAAATTTCCTGCCCCATTCGGATTATATCCACCTAATTTATACTCGCCGAAAACGAGCGAACCCGGCCATTGCGCCTGATTCACTGCATTTTCCGGCACGGAAGGGGCGGACAAACAGGATTGGCAAAAGCTCCAGATAGTCCGACTATGCAATAAACCCTCAAGGCCAGCAGCTACCGTCCCGGTGCCGTCAAGCTGAATGCAGAGGGAATATACAAGCCCTTCTTTTCCGGAGCGCGCGCAAAAGTCGGCATTCCCCTACGGCGGATCATTCCAATGCTTCCCCCTTCCGGCCAACGCGCCTGCCGGGCCAGGGTGGGGCATCGGTGTCATCCGGGGCGCCCCCGCGCTGCCCCCGCAGCGCTAGCGTCTGCATAAACGGTTCAAGTTCCGCGGTTAGCGAATTTAGGCATCGCAGCTATGCTCGAGTCTGATGAGCACCTACTGCGTAGAAAGCATGTCCGCCGAAGGCACCGACCAGGGTCTGCCATATCGCGTGGTCGCTCGACAGCTTGGGCACCGGCGCATCGTGCTGGAGACCTTGCAGGTCTGCGGGCATCCCGTTCCGCTGCCGACTGCACCCACCTTCGGCTCGCTGCAGACCGCACTGGAGATCGGCACCAGGCTGGCCGAGCAATACATCGGCCAGTTGATCGTCAAGCAGGCCGGTGCGCGGTCCGCGCTCGGCATTGGTCCGGCGCCACGTTAGCCAGGCCCGATCGGTCTGGATGCAGTGCCGGCATCCGCATCTGCACCGGCAGCCTGCGCCACGATCAGCGTGCCTTGCTGCGGGCTCATCGCGCCCGGGCCGTGGCCAGCGCGGCCTTGGCGCGCGTGCCGGCGGCCGCTCCAACCCGCTTGTCCAGCACCTGGGCCAGTGCGTGGAGCTGCGCCTCGGTCACACCGATGTTCAAGCCGATCTTCAAATGCGCCTGCAGTTGCGCCTCCACGCCTTCCAGGCTGGCGAGCACGCTGATCGTGGCCAGTTCACGGCTCACCCAGTCCAGGTTGTCGCGGGCAAAGATGTCGCCGAACAGATGCGTCTTGAGGTAGCGATCGATCGCCGGCGCAAACGCGAACAACGGCCCGGTCATCGGCGCGCCGCCCAGACGGGTCTGGTTGGCCGTGCCCAGTGCAAGCAGCGCATCGCCGCCCGGCACCGGGCCGGGCTCGCGTCCCGGCGCATCGGCGATGCCGCGTAGCCCGCGTGCATCGCTGACCTGCATCAACGCCGCCAGTGCGTTGAGGCTGCGCGGAAACCCGGCATACGCGTAGAGCTGCACCAGTACCTCCTTGCAGTCGCTGATGCTCAGGCCTGCATCGAGGCCCGTCTCCAATGCGGTTTGCAGGCGTTGGATGTCGCCGGTGGCCGCAAACGCGGCAATCGGTGCGATGGCCTGGTGCCTGGGCGACAAGGTGGCGTGGGACGTCATGGACATGATCTCCGACGGATGTGCTGCCGCGGGGGAGGGCGCAACAGAGAACAAGGCAACCATGCCCGACCACAGCGCAGCCATGGACAACAAAGAGCGATGCAGCGCGCTCGCGCATGGCATCGCATCTCCCCGCCGATCCAGGGGCAACACAGCGCAAATCCAAGCATCCGACGCCACACTGTGCATTGCAGAAGGCACCGCAATCGCAGGCAAACCACGCGGGAGCGACCGCACCGATGATGCGCTTTCATTGCTGCCTCCTTCTTTATCGAAACAAGCCGATCGAGCCGCAGCGATTGGCACAGGCGATCCAGAAACTGAGTGGCGCCGGCACGGCGCGCGATGGACAGCGCCATCTTCATCGAGGACGGCCACTGCTTTCTGGTCAAGCCGCGCGATGTGCGGGTGATCGAGGCGGTCGGCAACGACAGCCGGGTCTGTTTCCAGGCGTGCGCGGTGACCGCTACCGGGTCTTCGTGCTTGCGTTGCAGCTGGAGTTTGCCATCCACCTCGGCCCGCACCTGCACATCCGCGCCGGCAAAACGCTAGCTGCCCAGCCAGGTGCGGTGTTCGGGCCGCAGCGCGATGGCAGCGGCGTATGTCTTATCTGCCGCAATCGCTACCAGATGCACGCCCAGACGGGTGGGATCCATCACCGCGCTCATCACGTGGCAGCTGGCAGCATCGGAGCACGTTTCACCAACGCGCCCAATGAGTCCGCCATGAATTCCACTGCCATGCCCGCCCGATCCTGGGCCATCCATCCGTTCCACGCAGCCGTGCTCGGCGGTGTGTGGCCGTTGTTCCTCGGCGCCTTGCTCAGCGACTACGCATATTGGAGCAGCCATCAGATCCAGTGGGCCAACTTCGCCGCATGGCTGCTGATCGGTGCGATGGTGCTGACGACCATCGCGCTGCTGTTGGCGATCGTCGGCTTCGTTCGCGGAAGCCGCAACGTGATCTATGTGATCGCGCTCGGCGCTGCCTGGATCGCCGGCTTCTTCAATGCCTTGCATCATGCGCGCGATGCGTGGGCGATCATGCCGGCGGCGTTGGCATTTTCGGTGATTGCAACCGCATTCGCGCTGGTTGCGACCTGGTCCGGATTGTCCGGACTGCGTGTGGGAGGTGCCCGATGAAGCGTCATGCCCTGACCGTCGTGTCGGTCTCCATGCTTGCCGCCGCGCTCGCCTCCTGCGGCAAGGCGCCCGAGCTCAAGCAACACGGCACCAGCCCCGAGCTGTCGGCGCCGGAGCGTGGCCTGTTGCCCGACATGACCATCGCCGAGCCGACAGCCTGGGGGGAGCGCAAGCCCAGCGTGCCTGCGGGTTACCGCATCGCGGCCATCGCCACCGATCTGGGCATTCCACGCCAGACGCTGGTATTGCCCAACGGCGACATCCTGGTGGCCGAAGGCCGCGGCGGTGGCGCGCCCAACCTCAAGCCCAAGGACGTGATTGCCGGAGCGATCAAGGCCAGGGGCAACACCTCGGTCAAGAGCGGCAATCGCCTGACGCTGCTGCGCGATGCCGATGGCGACGGCACATATGAGCTCAAGACCGTCTTTGCCGACAAGCTCAACGCACCGTACGGGCTGGCGCTGATCGGCAACGCGCTGTACGTGGCAAATCAGGACGCGCTGGTGCGTTTCGACTACCAGCAAGGGCAGACCAAAGCCAGTGCCGCGCCCAGCAAGGTCACCGACTTGCCGTCGGCCATCAACCACCACTGGACCAAGGCGCTGACCGCCAGTGCCGACGGACGCTATCTGTATGTCGCGATCGGCTCCAACAGCAACATCACCGAGCGCGGCATGATCGCCGAGGTCGACCGCGCCCAGGTCTGGCAGGTGGACCCGGCAACCGGCGCGCACAGGAGTTATGCCACCGGCTTGCGCAATCCCACCGCATTGGCGATCCAGCCCGGCAGCGGCGCACTGTGGGCGGTGGTCAACGAGCGCGACGAGATCGGTCCGAACCTGGTGCCCGACTACCTCACCTCGGTGCGCGAAGGCGGCTTCTACGGCTGGCCCTACAGCTATTGGGGCAAGAACGTGGACACGCGGGTGATGCCGCAGGATCCGCAGAAGGTCGCCTCGGCCATCGTGCCCGATTACGCGCTGGGTTCGCATGTCGCCGCACTCGGTGTCGCGTTCTCGTCCACCGCAATGGGAACGCAGTTTGCCGACGGCGTGTTCGTCGGTGAGCACGGCAGCTGGAATCGCGACCCGCCGGTGGGCTACAAGGTGGTGTTCGTGCCGTTCCGCGATGGCCGCCCGGCGGGCGACCCGATCGACTTCGTTGCCGGCTTCCATGGCGACGATGGACTGACCCGCGGCCGACCGGTCGGCGTCACGCTCGACCCGCGGGGCGCATTGATCGTTGCGGACGATCTGGCCAATACGATCTGGCGCGTGACGCCGGACACCGCGCCCGTTGCGCCGCAACCGGCTGCGCAGTAAGCCTGCCGGCACGCCCGGTTTTGAAACGAACCGGGCGTGCGCGGTACATGGACTGCGCCAGGGGCGCAGTCACATAGGCATCACCCGAACCCTAGTCGGGAGCGTTGCAGCTGCGTAAACGCAGCGGGTCGCGGCGCACACGGCCGTGCGCCCGCCTGGCAACAAGAACGACCGGCTTGCAACGCAACCGCCATGCGCATGCGTCGATGAACGCCGCACGCCAACGCGGCTTCGCAGGTTGCGGCAAGGGATAGGCATCGCCGTCGCGTTGGCGTACAGTGCCGCCCCGCGCCGGGCTCCGCTGCGTGCACCCGTGCGATGGATCGCTGAGTTGATCGGCTGGACGCCGTCACCCCGGCAAGCACAGACGGACCACGCTCTGCCGATCACCCGAGGCTTGTTGTTGATGTTGTTCAGATGTTCGGTGGGAATTGTTGTCGCGCTGTTCGCCTCACCCCTTGTCGCAGCGGAGCTGGTTGGCCGCGCAACCGTCACCGACGGCGACACCATCACGCTCGCGCAGACACGTATCCGCCTGTGGGGTGTCGATGCGCCCGAAAGCGCACAGCAATGCACCAACGATGCCGGCAGCGCATGGCCTTGCGGCCGACGTTCCGCCGCAGCCCTGGATGGTCATCTACGCGACAGGACGGTTCGCTGCCAGCCCAAGGACACCGATCGCTATGGACGGATCGTTGCCGAGTGTTACGTGCAGGGGCAGTCGGTCAACCGCTGGATGGTGCAGTCCGGTTGGGCCGTGGCCTACCGCGAATACGCCACCGCCTTCGTCGCCGACGAACGCACCGCGCAGCAACAGCGTCGCAACCTCTGGGCCGGCAGCTTCCAGATGCCGGCCGATTACCGACGCGGCAAGCGCAGGCAATCGGCACAACGTGTCCAGGCGACGCACACGCAAGCGCCTGCGCACTGTGCCATCAAGGGCAATATCTCCAGCAAGGGCAGCAAGATCTTCCACATGCCCGGTCAGCGCGACTACGAGCGCACCAGCGTCTCGCCTGCCCGGGGCGAGCGGTACTTCTGCACCAGCCAGGATGCGATCAAGGCAGGCTGGCGACGCGCGGCACGATGATGCCCGACAGCGCGGCAGATCCGCAGTGGCGCCGCAGTCATGCGGGGTGTCGATCGATTTCGCCGGGCCGGGTCTGATCGATCGCCCGGCAGGGCGCCCGTCACGTATGAAACAGGCACGTGCACGCACCGCTACGCGGTTGAGGCGCAGCCGGCCACGTTAATGGCCGACAAATGCCTCGATATTCTGGACAAGGCTGCGACGGGTGTAAGGCTTGCTTAAAAACATCGTCCGGCTGGGCAGGCCCTTGGGAGAATGCCCCAGCCCCGACGTCAGGATCGCCGGGAGATTATTGCCGTCCGCACGCAGATACGAAATAAGGCCGTACCCATCCAGCAGACCCGGCATTTGCAGGTCGGTGAAAACCAGCGCGATCGCAGGAAAACGATCGATATGTTCCAGTGCACCCTGCGCATCGGTGGCAGTCACGACCGCATAGCCACTTTCCTTCAGTAACAAGGCGGCGACCTCGAGGGTATCGAAATCGTCCTCGACAATCAGGATCAGTTTTTCGTTGTGAGAGCCCATAAATCAGGTTTCCGAGGATGCATGCATCACCCTACGTTTCCCGCGCGAAAAACACGTGATCGATTTGAACACCTTGAATGAAGGGCGCGATGTTCCAGGCCCGCGCTATTGCGCCGTTGTCGAGCTGTCGCAGGATGCCGGCAAGCAAGCGCACCGGATCAACCCGTGTGGTGCCTCGACACGCGTGGCGCTTTCTGCGAGTGGAGCGGGCAGGCTCCTGGAACCAGACATGCCAGCGACGCTCAGGCGCCCTGCAGAACGCCCTGCGGCGTAATGGTGCATCGGCCCATCCATTGCCTGGCATAGAGGTGCGCGGCAGGTTGCGTGTCGAATCGCACTGCATGCTTGTGGCCGTACAAGGTGATTCCATCATCCAACGACACCAGGATCTCCGGGGAAAAGACGCCGTCCACCGGAACCGTGTGCGCGGTCAGTCGATAACGACCGATTTGCCGAAACATCGCGGGCTCCATCGTAACCTCGGCAGCAATAGTGGACGGCTTTCCGCGTGTGGTCAGTCAACCAGCAATTGCACCTTGATCGCTATTTTTTCAACTTGCAAGCGCCATGAATCACGCACTGCGCGTGGCGCTGGACGTAAAAGAACGCGACCGCAGTAAATGGTGCACAGCTCGCTTGCCTGGATGGAGGCGGTGTTTGCCTGCGTGTCGGATGACTGCCCACGAGCCGTCGATCAGGTGAACGAATCGCGCCGCCTGCGATGTTTCCAAAGGGCCGTCATCAGCGCCGTGATGTCGCATGCCTGCAGCCGATGCGGCTGCTTGCCACCTTGCCCTGCCGGCGCAGCAAGCAACCTGGCGTGGCGCCATCAGCATGGCGATCACGCGGGTGCCGACCGCCGCGCGCCGACGCTAGTTCCCCAGCAGCGGCTCGCCTGCCAGCACGGCCATCTCCAGGCGGACCAGGTGATCGCTGAATCCGCCAGTGGCACGGGCGATGCGTCGGGCACTGGTGTTGACGACCGGCTTGACCAGGCGGGCAATCTGCATGCCTGCGCGCTCCAGTGCCGAAACCAGCGCCACATCTTCGCTGCACTTGAGCGCGGAGAACCCACCGGCCGCCACGTATGCAGCCACACTCATCCCGAGATTGGCGCCATGCACATGGGGGTGGCCGTCGCGGCGAATTTCCTGGGCCAGGAAGGCTTGCCGTGTCTCGGGACGGTAATCGTGCCAATCGGTCACGTCCACCACGCCACAGAAGACATCCGCGGCACAGTCCAGCTGCGCCGACAGCCAATCCGGCGGCACGCAGGTATCGGCATCGGTAAACGCAAGCCAGCGCGCTCCGCGTGCAATTGCGGCCGACGCTGCCGCTGCACGCGCAATGCCGACGCCACCGCAGGTATTGACGGTTCTTGCGCCATGCGCGCGCGCGATCGGGCCGGTACCGTCGGTGCAGCGGTCGAGGGCGACATGGATTTCCACCTGCTCTCCGAACAGGTGTGGATGCGCGGCCGCCACCAGAATCGATTGCAGGCACTTGCCGATCAGGTCCACCTCGTTATGCGCCGGGATGGTGACCGCGATCATCGCAGCTGCTCCTGTTGCGCAATCGACGGCCCTGACATCCAGGCCTGCAACACGAAGTCCGCGTCCTGATAGGTGCACAGCGTATCCATGCCCAGTGCGTGATCCAGCGCGCCGTGGACCTGCTCGGCGCTGCGCAATGCGCCGTCGAAGTCGTGCCGCCAGTGACATGCCACCAGACAGCCTGTTGCGGTGAGCGAGCCGGCGAACAGCGCCGTGGTCTTTTCAAAATCCGGATCAGCAAGGTAATAGCCCACCTCGCTGAAGACGATCAGGTCGAACCGGCCTGGCGGCCACTGCTGCGGATGTGCGGCCTGCTGCAGCGTGATCCCGGGCTGGCCCTGCACACGCACGCTGGCCAGCTCGACTGCCTGCTGCGACAGGTCCGTCGCCAGCAACATGTCGCAGCGTTGCCCCAGCTGTGCGGTCAGCTCGCCATTGGAACATCCAAATTCCCAGCCCCGCGCAAACCTCGGGTAGGGCAGGGCGCCGAGCAGGAGGTCGCGCTTGCGTTGCTCGTACCAGCGCGAGCGATAGCCGAACGGGTCCTGGTCGGCATACATCTGCTCGAAGTGCTCAACGCTCAGCGCCGTCATCGGATGAATACCTCGAACGGCCGCGCGAAGCGCTCCAGCACCGACGGCGGCAGGATGGGGTCTGCAACGGCCGGCGTGCAATGGCCGAGCTGGGTGGCAAAGCAGGCAATGGCGCGCTGCTTGGCACTCAGCAACGCCGGCGACAGATCCAAGCGCAGGGCAGTCGCCTCGGTAAACACCGCATCGTGCGGACGCGACCAGTGCCAGGCCCACACCGGATACTGCAGGCGCCGCGCGGACTGCGCCTTGCACGCGGCAGCAGTCGCACGCGATGCTGCCTCGTGATCCGGGTGGCCGTCGCGTTCCCAGGTCACCAACAGCGTGTCCTGCGCCGTGATCAGGTCGCCGATGGCCGCTGCCATGCGTACCTCGCAGGCCGCCAGCGCACCGTCGCCCAATGCCAGGTGGACCAATGCGCCAGGCAGGACGTCCAGTTCCTGCATGGCCGCTTCCAGTTCCCGGCGCCGCGCCGGGCCCAGTACCTGTGGACGCCAGCCCGGCTCGTCCGGGTAGGCCTGCTCCCCATCGGTCAGCGCGATGATCAGTACCGGCATGCCGGCCGCACGCGCGGCCGCGATCAACCCGCCACAGCCGAGCACCTCATCGTCCGGGTGCGGTGCCACCACCACCAGGCGCTGACCACCCTGCATCAGTTGCGACAACGTGGCACGTGGCAGCTCGTGCAGGCACGGTGCGGCACGCCAGGCCGCTTCCGGTGTTCCTGCGCCTTCGATCGGTTGCCCGGCTAGATCCTCCATGGCGATGCCTCCTGTTGGCACAACTCGCCCAGGGCCTGCAGGTCGCGTTCTGCGTGATGCTGCCGAATGAAGACAGCCAGGTCGGCGCAGCGCTGCGCATGTTCGCGGTTGCCGCACAGCGGCCCCGGGCCCAGTGCCCGGGCAACCCGATCCAGCGTATCGCGTGCCACCGCTTCGACCACGCTGCGTACCTGCAGTACGGCACGCCGATGTGTCTGCTGCGGTTGCGCGTCGATGCGCAAGGCCAGCTGACGCAACAGCGCAGCGGCAGATGCCAGGCCCGCATCGATGGCGCCCAGGTGCGCGGCCGCATGTGGGTCCTTGCTCAGGCGTGCAGAGGCACGCAGCACATCGGCAACCGCGACGGTGGCGCCGAACCAGCACGCGGCGATGCCGGCACCCCCGTGCCAGAAGCCCGGGCGGGTCAGGTAGGCATCGGCTGCGCCGATCTGCCGTGCTGGCGTCTCGGTGAAGCGCACATTGGCCGTCTCGATGCCTTGCATCCCGACTGCCTGCCAGGCACTGCTGTCGATCTGGATACCGGGCTGATCCATCGCCACGGCAAACAGGCAACTGGTGCCGGCATGGCGCGTGGTCACCAGCGCGTGCGTCACTTGCGCGGCACCGGAGCACCACGCCTTGGTACCGCTCAGCGCCTGCCCCGAAAAACACATGTCGGAGCCGGGCGGCTCTGCCGCCCACACGGCCCAACACTGTGTCGGCATCATGAGGTCCACGCCCAGATCGGCGCAGATGGCCTGCGCGTCGTAATGGGCTTCCAGCAATTTGGCAGCGCACAGGTCTTCTGCGGCGATGTCGGCAAGCGTCTGCCAGCGTTTCACGGTGTGGCCGCCTCCGGGTAGCGGCAGCGTTGGATGGGTACCGAGCCACCTGCCCGCAATCGAATGCTTGAGTCCGTCGGCGAGGGCTGAATCCGGGTTCGTTGCAAGGGCGAGGGTGTTCGATGAAATACGTGCGCTCATCGGACCAAGCTAAGCAGCGCATGGTGCAAGGCGTGTGACGCGTCAGGAGGGTTGTCGACGCGCAAAGCGAACGGAAGCGCAGGGGCATCGTCGCAACCCGCAACGTGCCACGCGCAACCGAATCGATGGCCACATCCGCACGCGTTGCTGCACTGCATTGGCCTCTTGGATGCGCTGATGAAGACGTGCTGGCGGAACACCATGGGCAGCGCCTTGCCCAGCTGGCAGGCCGTCGATCCGGTGAATGACGCCGGTATCGCCCGTCCATCTGCGCAGCTGCCTTACACTGAAAGAGTCGTCACCGGAACCGCTTCCGCCAGGCAGTTCGAAGCGACAGCCGGAAGTGTCGCACGCGACCGCAGGAACGTCGGCGTCGAAACGGCCGATGATGCTCGATCCCTGCAAGGTGGAGCGCGGCGGCGAGCGCCACGGCATTCCCGCCTTTGTTAGGATGCGCGCACGTGCTACCCAGGAGCCCGGGCGTATGCCGCCAACAGTGTTTCCCGAGCCCGAGCTGTTTCTGCCGGAGTGCGGCGAGCCGGCGCTGCGATGGGGAGTGCTCGGGCCTGGAACGATCGCCTCTGCGTTCGTGAGCGCGCTGCGCAGCCATACCAGACAGCAGCCGTTCGCGGTGGCCTCGCGTACGCGTGCGCGTGCCGAGGTCTTTGCAAAGACGTGGGCGATGCAGCGCGTGCATGACAGCTACGAGGCATTGGTCGAAGACCGCGATGTCGATATCGTCTATATCGCCACGCCGCACAGCCAGCATCTGCAGCAGGGCCTGCTGGCGCTGCGCGCGGGCAAGCATGTACTGATCGAAAAACCCATCACCACCTGCGCCGACGACACGCGTGTGCTGGTGCAGGAGGCGCGGCAGCGCGGCCTGTTCCTGATGGAGGCCATGTGGAGCCGCTACCTGCCGCACACCTCGGTGCTACGGAGATTGCTGGCGGACGGCGCGCTGGGCGAGCTTCGCCATGTGTTTGCCGACCTGAGCCAATGCGGCCCTGAGGATGCCGCGCACCGACAGCGCAATCCTGCGCTCGGCGGTGGCGCGCTGCTGGACCTGGGCGTGTATGCAGTGCAGTTGTCTTCGATGATTCTTGGCGCACCCACCGCGATCGCGACGACCGGCGCGCTGACCGACACCGGCGTGGATGCGTTTTCGACCATCGTGCTGTCGCATGGGGGCACCGCGCAATCCACGCTGGTCAGTTCCATCGTGGCGCGTAGCAGCTCCACCGCCTATGTCACCGGCAGCCTGGCCCGCATCGACCTTGCCGGCGAGTTCCACAACCCGACCTCGCTAAGCCTGGTCGGCAACGACCACGCCAGCCGGCCCGCGGTATGGAGGGATCCAAGCGGAATCACCGGCTATGCCGGCCTGTCGTGGCAAGCGACCGCCGCCGCGCGTTACATCGGGGAAGGGCGCAAGGAGTCGCCGCTGCACCCGCTGGACGAAGTGATCCAGATCATGAGCACGCTGGATACGGCGCGGGCGCAGCTGGGGTAACCGGCGGCACGCCCGCCGGCTGCCGCTACAAAAAACAAGGCCCCGCATGCGCGGGGCCTTGTCGTGATCTATCCACTCGCCGCGCGATCTAACTACTCGCTGCGTGGTGGACGCGCTCACGCAGCGCCGGGCTCAGGCCAGATCGCACTTGATTCTTGCGTCCACATGAGAGGGCTTGGGAACCACCGGGTTTGCGCTGGTCTTCTCGAACACCACTTCGAACGACTCCAGATCCACGCTGCCGTTACGCAACTTGCAGGCGTCCTGCAATTTCTGCTTCACTGCTGCGATACCTGCATCGCGATTGGCGCCATCGGCGCTCTTGGTCAGATTGGCGACTTCGGCAAATGCAGGCGAACTCAGGCCCAGCAGGCAACCGACAGCCATCAACGTGTGCAGCTTCTTCATACAAGCTCCTTTGCGCTTTCTCTGATCCCCGGGGGCATGGACGACACCTGCAGTCGATGCATGACGACAGGCAGCGCGGCACGCGGTCCAGCCCGGCGCAGCATGGGCCGGCCGGGTCAAAGCATCGTGCACGTGCTTGCGGGGCAGCGGATGGAGGACCGTGGCGCGCTGAGCGGCCGCGGTGTGGATCCCCCTCATACGCAAACGGCCCGGACCAGCCAGGCCGTTGGAGTGGCAGACGATCAACGCTCCTGCCAGCTGCATGCATCCGGCCGGGACCTGCAGCCACACCCCGCTTTGAGGCGCCTTGGCATCACCGGCCCTGGGCAACGGCAGCAACTCGGCAGCCGGTCTCGCGGCGGACATAAGCATCGTGATGGCAACGCGAAGGCGCGGTCCGCAGCGCTCAGGCGGCGTGCTGCGCAATCGCCAGCGACGCACCGACAGTACGGGTGCAAGGTGTCGCCACGCTACGGCCGGATGATCGGGCACCGCTGGGGAGTCATGCGGCGCAGCGGCCCCCTGCACGCCGCATGCCACGCCGCGCGTCGCCGGCTCACTCCGCCACCACGCCGCAAGCGCGATCATGTTGCGCATGAACCGCAGTCAGCAGATTACCGCGCGAACGATCACCGTCACCCCGGCAAGCACGGCATCTGCCGGCAGCGAGGTCGTCGTGCAGCTGTCGGCCAGTCCGGACCCACGCTGGCAGGCATGTTTCCACTTCGTCGTGCAGGGCCGTGATGGCTTCTTCCTGCAGGGCAGGCCGGTGTTCGACAATGCAAGCTTTTACGGGGTGCTCCAGGCCGGGCAAGCCGAAGCCTTTCGCGAGGAGTTGCCGGACCTGCTGGTGTCCGCCACCGCGCTCGCACGTGCCCAGGTCAACAAGGACGCAGCGCGATAGGCATGCCGCATCACCCTGCTCGGAGCGCTCGGAAGAAGTCGCCCCGGCCGTGCATCTTGCGAGCTACGTGAAAGAAAGCGCCATCGCGACGGGCTTGTGCATTCCCGCGTGCTGCCCGGGCATCCACCAGCTGCGCACACCATCCACCAGCCCGCGTACACCATCGCTACCGTGCAGACCGGGCGCTGCCTGCAGTTTGCGCGCTGGGGTGCAGATCGAGCGCCATGTCCCACCGCTCCAGACCCGGTCCATAGGCATCCACCGTGACCTGCTGCACGACAAAACCGAAGCGGGCATAGAACTGCCGGGTATGTTGACTCGTATCCAGCATGACGCGCCGGACCGCCGGCATCTGGCGCAACGCATCCAGCCGGGCCTGGAGTAACTGCGTTCCCACGCCGCAGCGGTGCAGGCTCGGGTGGACCATGCCCCAGCACAGGCTCGCCGTGCTGCCATCGGCATTGACCGCATAACCGGCGCAGCCAGCGATCGCGTTGCCACGCTCCAGCAACTGGTAGTGCCACGCTGCGGCGTGCTGGATCAGGAAGCCAGCGAAGTCGACACGCTCCCCGGCACTGAAGAACGCCGGCACGTTCGCGTCGAACAGCGCCATGCACGCATCGAAGTCCCGGGAGTGGTACGGCCGAATCGTGTCCATGTGCGTAGTCTGCCTCAGACGGGCAGGCGCGATGCAGCGGCATGGCCTCCCATGCCATCTACAACACAGCTCGCCAACGAGCGAGCGCCTCACGTGCATATACCACCCTGGGCACTCGGCAGCAGGGCGAGGGCGCAGCGCACCTCCTTGCAGGCTGTCGCCAGCGGCGATGCCTGCAGGCGACACAGCAGCGGCTTCGGCATGCGGTTGAACGTTGTGGAGACGACCGGGCTGGTCGTGCGCATCGATGCGCAGTTCGAGTGACCGGCGGCGTCGCGCTGGATAAGACGGGTAACTTGCGCCTGACTTGCAGACGAGGCGTCCGGCGTCTGGTCCTGGAACCCGTGCCAAGACTGCGGTTTTCCTCGTTCCTCATGGTCCGCGACGCAGCGATGGCCGGCGGTGGCGTGGCCCTCATTCCACAGTCGATCGCATGGAATCAGCTCGCGCGTGGCGAACTGCTGCAGTGGGGCACGATCGCGGATGTGTAGCCGGCGCCGTGGGTGTTGCACACGTCAAGACGCCTGGCTGCTGCAAAGGTGCGCACCTTCGTGGACTTCATCTGCGACAGGTGTACGGCTGCGTTGCTTGTGTTGAAGGGCTAGCGCGCCAGCTCCCGCCTACGGGCCAGGCTGCGTGGCAACCGGCCTGAAGGCACCGCCGTGGAGAGACCTGCCATCGACGTCCGGACGGAGCTGCCAGGGCGCTCGATCAATCCACCGGTCGACGCACGAAGGGTAGGCGCAGTTGCGCGCCCGCAGGCACGCTGGCCTGCGGCTCATGCCGCCGAATCTTGATCTGGAGCCGCCTTGCGCTCCGGGATGTCTATCGGAATGCGCCACTTGCGCGATTGTGCCGCCGACAATCCCGGATGCCTGGCCAGACGCTCGCCGAGCGCTCACACACGCAGTAGCCGGCTTGCCAGGCTGCGGCCAGGCGCTGTGCCTGCCTGGTCGGCATGGGTGCCCAGGATCGGGCGGCGCAGATGGGGCGGCGGCAGGCAGATCAGCACGCACGGCGTTTTCGCCAGGGCGGACTGCAGCGAGGACCGCCAGACGCCGCGGCGGACCAGGGCATCGTGTTCGACCACCAGCACGTCGGCGCAGGCGCGCTTGAGCAGGCCGGCGATCTCGCGCCGCGGGTTGCCGACCGCCACGTGGATGCGCACGCGCAGGTCCTCGTCGGGCAGCTGCTGGACCAGGTCGCCGAGCCAGCTGGCGGCCGCGTCTTCGCTCAGCGGCTTGTCGTTGAACAGGCTGTCCACCAGCAGGCCTTCGCTGACTTCCGGCACGACATGCAGCAGGTGCAGATCGGCGCCGCGGCGGCGTGCCAGGGCGGCGGCATCGCGCAGCGATTCCAGGCTGGTTTCGCGGCCGGTGATCCAGCAGGCGACATGGCCGCCGACCGCGCCGTCGCGCGGGATCGCATCGGCGTAGGGCAGGGTCAACATGGGCGTGGCCACGCGCTGCAGCACGCGCGCGCGCAGTGAGACGTGCAGCGGGCGCGGCAGGCCGGTGCGTTCGGACGGCGGCATGATCAGCAGCGCGTCGTCGCGGCTGCGGCAGAACGAGACGATGCCGGCGGCGGCAGGGCCACCGGCGAGGGCGCGCTCGCAGCCCGGGTAGTTGGACGCCTCGGCAAAGAAGGAGTCCAGCGACTGCTGGGCCTGTGCACGCTTGCCCTTGGCGTGCACGTGCAGGATGGTCAGGCGCGCACGCAGGCGGTCCACCAGTTGCGCCACGGTCGGGATCGCGGCATGGCAGGTTTCGGAAAAGTTGGTGGCGAAGATCAGGTGGGTGGGGGTGGTCTGCATGGTGGGCTCCGTAGTCAGTAGATGAAACCGTCGATGGCGCGCACCTCGCGCAGCGGCACGCGCTGGCCCAGCATTTCGCGCAGGGTCAGTTCGATGCCACGCGACAAGGCGGTCATCGGGGTGTCGTGTACGGTGTTCTCGAACGGATCTTCGATGGCACTGCTGGCGCTGTCGATGGCGATCAGGGTGAAGCTGATCAGCACCGAGGCGATCGGCATGGCCAGGCCCATGCCGGCGATCAGGCCCAGCGGCACCAGCCAGCAATACATGTTCACCAGCGTGCGCGGCAGCGAGGAAAACTGCCGTGGCAGCGGGGTGTTCTTGATGCGTTCGCAGGCGCCCTGGATGTTGGCCAGGGTGGTGAGGTTGGCGTCCAGCGACGACCAGCGCAGGCTGTCGAGCATGCCCCAGTCGCGCGCCTGTTGCAGTTGTTCGCCCAGCCGCAGGGTCAGCGCATTGGGAATGTTGGCGTAGCCGCGCAAATCGTCGGCGCGTGCCTGGCCGAGCAGGCCGGCCAACTCCGGAAACGGGTTCTGCCGGCGCAGGTGGCAGCGCAAGGCATGCACGAAGGCGACCTGGTGCACCACGATGTCGTCGCGCAGTGCGGCCTGGCGCGGGTCGGCCGGGTCCACATCCAGCGCGGTCAGGGCCTGGCGTGCGATGGCGCGCGAGGTATTCACCAGCGAGCCCCAGAGTTGGCGCGCCTCCCACCAGCGGCCATAGGCCGCATTGGCGCGGAACGCCAGGAAGATGGTAAGCGCCGAGCCAAGCTGGGCCAGCGGCAAGGCTTCGATCGACAACCACTGCCAACCGAAGAAGGTGTACAGCACGGCAACGGCGCAGTCGAAGGCCAGCAGCACCAGCAGGCGCTTGTAGGTCTTGGGCCAGATGCGTCGCAATGGAAACGTATCGCGGGTGATCATGGGAAAGGCAACATCGACGTGGGTTAGGGCCATTACACCCAGCCTCTACGGTCGTGTCTGCCATCCTTGCGCCAGCGTTGGACAGTGCACGCACCGTCCGAACGATGCGCGCAGGCTATCTTTCGATAGGATGAAATCCGCAGCCCTGGCCACGATGCTGTGGCATCAATCACGCAAGCGAGGAGCGGCATTGCAGCGCGAGTGCATAGGTAGGCAATGGACAGACTGAGACTGCCATTCAAGTGGCGCGGCCAGGTCGTCAAGCTCAATCGCGGCCCGACGCTGTGGGTGTCGCTGGCGATGCTGGCCTTGCTGGTGTGGGCGGAGTGGTACTCGCACCTGGGCGTATCGCTGGGGTTGCTGTACATCCTGCCGGTGGTACTGGCGGCCACGGTGCTGTCGCGGCGCGACATCGTCATCGCCGCGATCGCCTGTGCGGTGTTGCGCGGCCTGTTCGTGACCGACGAGACTCTGGTCGAACAGGCGCTGCGCTTTTTCATGGCGACCATTGCCTATGCCGGCTGCGGCCTGCTCGTGGCCGAAATCAGCCGCACCCGCCGGGTGATCCTGGCCCATTACGTACAGCTGCGCGCCGAACAGCGGCTGCGCCGGCGGCTGGAGCGGCAATTGCGGCTGCTCGCCGAGAGCAGCCCGGCGGCCTTGCTGACGGTGGCCGGCGACGGCCGCATCGTGGCGGCCAACCGCGCCGCGCACGAGATCCTGGACATGGCCGAGGAGGGCGGGCTGGAAGGCCGCGCGGTGCGCGAGTTCCTGCCGCTGCTGGACGATGCGCTGAGCATGAGCGCCAACCTGGATGGCATGCGCACTTCCGCCAGCACCTGGGGCTGCCGCAGCGATGGCACCCGCTTCCCGGCCACCACCTGGTTCTCGGTCTACGAAGACAGTGAAGAGCGGCACCTTGCGGCGATCCTGGTCGACACCAGCGAGGAGGTGCGCGCGCGCGAATCGGCGCACTTCGACGATGTGCTCAAGAACAATCGCCTGCTGGCCGGTGCGGTGTCGCACGAGATCCGCAACCTGTGTTCGGCCGCGGGCGTGGTCACCTCCAACCTGGCGCGGCATCCGGCCATTGGCGCAGATCCGGACCTGGCCGCGCTGCGCAGCCTGGTGGCGGCGTTGATGGAGCTGGCGTCCTTCAACCTGCGCCGGCAGCTGCCCGACGAGGCGCATGAAACCCGGCTGCAGACGCTATGCAGCGAACTGGACGTGATCATCCGTTCCGACTGGGAGGACGTCGATGGCCAGCTGGTGATCCAGATCCCGGCCGAGTTCCCGTCGGTGCATGGCGATCGCCATGCGCTGCTGCAGGTGCTGCTCAACCTGGCGCGCAATTCGCTGCGCGCAGTGCAGGCGCTGCCCCCGCAACGCCGCCAGTTGATCGTCAGCGCGCGCCTGGAACAACAACGCGCCGTGCTGAGCGTGCGCGATACCGGGCCGGGCATCGTCGAGCCGGGCCGCCTGTTCCAGCCGTTCCGCAGCGACAGCGACGGCTCCGGGCTGGGCCTGTACATCTCGCGTGCGCTGATGGCCAACCAGGGCGGTCTGCTGCGCCATGCGCCCGGCGGCGAAGGCGCCTGTTTCGAGCTGCATCTGCCGCTGGCGCATGCTGCGTATGCGGAGGCGCTGGATGGATGAGTCGCAGCGCGAGCCGGTGCGCCTCTACCTGCTGGACGACCATACGCTGTTCCGCGAGGGCCTGCTGCGCCTGCTCGGTGCCGATGCCCGCTTCGAGGTGGTGGGGCAGTCCGGCGCACTGGCGCAGGCCATCGTCCAGATCGCGTCGCTGGCGCCGGACGTGGTCATCCTCGACTACGACATGGGCGAATACAACGCGCTGGACTACATGCGGCGCCAGGCCGAGCAGGCGCGCCGCCCGGCCACGCTGGTCGTCACCGCCGGCCTGCCCGAACGCGACGCATTGGCCTTGATCCGGCTCGGCGTGTCCGGCATCTGCCGCAAGGATGTCTCCACCGACGAATTGATCGACAGCATCCATGCGGTGGCGATGGGCCGGGTGCTGATTGACCAGCGCTACCTGCAGTCGCTGGTCGCTCAGGGTACCCAGGAAAGCCGGCCCAGCTTCACCGACCGTGAGCGCGAAGTGCTGCGCGGCCTGTTGCGCGGGCAGTCCAACAAGTTGATCGCACGCCAACTGGGCAGTTCGGAGAGCGCCATCAAGGCGACCTTCCAGCAACTGTTCAACAAGCTCGACGTGCGCTCGCGCAGCCAGTTGGTGATGGTGATCCTGCAGGATTATCGCGACCTGGTGTGAGGCGTCTGATTTCCCTGAAAGACATCGGGCGAGCACTGCAGGCGCAGGTGCTCACTGGTTGAAGCCAAGGATGCAGTCGCAGTGACGCGGGGTCAGGTCCAGGGCCGTGCAACGAGGCAGCAGGTGTGACGCCGGCCTGCCACCCGACGAGCACGCCGCCCCGGATGCGACGGGCAGTGTCCGCGGCCTCAAACCATCACACCGTGTCGGACTCATCTGCACGATGCGTGGACGACGCGCCGGTCATCATGCGCGCCTGATGGATTGAGGTGCTACATGGCGAAGCCAACGCTGTTCTTCCTGCACGCCCTCGGGTCCAGCAGCAATGAGTGGTCTGCCGTCATCCGGCGACTGGAGCCGCGTTTCGACTGTGTGGCACTCGATATTCCCGGCTTTGGGGACGCGCCGCCGCTGGCGCATCTCGACACCGCCGGCCTGGTCGCCTGGTTCGTCGACGAGGTCATCCGGCGGCAACCGACGTGCTGGCTCGCGATCGGACACAGCATGGGCGGAAAGATCGCCACACTCGCTGCAGCGCAGGCACGCGATGGCATGGCCGGGCTTGCCGGACTGGCTGGCGTGATCCTGGTCGCGGCGTCGCCGCCGGCGCCCGAACCGATGGACGAGGCGCGGCGAGGCACGATGCTGGCTTGGTTCGAGAAGGGCCACCCCACGTGGGACGAGGCGGAGCAGTTCATCGACGACAACTGTGCGATGCCACTGCCGGCCCCGATCAGGAATGCCGCTGTCGACGATGTGCTGCGAACCGATGCCAACGCGTGGATCGCCTGGCTCGCATATGCCAGTCGTGAGGATTGCAGCGCGCAGGCCGGCTGCATGGACGTGCCTGCATTGATCATCGCCGGCAGTGACGATGGCGACCTTGGCGAAACCGCGCAAACCGCATTGAACGCGCCGCATTATCACGATGCGCGTATCGCCGTGGTGGCCGATGCCGCGCACCTGATCCCGTATGAGCAGCCGGAAGAGCTGGCGCAGCTGATCGCCGCGCATGTGGACCGCAGCGTGGACAAGTGCCTGCCCGATGACTTCATAAGGTTGCTCAATGCAGACAGGGTCGCCCCGCGCATGCGCAAGCTGTTGCTCAGCCGGCATGCGGGCCCACCTGCCAGTGCGCAAGGCGTGTTGAGCCAGCACCAGCTGGAACTCCTCACTGCAGTGGTCGCGCGGGTCCTGGATGGGGCCGGCGACGCGCGCGCGATTGCACGACGCATCGATGTCCAGCTTGCCGATGGCGCGGGAGATGGCTGGCGCCATGCCGCGTTGCCGCCCGACCGGCTTGCGCTGCCGCTGGGGCTCGACACGCTCGACGCGCTGAGCAATGGCTTCGCCGGATTGCCTGCCGAGATCCAGGATCGCTGGCTGCGCGCGGTGTCGCAATCGACGGCCGGTCGTTCCTCGGCGCACGGGCTGGATGCAGCGCAACTGGCGCACTGGTTCGAGGACGTGCGCGCCGAAGCCGCGCGGATCTGGGTCAGCCTTCCCGCCACGATGGCGGCGTTGGGCTACGACGGCTTCGCGGTCGGCGGTGCCGGTATCGACAGCCCCGGCTATCAGCAGACCGCAGCCGACCGGCAGGAAGCCTGGCAGCTTCCTGCCGAGGGTCTTCGATGAGCCCGGGTACCCACGATGCTGCGGTCGATGTGGTGGTGGTGGGGAGCGGGGCAGGCGGCGGTCCACTGGCCGCACGGCTCGCGCAACGAGGTCTGTCGGTGGTGGTGCTGGAGGCGGGTGCGGCCTTCAGCCCGGCGTCCCATCTGCCCGATGAGCTGACGACCGGCATCTACTGGATGGACGAGCGCCTCAGTGGCGGGCAGACGCCCACCGCATTTGGCGCCAATAACTCCGGGTCGGGCCTGGGCGGTTCGACCCTGCATTGGGGCGCCTTCTGCCCGCGTCCGGACAAGCGCGATCTGAGGTTGTCGACGCAGACCGGGCAGCGCGGCATGGACTGGCCGATCGCGCATGAAGAGCTGCTGTCCTACATCCGCCGCGTCGAGGAGTTCATCGGCGTCTCCGGGCCCGCGTACTATCCGTGGGATCCCGAGCGCAGCTACGCCTATGCGCCGCCACAGCGCAATGCGTCGGCCAACGCGATGGAGCGCGGTTGCCGCACGCTGGGCATCACTGCCACCGATGCGCCTGCCGCGTTGGTGACCACGGCGCATGCGCAGCCGCACCACGGCATGCGCGCGGCCTGCAACAACTGCGGTGCCTGTCATCAGGGCTGCAGCAATGGCGCCAAGGTAAGCGTCGATACCACCTGGCTGCCGCTGGCGCGCGCGCACGGCGCGCAATTGCGACCCGACTGCCGGGTCATCGCTATCGAGCGCGACGCCCGTGGCATGGTCAGCGCGGTGGTCTACCAACAGGATGGGCGCGAACTGCGCCAACGCTGCGCAAGCCTGTTCCTGTGCGCTGGCGGCGTGGAGACACCGCGCCTGCTGCTCAACCTGGGCCTGGCCAATTCCAGCGGCCAGGTGGGGCGCAATTTCATGGCGCATGTCGCCACCCAGGTGTGGGGAGAGTTCGATGCCGACATGCGCATGAACCGTGGCTACCCCTCGTCGCTGATCTCCGAGGACATGCTGCGCCCGTCCGATGCCGATTTCGTCGGCGGCTATCTGGTGCAGAGCCTGGGCGTGCAACCGATCACCCTGGCCAACACGCTGGCACGTGGCGCGGGAATGTGGGGGAGGGAGCTGGTGGCGACCATGGCGCGCTACAACCGCCTGGCCGGCATCGGCATCAATGGCGAATGCCTGCCGCAGGACGGCAACCAGCTGAGCCTGTCCGACGAACGCGATGCTTTTGGCCAGCGCAAGGCGCGTATCGACTTCAGCTACGGGCCCAACGAACGCGCGATCGATGCCCACGCGCGCGCAGCGCTGCACGCAATCTGGGAGGCGGCAGGCGCCCAACGCATCTTCGCTGCCGCCCGCTCCGCGCACACGCTGGGCACCTGCAGGATGGGCACCGATCCGGAGCAGGCCGTGGTGGACCGGGACGGCCGCGCCTTCGATATCGCCAACCTCTACATCTGCGACAACTCGATCTTTCCAAGTGCACTGGCCGCCAATCCCGCGCTGACGCAGATGGCACTTGGCCTGCGCACGGCGGAGCGATTCCTCGCCCGCTAGTGACGCGCGTATCACCACCAATCCCTACCACCAGGAGTTCAGCATGGATCTCGGAATCAACAATCGCATCGCCCTCATCAGTGGCGGCGACTCGGGAATGGGCAAGGAAACCGCGCGGCAGCTGCTTGAAGCCGGCGTGCGCGTGGCGATCACCGATCTGCCGGACGGCACGCTCGACCAGGCCGTGGCGGAGCTGTCGGGCCTGGGGCAGATCATCGCCATCGAGGGCGATGTCACCCGCGAGCAGGACGTCACCGCCATCTGGGCACAGGTGCGCGAACAACTGGGCGACCCCGACATCTACATCAACGCGGCGGGCGTGACCGGCGCAACCGGCGATTTCCTGGACGTCAGCGACGCCGGCTGGCTGGAAACCCTGGACATCAACCTGATGGGCGCGGTGCGCATGTGCCGCCAGGCCATCCCCGCAATGCGCCGCAAGCAATGGGGCCGGATCGTGCTGTTCGCCTCGGAAGACGCGGTGCAGCCGTACGTGGACGAACTGGCCTATTGCGCATCGAAGGCAGGCATCCTGAGCCTGGCCAAGGGCCTGTCCAAGGCCTACGGGCCGGACAACGTGCTGGTCAACACGGTCTCGCCCGCATTCATCGCCACCCCGATGACCGACAAGATGATGCAAAAGCGCGCCAGCGAAAACGGAACCACGTTCGAGCAGGCGATTGAATCGTTCCTGGACGAAGAGCGCCCCGGCATGGTGCTCAAGCGACGCGGCCGCCCGGAAGAAGTGGCCTCGGCGGTTGCCTTCCTGTGCTCGGAGCGCGCCAGCTTCATCAACGGTGCCGGGATCCGGGTGGATTCGGGATCGGTCTTTACCATTGCGGGTTGAGACGGCGTCGTCCCGGAATGCGGTGAGCTACATAAGCTGCCGCGTCCTTTCTCTGCACCCGGTAACCGGTGCCGATAAGTAAGCGCAAGCGCAACCGGCTGCGGGAACACCGCAGCCGCGTTGCCCAGGAAACCAGCTCGTTTCAGCGGAGTGGGGCGCCACTAAAAATAGCTCACAAGATTGGATTTCATCCATTGCATCAGTGAGTTAGCGGATATTTTGGCGCACCAAAACTACACGACCAATGCCAGTTCAGTGTCATACGGTTCCGGGACCGCCTCCACATCAATCAGGTAATCCCCGAAGCGCTTCACATGGCTGGTCACGTACGGGCTGAGGAAAGCCACGTCCTCCCGCGTGATCTTCCACCCCTGCCGCATCAGAGACGTCATGATTCGGGTCTGTTCGACCACGTTGTAGAAGATGACGGCATTGGAGACCAGGTCGTTGTATTTGACGGCCTTCTCCTGCTCAACGGGGTCATTGTCGGCAATCACTCCTTCCCCGCCGAAGAAGAAATACTTTGCGAAGCCGTTGTGGGCCTCCACCTTGTTGGTCGAGGCGGTGATCTGTTCGCGCAACTCGCGGTTGGAGATGTACTGCAGCAGGAACAACGTGCGCACCGCCGAGCCGAGCGCCTTGAAGGCCTGGTACAGCCGGTTCTTGCGGCTGTAGTTGCCCAGCTTGCGCATCAGCGTCGAGGCCGCGATCTTGCCGGTCTTGATCGAGAGCACGACCTGCATCAGGTCCTTCCAGTGGGTCTCGATCAGATCACAGTCGACAGTGTCCCGAAACAGCGCATCAATACGTTCGTAACGAATGTCCTCATCGGGGCGGAAGAACTTGTATTCGCGCCAGTTGCGGATGCGCGGCATCAGCTGGATGCCCAGCAGATGCGAAAGGCCGAACACCGGCAGCGACTGCCCCTGCGTGTCGGCGTGGACGGTGTCAGGCTGGATGTCGGAGGTGTTCTTCAGCAGGCCATCGATGATGTAGACCGCCTCCCACACACCGCACGGAATGAAGTGGCTGGACAGCGCGACGTGCGTATCGGACACGTGGTGGTAGGCGATGCCGCCGTAGCGCCGGGAACGCGCCGAGGCGGACACCTTGCGGGCCACGGTACGTCTGAGCACGCTGGAACAGCTCTTGGAGCAGCTGCGGCCACCGCGCCCCGTTGGAGAACCCGAAAAGGCCATCGCAGCCGGTGTGCCGGCAGGCAGGTGATTAGCCGCTTGGTGAAGAAGGCTCGGGAATCCCCGCGTCAATGCTTCGCCATCCCAAACATGCCTTCGGTGAGGCGATGCGAATCGGAAAGCTTCTTGCCACACTTGCTTCTACACTTACCTGCAGAAGATCGACTTAGGACTATGTTCAAAGCCGAGCGCAGCGTCGGCTCAGTGATCTGCAGACGGTTGCTAAAGGAAATCGCTTCCTGCCAACCCTCGGATAGCTTGGGCCTGAGTGTCAAGCTGATATCGGACGCTGGTCAGTTTATATTAAATACACTTCATAAAAATGAAAAAATTCTTTAGCTCCATCGGTAGATCATCAAGATCTCAACATAGCAATTCATCAAACCACAATCAAATGCCCGCTTCGGGGTCTTCAACCCGAGATTATGCGTCGGATAATCTAAATGCTGGGAGCGCTTTTGATTCCTTGCCATCAAAGCCGCGAAGGAAAGCAAAGCAGTTGCAGGATTCGATTGAACAAAACAGTGCGCGCATGGACGAATCACTTGAGTTTTATGCCAAAGCAGTAGTTGGCAAATTACTCTGCAATGAGCAACCAACCACACAAATAACAGAGCTCGACATCAATAATTTGGAAAAAATTATATCTCCATATAATAGTAAATATAAATATCTCAACCTAAGATCATTTGTCGGGCGGAAAGATTTTGTTGACTCGGTGAGCTCCTGGAGAACCCCAGGAATTTGTTTCAGGGGAGTAATGCGACTAGGTGGAAATAATGATCTCCATCACATTGCCTTGGATGTCAGAAACCATGCCGACGGTCATACTACGGTCATTGCGCTAGAGCCCGCCATGGCAACAGATCTAACGCCTTTGAAAAATTATAGTGAGCTTCAGGAAAATTTGAAGGCGTCCTTGGGAGACAAAGTGAGCTTTGCGGTAATTGAGGCCGGAGCTCAAAAATCGACAGTAGACTGCACTATTTTCTCACTTAACTATGCGCTCCGAGCTTATTATAACAGGGACACTTTTACTGATTGGCATAATGACTTGAAGAACACCGGGACAATTGATGACAAAAAACCTCCACCTCAAAATGATATGATTTTGAAGTACGGGAAGCTGTGTATTCTTGATGGGATGGAGTTGCTCCCTGCAAGTTTTTATAAACATGCTCATGCAAACAGCACGTTAGAGGAATTGGAGAGTTTACGGCCAGGAATATCATCTAGCAGCCTAGGCGAAGGCGAGTCACTTGAAGATCGCATGGAAAGTTTTCGAGTGAACCGCGAGGAGCGCTCTTATAGCAGTTCCATCGAGTTGTCTAGAGCAAGGAAGATCCGTAAGGCAATAGAGTCTTAAAGGATAGCCTGATTGTTGGTTTCGGTGACGACGGCGACTGCGACTGCGCCGGCAATAAGCCGACGGCGTCCTCAAGAAGGAGCTTGCGGACGAGTTGCCGTACTACACGGCTGGTGTGACGATCAGCCCGAGCGACGAGCCACAGTCAAGCGCACGACAACCAAGGGGATATGCCGCTTCGGTCATCGCGCTGCAGGCGACTATCAGCAACCGTGTCAAAGCGCGCAACCTGCTGGACATACTGTTCAACATCGACCACTAGACTGGCTTTATGGGGCATTTTCGGCCGCTGTCGGGTAGAGCACGCAAGGACTATTCGGGAGTACACGAGGCCGGGATTGAGGGCCGGCAGGAATCTGTGAAAAAATTCTTTATTAATAGTAATTTAGCTCAATTTTGGCTGTTTTTTCACACAAATCCCTGCCGACCCTCAACCTCCCAGCACAAGTGATCGCAGAACCATCGCTTGGTTGAGTGACGCCGCTTCGGCGTCACCGGCCTGTTGTCGATGGTAAACCTCTTCGAGGGTCGGCAGGGAATCGTTATGACCAGGGCCCAAAGCTGCCTAAATGACTGAAGCGCAAGGCTGATTGCTCATCTCCCCATACCCCGATTTTGGGGGATGGGCGGTATGCAGTGGCTGGCGTGCATTGGCACGCTGAAACTGTCTTGCGCGCCTGGGCGCGGCATGCTGTCGATCGCGCTGATTCTGTCATGCGGTTTGCGTGTGCGGGTCGCCATGCCCGGCTTGCCTACCGCTGCCCCCGGACCCTCCGATATGGGGGTCTCCGGGACCGGGGCGGCGCTGACGCGCCGGCCGTGGACAACGCGCCGGCCGTGGACAAGCGGGGGATAGACCGCAGGAGCTGTTTTTCGCCAGAATATCCGCTAACTCACTGATGCAATGGATGAAATCCAATCTTGTGAGCTATTTTTACACGTATGTCGGCTGAACCCCATGTCCAGTCGCTGGTGCACGAGCACGAGCATGCCAGGGAAGCCCTGGAGCACTACCGGACTTCCGTGAGAGACCAGAGCAGCGTCGGCACGAGCACCAGGTGCAGGAGTTGCAGCTCGCCCTGCGGCAGGCTAATGAGAGGGTCGGCAAGGATTCGTGTAAAAAAACAGCCAAAAGTGAGCTAACTTGCTTTAAGTCAAGAAATTTTTTACGGATTCCTGCCGACCGTCTTCCGGCTTACAACCCTGTTAGAGAATTTTTAAAGGAGACGAACAGTTGCCTGCGGGAAATACGCGAGTCTCCGGATGTCCGTTCTGACACCTCCACGGGAGAGAAGATGCGCTGCAACTTGGCCTGCTCGATCTTGGACAGGAAATAAGGGCCCCACACCGTCAATTCGTGGTTGTCCGCCAGATTGATCCTGCTCGCCGGCTGGTCTGTAATGGTGACGAATTGCGCGAAGCGATCGCCGCTGGCGCTGCCGGCGCGCTCGCCAGTGGCTGCCCTGTCTTGATTCCAGTGCGGGTGATGCATGAAAAAGGGCATGGACTGGATCGGATCCAGCGTGCGAGTGAACTGGCGGAGCGTGAAGTGCAATGCGCTGCGCTCCGATGTCAGGCTGTCCCTGTAGCGCCTCACGATGCCCGCTTGCCCCAGCCGTGGCGGGTTGAAGGCATACACGCTGACCTTGCCACTGGCTCCGGCCGCACGCAGAAAGTGCGCGATATCGAAGCCGGCGACCATGGCCCCTGACGCGCCCAAGCTATGTCCCGTCAATGACATCAATAATGCCTTGCCGCTGTCCCGCGCCAAGTTCGAGTAGCGTATCAGCACGTCCTTCATGATGGCTCCTTCGGCGCGCGGCAGCTGAGCTTCGGAGTGCCACCATTCCTGCCAGCCTGCGCCCACCTTGCCCAACGTGGGAAGGCGTTCGTCCAATATGTTGACGTGCGGCTGGGCGATCTGGCTTCTCATGTCGCACAGCAGATCGTTGGTCACATCCAAGCGAGTGCCGGAGAAGCCCAGCACCACCACGATCGCGTCGTCCGTCGCCCCCTCCCACAATTTCAACCGCGGCGTGGACATCGGCGCATCAAGATGGAGCCCGCCGATGTCGGCCACCGTCGCCAGATCGGCCGTGTAGGATTCGCCCGCGCATGCGCGCATGCATTCGAGGACAACACGGCAGTGCATCTCCCATTGCTCATCCTGCCTGGACGACTGTGCCGATGCACCATCCACCTGTGCAATCGCACTGGCGAGATCGGAGGTTTGGGCATCTATCTGCAGCAGAGGCACGTGACATGATCGCTCTGCCTTTGCCATGGTCGATTGCAGCGTCTTGCGTATGCGTTTGACCGGCGCAGCATTGAGGCCGGCGAACGCCCCCGCGCTGTCGCGCACCTGACAGGGGGAAGCGGTAACGGACACAGGCGCACCGACGTCGGGGACGACAGTCTTCGCGTGCGGAAGACTTAGCAAAGACATTGAAGCAGTTCGCATCTCGTCAGATTCCAAATGAGTCCGCAGGGATTAGACCTCGCAAAGGCGATCAACTGAAACGTCTGCGGCGGATCTGCTCGCGTTCCTCTGCGGTCAGATCATCAATGTGGATGTAGTGGACGCCTAGACCGCGCGGTGCGCTCAGAAGCTGCGATTCGCTCTCGTCCTGGCTATGGTCGGGCGAAGAGATCAGCCCAACGATCGTTCCATGCGGGGCCACCCGCCATAGGGCCACGCGCTGGAAGACGCGTGGCTCATCGGCCTCGGCAGCTTTTGAATAGGTGGCGTACCAACCATCGGCAGGCAGGTAGCGATAAGAACCGTAGTCGTTCATAGCGTCTCTGGGCGATGCGGGATGACGCTCTGATTGTCGATATGCGCCGGTAGGCGGGATGCGTGAGTTTCTGATTTGGCGCTGCAGCTACGCACCGGGTCATCTGGGCTTCGCTGCTGCGGGAAGGGTTTCGCGCACTACGCGCAGTGCACCGGATGGGCTGCGAGAGCTAACAGCTATTCACGCTTGGGTCTTTGGCAGCTGGTGGCCGCTCAACGTGCTGCTGAACTTCTGCCTGGCTGCATGCCTGGTCTGGGCTGTAGATCGTCGTGAGTGGCCGCTGGCGGCGTTCCTGGGCCTGCTGGCGCCGGCATTCGTTGATTGCCAGTGGACGGGCGTCTGGCTCGTTCTGGCTGCCTGGCACTGGTTCAAGGGCAGGGCCGCTTGGTCAACATTTTTGCCTGGTATGACTCGACAACCACCCTGGCTCACATCCGCATGCCTGTGCCTGTCGTGCTGACCATGACGCTGCTGTGCCTTTACAACGGCAACCTCTGGGCACTTCTGGCCATTCCGCTATGCGAGTTCGGCTATCGCAATTGGAATCTCCCACGCACGCGCTGGGCGTTTTACGGCTATTACGCGGGACATCTTGCTGTTCTTTCCGCTGTCGTTATGATTCCTACCTAAGCCAAGGGGTAGGGCATGGAAGCTAGAAGTTTTCTCGTTGTATTGGTCGCGTTCGCTATGCCTGTCCAGGCTCAGCAAGTCCATAAATGCCGTGAACGTGGTCAGGTTGTCTATCAGTCAGCCCCGTGCACTGCCGCCCCCCCTGAAAAAGTGTGGGATGCCGCGCCAGTTCCTGAACAGAGCAATGCTGAGCAATGGCGGCTTTACCGTATTCGCAAGCAACTCGACCGCCGATACGCCGCCGACCGGTCTGCATCGTCTGCTGCCTATATCTCTGGCTCGCAATCGGGTAACGCATGCGAATCCGCAAAGCGTAGCCGTGCCACTGTCTATGAGGCTGCCGGAGTACACCGAGACTTCGCGCTTTCCAGCCAATGGGACAACGCAGTCCAAGACGCCTGCAAATAATCCGGGTGTAGGGGCATAGCCCCTACGGATAACGCCTTATCCCGCGATGCGTCCGAAGTGGCGGTCTCGCCATTCGCCAAGATCCACCACGACGACCTTGACCATTGACTGCTGAACCGCCTTGCGTTTGGCGTTCCGCCTGCGGACCGAATCCCGCATGTCGCTGGCATTGGCATGCCACACCAATCCGCGCAGGCGCCGTTCTGGTATCCGTTCGCCGCTGGGCGCAACCAGGTCGCGCCCGGCCAAGCGCCAGCCAGCCCACGGCCCCGTAAGTTCCACATGGTTGGTGACGACGCGCCGATGCAGATCTGCCGCGCAGCTGTTTGGGCATTGCTCGCCAACGGGCCAGCATGGTGGGCGGCGGTCAATGTCGTAGGTATCAGTCATGCTGCGAGTTCCGTTTCGCGAGGGGAACGGCTAGGCAGGCAAGATTTGATCCAGAGCCAGATCCAGCGGAACCTCGGCCGTGCCGCCCCAAGAGCTGATTTCGCATAATGTATATTATGTCAGTTCCGACTCGGCAGCTATTCACCGCACAGCCCCATTGTCTTCCTGCAGCTCCCGCTTGAACGGCACATCCGGCGGCGGTCTGGCGGTTGCCGGTTGATCGTTGAGATTCGGGTCGCTCAGGCCGCAGCCGCCGCCGAACTGCAGCAACGACACCACGCAGCTGATCTTGGTGGTCGTTCCGGGGATCGGGATCTCGATCTTCTTCAGGCCGCGCCGCACCCATTCCTGCAGCAGCGACTGGTTCGGCATCCAGTACTTGTCCAGCGAGGTCGGCGTGTAGCCGTACGGCGGACGTTTGAGCCAGGTGCCGCCCTGGGCAATCTGGTCGCGGGTCCAGGTGTCGGTTTCGCTGCCTGGCGGCCCGCGATCACCCGCGCCGTTGCCGGCATCGCCGGTTCCGGCGGCGACGTGGACGCTGCCGTCCGCGTTGAACATGCCGTTGCGCGCTCCATTGGCACCGGTGGCTTCGCCGCTGCGACGACGGTCGGATTTGCTCCAGTCGTCTGCATTGGCCGCGACATCCCAGCCGCCGCTGCGGTCTGCCGGGGCCGGACCGGCATTGCTGGTCGCCGGCCTGTTTGCAGATGCAGCCGCCGCTGCGGTGTTGCTGTGCGCCGCTTGCGCTGGATCCGCCTGCGCCTGGCTGGGCTGCCTGGAAGCTGCCGATGGCTGCGTTGCTGCGGCAACTGGCGCAGACGGTGCCGGCGACGGAGTCACCGGCGCCTGTTGGGTGGGTGCTGCCGGTGCCGGCTGGGACGCCGGATCAGGCACGCTGGGCAGTTCGGCCGTTCGAACGGCCACATCAGGCATGCGCACCGTCGGTGCGATCTCGCGGCTGCGCACGGACGGCGTAACGAGCTGTGGCCGGTCCGGCACGACGATTTCCCGCTCGCGCACCGTTGGCGCGTTGGCAGCGCGCACCGCAACGGTAGCTGCAGGATGCTGCAATTCGCGCAGCTGCGGCTGCTCGGTCACGGTCTGGATATCGCGCTGTCGCACCTCGATCTGCGGGGCGGCTGGCGCGACCGGGCGCGGAGCCACCGTGATCGTGGGCGGCGGCGGCACGACGAAGTCGGTCGTGGGCACCGGTGTTTCGGTGACCTGCAGCGGCGATTCAATCGTCACCGGCGGCACCTGCACGCTCACACGTGGCACTTCAGGCGCCACCGGTTCGCTGGCAGCGGCAGCCACCGCTTCGGGCGCGATGTCCTGCGCCTGGGCAGGACTTGAAGGATCGACAGGTGGCTCGGCGGGCGCAGGCTCCGACGGTGCTGCATTCGCTCTGCTCGGCCTGCCCGACGCAGCGGACGCACTGGATTGCGACGCTGACGCCGCATCGCCCGTGGCGGCCTGCGCCCCGTCAGCGGGCTGCCCTTGCCCGCCGCCCTGCTCCGCCGCTCCGTCGCCAATGAAGGTCATGCGCACCCGCGATTCGTCGCCGGTCTTGGTGTCATCCGGCGCCCAGCGCACCGTGACGACCCAGATGAGCAGTGCGATGAAGCCAAGGTGGATCAAGAGGCTGCCGAGCAGCGCCAGCCAGTGTTGCGGTCGCTGGTCCTTCGGCCGCGGCTCCCAGTGTTGCCACCACAGACTGCGAAATGCCTGGAACGGCGACAACATAAACGCCATGCCAGTGCCTGCCGGCGGCGCCGGTCGCGCCAGCAGCACGTCCATCACCTGGCCGTCGTTGAATGACGCCGCCGGCCTGGTGCGACTGCTCATCCAGGTTGCCCAGCCATACGGCAGGCCGGTGCGCCGATCCAGGATGAGCTTGCCCGGCATGCGCGCGCGCAGTGCCTGCAGCAGATCGGCGGCCGTGGTCACCGGTGGCGCGGAATCAGGCCGCGCTGTCGCGCGGAATATATGGCGCGTCGCCGGTGGCGTGATCGGTCGCGTCGCGCACCGCAATCACGCCGGGCACGCGCCCCATCAAGGTCTTCTCGATGCCCTGCTTCAAGGTCACATCGGCCATGCCGCACCCGTGGCAACCGCCGCCGAAGCGCAGCAGCACGACACCCTCCGCCGAGACTTCCTGCACCGCCACTCGGCCGCCGTGCGATGCCAGCTGCGGATTGATCTCGTTTTCCACCACCCAGCGCACGCGCTCCACCATCGACGCGGAGTCGGCCGGCGCTTCCCCCTTGATCTTGGGCGCCTTGATGGTGAGCTGCTGGTTGCCGGTGGACTGGGTGACGTAGTCGATCTCGGCGCCATCCACCCAGGGCACGCTGGCGGCGACGACATACAAGGTGAAGCCGTCGCAGTCGATCGCCCACTCGTCGCCGCTCAGATCCGCCGGTTCGGCGAACTCGAGCCGGGCGTCGGCGCGCGGGGTGCCTGCGTCCACCGCGCTCAGGCGCACGCCCATGCCGGGCACGCCCTCGCGTTCGATGAGCTTGCGGAAATAGGTTTGGGCTTTGTCGGATATCTGGATCATGCGGGTTATTCTACCGCTCAATGCGCCTGCGCTCATGGAACACCGTGATCCTGAGTGAACGCGCTGTCCGCCACCCCTGCGAGACTGTCATGACCGATCTGATTCCCCTGGAACAGGCCCACTGCCTGCCGCGCAAGGGCAGCGACCACAAGCTCGGCGAGGCGCGCCTGGCCGAACTGCTGCCGCAGGTACCAGGCTGGGAGCTGGCCGAACTCGGCACGGCGATCACCCGTACGTTCCGCTTTGCCGACTACTACCGCACGCTGGCCTTCGTCAACGCGCTGGCGTGGATCGCTCACCGCGAAGACCACCACCCCGACCTGGGCGTGCATTACGACCGCGTGGTGGTGCGCTATTCCACCCACGACGTCGGCGGACTGAGCGAAAACGACTTCATCTGTGCGGCCAAGACTGCCCAGCTCTACGATCAAGGAGCCACCCCATGACCACGTCCCGCACCGCCCTCGCCGGCCTGTTCATTGCCGTCGGCATCAGCGGCTGTGGCAAGTCGCCGCAGCAGCCGGCCGCGCCGGCGGTGGCTCCGACCGAACTGGCCGCCTTGAAGACGCCGCCACCGGAGTACTCCCCGCAGCTGGCCTGTGCCGGCGTCGGCGGCACCACCGTGCTCCGGGTCGTGGTCGGTGTCGAAGGCACCCCGACCGACGTATCGGTCGCGCAAAGCAGCGGCCAGCCGGTGCTGGACGACGCTGCGCAAAAACGCGTGCGCGAGTGGAAATTCCGCGCCGCGACGCGCAATGGTCAGGCTGTTCCGCAGACCATCCAGGTACCTGTCGCGTTCAAGCCGACGGTGCCGCGCCCGGATGAGTGCTTTGCCATCGAAGAGCGGGCGCGTCGAGGCGGCTGAGCCGCGTTTGATGTAGTGCGCGCCGGCGCGTGGCCACGGCAATGCGCGGCACGCGGCACGCAAGGCTGAGCACGGCGAACGGCCTGCATCAGCTCCAGCCAACCACGGTGCACGCCCGACGCCAGCGTGCACGCGTCGTAGTTATCGCGTCAGACACCACGTGTTCGTCATCCAGGCATGGCCATCCTGCAGGCGCAGCGTGGCCATGCGCAGAGTGCGCAGCAGCAGTCGCCACGCTCCCCGCAGAGTAGCTTCCATTCCACGAGGTCGCGCGTCACATGCTCGAAGTGTCATCCCACAATGTCTGGACCGCCTTTGCGGTCACGCTGGCGGCTGGCCTGGCGACCGGACTCGGCAGCCTGATGGTCGTGTTCTCCAAGAAGCCCAATCCGCGCCTGCTGGCGTTCGGGCTGGCATTCGCCGGCGGTGCGATGGTGTATGTCTCGCTGTCGGAAATCCTCAACAAATCGATCGCCTCGTTCTCCATCGCCTATAACGACAAACTCGGCTTCACCTTCGGCACGCTGGCGTTCCTGGCCGGCATGCTGTTGATCATGGTGATCGACCGCCTGGTGCCCAACCCGCACCAGAGCCTGTCCATCGACGATCCGCTGTTCCGCGATGACAACCGTGCCTATATCCGCCGGGTCGGCCTGATGACGGCCATCGCCATCACCGCACACAACTTCCCCGAAGGCCTGGCGACCTTCTTCGCCACGCTGGAGAGCCCTGCGGTCGGCATGCCGCTCGCGTTCGCCATCGCCATCCATAACATTCCCGAGGGCATCGCCAGCGGCTGTCTCTTATACACATCTACCCGGCCACTGCATCGATGGCGTAGCGGAGTTATCCCTTCATCGTCTTGCATTGCGTCGAGCACAACCTGTCTCCNTGTATAAGAGACAGGCCTTGTCCAGCGTGCTGTCCGAAGCGGTGTTCGGCACCGTCTTCGGCCTGATTTCCGGGGTGATGGTGTTCCTGGCACTGGACGAGTTGCTGCCGGCGGCCAAACGCTACGCACAGGGCCACGAAACGGTCTACGGCCTGGTGGCCGGCATGGGTACCCTGGCGATCAGCCTGGTGTTGTTCCGCTTCGCCACGCCCTAGCGCGGCCCGTAACGACCACGCGACCTGGGAACGAGGCGATTGCCTTGTGCACATCGGCAGCGTTCGGAAGCAGGCCTTGATCGCCCGTGCCCCCCCCCCCGACCAGCTGGTTCCGCTCTGTAGGCAGCGTTCGGTACCGGCGCTGCCGCACCTGGCGCGACTGCCGTTCCATGCAGCCGCGCCGATGCGGCCGATGTGGCCGCCCTGCCCGCCCTGGCTGCGTCAGCGCCCCAGCCGGTCCAATGCCTCGGCCAGCTCCGGCGCCAGCGGCGCGCTCAAGACGTAGGGCGTCTTGCCGGCGTCCAGCGTGAATTCCAGCGACGCGGCATGCAGGAACAGGCGCTTCAGCCCGAGTTGGTCGCGCAGGCGCTTGTTGACCTCCGCCTCGCCGTACTTGTCGTCGCCGGCCACCGCGTGCCCCAGGTGCTGGGCGTGCACGCGGATCTGGTGGGTGCGGCCGGTTTCGATGCGGACTTCGCAATACGAGTGCCCGCCGCGCCGTTCCAGCAGCGTGAAGTGGCTCAGCGACGGCTTGCCGATCGCATTGACCTGCACATGCCGCTCGCCGCCCTGGCGCAGCCCGATGTGCAGCGGGGCGTCGACCGTCATCACCCCGTCCGGCATGCGACCGACCAGCAAGGTCAGATAGCGCTTGGTAATGCCGCGGCCTTCGACCCGGTCGTCCTCGCGCATCAGCGCCTGCAGTTCGGTCAGCGCCGAGCGCTTTTTCGCCACGATCAGCAGCCCGGAGGTATCGCGGTCGAGCCGGTGCACCAGCTCAAGGCTCTGGTTGGGCCGCAGCGCCCGCAGGGTCTCGATGGCGCCGAAGCTGATCCCGCTGCCGCCGTGGCTGGCGACCCCGGAGGGCTTGTTGAGCGCCAGCAGGCGCGCATCCTCGTACACGATCGCCGCTTCCAGCCGTGCCAGGAACGACGACGGTGGCGCGGCCTTGTCGCCCTCTTCGGCAACGCGCACCGGCGGAATCCGCACCTCCTCGCCGCCTTCGAGCTTGCGCTCGGCCTTGGCCCGCCCGCCGTTCACCCGCACCTGGCCGCTGCGCACCAGCTTGTAGATCAGGCTGCGTGGCGCGCCCTTGAGCTGGCCGAGCAGGAAATTGTCCAGCCGCTGCCCGGCACGGTCTTCCGGAACTTTGAGGATACGTACGCCCACACGGTCGGTGGGCGGCTTGGGGGGCTGGGGGTCGGTCATCCGGCTCTTTATTCTGTTACACTCGGCGAGCGAGATAAGGGTTTGATTTCGTTGGAAGTTGATTGGCCAGAAGCCTGCCTTCCGATGATTCCGGCACAGTGCGCGACCACCGCCCCCGGGGCGGCCATGTTAGCGGCTCACCGGCCTGCCCGGCCATCGCCAGCGGTTTTTGACCGTTGCGCTGACCCTGTCCCGTGCGCTGCCCCGGTCCGTCCGGACGCGGCTGCCGGCCCTGAAACACCTATAAAACTTAAAGACAAGCGCTCCCGCGGCCTGCCGTGGTGTTGCAGCGCTGGAAACCCTGGTCAGGCCTGTCCGCGCGTTGCGCGAAGGGCCGACAAGCTGTTCCAGAGGCGAAACGTCACGGCGTTCCGCGCGGTAGAGCGCGAGAGGAACGCAACAATGAAGCGAATGCTGATCAACGCAACGCAGGCAGAAGAACTGCGCGTGGCGATTGTGGACGGCCAGACCCTGTACGACATCGACATCGAACAGCCGTCCAAGGAACAGAAGAAGTCCAACATCTACAAGGGCCGTATCACCCGGCTCGAGCCCTCGCTGGAAGCGGCGTTCGTGGACTATGGCGCCGAGCGCCATGGCTTCCTGCCGCTGAAGGAAATCTCCCGCGATTACTTCCAGGCCGGCGTCGACCACAACAAGTCGACCATTCGCGAGCTGCTGCGCGAAGGCCAGGAAATCGTGGTGCAGGTCGACAAGGAAGAACGCGGCAACAAGGGCGCCGCCCTGACCACGTTCATCTCGCTGGCCGGCCGCTACATGGTGCTGATGCCCAACTCGCCGAGCGCCGGTGGCGTCTCGCGCCGGATCGAAGGCGAAGACCGTGCCGCGCTGAAGGAAGCGCTGGACAAGCTCGACATCCCCGACGACATGGGCGTGATCATCCGCACTGCCGGCGTCGGCCGTGACGCCGAAGAACTGCAGTGGGATCTGGACTACCTGCTGCAGACCTGGAAGGCGATCGCCGAAGCGGCGCTGAGCAAGCCGGCCGCGTTCCTGATCTACCAGGAATCGCGCCTGATCATCCGCGCCCTGCGCGACTACCTGCGCGCCGACATCGGCGAAATTCTGGTCGATACGCCGGAGCTGTATGCCGACGCCCAGGAGTTCATGCAGCAGGTGATGCCGCAGAGCCTGCGCAAGCTCAAGCACTACACCGACGACATTCCGCTGTTCAACCGCTTCCAGATCGAATCGCAGATCGAAGGCGCCTACGAGCGCAACGTGCGGCTACCCTCCGGCGGCTCGATCGTGGTCGACCAGACCGAAGCGCTGACCGCCGTCGACGTGAACTCCTCGCGCGCCACCAAGGGCAGCGATATCGAGGAGACCGCGTTCCAGACCAACCTGGAAGCGGCCGAAGAGGTCGCGCGCCAGTTGCGCCTGCGCGACCTGGGCGGCCTGGTGGTGATCGACTTCATCGACATGGCCTCGTCCAAGCATCAGCGCGAAGTCGAGAACAAGCTGCAGAACGCGCTCAAGTACGACCGCGCGCGCGTGCAGCTGGGCCGCATCTCGCGCTTCGGCCTGATGGAAATGAGCCGCCAGCGCCTGCGTCCGAGCCTGGGCGAATCCAGCCAGATCGTGTGCCCGCGTTGCGACGGCCATGGCCGCATGCGCAGCGTCGAGTCGCTGTCGCTGTCGATCATCCGCGTGGCCGAAGAGCACGCCATGAAGGAAAACACCGGACAGGTGCTGGTGCAGGCCCCGGTGGAAATCGCCAACTACCTGCTCAACGAAAAGCGCAGCGCGCTGCGTGAGATCGAGCAGCGTCACGAGTCGCCGATCATCATCGTCGCCGACGAACAGCTGCACACCCCGCACTACGAAGTCACCCGCCTGCGCGAGAACGAGCTGGGCGAAGACAGCGGCAAGCCGAGCTACCAGCGCGGCACCCCGCGCAAGTTGCCGGTGCATGCGCTGACCAAGGCACAGTTGAATATCCCGGCTGCGCCGGCGGTGACCTCGATCAAGCCGAGCCAGCCGGCTCCGCTGCGTGAAGAGGCCCCTGCCCCGGTTGCCGCCGCACCTGCTCCTGCTCCTGCTCCAGTCGCGGCATTGCCGCTGCCCGCGCCGGTGACCGGTGTGGTCGGCTGGCTGAAGCGCATCTTCGGTGGTGTCGAGCCGGTCGCGCCTGCGCCCGAGTCGACCCAGCGTCCGCGTCAGAACGATGCCGCCCGCAGCAGCCGCAACGAGCGTGGCGACCGCAGCGGCCAGCGTCGCGACGGCCGCGATGCCCGTCATGCTGGTAACGGTGGCAATCAGCACCGCGGCAACGGCGGCAACGGCAATGGCGCCAACAAGGAGCGTCGCGACGAGCGTCGCCAGCCGGCCAATGGCCAGGCTGCGCAGAACGGCGGGCAGGCGCAGCAGGTGCAGGTGCCCAAGCCGCCTCGCGGCGAGGCGCAGCAACCCAAGCAGCCGCAGCAGGCCCAGCAGCAGAAGCAGAAGCCGCAGAACCAGGCACCGCGCCCGCCGCGTGCAGCTGCACAGCAGCAGGACGGCGCGCCGTCCGAGCGCCAGCAGCGCCCTGCGCGCCAGGACGAAGGCACTGCCTCGGCGCAGACGCTGACCTCCACGGCCGCCACCGCCACGACCGCAAGCGTGGGCGCGGCGATCGCCGAAACCGCGGCACCGGCAACGCAGGTGGCGGCACCTCCAGCCGCTCCGGCGCACCCGGTCGAAGTCATCGTGACCGAGTCGCATGCCGATCGCGGCACCGAGGCAACGACGGACGGCCAGGCACCGGAGGCTGCAGGCGATGACGCGGCAAATGGCGACGGCGGCAGCCGGCGTCGTCGTGGTCGTCGCGGTGGCCGTCGTCGCCGTCGTGGCGCTGGGGCAAACGGTGAAGGCGGTAGCGGCGTCGATGGTCTGGAAACGGACGATCTGGACGGCGATGCCGAGGGCGATCTCGATGGTGACAACGAGAGCGACGATGCCGGTGCCCAGGTGCACGCCTCGGCTGCCCCGCGCGCCGGCCAGCCGGAGTTCGACTTCGACGATGACGCGACCACGCCGGCGGTGTCGGCGCGCGCCAAGCCCGAGTCCAGCGCCCCGGCCGCAGTGAAGCCGCGCCCGGTCCCGAAGGAACGTGCGGAAGCGCCGCTGGCCGCCGATACCGCATCGACCACGGCGCCGGTTTCCAACGCCACCCCGTCGTTCGAGCAACAGTCTGCGAGCCCGGCAGTGACCGCTGCAGCCGAGCAGGCACGTGGCGATGCCCCGGCAGCGGCGGCGTCACCGGTTGCAACGGCCGCGGCAGGCAATACGGCGCCAGCTGCAGCAGAACCCGCTGCGCAGGCGTCTGCCAATGCGCCGCGTCCGCAAGCGCCTCAGGCTCCGGTCGCTGCGCAGCAATCGGCGAACCCGCAGGCCCAGGCTCCGGTTGCCACTTCGGCGCCGTCCACTGCGTCGACGCCGGTTGCCACCTCGGCTGCGGTCGCCAAGCCGGCAGCGGCTCCGGCAGCTTCGCCTGTCGAGGGCGCTGCTTCCCCAGGCGTGCCTTCGTCCCGCCCGACCGTGCAGTCAACATCGGCGGCGTCGGTATCGGCCGACGCTGCAGCGCCCGCCGCTGTTCGGCAGGAGGTTGCCCGGCAGGAACAGGTGGCATCGGTGGCCACTGCGGCAGCGACGCAGGCGGAGCCGGTGAAGACCGACGCAGCGCCGGCAGCCGTCAGTGCCCCCACGCCGGTCGCCGCTGCGCCGTCGAGCGCTCAGGCGGACGTGGTGACGTCCAAGCCGCCGCATGCCGAGCCGTCGACGGCGGCAAGCCCGGCAGTCGATGTCGCCGCAACGTCCACCACGACGGTGCCGCAGAGCTCCTCGTCTGCCGACACTACGCCGGCACGCAAGCCGTACGCTCCGGTGCAGACCACGCTGCTGGACGCCCTGGCTCCGGCCGATGCAACCGTAGCGACACCGCCACAGGCCGCAACGCCGGTGCCGCACAAGGCGCCCGAGCAGCCGGCAGCGGTTGCACCCGTGGCGCCTGCAGACGCCAGCACGCAGCCTGCCGGCAAGCCGAAGCCGACCGTCGTCGTGTCCGAGGCGGCAACGCCGGCAGATGCATCGCGGGATGGCGATGACGCGCAGGTGCAGCAAGACGACACCAACAAGCCGCGCGGCGATCACTGATCGTCTTCCGGCCGGTGAAACCTGCCTGGGGAAATCCGGGCAGGTGGTGTCAGACAAGGCGGCCTTCGGGCCGCCTTGTTTTTGTCTGGGAGATTGTCATGCCGGAATTCCGGCCCCAGGCGCCCGCCGGTGTGCAGCGGCAGCGCACGGCAGTGCGCAGGATCAGGGACCCGACCGCGTGGCTTACAGGGTGCGCGCCGGGTCGGTCAGGCCATACTGATTGGCCAGACGCGCCAGGGCGATGTTGTCCTGGATGCCGACCTTTTCGAACAGGCGCGCCTTGTGCGTGTTGATGGTCTTGGCACTGAGGTTCAGGCGCTTGGCGATGTCTTCCTGGCGCAGGCCCTGGGTCAGCAACAGGGCAACCTCCAGCTCGCGTGGCGACAGCGCATCGAATGGCGAGCTGCCCCCTTCCAGGTTGGACAGGGCCAGGTTCTGCGCAATGGTATTGCCGAGATAGCGCCGGCCCAGCGCGACTTCGCGCACCGCACGCAGCAGTTCCTGCGCATCGCCGCCCTTGCCGACATAGCCCGATGCGCCGGCTTCGAGCAGGCGCTTGGGCAGTGGTCCGTCTTCCAGCACCGACACGATGATGACGCGGGTGCCGTAATCGCCCTTGACGATGCGCTCGGTGATTTCCAGCCCGCTGACACCGGGCAGATGCAGGTCGCAGAGCACGATCTCGGGCTTGAGCTGACGAATTTGCGGCAAGGCCGCCTCGCCACTCTCCGCTTCTCCCACCACATCGATGTCCACTTCCTTGGACAGGATCATCTTCATGCCGGTACGCACGAGTGCATGATCGTCGATCAGAAAAACTCTGATGGTCATCCTTGTTTTCCTCGCTGTGCGGCTGGCTGTTGCAGCCTATCTCCGTGAATAATTCAGGGCAAGCTCGATGCGACGTATTACATTCGAGTAAGAGCGCAAAGCGCGCTGCCGCCGCGTGTCGTCGCAGCCACTGGATGCACGATCGCGGCGTGATCGAATGATGCGAACGCCCCCCGATACGCGAACATCGGGCAATTCAAGCGCGCCCGGTCAGACTTTTCCTGCTTCGGTGCTGTGCTCGGCGTCGACCAAGGGACGCAAGTGTGCGTCGAGAGCAACGCGTTCGTCGAACACGAAGCAGCGGCCGTCGTAGCCTTCGCCACCGACCTCCTCGAAGTAGCCGAGGATGCCGCCTTCGAGTTGCAGCACGTTGTCCATGCCGTCGGCCTGCATCCACAGCGCGGCCTTCTCGCACCGAATGCCGCCGGTGCAGAAGCTGACCACGGTGGCGTCGGCCAACGCAGCGCGGTGCGGTTCCAGCGCAGCCGGCAAGTCGGTGAACTTGTTGATCGGCAGCGTCAACGCTCCCTGGAACGTGCCGTACGCCACTTCCTGGGCATTGCGCGTGTCCAGCAGCACCAGCGGGCGGCCGCGATCGTCGCGCCCTTCCCGCATCCATGCGCGCAGCGTGGCGGGCGTCACCGCCGGCGCACGGCGTTGCAGCGGCGAGGCATCGTCGCGGCGGAAGCTGATGATCTCGGGCTTGACCTTCACCTTGAGCCGCGCGAACGGCTGCGACGCGCTCAGGCTGTACTTGATGCGCATCTGCGCAAAGCGCGGATCGGCCTGCAGCCACGCATAGAACGTGTCGATCTGCTCGGCCTGGCCGGCCAGAAACAGGTTGATCCCCTCGTCGGCCACCAGCACCGATCCTTTCAGGGCCTGCTGCCCGGCCTGCGCCAGGACGCTGTCGGCGAGCGACTGCGGGTCCTGGATGGTGACGAATTGATAGGCAGCGGTATTGGTGATCATGCGGCCATTTTAAGCCGATGCGGCCGCAGGTGCGATCAGCCGCGCAGCAGCAGGAACGGCAGCAGCACCAGCGAGGCGACAACCAGCATGCCGATCAACGTGGCAAGCACGAACAGCGGCCGCTTGCGCAGCAGCGCGCCGAAGGTTTCGGCCGTGCCGGCAGCGAGCGCATCCTGGCGTTGCGCGCGCGCGCGGGCACCACGCTGCGCCTGGTACGCGTCCATCGCCGCCTTGGCGCGCGGATAGTCGGCATCGTCGCTGAGCCAGATGCCGCCGGCGGAGATGCCCCAGTTGCTGGGCCGGGTCTCGTAGATCGGCACCAGATGCTCGCGCATCAGTGCCCGCACCTCGTCGGCCTCGTCATCGGGAACATTGCGCAGATTGAGCAGCAGCTTGGCCATGGGCGCGATGATACCGGGAGCCGGGTGCGATAATGGCGCACTTCCCATGCCGGACCCACCCATGCGCCTTCTGTTGACGCTTTGCGCTGCCCTCCTGCTGCTCGCAGGCTGTACGCCTGCCCTGCCGCCGTCCGGCGGCACCATCGCCACGTTCGAGCGGATCGACCGCAACGTCGGTACCGGTACCGAGGCCACGCCGGGCGCACTGGTCACCGTGCACTACACCGGCTGGCTGTACGACGAAAAAGCCGCCGACAAGCACGGCAAGAAGTTCGACAGCTCGCTCGATCGCGCCGAGCCATTCCAGTTCGCGCTGGGCGGCCGCCAGGTGATCCGCGGCTGGGACGAGGGCGTGGCCGGCATGCGCGTGGGCGGCAAGCGCACCCTGATGATTCCGCCCGAGTACGGCTATGGCGACAACGGCGCAGGCGGGGTGATTCCGCCCGGCGCCTCGCTGGTGTTCGATGTGGAATTGCTTGGCGTACAGCCGCGCTGAAGGCCTGGGCAATGACGGATGCGAGTAAGCGGCGGCTGGCCATCATCGGTGGCGGGCCGGCCGGTCTGATGGCGGCTGAAGTGGCGTGTGCGGCCGGCCTTGCGGTGGAGTTATATGAGGCCAAGGGCTCGGTCGGGCGCAAGTTCCTGATCGCCGGCAAGGGCGGCTTGAACCTCACCCACTCCGATCCGATGCCGGTATTTGCGCAGCGCTACCGCGAGCGCACCGAGGCGGTCGCCTCGTGGCTGCAGGCCTTCGATGCGGATGCGCTGCGCGCCTGGGCGCGCGACCTCGGCGTGGAAACCTACGTCGGCAGTTCCGGACGCGTGTTCCCGATGGATCGCAAGGCCGCGCCGTTGTTGCGCGGCTGGGTGCACCGACTCAAGGAACAGGGCGTGGTGTTTCATGTGCAGCATCGCTGGCTCGGCTGGAGCGATGACGGAGCATTGCGCTTCCACTCGCCCACCGGCGACGTCGAATGCGCTGCAGATGCGGTGGTGCTGGCGCTGGGTGGCGGCAGCTGGCCGCAGCTAGGTTCCGATGGTCTTTGGCAACCGGTGCTGCAGGAACGCGGCATCGCGGTGGCGCCGCTGGTACCGGCCAACTGCGGCTTCGACATCGCCTGGAGCGCGCACTTTGTGCAGCGACATGCCGGTACGCCACTCAAGCCCGTGGTTGCGCACTGGCAGGATCGCGATGGCACGCCGCATCAGTTGCAGGGCGAGTGCGTGGCGACATCCACCGGCATCGAGGGCAGCCTGATCTATGCGCTGGCTGCGGATCTGCGCGCGCAGATCGATGCCGATGGCGTGGCTGAGCTGGTGCTGGACCTGATACCCGGGCGCACGCTGGAACGCGTCGGCGCCGAGCTGGAAAAACCGCGCAAGGGACGCAGTTTCAGCGAGCATCTGCGCCGGCAGCTCGGCATCGACGGCGTCAAGGCCGCCTTGCTCTACGAACACCTGGGCAAGCAGGCGGGCGAGGATCTCGCGCTGGTGGCGCGCACACTCAAGCGATTGCCGTTACGGCTGCTGCGACCGCGCCCGCTTGCCGAGGCAATCAGCTCGGCCGGTGGCGTGCAGCTGGAGGCGCTGGATGCGCAGCTGATGGCACGTGCACGGCCCGGCGTGTTCTGTGCCGGCGAAATGCTCGACTGGGAGGCACCGACCGGTGGCTATCTGCTGACCGCCTGCTTCGCCAGCGGATTACGTGCCGCGCATGGCGCGGTGCAGTGGCTGCAGCGACCGGGCGAGCGCGCTACAGCCGATCGCTGACCGCCTCGCGCGGCCATACCGATTTGACGTCATAGATCACCGCACCGGGTTTGCCCAGCGCTGCGATGCGGCGGGCGTCGTAGTCGCGGTATTGCGCGTGCGCCACTGCCAGCACCACGGCGTCGTACGCACCTTCGTCTGCAAGCTCGCACAATTGCACGCCGGCATGATGCAGTGCTTCTGCAGGGTCGGCCCACGGGTCGCAGGTGTCGACCTGCACACCCGCTGCCTGCAGCAGCTGCACCAGTTCCAGCGCCCGGCTGTTGCGCAGGTCCGGGCAGTTCTCCTTGAAGGTGGCGCCAAGCACCAGCACCCTCGCCTGCGCAAGCACCACACCTCGCGTGGCCAGCATGCCGCAGACACGCTCGGCCACGTGTCGGCCGACGCGGTTGTTGACCTGGCGCGCGGTGTGGATCAGGTCCGGGTGGTAGCCCACGCTTTCGGACTTGTGCATCAGGTAATACGGATCCACCCCGATGCAGTGGCCACCGACCAGGCCGGGCCGGAACGGCAGGAAATTCCATTTGGTTCCGGCCGCCTCCAGCACATCCAGCGTATCGATGCCCAGCTTGTCGAAGATCAACGCCAACTCGTTGACCAGGGCGATATTGACGTCGCGCTGGATGTTTTCCACCACCTTGGCAGCCTCGGCCACGCGCATCGACGGCGCCCGCCAGGTGCCGGCGGTGATGATGCTGGCATACAAGGCGTCGACCGCATCGGCCGCTTCGGCGGTGGAGCCTGAGGTGATCTTGCGGATATCGCGCAGGCGGCGCTGGCGGTCACCGGGATTGACGCGCTCAGGGCTGTACCCACAGAAGAAGTCGTCGTTGAAGCGCAATCCGGAGGCGGCCTCGAGCAAGGGCACGCAGACTTCTTCGGTGGTGCCCGGGTAGACGGTGGATTCGTAGATCACCAGGTCGCCGGGTTTGAGCGCAGCGGCGATCAGCATGGTGGCACTGCGCAGCGGTTCCAGGTCGGGCTGCTCGAAGCTGTCGATCGGCGTCGGCACGGTGACGATGAAGATGCTGCACGCGGCCAGGTCCGCAGCGTTGGCGGTGTAGCGCAGGCGGGTGGCGGCGGCCAGCTCGGTGTCGTCCAGCTCCAGCGTGGCGTCATGGCCATCGCGTAGTTGCCCGACCCGCTGCGCATCGATGTCGAAGCCCAGCGTGTTGCGCTGTTCGCCGAAGGCGACGGCCAGCGGCAGGCCGACATAGCCCAGCCCGATCACGGCGATGCGGGCCTGCAGCGGAGCGAGTAACGTGGTGCTGGACATGCGGTTCCTTCAATCGTGCGCAGCCGGTTGCTGCGCCCCTGCGCGGTGGCAGCATAGCGCAGGCAGCCATGCGGCCATCAGTGCAGCGCGCCTGCGGCACGGCGATTCACAATCGGCGCGCAATCAGGCACGCTATCGCAATGCCCGGGTGGCGAAACTGGTAGACGCAAGGGACTTAAAATCCCTCAGCTGCAAGGCTATGCGGGTTCGATCCCCGCCCCGGGCACACTCTCATCGCGCCGTGAATCATCGCGCCGTGAATCGCGCAACGCCATCCACGCACCGACAAGTCTCCCCAGTTGCGTTGTCGCTGCCATAGCGCATGGCGATCGGTCACACCTTTGCGTCGTGCCCGGGCAAACGCATCGCGCGCCCTCAGGCAGCTCCCCTGCCCCGAAGGACCGCCACGTTCAGCGCGTGCCGGCCCGACGAGAGAGACCGCGAGCAGATCATTGACCAACGCCACGGCTGACATCGACAGTGGCACCGACGCTGCGGTGAGCGAAATCGAGCGGCGCGCGCTTGCGTAGCGAGTGCAGGCAGCAGGGCTGCCATGCGCGCATCCGCCAAGGCACCTGCGCAGCGCACCGCGCGTCACGATTCGATCTAGCTTGCAGTGGAAGGCCCGATGCCAGGCGCCACGCGCGGCGTGACGACCGCTCTGGCGCCAGGTTCGCGGCCCACCACCTGCGGGAACCAAGGCAGACCGCTGCCCTCCTTCCAAGACACGCCGACTGACTCGACCCATCGACCAATAAAAAACCCCGGATATCGCGTGATATCCGGGGCTTGAATTTGGAGCGGGAAACGAGACTCGAACTCGCGACCTCAACCTTGGCAAGGTTGCGCTCTACCAACTGAGCTATTCCCGCGTGGAGCAAAATTGTACAGCTTGTTACTTCGTTGCGCCAGTCCTGTCGTCGTTGCCGACGCATGAAACAAGGCATGCAATGTGGAGGCCTGGGCCGGAATTGAACCGGCGTACGCGGATTTGCAGTCCGCTGCATAACCACTCTACCACCAGGCCGAAACATCAAACCCAAGGCATCCTGCCTTGAAACAACGAGACCTCCGGCAAGGGGCCTTGTCTACAACTGGAGCGGGAAACGAGACTCGAACTCGCGACCTCAACCTTGGCAAGGTTGCGCTCTACCAACTGAGCTATTCCCGCTTGGGAGGCGAAATTCTACAGCGAACAGCATCGCTGTCAACTATTGCTTTCGACTTTTTTCGGTTTGCTGGTAATCGCGGCTTTTTCGTCGGCACGCAGGCTCGGCCAGGCGGCCTGCAGGTACTGGAATCCGGACCACAATGTCAGCAGTGCGGCGATCGCCAGCGTCCAGTAACCGGCGCGGAAGATCAGGTTGCCGAACCAGATTTCGTGCGTGGGCATCTGCCCGGGCGTGACCGAATACAGCAGGCAGAGCAGCGCGACCATCTGCGCGGTGGTCTTGACCTTGCCGATCACCGCCACCCGCACCTTGGCACGCTGGCCGATCTCGGCCATCCATTCCCGCAACGCCGACACCGCGATTTCGCGGCCGACGATGACCGCCGCCCAGAACGCCATCCACGGCGTGGGATGGCCCTGCACGATCAGGAACAACGCCACCGCGACCATCAACTTGTCGGCCACCGGGTCCAGGAATGCGCCGAAGGCCGAATACTGGTGATAACGCCGCGCGACCCAGCCATCCAGCCAGTCGGTGATGGCGGCCAGCGCGAACACGCCGGCGGAGGCGAAATTGGTCCAGGTGTACGGCAGGTAGAACACCACGACCAACACCGGGATCATCACGATCCTCAGCAGTGTCAGCCACGTGGGGATGGTCAACTTCATTACGGACTCGACTCGCCTGCCGCATCGGGAAGCGCCAGCCCGTGCAGGTTAGCGTAGATTCGCGCGGCAAGTGCGGCATTGACGCCCTCCACCCGCGCAATCTCGGCCTCGCCGGCGGCCTTGAGCCCGACCAGGCCGCCAAAATGCTTGAGCAGGCTCGCGCGCCGGCGCGGACCGATGCCGGGGATATCCTCCAGCTTGCTGGTCATGCGCGCCTTCTGGCGGCGGCCACGGTGACCGGTGATCGCAAAACGGTGCGCTTCGTCGCGTACCTGCTGGATGAACTGCAGTGCCGGCGATGCCGCGCCCGGCCGCAGCTCGCGGCCATCGGCCATGATCAGCGCTTCATGCCCTGCCCTGCGCTCCTCGCCCTTGGCCACGCCGACCAGCAGCACGTTCTCGATGCCCAGGTCCGCCAGCGCGGCCTTCGCCTGCGCCAGCTGGCCGGCACCGCCGTCGATCAGCAGCACGTCCGGCAACACGCCGTTTTCCTCCACCGCGCGTCGAAAACGCCGCTCGATGGCCTGGCGCATCGCGGCGTAGTCGTCACCTGGCGTGATCCCGGAGATATTGAAGCGCCGGTATTGGCCGCGCACCGGCCCGCTGGCATCGAACACCACGCACGAAGCCACCGTCGCCTCGCCCATGGTGTGACTGATGTCGAAACACTCCACCCGCTTGACCTGCTCGGCCAGCCCCAGCATCTCGCGCAGCGCTTCGCTGCGTGCGTGCTGGGCGCTCTGGCTGGTGAGCTCGGTGACCAGGGTCAGCTGCGCGTTGCGGGTCGCCAGCAGCAGATAGCCGGCACGCTCGCCACGCACGTTCCACTTCAACGTGACCTTGTGTTCGGCGGCGCTGCTGAGCGCGGCCTCGATCAATTCGGCGTCGGGAATTTCGCGATCGAGCAGGATCTCGCGTGGCGGGGAATGTTCTGCGTAGTACTGCGATACGAATGCAGCCAGGATTTCGTCCGCGCTGTCTTCACCATTGGTCTTGGGAAAGAACGAGCGCGTGCCCAGGTTGCGGCCATCGCGAAAACTCAGCAGCAGCACGCAGGCCTGGCTGGCTTGCGTGGCGCAGGCCAGGACGTCCAGATCCGCTGCGCGGCCGTCCACGTACTGGCGGTTCTGCATGCTGCGCAACGAGGACAGCAGGTCGCGCAGACGCGCGGCACGCTCGAACTCGAGCGCTTCGCTGGCCTGCTGCATCGACTGCATGATTTCTTCGCCGAGCTGGTCGCTCTTGCCTTCCAGGAACATGGTGGCGCGGCGCACCGATTCGGCGTAGTCGGGCGCAGCGACCAGTTCCACGCAGGGCGCGCTGCAGCGGCCGATCTGATACTGCAGGCACGGGCGCGAGCGGTTGCGGAACACGCTGTCTTCGCAACTGCGCAGCTTGAACAGCTTGTGCATCAGGCTCAGCGTTTCGCGCACGCCGGTGACGCCGGTATAGGGGCCGAAATAGCGCCCCTGCACGGCGCGCGGGCCACGGTGCAAGGCGATGCGCGGCCACTGCTCGCGCGTCAGCAACACGTAGGGATAACTCTTGTCGTCGCGCAGCGACACGTTGTAGCGCGGCGACAGCGACTTGATCAGCTGGTTTTCCAGCAGCAGCGCTTCGGCCTCGCTGCGGGTCACGGTGACGTCCATGCGCGCGACCTGCGACAGCATCGAGGTCAGCCGCGCATTCTTCGGCGTGCCGTTGAAATAGCTGCCCACGCGCTTGCGCAATGCACCGGCCTTGCCGACGTACAGCAAGGTGTCGTCGCCCGCGTACATGCGGTAGACGCCGGGCGCGGTGCTCAGCTGGGCGGCAAACGCCTTGCCATCGAACTCGGATCGGGGCCTTGCGTTCATTCGTCTATCGAAACATCGCGCAGTTCGCCGCTCGCCAGGTCGTAGCGCAACACGGCATGGGCATCGGTTTCGGCAATCCACACCGCACCGGCGGAAACCGCCAGCCCGGCCGGGCCATGCAGCCGGCGTGGCAGCGCGACCGTGGTCAGTTCGCCGCCACCCAGGCGCAGGCAGCGCAGGCGGCCGTTGCCGGTATCGGCCACCCAGAGCACCGGCGAATCGGCAGCCAGGGCGATGGCTTGCGGAAACTGCAGGCGCGCAGTGCCGCGCGGGCCGTCCGCGTCGCCGAACTGCCAGGCGCCCTGCCCGCCGACCAGGGTCTGCACCAGATCCCCGCGCAATTGCATGGTGCGGATCGACGAGCCCAGGCCGTCGCAGACATAGGCCACCTGCTGCACCGCCGCCAACCCGGCCGGCTGCGCGAACGCAGCCAGGTGCCCGCTGCCGTCGCGCATTTCGAGCGCGCCGGTGCCGGCGCGTGCGCTCAGTGCGGAGCGACCCAGGTCATAGCTCCAGATGCGGTTGTCGCCCGCCATCGCGATCAACACCTGATTGTCGGCCACCGCCAGCCCTTGCGGGTAATTCAGCGCCGAGGCGGCGGAGGACGCCAGCGGCCCTTCGACCGGCGCGCCGGAGCGCCCGGTGCCGCACAAGGTGTCGACCTGCCCGTTGCGCAGATTGATGCGGCGCAGGGCGTGATTGCCGGTGTCGGCGACATACAGCTGGTCGCGCTCCAGCGCCAGCCCTTGCGGACGCCGGAACGCGGCTTCACCGACACCACCATCGATGAAGTCCGCATTGCCGTGGCCGAACTGGCGCAGCACGCGGCCACCATGGGTGCATTCGAGCACGCGGTGATGACCAGTGTCGGCGATGTACAGGCGGTCTTCGGTGGCGGCAAGGCCGGTTGGAAACCGCAGCTGCAGGCGCGGCTCGGGATCGCGCTCGGCTACCCCATGCAGATCGGCATCGGACGGCAGCTGCTGGCCCTCGCACAGGGCGACCAGCGCCTTGTCGAGATCGCCGGTCACGCCCACCAGGCGCTGACGCTCGCGGCCGTAGGCGTCGAGCAGCACCAGCGTGGGCCAGGCGTCGATGCCGAAGCGACGCCAGGTCTCCCAGTCCTTGTCGAGCAGGATCGGCGCACTGACGCCGTGTCCGCGCAGCTGCTTGAGCGCACGTTGTGGCTCGCGTTCGCTGTCGAAACGCGGCACCTGCACCACGATCACCTGCAGCCGGCCGGGGCTGCGCGCCTGCCAGTGCGCCAGCTCGGCCAGGCGCTCGGCGCACCACACCGAGCTGGCATTGACGAATGCCAGCACCAGCGCACGACCGCGATGCTCCTGCAAGGTGGATGGCCTGGCATTGAGCCAGGTAGGAAACTCCGGCAGTTCCTGGGTGAGCTGGGCAGTCATGCCGCAATTATGCCCAAGCCCGATTAGCTCCGGGTGAGCCTGGCCACGGTCTGGCGCGCAGCGGTATCGACCAGCTGCCAGGCACGCTCGAAATCGTCCATGCCACCGGTGTAGGGGTCGGGGATGTCGTCGCGCTCTTCCACACCTGCCCAGGGCAGCCACAGCGCGAGCTTGTCGCGCAGCGGCGCCGGGGCGAGGCGCTGCAGATCGCGCAGATTGCTGCCATCGGCGCACAACAGCCAGTCGAAGTGTTCGAAGTCCGCGCGACGCACCTGGCGCGCGCGCAACCCGGAGATGTCCACGCCGTGGCCGCGTGCACAGCGGATCGCGCGCGGGTCGGGTGGATCGCCGGCATGCCAGTCGCCGGTACCGGCCGAATCGACCTCGATCCGCCGCGACAGGCGCGCCTCGTCCAGCCGCGCACGCAGGGCGCCCTCGCCCATCGGCGAGCGGCAGATATTGCCCAGGCACACGATCAGCACCCTCATGCCGATGCCAGGCGCGTCTGCGCGCGCGCCAGATCGTCCGGGGTATCGATGCCCGGCGGGAACGGCTCCGGCGTCACTGCCACCGCGATGCGGTAGCCGGCCTCCATCACGCGCAATTGTTCCAACGACTCGACGCGCTCCAGCATGCCGGGCGGCATTGCGGCAAAGCGCTGCAGAAACCCCGCACGGTAGGCATAGATCCCGATGTGGCGCAGCCACTGCCCGTCACCGGGCAAGGTATCGGGCTGATCGGCAAAGCTGTCGCGATGCCAGGGGATCGGCGCGCGGCTGAAATACAAGGCGTCGCCGCCAGCGCTACGCACCAGCTTGACCACATTCGGATCGAACAGCTCGTGCGCCTCGTCGACCTGCGCGGCCAGCGTGGCCATCTCGGCACCGGAGTGCAGCAGCAGCTGCGCCACCGCACGGATACCGGCCGCAGGCGCGAACGGCTCGTCACCCTGCAGGTTCACCACGCAGGTGTCGGTGTCCCAGCCGGCGATCCGCGCGCATTCGGCAAGCCGGTCGGTTCCCGATACGTGCGCATTGCCGGTCATCGCCACGTGCACGCCCGACAGGCCGTCGATCACCTCGGCAATGCGCGCATCGTCGGTGGCCACCCAGACCTCGCGCGCGCCGGCCAGCAGTGCCCGCTCGGCCACATGCTGGATCATCGGGCGATCGCCGATCAATTGCAGCGGCTTGCCGGGCAAGCGCGTAGAGGCGTAACGCGCGGGAATGGCGACGACGAAATCTGCAGGCGTTGAATTAGTCATACGTGCGCGCTCTTGGATGCTGGAATGTGTGAAAGACGAGATGACCGAATCGCGTGATTTCGTTGTGTGATTGAGCGAAATCGCGGTGTTCAGTCTGGCAGCGATGCCCTACCTAGCACCAGCACGCCGCTGCATGCATTGCTCGCACTTACACACAGACCATCCTGATTGGTCCTTGCCCGCCCGCCGTCGCGGGACCTGACGCGGCATGGATGCCGCGTCAGAGCCTTCCTGTCTGCGGGCTGTCTCTTAT
>NZ_QREM01000017.1 GCF_003353015.1 Xanthomonas arboricola | reverse complement strand
GCCCTGCCTCGTAGGAGCGCACCTGGGCGCGAGGGGCTTTACCGATAAGGCCTCGTCGCGCCCAGGTGCGCTCCTACGAAGACAGGCGCGTGCTACGCGGCGCCGCTGAGGTGTTCGTAGAGGATGACGCTGCCGACGGTCACCAGGATCACACCGCCGAGGATCTCGGCGCGCTTGCCGATCAGGTTGCCGAGCACGCGGCCCAGCACGCGGTCTAATACGCGGCCCAGCTTGACGCCTGCGGAGCGCACTGCCCGGCCTCGTAGGAGCGCACCTGGGCGCGAGGGGCTTTACCGATAAGGCCTCGTCGCGCCCAGGTGCGCTCCTACGGAGACTGCCGCGTGCTACGCGGCGCC
>NZ_QREM01000006.1 GCF_003353015.1 Xanthomonas arboricola | reverse complement strand
CAAAGCACGTAAAACGCAGCCAGCCGTGAGCAACGCCCGCGCTGACTCACTCACTCAGCGTGTTCAGGCCTGCAGCGGTGGGCCACGTGGCGTATGCGCGCGCCGTCGCCCCTTGATGGACCCTGGCGCCACGGTTCCTTCGCTGGGAACGGCCGCGCGCAGTAACGGGAACACCAGCAAGACGACCAACAGCCACGGCAATAGTCTTGCCGAGAGCACGCAGTAATCGCAGGCCAATGCTCCATGCGCTGCTCCATGATCTTCGTGGTGCATGACGCCCGGCCAGGCATCCACTGCTGCACTGTTGATGCTCGCCAGGCTTTCGCCGCCAGCGATCTTGGCACGCAACAGCACC
>NZ_QREM01000016.1 GCF_003353015.1 Xanthomonas arboricola | reverse complement strand
AGCTTTCCAAAACCACGCTCGGGAAAGCGCTCGGCCAATTCGGACAGCAGCGCAATGACTTCTTCGTCGCGATCGGGACGGCGCTGATGGCGCACTGTCGAGCGAGCCACGCCAACAACTGCACAGGCCCGGCGCTCGCTCCAGCCATGCTGCTCGACGAGCCAGGCAAGAAGCGGGCGCTTGTGCGCCGGGTCTACAGCTTTTTTGCGATNGGCGCTCGCTCCAGCCATGCTGCTCGACGAGCCAGGCAAGAAGCGGGCGCTTGTGCGCCGGGTCTACAGCTTTTTTGCGATGACATCCTTGAGTGCATGGTTTTCCATCGCGAGCTCGGCATACATGCGCTTGAGCTTGCTGTGCTCGGCCTCCAGGTCGCGAAGGCGCTGCACATCGGCTGCCTCCATGCCGCCGTATTTGGACTTCCA
>NZ_QREM01000005.1 GCF_003353015.1 Xanthomonas arboricola | reverse complement strand
TTCTGATCTTCATTCCGTTCGTGATCATCGATCTGGTGGTCGCCAGCGTGTTGATGTCGATGGGCATGATGATGCTGTCGCCGATGTTGATCTCGGCACCGTTCAAGATCTTGTTGTTCATCCTGGTGGATGGGTGGGTGTTGGTGGTGGGCACGCTGGCGGCGAGCTTTAACGCGTCGTAGGTGTGGGCGCGCGTTGCGCGCGGTAGCACGGTCTTAGTTGGCTGAGTGTTCCGCACGGCAACGCTGCACTGCTCAACCATCAGCTCTGCTTGCCGCTTGCCGCTTGCCGCTTGTTGCTTGTGCTTGTTGCTTCGCCTTCGCTTTGGCTTTGGCTTTGGCTTTCAGCTTCTCCGGGGCCCCATACCGCAGCGGCAGGCCATTCGGGGCAAACCCCGCAGGGGCGGCGCGCATGGATGCGCGACGTTT
>NZ_QREM01000003.1 GCF_003353015.1 Xanthomonas arboricola | reverse complement strand
AGCATCAGTCACGAGCACATGCATGCACCCCGACACAATCATCCGCAATCCAAGGCACCGATCAATCGACAGCCATCTGCCGGCTTATCGTCTTACGCACGCGAAGCGGCATTTCGCACAGAAGTCCTGCCCACACGCCCAAGCACGCTCCCATCCGACGAGACTCGGCAGCCTCCTGCCACCGAGTCTCTTCAGTATCGAAAACAAGCTCACCGCAGCGGCACATTCAACACCGATGGCGTCGCCACCGGCGACGTAAAGGTAAGCGTGCCGCCACCGTCGCTGGCATCGGTGTAGCGCGCATCGCGCGTGTCGACCACCAACACCAGGCGTTGGCCAGCCGGGATCTCTGCTGCGGCCGCCTGCAGCGCCCACTCCAGTGTCACCGGCGTACCGGGCGTTGCGCCGCGCAGCGAATACGGCG
>NZ_QREM01000015.1 GCF_003353015.1 Xanthomonas arboricola | reverse complement strand
ATGCATATAGATGCAGCAGCACCTGCCATCTAAAAGAAAGAAATTTATTCTTACGAAAAATGTTGGCAATTCGAGCGAATGGTGCATCGATGCAGTTGACTGAACCCAGATTTCGGAAGAATATCAAAGTGTCTGGCACCAAGCCCCGCATAGCCAAGCAACAATTAAAAGGATTTAAAGTGAAAATAGAATCACGTGGATATTCAGGGAAGAAATCGCTTGCATGGGCGTTGTTGCTATTCATCACATCACTTGTTGCTGCCAATAGTTCAGTATATGCCGCGAATACTCGCTTTTGCTACGAAAGTGCATGTTTTCAAACACTCGGCGAAGCCGAATCAGAGATGCGAAGCCACTTTGCATACGGAAAATTCCTAGAGAGAAGTGGGACTGAAGTTGCATCCCCTCCGCCAAATTCCTCGATTCACCTTCTATACATTGCGCCGGATCAGCCAC
>NZ_QREM01000014.1 GCF_003353015.1 Xanthomonas arboricola | reverse complement strand
AGCGCACCTGGGCGCGACGAGGCTTCACCGATAACGCCCATCGCGCCCGGGTGCGCTCCTACGCGTGGTGCTGCGCTACAGCGCGGGTGCCTCCCCGCACTGGCCGGTGCCCGCCGACGACTGGCATCCGCCGGAATGATGCGCGCCATCAATCCCCAACGCCCACCAACGTAGGAGCGCACCCGGGCGCGACGAGGCTTCACCGGTAACGCCCATCGCGCCCGGGTGCGCTCCTACGCGTGGTGNNNNCTCCTACGCGTGGTGCTGCGCTACAGCGCGGGTGCCTCCCCGCACTGGCCGGTGCCCGCCAACGGGTGGCATCCGCCGGAATGATGCGCGCCATCAATCCCCAACGCCCAACAGCGTAGGAGCGCACCCGGGCGCGACGAGGCTTCACCGGTAACGCCCCGTCGCGCCCGGGTGCGCTCCTACGCGTGGTGCTGCGCTACAGCGCGGGTGCCTCCCCGCACTGG
>NZ_QREM01000013.1 GCF_003353015.1 Xanthomonas arboricola | reverse complement strand
GGAAGAGCAGTGCTCGATGCCTTCGTTCGATCATGAAGCATTGGTTCTACGTCTGATGCAGATCGCACGACAGACAGCTTTTCAAATGAGCACCGACCAACTTTCTGGTGCGGTGTCCTCGCCGGTTGCGGGACCGTGTGGCGGCATGGATGCCGCCACCGAGCCCCAGGGACGGGTTCACGGCGTGTCCCGCAAGCGGTGAGGGCACCNGCCGGTTGCGGGACCGTGTGGCGGCATGGATGCCGCCACCGAGCCCCAGGGACGGGTTCACGGCGTGTCCCGCAAGCGGTGAGGGCACCGCGCCCTCGACGCACCGGGCTTTTGCTTCAAGCATCCGACCGCGACTGGACAACCTCACCGTTCCAAGTCTTGGCTGTTTTGTGCGTTGTGGATCGATGGCTTGGAAGTGCGGATGGATCAGTGGTGGAGCAGTCGATCTGGTGCCTGGCTGCAGGGCCCTTGCCCGCCCACCATCGCGGGACACGCTGCAAGTACGTCCTTGTAAGCTCCGGCGCGGCATCCATGCCGCTCAGGGTCCCGCG
>NZ_QREM01000012.1 GCF_003353015.1 Xanthomonas arboricola | reverse complement strand
GTTCTCTCTTCCTGCAGTTCTCTCTTCCTGGCAGTTCCCTCTACCGGCGGCTCCCTCTCCCTGGCGGTGCTCTCCCCGGCAGTTCCCTCTCCCGCATGCGGGAGAGGGTGCCCGGAGGGCGGGTGAGGGCCGTCCGCCCCAACCCACCAACTGCCGGCCATCACTACTCCTGACCGCCACGCACCCATTCGTATCTCGCAGCGCAGCAAGCCTTTCGGCGCCGGGCTGGGTAAAGTCGGGCAGACCGCTTCACTCGGGATCGGCATGGCATTTCCAGCTTCGCTCCATCGCGCGGCTTTTTTCGGTCGCGGCTGTGGTAGCGCTAACATTTTGCGCAGCTTGGGTCGGATCTTGCGCGCGCAGTCGCTCCGGGCGCCGACCGCGCGCGTGCACGCCCGCCGCGCTGCGTGACTGGCCCCTGGTTTGCAACGCGCTTCCTCCTTCCCCCGCCTTCTTGCAGGAGTTCCACCCCATGAGCAACACCGTCTACATCGGCGCCAAAGAATATTTCCCCGGTATCGGCAAGATCGGCTTCGAAGGCCGCGACTC
>NZ_QREM01000008.1:185369-579350 GCF_003353015.1 Xanthomonas arboricola | reverse complement strand
GGCGACGAAATCGAAATCGTCGGTATCCGCGACACCCAGAAGACCACCGTCACCGGCGTGGAAATGTTCCGCAAGCTGCTGGACCAGGGTCAGGCAGGCGACAACGCCGGTCTGCTGCTGCGCGGCACCAAGCGTGACGACGTCGAGCGCGGCCAGGTGCTGTGCAAGCCGGGTTCGATCAAGCCGCATACCGAGTTCGAAGCCGAAGTGTACGTGCTGTCCAAGGACGAGGGTGGCCGTCATACCCCGTTCTTCAAGGGCTACCGTCCGCAGTTCTACTTCCGCACCACCGACATCACTGGCGCCTGCCAGCTGCCGGAAGGCGTGGAGATGGTGATGCCGGGCGACAACGTGAAGATGGTCGTGACCCTGATCAACCCGGTCGCGATGGACGAAGGTCTGCGCTTCGCCATCCGTGAAGGCGGTCGTACCGTCGGCGCCGGCGTGGTTGCCAAGATCGTCAAGTAAGTNCCCGGTCGCGATGGACGAAGGTCTGCGCTTCGCCATCCGTGAAGGCGGTCGTACCGTCGGCGCCGGCGTGGTTGCCAAGATCGTCAAGTAAGTCCTGCAATCCGGCGGCTTCGGTCGCTGGATCCGCACGAACAAGGGTCGGCGCAAGCCGGCCCTTTTTTTGTCGCGCGCCGGCCCGGGCAGAGGTGCATCGACCGACGTACTGGCGGAGTGGAATGCTTGCGCAGGCGAGAAGCCATCGCTATAATGCGCGGCTCGGTGTCCCTGGGTAGGGCGCTGAGTTACAGCGAAAAGAACGGCAGGATGCCGCTCGTGTTCGCCAGACCGGGAAGGTCGCGTTGCATGGAGCACTCAACAACTCACGCGTTGTTGACCGTGCTCTTGTTGCGCATTATACTTTTCCGTCTGGGCAGGCCGGTTTACCGGGCTGCCTCAGTTTTTGGGCGGAGGAAATGCCCTCGTCAGCAGGATGCATGGCGATTTCATCTACGTCAGGAATATCGGGGCAGGTATCCCAGAGGCCTTGCCCGTCGCTCTTTTAACGAAGGAAGCTTCCGTCATGTCGGAACAAAAGATCCGGATTCGGTTGAAGGCGTTCGATCATCGTTTGATCGACCGTTCGGCCAGCGAGATCGTCGAAACGGCTAAGCGGACCGGCGCGCAAGTGCGTGGCCCGATCCCGTTGCCGACCAAGATCGAACGTTACACCATCCTCGTATCCCCGCATGCCGACAAGGATGCGCGTGACCAGTACGAAACCCGCACGCACAAGCGTGTGCTCGATATCGTCGACCCGAACGACAAGACCGTGGACGCGCTGATGAAGCTCGAACTCGCGGCTGGCGTCGACGTTCAGATCAAGTTGACCTGAGGACTACGACCATGACGAAGAAATATTCGTTGGGCTTCGTAGGCCGCAAGGCCGGTATGAGCCGCGTCTTCACTGAAGACGGTCGCTCGGTGCCGGTCACGCTGATCGAAGCAACTCCAAACCGCATCGCGCAGATCAAGACCGTCGAAGCCGACGGCTACAGCGCCGTGCAGATTACCGTTGGCGCGCGTCGCGCCGCACTGGTCAACAAGCCGGCCGCCGGTCACTTCGCCAAGGCGAAGGTCGAAGCAGGTCGTGGCTTGTGGGAATTCCGCGTTGAAGATGCGCAGCTCGGCGATTTCGCCGTCGGCGGCGAGATCAAGGCGGACATCTTCGAGGTCGGCCAGAAGGTCGACGTCCAGGGCGTCACCAAGGGTAAGGGTTTCCAGGGCACCATCAAGCGCTACAACTTCCGTATGGGCGATGCAACTCACGGTAACTCGCTGTCGCATCGCGCGCCGGGTTCGTTGGGTCAGCGCCAGACCCCGGGTCGTGTTTTCCCGGGCAAGAAGATGTCGGGCCACATGGGCGCCGTGCAGCAAAGCACGCAGAACCTGGAAGTGGTCAAGGTCGACGTCGAGCGTGGTCTGATTGCTATCCGCGGCGCCGTGCCTGGCGCAGCTGGTGGCGACGTGATCGTCCGTCCGGCGAGCAAGGCATAAGGAGAGATGACGATGGAACTCGTTATCACGGGTAGCAACAACAAGGTCTCGGTCTCCGATGCCGTGTTCGGTCGCGAATTCAGCGAAGATCTGGTTCACCAGGTCGTCGTCGCTTATCGCAATGCCGGTCGCGCTGGTACCAAGGCACAGAAGACGCGTTCGGAAGTTGCGGGCACGACCAAGAAGTCGAAGAAGCAGAAGGGCGGCGGTGCGCGTCATGGCGCGCTGACGGCTCCGATCTTCGTCGGCGGCGGCGTGACCTTCGCGGCCAAGCCGCGCAGCTTCGAACAGAAAGTCAACCGCAAGATGTACCGTGCGGCCATCTGCGCGATCTTCTCTGAGCTCAACCGCCAGGGTCGCCTGATGATCGTCGATGCGTTCGACGTCGAAACCACCAAGACCCAGGGTCTGATCGAGAAGCTGAAGGGACTGGATGTGGGCAAGCGCCCGCTGATCGTCACCGAGGAAGCCTCCGAGCACCTGTATCTGTCCGCCCGCAATCTGCCGTATGTGCAGGTGCGTGATGTGCAGGGTCTGGATCCGGTCGCTCTGGTCGGGGCCGATACGGTCGTGATCACCGCCGATGCGGTCAAGAAGGTCGAGGAGTGGCTGGCATGAGCAGCAACGAAAAAATCTTCAGCGTGCTGCGTGCTCCGCGAGTCTCCGAAAAGACCGCGCGCCTGCAGGAAATCTCCAACCAGTATGTCTTCGAAGTTTCGAACGAAGCCACCAAGGCCGATGTAAAGGCCGCGGTCGAGCAGCTGTTCGACGTCAAGGTCAAGGCAGTCAACGTGGTCAACGTCAAGGGCAAGAGCAAGTCCTTCCGTAACCGTGCTGGCAGCCGTGGCAATTGGCGCAAGGCGTACGTCCGCCTGGTTGATGGTCAGTCCATCGACGTAACGGCCAAGGCCTGAGGTCCATCCCATGCCATTGATGAAGTTCAAACCCACCTCTCCCGGCCGTCGTTCCGCCGTGCGCGTGGTTACTCCCGATCTGCACAAGGGCGCACCGCACGCGGCGCTGCTCGACTCGCAGAGCAAGTCCGGTGGTCGTAACCACCATGGCCGCATCACCGTGCGTCACGTCGGTGGTGGCCACAAGCAGCACTACCGCATCATCGACTTCAAGCGCAACAAGGAAGGCATTCCGGCGCGTGTGGAGCGGATCGAATACGATCCGAACCGTACCGCCCATATCGCCCTGCTGTGCTATGTCGACGGCGAGCGTCGCTACATCATCGCCCCCAAGGGCCTGAAGGCTGGCGACCAGGTCATTGCCGGTGCCAACGCGCCGATCAAGACCGGCAACACGCTGCCGCTGCGCAACATCCCGGTCGGTACGACGGTCCACGGTATCGAGCTGAAGCCGGGTAAGGGCGCTCAGATCGCACGTGCTGCCGGTGCAGCCGTCCAGCTGGTCGCTCGCGAAGGCATCTATGCCACGCTGCGCCTGCGCTCGGGCGAAATGCGCAAGGTGCCGGTCGAGTGCCGCGCCACCATCGGCGAAGTCGGCAACGACGAGCACAACCTCGAGAAGCTGGGCAAGGCTGGCGCCAAGCGCTGGCGCGGTGTTCGTCCGACCGTTCGCGGTGCGGCCATGAACCCGGTCGATCACCCGCACGGTGGTGGTGAGGCCAAGGCTGGCCAGGGTAATCCGCATCCGGTCACCCCGTGGGGTGTGCCGACCAAGGGTTACAAGACGCGCAAGAACAAGCGCACCCAGCAATTCATCGTCCGCGATCGTAGGGGCTAATCGACCATGGCACGTTCACTCAAGAAGGGCCCGTTCGTCGATCACCACCTTGCAAAGAAGGTGGAGTCCGCTGCGGGTAGCAAGAAGCCGATCAAGACCTGGTCGCGCCGTTCGATGATCCTGCCGGAAATGGTAGGCATCACCATCGCCGTGCATAACGGCAAGAACCACATTCCGGTGCTCGTCAACGAGAATATGGTCGGCCACAAGCTCGGCGAATTTGCCGTCACCCGGACCTTCAAGGGTCACGGTGGCGACAAGAAGTCGAGCAGGTAAGGAGAGATGACGATGGAAGCGAAAGCAATCCTGCGCACCGCGCGCATCTCCCCGCAGAAGGCCCGCCTGGTCGCTGACCAGGTGCGTGGTTTGTCCGCCGAGCGTGCGGTCAATCTGCTGAAGTTCTCGGATAAAAAGGCTGCGCACCTGATCAAGAAGGTTGTGGAGTCGGCGATTGCCAATGCCGAGAACAATCAGGGCGCGGATGTCGACGAGCTGAAGGTCAAGACCATCATGGTTGATGAAGGTCCGTCCCTGAAGCGTTTCATGGCGCGGGCGAAAGGCCGCGGTACCCGCATCCTCAAGCGCACCAGTCACATCACTGTGATTGTCGGCGCCGCCAAGTAAGCGGAAAGGAAAAGACCATGGGTCATAAAGTTCATCCGACTGGAATTCGCCTTGGCATCGCCAAGGACTGGAATTCCAAGTGGTACGCAAGCAAGGCCGACTTCGCCGCCTATCTGGCAGCCGACCTGAAAGTGCGTGAAATGCTGCGCAAGAAGCTCGCGCAGGCAGGTATCAGCAAGATCTTGATCGAGCGCCCTGCCAAAACCGCCCGCGTGACGATCCACACCGCCCGTCCGGGCGTGGTGATCGGCAAGCGTGGCGAGGACATTGAAAAGCTGCGTAAGGAAGTGAGCGCGATGATGGGTGTTCCTGCCCACATCAACGTCACCGAAGTGCGCAAGCCGGAGCTGGATGCGCAGCTGGTCGCCGAGTCGATCGCGCAGCAGCTTGAGCGTCGCATCATGTTCCGCCGTGCAATGAAGCGCTCGGTCGGCAACGCGATGCGCCTGGGTGCCCTGGGCATCAAGGTCAATGTGGCTGGCCGCCTCAACGGTGCAGAAATCGCCCGTTCGGAGTGGTACCGCGAAGGCCGCGTGCCGCTGCACACGCTACGTGCCGACATCGATTACGGTTTTGCCGAGGCGTCCACGACGTACGGCATCATCGGTATCAAGGTCTGGATCTATAAGGGCGAGGTCTTCGACTTCTCCCAGGTTGGCCAGGAGAAGCAGGACGACAGCCCGCGCAACGATCGTAACGATCGCGGCGACCGTGGTGACCGTCCTTCGCGCCCGGCTCGTGAAGCGAGGTAACGGCAATGTTGCAACCCAAGCGAACCAAATATCGCAAGATGCACAAGGGCCGTAACGACGGCCTGGCATGGAGCGGAAACGCCGTCAGCTTCGGCGAGTACGGCCTCAAGGCAACCGCGCACGGTCAGCTGACCGCGCGCCAGATTGAAGCAGCACGTCGTACGATCAGCCGCCACGTCAAGAAGGGCGGCAAGATGTGGATTCGTGTGTTCCCCGACAAGCCGATCACCAAGAAGCCGATCGAAGTCCGCATGGGCTCCGGTAAGGGCAACGTGGAGTACTGGGTCGCGCAGATTCAGCCGGGCCGCATGATCTATGAAATCGAGGGGATCCCCGAAGATGTCGCACGTGAGGCGTTCCGCCTTGCCGCCGCGAAATTGTCGGTGACCACCACTTTCGTGACCCGGACGGTGCGCTGATGGATATCAAACAACTCCGCGAGAAGTCGGCTGACGAACTGAAGGCCCACCTGACCGATCTGCGTAAGGAGCAGTTCTCGCTCCGTATGCAGCAGGTCACCGGCCAGCTGCCGAAGACCCACGATACCCGCCGGGTGCGCCGCGAGATTGCTCGCGTCAAGTACCTGCTCGGCAGCACCAAGTAAGGACGGCCGCGATGAGCGACAACAACGAAAAGCAAACGCTGCGCACGGTCGAAGGCCGTGTCGTCAGCAACAAGATGGACAAGACGGTCACCGTGTTGGTGGAGCGCCAGGTCAAGCACCCGTTGTACGGTAAGTACATCAAGCGCTCGTCCAAGCTCCACGCACACGACGCCGACAATGCCTGCAACGAAGGCGACGTCGTGCGTGTGACCGAGATTGCTCCGATGTCCAAGACCAAGAACTGGCGGGTGGTCGAAATCGTCACCCGTTCGGCCGAATAAGGGAGATCTGAATCATGATCCAGATGCAGAGCTACCTCGATGTCGCCGACAATTCGGGTGCCAAGGAAGTGATGTGCATCAAGGTGCTGGGCGGCTCCAAGCGCCGTTACGCACACATTGGCGACATCATCAAGGTGACCGTCAAGGACGCCATTCCGCGTGGCAAGGTCAAGAAGGGCGAAGTCTACGACGCCGTCGTGGTGCGTACCCGCAAGGGTGTGCGCCGTCCCGACGGTTCGCTGATCCGCTTCGATGGCAACGCCGCTGTGCTGTTGAACAATAAGCAGGAGCCGATCGGGACCCGCATCTTCGGGCCGGTGACGCGCGAGCTGCGTTCCGAGAAGTTCATGAAGATCGTCTCGCTCGCTCCCGAAGTGCTGTGAGCGGAGGACATATACATGGCTAACCGTATCAAGAAGGGCGACCAGGTCGTCATCAACACCGGCAAGGACAAGGGTAAGCAGGGTGAAGTTGTGCGTGTGGACGGCGATCGCGTGATCGTCTCCAATGCCAACGTCATCAAGCGCCACACCAAGCCGAACCCGCAGGCGGGTGTCGCCGGCGGCGTGGTCGAGCGTGAAGCGTCGATCCATATCTCCAACGTCAATATCGTCAACCCGGCAACGGGCAAGGGCGAACGCGTTGGCTTCAAGGTGCTGGAGGATGGACGCAAATTGCGTGTGTTCCGCTCCAGCGGTGAGGCGCTCGACGCCTGAGGAATGAGATCATGAATACGCGTCTCGAAAAGTTTTACAAGGAAAACGTGGTGCCGGCCCTGATGAAGGAATTCGGCTACACCAATCCGATGGAAGTGCCGAAGCTGGTCAAGGTCACGCTCAACATGGGCGTGGGCGAGGCTGCTACCAACAAGAAGATTCTGGAAAATGCGGTCGCCGACATGTCCAAGATCTCCGGCCAGAAGCCGGTGGTCACCAAGTCGCGCGTCTCGGTCGCATCGTTCAAGATTCGCGACGGTTGGCCGATCGGCTGCAAGACCACCTTGCGTCGCGCCAAGATGTACGAGTTTCTGGATCGTCTGATCAACATCTCGTTGCCGCGCGTGCGCGACTTCCGTGGTGTTTCGGGTCGCTCCTTTGACGGTCGTGGCAACTTCAACATGGGTGTGAAGGAACAGATCATCTTCCCGGAAATCGACTTCGACGCCGTCGACGCGATTCGCGGTATGGATATCGCCATCACCACCACCGCCAAGACGGATGCGGAAGCGAAGGCGCTGCTGGCAGCGTTCAAGTTCCCGTTCCGTAACTGACCGTCGAGGACATCCGAAATGGCAAAGACCTCCATGATCCACCGCGACATCAAGCGTGCAAAGCTGGCGAAGAAATTCGCCGGCAAGCGTGATGCGCTGAAGAAGATCCTCTCCAGCCAGGATGCGTCCTACGAAGAGAAGATCGATGCGTCGACCAAGTTGCAGAAGCTGCCGCGCGATTCGTCGCCGAGCCGCCACCGCAACCGTTGCGAGCTGTCCGGCCGTCCGCGCGGTGTCTACCGCAAGTTCGGTCTGGGTCGCAACATGCTGCGCAAGGCCACGATGAACGGCGACGTTCCGGGTCTGCGCAAGGCAAGCTGGTAACAGCAGTGCCGGCCGCTCGCGGCCGGCTTGAACAGGATCGTTCTGTTCAACAGGGGAGTCCGACGCAAGTCGGGCTCTTTTGTCGTATACTTCCGCTTCTGTCTTGCCCGCATGGGTTCGGCATGGCGTAAAGGGTCCTGGCCCATCCCCAGGAAAACACAAGATTTTCGCGAAAGCGGATATCGGTGCACTCAAAGGTACTCATATGAGCATGACTGATCCCATCGCCGACCTGCTGGTACGCATCAAGAATGCGGCCGCGGTCGGTAAGCAGACGGTGAAATTGCCGTCGTCCAAGATCAAGGTCGCGATCGCCCAGGTCCTGAAGGACGAGGGTTACATCACCGACCTGCGCGTGACAGCGACCGAAAACAACAAGTCGGAGCTGGAAATCGTGCTGAAGTATTTCGAAGGCCGTCCGGTCATCGAGACCCTGAAGCGTTTTTCGCGCTCGGGTCTGCGCCAGTACCGCGGCAAGACCGAGCTGCCCAAGGTCCTGGGTGGCCTGGGTATCGCCATCATCTCCACGTCGAAGGGCATCATGACCGATGCGCAGGCTCGCGAAGCCGGCGTTGGTGGTGAAGTCCTGTGCTTCGTGGCCTAAGGGAAGGAATCGATCATGTCCCGTGTAGCCAAGAAGCCTGTTTCCCTTCCGAAGGGTGTTGAGCTCAACGTCCAGCCCGAGCAGGTCAGTGTCAAGGGCCCGAAGGGCACCCTGACCCTGCCGAAGCCGGTTGGCGTTGAAATCGCCATCGACGGCGGCGTTGCCACGCTGTCGGCAAACGATCCGTCGCAGATCGCCATCACCGGCACCGTGCGCGCCATCCTGGCCAATATGGTCAAGGGTGTGTCCGAAGGCTTCGAGCGCAAGCTCGAGCTGGTCGGCGTCGGTTACCGCGCCGCCATGCAGGGCAAGGATCTGAACCTGTCGCTCGGCTTCTCGCACCCGCTGGTGTTCGTGGCGCCGGAAGGCATCACGCTGTCGACCCCGACCCAGACCGAGATCGTGGTCCAGGGTGCCGACAAGCAGCGCGTCGGCGAAGTCGCCGCCAAGATTCGCGGCTTCCGTCCGCCGGAGCCCTACAAGGGCAAGGGTGTGAAGTACGCCGGTGAAGTCATCATTCGCAAGGAAGCCAAGAAGGCGTAAGGCAGGTCCCTCTGCGAGAAGCCCGGCCATCCATGGCCGGACTTCCTGCTGCAAAAGCCTGTTTTCCTTCAGCTTCCGTAGGATAAATATCATGAGCATCAACAAGAACATCGCCCGTCTGCGTCGCGCCAAGTCCACCCGTTCGCACATCCGTGAACTGGGCGTCGCTCGCCTGTCGGTGCTGCGCACCGGCCAGCATCTGTACGCGCAGGTCTTCACTGCCGACGGTTCCAAGGTGATCGCCGCGGCGAACACCCTGCAGGCCGACGTGAAGGAAGGCCTGAAGAACGGCAAGAACAGCGATGCGGCCGTCAAGGTCGGCAAGCTGATTGCCGAGCGCGCCAAGGCTGCCGGTATCGAGAAGGTCGCATTCGACCGCTCGGGCTACCGCTACCATGGCCGTATCAAGGCGCTGGCCGACGCAGCTCGCGAAGGCGGCCTGCAGTTCTAAGCACTGCTGCGGATGTGGCCATCGGCCACATCCGCGTTACCGCCGGCAGGGGAGATGCCGGACCGTCCCGTTCTTTTGCAGCGGCCACGGGAACACCGTTTCACTCCACAACCATAAGCGGCTTCGAGCCGTACATACTCAATCAATCAAGGAATCAAGATGGCAGAAGAACGTGCACCGCGGGGTCGTGATCGCGACCGTAACCGCGAAGAGAAAGTCGACGATGGCATGATCGAAAAGCTGGTCGCGGTCAATCGCGTCAGCAAGACCGTCAAGGGTGGCCGCCAGTTCACCTTCACCGCGCTGACCGTGGTCGGCGATGGTCTGGGCAAGGTCGGTTTTGGCTATGGCAAGGCGCGCGAAGTGCCGGTCGCCATCCAGAAGTCGATGGAACAGGCGCGCAAGAACCTGGCCACCGTGGATCTGAACAACGGCACCTTGTGGCACGCGGTCAAGTCCGGCCATGGCGCTGCGCGCGTCTACATGCAGCCTGCGTCGGAAGGTACCGGCGTCATCGCCGGCGGTGCCATGCGCGCTGTGCTGGAAGCGGTCGGCGTCAAGAACGTGCTGGCCAAGGCAGTTGGTTCGCGTAACCCGATCAACCTGGTCCGTGCAACCCTGAAGGGCCTGTCGGAAGTGCAGTCGCCGGCGCGTGTTGCGGCCAAGCGCGGCAAGAAGGTGGAGGAGCTCAACCATGGCTAAGGACACCAACAAGACCGTGACGGTGCGCCTGGTGCGTGGCCTGCGTGGAACCCAGTCGCGTCACCGCCTGTCGGTGCGTGCGTTGGGCCTGAATAAGCTCAACGATGTGCGTGAACTCAAGGACAGCCCGCAGGTTCGCGGTCTGATCAATACCGTTCATTACCTCGTCAAGGTTGAGGACTAATCCCATGACTTTGCATCTCAATGACCTCAAGCCCGCCGACGGCGCCCGCACCGAGCGCACCCGCGTCGGCCGCGGCATCGGCTCGGGCCTTGGCAAGACCTGCGGCCGCGGCCACAAGGGTTCGTTCGCGCGCAAGGGCGGCGGCAAGATCAAGGCCGGCTTCGAAGGCGGCCAGACCCCGATGCAGCGCCGTCTGCCGAAGATCGGCTTCCGTTCCAAGATGGCGCGTGACAGTGCCGAAGTGTTGTCCTACCAGCTGGACAAGCTGGAAGCCGGTGAGATCGACTTTGCAGCGCTGCGTGCGGCCAATCTGGTCCCGAGCCGCGCCAAGAAGGCGAAGATCGTGCTGAAGGGTGAGCTGAGCAAGAAGTTCGTGCTGAAGGGCGTGGCTGCAAGTGCAGGCGCCAAGGCAGCAATCGAAGCTGCCGGCGGCAGCGTAGAGGAGTAATCGGCAGATGGCGCAGGCTGGCATTGGTAACCTCGGTGGCGGGCTCGGCAAGTTCACGGAACTTCGCCAGCGGCTGCTGTTCGTCCTCGGGGCATTGATCGTCTATCGCATCGGCTGCTATGTGCCGGTGCCTGGCGTGAATCCCGATGCCATGCTTTCGTTGATGCAGGCGCAGGGCGGCGGCATCGTGGACATGTTCAACATGTTCTCGGGCGGCGCCCTGCACCGTTTCAGCATCTTCGCGTTGAACGTGATGCCGTACATCTCGGCATCGATCGTGATCCAGTTGGCCACGCACATCTTTCCCGCCCTCAAGGCGATGCAGAAGGAAGGCGAATCCGGCCGACGCAAGATCACCCAGTATTCGCGCATCGGTGCGGTGCTTCTGGCGGTGGTGCAGGGCGGCAGTATCGCGCTGGCACTGCAGAACCAGACCGCGCCCGGTGGCGCTCCGGTGGTGTATGCGCCAGGCATGGGCTTTGTGCTCACCGCAGTGATCGCGCTGACCGCTGGCACCATCTTCCTGATGTGGGTGGGCGAGCAGGTTACCGAGCGCGGCATCGGCAACGGCGTGTCGCTGATCATCTTCGCCGGCATTGTGGCAGGTCTTCCGTCGGCGGCCATCCAGACCGTCGAAGCCTTCCGCGAAGGCAATCTGAGCTTCATTTCGCTGCTGCTGATCGTCATCACCATCCTGGCGTTCACGCTGTTCGTGGTGTTCGTCGAACGCGGGCAGCGACGCATCACGGTCAACTACGCGCGCCGCCAGGGCGGCCGCAATGCGTACATGAACCAGACCTCGTTCCTGCCGCTGAAGCTCAACATGGCGGGCGTGATTCCGCCGATCTTCGCCTCCAGCATCCTCGCTTTCCCGGCGACGCTGTCGATGTGGTCCGGTCAGGCGGCGTCCGGCAGCGGCGTGGGTTCCTGGCTGCAGAAGATCGCCAATGCGCTCGGGCCGGGCGAGCCGGTGCACATGCTGGTGTTTGCGGCACTGATCATCGGCTTTGCGTTCTTCTACACCGCGCTGGTGTTCAACTCGCAGGAAACCGCCGACAACCTCAAGAAGTCGGGTGCGCTGATTCCGGGCATCCGTCCGGGCAAGGCGACGGCGGATTACGTGGACGGCGTGCTGACACGTCTGACCGCAGCCGGTTCGTTGTACCTGGTGATCGTCTGCCTGCTGCCGGAAATCATGCGCACGCAGCTAGGCACCTCGTTCCACTTCGGTGGTACGTCGCTGTTGATCGCCGTGGTGGTGGTGATGGACTTCATTGCGCAGATCCAGGCGCATCTGATGTCGCATCAGTACGAGAGCCTGCTGAAGAAGGCCAACCTCAAGGGTGGCTCGCGCGGCGGTCTGGCGCGCAGTTAAGTCCCGCGGGCAGTTAGGTGGTACACTAGATCTTCATTGCGTGAAGACGGCCTGGTTCCCGGGCCACGATCTTCCGATCAGAAGGGCGGCTCGCGCGACGTCTCGCGCGCGGGTGTGACGAGGTGGTCCTGTGCGGGAGTAGTACAGGCGATTCGGAGAAGTTTTCTGGATCAACATCGTCCGGCGCCGGAGCGAGGGCACACTCCCCACGCCGGGTCCATGGAACTTTTGGTTCCACGGGCTTCAAAGCAATCCGAGGCCTTGCTACAATTCCGAGTTCACTTTTGATCCATCCTGCCGGATGGCGCCTGGGCGCTGTCGGGCCATCACTCAGTTGGAGAATCGCGTCATGGCGCGTATTGCAGGCGTCAACCTGCCAGCCCAGAAGCACGTCTGGGTCGGGTTGCAAAGCATCTACGGCATCGGCCGTACCCGTTCGAAGAAGCTCTGCGAATCCGCAGGCGTTACCTCGACCACGAAGATTCGTGATCTGTCCGAACCCGAAATCGAGCGCCTGCGCGCCGAGGTCGGCAAGTATGTCGTCGAAGGCGACCTGCGCCGCGAAATCGGTATCGCGATCAAGCGACTGATGGACCTGGGCTGCTATCGCGGTCTGCGTCATCGCCGTGGTCTCCCGCTGCGTGGTCAGCGCACCCGTACCAACGCCCGCACCCGCAAGGGTCCGCGCAAGGCGATCAGGAAGTAAGGGATAGATCATGGCAAAGCCAGCAGAAAAGAAAACGAAGAAGAAGATCAAGCGCGTCATCACTGACGGCGTCGCCCACGTCCACGCTTCGTTCAACAACACCATCGTCACCATCACCGATCGCCAGGGCAATGCACTGTCGTGGGCCACGTCCGGCGGCGCCGGTTTCCGTGGTTCGCGCAAGTCGACCCCGTTCGCTGCCCAGGTTGCCGCCGAAAAGGCTGGCCGCGCTGCGCTCGACTACGGCGTGAAGTCGCTGGAAGTACGTATCAAGGGTCCGGGTCCGGGCCGTGAGTCGGCCGTGCGTTCGTTGAACAACGTGGGCTACAAGATCACCAACATCATCGACGTGACGCCAATCCCGCACAACGGGTGCCGTCCGCCGAAGAAGCGTCGCGTCTAAAGGGAGCGATAAGAAATGGCTCGTTATATCGGTCCTACCTGTAAGCTCGCCCGCCGCGAAGGCGCCGATCTTTCCCTCAAGAGCCCGGCGCGTGCGCTGGACTCCAAGTGCAAGCTTGAGCAGAAGCCTGGCCAACACGGCGCGGCTCGCAAAGGCAAGCTCTCCGACTACGCTACCCAGCTGCGTGAAAAGCAGAAGGTCAAGCGCATCTACGGTTTGCTGGAGCGTCAGTTCCGCAACTACTACAAGAAGGCCTCGACCAAGAAGGGCAACACCGGCGAGAACCTGCTGCAGTTGCTGGAAACCCGTCTGGACAACGTCTGCTACCGCATGGGCTTTGCCGTCACCCGTCCGGCCGCGCGCCAGCTGGTGTCGCACCGTGGCGTGCTGGTCAATGGCAAGTCGGTGAACCTGGCCTCGTACCAGATCAAGGCTGGCGATGCGATCACGCTGTCGGAAAAGGCACAGAAGCAGCTCCGCGTGCAGGAAGCCCTGACCGTGGCTGAGCAGCACGACATGACGCCGTCGTGGGTCGAAGTCGATTCGAAGAAGTTCAGCGGCGTGTTCAAGGCCGTTCCGGATCGCGCTGACCTGCCTTCGGATATCAACGAAGCGCTGATCGTCGAGTTGTATTCGAAGTAATTCACATTGGAGAGCCTCCGGCACCGCCGGAGGTTCGCAGGAGACCCCGCAACATGACGGTTACCGCCAACCAGGTTCTGCGCCCCCGTGGTCCGCAGATCGAACGTCTTACCGACAATCGCGCAAAGGTCGTGATCGAGCCCTTGGAGCGCGGTTACGGGCACACGCTGGGCAATGCCCTGCGTCGTGTGCTGTTGTCGTCGATCCCGGGTTTTGCGATCACCGAGGTCGAGATCGACGGCGTGCTGCACGAGTACACCACGGTCGAAGGGCTGCAGGAAGACGTGCTTGACGTCCTGCTCAACCTGAAAGACGTGGCGATTCGTATGCATAGTGGCGACAGCGCGACGCTGTCGTTGTCCAAGCAGGGTCCGGGCACGGTCACTGCGGCCGACATCAGGACCGATCACAACGTCGAGATCATCAACGGCGACCACGTGATCTGCCACCTGACCAAGGACACGGCGCTGAACATGCGCCTGAAGATCGAGCGTGGTTTCGGCTATCAGCCGGCGGCCGCGCGTCGTCGTCCGGACGAAGAGACCCGCACCATCGGTCGTCTGATGCTGGATGCGTCGTTCTCGCCGGTGCGTCGCGTTGCCTATGCCGTGGAAGCTGCGCGCGTTGAACAGCGCACCGACCTCGACAAGCTGGTGATCGATATCGAAACCAACGGCACCATCGATGCCGAGGAAGCCGTGCGCACCGCCGCCGACATCCTCAGCGATCAGCTGTCGGTGTTCGGCGATTTCACCCACCGCGATCGCGGTGCGGCCAAGCCGGCTGCCAGTGGCGTGGATCCGGTGCTGCTGCGCCCGATCGACGACCTCGAGCTGACCGTGCGTTCGGCCAACTGCCTGAAGGCCGAGAGCATCTACTACATCGGCGATCTGATCCAGAAGACCGAAGTGGAACTGCTCAAGACCCCGAATCTGGGCAAGAAGTCGCTGACCGAAATCAAGGAAGTGCTGGCACAGCGCGGCCTTGCACTGGGCATGAAGCTGGAGAACTGGCCGCCGGCCGGTGTCGCCCAGCACGGCATGCTTGGTTAATGCTGCAAGGCATGGGCGTCTTCGGGCGCCCATGTTTGTTTTTCCTCATCGACGGGCCAAAGCCCGCGCTGACACCCGGTCGAGGGACGGCCGGTTCGGACCAACCGCAGTCCATTCAACAGCGCCAGGATGGCGACAACGTTTCTCAAGCAGTCTCAACATTCCTTAGGAAATCACACTCATGCGTCACCAGAAATCTGGCCGTAAGTTCAACCGCACCAGCGCGCACCGCGAAGCCATGTTCCGCAATATGGCCGCCTCGCTGTTCAAGCACGAGCTGATCAAGACCACCTTGCCGAAGGCCAAGGAACTGCGTCGCGTCGCCGAGCCGCTGATCACCATCGGCAAGGTCGATGGCGTTGCCAATCGTCGTCTGGCGTTTGCCCGCCTGCGCGACAAGGAAGCAGTGGGCAAGCTGTTCGTCGAACTGGGCCCGCGCTACGCGACCCGTCCCGGCGGCTACCTGCGCATCCTGAAGGCCGGCTTCCGTGCCGGTGACAATGCGCCGATGGCGTATGTCGAGCTGGTCGACCGTCCGGTCGTCGCCGAGGAAGTGGCCGAGTAATCGGTTCGCCCTTCGCAGAGATTCCTGAAAAGCCCGGCTAGCGCCGGGCTTTTTCATTGCAGGCCCTGAACCGGGTCGGCTGGCCCTGGTGTCGGTGGTGCAGCCGCACTGCGGTGCACGGCAACGGGCTGGTCCCGAGCATGGCCAAGCAAGCCGGCGCAGCGGTGGGTGCGGCCTGGCTGCATCGCTGGCGTACGAGGTGGCGCGTGACCGTCGATAGGCATGGCTGGACGCGACTTCGTGCCGCGATCTGTCCGATGCAGCGATCCGTGGTCACCGCGGCAGCGATGGCTGATAATCGGGCATTCGATCCTAGGCACGCGGTAGCGATGAATCCATTTCGTTGGGGTTTCCGGGCGCAGTTCTTGCTGGGCTTTGTTGCCTGCGCAGGTCTGCTTGGCTATGCGATCTATGTGCAGCTGCATCTTGGGCTGGAACCATGCCCGCTCTGCATCTTCCAGCGGATCGCCTTTGCGGCGCTGGCGGTGTTGTTCCTGCTGGGTGCGTTGCATGGGCCGCGCGCCGCGGGCACGCGCAAGGTCTATGGCGTGCTGGGTTTCATCGCTGCCGGCGTGGGCATGGGCATCGCGGCGCGGCATGTCTGGGTGCAGATCCGGCCCAAGGACATGATGTCGTCGTGCGGGCCGCCGTTGAGCTTCCTGAGCGAGACGATGGGGCCATTCGAGGTGCTCCGCACGGTACTGACCGGCACCGGCGACTGCGGCAATATCGATTGGCGCTTCCTGGGCCTGAGCATGCCGATGTGGAGCATGCTGTGGTTCACGGGCCTGGCGTTGTGGGCGCTGTATGCCGGCTTCAGGCAACGTGGTCCGCGCAAGTTGTTCTGATCGTTCCGTTCCGGCGGTTGCCGGCGCCCGAGATTTCTGGAGTTCACGATGTCCGCTTCCCCTCAGTCGTCCGTCAACCAGGCAGACCCGTGGTCGCCGCAGAGCTGGCGGCAGCGTCCGGCACTGCAGATGCCGGTCTACCCGGATGCCGTTGCGTTGGAACACACGCTGGGCGAGTTGCGGCAGTTGCCGCCGCTGGTGACCTCCTGGGAAATCTTCGCGCTCAAGCGCCAGCTGGCCGAGGCCCAGGAGGGCAAGCGCTTCCTGCTGCAGGGCGGGGATTGCGCCGAAAATTTCAGCGATTGCGAATCGGGCACGATCTCCAATCGCCTGAAGGTGCTGCTGCAAATGAGCCTGGTGCTGGTGCACGGCCTGCACCTGCCGGTGGTGCGGGTCGGGCGCTTTGCCGGGCAGTACGCCAAGCCGCGTTCGGCCGATACCGAAACCCGTGACGGGGTGACCCTGCCGAGCTACCGCGGCGATGTGATCAACGCGCCGGCCTTCACCGAGGCGGCGCGCGTGCCGGATCCGCAGCGCATGATCACCGCGCATTCGCGCTCGGCGATGACGATGAACTTCGTGCGCGCCCTGATCGACGGCGGCTTTGCCGACCTGCACCATCCCGAATACTGGAATCTGGATTGGGTGGGGTATTCGCCGCTGGCAGCGGACTACCAGAAGATGGTGGCGTCGATCGGCGATGCGGTCCGCTTCATGGAGACCCTGTCCGGCGCGGAGGTCTACAACCTCAATCGCATCGATTTCTATACCTCGCACGAGGCGCTGTTGCTGCCGTACGAGGAAGGCCTGACCCGCCAGGTGCCGCGCCAGTGGGGCTGGTTCAACCTGAGCACGCATTACCCGTGGATCGGCATGCGCACCGCCGCGCTGGATGGCGCGCACGTGGAGTATCTGCGGGGCGTGCGCAATCCGATCGCGATCAAGGTGGGGCCGTCGGTGCAGCCGGATCAGCTGCTGCGTCTGATCGATGTGCTCAATCCGGAAGACGAGCCCGGCCGCCTGAGCTTCATCCATCGCATGGGGGCGGCGCAGATCGCCGAGAATTTGCCGCCGCTGCTGGAGGCGGTCAGGCGCGACGGGCGTCGGGTGTTGTGGGTGTGCGATGCGATGCACGGCAACACCGAAAGCACCGGAAACGGCTACAAGACACGGCGTTTCGACAATATCCGCAGCGAGGTCGAGTTGTCGTTTGATCTGCACGCGGCCGCCGGGACGCGGCTGGGCGGGGTACATCTGGAACTCACCGGCGAAGACGTCACCGAATGTACCGGTGGCGCGCGCGAGTTGACCGAGCGCGATCTGGAACGCGCCTACCGTTCCAGCGTGGATCCGCGCCTGAACTACGAGCAGTCGCTGGAGATCGCAATGGCGATCGTGCGCAAGCAGCAGCAGGTGGCGGCGCAGCCGCTGGGCACATGATGTCGCCGTGCGCATGACGTGACGCTCATGCCGCGTGCGGCATGATGTTGCAGCCATCCCTCTTTCCCCCACAGGAGGAACGGTTTGACTGCCGACTGGAGCGTCATCCGCGACTACGCAATCCCGCTTGGTGCCGCGCTGCTCGCGGGCATCGTCACCTGGTCGTTGCTGCTGTGGCTGTTTCGCCGCATGCAGGGCCGCGACTACCGCCGCGCACGCATCATCCGCGTGGTCACGCTGCCGGCGGCCTTTATCCTGCCGCTGCTGTTTCTGGGCGTCGCCACCGAGGCGACGCCGCTGTCGGGCAAGGCGCTGACTGCGGTACAGCACCTGCTGCACGTCGGTATCGTCGGCTGCGTGACCTGGTTGCTGGTCCGTGCGGTCGCTGCCGGCGAGATGGCAATCCTGCGCAGCAACCCGATCGAAGTGTCCGACAACCTCACCGCACGGCGCATCCAGACGCAAACGCGCGTGCTGAGCCGGGTGGTGATGGGCGCGGTGATCCTGCTCGGCATCTCGGTGGTGCTGCTTGGCTTCGAGCAGGTGCGCCAGATCGGCAAGACGCTGCTGGCCTCGGCCGGCATCATCGGGCTGGTGGCCGGTATCGCGGCCAAGCCGGTGTTCGGCAACCTGATCGCCGGACTGCAGATCGCGCTGACCCAGCCGATCCGGCTGGACGACGTGGTGATCGTGGAAGGCGAATGGGGCCGCATCGAGGAGATCGGCAGCTCGTACGTGGTGGTGCGGATCTGGGACGAGCGACGGATGGTGGTGCCGCTCACCTGGTTCATCGAAAACCCGTTCCAGAACTGGACACGCAGCAGCGCCGACCTGCTCGGTACCGCATTCCTGTGGCTGGACTACCGCACCCCGATCGCGGCGGTGCGTGCCGAGCTGGAGCGCATCTGCAGGAGCGAGCCGCTGTGGGATGGGCGCGTCTGCGTGACCCAGGTGACCGAAACCAGCGAGAGCACGATCCAGGTGCGCCTGCTGGTGAGCGCGCGCAATTCCGGCGATGCGTTCGACCTGCGCTGCATCTGCCGCGAGCGCATGATCGACTTCCTGACCCGCGAGCACCCCTACGCCTTGCCAAGGATCCGTGCCGAAATCGCCGCGCAGGAAAAGCCGCCGCTGCGCGCCGCCGCGCCGATCGCCCCGGAGAGCGTGCGCTCGCCCGGTGCTGAAGACGGCGAGCCTGCGACTACGGTGTAGTAGCTGCAGGCGCGGCCGCCGGTGCGCTGGGCGCAGTCGGCGCATAGCCGGGCGCAAACCGCGCCTGGCTGCGCTGCTCGTACGCGTAGGCCAGTTCGATCAGGCGTGGCTCGCTCCAGGCGCTGCCCATGAACAACAAGCCCAGCGGCAGGCCCTGAGTGTGTCCCATCGGCACGCTCAGGCTCGGGTAACCGGCCACCGCGGCGGCCCCATAGCCGGCGCCGGGAAAGGTGTCGCCCTTGACCAGGTCGGTGACCCAGGCAGCCCCGGTGGTCGGCACGATCAGGGCGTCCAGGCGATTGGCCTGCAACGCGGCATCGATGCCTTCCGGCCCGGCCAGGCGTCTGGCTGTGGCGCGGGCGGTGAGATAGGCGGCATCGTCGAGCCCGGGCGCGGCCTGCGCCTGCTCGAACAACTCCTGCCCGAAGTAAGGCATCTCGCGCTGTGCGTGGCTGCGATTGAAGGCGATCAATTGCTCCAGGCTCGCTACGGGTGCAGCGTGGCTGCGCAGATAGGCGTTCAGGCCGGCCTTGAACTCGACCAGCAAGACCGTCTGTTCGGCAGCATCCCACTGGCCGTCGGTCGCCAGGCGGGTTTCGATCACGGTGGCGCCGGCCGCACGCAGGGTCTGCACCGCACGGTTCAAGGTGGCGGCGATCGCGGGATCCTCGCGCAGTGGATTGCGCAGCAGGCCCAGGCGCGCGCCACGCAGGCCATCGCGCTTGAGATGCGCCAGGTAGTTCGGGGTGGGTGCCGGCGCAGTGCGCGTGGCCGGGTCCTGCGGGTCGGGCGCGGCGATCGCCTGCAGCACGGCGGCCGCATCGGCGACGCTGCGCGTCATCGGGCCGGCGGTGTCCTGGCTGGCCGAGATCGGAATGATGCCGTCGCGGCTGACCAGGCCCACGGTCGGCTTGAGCCCGACCAGACCGTTCACCGCGGCCGGGCAGGTGATGCTGCCGTCGGTTTCGGTGCCGATGCCGACCGTGGCCAGGCTGGCGGCGATCGCCGCGCCGGTGCCGGCGCTGGAGCCGCAGGGATTGCGATCCAGCACGTAGGGATTGCGGGTCAGGCCACCGCGTGCACTCCAGCCGGAACTCGACTTGGTGGAGCGGAAATTGGCCCATTCGCTCAGGTTGGTCTTGCCCAGGATCACTGCGCCGGCGGTGCGCAGGCGTTGCACCAGGAAGGCATCGCGGGCCGGCCTGAAATCGGCCAGCGCCAGCGAGCCGGCGCTGTTGACCATCGGCAGCGCATCGATGTTGTCCTTCAGCAGCACCGGAATGCCGTGCAGGGGGCCGCGCACGCGGCCGGCACGGCGTTCGGCGTCCAGTGCACGCGCGTCGGCTTCGGCCTGCGGGTTGAGTTCGATCACCGAATTGAGGGTGGGGCCGGCGCGATCGATGGTCGCCACGCGCTGCAGGTAGGCGCGGGTCAGATCCAGGCTGCTGGTCTTGCCGGACATCATGCGTGCCTGCAGACCGCCGATGTCGGCATCGCCGAGGTCTTCATGCCCGGTGGCGGCGCCGGCACCGGCCGGCGTCAGGTCATCGGCATACGCATGGCCGCACAGCGCAAGCAGCAGCGCGAAGGACAAGGTGGTGGATCGCATTGGTTGGTCTTCCCCGGAGGACTGTTGGCAGGCTAACGGCGCTGCGTCGGGGTGACAACGTGTATGAGGTGCCCGCAGACGGGCAGGGCGTCAGCGCCGCCGGCGCTTGATCAGGTCGCGTGCCAGCACGCCGACCACGATCAGATTGATCGCCAGCACAGCCCAGGCGGTCCAGCCGGGATGGCGGACGATGGCGTAGATATCGAAAGGCAGGTAGATGGCCGCCGACAGGCAGCCCAGCAGCGACGCCCAGGCCTTGGCACGCCACAGCCCCCAGGCTTCCACGACGTGCAGCAGGCCGTAGGCCAGCATTGCGGCAGCGGCCAGATGGACGGCGTCGGGGTTGATGGTCTTGAGCAGCGACGGCAGTGCGCCGTGGTCGGGATCCAGGCTGAAACGGCGGATCAGCGTGCTCACCGCATTCTGCAGCGGGAGCGGGCCCAGAATTTCCAGGCCCGTCGCCGCCAACAGCGCAAGCGTCCCCTTGACCGCCTCTAGCAAGGCGATCGCGTGCAGCCCCGGATGCGCGCGCGGATCCGGGCTGTAGGGCGTGTTGCTCACGAAGAGGGACCGGCCGTGCTTAGCCGGAACGGCCAGCGCGCTTGCGATCGCTTTCGGTGAGGAACTTCTTGCGCAGGCGGATTTCCTTCGGGGTGACTTCGACCAGCTCGTCGTCCTCGATGAAGTCCAGTGCCTGTTCCAGCGTGTACTTGATTGCCGGGGTCAGCTTGATCGCATCGTCCTTGCCCGAGGCGCGCATGTTGGTCAGCGGCTTGGTCTTGATCGCGTTGACGGTCAGGTCGTTGTCCTTGGAGTGGATACCGACCAGCTGGCCTTCGTACACGTTGTCGCCTTCTGCAGCGAACAGGCGGCCACGCTCTTCCAGCGGACCCAGCGCATAGGCGGGGGTGGCGCCGGCGGCATTGGCGATCATCACGCCGTTCTGGCGCTTGGCGATGGCGCCCTGTTCCTTCGGGCCGTAATGGTCGAACACGTGGAACAGCAGGCCCGAGCCCTGGGTCAGGGTGCGGAACTCGTTCTGGAAGCCGATCAGGCCACGCGCCGGGATCATGTAGTCCAGGCGCACGCGGCCCTTGCCGTCCGGCTCCATGTTCTTCAGCTGGCCCTTGCGGGTGCCCAGCTTTTCCATCACGCCGCCCTGGTGCTGTTCTTCGATGTCCACCACGAGCTGTTCGATCGGCTCCATCTGCTTGCCGTCAATCTCCTTGATGATCACTTCCGGACGCGACACGGCCAGCTCGTAGCCTTCGCGACGCATGTTCTCGATCAGCACCGACAGATGCAGTTCGCCACGGCCGGAGACCAGGAACTTGTCGGCGTCGGAGCCTTCCTCGACCTTCAGTGCCACGTTGTGCACCTTCTCGCGGTCCAGGCGGTCGCGCAGCTGGCGGCTGGTCAGGAACTTGCCACCGGACAGGTCCTTGTTACCGGCGAACGGCGAGTTGTTGACCTGGAAGGTCATCGAGATGGTGGGCTCGTCCACGGTCAGCGCCGGCAGCGCTTCGGGCGCGTCGAGCGCGCACACGGTGTCGGAAATGGTCAGTTCGGCCACGCCGGAGATGGCGACGATGTCGCCGGCCTCGGCGGTGTCCTGCTCGATGCGCTCCAGGCCCAAAAAGCCCAGCACCTGCAGCACCTTGCCCTGGCGCTTCTTGCCTTCGCGGTCGATCACGCTGACCGGCATGTTCTTCTTCAGCACGCCGCGCTGGATGCGGCCGATGCCGATCACGCCGACGAAGTTGTTGTAGTCCAGCTGGCTGATGCGCATCTGGAACGGGCCGTCCGGATCCACGGCCGGTGCCGACACGTGCTGCATGATCGCTTCGTACAGCGGGGTCATGTCGCCGTCGCGCACGCTCGAATCCAGGCTGGCGTAGCCGTTCAGGGCGGAGGTGTAGACGATCGGGAAATCCAGCTGCTCGTCGGTGGCGCCGAGCTTGTCGAACAGGTCGAACACCTGGTCGATCACCCAGTCCGGGCGGGCGCCGGGACGGTCGATCTTGTTGACCACCACGATCGGCTTGAAGCCCATCGCGAACGCCTTCTGGGTCACGAAGCGGGTCTGCGGCATCGGGCCGTCCATCGCGTCGACCAGGATCAGCACCGAGTCCACCATCGACAGCACGCGCTCGACCTCGCCACCGAAGTCGGCGTGTCCCGGGGTGTCGACGATGTTGATGCGGTTGCCGTTCCAGGTGATGGCCGTGTTCTTGGCCAGGATCGTGATGCCACGCTCCTTTTCCTGGTCGTTGCTGTCCATCACGCGCTCAGCCAGCACGGTGCGTTCGGACAGGGTGCCGGACTGCTTCAGCAGGCAGTCGACGAGAGTGGTCTTGCCATGGTCAACGTGCGCGACGATGGCGATATTGCGGAGTTTTTCGATAGACATGCGGAAAGGGCCCCTGTCTGGCGCCAGTCTTGAGATGAGGTAAGCCCGACATTATAGCGGTTTCGTTGCCGTGCCGTTGCGTTCGGCCGCCAGGCGGTCCAAAACGCCCATTCAGCTTGCCGGCGCACCCCCGACGATGGTCCAACCTGCACGGTCGCCTGCGTGGCCGGGTGTATTCTAATGGGCTGTCATACACCCTGAAACCTGCAAGGATTTCCATGTCCCTGATTGCCCATTTCGACACCACCCGCGGCCCGATCGCGGTCGAGCTGTTCGCCGACAAGGCCCCGCTGACCGTCGCCAACTTCGTGAACCTGGTCCAGCGAGGCTTCTACGACGGCCTGAGCTTCCACCGCGTCATCGCCGACTTCATGATCCAGGGCGGCTGCCCGGAAGGCTCCGGCCGCGGCGGCCCGGGCTATCGTTTCGAGGACGAAGCCAACAACGGCGTCGGCCACGAGCGCGGCGTGCTGTCCATGGCCAATGCCGGCCCCAACACCAATGGCAGCCAGTTCTTCATCACCCATACCGCCACCCCGTGGCTGGACGGCAAGCACACCGTGTTCGGCAAGGTCACCCAGGGCCTGGACGTGGTCGATGCCGTCGCCCAGGGCGATGTGATCAACAAGGTGACGATCGAAGGCGATACCGACGCCGTGCTGGCCGCCAAGGCCGACCGCGTCGCGGAGTGGAACAAGATCCTCGCCGCCTGATGGCTTTTCCCGAACGGCCGCCGAGTGCGGCCGTTCGTCTGTCCCTGCGCGCCGCCAGGCCCCGCGCCACGCCAGCGTGCACCTCCACCCATGTTTTTTAGCAGAGGAAACTCCCCATGAAAGCACCTGTTCGTGTTGCCGTGACCGGCGCTGCCGGCCAGATCGGCTATGCCCTGCTGTTCCGCATCGCCTCCGGCGAAATGCTGGGCAAGGATCAGCCGGTGATCCTGCAATTGCTGGAACTGTCCAATGAAAAGGCCCAGGCCGCGCTCAAGGGCGTGATCATGGAGCTGGAAGACTGCGCATTCCCGTTGCTGGCCGGCGTGGTCGGCACCGACGACGCCGAAGTGGCGTTCAAGGACATCGATGTTGCGCTGCTGGTCGGCGCGCGTCCGCGCGGCCCGGGCATGGAGCGCAAGGACCTGCTGCTGGAGAACGCCAAGATCTTCACCGCGCAGGGCGCGGCGTTGAACAAGGTCGCCAAGCGTGACGTCAAGGTGCTGGTGGTCGGCAACCCGGCCAACACCAATGCCTACATCGCGATGAAGTCGGCACCGGATCTGAACCCGAAGAACTTCACTGCCATGCTGCGTCTGGACCACAACCGTGCGCTCAGCCAGCTGTCGCAGAAGCTCGGCAAGCCGGTCGGCGGCATCGAGAAGCTGGTGGTGTGGGGCAACCACAGCCCGACCATGTACCCGGACTACCGTTTCGCCACCGCCGATGGCGCGTCCATCGGCGATGCGATCAATGACCAGGAATGGAATGCGTCCACCTTCATCCCGACCGTGGGCAAGCGCGGCGCGGCGATCATCGAAGCGCGCGGCCTGTCCTCGGCAGCGTCGGCCGCCAATGCCGCGATCGATCACGTGCGTGACTGGGTGCTGGGCAGCAATGGCAAGTGGGTGACGATGGGCGTGCCGTCCGACGGCTCCTACGGCATTCCGGAAGGCGTGATCTTCGGCTTCCCGGTCACCACCGCCAACGGCGAGTACACCCTGGTCAAGGATCTGCCGATCGACGACTTCAGCCAGAAGTACATCGACAAGACCCTGGCCGAGCTGGAAGAAGAGCGCGGCGGCGTGTCGCATCTGCTGGGCTGAGTTTTCCGGCTTGGCAGTACATGAAGAACGCCGGGCAGTGCCCGGCGTTTTTTATGGGTCGCGTCCGTGATGCGTTGGGTTACATGCGTTGGGCGGTGGCGCGAGAAAGGCGCGATCACGCCCATCGATCCTGCACGGCCGCTGCGATACGCGTTGCCGCCGCACTGATCACATCATGCGGTGCGCCCGGCTCAGGCCAGGCCTTCGGCCTTCAGTGCGGCCTGCACAGCGGCATCGTCGAGCATGCGCTGCACGAAAGCAGCCACTGCGTCCAGGCCGCTCAGGTCCACGCCCGTCTTCTGCGCCCATCGCAGCGTCACGAACAGATACGCATCGGCGCCGGTGTGGGTGTCGCCGGCCAGCCAGTTGCGTCCTTGCAGATGCGCGTCGACACGTTCGTACAGGGCGCGCAGCTTGTTGCGCGCGTCGTCATGGCTGCGCGCAATCAGCGCCTCGTCCTGCAGATAGGCGGTGCTGCCGAAGATCGGCTTGAAGGCCGGATGCACATCGGCATTGGCGAAGGCGATCCAGCGATTGATCTCCGCACGGCTGCGCGCAGTGCCATCGCCGGACAGCCCGGTGAGCGGCGCGATGTCGGCGATGTAGTTCAGGATGGCCGCGTTCTGGGTCAGTGCCCAATCGTCGACGACCAGCAGCGGCACGGCACCGGCTGGATTGAGGCGCAGATATTCGGGGGACTTCATCGTTGCGGCGTCGACCACTTCCAGATCGAAGGGCAACCCCGACCAGCGCAGCACGATGTGATCTGCCAGCGAACAGGCGCCCGGCTTGGTGTACAGCTTCATGAGAATTTCCGCACAAAAACGAAGGCGCCAGCTTAGCGGCAACGCGTGAGTGCGTGGGTCACGTCAGGATGCGGTGCGTGGACGCAGCTTCTGCACGCGATAGAACGTGTGGTCGCCGATGGTGGCCACCTGATATGCATTGCGCCAGCTCGGGCTGGCGATCGCGCTTGCGGCAAAGTGGCTGGCGCCCGGCACGATTTCCTTGCGTTGACCCACCGGCAGCGCCCAGTTGCGCTCTGCAGCCAGTGCAACATCCAGTGCCTTGTTCCAGGCATCGTCATTTTTCAGCTGCGTTCCCGGAGCCACGATGGTGGGCGCGAACTGCTTGCGCGCAGTGACCACCTGGCACATCGAATCGCCCCACAAACCACTGTCCAGACGGCGCAACGCAACTTCCGCGACGGCTTGCTGGCCGCGCAAGGTCTGGTCGCGTGCTTCCAGGTACACGGTGGTGCTCAGGCACAACGAATCTGCAGCCGGCTGCGGCAACAACTGCGACAGCCAAAGTATCCAAACCAGTTTCATAGAACTCCTTGCTCCGTATGGGCCGGTCCGCAGAGCATCCAAGGTGGATGCACCAGTACAGAGGGCTTGGCGTCATGGGGAGGCGGCCTGCCACGGGTCGCCCGGTCTCCGGCGAAAGAGGATCTACCGGAGGTGCCCACCAAATGCGGTGGGTCAAAAAGTTGGCGCAAGGTAGGCGGCGATCACAGAATCGCGGCTGAATAGGCGGGCTTGACGCGTGTGATGGCCTGCGGCATCTACCGCTGCGCTCGGTGACGACCGCGCAAGGCCGCCGCTGGATGCGTCGCATCGCCGAGGCGACAGCGGATGCTGCAAGGATCGGTGCGGCGCGCATGCCACGCAGTGCGTTCCTGCAAAGTTGCGAGCGTCGCAAGGCCGTGCCTGGCCAATGGTTGCAGCGTCAGCCGCAATCTGTGCTGCACAGCATCGTCACCGAAGGATGTGCTTGTGTCGGTGTGTTGACGCAGCAGCGATATCTCGAGATGCGAAGGTCGGATGTGCACAGCGGTCAACGCTTCATCATCGCGATCATCGGCGGTGTCGTTGAACCCCGACTCCCACGATGCTCGCACGCGTGTGCGTACGGGCATCATGGGCCAGCTGCCGTGGCCTTCAGCCCGTCGCAGCAATGCACACTACAACGTCGCCGCCAGTCGGCAGGCCTGATTGATCGCACGCTTGGCATCCAGTTCGGCAGCGACATCCGCACCGCCGATCAGATGCGGTTGCCGGCCGTCCGCCTGCAGCGCGGCAAGCAGGTCACGGCGCGGTTCCTGCCCGGCGCAGACCACCACCGTGCCGACATCGAGCAGTTGCTCGTTACCTTCCACGCGGATCCGCAGCCCGGCGTCGTCCACGCCCAGATATTCCACGCCCCCGAGCATCTTGACGCCCTTGGCCTTGAGCGTGGCGCGGTGGATCCAGCCGGTGGTCTTGCCCAGGCGCGCGCCGGGCCTGCCGGGGCTGCGTTGCAGCAGCCAGACCTGGCGGGCAGGGCGTTCGGGCTGCGGGCTGGTCAACGCGCCAGGGGTCTCGAAGCTGGGGTCCACGCCCCATTCGGCCATCCAGCGTGCCGGATCCAGCGACGGCGATTGCCCCGTGTGCACGAGAAATTCGCCGACATCGAAACCGATCCCGCCGGCCCCGATGATCGCGACCTTGTCGGCAGCCACATGACGGCCCAGCACCACGTCCAGATAGCTCACGACCATCGGGTGATCGGCGCCAGGGAAATCCACCTTGCGCGGCTCGATACCGGTGGCCAGCACGATCTCGTCGAAGTCCTTCAGATCGGCCGCCTGTACGTGGGTATTCAGGCGCAACTGCACCCCGGTCGCCTCGATACGGTGACCGAAATAGCGCAGCGTCTCATTGAATTCCTCCTTGCCGGGAATCCGCCTGGCGACGTTGAATTGCCCACCGATCGCATCGCCTGCATCGAACAGGGTCACGCGGTGGCCGCGCTCGGCGGCCACTGTTGCGCAGGCCAGGCCGGCCGGGCCTGCACCGACCACCGCAATGCGTTTGGGATCGGCGGTCGGTACGTAGATCAGTTCGGTTTCGTGCGCTGCGCGTGGGTTGACCAGGCAGCTCGCCAACTTGTTCTCGAACACATGATCCAGGCAGGCCTGATTGCAGGCGATGCAGGTATTGATGGCCTGCGACTGGCCGGCGCGGGCCTTGTCGGCCCACTGCGGATCGGCCAGCAGCGGGCGCGCCAGCGACACCATGTCGGCCGCGCCGTCGGCAAGGATGCGCTCGGCCACGTCCGGCATGTTGATGCGGTTGGTCGCCACCACCGGAATGCGCAGGTGCGGCTTGAGCTTGGCGGTCACACCGGCAAATGCCGCGCGCGGTACCGACGTGGCAATGGTCGGAATGCGTGCCTCGTGCCAGCCGATGCCGGAATTGATGATGGTCGCGCCTGCCGCTTCGATCGCCTGCGCCTGCGCCAGGATGTCCTGCCACTGGTTGCCGCCGTCGACCAGATCCACCAGCGACAGCCGGTAGATGATGATGAAGTCCGGCCCGCAGGCCTCACGGATGCGCTGCACGATCTCCACCGCAAAGCGCATGCGTCTTGCGGCATCGCCACCCCAGGCATCGCTGCGCTGGTTGGTGCGCGCGGCGGTGAATTCATTGATCAGGTAGCCTTCCGATCCCATCACCTCCACGCCGTCGTAGCCGGCCTCGCGCGCCAGCCGCGCCGCACGCGCGTAGGCGGCGATCTGCCGATCCACCGCACGTGCCGAAAGCGCGCGCGGGGTAAACGGGTTGATCGGCGCCTTGAGCCTGGACGGCGCCACCGACAGCGGGTGATAGGCGTAGCGCCCGGCATGCAGTAGCTGCAGGCAGATCTTGGCGCCGTGCGCATGCACCGCGCGGGTGACCTGGCGATGCGGGCGCACCTCCCACGGCCAGGACAGCTTGCCGCCGAACGGCTTGAGCCAGCCCACCACGTTCGGCGAGAACCCGCCGGTGACGATCAACCCGACTCCGCCGGCCGCACGCTCGGCGAAATACGCGGCCAACTTGGGGAAATCGCGCGCACGGTCTTCCAGGCCGGTGTGCATCGAGCCCATCAGGACGCGGTTGCGCAGTTGCGTGAAGCCAAGATCGAGCGGCGTGAACAGGTGCGGATAAGGCGAGGCGGAGGGGCCGGTGGCGGGCGACATGGTGTGGATACGCTGGCGTACGGAGTACGCACGATGCCGGCAAACGGGCCTGCCGGCAAGTCTTGACGCGCGCGGCCGGTGCTGTCGGCAGCCCGGGGCTGCGGCGGAGCGCTCGATCTGTGCAGCCAGCAGGCCGGTGCGCCACGCGGCAGCAAACCTCAGGCGCTGATGCCGCTCACCAGCCCGCCAGCACCAGCTTGCCGATCGTGCTGCCGCTCTCCAGGCGCCGATGCGCCTCGCGCAGGTGCTGCGCATTGATCGGCGACAGCGTTTCGGTATGCGTGGTGCGCAACTCGCCCGCATCGATCAGGCTGGCGGCGCGGTTGAGGATGCGGTGTTGCTCGACCATGTCCTCGGTGGCGTAGCGGGCGCGGGTGAACATCAGTTCCCAATGGATGCCGATGCACTTGGCCTTGTAGGGATCGCCGATCGGCAGCGGGCCGCGCGGCTCCACGATCAGGCCCACATGCCCCTGCGGTGCCAGGACCTCGCCCAGCTGTTCCCAGTAGCGATCGGTGTCGGCCAGGTTGAGGGCGGCCTCCACGTCCTGCATCCCCAGGGCCTGCAGCTGCGGCAGCAGCGGCTGGTGATGGTCGATCACATGCTGGGCGCCCATCTGCCGCACCCATTCAATGGTCTCCGGTCGCGAGGCGGTGGCGATCACGCTGAAGCCGGCATGCCGCGCCAACTGGATGGCGATCGAGCCCACGCCGCCCGCGCCACCGATGATCAGCACGTGCTTGCCGCGATTGCGCGCGCCGTCGAAAGAGAATGGCATGCGCTGGAACAGCAGCTCCCACGCGGTCAGCGTGGTCAGCGGCAGCGCCGCGGCCTGGGCGAAGCTGAGCGAGGTGGGCTTGCAGCCGGCTATGCGTGCATCGACCAATTGATACTGCGCATTGCTGCCCGGTCGCCCGATATCGCCCGCGTAGTAGACCTCGTCGCCGACCGCGAACGCGGTGACGTCAGGACCCACCGCTTCGACGACGCCGGCCGCGTCGTAGCCCAGGATCTTCGGCGCATCCAGTGTCTGCGGCTTGGGTGCGCGCACCTTGGTGTCGACCGGATTGACCGAGATCGCCTCCACACGCACCAATAAGTCATACCCCGATGGGGCCGGCGGGGCCGGAAGTTCCATGTCAAGCAATGCGGCCGGATCGTCGATCGGCAGGTGACGGGTGATGACGACAGCTTTCATCGGGTCGCTCCAGGTGGGGAGTTCAGGGTGCGTTGTGTTGCCGTCGCGCTGCAACCACCGACCCCACAATTCAGCTCGGACGGGGTCTGGCGTTCACCAATGTGGTTTTCGCATCACTGCGCAGTCCGTTCGTCGCCCCAATCCGAGGGCGTATTCAACTGGCTTAATTGGGCTGCGGTTCATGCAGGCGCGATGCGCAAACTGGGCGCGCGGTCCTTCCCTTCATCAAGCTGTATACGTAGTATTGAAAGGGATCGCCGGCCCTGGAGATTGCTTTCACATGTTATATGACCGTTAACGCGATCTTCACTGAGGCCGGCTTAATCTGCGCCCCGATGGCTCTGGATGTGACGAGCATCTTTACCAAGAACAACGCCTCTATCGGTTTTATCTCCCAAAGAAGGAGCTGTATACACATGAACAAGAAAATTCTCACTGCCGCGTTGCTCGGCGGTCTGGCGGTTGCCCAGGCTGCTTCCGCGCAGGAGTTCGATGACCGTTGGTACCTGACCGGTAGCGCTGGCTTCAACTTCCAGGACAGCGATCGTCTGACCAATGACGCCCCGTTCGTCACCCTGGGTCTGGGCAAGTTCGTCAGCCCGAACTGGTCGATCGACGGCGAGCTGAACTATCAGAACCCGAACTTCGACGCCAATCAGGACCAGAACTGGAGCCAGTACGGCATCTCGTTCGACCTGCGTCGCCACTTCATCCAGGAAGGCCGCGGCTGGAACCCCTACCTGCTGTTCGGTCTGGGCTACCAGCGTTCGGAAGAAGAGTTCGACGCCACCCCGAACCCGGTTTCGCCGGGCCAGCAGAAGGACGGCAACTTTGCCGCCAAGGCTGGTGTCGGTCTGCAGACCACCTTCGACAAGCGCGTCGCCGTGCGTGCCGAGTTGGCCTACCGCGCTGACTTCAACGACCAGAGCGTTGCTGCTCCGCAGGAAGACTGGTTCGGCGACGTGCTGGCTTCGGTCGGCGTCGTGATCCCGTTGGGACCTGCTCCGGTGACCGCTCCGCCGCCGGCTCCGGCTCCGGTTGCCCCGAGCTGCGCAGACCTGGATGACGACGGTGACGGCGTCAACAACTGCGACGACAAGTGCCCGGCTTCGCAGCCTGGCCAGACCATCGGTCCGGACGGCTGCCCGGTGCCTGTGTCGATCGACCTGAAGGGCGTGAACTTCGACTTCAACAAGTCGACCCTGCGTCCGGACGCCGTCTCGATCCTGAGCGAAGCGACCGAGATCCTGAAGCGTTACCCCGACCTGAAGGTCGAGGTTGCCGGTCACACCGACTCGAAGGGTACCGACGCGTACAACCAGAAGCTGTCCGAGCGTCGTGCGACCACCGTGTACGACTACCTGACCAAGAACGGCGTCGATGCGTCGCGTCTGGTCGGCCCGATCGGCTACGGCGAGAGCCGTCCGATTGCTCCGAACGCCAACCCGGATGGTTCCGACAATCCGGAAGGCCGTGCGAAGAACCGTCGTACCGAGCTGAACGTCCAGAACTAATTGGACCGCTAGCTGTTGCACACAAAACCCGGCCTAGTGCCGGGTTTTGTCTTTGTGGGAACCGCAAATCCGTACCTGGACAGTGCAAATCCTGTCTGTGTTGCGATCCAGGCACGGTTCCGGTTGAAACGGCGTTCATCGCTGCCTACACTCGCCGCGTCGCCACCACACTCATAACTGGAAGAACCCGATGCTGCGTACCGCTACGGCTGGATTGCTCTGTCTCGCCCTGATTCCCGCCGCCTACGCCGCTCCGAACTGCGCCGGCAGCACGGTGTCCCAGCCACTGCCGTTGCCCGCCACCGTCATTGCGCCGGCGGCCGCCGAGCTCTATGCCCGCAGCGTGCAGTTGGGCATGCCCACCGGCGTGCTGGCACAGCCGTACACCACCGAGCAGTCGGTGGACCGCGTGCTGCTGCGCCTGCGCGTGGAAGGCTGCCAGGACCTGGCCAAGGTCATTCCGCCCGGCGGCACCGTCAATCCGAACGATCCGGCCGCCTACAAGGCCACCACCGCATTCGACAACACGCCGTGGCGCTTTGACATGAGCCAGAACGGCAAGCGCATGACCGCCGAGGAATTCGACGCCTGGATGAAGGCGCGCGGCGTGCGCGTGGTGAAGGCGCGTCCGGTTGCCGGCGCAGCGCCGACGGCGGCGGCGCCTGCACCGGCGGCCGACGCCAAGCCGGTCGAAAACAAGTAAGCCGCGCGGTCGGGACGGCATGACCCGGCGACCTGCGCCGGCGACGTCCCGGCAGCGCACGCGTGGTCCGGCCGGCGCGTCGCGCGCCTCCGTGACGACCACCGCGACCACCGCGCCACGCCATGGGCTGGCGCGCGTGCTGTCCAAACTGGGCGTGTGTTCGCGTACCGAAGCGGCGCGCTGGATCGCCGCAGGGCGGGTCAGCGTGGCGGCGCGCGTGGTGCACGATCCCGAATATCCGGTCCGCGCCGACCAGCACTCCGCCATCCGCATCGACGGACAACCGTTGGCAGGGCCGGCGCGCTGCTACCTGATGCTCAACAAGCCGCGCGGCGTGGTCACCACGGTGCGCGACGAGCAGGGCAGGGACACGGTGTATCGCTGCTTCGATGGCGCCGGCCTGCCGTGGATCGCCCCGGTCGGGCGATTGGACAAGGCCAGCGAAGGCCTGCTGCTCTTCAGCAACGACCCGCAATGGGCAGCGGCCGTGACCGACCCGGCAACCGGGCCGGACAAGACCTACCACGTGCAGATCGATTGCCGCCCAAGTCCTGCGCAACTGGCGCAGCTGCAGGCTGGCGTGGTCGATCCCGATCCGGACGGCGATGGTGTGCTGCTGCGCGCCAGGCGGGTGGCTGTGCTGCGCGAAGGCGAGCGCAATGCGTGGCTGGAGATCGTGCTGGACGAAGGCCGCAATCGGCAGATTCGCCGCTTGCTGGCGGCGGTGGAGATCGGTGTGCTGCGGCTGGTGCGGGTGGCGATCGGCGCGCTGGCGATGGGCGAGTTGGGCAAGGGGGCGTGGCGGATGCTCAGTCCGGAGGAAGTCAGCGCGCTGACGGCGGCTCCCGCCAACGCGCCAGGCGCGCGCTGAGCAAGGCGCTGACCACCTCGACGGCGCGGGCGTCGCCGGCACCGTTGGCATCGTGGCGACGGCCCTTGGCATGGTTGCAGCTGGCACAGGCCAGGGCGAGGTTACGTGCTGCATTGGCATCGTCGCCGACCAGCGCACAGAGCGCCGCTGCCGCGCGACGGCCGAACCAGGCCTGCGGGACCACGTGTTCCAGCGTGGTATGCCCGAGCGGTTCGCCGTCGACGCCGATGTGCAAGCGCCGACGGCAATGCAGGCAGCGGGTTTCCCAGTTGCCGTCCACCAGGTGCGCGTGCGTATCGGTCTGCGCCGCCAGCAGCAGCCGTTGGCGCAGTACCGTGCGCATCAGTCCTTGATGACGTCGAGTTCGCGGCCGATCTTGATGAACGCAGCGATCGCCTGGTCGAGGTGCTCGCGGGTGTGCGCGGCGCTGATCTGGGTACGGATGCGCGCCTGCCCCTTGGGCACTACCGGGAAGAAGAAGCCGATGGCGTAGATGCCTTCTTCCAGCAGTCGCTCGGCGAACGTCTGCGCCAGCGGGGCGTCGTAGAGCATCACCGGGCTGATCGGATGCACGCCGGGCTTGAGATCGAACCCGGCAGCGGTCATGCGCTCGCGGAAGTAGCGGGTGTTGTCGACCAGTTGCGTGCGCAGCTCGCCGGCGGCTTCCAGCATCTCGAAGGCCTTGATGCCGGCGGCCACCACATGCGGCGGCAGCGAGTTGGAGAACAGATACGGGCGCGAGCGCTGGCGCAGCAGTTCGATGACTTCGCGCCTGGCGGTGGTGAAGCCGCCCAACGCACCGCCCATCGCCTTGCCCAGCGTGCCGGTGATGATGTCGATCCGGTCCAGCACGCCCTTGACCTCGGCCGAGCCGCGGCCGGTGGCGCCGAGAAAGCCGGTGGCATGGCATTCGTCGATATGCACCAGCGCGTTGTACTTGCGGGCGAGGGCGGTGATCTCGTCCAGCGGGGCGATGAAGCCGTCCATCGAGAACACGCCGTCGCTGGTGATCAGCTTGGTCCTGCAGCCGGCCGCATCGGCGGCCTGCAGCTGCGCTTCCAGGTCGGCCATGTCGCAGTTGGCATAGCGGAAGCGCTTGGCCTTGCACAGGCGCACGCCGTCGATGATGGAGGCGTGGTTGAGCGCGTCGGAGATGATGGCATCGTGCTCGCCGAGCAGCGGTTCGAACAGGCCGCCGTTGGCATCGAAACAGGCCGCGTAGAGGATGGTGTCCTCGGTACCGAAGAAGTCGGCGATGGTGCGTTCGAGCTGCTTGTGCAGATCCTGGGTGCCGCAGATGAAGCGCACCGAGGCCATGCCGAAGCCGTGCGTGTCCAGTGCGTCCTTGGCGGCCTGGATGATGTCCGGGTGGTCGGCCAGGCCCAGATAGTTGTTGGCGCAGAAGTTGAGTACGCTGCGGCCATCGGCCAAGGTGATCCGGGCCGACTGCGGGCCGGTGATGATGCGCTCGGACTTGAACAGCCCCTGGGCCTGGATGGTGTCCAGTTCGGCGGCGTAATGGGCGGTCAGCGCGGCGGGAGCGTTGGTCATGGCGATCGCAGTGGCAAGAGACGCATGATTTTAACGATCACGGTGGCATACCACTACGTCATGCAAAATCGGCATAAGGTGCGGCCTTGATGTCATTTCACCGCCTGCGTGCCGCTACGCAGCATGGCATGCTTGCTGTTCAGCTGCGCCTCAACGGTTTGGAGATTGCTGTGACCCACCCCCGCTTCCGTCTTGTATCGACCGTGTTGTGCAGCCTGCTGGTCCTGGCCGGCCCGGCAGGCGCGCGCGACATCGGCCTGCTCAATGTCAGTTACGACCCCACCCGCGAGTTCTACCGCGACTACAACAGCGCCTTTGCCGCGCAGTGGAAGCAGCAGCATCCGCAGGACACCGTCACGGTGGAGACCTCGCACGGCGGCTCCGGCAAACAGGCGCGCGCGGTGATCGACGGCATCGAAGCCGACGTGGTGACGCTGGCGCTGGCCTATGACGTCGATGCGATCGCCGAAAAGGCCAAGCTGATCGACCGCGACTGGGAAAAGCGCCTGCCCGACAACAGCGCGCCGTACACCTCGACGATCGTGTTCCTGGTGCGCAAGGGCAACCCGAAGAACATCCACGACTGGCCGGACCTGCTGCGCTCGGGCGTGGCGGTGGTGACGCCCAACCCCAAGACCTCCGGCGGCGCGCGCTGGAACTACCTGGCTGCCTGGGCCTACGCCGACCACATCTTCAAGGGCGACCGCGAGCGCATCATGCGCTACATGCAGGCGTTGTTCCGCAACGTGCCGGTGCTCGATACCGGCGCGCGCGGCGCCACCACCACGTTCGTGCAGCGTGGCATCGGCGATGTGCTGCTGGCCTGGGAAAACGAGGCGCTGCTGGCGCGCGAGGAGCTGGGCAAGGACAAGTTCGAGATCGTGGTGCCGAAGCTGTCGATCCTGGCCGAGCCGTCGGTGGCGCTGGTCGACAAGAACGTCGACAAGCACGGCACCCGCGATGTGGCCGAGGCGTATCTGCGCTACCTGTATGCGCCGGAAGGACAGAAGCTGGCGGCCAGGCACTTCTATCGCCCGCGCCACCCGGAATTTGCCGACCCTGCCGACCTGGCACGGTTCCCGGACATCAAGCTGGTGACCATCCAGGACGCGTTCGGGTCCTGGGACAAGGCGCAGCAGGAACACTTCGCCGACGGTGGCGTGTTCGACCAGATCCAGGCGAAAAAGTAGGCGATGTCGATGTCGGTTGCACCCCACACGGCGCCGTCGCCGCGCCGACGCGTGATGCCGGGGCTGGGCTTGAGTCTTGGAATCACCCTGACCTGGCTGGGGTTGATCGTGCTGATCCCGCTGCTGGGTATCTTCGTCAAGACCAGCGGACTGGGCTGGGACGGCCTGTGGCGGGTGTGGAGCGAGCCGCGCGTGCTGTCGGCGCTGCGGGTGAGCTTCGGCACCGCGTTTGCGGCCGGTGCCTTCAATGCGGTGATGGGCACCTGGGTGGCCTGGGTGTTCGTGCGCTACAGCTTCCCGGGCAAGCGCCTGTTCGATGCGGTGATCGACCTGCCGTTCGCGTTGCCGACCGCAGTGGCCGGCATCGCGCTGACCGCCTTGTACGGCGGCAACGGCTGGGTCGGACGCTGGCTGGAGGCGGCCGGCATCAAGGTGGCCTACACCCAGCTGGGCATCGTGCTGGCGCTGGTGTTCGTGGGCCTGCCGTTCGTGGTGCGGGTGGTGCAGCCGGTGCTGGCCGAGAGCGAGCGCGAACTGGAAGCGGCCGCCGCCACGTTGGGCGCATCGCGCTGGCAGACCGTGTGGCGGGTAGTCCTGCCGGGGCTGTGGCCGGCGGTGCTGACCGGGTTTGCGCTGGCGTTCGCGCGTGGCGTGGGTGAGTACGGGTCGGTGATCTTCATCGCCGGCAACCTGCCAAACTCCACCGAGATCGCGCCGTTGCTGATCACCATCCGGCTGGAGGAGTTCGACTACGCCGGCGCCACCGCGATTGCCGCGGCGATGCTGCTGCTGTCGTTCGTGATCCTGCTGGTGGTCAATACGCTGCAGGCACGCCTGCTGCGCCATCAACGGAGGACGGCATGAACGATGCTGTCTCGCCGCTGCCCGCCATGCTGCAGACCCGCCAGATGACCGAACAGGCGCGCCGCATCACCGACTCGGCCACCAACGAGCCGCGCTGGGTGCAGTGGTCGATGATTGCGGGGGCGCTGCTGTTCCTGCTGGCGTTCCTGCTGCTGCCGCTGGTGCTGGTGTTCGCCGAGGCGCTGCGCGGCGGCTGGGAGACCTTCCTGCGTGCGATCGTCGACCCGGATGCGCTGTCGGCGATCAAGCTGACCCTGATCGTCACTGCCATCGTGCTGCCGCTGAACCTGGTGTTCGGCGTGGCGGCGGCGTGGGCGGTCAGCAAGCACCAGTTTCCCGGCAAGCGCTTGCTGATCAGCCTGATCGACCTGCCGTTCTCGGTATCGCCGGTGGTGGCCGGCCTGATCTTCGTGCTGATCTTCGGCCGCAGCGGTTGGGCATGGCCGTTGATCGACGAAGGCTGGCGGCTGCAACTGCCGTTGTTCGGCGAGCTGCTGATCCAGTTGCCGCGCATCGTGTTTGCCTTGCCCGGCATCGTGCTGGCGACGACCTTCGTCACGTTCCCGTTCATCGCACGCGAGCTGATGCCGCTGATGGAGCAGCAGGGCAGCGATGAGGAGCTGGCCGCATTGAGCCTGGGCGCGAACGGGTGGCAGATGTTCTGGCGGGTGACCCTGCCCAACATCCGCTGGGGCCTGATGTACGGCGTGTTGCTGTGCGCGGCACGCGCGATGGGCGAGTTCGGTGCGGTGTCGGTGGTGTCCGGGCATATCCGCGGGCGCACCAACACGCTGCCCCTGCATGTGGAAATTCTCTACAACGAATACGCCTACAGCGCCGCGTTCGCGTGTGCCTCGTTGCTGGCATTGACCGCGCTGCTGACGCTGGCGCTGAAGACGTACCTGGAATGGCGGCACGGCGATTCGCTCGCCGCCAACCACCGACATTGAGGTGAACATGGGCATCCGCATCCACCGCCTGCGCAAGCAGTTCGACACGTTCACCGCGCTGGACGACATCACTCTTGACGTACGTCAGGGCGAGTTGCTGGCCTTGCTGGGGCCGTCCGGTTCGGGCAAGACCACCTTGCTGCGGATCATGGCCGGGCTGGAGCATGCCGATGGCGGGCAGGTGCTGTTCGGCGACGAAGACGCCACCCGCATGAGCGTGCAGTCGCGCCGGGTCGGTTTCGTGTTCCAGCACTATGCGCTGTTCAAGCATATGGACGTGTTCGAGAACATCGCCTTCGGGCTGCGGGTGCGGCGCGGTGCCGAGCGCTGGGCCGAAGCGCGCATCCGCGCACGCGTGGAAGAGCTGCTGGCGCTGGTGCAGTTGCAGGGCCTGGAGCGACGCTATCCCACCCAGCTGTCCGGCGGCCAGCGGCAGCGCGTGGCGCTGGCGCGTGCACTGGCGATCGAGCCGCGCGTGCTGCTGCTGGACGAGCCCTTCGGTGCGCTGGATGCGCAGGTGCGTCGCGACCTGCGCCGCTGGCTGCGCGAGCTGCACGAGCGCACCGGCCTGACCACGGTGTTCGTCACCCACGACCAGGAAGAGGCGCTGGAGCTCGCCGATCGGGTGGCCATCCTCAACCGTGGCCGCATCGAGCAGCTCGACACGCCGGCGCTGATCTACGACAAGCCGGCCTCGCCGTTCGTGTATTCGTTCGTGGGCGCGGTGAACCGCATTCCCGGTGTGCTGGCGCAAGGCCAGATCCAGGTCGCCGGGCATGCCCTGCCGGCAGCCGATGCCGCGCTGGCAGCCGGGCCGGTGGAGGTCTACGTGCGGCCGGAGGACCTGGTGCCGGACGACGCCGGCTGGCCGGCCACGGTAGCCTGGTCACAGCGCAGCGGGGCGCGTCTGCGGCTGCGCGCCACGCTGGAGCCGGCAGGCAACGAGGTGGAAGTGGAATTGCCGGCATCGGCGGGGAGCTTCGAGCCGGGGCAGCAGCTGCGGCTGGCCGCGCGGCAGTACGGGGTGTTTCCGGTCTGATTCAGGCCGGCATTGGGAATTGGGAATTGGGAATTGGGAATNTCGAGCCGGGGCAGCAGCTGCGGCTGGCCGCGCGGCAGTACGGGGTGTTTCCGGTCTGATTCAGGCCGGCATTGGGAATTGGGAATTGGGAATTGGGAATTGGGAATTCGCAAAAGCGAAGCGAATCCCTGCTGATCCCCAATCCCCCATCCCGGCCCATCAAGATTCCGCGTGGGCGGTCGATGAGACAGAACCTGACCGGCGTCATGGGCTCGCAAGCTTGTGCGCCCGGTCAAGCGAGCGCGACCTGTCTGTTGCGCTGCAATGACGGTTGGACTAATAAGTCATGGCAGTCCCGCATCGCGCAACCCGACCGCCCATCGTTCCAGGAGATGTCCATGAAGCCGTCCTCGCTCGCGTGTTGTCTGTCGTTGCTGTTGCTCGGTGTCGCGCCGTTGGCCCAGGCCCAGGATGAGGAGGCGCCCGCCTCACCGTTCACCGGGACCTTCGCGGTGACCAGCGACTACCTGTTCCGCGGTATTTCGCAGACCAATGAAGAGCCCGCCTTCCAGGCCGGGCTCACCTACAAGACGCCGTTCGGCCTGTACATCGGTACCTGGACGTCCAACGTCGATTACGGTGCCGGCGATCCGGATTGGGAAGTGGATGGCTTTGTCGGCTACAACACCGACCTGGGCACACACTTCAATTTCGATGTGATGGTCAATCGTTACCAGTATCTGGGAGCGGGCGCGTCCAATTACGCCGAGCTGATCACCAAGACCACGTTCCTGAAGACCTATAGCCTCACCGTTGCCTACACCAACGATCTCTATGGCACCAAGACCGATGGCTATTACTACGCGCTGGATGCCAACTGGCCGCTGCCGCACGACTTCACCTTCGGCGCGCATGCGGGGCACAGCGTCTATACCTCGTCGCTGAGCCAGGTGGACCACGACTACAACGACTTCGGCGTGAATGTCGGCAAGGCGTTCGGTCCACTGGGTCTGAGCGTGGGCTATTACGACACCAGCGAAGCGGCGGAATTCGGCTTCGGGCGGCAGAATTCGCAGAACCATCTGGTGGCGACTGCGACGGTCACCTGGCCGTGAGGGCAGTCGCCTGAACAGCGGTTTTGACGGTCTGGCGATGGGGTGATGAGGCGGGAAGAGTCGATGCTCGGACTCCTAGGTGGCTGACGTTGAAGACCCCAAGATTCAAAATCTCGTTTGTTTTGTCTTTAAGTGATTGCAACGTGCGGATGGATCACTTGCAGATGCAGAGCGGCTGATCTGCTGCCTGCCTGCAGGGCCCTTGCCCGCCCACCATCGCAGGACACGCCATGAATCCTTCCATGGAGGCCCTCTCGACCAATTGAGAGCCTTGTCCGCATCCTCGCCGACCATGCGTTTCCTGGAGTACTCCGCGCGCATCAGGATTGCTCGCCGCGTTTGTACTTCTGAAGATGGACATGCAAAAGGCGCCTCGCGGCGCCTTTTGCGTTGAAACGTATTGACCGGTCAGTTCCAGCTCAACACGACCTTGCCGGCCTTGCCTTCTTCCATCAGGTCGAAGCCCTTCTGGAAGTCGTCGATCGGCAACTGATGGGTCAGCACCTTGTGCAGCGGGAAACCCGACAGCACCAGTTGCGTCATCTTGTACCAGGTCTCGTACATCTTGCGGCCGTAGATGCCCTGCACGGTGAGACCCTTGAAGATGATCTTGTCCCAGTCGCAACCGGCGCCGCGCGGCATGATGCCGAGCATGGCGATCTTGCCGCCGTGATACATGCAGTCGAGCATGTCGTTGAAGGCGCGTGGGTTGCCGCTCATTTCCAGGCCCACGTCGAAGCCTTCCATGTGCAGGTCGGCCATGACGTCCTTGAGCGAGGTCTTGGACACGTTGACCACGCGGGTGGCGCCCATGTCGGCGGCCAGCTTGAGGCGGAAGTCGTTGACGTCGGTGACCACCACGTTGCGCGCACCGATGTGCTTGCAGATGCCGGCGGCGATGATGCCGATCGGACCGGCGCCGGTAATCAGCACGTCCTCGCCGATGACATCGAACTCCAGCGCGCAGTGCGCCGCATTGCCATAAGGGTCGAAGAACGCGGCCAGCTCGGAGGGGATCTGGTCGGGGATCGGCCACAGGTTGCTGGCCGGCATCACCATGTATTCGGCAAAGGCGCCGTTGACGTTGACACCGATGCCGACCGTGTTGGGGCACAGGTGCGGGCGGCCGCCGCGGCAGTTGCGGCAGTGGCCGCAGACGATGTGGCCTTCGGCCGACACGCGCTGGCCGACCTGGTAGCCGGTCACCGCAGAACCGAGCTCGGCCACGCGGCCGACGAACTCATGGCCGATGGTCAGGCCGGGGGTGATGGTGCGCTGGCTCCACTCGTCCCACAGGTAGATATGCAGGTCGGTGCCGCAGATCGCGGTCTTTTCCAGCTTGATCAGCACCTCGTTGGGGCCGGGGCTGGGGACGGCGACCTGTTCCAGCCAGATGCCCTTGTTTGCTTCGCGCTTGACCAGCGCCTTCATCGTCTGCGCCATCTGGCGGGACCTGTTGAGTGAAAGTAAGGCGGCAATTATATGCGGCGCGCAGCGCGTGCATGTGGCGGTGCAACAGCAAGGGCCCCTGAGCCGTCCGGGTTGGGGCAGCGGTGGCGCTGGGGTGGTTGGCAGACTGCGTGCGTCTGTTGCGGGGCGGTTGCCCCCATCCGCCCTTCGGGCACCTTCCCCCGCAAGCGGGAGAAGGGCGGGGAAGTCGGTAACGGGAAGGCCTATAAGCAGGGAATTCGAGAGGCAGGCAAGGCAACGAACAGGCAGGTCAACTAGCGGGCAGGTCGACGAACAGGTAAGTCGCCGGGCACGAAGGGCCACTACGCAGGGGGGGGCAAAAAGGAAAAGCGGGGAAAACAAGAGAAAAAGCAGGCAAGACAGCAAGCAGGTGAGGCAGAGATACGCAACGGCCGAGCCGGCGTGCAGACTCGGATGAGGTAGCTGCCGGCCTGTTTGAGGATCGGGGCACCGTTGGCCTGCCTTCTCCCGCATGCGGGAGAAGGTGGCGCGTAGCGCCGGATGAGGGCGCCTTGAGGTGCTACAGAGCTACTTAAAACTTCACATCCAGGCTCATGAAGTACTGCCGCGGCGCGCCGGCCACCATGGTCTGGTTGTAGCCCTGCGGATCGGAGGCCACGTAGCCATTGGTGCCGGTGCTGGCGAAATAGCGCTTGTCGGTGAGGTTGGTGATGTTGAGCGCCAACGCCACATCGGCCACTCCGCCCACGCGACCGAAGTCGTAACGCGCGCCGGCATTGAACAGCCAGTACGAGGGCACCTGCGAATCGTTGAGGAAGGTGATGTAACGCTTGTCGACATACTTGCCGTCCAGATCCAGGCGCAGGTTACCGAACTGGTAGCTGGCGCTGGAGGAGAACATCAACGCGGGGATACCGACCACGTCCTTGCCGGAGGTGGCGACCACGCCGTTGTTGAGGTAATCGTCCTGGTAGCGCGAGCGATTCCAGGACAGCGAATTCAACCAGCTCAGGCCCTCCATCGGACGCCACATCAAGGCCAGATCCGCACCGGCGCTATGCACGGCGCCGACATTGCTCAGGATCGCCGCGCAGGTCTGCACCGCGCTACACGGCGAGGTGGTCAACAAGCGGTTGGAGAACTTGGTGAAGTAGGCATCGGCCGACAGCTGGAATTGCGCATCCTGCACGCGATAACCCATCTGCACGGTCTGCGACTCTTCCGGCTCCAGCGTGGAGCGACTGCGGTCGAACGCCGCCTGCGAGGTGCCGAACGGGGTGAAGCCGAATGCGGCGATGTTCTTGCTGTAGGAGGCGTAGATGTCCTGGCGCTCGTCCAGCTTGTAGTTGACGCCAACCTGCGGCAGGAAGTTGTCTTCGGCGCGGATGCGGCCCTGTGCCAGCGCGGTGGTCGGCACCAGCGACTGCGCACGCGTGGTGGTGCTGAGCGCCTTTGCACCGTAGTTGAGGGTCAGGCGGTCGTCGAGCAGGCGCACGCTGTCCTGCAGGTACAGCATGCGGGTCTGGGTGGTGTAGCGCTGCAGGAAATCGCGGCGGAACGGCGTCTGCACTTCGTACACGTTGTACAGCGAGGTATAGCCCTCATTGCCGAGCGCGAAGTAGTTGCGCTGCTGCGTGGTACGTGCGTTTTCCGCCCACAGGCCCACTTCCAGATCGTGGTTGCCCCACGCCCATTTCAATGAGCTGGTGCCGCCGTACCGATCCAGGCCGTAGTCGGTGGTGCGCATCGACAGCGGAGCCTGCGCAGAGGTCGGCACATAGGGCGTCACCCACTGACCTTCGCCGCGATTGCCGTGGTAGTAGCCGCTGGCATCCAGGGTGGCGCTGCCGAACACGAACGTGCCCGACAACCCGGCCAGGTTGTCGCGGCGCAGGCCGCCGCCGGCGTAGTAGCTGGCGTCGAGCCAGCTGTAGTCGTCGGGCAGCCCGGCCAGCGATTGCGGATAGCCGTTGGCCACGCCGCCGGTGGCACCGGTGGTTTGATACGCACGCGCCATCTGCACCGCGGTGGCCCAATCCGGCTGCAGATAGTCGTGGTCCCAGCCCAGCGCACGTTGGCTGGTCAACGACAGGTCCATGTAGTCGTATTCCTTGCGCCGCGAGGTATCCACGAACAGGCTCAGACGGTTGCCATCGCCCCACTGGTAGACGGTCTTGAGGTTGGCCTGCTCGGACTGCTGGTCGCCGAAGCCTTTCCACTTGTCGGTGCTGGCATTGGCGTAGGACAGATACGCCGACAGGCCATTACGGTCGCCGGTGTCGCCACGCACGAAGGTGCGCCGCGTGGCATCGCTGCCGACCGTCTGCACCAGGCGCAGGCCGGGCGTGGTCTGCGGGTCGGCCGAGTAGAACTGCATGGTGCCGCCGAGGTTGGTGTTGGACGCCGTCCCGAGCGCACCGGCGCCTTGCGCGATCTCCACCGAGCCGAGGTTCTCCGAAATGATGGCGCGGGTGATGTGCAGGCCGTTGGTGACGCCGTAGCTCATGTTGCCGAGCGGAATGCCATCGAGCGTATAGCCCAGCCGGCTCTGGTCGAATCCGTGCAGGGTGACCTGCGTGGACCACTCGTAGGTGCCGAACGGATCGGCCGACTGGAACTGCACGCCCGGCAGTTTTTCCACCGCCTTGAAGGCGCTGCTGCCCGGTGTCAGCTGCTCGATGTCCTGGCGGCTGATGCGCTGGACCTGGCGGGTACTGCCTTGCGACACCACATTGATCGCATCCAGCTGGGTGGCACCGGTGGCGGCGTCGGCAACAGCTGCCGGTGAATCTGCAACGGCTACCGGATCGGCGACCGGTGTGGCGGCAGATGCGATGACCGGAAGCAGCGCGGCCAGGGCAAGCGCCAGCGGAGTGACATGGAAACGGCGAGCGGAAGTCATGGGGAATCCTGTTCGGGCACGGCTGAGGGTGACGCACGGTGCAAGACCGGCGTTTCGCGACGCAGGGTGTCAAGGGCTCATGAAACATTGATGACGGCAGCTGTCGCAAAACTGTCGTGCTTGCCCGCTATACGTGTCCTACCCGGCCGCGGTGCGCGGCGATGTACACGTATTTCTCGCAGGTCCCGTAGCCATGACGTCTTCCCCCTCACGCCGCGATTTCCTCAAGCGCGTCGCCGCACTGACCGCCGCCGGCGCCCTGCCGTCCTCGATCGGTCGCGCACTTGCGTTGCCGGCCAACTCGCGCACCGGCACGCTGCGCGACATCGAACACGTGGTGATCCTGATGCAGGAGAATCGCTCGTTCGATCATTACTTCGGCGCGTTGCGTGGCGTGCGTGGCTTCGGCGATCCGCGCCCGTTGCAGCTGCGCGATGGCCACCCGGTCTGGAGCCAGCCGGCCGCCGATGGGCGCCGCCTGCTGCCGTTCGCCTTCGATTCGCAAAACACCTCCGCGCCGTTGATCAAGAGCCTGGATCATTCGTGGAAAGCCGGCCACGGCCAGGACCCGGCGCGCTGGGCCGAGTACGACGCCTGGGTGCCGTACAAGGGCGAATTGACGATGGGCTATTTCCAGCGTCACGACATCCCGTACTACCACGCACTGGCCGATGCGTTCACCATTTGCGATGGCTATTTCTGTTCGTTGCACGGGCCGACCAATCCCAATCGCATGTACCTGTTCACCGGCACCAGCGGCACCAGCGTGGGCAATCTCGGCGCGCAGGCGGTGACCAATGCCGACGACGGCAACTGGACCGCCGACATGGCGCGCGACAAGCCCGGTTATGCGGCAATGGGCTGGACCACCTACGCGCAGCGCCTGCAGGCCGCAGGCGTGGACTGGCGCGTGTACCAGGAGTACGACAACTTCGGCTGCAACTCGCTGGCGTATTTTTCGCACTACCGCGATCTGCACCCCGACGACGAGCGCTATCGACGCGCGCGTGCCTGCGTGCCCGGTTCCACCGCCGACAACGCCGCCACCACGCAGGCCGAGCATCTCATCGCCGCGATCGCCGCCGACGTGCAGGCCGACCGCTTGCCGCAGGTGTCCTGGATCGTGCCGCCCACCGCGTACTGCGAACATCCGGAAGCGCCGCCGGCCTATGGCGAATCGCTGGTGGCGCGCCTGATCGATGCGCTCACCGCCAACCCGCAGGTGTGGGCCAAGACCGCCTTGATCATCAACTACGACGAGAACGACGGCTTCTTCGATCACGTGCCCGCAGCGTTGCCGGCGCTGGATGCGCGCATGGGGCGCAGCAACGTCGAGACGCGCGGGGAGGTCTACGCGGGTGTGCCGATGGGCCTGGGCATCCGCGTGCCGATGCTGGTGATCTCGCCCTGGACGCGCGGTGGCTGGGTCAACTCGCAGGTGTTCGATCACACCTCGGTGCTGCGCCTTCTGGAACGCCGCTTCGGGGTGGCCGAACCCAACATCAGCCCGTGGCGCCGGGCGGTCAGTGGCGATCTGACCAGCGTGTTCGATTTCCGCAGGCCGGACGATTCGGCCGTGAGCGCGTTGCCGTCGGTCGATGACTACCGCGCGCGCACCGCCGCGGTGCGCGACAAGCCGCTGCCGGTGCCGCCGACCAAGGCCAGCATGCCGCGACAGGAACCTGGCCAACGTCCGGCACGCGCGTTGCCGTACGCCTTGCAGGTGCATGCGCGCGTGCAGGGCGACGGTGGCGTGCAGCTGCAGTTCGTCAACAGCGGCGCTGCGGCGGCCGCGTTCAATGTCTACACCAGCGCTGCAAGCGGCGGCCCGTGGTACTACACCGTGTTGCCCGGCACCCAGCTGGACGATGTGCCGGTCGGCGCTGCGCACAACGGTGCTTATGCGCTGAGCGTGCATGGGCCCAATGGCTTCCTGCGCGAATTCGCCGGCGACCTCGCTGCGGCCGGGACGCAATCGGCTGCGCCATGGTTGGAGGCGCGGCAGGACGGCGAGGCGCTGGTCCTGGAGATCGGCAACGCCGGACGGCAGCCATGCACGCTGCAGCTGCGCGCGCTGGACTACGCAGACCCGACCGCGCGCTCGCTGCACCTGGCCGCAGGGCAGCGCCAGACCGTGCGTCTGGCGCTTGCTGCCAGCGATCACTGGTACGACGTGGTGCTGGAACAACCGGGCGCTGCATTCCGCCGCCGCCTGGCCGGGCATCTGGAAACCGGCAGGCCCAGCCGCAGCGATCCGGCCTTCGGGCGCGCCTGACCGGTGCCGGAGTTCGCGAGCGCTGGACGGGCAGGGCGGGCTGGTTGGCCAGGCCTTGATGGCAAGCGGACATCGGTGAGCGGCAGCTGGATCTTCGTTCCGGCGATGACCCGCGTGATCGCCGTGGAACGCCGGTCGTTGCACTGGGGCATGACAGAGGTCACCCCCTCGCACCACCGCTGCCGCAGCAACCCGGCCTGCGCCGACGCGGGCGGCCGGCACCGCAGCGGGAGGGGTTATCATGCGCTCCCGTTTCGCTGCGGCGAGCCGGCCCCTCCCCCAAGGAATCTCTCGCGCATGCGCATCCTGCTTGCCCGTCACGGCGAGACGCCGTGGAACGCCGAAGGCCGCTACCAGGGCCAGATCGATATCCCGCTGTCGCCGGTCGGCGAAGGCCAGGCGGCCGCGCTCGGCGCGCGTCTGCAGTCGTTGGAGATCACCCGCGCGGTGGCGTCGCCGCTGTCGCGTGCACAGGCCACCGCCAGGCTGGCGCTGGGCAGTAATCGTGAAAGCCTGCTGCAGACCGATGCAGACCTGCAGGAAATCGCCCACGGCGAATGGGAAGGCCTGCTGGCCAGCGAGATCAACGACAAGGATCCGGCACGTCTGCGCGCCTGGCGCGACGAGCCCGATACCGTGCTGATGCCCGGCGGCGAATCCCTGCGCCAGGTGCTGGACCGCAGCTGGCGTGGCCTGGCGCGTGCGGCCGACGGCCTGGGCGCGGCCGACACCTTGCTGGTGGTCGCGCACGATGCGGTCAACCGGGTGATCCTGTGCAAGATCCTGGGCCTGCCGCTGTCCCGGCTGTGGACCTTCCGCCAGGCGCCGACCACGCTCAACCTGCTCGAAGGCGAGGACGTGGATCACCTGGAAGTGGTGCGGCTCAACGACTGCGCGCACCACACGCCGTTCTTTGGCGAAGCCAAGCATCGGGCGCTTTAGCAACACCAGGGTCAGTATGTTGCTCAAGGATGGCGGCTAAGTCACTTACTCCGGTGTCTCAAGCATGAGAGATTTTGATAATCGTTTTCGTGTTTTATTACTGTTTGTGACGCCGGTGGCGTTGCTTTTCCTCGCTAATTCTTTCAAGTTCCTTCCGCCGGCCAACGCCTTGATCGACCTCACCCTCGTGGTGTTCGGTTTCACTGCGTTAGCCCTGTTTGGCGCGCTGCTCTGGGCCAATGCCAGTGGCAGGCTCCAGCGTCAGTTGCAGCGAATCGGTATCGAACGCTGTATCTTTCGCTGGCTGATGTCCACGATGGTGATCGGGCTGGTGGTATGGGCGCTGGTCGTCAGGATTGTGCCGTGGGCATGGACCGAGGCATTCGGCAGCATGTATTCGGAACAAGTGCTCATACGCCCTGCGCATAAAAGCATGATGTGCCCTTACGGGCTCATGATCTACCCATTGCCTCATGGCGCACCAACGCGGCTTTGCACACGCGAGCACGATTTGATGAGCTTCCCAAATGGCGCGTTGAGTGTGGTCATTCAAGGCAAACGCTCATCTTTGGGTTCCACGGTGCACGGTTACTTTATCGTCGCACCGCAGGCAACGGCACCTTAGCCATGGCGACGTGCTGCCTGTATTTGCGCTGCGTGCGATGAATTCGTCACTTTTTATCGCGGATGAAGTTAAGGCTTGGCTATCATTGCGCTTTATTTGGCGCGCGGTCCAACGAGAAACTTGGGGGTGGTCCAGTGAAATCAAAGCTGTTTGCCTTGATGAAGGTGGCCTCTGTACTTCTTGTGATGGGCCTGATTCTGCTTGGCTTATTTGTCGATTTTGCCCCGTCAGAGTTCATGCAAGGACGCTATTTGAAATGGCCATTTTTGATGGTCGGTATCGTGCTAACGGTATTGCTGCGCAAGCACAATCGGCGTCTTGGTCGACCAACAGATATCGAGGGGCAGGGACGCATTGCAAATGTCTTTATGTTCTTAGGGACACCAGTAATGCTGGGTTTCTTAACTTGGCTGCTGCTCGCAAAAACGGTGCCTTGGTTGCTGACCTTGGCCGTTGGTAGGTCGTTTGAAGAAGCGTACGTCATGCAAACGTACTCTCAACCGAGCCGGCAATCTTGCGAGTATCGGTTGCGCGGTGGACCGATCGAGCATGCGTTTCCGGATTACCTCTGCATCAGTGAAAGCCTGTATCGTCGATATCCCGAGCAACGGATCGCAGTGACATTGAAAGGGCGGCGTTCAGTGCTGGGTTCACAGATAGCTGAGATCTACGGGCCGCAGTAAAGCACTCAGTGCTATCCTTCATGCGCGCCGCTGCTTACTGGTTCGGTCCACGCCCCAATACCCGGTCGATGGCAGAGAGTAGACGTCAATGCCTACGATTCAGGAATGAAGTTCCGGCTCTATTGGTCCAAGACTTCATCAAGCGTGATAATGCTTGTCGCACGCAAGATTTCAGGTAGCAAGTGACAATCCCCGCCACCCTCTCCGACTGGCTCGCCTACATCGAGCAACAGCATCCGCAGAACATCGCCATGGGCCTGGAGCGCGTGCGCGAGGTGGCGGCACGTCTGCAGCTTGCAGCGCCTGCCAGGCACGTCATCGTCGTCGGCGGCACCAATGGCAAGGGGTCCACCGTGGCCTTTATCGAGGCGATCGGCCGCGCCGCTGGGTGGAAGGTGGGGTCCTACACCTCGCCGCATCTGTCTCTTATACACATCNGCGGCACCAATGGCAAGGGGTCCACCGTGGCCTTTATCGAGGCGATCGGCCGCGCCGCTGGGTGGAAGGTGGGGTCCTACACCTCGCCGCATCTGCTGCGCTACAACGAGCGCGTGCGCATCGACGGCAACGAGGTCGGCGATGCGCAACTGGTGGACGCCTTTGCCGCCGTCGAAGCGGCGCGCGGCCAGACCGCGCTGACCTATTTCGAGTACGGCACGCTGGCGGCGCTGTGGCTGCTGCAGCGCTCCGCGCTGGACCTGGCGGTGCTGGAAATCGGCCTGGGCGGGCGCCTGGATGCAGTCAATATCGTCGACTCGGATGTCGCGGTGATCACCACCGTGGATATCGACCATACCGATTGGCTGGGCGAAGACCGCGAAGCGATCGGCGCCGAGAAGGCCGGCATCCTCCGCGCCTGGAAGCCGGTGGTGCTGGGCGAAATCGACCCGCCATCGAGCGTACTGCGGCGTGCCTACCAGCTGGGCGCCAACGCGATCCGCGCCGGCAGCGATTACTTCTTCGAGCCGATCGAGGCGCAGCATCCGGAGGTGCCGCAGTGGCGCTGGCGCGATGTCGCGGTGACGCTGGAGCTGCCGATGCCGGCCCTGCACGCGCCGGTGCAGCTGGCCAACGCCGCTGCGGCCATTGCCGCGCTGCAGGCCTTGCCGGTGGAGCTTCCGCAGGCCGCCTGGGCGCAGGGGATTGCCCATGCCCAGGTGGTCGGACGGCTGCAGCGCGTTGACATCGATGGCGTGCAGGTGCTGCTGGATGTCGGCCACAATCCGCAGGCCGCGCGCGCGCTGGCCGATGCACTGGGCGCGCAGGCGCACGGCGGCAGCACGCATGCCATCTACGCCGCCCTGGCCGACAAGGATGCGCTGGGCGTGGTGGAGGCGTTGGGCGCGCAGGTCGACCACTGGACCCTGGCCGGGCTGGACGGCGCGCGTGGACAGTCGGCGCAGGCCTTGCAGGCCCGTCTGCAAGGCAGTGCGGCAGCGCAGGCGGTATGTCACGGCGACGTGGCGGGCGCATTGGCCGCAGTGCTGGCGCAGGCCGCCCCCGGTGATCGGGTGCTGGTGTTCGGCTCGTTTCATACCGTTGCCGACGCGCTAAACGCACTTCGTTCAGTCCACCCGGGGCGGTAGCCCGGCTGCGGCCTTATAATCGCCGCGGCACCCCGCCACGCCGCCTTTCGTCTCTCTACGTGGATACTGCTCTGAAACAGCGACTGATTGGCGCCATCGTTCTGGTGGCGCTTGCCGTGATCTTCCTGCCGATGCTGGTCAAGGGCCCCGCGCCGTCGAGCGGTGTGGCCGACGTGCCGCTGGAGGCACCTGCCGCGCCGGCCAATGGCGAGTTCGAGACCCGCGAATTGCCGCTGGTCACCCCGGGCGATGCGCCGGCCGGTGGCGCGCTGGGCATGCGCGGTGCCGCCACCGCGCCGGCCGCGGTGCAGGACAACCCCGATGCAGCCGATCTGGCCAACCCGGCCAGTACGCCGTCGGCACCCGAGGTGGCGGCCGGCAACTACGCAGTCAACTTCGGCGCCTACGCCACCAGCGCCGATGCCGACGCGGTGCTGGCGCGGCTCAAGCAGGCGCAGCTGCCCGGCTTCAGCGAAAAGACCCAGATCAACGGCCGCCCGGCCTGGCGTGTGCGTGTGGGGCCGTATGTCGACCAGGCCCAGGCCGAAGCGGCGCGCCTGCAGGCGGTGAAGGTACGCAGCGACGTCAACGCCCAGGTGGTGACGCTGGATGCCAATGCCGCCGCGCCAGCGCCGGCCGCCAGTACGCCGACGCCCGCGACGGCCGCCAAGCCGAACAGCAGCGTGGCCGCCGCCGGCACGACCGCCCCGACCAGGACCGAAAGCCTGCCGCCGGAGCCGGCCAAGCCGGTCGCCACCGCGCCCAAGCCGGCCGAAGCGCCCAAGCCTGCCCCGGCCAAGCCGGAGGTGGCGAAAACCGAACCGGCCAAGCCCGAGCCGGCCAAGCCGGTCGTCGCGGCGCCCACCGCGCCGGCAGCACCTGCAGCCAGTTCGGTCGGCTTTGCGGTGCAGCTGGGCGCCTTCGGCCGCGCCGAAGACGCCGACGCCTTGCGCGACCGCGTGCGCGCTGCTGGCTTCAGCGCTTTCGTCGAACAGGTGCGTACCGACAAGGGCGCGCTCAACCGCGTGCGCGTCGGCCCGGTTGCCAACCGCGGCGATGCCGAACAGCTGCGCGCGCAGGTGGCGGCCAAGGTCGGCATTTCCGGCATGGTGCGTCCGCATCCGTAAGCCACTGCGCCGCCATCGGGCGGGCGCGGTGCGTGCCGGAGACCGGCACGCCGGGCGATTCGCTGCGCGCGGTGCGGCGCATCCGCAGCACGCCTGGTCGCCGCTTGCGTGACGGTGCCAGCGGCGAGCGGATGTCCTGATCGCCTTACACCCAGGGAAGGGAGCGCAATGAACACCGAGCCAGGTTGGACCAGCGGCGTGCGCGCCGTGCGGAGAAGTGGGCAATGATCGACATGGTGCTGGGCGTCATCATCCTGGTGTCGGCCCTGTTGGGCTTGCTGCGCGGGTTTGTCGCCATCGTGGTCGGCACGCTGTCGTGGTTGCTGGCCGGCTGGGCAACGTTCCAGTTCGGCGGCCCGGCCGCGCGCTGGATCGCCGATGGCAGGCATCCGTCGGCCACCGAGTCGTTCGGCGGCTACGCGATGGTATTCGTCGGCGTGCTGATCACCGTGGCGGTGATCGGCATGGTGATCCGCGCCGGCGTGGACGCGGTGCGGCTGGGCGGGATGGACCGCATGCTCGGGTTCGGTCTGGGCCTGGTGCGCGGCGGCTTCCTGGCCAGCGTGCTGGTGCTGCTGATGAGCTTCACGCCGTTGCCGCGCGAGCCGGCCTGGCGCCAGTCGATGCTGATGCCGATGCTGTCGCCGGGCGCGAGCTGGATGCGGGCGCAACTGCCGGCCTGGCGGATGCCGTCGATGGACATGCCATCGATGGAACTCGGCAACCTGCCAACGGAGTTGGGGAAGTTGCCCTCGGCAGGCGATAATACGGACCTGGGCAAGGCGCTGTCCGGGTCCGGTCTGAGCGACACCATCACGCGTGCGCTCGGGCAACCCGGCAAAGCTGCCAGCGACGGACGCGATCCGACGCAGGCGATGCCGGCCAATATCGATCCGGCGCAGGTTCGCGGCGGAGAAAGCGACCCGGCCCGGGTCGAGTCCCAAGGCCAGGCACGGCCCCCTTCACAGTAACGGCGCAAGCCGTAGCGGAGAACGCGCACCATGTGTGGCATCGTCGGTATTGTCGGCAACCAGAACGTCGCCGGGCAGCTCTATGACGGGCTGACCGTCCTGCAGCATCGTGGGCAGGACGCCGCAGGCATCGCCACCGCAGACGGCACGCGCCTGCGCGTGCAAAAGGCCAACGGGCTGGTGCGCGATGTCTTCGACGAAAAGAAGATGGCGGTGCTGGAAGGCCGCGTCGGCATCGCGCATTGCCGCTATCCGACCGCAGGCTCGGAAGGCATGGACGAGGCGCAGCCGTTTTACGTCAACTCGCCCTACGGCATCGCGCTGGCGCACAACGGCAACCTGATCAACACCGAATCCCTGCGCCAGCAGGTGTTCGAGGCCGACCGCCGCAACATCAACACCGATTCGGACAGCGAAGTGCTGTTGAACGTGTTCGCCTACGAGCTGGACGCGCAGCGCATGCTCACCCCCGAGGCGGCGATCCGCGCGGTGGCCGGCGTGCACCGTCGCTGCAAGGGTGGCTATGCGGTGGTCAGCGTGGTGCTGGGCCTGGGCCTGGTGGCGTTCCGCGACCCGCACGGCATCCGTCCGCTGGTGCTGGGCAAGCGCGAGCACGCCGAAGGCACCGAATACATCGTCTCCTCCGAATCGGCCGCGCTGGACATCCTCGGCTACCAGCGCGTGCGCGACCTGCGCCCCGGCGAGGCGATGGTGATCACCGCGCGCGGCGAGCTGTTTTCGGAAGTCTGCGCGGCGCCGACCGTCAATGCGCCGTGCATCTTCGAGTATGTGTACTTCGCGCGCCCGGATTCGATGATCGACAACATCTCGGTGCACAAGGCGCGCATGCGCATGGGCCTGAAGCTGGGCGAGAAGATCCTGCGCCTGCGCCCGGACCATGATATCGACACCATCATCCCGATCCCGGACACCTCGCGCGATGTGGCGCTGGAAATGTCCAACGTGCTCGGGGTGAAGTACCGCGAGGGCTTCGTCAAGAATCGCTACGTGGGCCGGACCTTCATCATGCCGGGGCAGGGCGAGCGGCAGAAATCGGTGCGTCGCAAGCTCAATCCGATCCACCTGGAATTCCGCAACCGCGTGGTGCTGCTGGTCGACGATTCGATCGTGCGCGGCACCACCAGCCGGCAGATCGTGCAGATGGCGCGCGATGCCGGTGCACGCAAGGTGTACCTGGCCTCGGCCGCGCCGCCGGTGCGTTACCCCAATATCTACGGCATCGACATGCCGGCGGCCGAAGAGCTGATCGCGCATGGCCGCAGCGAGCTGGAAATCCAGGAATTCCTCGGTTGCGACTGGCTGATCTACCAGGATCTGGAAGACCTGGAAGTGGCGGTGCGCGAAGGCAATCCGGACATCCAGCAGTTCGATTCCTCGTGCTTCAACGGCGAGTACATCACCGGCATCGAGCCGGGCTATTTCGAACGCATCCAGCAACTGCGCTCGGACGATGCCAAGAAGCGTCGCCGCGCGTGAGGGTCTGCGCTAGCGCTGCAGGGCGGCGCTCCCCAGGCGTGGCATAGCGTCCCTGTGCCATGCGGATCAGCTGCGCGGAGATCGCGTCAGCTGGATGCAGTCGGGCGCGACATGGCGTGCGCTGCGGTGGTTCGGCAGTGTCGCTGGCCGCTGTGGATGTGCGCAGACCGAACATGCGATGGCGGCGTCGGGGTAGCGATCGCTGCAGCGTGAAGTGGCAACTGTCGGGGTCGTCGATCCTGCGGTTTATCGCAACGACGGAGTGATGGACACGATGGATCTTCTGCAAGCCGCACATGCCTGCCTGCAGGCGGCCGATCCGCTGGAGAAGGTCGCACTGACGCAGCGGCATGCGGCCGCGTTCCGCGCCGGCACCTTGCCGCTGCCATCGCCGCAGGCGGCGCCAGCGCAGCCGATCCGCATGCCGGGCCGGCCTGCCAGGCCGGTGCTGGTGCATCCGCGGCAGGTGCCGCGGCGTGGGCTGGGCAGCCTGGAAGGGCGCGCCGCCTTTATCCACGCCATCGCGCATATCGAGCTCAACGCCATCGATCTGGCCTGGGATGCGGTGTATCGCTTCCGTGGGTTGCCGGCTGCGTTCTATGCCGACTGGGTTGGCGTGGCCGATGACGAATCGCGCCACTTCATGCTGCTGCGCGCGCGGTTGCACGCACACGACCACGACTACGGCGACTTCGCCGCGCACAACGGCCTGTGGGAAATGTGCGAGAAAACCGCGCACGATGGCCTGGCGCGCATGGCGCTGGTGCCGCGCGTGCTGGAAGCGCGCGGGCTGGATGTGACGCCGGCGATGATCGTCAAACTGCGTTCGCTCGGCGATACCGCCACTGCCGAGGTGCTGGAGACCATCCTGCGCGAGGAAGTGGCGCACGTGGCGGCCGGCTCGCGCTGGTACCGCTGGTATTGCGCGCAGGCCGGCATCGAGCCGCGCGCGCGCTTCAAGGCGCTGCTGCACGAGTACGCCGGCGGTTACCTGCATGGGCCGTTCAATCTGCAGGCACGGCTGCTTGCCGGCTTCGACGAGGACGAACTGGCCGATCTGGTGGAGCAGGCCGGCTGAGCAGCCGGTGGTGGAGGCGTGGGCCGTAGTTGCACGCTCGCTCGAGCGACGCCTGCGGGCAGATCGCGTCGGCCCGTACCGATGCCACGCTGCCGAGGCGCGCCCGCCGCAGCGCGCGCATGCAGCACTGCATGCGCAACGAGCGCAACGGCCGCATCGATGCGCGCCGCCGTCGGTCATCCCGACAGTCACCCGCACTCGATGGCGCCGGATGCCGCAGGCGGCCTGCGCTGCAACGCGGCTCGACGACCGGACTGTGCGCTGCGTCCTTCCATGCAGCCGCCGGAATCGCATCCATTCAACGCTAGACATCACAAAAACGTAATTTTCTTTTGTAACAACTTGCAATCCATACAGCGCGGCGCGCCTTAATGGCGTCCCGGGGGCAGGGGCCCGGTGTTTCACATCCGTTACTTCCATGTCTAAGGAGAGAGAGACGATGAAGTCGAAGTCGATGTGCACCACGGTGGGTCTGATCGCCATGTGCCTGGCCGGTTCGGCCGCCGCTGCCGGCAAGCCGCTGTATCAATCCGGCCCGGCGTTGAGCCGCAGCGCGGCCGCCACCGCCACTGCCGAGCCCTCGTTGCAGCGCCTGCTCAGCGCACCGTCCACCGCCAACGCGCAGGTCGTCCAGCTCGACGCCGGTGCGGTGACCGCCGCGGAGAAGCTGCTGGAGCTGCAACTGGACGGCCAGGCCATCACCGCCACCCAGGCCAAGGTCGATGCCCTGGAGGGCGGCGATAGCGTGTGGTACGGCAACCTCGGCCCGCGTGCCGGGACCCGCGCACGCACGCTGTCGGGGGTGGATCCGCTGAACTCGGCCATCCTGGTGCGCAGCGGCGACACCGTCACCGGGACCATCCGCTACGCCGGCAAGCTGTATCGGCTGCGCCCGCTCGCCGATGGCCGCCACGTGCTGGTGCAGGTGGAGGAAAGCCGCCTGCCGCAGGAGCACCCGGCCGAATACAGCCTGTTGCCGAAGATCGACATGCCCAGCGACGGGCGCGTCACCGCGGCCGCCGCATCGTCGGGCAGCCCGGCGACCATCCGCGTGCTGGTGGTGGCCACCAATCAGGCGGTGACTGCCTACGGCGGCAACATGCAGTCGCTGGTGCAACTGGCAGTGGCCGAGGCCAACCAGGGCTACATCAACAGCAACGTCGGCATCACCCTGCAACTGGCGCGTTACGAGACCACCAGCTACAGCGAAACCGGCAATTTCACCACCGACCTGCAGCGCTTCCGCGTGACCAACGACGGTTACATGGACAGCATCCACACCAGCCGCAACACCTACAGCGCCGATGTGGGCGTGATCGTGTTGAACAACAGCAGCTACTGCGGCCTGGCATCGGGAATCGGTTCTACCGCCGCGACCGCGTTCGCCTCGGTGTACTGGGATTGCGCCACCGGCTATTACAGCTTCGCGCATGAAATCGGCCATCTGCAGAGCGCCCGTCACGACGCCACCAACGACCCGAGCACCTCGCCGTATGCCTACGGGCACGGTTACCGCTACGGCAACAGCTGGCGCACCATCATGGCCTACGACTGCAGCAGCGGCTGCCCGCGCCTGAACTACTGGTCCAACCCCAACATCAGCTACAACGGCGTGCCGATGGGCAATGCCAGCACCGCCGACAATCAGCGCGTGCTGGTCAATACCAAGGCCACCATCGCCGGCTTCCGCTGAGGACCACGCGTCGCGTTCCGCTGACGGCCCGGCACCGCAGGTGCCGGGCCTTTGCCACTACACGCAGGCGCAGTGATCGCGCAGACTGGAGGCACTGCCGGTTGTCGCCGGCGTGTCCTGCGGAGCGGAGCACCATGTCCAAGTCCCTGCGTTACGCGGCGCTGTGCCTGGCCGCGCTGGCAATTGCCGGCTGCAAACAGCAACCTGCCGACCCAGCCCCTGCGCCCCCCAAACCGGCCGTGTCCGCGCCGCCCGCGCCGACTGGCAACGATGCCCGCGCCCGCGCGCTGCATGTGCTGGAAACCCGGCTGCAGGGTGACCATTTCTATCCGGACAACTGCATCAGCATCATCGCCGAAGACGATGCTGCGTCGCCGCCGGATGCATTCGAATTCGCAGTCCGCGAGCGCCATGGCAACGAGTGCCCCGGCGACCCGCAGACCAGCCCGGTGCGCGATCGTTTCCGCGTGCAGGCCGATGGCACGGTGCTCTGGTACGACGTGGTCAACGCCGACTTCGTCGACTATGCCGAGCATGCGCGCAGCATGCAGTGATGCCTTGGGATGCTGCATGGACTGTGCGGCTGGATAGACGGCATGCTGGTTCGCGGTCGCGGTCGCGGTCGCGGGTTTGGCGACAGCGCGTCAACGCGTCCAGCTGCGTGGGTGAGCCGCGTGCCAAGCGCGCAGGCCCGGTGTCGAAACCACGGCGCGCACCTGCAGACCGTGCGGCCGATGTCCATCGCGGCAGCGCGCTTGCACCGTGGTTCCGGCCGAGCGACCTGCGCCCGGCTACTGGCCAGCTGCGGTCAGCGACGTCAAAGCGGCAGCTGCTCCAGCGACACGCCATCGGCATCCACGTGCAGTACCGAGCCTTGTTCATACCAGTCGCCCAGCACGATGCGTGTGCAGGTCTGGCCACCGGCCTGCAGGGTGTGGATCGCAGGGCGATGGGTATGGCCATGGATCAGACGGTCCAGGCCATACCGCACGAAGGTGGTTTCCACCTCGGCCGGGGTGACATCGGTGACGGTCTCGAAGCGCGACTGGTCGCCTTGCTTGAGTTCTGCATGACGCGCCTGGCTGGCCGCGCGTGCCTGCTGCGCGAAGGCGACCCGCGCGGCCAGCGGCTGCGCCAGGAACTGCGCCTGGAAGACCGGATCGCGCGTCTGTGCACGGAACGCCTGGTAGGCGGTGTCGTCGGTACACAGCAGGTCGCCATGCATCAGCAAGGTTGGGTGCCCGTATAGATCGACCACCGTGGGATCGGGCAGGATGCGGAAGCCGGCACGTTGCGCGTATGCCTTGCCCACCAGGAAGTCGCGATTGCCCGGCATGAAGAACACCGGCACGCCGCTGTCGGCCACTGCATGCAGCGCCACGGCCACCGCATCGGCAGCGGTCGATGGCGTGTCATCGCCGATCCAGGCTTCGAACAGATCGCCCAGGATGTAGAGCGCGTCGCTGCCCGGCACCTGCGTGCGCAGGAAGTCCAGAAACAGCGCGGTGATCGCCGGCCGGGCCGGATCCAGGTGCAGGTCGGAAATGAACAGGGTCGTCATGGCGCCATTGTACGGCGGCAGCACGGGACGGGAGTCGGGAATCGGGAATCGGGAATCGGTGGAGCGTTGCATCGCCGAGCGCGTGCCGGGCGAACGGCCGGCTGCGCGACGAGGGGCATCGGCTTGGTCATGCAAGCGCGGCGATGGCAGATCTCACGCTTTAGCCGAGCAGCACCGGAAATGCCCATAGCGACAGGCTGGCCAGCACCACGCCGATCGCCGTGGCAGCCAGCACATCGCTGGGATAGTGCAGGCCCAGTACCACGCGCGACAGCGCCACGCCGGCCGAAAACGGCACCAGCAGGGGGGCAAGCCACGGGTAGTAGGCCACCGCCACGATGCTGAAGGACACCGCATGCAAGGTGTGGCCGGACGGAAAACTGAACTCGTCCAGCGGCGCCACCCAGGCGCGGATGCGCACATCGGCCGCATACGGGCGTGGCCGACGCGTCCAGCGCTTGAGCGACTTGTACAAGCTCAGCGCGAGCACGCCGGTGGCGGCCATGTGCGCAGAAGCGCGCACGCCGTCCATGCCGTCGGCCAGCACCAGCAAGCCCATCAGGCTGTACCAGAACACCCCGTCGCCAAGCCGGCTGATGGTCGCAAATGCACGCCGCACCGGGTGGCGCCGGCACCAGTGATTGGCGCGCCGGCACCAGCGCGCTTCGTGACCGCGCAGGAGCTCAAGCCGCGTTGCCGACATAACGTCCCCGTGCCGCAGTGATGCCGACCAGCAAGGCCTCGAAGTCGGACACCACGTTGTCCGGATGCAGTTTCTTCATCGCCTGTGCGGCCGCAGCCCCCAGGCGCTGGCGCAGCGCATCGTCCTCGGTCAGCGCGACGGCGGCCTGGATGAACGCCTCGTCGGTCTCCACCGCCATCCCGCTGTGGCCGCTGCGCAGATACTCGCGCGCGGCGCCGTAATCGAAGGCCACCGTGGCCACACCGCTGGCCATCGCCTCCAGGGTCACGTTGCCGAAGGTCTCGCTGCGGCTGGGGAACAGGAACAGATCGCCGCTGGCGAAGTGGCGTGCCAACGCCGCGCCGCGCTGGATGCCGCAGAAGAGGAAGTCCGGATTTTCGTGCGCGATCTTCTCGCGTGCCGGGCCATCGCCGACCCAGACGAAGCGCGCCTTCGGGCGGATCTGCTGCAACTTGCGGAAGGCGCGGATCGCCAACGGCAGATTCTTCTCGTTGGCGATGCGTCCGACGTAGATCGCGGCAAAGCCTTCGCCTTCGATGCCCCATTCGGCACGCAGGGCCGGATCGCGCCGGGCCGGATCGAACTGCTGGCTGTCCACCGCGCGTGCCAGCAACTGCACCCGCTCGAAGCCGCCGTCGCGCAGGAACTGCTGCAGCTCGCGCGTGGGTACCAGGGTGGCCTCGGCCTGGTTATGGAAGCGGCGCATCCAGCGCAACGCGGTGCCCTGCAGCCAGGCGGCACCGTAATCGGGCAGGTACTCGTCGAACCGTGTATGGAAGCCGGTGGCGACCGGGATGCCGAGCCGGCGTGCCGCACGCATCGCCGACCAGCCCAGCGGGCCTTCCGTGGCCACATAGACCGCATCCGGTTGCGTGATCTGCCAATGACGCACCAGGCGTTGTGTTGCCGGCAGCCCGAACTTCAGTCCCGGATAGCGCGGCAGCGATGCGCCGCGCACCAGCAGGGCCGTGGCCGCATCCGTATCGCCGCTCTGCCGTGGACGTACCAGGTCCACCTGGTGTCCGCGTGCGCGCAGGCCGGTTTCCAGCCCGTGCACGGTCAGCGCAACACCGTTGACTTCGGGGGGGTAGGTTTCGGTAACGATCGCGTAGCGCATGCCCGTTCTCCGGTTTTCGCTAGCTTCCGGGAGGGCGATGGCATGGATGTTGCGCGTACAAGTCGCGGCGGTGACAAGTGCGACGGGATTAGGAATTCGGGATTGGAGATTCGCAAAAGCGGTCTTCGCGCATCTGGGCGAGTACGCAATACATCACGTGCCGCGGTCAACGAATCCCGAATCCCGAATCCCGAATCCCGCCTGAGGCCGCAGGCCTCAGGTCACAAACGGTTTGAACGCGATCCCCAGCCCGGCCATGCTTTCGACTTCGCCGATCAGGTCGGCGCGCAGCAGCGGGCGCGAATCGATCCAGCTTTGCGACAGGATCAGCGACAGGCGTGCGTCGTCGGCGGTGAGTTCCAGGGTCGGAATCGGGTCGGATTCGTGCGCGCGATGCAGCAGCACCGCCAGCCGCAGCAGTGCGGCCTTGCGTCGGGTTGGCAGCAGCAACCGATCCGGCAGGGCCTCGAACGCGGTCTTGGGCACATTGCGCCGATGCGTGCGCACCAGCGATGCCAGCACCTGCTGCTCCTGCCGCGAGAAGCCGGCAATATCGGAGTGCTCCAGGATGTAGCTGCCGTGCACGTGATACTGGCTGTGCGCGATGATCAGCCCCAGCTCGTGCAGGCGGGCGGCGCGGCGTAGCACCTGTGCGTCGTCGCCATCCAGCTGCCAGGAATCACAGACCTGGTCGAACAGGCGGCAGGCCGTGGCCTCCACGCGCTGCGCCTGCACTTCGTCGATGCCGTAACGCTGCACCAGCGAGGCCACCGAGCTGTCGCGCGGGTCGTTTTCGCCGCCGCGGCCGAGCATGTCGTAGAGGATGCCTTCGCGCATGGCCGCCTTGCTGACCATCAGCTTCTCCAGCCCCAGGGCCTGGAACGCCGCTTCCAGCACCAGAATGCCGCCGGCGATGATCGGCCGGCGTTCGGCAGCCAGGCCGGGCAACTGGATGTCCTCGATACGCTTGGCCTTGAGCAGTTCGTCGCGCAGCGCCGGCAGCGCCTCGGCAGTGATCGCACCCTTGGTGAGCTTCATCGCCGCACAGATCTCGCCGATGGCCTTGTGCGTGCCGGACGAACCGATCGCCTCGTGCCAGCCCAGCGCCTTGTACTGATTGGCGAACTGCTGGAACTCGGCGCCGATCTCGGTCAGCGCATCCTTCCATTTCTTCTTCGACAGCTTGCCGCCGGGAAAGAAGCGCCGCGTGCTGGCGATGCAGCCGGCCTGCAGGGACTCGCGTTCCAGGGTCTGGAACCCGCGGCCGATGATGAACTCGGTCGAGCCGCCGCCGATGTCGATCACCAGCCGGCGTTGATCGGGTTTGGGCGGTTGCGCATGCGCAACGCCGAGATAGATCAGGCGTGCTTCCTCACGTCCGCTGACCACTTCGATCGCATGCCCGAGCGCGGTTTCGGCCGGCATCAGAAACGCCTGCGGCGAGCGCAGCTGGCGCACCGTGTTGGTGGCCAGCGCGCGCACGCGCAACGACGGCACTTCGCGGATGCGCTGGCCGAAACGTGCCAGACATTCGAGCGCGCGCTGGCGCGCTTCGTTGGAAATGCCACCCTTGCCATCCAGGCCGTCGGCCATGCGCACGGTTTCGCGCAGGCGATCGACCACACGCAGCTGACCCATCAGGTAGCGCGCAATGACCATGTGGAAGCTGTTGGACCCTAGGTCGATGGCGGCAAGGAAATCGCCATCGCGCAGGGGCGGGATCGTGGGGGAGGGCATTGGCATGGGCGCATGGTAGCCGATGGGCCGTTGGCCCCGTGAGGGGCCGCGCCCGCGCCACTTTCAGATCCGCTCGAGCAAGGTCATCTGCGCCGAATGTGCCGGCTCGCCAGGGCCGGGGACGCGCTTGTGATAGACGCCTTCGGCATCCAGTTCCCAGGCGTTGACGTTGTCGTCCAGGTAGTTCTGCAGCACTTCGCGGTAGACGCGCCTGGCCAGATCCGGATCCAGGATCGGGAAGCAGGTCTCCACGCGCCGCAGCAGGTTGCGTTCCAGCCAGTCGGCGCTGGCGCAGTACAGCTCTGCCGCGCCATCGTTGCCGAACCAGTACACGCGGCTATGTTCCAGGAAGCGCCCCACGATCGAGCGCACGCGGATATTGTCGGACACGCCGGGCACGCCCGGCCGCAGCGTGCAGGCGCCGCGCACGATCAGGTCGATCTGCACGCCGGCCTGCGAGGCGGTATACAGCGCGCGCACGACCTGCGGCTCGTTGAGGGCATTCATCTTGGCGATGATGCGGCCCGGGCGGCCGTTGCGGGCCAGCCGCGTCTCGCGCTCGATCCGCTTCAACACGCCGGCGTGCAGGGTGAAGGGCGACTGCAGCAACTGTTCCAGCTTCATGCGCGGGGCCAGCCCGGACAATTGCTGGAACAGCATGTGCACATCGTTGCCGATTTCCACGTCCGCGGTGATCAGGCTGATGTCGGTATACAGGCGCGCGGTGCCGCTGTGGTAATTGCCTGTGCCCAGGTGCACATAGCGTTTGAGCTTGCGTCCCTCGCGGCGCACGATCAGCAGCATCTTGGCGTGCGTCTTGAAGCCGACCACGCCGTACACCACCTGCACGCCGGCTTCCTGCAGCTTGTCGGCCAGGCCCAGGTTGGCCTCTTCGTCGAAGCGCGCGCGCAGCTCGACCACCACGGTGACATCCTTGCCGTTGCGCGCGGCCAGGATCAGTGCATCGACGATCAACGAGTCCTTGCCGGTGCGGTACAGCGTCTGCTTGATCGCCAGCACGTTCGGGTCGACCGCGGCCTGACGGATCACGTCCAGCACCGCAGTGAACGCATCGAAGGGGTGGTGCAGCAACACATCGCCCTTGCTGACGATCTCGAAGATGCCGTCGTTGTCGCGCAGGGTGCGCGGATTGAATACCGGATACTTGAGTTCTGGGCGCTGCACCAGATCGTAGACCTGGGTGACACGGCTCAGATTGACCGGCCCGACGATGCGGTACACCGCGTTCTCGTTCAGGCCGAAGTTCTGCAGCAAGGTGCGCATGATCGGCGCCGGGCAGTCGTGGGCGATTTCCAGGCGCACCGCCGGGCGATAGCCGCGCGTGACCAGCTCGTCGCGCAACGCCAGCGCCAGGTTCTCGACTTCTTCCTCGTCCACCACCAGTTCGGAATTGCGGGTGACCCGGAACTGATACGAGCCCTTGACCTGCATGCCCGGGAACAGCTCGTCGACGAACTCGGACAGCACCGAGGACAGGAACACGAAGCTCTGCGTGCCCTGCGGCGACAGGCTCGCCGGCAGCTGGATGATGCGCGGCAACGAGCGCGGTGCACGCACGATGGCCAGATGGCCGGCGCGCCCGAATGCGTCCTGCCCCTCCAGCACCACCACGATGTTCAAGGTCTTGTTGAGGATCTTCGGAAACGGATGCGCCGGATCCAGTCCCAACGGCGACAGCACCGGCATGATCTCGTTGCGGAAGTACGCCCGCAGCCAGCGCTTCTGACGTGCCGTCCAGACGGTGCGGCTGAGCACGGCCACGCCGGCATCTTCCATCGCCGGACGCAGCACTTCATTCCACGCGTGGTACTGCTGTTCGACCAGCTTGGCGGCGCGGTCGTGCACTGCGTTGAGGATGGCGGTGGGGCTCAGGCCATCGGGCGCCGGCGGCAGGCCGAACTCCTGCGCATGCCGCACGGTGGCCGCACGGATCTCGAAGAATTCATCCAGGTTGGTGCAGGAAATGCACAGGAAACGCAGCCGCTCCAGCAATGGCACCTGCTCGTCCAACGCCTGCGCCAGCACCCGGAAATTGAAGTCCAGCTGCGACAGTTCCCGGTTGATGTACAGCGCCGGATCGCGCAGCGGATCGGTGGCGATGTCCTCGGAAGGTGTGACGTCGTGCAGTTCTTTGGCGTGGCCCATTGGAATCGGTCATCAAGACGGAGATGGTGTGCGGCGTACGGCGCGCCAGGTGCAGCGCGGGCAATGCGGCGCCTCCTGCGCGCGCGCATCGCACCGCGTTGCGCGTGCGCACCTCCTACATATCACGCCGAACGTGACAGTGGCAGGGATTGATCGCGCTGCACGACGCGTGCAGCGACAAAATGGCATGAGAATTCGCTGCCGCGTCCGACTTCGCTTTCAATGTCCAGACGCGCCTGGTGCAATCCCAGGATGTGCTTGACGATCGACAGCCCCAGCCCGGTGCCGCCGCTCTCGCGCGAGCGGCTGCTGGACACGCGATAGAAGCGCTCGGTGATGCGCGGCAGGTGCGAGGCGGGAATGCCGTAGCCGGTGTCGCGTACCGCCAGGGCCGCGCCATCGCCTTCGCGCACGAAGCGGATCGTCACCGTACCGCCGCCGGGTGTGTAGCGCACTGCGTTGGTGACCAGGTTGGAGAAGGCGCTATGCAGTTCCTTGTTGGAGCCGAGCAGGTCCACGCCGGCCTCGTCGAACACGTCCACCGTGTGGCGGCCCTGGCTGTGCGCTTCGGCCTCGCGACGCAGCGTCGACAGCATCGGCGCCATCGCCACGTGTTCCTCGCCGAGTTCCTCCTGCGATTCCAGCCGCGACAGCGTCAGCAGATCCTCGACCAGCTGCGCCATGCGCTGCGACTGCTTGCGCATCTCGGCCAGCATCGGGCCGGCGTCGGGAAAGTCTTCCGGGTCGAGCATGTCCAGGTAGCCATGCACCACCGTCAGCGGCGTACGCAACTCGTGCGAGACATTGGCCACGAAGTCGCGGCGCACCTGCTCCAGCCGCAGCAGCTTGCTGACATCGCGCGCCACCAGCAGCCAGTAGTCGTCGGAGTAGGGGATCAGGCGCAGGTTCAGGCGCAGGTCCGGATCCACCGGCGAGGCGGCGTCGAGCATGGGTTCGGCATTGCGGCCGGCCGCCAGCCAGTGCGCCAGCGGCAACGGCTGCAGCCGCTCCACCACCGACACGCCCATGTCGCCCGGGTGATGCAGGCCGAGCAGGCCGCCGGCGGCCCGGTTGAACCACTGCACGCGCTGGCTGTTGCGATCCACCACCACCACCGCATCCGGCAGCGCCTGTGCGGCGGCGCGGTAGGTCCGCAGCATCTCGATCAGGCGACGCTTGCGCCCGCGCATCTCGGCCTGGCTGCGATACAGCAGGCGGTCCAGTTCGTTCCAGGCCCCGATCCCGGCGGCCGGTTCGGCACGCTGGCGGGCGGTCAGCCGCCGCAGCACCTGGCGCAGCCGCCAGTAATGCCAGGCCAGCACCCCCAGCGCGGTCAGCGTCAGCGCCATCCACACATGCTCGATCAGCACGCCGACCAGCACGGCAGCGCCCAGCAACAGCGCGAGGGTGCCGAGCGTCTTGAGCCAGGCGGAACGGATATGTCGAGGCATGGAAGGCGTTACCACCGAGCGTCAGATGGGCGTGCGAGCCGGGCGGCCTGCGTGGCCGACCGGCTGTGCGGCAACCACTAGGTTGCCGAAGAGAAACGGTAGCCCGAGCCACGCACGGTCTGCACCATGTTTTCCAGCCCGAACGGTTCCAGCGTCTTGCGCAGGCGGCGGATATGCACGTCGATGGTGCGCTCTTCCACGTACACGCTGCCGCCCCAGACATGATCCAGCAGCTGGGTGCGCGTGTACACGCGCTCGGGGTGTGTCATGAAAAAGTGCAGCAGGCGGTATTCGGTGGGGCCGATCGGCACCGGCGCGTCGCCGGCAAACACCCGGTGCGCGGCGCCGTCGATGCGCAGGCGGCCCACGGCCACGCTGCCGTCTTCGTCGTCCTCGCGGGTGCGGCGCATCACCGCACGGATGCGTGCCAGCAACTCGCGCGCCGAGAATGGCTTGACCACGTAATCGTCGACCCCGGCTTCCAGGCCACCGACGCGGTCGTTCTCTTCGCCGCGCGCGGTCAGCATGATGATCGGAATCTCGCGGGTCAGCTGTTCCTTGCGCCAGCGCCGCGCCAGATCCAGCCCGCTGGTGCCCGGCAACATCCAGTCCAGCAGGATCAGGTCGGGCACGCGGTCGGCGATGGCGGTCTGCGCCTCGCGGGCATCGCCGGCATGGATGGGTTCGAACTCGCCTTTGCGCAGCGCGAACGCCACCATGTCGCGAATCGCGGGTTCGTCATCGACGATCAGAATGCGTTTTTGCACGCGGGGCTTACCGTCTGGCTTTGGTGATCGCCAGTAGACTACGGTTTTGTGACTCTAATGTGACATGCCGGGCGGCTGCGACCTTGGCGACAGCGGCCTGCACCGGTGGCCGGCGCGACGCCGGACGCCCCGGCGCACGCCGGCACGAGCACTGCGCCAGCCGTCACAAGCGCTGGCGGGTGGAAAGATCCGGGTCGCGAATCCCTTGCCGGCGCAGCTCCAGCACGGTCGGAGTGATCGCCGCAATGCGCGCATCCACCCGCGCCCGTGTCACATAGTCGAGATCTTTCTTCTTCAGCGCTTCCAGCTGGATCAGCGCCTGTTCCGGGCGTCCGTTCAAGTACGCGGATTCGGCATAGGCCTCGCTGGCGCGCAGATGGTCGCCGGACAGCTCGCAGGCGCGTGCGTAGGTCTGTTGCAACAGGGCATCTTCGCCACTGCGATGCAGCAGCGGCTCCAGCACCTGGCGCGCGCGCTGGCCGGATTCCTTGCTGGCCTGCTCGTTGAGCGCGCCGGCATAGGTCAGCGCCACCGCGCGGTTGTTCGGCAGTTGCTTGAGCAGCGCGTCGAAGCGGGCATTGGCCACCTCGCGCTGGCCCAGCCGCGCCTGCGCTTCGCTCAGGCCCAGCGTCAGCCATAAATTGTCCGGATGCGCCTCCAGCAGGCTGGTCAGCTCGGCCACCGGCTCGCCCGGCCGGCCGCCGCTGTTGCGCAGGCGTGCCAGCGCCAGCCCGTAGCGCTGCGCATCGGTCAGGCCGTGCTTGGCGCTGCGACGCAGGGTCTCGTACTCGCGGATCGCCGCATCCGGCGTGGTCGCACTGAGCACGCGCAGGCGCTCCTTGGCCCAGTCGAAGTTCTGCTGGTCGCCGCCGCGGCTCAGCGCATCCACCGGCAGCCGCAGCGCGTACGGCAGCAGCGCATTGCCGTTGCGGCTCAGTGGTTCGGACAGCGACGGGTCGGCCGGGTCCACCCGCTCCTGGCGCGTTCCACCCGGCACCGAGGTGGTCAGCACCACGGTGTTCTTCTTCATCTGTTCGGCACGTGCCTTGGCCTCGCTGATGCGCGTGACCGTGACCGGGTGGGTCTGCAGGAAGTCCGGCGCGCTGTAGCCGCCCTCGTTGGCACGCATCGCCACCGACATGCGTTCGAAGAAGCCGGCCATCGCATCCACGTCGTAGCCGCTGCGCACCAGCGTACGGATGCCCAGCCGGTCGGCCTCCGATTCGTTGGAGCGGGTGTAGTCGATCTGGCGTTGCTGCATCAGCCCCATCGCGCTGGTGATGCCGGCCATGGTGGCATCGCCCTTGGAATTGCCGCCGGCCTGTTGCGCGGCGACCACCGCTGCCAGCATGCCCAGCAGGATCGGGATCTGGTCGCGCTGGGCCCGCTCCACCCCACGCAGCACGTGCTGCTGGGTGACGTGGGCGATTTCGTGCGACAGCACCGCAGCCACCTCGTCCTCGCGCTCGGCGGTCAACACCAGCCCGGCATTGACCGCGATATAGCCGCCCAGGGTGGCGAAGGCGTTGATCTGGCGGTCGCGCAGCATGAAGAACGTAAACGGCTGCTGCGGCTGGTCGCTGTTGGCGCCGAGCCGGGTGCCCATGGTCTGCAGCCAGTCGGTGACCAGCGGGTCGTCCAGCACATAGTCGTAGTTGCGCAACTCGGCCAGCATCATCTTGCCGTACTCGGCCTGGCGCGCCGGGGTCAGCAGCTCGCCGGCGGACGAGCCGATGTCGGGCAGGCGGTTTTCCTGCGCGGGTGCCACCCCCACGGCAACGGCCAGCGTGAGGGCGGTGGCGAGCGGTAGCAGGCGCAAGTGGAACTCCCAGGTGGTGCGCGGAGCATGCGGGCAGCACGGCGCAATGGCGTGAATCATCGGTTAATCCACAGTGTTGCGGTGACGACATGGAAATTCCAGTCGCCCGGTACCATTGTCTGACCTCAGACCAACCACGGAGTTTCCCGTGAGCCAAGACCCCAATGTGCAGGATGCGGCCGCCGGCCCGCAGATCACCCTGTATTCCTCCGCGATCTGCCCCTACTGCGTGGCGGCCAAGAACTTCCTCAAGAGCAAGGGCCAGACCTGGACCGAGGTGCGCATCGACCTGGACCCTGCCGAACGCAACAAGATGGTCGCGCTGGCCAAGCGCACCAGCGTGCCGCAGATCTTCGTCGGCGACGTCCATGTGGGTGGCTACGACGACATGATGGCGATGCACCGGGCCGGCAAGCTCGAACCGTTGCTGGCCGGCACCGCAGGCGGCCAGGCATGAGTGAGCATGAGGGCAGCAGCGAGGACCGCCTGCGCGAGTTCACCGAATTTCGCCAGCGCATGAACCAGCGCATCCTGGCCGAGCCCAACCAGGTGGTACGCCGGTTCTTCGCGCTGGACACCCAGACCTACCAGGCCGGCGCGCTGGACGTGAAGACCAAGGAGCTGCTCGGCCTGGTCGCCTCGATGGTGCTGCGCTGCGACGACTGCATCAGCTACCACGTCGCCCAGTGCAAGGAGGCCGGTGTGACCCGCGAAGAGTTCTTCGAGACCTTCTCGGTCGGCCTGGTGGTCGGTGGCTCCATCGTCATCCCGCACCTGCGCCGCGCGGTGGACTTCCTCGACCAGCTCGAGGGTGGCGCCCAGGCACCGGCGCAGCACGCGCACGATTGATGTGGGCGGGAGTCGGGAGGGGAGTCGGGATTCGTAACAGCGGGCCCGCGCCCGTGGCGCCCCTTGTCGGCAGCGCTGCCTCCGTGCGCCCTGATTGTCCGGCGCCGGCCGCAGGCTGGGGGCGAGTGCTTCCAGGGCGCGTCCACACGTCGGGTCCCGGTGCGCCTGCAGGCTGCGGGCGCGCGTTGCCGCTCTCTGGCGCTACCGGCTGCACCGGGCTTTCGCAGCGGTCATCGGCGCCGCCCTTAGACCAAGGTCGGTTTGGGCGCCTTCACCGGCATCGGGCATAATTGCCTGTGAAACCTCCTTGCGCCGCTCTGCCGGGTATTGCGGCTGGCGCTCCCCCCTTCTAGTTCGGAAACCCAACGTTATGACGCAGACAATCACGGTCATCCGCGGCGACGGTATTGGCCCGGAGATCATGGATGCCACGCTGTTCGTGCTCGACGCGCTGCAGGCTGGCCTGACCTACGAGTACGCCGACGCTGGCCTGGTCGCGCTGGAAAAGCACGGCGATCTGCTGCCCGAGTCCACCCTGGCCTCGATCTCCAAGAACAAGGTGGCCCTGAAGAGCCCGCTGACCACGCCGGTCGGCGAAGGCTTCAGCTCGATCAACGTCGCCATGCGTCGCAAGTTCGACCTGTACGCCAACGTGCGTCCGGCCAAGTCGTTCCCCAACACCAAGTCGCGCTTCGCCGATGGCGTGGACCTGATCACGGTGCGCGAGAACACCGAAGGCGCCTACCTGAGCGAAGGCCAGACCGTGTCCGAGGACGGCGAGACCGCGTTCTCCGGCGCCCGCGTCACCCGCAAGGGCTCCGAGCGCATCGTGCGCTACGCCTTCGACCTGGCGCGCGCCACCGGCCGCAAGAAGGTCACCGCGGTCCACAAGGCCAACATCATCAAGTCGACTTCGGGCCTGTTCCTGAAGGTGGCGCGCGATGTGGCCACGCAGTACCCGGAAATCGAGTTCCAGGAAATGATCGTCGACAACACCTGCATGCAGTTGGTGATGCGTCCGGAACAGTTCGACATCATCGTGACCACCAACCTGTTCGGCGACATCATCTCCGACCTGTGCGCCGGCCTGGTCGGCGGCCTGGGCCTGGCCCCGGGTGCCAACATCGGTGTGGACGCGGCGATCTTCGAGGCCGTCCACGGCTCGGCGCCGGACATCGCAGGGCAGGGCAAGGCCAATCCGTGTGCACTGCTGCTGGGTGCCGCACAGATGCTGGACCACATCGGCCAGCCGCAGAACGCCGAGCGCCTGCGCGAAGCGATCGTGGCCACCCTGGAAGCCAAGGATGCGCTGACCCCCGACCTGGGCGGCACCGGCAACACCATGGGCTTCGCCAAGGCCATCGCCAGTCGCCTCTGAGCGCGCCGGTAGGTCGCACAAGAGAAAGGGCGCCGACGGCGCCCTTTCTTTTTGTTGGAAGCGGGTTGCTTGAAGCTTGTGTCACGCCATCAGGCGAAGGGGTCGCTGTTGCGATTCCCCACTCCCGATTCCCGATTTTCCACTCAGTTACGCGACTGCAGCTTCGACAGCAAGCGCAGGAACTCGATGTACAGCCACACCAGCGTGACCATCAGGCCGAACGCGCCATACCACTCCATGTGCTTGGGCGCGCCGTGTTCGACGCCGCTTTCGATGAAGTCGAAGTCCAGCACCAGGTTCAGTGCAGCCACCACTACGACCAACAGGCTGAAGCCGATCCCGATCAGGCCAGAGTCGTGGATGAAGGGGATCCGCACGCCGAAGAAGCCCAGCACGATGGTCGCCAGATACACCAGTGCAATGCCGCCGGTGGCCGCCACCACGCCCAGCTTGAAGTTCTCGGTGGCCTTGATCATGCCGCTGCGGTAGGCGAACAGCAGCGCGAACATGGTGCCGAAGGTCAGCAACACCGCCTGGAACACGATGCCGTTGAAACGCGCCTCGTACACCGCCGAGATCGAGCCCAGGAAGAAGCCTTCCACCAGCGCGTACAGCGGCGCGGTGACCGGAGCCCAGGTCGGCTTGAAGCTGGTCGCCAGCGCGAACACCAGCCCACCGATCGCACCGGCGATCATGTACAGACGTGCGGCCGGTAGCGGCATGCCGTCGGCGCCGACCGACTGCGACCAGGCGAAGGCGGCGGTGAGTACTGCCATCAGCAACAGCAGGCCGGTCTTGTTGACGGTGCCATTGAGGGTCATCGCCTGGCCGTCGCGGGTGACCACCGCGCCGGAGCCCAGGTCGAGGAAGGTGGATTCCCGAAGGGCGGGATTGCCGCTACGCATGCGTGTTCTCCATGAAATGTAGGTGCCTGCCGACTTGGCGGGCGATGGTGCGAGGATACCGGATCGCCCGATTTACACAGAGTGATTGACAGCAAGGCCAATCATTCCCAAAATAGCCGACCTTTCCACCCTTCGGGATTGAAAGGTCCCGCCGGGGTATAGCGCAGTCTGGTAGCGCGCCTGCTTTGGGAGCAGGATGTCGGGGGTTCGAATCCCTCTACCCCGACCATTCCGAGCTCTTGACGGCGTGGGAATGCGAAGTTCGGTCCGGGCGCCCGTAGCTCAACCGGATAGAGCACCGGCCTTCTAAGCCGGCGGTTACAGGTTCGAGTCCTGTCGGGCGCGCCATCGGCGGTGCGGTAGGAAGTAGGTTTCAGTGGTGGCTGTAGCTCAGCTGGTTAGAGTACTGGATTGTGATTCCAGATGTCGGGGGTTCGAGTCCCCTCAGCCACCCCACTGATTGCAGGACATGTTGGACCCGATGCATCGCGAGGTGTTGCAACGAAGCAAAAATGCACATACACTGTGCGACCAGTTTCAGGGCCGTTAGCTCAGTTGGTAGAGCAGTTGACTCTTAATCAATAGGTCCAAGGTTCGAATCCTTGACGGCCCACCAAACAAAAGCACTTAGGCATCCGCCTAGGTGCTTTTCTTTTTGTGCTGCGGAAAGAAGAGGGCGCAGGGAATTGGCTGCAGCGTTGTTGTCGTCTCCGTTGCTGGCAGCGCAACTGCAGTGACCCGTCCGGCCCGGCGCGCTGTGTTGCCTGCGCCAGGTGCGCAATCGCCACTGACGGCCGTCTCCGCCTGGATGAACATGCGCGAATGAGGGCTGATGTGGCTGGAGTGATGCGGCATTCGATCCTGGGTCAGGTCGGCGTCTTCGCGATCGTCGGTCCGCCGCTGGGTGGCCTGCTGGGCCTGGCGCGGTGGAGCCGGTTCGATCTGCAGGCCGCTCTGTCGATCGTCGCCTGGTCGTATGGGCTGGTGCTTCCGGTGATTGCCTGCGCTGCCGCAGGATGGCTGTGTGCGCGCACATGCGCCTGGCGGTACCGCGGGCGCCGGCCCAACCCGTTGGTTCACATCGGCATCGGTGCGTCGAGCGGTCTGCTCTCGGCCGGGGTGGTGGTGCTGCTGCTGGCGATCATCGGTGGCTGGTCGTGGATGTCCGATCGCGCGGTGATGCTGACGCTGCTGCAGTGCGGGCTGGCGGCAGGCAGTGCCTGCGCGGCGATCGTCTGGTTGATATGGGTGCGCCTGACAGTGTCTCCCCGGGCCGGGGGATAGGCCGGCGGGGAACGCGCCCTCACTAAGCGCAGCAGGACGTTCCCTGTCGCGTCGGGCGGGGCTTTCGATACGCCCGACGGCGATAACGATGCGATGCGCAAAGCGGTTGCGGGCGAGGGCGGCCGCAGCCGCCTTACGGCAATGCAGTGGGCGCAGGCGCCGGGCCTTGCTGCATGCGTGGAAATGCCAGCGTAAAGCGCGCGCCCTGGCCGGGCGCCGAGGTCACTTCGACAAAGCCACCTGCCTGGCGGACCGCGCTATACACCTGCGCCAGTCCCAGGCCCGCGCCCTTGTCGGCATCCTTGGTGGTGAAATACGCTTCGAAAAGGTGCGCCTGCACGTGCGCATCCATGCCATGCCCGTTGTCGGCCACGGCAATGGTGACGTAGCGCCCGGCCGGCCTGGCCAGGTTGGCCTGTTCGTCAGCGACCACGGTCTCGCCCGTCTCCACGCGGATGACGTCGCCACCTTGGCAGGCATCGCGGGAGTTGATCACCAGGTTCAAGATCGCGCGTTCCACCGTGTGGCGATCGACCATGGCGCAGCATCCGCCGTCGCGGGTGTGCACCTGCAATTGCAGGTCGGCGCCGATCGCCTGTTCCAGCAGGGGGCTCAGGTGTTCGGTTAATGCAGCCAGATCCACCGATTCGGGGCTGTACGGATACTGGCGCGAAAATCCGACCAGACGCTGCGCCATGACCGAGCCATGTTGAAGCGCCGCATCTGCCACGCTTAATAGCTTGGCATCGTGTGCATCGATCTTGGCGCGCTGTACCACCAGGTCGATGGCCGATGTCGCCGCTTGCAGCACGTTGTTCAAGTCGTGCACGACACCTGCCAGCAACTGGCCGACCGCTTCGCCCTTCTGTGCCTGCTCCGAGATCTTTTCGGCCGCGCCTTGTGCGGCGCGTGCAATGTCCAGATCGCCTTCGATGCGCTCCCGCAGGTCGCGCAGGGTATGCAGCTCGGTCGACAACGAATTTTCGCGCGCACGCGCCAGCATCAAGGCGCCGGTGGAAAACTCGCGCTCGGCCTTCAGCATGGAATCCAGCGTGTGGAAGGCGGTCTCCAGCGCCCTGCGGTCCGAGATGTTCTTGCTCACCGCGAGAATCGCTTCGACGTTGCCAAGTGCGTCGAACAGCGGGCTGGTAACCACCTGCCAGGTCTGGCGCACGCCGGCGAAATTCACGCTGGCGGCCTCGAATTGCTGGATCGAACCGGCGCGGGAGCCGGCGATCGCCGCGTCCACCAGCTCGGCTGCTTCCGCTGGCCACAGCTCGCGCCACGGCCGCGCGATCAGCTGATCCTGGTGGCTGGCACCCAATTCGGTCAGGCCATTGACGTTGATCGCGGTGATCCGCCCGTCGAGATCGATTTCCTTGATGCAGTCGCGGGACAGGGCCACGATCTGCCGATAACGATCTCTCATGCGGTGCCTGCCTCTCACGGGTGTTAACGGAATTTTAGCGAGTCTCAGCTTTACCCAGCGCTAGCGGAGCGCACGCAGGGAGCGTGTGCATCGCTACATGATGAATGTATTTATCTTCACCATCCAGGATTTGGGGCCGGCCCTGGTCGCGCTGCCCGGGCCGGCCCGCAGCGCACCGGCCGCGGCAGCATCCGGCAGTGCCATCGCTCCGGTGATGCTTTTTCTTTCCTGGCATCCCTGCAACAATGGCACGGCAACTGCAGCATCGCGAAAGTGGCGGAATTGGTAGACGCACCAGATTTAGGTTCTGACGCCGCAAGGCGTGGGGGTTCGAGTCCCCCCTTTCGCACCAATGCAGTGCGGCCGTGCGTCGTCCGGCCGCTTCCAGCCGTCGCCCTGGTGCCCCTGCCTTGCGCGCCGCGCTGACGCGTATTCCGCTGGCAGCGGCCGCCGTTATCGGCGAAACTACAAGGCTCGGCGGCTTTCTCGCCATCCGTCAACCCGCATCTTCCATCTCGTGCCGACGCTTGTGCAGTCGGTGGCAGGAGTCAACATGCAAGCATCGATCGAATCCACCGGCAATCTGGAACGCCGCCTGACCTTCACCCTGCCGCAGGAGCTCCTGGAGACGCATGTCGGTGGTCGCCTGCGCGAGCTTGCGCGGACCACGCGCATCAAGGGTTTCCGCCCCGGCAAGGTGCCCACCAAGGTCATCGAGCAGCGCTTCGGTCAGCAGGTGCGTGCCGAGGCAATGGAAGGCCTGCTGCGTGAGACCTTCGACTCGGCGGTGCGCGAGCATTCGCTGCGTCTGGCCGGCAACCCGCGCATCGATCAGGGCGAGAGCGATTTCGACTTCGTCGCCACCTTCGAAGTGGTGCCGGATTTCGGCGACATCGACGTGAGCCAGCTGTCGGTGGTGCGTCACACCGCCGAGGTGACCGATGCCGACATCGACCAGATGATCGAGAACCTGCGTCTGCAGCGCCGCACCTGGAACCCGGTCGAGCGCGGCGCGCAGGTCGGTGACCTGGTGGCGCTGGAGACGTGGTCGCAGGCCGGCGACGAGCGCCTGCCCGCCGAGGGCGTGGAGACCGGCAGCAGCGTGCTGGGCTCGGGCGTGATGTTCGACCAGATCGAAAAGGGCCTGGAAGGCTTGGCCAAGGGCGAAGACAAGACCCTGACCATCGACTTCCCGGCCGAATGGCGCGTGCCGCAGCTGGCCGGCAAGACCGTGCAGGTGCACGTCAAGGCGGTCGAGGTGTCCGAGCCGGTGTTGCCGGTGGTGGACAAGGAGTTCATCAAGAGCTTCGGCGTGAAGAGTGGCGATGCCGAGCAGTTTCGCGCCGACATCCGCACCAACTTGGAGCGCGAGCTCAAGGGCGCGCTGATGAATCGCCTGCGCCGCGAAGTGGGTGAGCAACTGATCGCCGCCTATGCGCACGTGGAAATGCCGCCGCGTCTGGTCGAGAACGAAGCGCGTTCGATGCTGGCACAGCAAGTCGAGCAGGTCCGCCGCAGCGGGCGCGATCCGGGCCAGGTGCCGGACGACGCGCACCAGGGCTTCATGGACGCGGCCGCCAAGCGCGTGCTGGTCGGTCTGCTGGTGGGCGAGGTGGCCCGTCGCAATGAACTGCGTCTGGAATCCAAGCGCGTCAGCGAAACGCTGCGTCTGATCGCCTCGACCTACGAAGAGCCCGAACAGGTCATTGAGATGTACCGCAACGACCCCCAACTGATGGGGGGACTGCAGAGCCGTGTCATGGAAGAGCAGGTGATCGACTGGATCGCCGAGCGCGCCCAGCACACCGAGCAGTCGCTGTCGTTCCAGGACGCCATCCGGGTCTGAGGCGGTAGCAAGAGAACCGCGCCCTGCCGTCGTCAGGGTGTGGATATCGAACACGGGCATCGGCACAGGCCGCTGCCACAACAGGAAGACCGATGAGCATTGTGACCAAAGCCCTGAACCTGGTGCCGATGGTGGTCGAACAGACCAGCCGCGGCGAGCGTGCGTATGACATCTACTCGCGTCTGCTGAAGGAGCGTCTGATCTTCCTGGTCGGTCCCATCGACGACCACATGGCCAACGTGATCGTGGCCCAGCTGCTGTTCCTGGAAGCGGACAACCCGGAAAAGGACATCAGCATCTACATCAACTCGCCTGGCGGCGTGGTCACCGCCGGCATGGCGATCTACGACACCATGCAGTACATCAAGCCGGACGTGAGCACCATCTGCGTCGGCCAGGCCGCCTCGATGGGCGCGCTGTTGCTGGCATCGGGCGCGGCCGGCAAGCGCTATGCGCTGCCGAACTCGCGCGTGATGATCCACCAGCCGCTGGGTGGTTTCCAGGGCCAGGCCACCGATATCGACATCCATGCGCGCGAGATCCTGACCTTGCGTTCGCGTCTGAACGAGATCCTGGCCAAGCACACCGGGCAGTCGCTGGAGACCATTGCGCGCGATACCGAGCGCGACAACTTCAAGAGCGCGGTCGATGCGCAGGCCTATGGCCTGGTCGACCAGGTGCTGGAACGCCGTCCGGAAGAGTCGATCCAGCCGTCTTGATCGCCAGATTGCTGAAATTGCAGGAAAAACCGGCAGGGTCGGGCAGGGCGGATGTCCTCCCGACCCTGTGCTATTCTCGAAATCGAACCCCCGTGCATCGGGTGGGGTAACTGGGTAACAGAAGCATGAGCGAAGACCGCCAAGGTCGTTCCGGCGACAGCAACAAGATTCTCTACTGCTCGTTCTGCGGTAAGAGTCAGCATGAAGTCCGCAAGCTGATTGCCGGTCCCAGCGTATTCATCTGCGATGAGTGCGTTGAGCTGTGCAACGACATCATCCGCGAGGAACTCGAAGAGAAGGCGCAGTCGGCCCGTTCCAGCCTGCCCAAGCCGCGCGAGATTCTCGAGGTGCTGGATCAATACGTGATCGGGCAGTTGCGCGCCAAGCGCACGCTCGCCGTGGCGGTGTACAACCACTACAAGCGTATCGAGAGCCGCAGCAAGAACGATGACGTCGAGCTGGCGAAATCCAACATCCTGCTGGTCGGTCCGACCGGCTCGGGCAAGACGCTGCTGGCCGAAACGCTGGCGCGCCTGCTCAATGTGCCGTTCACGATCGCCGATGCCACCACGCTGACCGAAGCCGGCTATGTCGGCGAGGACGTGGAAAACATCATCCAGAAGCTGCTGCAGAAGTGCGATTACGATGTCGAAAAGGCCCAGCAGGGCATCGTCTACATCGATGAAATCGACAAGATCTCGCGCAAGAGCGAAAACCCGTCGATCACCCGCGACGTGTCCGGCGAAGGCGTGCAGCAGGCGCTGTTGAAGCTGATCGAAGGCACGGTGGCCTCGGTACCGCCGCAGGGCGGCCGCAAGCATCCGCAGCAGGAATTCCTGCAGGTCGACACCAAGAACATCCTGTTCATCTGCGGCGGTGCATTCGCCGGGCTGGACAAGGTGATCCAGCAGCGCTCCAACGATGCCGGCGGCATTGGCTTCGGTGCCAAGGTCAAGAGCAGCGAACGCAAGCAGGAAGTGGGCAAGATCCTGGCCGAGGTCGAGCCGGAAGATCTGATCAAGTTCGGCCTGATTCCCGAGTTCGTCGGTCGCCTGCCGGTGGTTGCCACGCTCGAGGAGCTGGACGAGCCGGCACTGATCAAGATCCTGACCGAGCCGAAGAACGCCATCACCAAGCAGTTCAAGAAGCTGTTCGACATGGAAGGCGTGGAACTGGAGTTCCGCCCGGACGCCCTGTCGGCGATCGCCAAGAAGGCGCTCAAGCGCAAGACCGGCGCGCGTGGTCTGCGCACCATCGTCGAATCGGTGCTGCTGGACACGATGTACGAGCTTCCCTCGCAGGAAAATGTCAGCAAGGTGGTGGTGGACGAGTCGGTGATCGAGCACAAGTCCGAGCCGTACCTGATCTACCAGGCGCAACCGGCTCCGGCCAAGGCAGCGTCCGGCGATTGACCCCCTGGGGCCGCTTCGCCGGGCTCCGGCCTCGCTCGCGGATAAAGGGTTTCCGAACGCTACTTGCAACACCTCGCCGATGGCCCCATAACGGGGCCATCGGCTTTTTTTACGCCCCAAAATCCCCATTCCTGCGGAGCGCCCCATGGCCCAGTCCCAACCAGAAGTTCTCGATCTGCCGGTGTTGCCGCTACGCGACGTAGTGGTGTTTCCGCACATGGTGATTCCGCTGTTCGTCGGCCGTGACAAGTCGATGCGCGCGCTGGAAAAGGCCATGGAAGCGGACAAGCGCATCCTGCTGGTCGCGCAGAAGTCGGCCGAAACCGACGACCCGGCCGCCGGCGACCTCTATACCGTCGGCACGCTCGCACAGGTGCTGCAGCTGCTCAAGCTGCCCGATGGCACCATCAAGGTGCTGGTCGAGGGGCTGTCGCGGGTCACCGTCGACAAGGTCGTCGAGCTGGATGGCGCGCTGCAGGGCCAGGGCGCCGAGATCGAAGCGAGCGATGCGCGTGAGCCGCGCGAAGTGGAGGCCATTGCGCGTTCGTTGATGTCGCTGTTTGAGCAGTACGTTAAGACCAACCGCAAGCTGCCGCCGGAGCTGCTGCAGACCCTGGCCGGCATCGACGAGCCGGGCCGTCTGGCCGACACCATCGCCGCGCACATCGGCGTGCGCCTGGCCGACAAGCAACGGCTGCTGGAAATCACCGAGATCGGCGAGCGGCTGGAGCTGCTGGTCGGACTGGTGGATGGCGAGATCGATGTGCAGCAGCTGGAAAAGCGCATCCGCGGCCGCGTCAAGTCGCAGATGGAAAAGAGCCAGCGCGAGTACTACCTCAACGAACAGATGAAGGCGATCCAGAAGGAGCTGGGCGACCTGGACGATGCGCCGGGCGAGCTGGAAGAACTGGCGCGCAAGATTGCCGAGGCGGGCATGCCCAAGCCGGTCGAGACCAAGGCCAAGGCCGAGCTCAACAAGCTCAAGCAGATGTCGCCGATGTCCGCCGAGGCGGCCGTGGTGCGCAATTATCTGGACTGGCTGCTGGGCGTGCCGTGGAAGAAGCGCACCAAGGTTCGCAAGGACCTGAAGGTCGCCGAGGACACGCTGGATGCCGATCACTATGGTCTGGACAAGGTCAAGGAGCGCATCCTCGAGTACCTGGCGGTGCAGTCGCGCGTGAAGCAGATGAAGGGGCCGATCCTGTGCCTGGTCGGGCCGCCGGGCGTGGGCAAGACCTCGCTCGGCCAGTCGATCGCCAAGGCAACCAACCGCAAGTTCGTGCGCATGAGCCTGGGCGGTATCCGCGACGAGGCCGAGATCCGTGGCCACCGCCGCACCTACGTCGGTTCGATGCCCGGCCGCCTGGTGCAGAACCTCAACAAGGTGGGCAGCAAGAACCCGCTGTTCCTGCTCGACGAGATCGACAAGATGTCGATGGATTTCCGTGGCGATCCGTCCTCGGCGCTGCTGGAAGTACTCGATCCGGAGCAGAACAACTCCTTCAACGACCACTACCTGGAAGTGGATCTGGACCTGTCGGAGGTGATGTTCGTCGCCACCTCCAACTCGCTCAATATTCCGGGTCCGTTGCTGGACCGCATGGAAGTGATCCGCATCCCCGGTTACACCGAGGATGAAAAGCTCAACATCGCCATGCGCTACCTGGTGCCCAAGCAGATCAAGGCCAACGGCCTGAAGCCGGAAGAGATCGAGATCGGCAGCGATGCGATCCAGGACATCGTGCGGTACTACACGCGCGAATCGGGCGTGCGTAACCTCGAGCGCGAAGTCGCCAAGATCTGCCGCAAGGTGGTCAAGGAAATCGCGCTTGCCGGCCCGCAGCTCGTTGCCAAGAAGGTGCCTGCCAAGAAGGGCAAGCCCAAGGCGCTGGTCACGGTCAATGCGAAGAACCTCGACAAGTACCTGGGTGTGCGTCGCTTCGACTTCGGCCGCGCCGAGGAGGAGAACGAAATCGGCCTGGTGACCGGCCTGGCCTGGACCGAGGTCGGTGGCGAGCTGCTGCAGGTCGAGTCCACGCTGGTACCGGGCAAGGGCAACCTGATCCTGACCGGTCAGCTTGGCAACGTCATGAAGGAATCGGCGTCGGCTGCGTTGTCGGTGGTGCGTTCGCGCGCCGAGCGGCTGGGCATCGACGTGGACTTCCTGCAGAAGCAGGACGTGCACGTGCACGTGCCCGACGGCGCGACGCCGAAGGACGGCCCGAGCGCCGGTATTGCGATGGTGACGTCGCTGGTGTCGGTGCTGACCAGGGTGCCGATCCGTGCCGACGTGGCGATGACCGGCGAGATCACCTTGCGCGGTCGCGTGTCGGCCATCGGTGGCCTGAAGGAGAAGTTGCTGGCTGCGTTGCGCGGTGGCATCCGCACCGTGCTGATTCCCGACGAGAACCGCAAGGATCTTGCCGACATCCCGGCCAACGTGACGCGCGACCTGGAGATCGTGCCGGTCAAGTGGATCGACGAAGTGCTGGATCTCGCATTGGAGCGTCCGCTGGCACCGAAGAAGGCGGGCAAGGAAAAGGTCCGCAAGGCTGCCTCGCGGGTTGCGGTTCGCGGCAAGCCACGCACGACGCCGGGGACCCGCGTCAAGCACTGAAATCGCTTGTCTAAACCCAGGCAAAACAAGCCAAAACCCGCGTCGTTATTGGGTTTTGGCTTGCGTGCGGTTGGGGGCGCTGGTATAAATGCACGACTCGTGGGCGCGGCAAATTGTGATGCGTCACGCGATACCACTTGTGTCGGGTTCTTCGCCAACGGCAAGAGCGCCGATTGTCGATTCCGCGGCATCTGCCGCAAAGGGAGTTTCAAGAATGAATAAAACCGAATTGATCGATGGCGTTGCCGCTGCCGCTGACATCTCCAAGGCTGAAGCTGGCCGTGCTGTTGACGCGGTTGTGAGCGAAATCACCAAGGCGCTGAAGAAGGGCGATGCCGTCACCCTCGTTGGCTTCGGCACCTTCCAGGTCCGCGCGCGCGCTGAGCGTACCGGCCGCAATCCGAAGACCGGCGACAGCATCAAGATCGCTGCTTCGAAGAATCCTGCATTCAAGGCTGGCAAAGCCCTGAAGGATGCAGTAAACTAATCGACTCGCTAGGGTGCTTAGCTCAGCGGTAGAGCGTCTCCCTTACACGGAGAGGGTCGGGGGTTCGAAACCCTCAGCACCCACCATTAAGCACCAGGCAAATGTTTCAAGCGCGGAGCGGTAGTTCAGCTGGTTAGAATGCTGGCCTGTCACGCCGGAGGTCGCGGGTTCGAGTCCCGTCCGCTCCGCCAGTTGTACCGAAGCCCCTGAGCGATTGGGGGCTTCGTTTTCTCCACCATATCTGTGTCGCAGGTACGGTGGAGAAGCAGAGGTCCAAGTTTAAAGCGGAGCGGTAGTTCAGCTGGTTAGAATGCTGGCCTGTCACGCCGGAGGTCGCGGGTTCGAGTCCCGTCCGCTCCGCCAGTTCTACGAGCCCTCGGCGTCATGCCGGGGGCTTTTTTTTNGCGGAGCGGTAGTTCAGCTGGTTAGAATGCTGGCCTGTCACGCCGGAGGTCGCGGGTTCGAGTCCCGTCCGCTCCGCCAGTTCTACGAGCCCTCGGCGTCATGCCGGGGGCTTTTTTTTGCGGCTGTGGCGGTCATTGCGCAATGAAAGCCATGCCGAATCCAGCCTGGCACGGGATTGGGCTGGGTGCCCGGCGTCAGGCGCGTTACACTGCGCGGCTCGCCCACAGGCCGTGATTTGCCAATGCTGCAGAAACTTCGCGACAAGACGTCAGGCTGGATCGCTACCGCCATCCTGGGGTTGCTGATGATTCCGTTCCTGTTCGTCATCGACAACAGCTACCTCGGCGGCATTGGCGCCAACAACGTGGCCAAGGTGCAGGCGCCACCGACATGGTGGAAATCGGCTCCGTCCTGGTGGCCGGTCTCGCTGCTGTGGCAGCACCATGAAATCAGTACGCAGGATTTCCGCGAACGCTTCGAGCAGGCGCGCATGCAGGAGCGGCAGCGCCAGGGCGACAAATTCGATCCGCGCACGTTCGAATCCCGCGAGAACAAGTTGCAGGTGCTCGACCAGCTGGTCGACGAGCAGGTCGTGCGTCTGGGTGCCGAAGATGCCGGCATCGTGATCGGCGATGCGACGGTGCGCGATTACATCGCCGGCATTCAGGCGTTCCAGGTCGATGGCAAGTTCAGTCCCGACCAGTACCGCGCGGCCCTTGCGCAGGGCACGCCGCCACGCACACCGGCGCAGTTCGATGCACTGGTGCGCGATAGCTTGCAGCAGTCGGTGATTCCGCAGGCGATTGCCGAGTCGGGCTTTGCGACCAAGGCCGAGTTCGAGCGCCTGCTCAAGCTGATGGGCGAAACGCGCGACGTGGAGCTGGCAATGCTGCCGCCACCGGCTGCCGATACCGCGCCAGTCAGCGATGCGCAGATCAAGCAATGGTACGACGGGCATACCCAGGAGTTCCGTCAGCCGGAGACGGTGACAATCGAGTACGTCGAGCTCGATGCTGCCAAGTTGCCGCCGGCAACCGCCGCCGACGAAGCGACGCTGCGCAAGCGCTACGACGAAGAGAAGGCGCGCTTTGTCGAGCCGGATCAGCGTCTGGCATCGCACATCCTGATCAGCGCCGGCAGCGATCCCGCCGCGCAGAAGGCCGCCGAGGAAAAGGCGGCCAAGCTGGCCGCACAGGCCAAGCAGCCGGGTGCCGATTTCGCCGCGTTGGCCAAGGCCAATTCGCAGGATCCCGGCTCCAAGGGGGCCGGTGGTGATCTGGGCTGGGTCGAGAAAGGCACGATGGTCAAGCCGTTCGAAGATGCCTTGTTCGCGATGAAGGCTGGCGAGGTGGTCGGCCCGATCAAGAGCGAGTTCGGTTACCACGTGATCCAGCTGCGCGAGGTCAAGGGCGGCCAGGGCAAGTCGTTCGAGCAGGTACGCGACCAGCTCGCCGCCGAGCAGCTCAAGGCCGATGCCGACAAGGCGTTTGCGGATGTGAGCGGCAAGCTGGTGGATCAGGTCTACAAGAACCCCACCGCGCTGGAGCCGGCAGCCAAGCAGGTCGGTCTGCCGGTGCAGACGCTGGGGCCGTTCTCGCGCGCCGAGGCCAGCGGTATCGCGGCCAACCCGGCGGTGCTGCGCGCGGCATTTTCCGACACGCTGGTGCAGGACGGCACGGTGAGCGATCCAATCACCATCTCGCCGAACCACAGTGTGGTGTTGCGCGTGACCAATCACACCGCCGAGGCAGCCTTGCCGCTGGACAAGGTGCGCGACAAGGTAATCGCGGCGGTCCGCGCCGACCGCACCGAGAAGGCGGCCGCAGCAGCTGCCGACGCCTTGCTGGCCAAGGTGCAGAAGGGTGAAACCCTGCAGGCGCTGGCCGCCAGCGAAAAGTTGCAGGTGCAGCCGATCCCGGGCTTGCCGCGCACCGCGCCAATTCCGACGCCGGCGGCAAACCGCGCCATCTTCAGCGCGCCGCGTCCGAGCGAAGGCAAGCCGTCGGTGGGCAAGGTGGAGCTGGATGGCGGGCGCTTTGCGGTCTTCGTCATCAGCAAGGCGACCCCGGGCGATCTGAAGCAGATGCCGGCCGAGCAGCAGACCATGCTGCGCGAGCAGCTGAGCCAGATCGACGGCAACAACGCGGCGCAGGCCTACGTCAAGGGAATGCGCCAGCGCTACAAGATCCAGATCGAAGAGGCGCAGCTGTAACGGCTGCCCTTGGACTGGAGGAGAAAGAGCCCGGGTGACCGGGCTTTTTCTTTGGCCGGCGCTGCGGGCCGCCGCCAGTTTTCCGTGCGGGGTATTGCGTCGTCCGGCCGCCGGCGCGACTACGGGTCCGTGGTCGTACGGAGCGAGGTGGCGGGCGCATGACGGCGACCGATCCCGGGTCTGGCGCGTCGTTACCGATTGGGGGCATGCCTGCCGGAACTGCGGGCTGGCCAGGTCAGGGCCGCAGGTGGCAGCGGCGACGCGCGTCATTCAAGGCGCTGATCTGCCAGGCAACGAGATGTCAGGCTCGGTTTGCGCAGTTGGCGTCGTGGCGGAAGGCTGCCTGCGTGGGCTTGGCAGCAGGCACGGCAGGCGCGCGCTCAACGGTGAGCTGGCTTGCGGCGATGGCGGGGCCAGTCGCCCGCGAGCATGCCGGCTCCCGATTCCACCTGGGGTGTCCGATTCCGCGCCGTGTCGTGTCAGCCACGCAAGCGATGGGCGAACGTCACCAGACGCTCCGTTCGCATCCGACCTCTACCTGGGCACGCGGCTTGCGCGTACGCGATGTCCAATGACGCGGGCGTCGCTGGAGCGGGGGCCGTCAGTAGCGCTGGAGGCAGCGCTTGCGTCAGCGTGCGTCTTCGAACGACAACACCATGCCGGGCTTCAGGACGGCGCGCTTGTCCAGGCCATTGCTGGTGAGCAGGGTGGTGACGGTGACGCCGTAGCGACGCGCGATGGCCCAGGCGGATTCGCCATTGCGCACCGTGTGCGTGGTGCGCGCCTGCGGCCTGGATGCCCTTGTCGCTGCGGTGGCAACGACGGTGGGAGCGCCAGCACTGTCGCCGGCAAGGCTGTCCGCTTCGGCGGAGGCGACCATGGTGCCTGCCGCACCTGGCTGTGCGGGTGCGATCGGGGCAAGCACGTGCACGCCGCGCGGTGCGGCGCGCGCGCTGGCCAGTGCCGGATTCAGCCTGGCCAGCAGCTGCGGCTCGATGGCGCGTTGTCCCGCAAAGGCGTCGAGGCTGGTGCCGGCCGGCAACGCGTGTTCGGTGAGTACCGGTACCGGGCGGTCGAGCGAGGTCAGCAGGTTGTCCTGCTGCTGCGCATGGTCGAGCACGCAGGCGAGCGCGTGCAGCTTCTCCACGTACTCATAGGTGACCTTGGACATGCCGGGCAATTCGGACGGGCGCGCGTTCTGCGCATTCATGCCGGCCGTGCGCATGGCCTGCAGCACCCGGTACTCGCCGGCGTTGTAGGCCATCAGGGCCAGCCGCCAGTCGCCACCGAACATGCCATACAGTGTCTTGAGATAGCGCACCGCCGCCGTGGTGGAATCCACTGCCGAAAGGCGACCGTCGTACTGCGCGCCAACCGGTACGTGATGATTGCGGGCAGTGGTGGCGATGAATTGCCAGAGGCCGGCCGGGCCGCTGCCGTTGCGCGCCCCGGGGCGGTAACCGCTCTCGACGAACGGAATCAGCGCGAATTCGGTCGGCATGTCGGCTTCGCGCAGTTCATCGACCACGTAGCCGAACAGCGGCAACACGTCCTGCGCATCGTCGGCCAGGCGGGCCGGTGCGCGAGAGAAGTGTTGTTCCCAGCGCGTATCGCTATGCGCGCTGTCGCAGCCGGGGTCGGCGCGGCCGTCCAGGAACGACGAAAAGATCTCCCGGCCGTTGCGCACTTCGGGCGCGGCAGACCGGGTGATCGAGCTCTGGGCGGGTTTGGAGCGGCTGGCGTCGTTGGACCATGCGGCTGCAGGTGCAATGACCGCCGATGCGGTCAGCACTGCCAGAAGCAGGCGCCTCATGCGCGAAATTCGTCTTTCCAGCGCCTAAGTTCGGCGAAAACGTCAACTTCGGAGGAGAGTGCGCCGGCTGCACGCGATGCGACTGCGGCACGGATTTCAGGACTGCTGGTACGTAGGAAAGGATTGGTGGCCAGTTCACTCTTGAGCGAAATCGGCAGGGGAGGACGGGCTGCTTGACGCATGGCCTGGGCTTCCTGTTGACGGCGCTGCAAGGCAGCGTTGGTGGGATCGACGTGCAGCGCGAAGGCCGCATTGGCCAACGTGTATTCGTGGCCGCAACACACAAGCGTTTCGCCGGGCAGGGAGGCCAGGCGCTGCAATGCGTCGAACATCTGAGGAGCGGTACCTTCGAACATCCGCCCACAGCCTAGGCTGAACAGGGTATCACCGCTGAACAGATGGCGGTCGGTGACGAAGGCGATATGGCTGCGGGTGTGGCCCGGCACTTCCAGCACATCGACCTGGCTGCCAAGCAGGCTCAGGCGCTCGCCCTGGCCCACACGGCGGGCGTCTGCGGGGATGCGTTCGTCGGCCGGCCCGTATAGCGCAAGCTCCGGCCAACGCTGCTGCAGCGCTGCCACGCCGCCGATATGGTCGGCATGGTGGTGGGTCAGCAGGATCGCGCTGGGGATGAAGCCCTCGCGCTCTGCGGCGGCCACTACCGGCTCGGACTGGCCGGGATCGACGATGACTGCGCGGCCATCGTCGGCCACCAGCGCCCAGATGTAGTTGTCGTCGAATGCGGGCAGGGCGGTGAGTCGCATAGAATTGGGACCATGCCTGTCACGCCATTCTCCCGTCAAGCTGGCGTCTCATCCTGGTTTGAAACAGGTGCAGGGCGCAGCCTGCTTCAGCTGGAGCGCAAATTGGCGCTTGCGGCGCTGCAGACGCGCCCGTCGCAGCCCTGGCTGTGGCTGACGCCAACGCCCGAACTGCCGCCGCGCGAGCTGCTGCAGGGGCGGGGGCTGCGACTGCAACGCCACGCTGGCCGCTTCGCGGGCGACGCGCGTTGCGCCATGCCGTTTCCGTTGCCGACCGAAAGCCTGCAGGCCATCGTGGTGCAGCATGCGGTGGTGGGCGGCGCGGCGGAGTTCCTGGCCGAATGCGAGCGGCTGCTGATGCCGGGCGGGCGGCTATGGCTGTTCACGCTCAATCCGCTGAGCCCATACCGCTTCCGCTGGGCGCGGCGCGGTCCGGTGGCCTTGCGGCCGGATCGCTGGCGGCTGCTGGCGCAGCGTGCGGGGCTCCAATGCGTGGGGGCCGAGCGCTACCTGGGGCCGGTCTGGCGCACCGGGCGTGGCGCTCCCGGTACCGATCGCGCACCCTGGCGCGCGGTGTATCTGCTCGAAGTGGAAAAGCGCGCCGCCGCGTCGATCGGGCCGACCCCGATCGCGATCCCCTCGCGCTGGCCGCAGCCGGTGGCCACGATCTGACGACTTACCATTCCAACCACCAGAAGCTGATGAAATCCATTGAAGTGCATACCGACGGCTCCTGCCTCGGCAATCCCGGGCCGGGCGGTTGGGCGGCCCTGTTGCGTTACAACGGCCGCGAGAAGGAATTGTCCGGCGGCGAAGCCACCTCCACCAACAACCGCATGGAATTGATGGCGGCGATCATGGCGCTGGAAACGCTCACCGAGCCGTGCCAGATCGTGCTGCACACCGACTCGCAGTACGTGCGCCAGGGCATTACCGAGTGGATGTCCGGCTGGGTGCGGCGCGGCTGGAAGACGGCCGGCGGCGACCCGGTCAAGAACCGTGAACTGTGGGAGCGGCTGCATGCGGCCACGCAACGTCACCGCATCGATTGGCGTTGGGTGAAAGGCCACAATGGCGACCCGGACAACGAGCGCGTCGACGTGCTCGCCCGCAACCAGGCCATCGCCCAGCGCGGTGGCAGCGCAATCGCGTAGGCAATCAGCAAGAGGATTCATGCGTCAGATCATTCTCGATACCGAAACCACCGGCCTGGAATGGCGCAAGGGCAACCGCGTCGTCGAAATCGGTGCGGTGGAGCTGCTGGAGCGGCGCCCGAGCGGCAACAACTTCCATCGTTATCTGAAGCCCGATTGCGATTTCGAACCCGGCGCGCAGGAAGTGACCGGATTGACCCTGGAGTTCCTGGCCGACAAGCCGCTGTTTGCCGATGTGGTCGAGGAGTTCCTGGCCTACATCGATGGCGCGGAGCTGATCATCCACAACGCCGCGTTCGATCTGGGATTCCTGGACAACGAGCTGGCGCTGCTGGGCGACAACTATGGCCGTATCGTCGAGCGCGCCACCGTGGTGGACACCTTGATGATGGCGCGCGAGCGCTACCCGGGGCAGCGCAACTCGCTGGATGCCTTGTGCAAGCGCCTGGGCGTGGACAACTCGCATCGCCAGTTGCATGGCGCCTTGCTCGATGCGCAGATCCTGGCCGATGTGTATATCGCGCTGACCTCGGGCCAGGAAGAAATCGGCTTTGCCAGTGCCGATGCCGGCCAGCGCAGCGAGCATGGCGAGGACATGATCGCCTTCGATCCGGCGCTGCTGCTGCCGCGCGCGCGGGTGGTGGTGACTGCCTCGGAGTCGCAGGCGCACGAGGCGCGCCTGGCGTATCTGCGCAAGAAGGCCGGGCGCGCGTTGTGGGATGCGCCGGTCGAAGAGGTGGCCGCCGCTGGGTGATGCGGCTGTCGGCAACGGTTGCTCGACTGTCACGCGGCGGGCGGTGAGGGCGCCGCGCCCTCGACCGGCCAGGCATTTGTCTGCATCAGCAAAATGCGGGCCAGTAAACCTGCGCCCGCCGCCCCGCCAGCCGGGGCTGGCTGGGTTTCGTCGGCCGCGTTTAGTGGCTGCGCACCAGGATCGCGGTGATGTTGTCCGAGCCGCCGCCATCGAGCGCGGCGGCGACCAAGCACTCGACACATTCCTGGGCGCTGCAATCGGCCTGCGACAGGGTTGCGGCGATCGCGGCATCGTCGACCTCTTCGGTGAGGCCGTCGCTGCACAGCAGCAACTGCATGCCGGACTTGAGTTCGCCCTGCATGGTGGCGACATTGAGGTGGACCGGATCGGTGACGCCCAGCGCCTGGGTCACCACGTTGCGATGCGGGTGCGCGCGCGCCTGCTCGCTGGTCAGGGTGCCCTGGGCGATGAGTTCCTGCACATAGCTATGGTCCTGGCTCAGTTGCGCCAGCCGCCCGTCGCGCCACAGGTAGGCACGGCTGTCGCCGACCCAGGCCACTTCGAAGCGCTGGCCGAGGACGCGCGCAGCGACGACGGTGGTGCCCATCGGCAAGGTGTCGTTGCAGCGGCGCGAGGTCTTGATGATCTCTTCGTCGGCGATGCGTACCGCCTGGGCCAGCGGGGTGCCGGCGCGCACCTCGCGCACGATGGTTTCGCGCGCCAGCGCGCTGGCCACTTCGCCACAGGCGTGCCCGCCCATGCCGTCGGCCACCAGCCACAGCCCCAGTTCGCTGTCGCCGTAGTACGTGTCCTCGTTGAGGTCACGGCGCAGGCCGACATGGGTGAGGTGTCCGAATTCGAGCATGGGGGCGGGTCGCCAAAGAGAGAAGGTGCGTGACCATCATCGCGGCGCGGCCGGCCCGCAGCAACACGCCGATTGCCGATGCCGCAGGGCGGGTTCACGCCCGGCGCCGCGATCGTGCCGGCGATGCCGGCCCGGGCCGCTTGTGGCCTGGCGCCGGTGCCCGTATGATGCACGGCCCCGGGACACTGGGGACCATCTGGAGAGGTGGCAGAGCGGTTGAATGTACCTGACTCGAAATCAGGCAGGCGTTTATAGCGCCTCGGGGGTTCGAATCCCCCCCTCTCCGCCAGATTCGCATCAGCCCCCGCAAGGGGGCTTTTGTTTATGTGCCGCCGCCGCGCGTTGCTGCGATGGCTACAATCCGCCCGATATCCGTTGGAGGCCTGTCATGTCCGAGATCCTGGTGCCCGTGTCCTTTGGTGAGCTGCTGGACAAGATCGCGATCCTGCAGATCAAGTCCGAGCGCATGCGCGACCCCGCCAAGCTGGCCAATGTGCGCAGCGAGCTGTCTGCGCTGGAGACCAGCTGGATGGCGCATCCGGCCGCCGGCCACGACATCGTGCGTCTGCGTGCCGCGCTCAAGGCCGTCAACGAGCGGCTATGGGTGATCGAGGACGACATCCGGCTCAAGGAGCAGGCGCAGAGCTTCGACGACGGCTTCGTGCAGCTGGCGCGCAGCGTCTATATCGAAAACGACGAGCGCGCGCGCATCAAGAAAGAGATCAACCTGGCGCTGGGTTCGTCGTACGTGGAAGAGAAGTCGTACCAGGACTATCGCGCCACCGGTGCCTGATGGCCGCTGATCGCAGGCCTGCGTGACCGGAGGCATGACGGCGGCCGGTCCGTGAGCCGCGCACCCTGGCGTGTCGCCGGGTGTACGCCATCGGTTACCGCAGCGGTTGTCTGCCGCGCGCGTGCCGGGTCGGGATTTCGCTGTCGCTTCCCGGCCGTTGGGGCAAACGGGCCGCGGTGTGGGCCGTCCGGCAACGATTGACTCCCCGTTCCAGCGACGATCCGTCGCCGGCCTTCAGCGCGGATGGTCACCACGATAACGCTCGAATGCGGCGATCGCATCGTCCACGGTGATCAGTGCCATCACCTCGTCGAACTCGATCTTGGTGCCCCATTTCAGCTGGTCGGCCGGCTTGCCCAGGTATTTGCGGGCGGCGGCGTCGTAGCGGTCCACGCAATAGCGCACGTCCGAATACGGGCCGCTGCGCAGTGGATTGCTGGCCGCATGCAGGCCCAGCACCTTGGTGCCCATCGCGTTGGCGATGTGCATCGGCCCGGAATCGGGAGTGACCACCAGATCGGCGCGGGCCAGCAGGGCGGGGAGCTGCTTGAGCGTGTCCTTGCCGATCAGGTCCAGCACCGGCGCGCGCGTGGCCGCGACGATGGCATCGGCGGTGCTGCGTTCCAGCTCACTGCGGCCACCGCACAGCACGACCCGCCAGCCCTGGGCTGCTGCATGGTCGGCCAGCGCGGCATGCCGGTCGGGATACCAGTTGCGGCGTGCGTGGCTGGAGCACGGCGAAATCATCAGTACCGGGCGGCCGTCGTCGTCCCACTGTGCGCGTGCCCAGTGATGGGCCTCGTCGGGAACCGGCAGGTCCCAGCGCACCTGGTGCTGGGTCAGGCCGAGCGGCTGGGCGAAGCTGCCGATGGCGTCGAGCACGTGGATGCCGGGGCGGTCGGCGATACGCTCGTTGACGAACAGGCCGTGCAGGTCCTTGGAGCGGCTGCGGTCATAGCCGATCCGCCGCCGCGCCGGCACGAAGGCCGACAGCACATTCGCGCGCAAGGCCACCTGCATCTGCAGCAGCGCATCGAAGCGACCCAAGGGCGCCAGCGACTGGCGTAGCGCGCGCATGCCGGCCACGCCGGTGCGCTTGTCGTAGGCGTGGAACTGCACGCCGGGCAGGCCGTCGAGCAATTTCAAGCCGGCCTTGTCGATGATCCAATGCAGCTGGCTTGCCGGAAATCCCGCCTGCAAGGTGCGCACCAGCGGCACCACGTGGGTGACGTCACCCAGGGCGGACAGGCGCAGCAGGCATAACGAAGCGGGCGTAGAAGCCATGGTGTTGTTAGACTCGATGGATGGTTGCTTTCGACGCCACTGAAGCGCTGACGCCGTACCGCGAAGGCCGCGGCTATGGCGCCATTCTGTTCGACCGCGAACGGCTGCGGCAAGCCGATGCCGGGCTGTTTTCGCCGCAACGCTGGGGCGACAGGGCGCGGCCGGTCGACGAGGGCGGGCGGGGTGGGGCCTGGTTCGTGGATGCGCCGTTCGGTCACAGCGTGCTGCGGCAGTACCTGCGCGGCGGCATGGCCGCACGCGTGAGCCGCGATCGCTATGTGTGGAAGGGCGCGGCGCGCACCCGCAGTTTTGCCGAGTTCCGGCTGTTGCGCGAACTGCTCAGGCGCAAGTTGCCGGTGCCGCGTCCGTTGGCGGCCTGCTATCTGCGCGAGGGGCTGAGCTACCGGGCTGCGTTGTTGATGGAGCGCCTGGAGAACATGCGCTCGCTCGCAGATCATGCGCAGGTCGCCGGGCGCGGCGCGCCGTGGGAAGAGACCGGGCGGTTGATTGCGCGCTTTCATCGCGCCGGCCTGGATCATGCCGACCTCAACGCGCACAACATCCTGTTCGATGCCGGCGGGCATGGCTGGCTGATCGATTTCGACCGCGGCGTATTGCGCATTCCGGCCACGCGCTGGCGCGAACGCAATCTCAAGCGCCTGCATCGCTCGCTGCTGAAGTTGCGCGGCAACCGCAGCCGCGAAGAGGTCGACAAGGATTACCAGCGCCTGCATCGCGCTTACGAACTGGCCTGGGGCCGGGGCTACTGATGCACTGGGCGTTGCGTGTGCAGGGGGTCGGCAATGCGTCGGCGGTCGCGCTTGGTTCGCCGATGGCCACCATCGAGCGCGCCGGCGCGCCGTGGCTGACCATCGACTGCGGCAGCGAAGGGCTCACCGCTTATCAGGCCCATTACGGTCATCTGCCGCAGGCAGTGTTCATCACCCACGTGCATCTGGACCACGTCGGCGGGCTGGAGCGACTGTTCGTGGACAGCTATTTCTCCGAACGCCGTGGGCGCACACGCCTGTACGTGCCGGCGCCGGTGGTGCCGTTGCTGCAGCGGCGGATCGCCGACTACCCGAATGTGCTGGCCGAGGGCGGTGCGAATTTCTGGGACGCGTTCCAGCTGGTACCGGTCGGCGAGGCGTTCTGGCACGACGGGGTACGGCTGGAGGTGTTCCCGGCGCGCCACCACTGGCCGGAGACCGCCTACGGGCTGCGGTTGCAGGGGGCCCTGGTCTGGAGCGGCGACACCCGGCCGATCCCGGAGATCCTGGCCCGCTACGCCGATGACGGCGAGCTCATCGCGCATGACTGCGGCGTTCACGGCAACCCGTCGCATACTGGGGTGGACGATTTGGAGCGGGAATACCCGCAGGACCTGTTGAGCCGCATGCTGCTGTACCACTACGCCAGCGACGCCGACGGCGACGTGCTACGCGCACGCGGCCATCGCGTGGCCGTGCCCGGCCAACATCTGCCGCTGGCGGAGCCGACTGCCGCCATGGTGCGCTGATGGCGGCCTTGCTGCTGCCGAACCTGACCGCCGCGCCGATGCAGGACCGCTATGGCCGGCCGCTGCGCGACCTGCGCCTGTCGGTCATCGAGGCGTGCAACTTCCGTTGCGGCTACTGCATGCCGGCCGACCGCGTGCCCGACGATTACGGATTCGATGCACGGCAGCGCCTGAGTTTCGATCAGCTGGAAACGCTGGTGCGTGCCTTCGTCGCGGTTGGCGTCACCAAGGTACGCCTGACCGGTGGCGAGCCGCTGCTGCGCCGCGATCTTCCCGGCCTGGTTGCGCGCCTGACCACGATCGAGGGTATCGAGGATCTGGCGCTCACCACCAATGGCACCTTGCTCGCGCGGCAGGCGGTGGCGCTGCGCCAGGCCGGGTTGCGCCGCATCACCGTGAGCATGGACGCCCTGGAGCCGGAGCTGTTCAGGCGCATGAGTGGCAACCGCGGCGAGATTGCGCAGGTGCTCGCCGGTATCGCCGCCGCCGGGCAGGCCGGCTTCCAGCGCCTGAAGATCAACTGCGTGGTGCAGCGCGGCGTCAACGAAGATCAGGTGCTGCCGCTGGTGGAGCACTTCCGTGGCAGCGGCCACGTGCTGCGCTTCATCGAGTTCATGGATGTGGGCAGCTGCAATGGCTGGACGGCCGATGCGGTGGTGACCTCCGCGCAACTGCACGCGCGTATCCACGCGCGCTGGCCGCTGGTGCCGCTGGATGCCAATTACACCGGCGAAGTGGCGCAGCGGCATGCATTTGCCGATGGCGCGGGCGAGGTGGGTTTTGTCAGTTCGGTCAGCGTGCCGTTCTGCGGCGATTGCCAGCGTGCACGCGTGTCGGCCGACGGGCAGTTGTATACCTGCCTGTTCGCCAGCCAGGGACATGACCTCAAGCCGGCCCTGGCCGAGGGCGAGCATGGACTGTCCGAACATCTGCGCGCGCGCTGGAGCGTGCGTGGCGATCGCTATAGCGAAGTGCGTGCATCGACGCCACGGCGCGGCAAGCCGGTCGAAATGTTTTTGATCGGCGGGTAGGGAATGCGGTTCCATCGAGGCGCCGCGTTCACCGAGAATGCCGCATCCTGAGCGCCAGTCATCGTGTCGTTTCCCATGCCCGCAAACTCCCGTTCCGCACGCCTGACCCACCTGGACGCTTCCGGACTGCCCACGATGGTGGATGTCTCGGACAAGGCGGTCACTGCGCGTAGCGCCACCGCCCAGAGCCGGGTGCGTTTTCCGGCCGCTGTCGCCGCGCAGCTGCGCGCCAATGGCTTGCGCAGCGCCAAGGGCGGCATCGTGGAAACGGCGGTGATCGCCGGCACCATGGCGGTCAAGCGCACCCACGAGTTGATTCCGTTCTGCCATCCATTGCCGATCGATGCGTGCCGCTTCGAGATCGACTGGGCGGGCGGGCAGGTGCTGGACATCCACTGCACGGTGCGCTGCGTGCATCGCACCGGCGTGGAAATGGAAGCGCTCACCGGTGCCAGCGTGGCCGCCTTGACGGTCTATGACATGTGCAAGGCCTTGTCGCACGGCATGAGCATCGGCCCGACCAGGTTGGTGTCCAAGCGCGGCGGCAAGCGCGATATCGGAGCAAGCCAATGAGCGCCACGGTGACGGTGCTGTATTTCGCCAGCCTGCGTGAGGCCGCGGGCATTGCCAGCGAGCAGGTGCAATCGGCGGCGCAGGACCTGCGCGCGCTGTATGCCGAACTCGAGACGCGTCACGGCCTGCGCTGGACGCCGGCACAGCTGCGCGTGGCGGTGGATGGCGCGTTCGCGCGCTGGGAGGATGGCGTGCGCGATGGCAGTGAAATTGTGTTTATTCCGCCGGTGTCGGGAGGTTGAACGTGAGCGAGCAGACGACCGCCCTCTTTGCGCTGTCCGACGTGCCATTGCCGGTCGACAGCTTGCGCGCCGCGCTGGAGCACCCGCACGCCGGCGCGTTCGCCAGTTTCGAAGGCTGGGTGCGCAACCACAACGAAGGCCGCAGCGTGGCCGGGCTGCGCTATGAAGCCTACGCCGCGCTTGCCCAGGCCGAAGGCCAGCGCGTGCTCGACGAGGCGATGCGCCGGTTCGCCATCGTCAACGCCTACTGCGTGCACCGTGTGGGCGAGCTGCGCATCGGCGACATGGCGGTGTGGGTCGGCGTCAGCGCAGCGCATCGCGGCGCGGCATTCGATGCCTGTCGCTTCATCATCGACGAGGTCAAGGCACGCGTGCCGATCTGGAAGCACGAGCATTATCTGGAAGGCGACGCGGGCTGGCTGCATCCGGAATCGCAGGCGCAGTAGACGCTTGCAACTCAAGCGCTGCGGGGAACCCGGGGAGTTGGGGGTGGTGTCCCCGCCGGTTGACCTCGGCGCCCGCATCAATCGATACCGTTGCTGCCTTCCGGCCCTGGCGGGATTTTCAATCTAGCGTCGCGAGGGACCGACGGGGCCACCATAAGACGTGGGCCACCGGCGTGGCCCTGGATCCATGCAAGCGCGCTGCAGGATCATGAAACTGGCGGAGAGAGGGGGAGGTACTGATCCCGCTCGAACGTCCTGACTCTCCTACAGCCACGCAAACCAGGAGGGTGTCCTGCTTTGTGGTCTGTCATTGTAGCTGGCTGGCGTCTGTGCCGCTAGCCTCAAAGTGGGCAGAGGTTAGCCCTCTTCTTGCGTAGGGCACCGCCAAACGACGTTGCGTGCTGGTCGCGCGTGGCGCGACCAGCTAAAGTTGTAGTGCTTCCAACGAATTAAAAATGAGTTGTCCTGCGTGAACCTTGATCTTGCAGGTGGCCATAGCGCCACTACCGACGAAAGCGAGTCTGCTAAGCAGTTCTCCAGCAGCAGTGCCGACGAGCGGGGGGCCATCTTCACGCGAGGCGAGGTGGTCGAGTTCATTTTGGACCTAGTCGGTTATACCGAAGATCAGGACCTGCACCAGACCACACTGCTCGAGCCGTCAGCCGGACACGCGGATTTCCTGCTACCAATCATTCGTCGTCTCGTTCGGTCCTACTTAGCCCATGGGGGTGACCTGAGCAAAGCTGCGCAGAAGCTGGCACCCTCCATTCGCGCCTACGAGGTGCATGAAGCTAGCCTTGAAACTGCTCGCTCTCTGGTAGTAGCTGAACTCCAGCGCTTGGGGGTCAAGAAGACTGCCGCCGACGCGTTGGGACGGAAATGGCTAGTTCGAGCCGACTTCCTCATGGCCCCTTTGCCTCACACCTTTGATTTCGTAGTAGGTAACCCACCTTACGTCCGCCAAGAGCTGATCCCTAGCGCCCTGCTCGCTCTATACCGCACGCGTTTTAAGACGCTTTATGACCGGGCTGACCTTTACATCCCCTTCTTTGAATGCTGTTTGGATGTTCTGGCGCCAGGTGGACGTTTGGGCTTCATCTGCACTGACCGGTGGACTAAAAACAAATACGGCGGTCCGCTTCGGGCTATGGTGTCTGCGCAGTTCGCCTTGACGCACTTTGTGGATTTGGTTAACACGCAGGCATTTCTCTCTGACGTTATGACTTATCCGGCTATCACTGTGATTGAGCGGCCGAAGCCAAAGGCCGAATCGCGATCTACCCGGGTTGCCTATCGTCCAGCGATCTCTGCGAAGGTGTTGGGACCACTTGCCAAGGCAATGACTGCCTCGAACTTGAACAACCATGCGGGCGCAGTCGAAATGCGTGGCGTGGTCAACGGCTCGGAGCCTTGGATCTTGCATAAAGCCGACCGCTTAGCTTTGGTGCGTCGCTTGGAGGAAACTCTGCCGACGATTGAAGAGGCCGGCTGCAAGGTGGGGATTGGTGTTGCAACAGGCAACGACGGTATCTACATTGGCAATATGAAAGATCTCGACGTTGAGCTTTCTCGCAAGCTCCCCCTGGTTCGAACGCAAGACCTACGTGGCGGAAATATTAATTGGCAGGGCAAGGGTGTTCTCAATCCATTCGAGAATAACGGGCAGGTGGTGGATCTGGCGCGCTACCCGAAATTTGCGGCATATCTCGATGCGCATGCGGTGGGCATCAAGGCACGACACGTTGCTAAGAAGAATCCAGACCGGTGGTTTCGCACAATTGATCGCATTTATCCTGAGCTTGCCAAAATTCCGAAGCTACTAATTCCCGACATCAAGGGCGATGCGCATGTTGTCTACGAGGAAGGCAAGCTTTACCCGCACCACAATCTTTACTTCATCACGGCTAGCAATTGGGATCTTCGTGCGCTTCAAGCCGTGCTGATGTCAGGAATGGCGCGGTTATTTGTGGGCACCTATTCGACTACGATGCGAGGAGATTTTTTGCGTTTCCAAGCGCAATATCTGCGTCGGATTCGCATACCTCACTGGAAAGATGTGCCAAAACCTTTGCAGAAGGCATTGCGGGAAGCTGCGGTTTCTGGGGATCGTGAAGCGGCCAATCGCGCTACTTCTAAGCTTTATGGACTGAATGAGGCCGAGCGAGCCATTATCGCGACAGCGTGAGGAAAGTGAGATGGGTTTAGATTTAGCTGATTACGACCGCTTGGCGCGGTTAGGTGTTGCGCAGTTCTGGGATGGCAGGAGCAGTGCGCTCGAAAACGATGAAGAGCGTAGCCAGGGCGGTGAGCGATCTGGTGTGCTCGGCGGTCGGAACATGGATGGTTTCTTGAGCATGATCGAAGGGCTTGTTCGAAAGAACGGTTTGCCGAATGCTGATGTTTGCGTCAAGGGGCGGCCCAATCTCACGCTGCCCGGCTACTACCGGCCAACGAAGCTCTGGGATGTTTTGGTTTTTGATGGCAAGAAGCTTGTCGTCGCTGTGGAGCTGAAAAGTCATGTTGGTCCGTCTTTCGGCAATAACTTCAACAACCGTGCAGAAGAAGCTATCGGCACTGCCCATGATCTTGTGACCGCCATTCGAGAGGGCATTCTCGGTGACCAGCTTCCCCCTTTCACTGGTTGGCTGATTCTCGTTGAGGATTGCGAAAAATCGCAAAGGGCGGTGCGGGACAATTCGCCGCATTTCCCCGTATTCCCTGAGTTCAAAGGGGTGTCATACCTAGCGCGCTATGACGTACTGTGTCGCAAGCTCATCCAAGAAGGGCTCTACACTCAGGCCACAGTTATTACATCGCCGCGCACCGCTCGTTTCGGTGGCGACTACCGTGAGCTATCCCAAACAACTAGTTTGCGCTCATTTGCGGCACGCCTAGCTGGTCATATATTGAGCTGGTCCGAGGCATGTTCACGTAACTCCTAAAGATATCCAATAATCAGAGGGATAGCGTGTGTAGGATGGGCGCGCGCGTCGACGCGATTGGCCTAGCTGGAATATATGATATGATCTAGAAGATCTTCGAGAGTCGGATTGTTTCCTAGCTGGGTAAGAGCTGTATATGCGTCTCTTTTATTATTGTCGGATCTAATATGCGGCATGGCAATTTCATTCACTGCTAAATCTCTTGCCACATAAAGTAACAAGTGATCTTTTATATTCTCCCATAATAGATCGTAGCCAGCCGTTTTTGCCAGATGTCTTGTGAATGATCGTGCCGTTCGGCTATTTCCATCGCTAAATGGATGTGAGTAATCTATCTGAGAATATAGCTTTGCCATGTTGCTGACAAATGCGCCTCTCTCTGGTATTTTTTTAAGTCTTGATGCATATTGGTTTAAATTTTTTTCTAGGTTACTTATTGCCTTTCTATCCATCGGTGAGTAGCACACTAAGAAGCTGCTACCTTTTATTTCCCGACGCTTAACCCAGTCCTGATTGCGCGGAGTGGGGTTCCTTAATTGGCCAGGATGGAAGTCAACTAGATCTTGAAAGATATGCTTGTGGAAAAGGCATAGATGTGCCAGGTCAAAATTCCCTGAGATTGGCCGTGCGGCAAGTTCTATTATCCTAACAAATGTGAGGTCAGCCTCTTTGTCTTTTGAGGTCAAGATCTCTTTAGTCACGAGCGCGCTTTATAAGTTCATCCAAATCGATCTCGCCGTTTTCATACTGAATGGCCAAATCATGCACTTTACTACTAATAACTAGGCCCTCGAGAGCAACCGAAGAGCTAGCAAATTCCACGATCTTCTTCCGCCCAGCCTTTGATGAGGCCAAGTTGTCCCGCGCAACCGTGCGAAAGGATGCATATTGCTCTTCGCGATCAATGATCTTTTCAGGAGGCGTGGCGGACACGAGGCTAAATAGTTTCATGTCTGCATTTCCTAAAATGGGCTTCTATAGCTTAGCGTGAATGCTCTTGATAGTCAATCATTTTGGTTCTTTAGGGGTTGGCTAAGTGGTGAGTCCTCCTTGCTGAGGATTGGCGGTGATCTAGTCAGAACGATGCCAGTCTCCATATGGTTCCTGAAACTGCGGCAGATTACTGAACCAGCTTGGCATATATGACTAGCAGGAATATGGGCAGTCCGCTCAGCACCGATGTGACCCAAAAAACTCCCATCACGGTCAGCGGCGTCATCACCCACCACTGGGCCCAACTGAAGCCTTGGTCGCGCTGCCAAGCCGCGTAGGCCTCCTGCGGATAAAGCCGCTCCGCTTTCCGGAGGCCCCGCCGAGCCATCAGCGGACCGACGATGAAGCCAAACGGGCCGAGCAGCAGCAGACTCAACGAGAACCACCGGAAGAACCTCGTATGGGGCGTCAGGACCTTAATGGGGGCGGCGCGCAGGGCGCCGTCCCCACGGAACCTGCCCGCAGCACCCGCCGGCGTGCCGGCCATCGGGTCAGTGTTGGTCGTCATTTCGCGTAGGCCCTCCAAGTTCCGGATTCCTTGGCNCCCCACGGAACCTGCCCGCAGCACCCGCCGGCGTGCCGGCCATCGGGTCAGTGTTGGTCGTCATTTCGCGTAGGCCCTCCAAGTTCCGGATTCCTTGGCATACCTCAAGTTCTTGCTCACGGGGATCGGCACTTGCCGGCCCTCGATGTTGAGCACGGCTTGGCCGCGGGTATCGCAGCGGTAGCCCTCGGCGCTTTCCGCTTCCACGCAACCGGTCAGTTCGAAGTTTTGGACGTCGGTGACCTGGCCGGCACCGCTCTGTTGAAGCAGCCTGACGAACGCTTCCTTGGCGTTGTCAGACGAGGGCTTGCCGCCGCAGGCGGTCAGGCCCAGGGCCATGGTCAGGACGACCAAGGCGATCCGTGCGTTTTTCATGTCGTTCCTTTACTGATAAGTGATGGCGAGAGGGCGGATCATTTGTCGCGGTTCCCGTCAGACTTGAACCCCGCGATCCACATCCGGGCGTCTTTGAACGGGGTCAGCATTCCCGAAGGGCCGGGGTGCAGGTCAGCGGTCTGGAGGAATCCCGACACCCAGGCGACGCGCAGGGCGACATCGACGGCGCGGTCAGCCACGCCGGGCCGGCTCACATTGACCACGAAGGGCTGAGCCGGAGGGTTGGGGCCCGTGGACCGCTGAGCGCCGGTGTTGGGCCTGCTGGGCAGCACGCGAATGCCGGTGAGCGTGTCCCTGCCTTTCCACAGGGCTGCGCTGTTGAGCTCCGCCGTTTCGCCCAGGTCGTCAGTCTCGGTCACCGCGGCATCAAAGCAGGTCCGGAAGGTTTCGGTGGTCGATGCGGTAGGGCTGGTCCAGATGCGGGCTTCTGCGGTCCAGCAGGGCAGGGAAGCGCCCCACTCGGTGAACGTGAGCGCCACTCGGGGCCAATCTAGGCGTCCGGCTTGGGCAGCCTGGTGGTTGTCGCCCTTGAACAGGCCGGGCAGCTTCCCGGCACCACTGACGGGCATGTAGATCGAGCCGGCTCCCTGATTGCCGGCCTTGCTGCCCGAAGTCGGCTTGAGGCCAACCATCTGCTTCCCCGAGTCGGCCAAGCTCTTTCCGAGCTGGCGGAAGAAGCCAGACTTCGGGGGCTGGGTGTCCTGGGCGTGGGTGGTGAGCGGCGCGGCGAGCGCCAACGCCAAGAGCGCAGCGAACGCTCCTTGTCCTGTGTGATTCATCGCAAACCCCTGCAATAGCGCCCGTTCGGCGTATTTGCAAATATGGCAAATGCAGCGCAGGATTGGAAGCGGCAGACTTGGGGGTCAATTCATCCTTCGTTGGTCTTCATGCCTGCTCCGCTGCCTCCCGCATACACCTTTGGCCGTCGCCTTCGTGAGGCCAGGCTTGCGCGGGGCATGAACCAAGCCGCCTTGGGGGCTGTTCTCGGGCTTGAGGAACAGAACTCGGCAGCTCCTAGGATTTCGCGCTACGAGCGAGGGGACCGCATGCCCGACAACGAAAGCATGGCGAAGCTGGCAGAAGCCTTGGAGTTGCCTGTGGCCTACTTCCACGCCGTCAGTGAGCCTATGGCCGAAGCCATCTTGGTGATGTCGAAGCTGCCTGAAGCAGCGCAGGAGGAATTGGTGCGCCGGATGCGCGACTTTGCACGAGACAGCTTGCGAGAACATGGCGGGCAATAGCTAGGCTAAAGGCCCGTCCCCAAAAAGATTCTCCTAAGCTCAACCGTGAGGGGGAGGTAACAAGTTGATTAAAATTTGCCCTATTTTCTGAAAGCCAATTTCTTGCCTTCCGATTAAATAATCGAAAATTTCCTCCTGCGTAGCGATTCCCTTATCTATTAGATATCTTTCGAAGTCTCTGTCGCTAGTAAAGTTGTCGCGCGGAGTAGTAAATGGGAATTCGGGGTCTTCACTCCTGGCGGCCCAGAGCGCTTTTTCAACGCTTTTTAGAGGGATCATGTGAATGCTCGCATGTTGGGCGTATTTCTCCTTGTATTGGTCGCCATCGAGGAACGCGACCAACTTTTCAGGAGTGGATAGGAATTTATCTAGCTCATTGCTTTCGATGAATGCTGCAACCTGAGACGCGCCTCCAATGTGAATAACTTTGTAATTTAGCAAAGTGTCTTGGCAGTATTTTTTAATCAAGTGGTGAACTAGGGCGGTGAGCTTTTTATCTTCCGTCGCGATATATCTATCATAACCTACGAATCCAAAGAGCATCAGCATTGCATGGCTGTAAGACGTGGGTTTGATTGAGACACTGTCAGACTCTGCCTCCATGTAGAAGAGTTCGTCAGCCTCTAGTTGGCGCATCAGCGCAAGAGAGTGAGTGGTGAAGAGGATCTTGCGGTCATATTCCGCGCAGAACTCGCGTAGCCAACTGGGAAGGTTTGCTTGCGCAGCTGCATCCAGGGACAAATCAATCTCGTCGATGACTAAGAGCTTTGAGGGTCCCTTGATGGTGCGAAAGAGATTGATAAGGAAGTGCTCCCCGGAGCTCAGATAATCTTCTCTGATGTATGTCCCGTCTTCCCTGACAAGCGCGTAGTAGCTCTTCCCCTTGAGCCGAACTTCGACCATTGCTGAGTAACGGTCAGTCTCATAAACCGCGTTCAAAAAGGAGATGAGTTCTTCTGGGCGATCATAGGTTCCAAAGGCAATGGCGGTCCGGATGTCCTGGTCTGCCTCGCTGGCACTTCTGAAATAGTTGAACCGGGCCCCGTATGGCATCGGAAGTTCAGCATCGACAAGTTCGCGCATTTCTTTGGAGATTTTCTCGCGACAGTCGAGAGAGCGAACAGCGCTGTTGTAGGAGAACGTCACTTGTTCGCCGTCTAGGTCGTAGACGATCCTGCTTTTCTCTGAGAACGCGTAAGGCGTTGCTGTTCGCACAAACGTATCTGAGTTGGAAAGGTTTCGGAGCGCCCTAACCAAAGTCGTCTTTCCTGCTCCGTTTCGGCCGACCAGGCACATCAGTCCGCTCTTGGAAAGATCTACGTCAAGCTGGAGGTGAGCGACGTGTTGGATAGCGTCCAGCGTCACTTGAAGGCGGCTCATTTGGCAGACCTGTGCAGGAGGCTGTCAATGACGGTGGTGCCGAACTTGCTTCTAAGCTTGTCAAGATAGGTCGGGTCTGCAGTATGAGCGTAGCTAACGAGGCCACTAAGACGTTCTAAGCCCTCTTCCATCCCTTGATTCGGAGTCTCTTCAAATATCCTCAGTAATTTCGCCCGATCTCGCAGGTAGAAGTGAATCCAGGACTCAATCCGGTTCCTAACATCGCGATCGATAGCAACATCGCCACTGGGGAGGATGACCAGTCCCAAATGCTTCACCTTACGCCCGATAGTGGTCAGTTTGCTCTTTGCAGGGTTGAGCTTAAATTCGCCGCCCATCTCAGCGGAAAGACAGTCCTCGATGACGGTGCCTGCATCCGAAAGTTTGGACCGGTCCAGGGTAGACAGCATGATGTCATCGGCATAGCGCGTATAGATCCATCCCCTATCATGACTAATCTGTGCCAATCGCTGATCGAAGGAAAGGAGACAGGCGTTGCTCAAAATAGGTGAGGTGGAGAAGCCGATAGGCAACTTGCCTTCGACCGTTAGGAGCTTGAGGATGTGCTCTAGGTGATCCTGCAGGTCGGTAACTGGCGTCTGGCTTTCCACCAAGACTTTGCGAATAAGCGGTGTCGTGATGCTGTCGAAAAACCGTTCCAGATCTGCTTGGAAGAATGCACGGCTCTTTGCGTGGGGTTCGACCGCCTGTATGAGGGATGCGCCTCTGCGGTAGGCAAAGGAGACTGAAGCGTCGACAGGTAGATGATCTAGAACAACCCGATTCAGGAAGACGTGGAAGTCCTTCAGGGTGCTGAACGGCTTGTAGATGGTGCGGCTCTTCCAGCGGACAAGGCCGTGGTTCTCTTCAGCAGAGATCGCCAGAAAATCTTCGAAACGGTATTTGCCGTGAAACATGGCATCGAACAGCTTGTGCAGCGGCTGTGGGGTCATGGATCGCGGCCTGACGTTTGAATGGGATAAATGAAAGCGTATCCGATTACCTGCCAGGACTGCACAAACGAAATGCCCGGTCGGGCGTTAGCCTGCGACCGGGCATACGTAAATAAATGAAACGCCCTAGGGACCAGACATTAGACCGGAGCTACTCCTGGTCGCTGGTATGAGAAAATGCTAGCACGGGTGGCGCGACACGTGCAAGCCCTCGCTTCAGGGGTGGAACTTGCTCGGATCAGCCAAGCACTGAGCGAACTGCCCCCGCTGGTAGCGCGGCAGCTCCACGTTGGGCTGATACAGTTCCAGTGCGCTGATCTGCTTGCTGCGCGTCGCCTGCGATCGCTTGTGTAAGTAGTGCTTGCGCAGCACTGGAACCCGTTCGCGGGGATCGGTGCTGTGGCCCGTGACCATGGCAATCTCCTTCTCGGGGACGTCGATTGCATCGAGTTCGGTGGCCAAGGTGTGGCGGAAGGCATGGAAGCCGATTCCTTTCTCGAACCCAAGGGTCTTCAGGTAGCGGCCAAAGTCCACCACGAACTGCTGGCTGTAACGCGCATTGGTTTCGCCTGTCCTGCGGTTCACACCAGCGGAAAGCAGCGGGAACAGTCGGGGATGGCCGGTGGCTTTCATGTCTTCCACGAATTCCAGGAAGCCTGCCTCCAAGAGCGGCTTGGCGATGGGGATGATGCGCATGCAGCCCGCGCCCTTCATGCTTTGCCGGCTGCGCCGCCGGCGTTTCGGGTCCGCGGCCAAGTCTTGGTCCAACGTCTTCTGGAAAGCGATGCACCACACCCCGCGTTCTTCGATGATGTCGGTCAACTTCAACTGGCAAACCTCATTTACCCGCGCGCCGGTGTAGAGGCCGATCATCGGTGCCCACCAATACTGCGGCTTCTTCGCCCAGGCCACGAAGGTGGTGGGGTCAAAGATGGCTTGAAGATCCTCATCTTCGAACAGCCGGATGGCTTTCTCTGGGTCGATAGTGTCGTCCTTCTTGATCTTCCGGAAGGCTTTCATGGGCGAAGACACGATGGCCTGTCCGTTGACCAGGTGGTTGAAGAAAGCGACGAGGAACCGGCGATGACGCTCCTCAGTGGCAGGCGCCAGCGGTGGCACGTCCTGCGCTTTCCCCAGGGCGATGGCTTCGTCGAAGGTGAGGTCCTTGAGCAGCGGATCCGATACCAGGTTCTTCGGAGCCCAACGCAGCAGCGTCCAGAGCGCTTGGATGTGGTGATAGTCCACTCGAGACGCGGAGATGTTGCCGCAGGTCAAAAGGAGCAGCTTCAAGGTGCGCTCGGTGGCCAAGACGGTCTTCGGGTCGAGCTGCCGGCGGCGCATGTCTTCCAGGTGGTCCTCGATTTCCTTGGCCAAGGGACGCGACGGCGTGCCCATAGGGAGCTGGGCGGGATAGCGTGTGTTGCTCTTAAGGCCGCTCTTTCGTCCGGTTTCGTCGAGCGCGGCGAGGATGCATTCTTGGAGATTGATGGCCGCCTCCCGGCCGCGGATGATGGCGCGGTCGATGCGGAACCGTCCGATGTGGATGCCTTCCAGATGCAGGAGGCCGAAGGGCGAGGCGATGTAATCGTTGAGTGCTGCGGAGGGGTTGCTGGTCATGGGTCACTTCCATCGAGAGATGGAAGTAGGGATAAAACAGGGCGCGAATTCGTCAATGGGGGCGATACAAAAATCTGCGCTGTCGGCGCAGTCCTTAGGTGTTGGCATATTCCCAATGGAGTGCTTCCCGGGTCCGCCAATTCGTTATCCGGCGAGAAGCCTTGTAAACCAAGGGTTTCAAGAGAATTTGTATCGATTTATCGCAGTCAATTGCGTACTGTTTGCAGTAAATAAGCTAACTAAATAAGATGTTTGAGCTGCTTAGAAAATGAATGCAGTTTAAATGTTAGGCTATCATTTGTTGGGTTAAATTGCTTATTCGAGGGGCAGCGCGCTTGGTTCGGCACTTTCCGACATCAAATATTGCAAGAGACTTATGGTGCGGTAAACGTGGAAGGTTCAATGTGAGCTTGCCGGACGCGGGACACACAACGGTCGCTCACCTCGCGCGACGCTTGAGCACCGTCGTGCCGGTGCCCACCACACGCGCAAGATGATAGGTGGGTGGGCGGAGGCATGATGGCCACGTGATTGGCTAACTGTATTGTCCTTTCGTGGAAATCAACTTTTGCCTCAGTAGCTCAATGCGCGACTTACGCTGACCGCACAATACATCTAGGGTGTATTCATAGATCTCGAAGGCGTCCAATAGCGCCTCCTGTTGAACATTTTCCCCATGCGAACCTAAGTTTCCAATCATCCTCAAGGCGGTCAGGGAAGTAGCGTGCTCAGCATTCAGTAGTTCGTAGTGAGCAATCCGCCCGTTGAGATCTAGGCGCTTTGCTTTTCCTGTGCTGCTGTTGATAGTTTCGCGAGGGACCTGAAGGAAGTCTAGAAGGAACTCAACACTGGTTCGGAGTCGATTGGCGGCTGCGCTTGTGTCTAGCCAGTAGTGCGAAGAGGCGAGTCGAATGTTATCGATCACATTCTGTGGAGCCTGAGTTGGGACGTCGATGATGAGTGGGGCTGGGAACATTGAACGTGGGCGCAGGTGAGAGAAATAAACCCACCGATCATCTTCGTCGTCGTATAACTCCACAAGTGATGTATCTCCTGTCACGACCACTACTTCACCGCAGACGACGTTGTCGCAAATGAGCTGGAGGCTAAAACGCTCGATGTCCCAACCTGGCTCCCAGTCAACATGATCTCGGTCCTTGGCAGAGTATGTTGGTTCCATGATCTTGACATCTTCCCCATCGTGTCTTGCACGCCCTTTAAAGCATTTAGGGCAAAGGAAGTTGGGGAAATGCACTCGGTCATAAGTGCCAGACCAGAGCTCACGATTAAATGCCATAGATGCTTTCCTTAGTTAGGATTATCTAATTATCTAGCCGTTACGCGAATATTTAAAAAACACACTCCTGTGGCCTATCCAGATTGCACTAAAAACCTGCTCCCGAAAAGGAATTTGCTTGCAGCCCATCGTATTGCTTCGTTCTTACCGCACTCGATCGGTGGGCAGGGATGATCCTTGCAAAGTGCGGGGTGGAGACATCTTATTCAGTGCTACCCAGCGATTGGAATGTGGCCCACGAGTGACTCGCTATACCGGGAGATATGTCACACAACCATAGGGTGTGCCCGACAAGTCTTACGTTTGACTTGCTGGGCCACTGTGCGGATAGACTGAGCCTCCCAACTCTTCGTATGAGCTGGCTTATGGACTTCAGTCGCAACGGACGCCCCCTCTCCTTTGCCTTGGCCATGACATTGGCCGCAGGGGTTTTGACTTCGGGACTGGTGGCGTGCGCTCAACCTTCGGCCTTGCCCCAGGAGACCACTGTGCCAACACCCCCAAGCCAGGCCGCGATTGAGGCCGAGCAGAACAAAGCTGCTGCGGCATCCGATATCGCGGCGGACGCGGCGGCAAAGGTCACGCCTCGGCTTGTCGAGGGAGACGACTACCCCGAGTTGCAGGCGGGTCCCGCGTTGACCGCCCCCACGCTGACCAACGCGCTGGCTCAGTTGGCGCAGGCTCTTCGCTCCCAAGCCGACACGGCTCCAGGAGCTGTTGAGCAGGCCATGGGATTGAAGTTGCCTCCTGATGGCAAGGGGCGACGCTATGGGGTCAAGGGCGCATTAGGGCAGGGTGGCTATGAGTTGGCAGTCTGGAAGCCTTACGCCAAGCACCCTGGACACTTGATAGAAGTATCGGTCAACCCGCCTGGCTCATGCGAACTCACCATGGACGCGGTGCAAGCCCCATTGCTGTCGGCGGGCTTTCGGATGACCAAGCCAGGTTTTGGTGACGACCATCGGATCATGTTCGACAAGCAGGCCGGCCAGAACCTTGGGGTCTACATCGCCGTCAAGACAGACAACCGCAACGATCCCCACTGTGTTTTGAGAGTGACCTTCGAGTTGGAGCCAATCGATGGTTGATCCACGTGTCGAGCAGCTGCTCAATGAAGTAGAGAAGCAATCCGGGTTGCCGCCTTCGGCTGCTCGGGACTTTCGCGAGGCTGTCGAAACCTCTCCATATCTTGCGTCTGCGATGGCCCAGGCCATCGAGAGCGGCAGTTTGCGTCACCTGTCGGTGTCAAACCGGCCGAACGAGGGCGGGCACTACGACGCGAGCACGGGCACGGTCAACGTCAGTGCGGATGTATTCCAGAGGACCAAGCAATCGGATCGCGTGGATTTGCTGACGGGTGTGTTGGGGCATGAGACCGGGCACGCACTGATGGCCAAGTCGGCTGAGCAATCGCGATACAAGCTTGCCTACGGCATCGATCAAGCCCTTAGAGAGGGAGCCCAATACGGTGAGCCGGTGGTGGATGTCACTCCTCTAGCCAAGGAATATCTTGCCTCGGCTCGCCGGGACGAGGGTCTGGCAGAGTTGATGAGCATGAACTCTGTGGCGAGCCGGGTGATCACGACCACCGGCGAAGTCAACCAGAAAGTTCTGCTTCGTCGGCTGGACCCCACGACTGCCTGCGTCACCAACGATCAGTTGGAGCCCGGCGTCCGGCTGGATGAGCATGGGTTGCAGCGCACGCAGGGCCGTATAGAGAGTCCCGCCGTGGAGGCGGTAGCGGAATGTCATTTTGACAAGGGTGGAAGCACCTTGGGCCACAAGGGCACCTCGGCCTATCAGGCCTACTATACGGCTTACGCCATCGGTGCTGGCGCAGACATCTGGAAGGATCGTGCGAATGTCACGGCGCAGCCGATGCCTAAGTTGGGCTACAACCTGCAGGAGCTGGGGGTGAGTGCTCAGCAAGCCGAAGATGCGGGTGTTGACCTGGGTGGGGTGGGCAAGACGTTCGGATTTGCAGACACCTCCCAGGGACAAGTGCGTCCAGTGGAGGTGCAGCAGTTAGGCGCAGGTAATAGCAATCGGCCTGAGTTGAAGGCAGAAAATGATATCCAGCCGCAGCAGATTTTGGCCGACAACGCCGCTCATCCCGACCATCAGACTTATGCCCGCATCCGTGACTGGGTCAAAGGAACTGGGAACTGGAACGACGAGGAGAGCCGCAACGTGTCGGCGTCGCTCTACAAGCAGCAGACCGAAGACCCCTTGCTGAAGCGTGTGGACCAGGTCACTGGGGGGCTGGGGAAGGACGGGGCCCACAACGTCTTCGCGGTCTACGCCCCGCATGGGATGGGAGTCGCGCCAATCTTCCATGCCCATGTCGATGGACGCGATGCCTCCCAGCAGCCGGCCCAGCAGAACCTTCAGCAGGCCGAGGTCATCAAGCAAGACCAAGTGCGTCAGCAGCAGATGGAGCAGACCCAACAGCAGACAACGCAGCAGGAGCAAGGACCGCGCATGACGATTTAGCGGGAAAGCTGGATGGAACGATATGCAAGAATTTCGATTGAAGTTGTCGGTTGGCGAAGACTCAACGAACAGGGGGCGGCATGAGCATAGTTGCGTATCGCGGCGGGAAGCAGATCACTGACGAGATAGAACTTCAGGCTTATCTCGCTTCTCTGTTGAGGTTAGAAAACGTCGGTTTATTGCTCGGAGCCGGAGCCTCATGCTCTGCCGGTGGTCAGACGATGAGGATGCTGTGGACCAGCTTTTTGCTCGGCAATAAGGCCGAGGCTGATTGGCTTCTGTCCCAGAAGTTCATCAATGACGACGAAAGGAGGTTGCTGCCCCTGCCACCTCCGCCCCTGCCACCTGGAGTTACTCCAGATCCACCCGCACTGTCCAATGCGGTCCCAGTCACAAGCCTGCCAAACTTCGAAGTCCTTCTGGATAAGCTTGAGATTGCCATCCTTGAGTGGAGAAGACAGTCAAGTCCTGAACTTACGCAGGCTGAAAAGACGAGAGCAGCGCTTTTTAGAGCTGTCGTAAGCGCTGCGAAGCTAAAGGAAGATTGGTGGAAATCGCCTCTGGGTGCCGACTTGGCCAATGAGTTGGGAGCCCATCGCTCGATTCTTCAGAAGCTAGTCGCCGCGCGCCAGCCTGGCCAGCCGGCGCCATGGGTCTTCACGACCAACTATGACTTGGCCATCGAGTGGGCAGCGGAATCGGTAGACCTTCAAGTCATCAACGGCTTCTTAGGTGTGCATAGCCGCCGCTTCTCGCCCCAAAGCTTCGACCTCGGGTTCCGCAATGCCCAAGCCAAGGGAGAGGCCCGTTTCGGCGTTTACAACATCTACTTGGCCAAGCTCCACGGGTCATTGACCTGGAAGGAAGTTGACCACAGTTTGTATGAGGTATCGGCCTCCGAGGCTTGGCGCGACATCTACAAATTTTTGGAACGCGTCGATGACACGTTGAGTTACTTGGTCCTGCCACGTGCCGCGAAATATCTCCAGACCGTGGGTTATGTCATGGGCGAACTTCTGCGACGATTCGCGGAGTTTATGGCTCGCCCGCAGACGGCTCTCATCATCAGTGGCTATGGATTCGGCGACGAGCACATCAATCGGCTCATTCGTTCCGCCTTGCTCAACCCCACGCTCCAAGTGGTCGTCTACTTGCCTGAGTTCAAGGGTGACCCAGCTGATTCAGACCTCCCGCTAACCGTGCGGAGATTGCTCGCCCTGCAAACCCCGCGCTTGACTATCGTGGGTGGCGGCAGCAGGGCCTTCACCAGTGCTTTGGCGGCCGACCTTCCTGACCCCACTATCTATGACCAGGAACTGGCGGAGTTGCGTAGAAAGTTGATGCCCGAGAAGCCCGACGTGGAGGACGATGAGCTATGAGGAGCCGGCAGGCCATCGGCTACGTTGTCCAAATCGACGGCGTGGACATCACGCTGAACCTCATGGATGTCCATCGCGGCCAGTTGGCAGCCCATGCGCACGGGGTCTCGGTTGTCACTGAAGTGGGAAGTCTTCTCGGGATTGAATCCGGCGGCCGACTATTGGTGATGAAAGTTCAGTCCTTGTCGTTTGCTGAGCCCAAAGAGGTTCATCGGTTTGGGCTCTCGGGAACATCGGTTGCTTCCGAGCCATTGCGTCATCTCACCGGTTTGGTGGTGGGTCGGCTGCGGCGTGACATGGGAAAGCTGGCTTTCGTGTCGGACTCGCTTTCCTCGCCTTCGCTAGGCGCTGAGGCCTATCCGCTCACTGACGAAGAGCTGTCTTCGATCCTGCGTAGCTCTGTAGCCTCGCCGGCAGACATTCACTTGGGGGATGACCTCCGGGGGGGCGGCCGTCTGATGGTGGACCTGGAGAGTTTGGTTTCCAGGCATGTCGCGGTGCTTGGCAGTTCAGGGCAAGGCAAGAGCTGCTTTACGGCTGCGGTGCTCCAGCAGGTCGCCAAGATGCCCAAGGCGCGGGTGGTCATCTTCGATATCAATGGCGAATACGAAGACGCTTTCCCTGCTGCCAACTATCCGCCGGGAGCCATCAAAGTCACCCGCATTGGCGGGTCAGATCCGAATAGCTACCGTATCCCTTATTACGCGTTAGGTCGCTTGGGCCTGCAACGCTTACTGTTGCCCAGCGACAAGACCCAGCGGCCCGCGTTGACGTTTGCCTTGGATCATTTGAATAAGGTCAGGTGGTTCCCTACTGGTGGGGGTGCGGGCCTGGCGGCAGATACGCAAGCTTCGCTGTTCGATGACTGTCGGAGCGACCGCGTAGTCCAGGCACAGGCGATCATCGGTGACCTGCGTGCCGGAACGCCGCCCTTAGCTGCCTCATGGCCTCCCATGCAAGCGCTCGGCCCCCTGATTGCTGACAGCCACGCCATTGCTCCAAGCAACAGGGGCCCGGAGCGCAACGCGTGGAACTACGGCAACATCGCTCCGCTTATCACGCGTATCGCTCGCTTTGTTGACGATGACATGTTCAAGGATGTGGTCAAGGTAGATGGTGGGGCAGGCTGTGGTGGCCCGCTTAGCTGGCACAACGAGGCCAGTGCAGTTGTCGAACGATTGTTCGGCGGCGACGAAGTGGATTGGCGTGTGCACATCGTTGACCTCCGTCGCGTATCGCACGACCTGACGCCATTTGTCCTAGGAGCCGTCTTGGAGCTTTACGCGTTTGAGCTCTTCAGGCGCGGACAGGAGAACAAGCGGGAAACGCTGTTGGTATTGGAGGAGGCGCACCACTATCTGCGGCAGATGGGGATAGGCGATGAGGCCGTAAACAATGCTCTGGCTTATGAGCGTCTTGCCAAGGAAGGGCGGAAGTTCGGACTGGCGCTCTGGCTTAGCACCCAACGACCGTCGGAAATATCTCCGACCGTTCTTTCCCAGTGCAATACGTGGGTGTCTTTCCGGCTGTCTTCGGAGAAGGACCTTTCTGCCATCCAGTCTGCGAGTGAATGGGCGGACAAGCGGGAAGTTCGACGAATTGCTGGTCTCGCCCGACAAAATGCCTTGGCCTTCGGTGGCAGCTTGCAGATGGCGACGCTGATTAAGGCACCAACGGCGAATCCTCTACCGCGCTCAGAAGACGGTCGCTTCAATCAATGGGTTAGTGATGATGAAGATATAGACGATGACGATATCCTTTAGATGTGCGGGTTTATGGGGTGATCAGCATTCCCCGTCGTGATTGTAGATGTCATCGCACGCCTGCTCATGTGGCTGCGCAGAGCGGCTGTTATTTCGGAGTCATCCAGCGATTCAGCCCCTACAAGGAACACGAGCTCTGCGATTCGAACGCGTCGCTTGGCTTGTTCGCGCATTTCAGCTTCCTTCTTCTTCGATTCTTGCCTTTGGTTAACTAAAAGCCGCTTCGCTTGAAGCTGAGCCAGTCGTTCCGTCGCACGTTGAATTTGGCCTTGATAGTGATGGGTGGTGGTCATGCTTTTCTCCTGTCTCGTAGAAATGAGTCAAGCAGGAAAATGGCTTGCGTCAAGTTTCGGTCGGTCTCGAATTTTTCCCGGTGCGAAAATCTAAAAGATCTGAAAGACAAGACTTGAAAGAAAGAAGCAAGAGCGCACCTAGGTGTCACATGGTGACACGTGCGCAAGGGTCTTCGCCCCTTGAACCCCAAGCGCCGAGGGCGCTTGCGAAAATCCAAAGCCGAGGCATAAACCAAGCAACCCCACTGCTTCGGAGTCGCCGCCTCATGGCCATCTACCACGCCAACGTCAAGACGTTTAGTCGCGCCAAAGGACATTCGTCCATCGCAGCGGCCGCCTATCGTGCCGGCCTGCTGCTGGAGGACGCGCTCACCGGCATGCGCCACGACTACCGCCGTCGCGACGGCGTGGTCGAAACGCACTGCATCGCTCCCGAGGACGCGCCCGATTGGGCCCTGGTCCCCGCTGAGCTCTGGCCGGCGGCGGAGGCGGCAGAGCGTCGCAAAGATTCGACGGTCGCACGGGAGTTCGAGTTCGCGTTGCCGCACGAACTCGATGACCTCCAGCGCTCCGAGCTGGCCGTGGAAGTCACCCGCGCCTTGGTCGATCGCTACGGCTTCGCGGCTCAGGCCAGCATCCACAGCCCCGGCAGCAAGGACGGCTTGAACTGGCATGTCCATGTCCTGGCAACGACGCGGCGCATGGGGCCGGACGGTCTTACGGACAAAACCAAGGAACTGGACGGCGGGCCATCGGGACGTGTCGAGGTGCAGTGGGTGCGCGAACTCATCGCCTCCACCATCAACGCCCATCTCGAAAAGGCAGCGCTTGAGATTCGGGTGGACCACCGCAGTTTGGAAGCACAGGCAAGCGACGCCCTGGCGCGTGGCGACCTGGCCGCGGCTGCCATCCTGTCCCGCGAGCCCACCAAGCACGTCGGCAAGAACGGCACCGCCCTGGCCCGGCGCGGCCAGCCTTCGGAGCGGTTCGAGGCCAACCAGCTCATCGCAAAGACCAACGAGACGACGTTTATGAAGCTGGTTGCTGCGTTCGAGCAGGAGGGGCGCGCCATGCCGGTGCCCGACGGTCACAGCCAGGCTCAGGCCGAGCGCGAGGCTCGCCGACCTTCTGATGTGCTGTCCTTGCCGCTCGGGCCTGGGACAGGGCACATCGAGGTGTCCCGCAGCATGGCGACGATTGCCCGTGGGCTAGGACTGATGGAGGCGGAGGAGGCCAAGCCGTCGCGCGAGCCACGTTCGGTCTCCGAGCTCGCGGAGGAGGCCAGCGACGAATGGGGAGTGGCTGTTCAAGCGGATCCCCGCTTGGCTCAAACGCTCCAAGCAACCCAGCGCCTGTTGCAGTGGATCAGGCAACGCGTGACTGCCTTCGCTGAGGAGGCCCGGCTACGCCCGGACCTCAACGAGCTACTGCGGCGGTTGCGGCGCTTCAAGGCAGCGACCATGAAATTCGCCCGGCGGCTATTGGCCGTGCGTCGAGCGGAGAAGCTGCACCACATGGCCGAGAACTCATGGAGCGACTTCGTTGCGAACAATCCCGAGCCCGGTCCGTCGTGGATGCAGGGGGAATGGAAGCAGCGGCGCGGGCGCCGACTCGGCACCCTCGAAGCCCGAGCCACAGAGCTGGCCGATGCAAGGGCCAGGGTGACCCCGGAGGAACAAGCCCTCTGCGAGAGAGAGGCGTCGGCCAGCGCGGCGCACCTCGAGGCCTGGAGCCGGGACATGCTCCAGCGCTATCCCCTCCAGCTCGACATGGCGCCCAAGCCGGATAGGACCCGTCCAAGCCCTGCCGTCGACGCACCTCCTGTGCCTGTCTACGTTCCCAAACCGCCGCGCTTCCACTGAAACCAAAAAGCCCCGCAATGCGGGGCTCAATCTTTGCTGCGCCTTGCGAATCAGTGCAGTGTCGGGCGCTTTTTATTGCGCACTGGATCCAGCTGTGTGTCTTTGGGCGTCCGGCCTACGCGCCATTCGTCTATCGATGGGAGCTCCCGAACGATGACGGCCTCCCGCGTGCGCACGGCCTGGGATGGCTGGGGAGGGGCATGCTCCAAGGATTGGGCGGCGGCGCTCCCACCTGGCGGCTTCTTCTGGCTGTAGACAATCAGTTCGCCGGCGGACGCCCAGGCATTGCAAACATTCCGTTGGCGCACCAGCGGCTCGTCAGAGAGCGTTTGACTCATCAGCCCGGCGAGCAAGTGGCCGGCAATTTCGAGTTGTTGGGGATGGGTGGTCATGAAAACTCCTGCGTGTGGGGAAGTCCTTATCCAACCAAGAATCGCCATTTGCGCAAGAGCTCGCTTCGAGCCTTGCTTCACAAAATTGAATACGGGCAAAAATTCGATAGCTGCTATGTCATTTGACGACTAGAGGTGTTGCGAATTCGACCTGGCTTCTCGTCTTTAGCGCAGGGGGGCAGGCACGCAACTTAGGCAGAGCAAGGGAAGCAGTTCAGCCGGGTCGGTGAGCTCCGGTTTGTTCGCGATACCAACCAGCCGCCGGCCTCCTCCCGTTGCGTGGTCAGCAGGGTCATGGCTTCGACCAAGAATCTTGGATGCCGTTTGGGCAGTGGAATGGGGCTTTTGTTTTGCTCGGCGCGTCTCCAGGCTCGGGCTTCCTCGTAAGCCGAATTCGGCTCCGTAAGTTACCCCTCAAAAGAACCCAGAGGTGCCTTTCAAGGGCGCCCCTTCTTCATCCCTGGTGGCACGCTATCGAACACATGGATTGGTTCCCTTGTTGGTGGCCGGACAATCTGGGTCTGCTGCGTAGCCGGTCGCTGCTGAGGTGCTGGCTTCGGCGGCGGCGGTTGGCTGGGAGGCTTATTGCTCATAGATCATCAAGTCCAAAATCGTGATCCTTCTGCGGAAATTTCTCATTGATGACCATCGGGTCTCGGACTGGTGGGCGTTTGATGTCCTTGGCTGTCGTAGATGGCAACGATGCAGGGCTATTGGCGGGCTTCTCAGGTTTGCTGGGGGTAATCACTTTCTTAGCGTCCTTTAGCGATTTTGGTGCGACGTCATCCGCCGGCTTTGTTGGGGAAAGGCTGAAAAATACTCCAGCGAGCATGAGGGAGCCAACGCTGGCGATAAGGAATCTGTGCCCAAGCGCGATCCACTCGGCCTTCTTCTTATTTTGGATTGAGTTATTCGACGCGGATTTCGCGTAGGTCTGGTCAAGATGGTAGTAGAACTCGCGCCGCGCCTCCTGTTCGGCTCTTGATTTTGTGATGCCAAGCCCCCGCCACTTCTCCCTATACTCATGCTCGAAATGCTCACGGTCGCCCAGCCATTCAAGCATGTCCGGGGCATGGGAGTATTTGTAACGGACTAGGGACTTGGCAAGGCAGAACAGATTGCAGAGCAGCAGCACTGCCGTTACAGCCAGGGCAATAGAAAGGCCGAGCTTGGACGCTGGATGTTCGATGTCTACCGACCTTGCCATCGTAAGGGCACCGCCAGCCACAACAGTTAGGATGCCTACGGGAAGCGAAAGGCTATTATTCAGGGCGTCTCGACGCTGCAGCTCCCAGAGGTGGTGATCTTTGAACGTCGTGTCCCGGTCCATTGGTTTAGTCCTGCGAACCCGAAGCCAGCTCGAGCTCGGATAGTCTCTAAGTTGGCCTGAGTTTATACGACCATGCGGCTGATATATGCGCCCATGAGAAGGGTGCGCCCCATGATCTTCGGGTTGACGATATTGCAGTCCAGAAGAATGGCCACACGTGCCTCGTGCGGAGCAATGCTCATCAACCAGCCTTTCGTTGCTTTGAGGAGCTGGACTGCGGGGCCATCAGAGCGCGAAGGGCCGATATATTTAGCCCATAAGCAAGCACGGCTAGCCCCGGCGACACACCCCGGAGTCCGTCCAGCTTCTCCTTGGGGGTAAAGGCTCGGCTGTAGGTCACGTGGTGCTCGTCGTCCAACTCGTGGCCGACTAACTGAGCCCGGAGCTCGGACACCACGCCCGCGCCCTGCAGCTCTTGGATCAGGGTTTTGCGGAGCGAGTGGAAGCCGCGCTTGGCCGTGGGCCAGTTCTTGCCCACCTCGGTCAGGTGCCGGCTGAAGGCTTTGGAGATCCAGTTCCCCTGGCCGTTCTTGGCATCGGCTTTGGCCGCCGGGAACAAGCGCTCCTGACCTTGGTCTCGCGCCTGCTGGACCCAGTCCAGGAAACCAAGGGCCAGCAGGTCGGGATGGATAGGCACCGTCCTCAAGCTCACGTCCGTCTTTACCTTCTGATGCTCTCCCTCATCTGAAATCTGGATGCAAGGGATACCGCCGTCCTCCACCACATCGGCGGTCAGGAGTTGGCCGACCTCCGAAGCACGGGCGCCGGTATACAGACCAATGAGGGAGGCCCATCGCGCGGACAGGGGCAGGGGCTCAAAGGCCGCAGGCGCAAACAAGGCCTGGACCTGGTGGGCGTCGTAAGCCTTGAAGCCAAACTTCCGCCTGGCTCGCTTCTCCCTGGTGGAGTAGCTCACGTGCCCGGACGCAGGGTTGTCGCCCCGAGGGTAGTGGCCGGAGGCTTGGGCCCATTCGAAGAACCCGCCCTTGCCGCCGATGTAGGACTGCTTGTTGGTGAGCGTGGGTGTAGAGGCTCCCTTCTCTCGCATGTCCTGATACCAACGCGCCAGGTCTGAGCGGGTGATCGTGTGTAGCTTGGTCTTCTCGCCCAGGAAGCTGGTCAACAGCTCGATGGCGGTCCGCTTGATGGTCCAGGTCTTGGGCAAGGTGCTGCCCTTGAGGCTGTTCAGCCAGGCGTCTCGGGCCTTCCCGAGCGTGATTGATTCGATGGCGGGCTTCGTCGTCCGCCGTGGCGTCGGGAGGGGCGGCACGTGCTGATGAATCAGCTCCCCCAAGGCGCTGGGCTGAGGCGCCGTGAGCGCCATGAGTTGCTGGTAAAGCGTGACGTCCTCTGGGCTGTCGATCTGCCATTGCTCGGTGATCGACCCATCCGCCGAGCGCGTCCGATTCAGCGTCAACTCCTGTGGGCGTTCGGTGCCGGTCAGGCGCGCCAGAAGCGCGTCCAAGTCGTCGTCTTGGCTTTGCATGCGTCGGTCCCTCAACACAGTGAAGACCTGAGCATACCGGGCAGCAAGGGTCAGCGCGCGCAGTCGGGCCTCCCGCATGTCGTAAGTGTGGAGGGTGCGTTTGAAGGTTTGGCGACCCACGACGGGCTGCAAATCGACAGGCACACGCTGTCGATACGACCAGAGGCCGGAGGGGGCTCGAACGAGATGATGAGGAATGCGCATGGGCGTCGTGTGTTCCGACTTGCGCAGCTGTAGCCAGTTTTTACGCTAACAAAAAACCCCTGATTTCTCAGGGGTTTGCGTATTCTGGCGGAGAGAGGGGGATTCGAACCCCCGAAGCGCGGTTTAGACGCTTACACACTTTCCAGGCGTGCTCCTTCAACCACTCGGACACCTCTCCGTACCTGCCGTGCGACCGGGTCGTCGGCAGGAGCGGGATTCTAGCCGTCGCGGGCGCCATTAACAAGGTAAGTGATCCGTCAGGACAGGATGGCGTTGCCAATGTGGCTGCCTGGCCGGTCTTCAACGGCTCCACGGCGGCCCGCCGGTCGTGGAGACGGTGGGCACGACGGCCGCTGAACGATCCACTTGACGCGCCGTGGCACAATATCGGTTCAGAGGAAGCTGGTTGCCCGATGTCTTATCTCGTTCTTGCCCGCAAGTGGCGCCCGAAGCGTTTTGCCGAACTCGTAGGCCAGGAACACGTGGTCCGCGCGCTCAGTAACGCGCTCGACAGTGGGCGGGTGCACCACGCGTTCTTGTTCACCGGCACCCGCGGCGTGGGCAAGACCACGATTGCGCGCATTTTCGCCAAGTCGCTGAACTGCGAGACCGGCACCAGTGCCGATCCGTGCGGCCAGTGCCCGGCCTGCCTGGATATCGACGCCGGCCGCTATATCGACCTGCTGGAAATCGACGCCGCGTCCAACACCGGCGTGGACGATGTGCGCGAGGTGATCGAGAACGCGCAGTACATGCCCTCGCGCGGCAAGTTCAAGGTCTATCTGATCGACGAAGTGCACATGCTCTCCAAGGCGGCGTTCAATGCGCTGCTGAAGACGCTGGAAGAGCCGCCGGAGCACGTGAAGTTCCTGCTGGCCACCACCGATCCGCAGAAGCTGCCGGTGACCGTGCTGTCGCGCTGCCTGCAGTTCAACCTCAAGCGGCTGGACGAGGACCAGATCCAGGGCCAGATGACCCGGATCCTGGCCGCCGAGCAGATCGAATCGGATCCGTCGGCGATCGTGCAGCTGTCCAAGGCCGCCGACGGCTCGCTGCGCGATGGCCTGTCGCTGCTCGACCAGGCCATCGCCTATGCCGGCGGCGCACTGCGCGAGGACGTGGTGCGCACCATGCTCGGCACGGTCGATCGCACCCAGGTCGGGGCGATGCTGCAGTCGCTGGCCGATGGCGACGGCGCGCGGCTGATGCAGGTGGTTGCGGCGCTGGCCGAATTCTCGCCCGACTGGAGCGGCGTGCTGGAGGCGCTGGCCGAGGCCTTGCACCGCATCCAGGTGCAGCAGTTGGTGCCGTCGGTGGCCTTTGTCGGCGATGGCATCGATCCGACCGCCTATGCCGCGCAGCTGCGCCCGGAAGTGGTACAGCTGTGGTACCAGATGGCGCTCAACGGCCGTCGCGATCTGTACCTGGCGCCGAGTCCGCGCGCCGGGTTCGAGATGGCGGTGCTGCGCATGCTGGCGTTCCGTCCCGCTTCCGCGGTGCCGGCTGGCGGCGCTGACGACGGGCGCGGTGCGAATGCCGGTGGCGGTGTACGTCCGGTGCCGGCTGGTGGGCAGGTTGCCGCATCGCAGGCCCCATCTGCGGCGGTTGCGTCCGCTGCGGTGACCAGGCAGGTCGACGCGGGTGACGTCACTCCCGCCCCCGTCGCGGCAGAAGCGGTTCGCCCGGCAACGCCATCGCCCGCAGCCGCCGTGGTTGCTGCAGCGCCTGCACCGGTTGTCGTGCTTCCTGCACCGACGGCGTCTTCGGATGCATCTGCGTCAGCGGCCTCGACGCGCAACGACGACACGCCGCCCTGGGCGATGGACGATGCGCCGGTGCGCGCCAACACCGCACCCGTCGCTGCGGCGACGCCCGTGCAGGCGCCGGAGGCGGCAATGTCGCCGCCCGCAGCAGCCGATGCGGCATTGCCTGCGGTGGTCGCCCCAGAAGCTGCCGTGGCGGTTCCAGCCGCCGCCGTGGCGCCTGCACCCGCTGCACCCGTGGCGATGCCATCTGCGGCCGTACCTTCCGTACCGGCGCCGGCAACCGATTCGTCGGTCGTGCTCGACGACGGCCGCATCGCCGACGCCGAGCAGTGGCTGGAGCTGGTCACCCGCAGTGGCCTGAACGGCCCCTCGCGACAGCTCGCTGCCAATGCCGCCTTCATCGGCCATCGCGACGGCGTGCTGCGTCTGGCGCTGGCGCCGGGCTTCGAATACCTCAATTCCGAACGTTCCATCGCCAACCTTGCGCAGGCACTCGCGCCCGAGTTGGGAAACACGCCACGCATCGTCATCGAAACCGGCAATGCCGATGTCGAGACCCTGCACGAGCGGGCCAATCGCCAGAAAGGCGAGCGCCAGAGCGCGGCCGAAACAGCCTTCATGAACGACCCGAATGTGCAGCAGCTGATCCAGCAGCAAGGCGCGCGGGTCGTCCCCGATTCCATCCGCCCTTACGACGAGTAACGACACATGCGTGGGAACATTGCCCAATTGATGCAGCAGGCGCAGAAGATGCAGGAAAACCTGCAGCGCGCCCAGGAAGAACTGGCCAAGCTGGAAGTCACCGGCACCGCCGGCGGCGGCATGGTCAGCGTGACCCTGACCGGCGCCAAGGAGTGCCGCAAGGTCCGTATCGACCCGAGCATCCTCTCCGACCAGGAAATGGCCGAGGACCTGATCGCCGCCGCCTTCAACGATGCTTCCAACAAGATCGACGCCGAGTCCAAGGACCGCATGGGCTCGGCCACCGCCGGCATGCAGCTGCCGCCGGGCATGAAGTTGCCGTTCTGAGCGAGGGGATTCGGGAGTCGGGATTCGGGATTGGCTAGAAGCGGGATCTTGCTTCTGCATGTGCCAATCCCGAATCTCCAATTCCCAATCCCGGCCATCCAATGTCCTCTCTCCTCGAACAACTGATCGAGGCCTTCCGGGTGTTGCCGGGTGTGGGCCAGAAATCGGCGCAGCGCATGGCCTACCACGTGCTCGAACGCGAGCGCGAGGGTGGGCGCCGTCTGGCTGCCGCGTTGGCCAATGCGGTGGAGAAGGTCGGCCATTGCGTGCAATGCCGCGACTTCACCGAGTCGGAGATCTGCGCGATCTGTGCCAGCAGCAGTCGCGACCGGCAGCAGCTGTGCGTGGTGGAATCGCCGGCCGATCGCCTGGCGATCGAACACGCCACCGGCTACCGCGGGCTGTACTTCATCCTGCAGGGCCGGCTGTCGCCGCTGGACGGCATCGGCCCGCGCGAGCTGGGGCTGGACCGGCTCGGCGAGCGTCTGGCCGCCGGTGAAGTCACCGAAATGATCATCGCCACCAATGCCACCGTGGAAGGCGAGGCGACCGCGCATTACCTGGCGCAGCTGGCCCGCCAGCATGCGGTGCGCCCGAGCCGGCTCGCGCAGGGCATGCCGCTGGGCGGCGAGCTGGAGTACGTGGATCGCGGCACCTTGTCGCATGCCTTTGGTACCCGCAGTGAGGTGCTTTGAGCGCCGTGATTGGGGAGTCGGGATTGGGGATTGGTAAGAGCGAAAAGCGGAGGCATGCGCGGTAAGCTCTTGCCAATCCCCACTGACCAATCCCCAATCCCCTCCCATGTCCGACACCATCTTCGGCAAGATCATTCGTCGCGAAATCCCGGCCAGCATCGTCTATGAAGACGACGAGGTGCTGGGCTTTCAGGACATCGCACCGCAGGCGCCGGTGCATGTGCTGTTCATTCCCAAGCAGCACGCCATTCCCACGCTGGACGATGTGCCGCCCGAGCAGGCGTTGCTGGTGGGCAAGCTCGCACTTGCCGCAGCGTCGTACGCCCGCGCGCAGGGACTGGCGCAGGACGGCTATCGCATCGTGATGAACTGTCGCGAGCATGCCGGCCAGACCGTGTTCCATATCCACCTGCATCTGCTGGCCGGCGCGCCGCTGGGACGTTTCGGCACGCCCTGACCTCATTGCGCGTGCGGGCACGTCAGCGCCTGTTCGTGCAGCGGTCGCATACAAAGGCGCCGCTCCCTGGGAGCGGCGTCTTTGCGTGTCACTGACTCAGCAGCCGGTCACCACCAGCCGCGGCCCCAGCCCCAGCCACCGCCCCAGCGCGGACCCCACGGGTCGCCCCACGGGCCGTACGGGTAGGCCGGCACCACGTCCACTTCGCGCACGACCGGCCACAGGTAGACCACGTCGGCATTGACCTTGGGCAGCTTGTAGTCGTACTCGCCGATCTTGGTGGTTTCGTAGCCTTCGATCTTGCCGATGAAGGTCACTTCGCGGCCCGGCTCGAACACGGCCGGGTCGTAGAAGCCCGAGCGGCAGGCCAGGAAGCGGCCATCGCTGGCGTCCACGGCGTTACGGTCCGGACGGCCGCTGGCATTGAGCGGGCGCGAGATCAGCTCGAAGCAGGTCTGGCCCTGGCTCGGCGTGGTCTGAATGATCTTGCCGCCCCAGCGCACCGAGGTGCCGACCTGGGCGCTGGCGGTGGAATCGCTCGGGCTGACCGTGGGGAACTGCCCCTGCAGCGGCTTGGGCGCGGTGGCGCAGGCGGCGAGCCCGAGCACGGCGACAATGGGAAGGAGAAAGCGGGTACTCATGAGGAAGCTCCGGTTCGCGGGCGATGCTGCTGCAGATCTTTGAGGAGTGAGGCGCTGTCCGAATCAGCGCCAGCGTAGCGCGCGGCAGCGAAACGTTGGCTGAGTGCCAACAATGCCGGATCCGGGTGTGAACGGGTGACACGCTGCGCCCAGGCGAGGGCCGGTTCGTGCGGTTCGCGGGCCAGGCCGAGCTTGCCGTAGCGGCGGCCCAGGCGATGCCAGGCGCGCAGCAGCGGGTCGCGCTCACGCTCGCCGCGCGCCAGCAGCCAGCCCATCCAGGCAAGTGCGCTGGCCGCGAAGATGCCGAAGATGGCGGCCAGTTGCGAGGTGTCCAGGCGATCGATGCCGAACGGCTGCAACAGCCGCTGCTGGCGCTCGGCATCGAAGGACAGCACCAGGTCGTTCCAGCCGCGGCGCAGCAGGTCGCTGACCTGGCCGAGGCTGGCCCACATGCCGAGCTGGGCGAAATTGTTGCCGCCGCCGACCTGCACGCGGTCTTCCAGCGTGTCGTAGATGCGTTCCGGTGCCACCGCGGCGGTGGGGTCCACCCGCACCCAGCCGCGCCCGGCCAGCCAGACCTCGGCCCAGGCATGCGCATCCATGCGCCGCACCACCCAGTAATTGCCGAAGCCGTTGTAGGCGCCGCCGGCATAGCCGGTGACCACGCGCGCCGGGATGCCGGCCGCGCGCATCAGCACCACGAACGAAGAGCTGAAGTGCTCGCAGAAACCGGCCTTCTGCTGGAACAGGAATTCATCCACGCTGTTGCGGCCGAGCAGCGGGGTGTCCAGGGTGTAGGCGAACTCGCGGGTGATCCACTGCAGCGCGCGCTGCACCACGGCATCGTCGTTGCTGCCGGCCTCGCTGCGCCATTGCCGTGCCAGCGTGAGCGTGCGTGGATTGAAACCGGGCGGCAGCGCGAGTGCGCGCTTGCGCAACTGGTCGGGCAGGTCGGCGTCGAAGCGGGCCGGTGGCGCCGACTGCAGCTCCCAGCGGGTCAGTGCACTCAAGGGCCGCTGGGCGAACAGTTCGTAGTCGGGCGACAGATCGGCATTGGCCACTGCTTGCGTGGGCAGGTCCAGCGACACCAGCTGGCGACGGTCGGTGGGCTCGTAATCCAGGCGATAGCGGTAGCTCCGCGGCCCGGCGGTGACCGTGGCGGGTTGGCCGCGGCCGGTCCAGCGTGCGCGCTGCCAGGTCCGGCCGTCGAAGTCCCACATCACCGGCCCGCGCCAGTAGCGTTGTTGCGGCGGTGGCGCCGTGCCGGTGAACTGCACACGCAGCGCCGGGCTGTCGTCGGCCATCAGGTCGATCCATTCACCCGGCGCCATGCTGTCCGACAGGCCGGGCCGCGACAGCGCGCGCTCGGGCACGCCCCACAGCGGGGAGCTCAGGCGCGGCAGCAGCCAGAACGTGGCCAGCGCCAGCGGCACGCCGATGGCGACCAGCTTGCCGATGCCGCGCAACTGCATCCGCAGCGCAGGCGTGGCGGTGCGGTGTTCCTCGTCGGCCAGCCGCTGCATGCTCAGCAGCGCGCTCATCACCGCCAGCAGCGCCAGCCCCATCGTCGCCGGCCCCTGGTCGAGCAGAAACGCCGCAAACGGGGCGAACAACGCAAAGCCGAGCAGGCTGCGCGCATCGCGCAAGGTGCGCAGCTCGGAGGCCTTGATCGCCAGCATCGACGCCAGCACCGCGCAGCCGGTGTCGCGGCCGAAGCGCATGCCGATCTGCCAATACACCGCGCCCAGCATCGCCACCACCAGCAATAGCCGTACCGGTGCCATCACGGTGTTGCGCCAGCTCAGCACGCCGACCATCACGGCGGCCACGGCAATGGTGCCGGCGAGCAGTCCCGGCAACTGCAGCAGCAGCGGCGCCAGTGCCAGCCAGCTGGTGACCAGTACCCAGCCGCGGCTGGCCTGGGTGATCGGGACGGACGGCTCAGTCATGGGGAAGCAGGGCCAGGGCGCGCAGACACAGGTGATGGTGCGCCGGACCGTGCCCAGGCCCCAGCGCTGGCTGGCCGGGCAGCAGTAGCCGGTAGCGCCGGCCGTCGCGCTCGGCCAGGTTGACCCAGCGCGCCAGCCGCGCAATGCGGCGCTCGTACGGCAGCGCGTTGAGCGTGCGCCAGTCCAGCGTGACTTCGATGCCCAGGGGTTGCTCGTACTCGCGCACCAGCAGGCTGTCGCGACGCGCCGAGTGCTTCCAGGAGATCGTACGTGGCGCGTCGCCGGCGCGATACGGGCGCAGCTGGTGCAATTCCTCGCCTTGTGGGTGCAGGCGGGTCTGGTTGGGCGAACCGGCGCCCTCGGGCAATGCCGGGCCCTGTTCCTCGGGCCTGGGATAGGCCAGCAGCGGCGTTTCCGGCCAGACCCACGACCAGGCGCGCACCAGCCCCAGTGGCTGGGTGCTGGACAGGCGGATGCGTTCGAGGTCCTGCCAGCCGCGCCGCTCGGTGGGCACCGACAGGTCGACCTCGGCCATGTCGTGCGCCAGCAACGCGCAGTAGCCGCTGCTGTCCCGATGATCCAGGCGCAGCCCGCGCCGTGCGCGGGTGTCGCGACGTGCCAGCGACACCCGCATGCGCAATGGCTCGCCGGCGACCACCGGTTCGGCCGACACCGCCTCGATGCGCAGCGCCGACAGCTGCAGGTGCGCCATGATGCTGCTGGCAATCCCGGCGGTGGCCAGCAACAGGGCCAGCAGCAGGGCCGGGTTGTTGTTGTAGTTCAATGCGCCCAGCAGCATCGCCAGCAGCAAGGCGGTGACGAACAGCCCGAAGCGCGTCGGCAGCACGTAGATGCGCCGCCGGTCCAGCACGATCGGCAAGGCCTCCGCGCCGCGCGGACGCGCCAGCAGGCTGAGGCGGCGGCCGATGCCGCGCACGTGCGCACGCACCGGGATCAGTCCACCGGCACGCTGTGCAGCAGCGCCTTGGCCAGCGCCGGCCCGGACGAGGATTCGGCTTCCGGCACCAGCCGGTGGCCGGCCACGGCCACGAACAGCGCCTGCACGTCTTCCGGCAGCACGTGCTCGCGCCCGAGCAGCAGCGCATAGGCCTTGGCCGCACGCAGCAGCGCGATGCCGGCACGCGGCGACAGCCCCACGCGCACCCCGGCATGCTGGCGGCTGCGCAGCAGCAAGGCCTGCACATAGCCGATCAGCGCGTCGCTGGTATGGATCTGTCCCACCACCGTACGCAGCGCCACCACGTCGGTGTCGCTGAGTTGCGGCGCCGCCTGGGCGATCAGTTCGCGCCGGTCCACGCCCGACAGCAGCGCACGCTCGGCATCGGCGCTGGGATAGCCCAGGCTGAGCCGCAGCAGGAAGCGATCCAGTTGCGAATCCGGCAGCGGGAAGGTGCCGGACAGGTCCACCGGATTCTGCGTGGCGATCACGAAGAACGGCTCCGGCAATGCATGGGTGACGCCATCGAGGGTGACCTGCTGTTCGGCCATGGCCTCCAGCAGCGAGCTTTGCGTGCGTGGCGGGGCGCGATTGATCTCGTCGGCCAGCAGCACGTTGGTGAACACCGGGCCCGGATGGAACTGGAACTGGCGCGAGGCGGCGTCGTACACCGACACGCCCAGCACGTCTGCCGGCAGCAGGTCGGAGGTGAACTGCACGCGCTGGAAGCCCAGCCCCAGGCTGGAGGCCATGGCGTGGGCGAGGGTGGTCTTGCCCAGGCCGGGCAGGTCTTCGATCAGCAGATGTCCGCCGGACAGCAGTGCCACGAACGCCAGGCGCACTTCCTGCGCCTTGCCCAGCAGCAGCGAATTGACCTGGTCTTGTGCACGCCGCAGCGATTGGCGCAGCGCATCGGTTAGCATTTCCGTGGAACGCAGCGGTATCGACATCACAATTCCGTAGGTGGAAGAAGAGTGCACAGGGCAATGCAAGGGGACCAACGCGCACATCGCACCTTCGTGATCCTGTGGACACTGGCGACGGCCGTCAAGCTGTTGATCGCCGCGCGGCTGCCGCTGTTCGTCGACGAGGCGTTCTACTGGCAGGAAGGCCAGCATCTGGCCGCCGCGTATTCGGATCTGCCGGGCATGACCGCCTGGCTGGCGCGGCTGGGCGTGGAACTGGGCGGGCATCACCTGCTGGCCCTGCGGCTGCCGTTTCTGGCCATCGCCGCGCTGATTCCGTGGTTGATCGCGCATATCGCCACGCGCTGGTTCGGCTCCACGCTGGGCTGGCAGGCCGGCAGCCTGACCTTGCTGATGCCGCTGTCGGCCACGCTGGGCATCCTGGCGGTGCCGGATGTGCCAATGGCGCTGGCGGCGGTGCTGTGCATGGATGCCGGCGCGCGGCTGCTGCGCGAGGTCGATGCCACCAGTGCGCTCGAGCTCGCCATCGGCCTGGTGATCGGTGCGCTCAGTCACTACCGTTTTGCCGGGGTGATCGGGGTGGGCTGCATCGCGCTGCTGTGCATCCCGCAGGGGCGCGTGGTCATGCGCGACCCGCGCATCTGGATGGCGCTGACGCTGGGTGCGGTGAGCTGGCTGCCGCTGCTGTTCTGGAACACCGAGCACGACGAGGCCGGGCTGCGTTTCCAGCTGGTCGACCGGCATCCGTGGCGTTTCCAGGTCACCGGGCTGTGGTTCCTGCTGATACAGGCGGTGCTGGTGACCCCGCCGCTGGCCTGGGCGATGCTCAAGGTCGGCCTGGCCGGCACGCGTGCCGGTGGCGGTTCGCGGGCGCAATGGCGTTATTTCGGCCTGCTGGGCGGGATTTCGACGGTGGCGATCTTCGTGCTCGGCTTCTTCAGCGATGCCGAGCGGATCAGTTTCCACTGGCCGCTGCCGGGCTACCTGGCCTTGCTGGTCGCGGTGCCGGTGATCCTGATGCGTTGGCCGCATGCGCTGCGTCGCGCGGTGTGGGTGATCGCGCTGCTCGGCACCCTGGGGGCGTATGGCTATTACCTGGCGGTGTCGGTGCCGTCGGTTCGCGCGCATGCGGCCGGTGAAAAATACTATCCGCGCAACTTTGCCGGATGGCAGGATCTGGCGCGTGCGGTCAAGGCCCGGCTGGCGCAAATGCCGCCGGGCACGCGCGTGCTGGCGGAAAATTTCAAGGTCGGTGCCGAGCTGGGCTTCCAGTTGCACGATGCCAATGTCGAGGTACTGCGTGCGGAGTTGAACGACAAGCACGGGCGCAGCGCGCAGCTGCAGCAGTGGGGGCTGCTCAGCGATGGCACGCGCAATGGGCCGCGGCTGCTGGTGCTCTCGCCCAGCGATCAGCGTTATCGCGACCTGCTGAAGCGCTATCACGCCATCTGCGACATGGTCGGGCCGCTGCCGCCGCCCAGCGTGGTGTCCACCGATCACGGCTACCAGCGCTTCCTGCTGTTCGCGTTGCCGGCGCAACGCCGGCCTGGGCCATGCATCGCGCCGGCGATGGCCTGGATCGATACGCCGCTGCCGGACGTGCAGGTGTCCGGGCAGGTGCAGGTGCGTGGCTGGGCGTTCAAGGACGGCGTCGGCCTGTCGAATGTGGAGCTGCTGCTGGACGGGCGTCCGGTTGCGCAGGCCGAGTACGGCACGCTGCTGGATGTGCGCCCGTACTGGAAGATCTCCACCGACCCGCAGCATCCCAATGTCGGTTTCAGCGCCACCTTCGACACGCATGCGCTGTCGCCGGGCACGCACTGGCTGGGACTGCGCCTGCACGGCCACGACGGCAGCGTCGAGGACTGGTGGGAACAGCCCATCACCGTTTCCACACCCTAGATCACGCAATGACCGATGCCATGACTGTTGTTCCTCCCGTGCCTGTGCCCGGGATCCGAATCGCCGTGCTGGTGCCCTGCCATAACGAGGCGGCGACGGTCGCCGCGGTGGTCGGCGCGTTTGCCGCGGCCTTGCCGGGCGCGGCGATCCATGTGCTGGACAACAATTCCAGCGATGCCACCGCGACAGTCGCGGCGGCGGCGGGCGCGCAGGTGAGTCGCGTGGCCTTGCAGGGCAAGGGCAACGTGGTGCGGCGGGGCTTTGCGGATGTGGAGGCCGACATCTATGTGCTGGTCGATGGCGATGCGACGTACGATGCGGCTGCCGCACCGGTGCTGGTGCGCAAGCTGATCGACGAGCGGCTGGACATGGTGGTCGGGGCGCGCCGCGATCAGCAGCAGGCCGCGTACCGGCCCGGTCATCGCGTCGGCAACGTGTTGCTGACGCGTTGCGCGGGGCTGCTGTTCGGTCGCAGTTTCGACGACATGCTGTCCGGCTATCGCGTGTTCTCCCGGCGCTACGTCAAATCCTTCGCTGCGCATGCGCACGGATTCGAAACCGAAACCGAACTGGCCGTGCACGCATTGCAGTTGCGCATGCCGGTGGCCGAGGTCGAAACCGCCTACGGCGTGCGCCCGGAAGGCTCGCAAAGCAAGTTGAACACCTGGCGCGACGGCTGGCGCATCCTCACCACCATCGCCAAGCTGTTCAAGGCCGAGCGGCCGTTGTTGTTCTTCTCCATCGGCTTTGTGCTTAGCGCCACGTTGTCGATCGTGCTGGCGATTCCGTTGTTCGAAACCTACTTCCAGACCGGGCTGGTGCCGCGGTTTCCCACCGCGATCCTGTGCGTGGCGCTGATGCTGCTGGGTTTCCTGCTGCCGGCGTGCGGGTTGATCCTGGATACGGTCACGCGCGGGCGCGTCGAGGCCAAGCATCTGGCGTATCTGGCCGAGCCGGGCGTCGCCACTGTTGTCGCGTCGCGCGCGCGCGGAGCTGCGCGCTGATGGCATCCATCGCGACCTCGGCGTCGGTCGGCCGGCGACAGCGGCTAGTGCACTGGGCCGATCGCCATTTCGGCTTTCATTCGCCACGCCAGATCGCCGCGACGGTGGGTGTGGTGGTGTTGCTGGGGGCGCTGCTGTCGCTTGCTCTGGGGCAGGACGCCAACTGGGACCTGCGCAATTACCACCTCTATATCGGCGATGCCTGGACGCACGATCGGCTGGGCGTGGATCTGGCGCCGGCGCAGATGCAGAGTTACTTCAGCCCATTGCTCGATGGCGTGCATGCCTGGCTGATGCTGCAGCTTCCCGGGCCGGTGGCCGGGCTGCTGCTGGGTGCCTTGCACGCGGCGGTAGTCGTTCCGTTGGCGGCAGTGGCATGGCGGGTACTGGCCGGGCAGTCGCGGCGCGCCCAGTGGGCGCCGCTGCTTGCAGTGGCCGGCATGTGCAGCGCGGTGTTTCTGTCCGAACTTGGCGGCACCATGGGCGATACCGCCAGCGCGATCCCGCTGCTGGCAGCGTTGGCGCTGGTCCTGTCGACGCAAGCACGGGCGCGGCAGGGTGCGCACGCCGTGCCGCGATGGGCCATCGCCGGCGCACTGCTCGGTCTGGCCGTGTCGCTCAAGCTCACCAATGCGCTCTACGCGCTGGCCCTGGTGCCGGCGGTCCTGTGCGATGGTGGGCGGATGCGCTCGCGTGTGCTGGGTTTGGGTGTGCTGTCCGGCGTTGCGGCGCTGGTGTTGCTGCTGATCGCCGGGCCCTGGTATTGGCAGGTCTGGCAGCACCTGGGCAATCCGTTGTTTCCGCAGTTCAACGGCGTCTTCAAATCGCCGCTGGCGCAGCCGGTCTCGATCGCCGATGTACGTTGGTTGCCGCGCAGCCTGGGCGAGCAGCTGATCTGGCCGCTGCTGTTTACCTTCAAGCCGCAACGCATTGGCGATCTCGGTCTGGTGCAGGCGGGTTGGGCCGTGCTGTATGCGGTGGCGTTGGTCGCTGCAGGGCGCCGGTTGCTGCGCCGACCGGTGCGGCAAGCCGGGCTGGATCGTTCGGCCCTGGTCCTGCTGGTGTTCTTCGGCGTCGCCTATACGCTGTGGCAGGCCATTTTCAGTATCCATCGCTACCTGGTGGTGCTGGAGCTGCTTGCGCCGTTGGTGCTCTGGATCGTGTGCCGGCACGTATTCGCCGTACGCGCCGATCGCAAGGCGGCCTGGTTGATCGGGCTGTGCGCCCTGGTCGCGGTGGTCGGGTGGAAGGATTGGGGGCACGAAGCCTGGGCCCGCGACAGCTTCCAGGTGCAGCAGCCGGTGATGGATGAACCTGCTGCTTCTACCGTGTTGCTGGTCGGCGACGAGCCGCAATCCTGGCGGGTGCCGCTGCTTCCGCGGCAGGCGCGCTATATCGGTGTAGCGACGAATATCGCCGAGACCGACCAGTACCGGCAGCGCGTGCGCACGCTGATTGCCGAGCGGCCGCAGCTCTACGCCATGCTGGGCGCGGCGCGCGACAAGCAGCAGCTGCGGATCGACCGGATGAATCGCTGGGCGCAGCAGCTGGGATGGAGCGTGCAGCCACAATGCACGCGCCTGCGCTGGTTGATCGCGCGCGGCCTGCGTGCCGAGCTGGATGCATCGCAGCCGGGTCGCTGCGTGCTCACTGTTGCCAGGGGCAGGGCGCTGGACATTGCCGACGCAGACCGCGCCGTGCGCGAGGCCGCGCAGCAGCGCCTGGCCGCGTACGGGCTGACGCTGGATCCGGCCCGTTGCCGCACGCTGTCTTCGCATGTGGGGCAGGCCGCCTATCCATATCAGTTCTGCACGCTGGCTCGGCCCGATTAGGGCCGCGTGCAGCCCGAATTCGCCTGCATGGATGCCGGGATTGGGGATTTTTGTGGTGCCTGATCTCTGCGTGGGCGGCCTTTTACGCTTGGCCGCACTGCACCTCTTACGGGATCTGCAACCCTGCCTGCCGCAGCAGCCGTGCCAGCGCGATCAGTGGCAGGCCGACCAGGGCGGTGGGGTCCTGCGAGCGAATGGCGTCGAATAGGCTGATGCCGAAGCCCTCGCACTTGAAGCTGCCGGCGCAATCCAGTGCGGGCTCGGCGGCCAGGTAGCGATCAATTTCGGCGCGCGTCAGCGGGCGCACCTGCACCTCGGTCAGATCCAGCGCGTGCGTGGTGCGGCCAGGGCCGACCAGGCTCACTGCCGTATGGAAGCGCACCACGCGCCCGGACATCGCCGTCAGCTGCGCATGCGCCCGCTCCAGCGTGCCCGGTTTGCCCAGGGCCTGGCCCTCCAGGTCGGCGACCTGGTCCGAACCAATCACCCAGGCGTCGGGCGCCTGCGCGGCCACCGCCGCCGCCTTTTCCGCGGCCAGCCGACTGGCCAGCGCGTCCGGGGCCTCCCCGGGGTGCGCCTGCTCGTCGACCTCCGGCCGGGCGGTGGTGAAGTCCAGTCGCAGCCGGCCAAGCAGCTCGCGCCGATAGACCGAGGTGGAGGCAAGAATCAGGCGTGGCATCATGGGGCGCTGCGTCGGACGGGTAGGGGAGTCTGCCAGCCTTGGCGCCGCCAGGTGCGTGAATAGGGGCATTTGACAGGGCGTCGGCGGATCTTTAACATTCTGCGGCTTATGTCCGCGAACGTACCCGAAATGCTGGATGCTTGGCGGATGGTCGCAGCGCGCAGGCGCTTCGATGGCCGCATCCCGCTCTCTGCGATGACCCGCCTGCAAGGCAGCCTGGTCGATACCGAGGGCGAGTGTGTCTACTCGCTCCAGTTCGATCAGGACAGCCTGTTGAAGGTCGCCTACGTCGAGCTCAGTGTCGATGTCGAGCTTCCGCTGGCCTGCCAGCGCAGCCTGCAGCGTTTCCTGTATCCGGTGCAAATCAGGCAGCGTCTTGGTTTGATCCGTGACGAAGCCGACGAAGCGGCGTTGCCGGCCGAGTACGAGGCCTTGCTGGTGCCGGAAGATGGCATGCTGCGGGCCGCAGACCTGGTCGAGGACGAGCTGGTTCTGTCGATCCCGGTGGTGCCGATGGCGCCGGGCAGCGAGGCCGTCGAGGCCGAGTGGGTTCCGACCCAGGAAGAGCAAGACAAGGCCAGTCCGTTTGCGGCGCTGGCAGCGTTCAAAAAACAGTAACCGCCGCTGTGAAGGGCGGAAAGACAGGTCGGCGCGGGCGTGAAGCGTCCAGTTCGACTCGACAGACAAGTTATCGAACTTAAGTTGGAGCAATCCCATGGCTGTGCAGAAATCCCGAGTTACCCCGTCGCGTCGCGGCCAGCGTCGTTCGCACGATGCCCTGACCGCCAAGCAGCTGTCGACCGATCCGACCAGCGGCGAGATCCATCTGCGCCACCACATCACTGCTGACGGTTACTACCGCGGCAAGAAGGTGATTGCGACCAAGTCGTCGGCCGTCCAAGAAGATTGATTCGTGGCACCCGGTGCGTTCGACGCCGCCGGGTGACCCTCGCTTCTTCCGGAGCCGCCGACCACCGCGGCTCTTGCAACAGGGAACAGTATGAGCAAGCGGATCTATTCCAGAATCGCGGGCACGGGTAGCTATTTGCCCGAAAAGGTGTTGACCAACGACGACATGTCCAAGATCGTCGACACCAGCGATGAATGGATCTTCTCGCGCACTGGTATCCGTGAGCGTCACATCGTCGCCGACGACCAGACCACCAGCGACCTGGCGTATTTCGCCTCGCTGAAGGCGATGGAAGCGGCCGGCGTCACCGCCGACGAGATCGACTTGATCGTTGTCGGCACCACCACCCCGGACCTGATTTTCCCGTCCACTGCCTGCCTGCTGCAGGCGCGGCTGGGCAATGTCGGCTGCGGCGCCTTCGACGTCAACGCGGCGTGCTCTGGCTTTGTCTATGCGCTCAGCGTGGCCGACAAGTTCGTGCGCAGTGGCGACGCCAAGACCGTGCTGGTGGTGGGCGCAGAAACCCTGACCCGCATCGTCGACTGGACCGATCGCACCACCTGCGTGCTGTTCGGCGACGGCGCTGGCGCGGTCGTGCTCAAGGCCGACGAAGAAACCGGCATCCTCAGCACCCATCTGCATGCCGACGGCAGCAAGAAGGAGCTGCTGTGGGATCCGGTTGGCGTCTCGGTGGGCTTTGGCGAAGGCAAGAACGGCGGCGGCGCGTTGCTGATGAAGGGCAACGACGTGTTCAAGTACGCAGTCAAGGCGCTGGATTCGGTGGTCGACGAGGCCCTGGCGGCCAATGGCTACGACAAGCACGACCTGGACTGGCTGATCCCGCATCAGGCCAACCTGCGCATCATCGAGGCCACCGCCAGGCGGCTGGATCTGCCGATGGAGCAGGTGGTCGTCACCGTGGACCGCCACGGCAATACCTCCTCGGCCTCGGTGCCGCTGGCGCTGGACGAAGCGGTGCGCTCCGGCCGCGTGCAGCGTGGTCAATTGCTGCTGCTGGAAGCATTCGGCGGCGGATTTACCTGGGGCTCGGCGCTGCTGCGCTACTGAGTCCGGCAGGCAGTGCCGCGTCCGTCGGTGCTGCCTGGCAGCATCAGGGACGGGCCCGTCATGGCAGACCCCATCGTCATCGCCGGACAGCGCGTCTGGCTGAAGCAGTACCGCCGCCACAACCGCGCGGTCTCGCTTGGAGTACTCAACTTCGTCGCCTGCCGCTGGGGCCTGGACGCCTTGCGTCCACCGCCGCATCGTGGCGGCGATGCCGCGCGCGATCTGGAAGCGCGCCGGCTCGGCGAACTGCAGGCGCAAGCGGTCAATGTGCCGCGCGTGGTCGGTTGCGGGCAGGCGGCCCTGCTGCTCAGCGACAACGGTCGCTCCTTTGCCAGCTGCCTGCGCGAGGCCGACGCGCCCGGGCGCGACCGCCTGATCGCGCTGGCAGTGGCCGCCATTGCCGCTGCCCACCGCGATGGTGCGTATTTCGGCCAGCCGCTGCCGCGCAACATGACCTTCGACGGGCAGGCGGTCGGCTTCATCGATTTCGAGGAAGACCCGCTGGAAGTGATGGACCTGGCGCAGGCCCAGGCGCGCGACTGGCTGGTGTTCGGCTACGGCGTAGCCAGGTACTACCGCGGCCGCCGCGCGGTGCTGCAGCGGTTGATGACGGGCGCCTTCGATGCGGCCGGCCCGGCGGTGGCGGCGCATGCGCATGCGGTGACCGGGCGCCTGCAGCGGTTTGCGCAGCTCACCGGCCGCCTGGGCCGCCCTGCCGCGGCGCTGGCGCGCGCCATCCTGGCCATCCGCGCGGCAACCTCGCTCGGCGTCGTGCTGGTGCTGGTGATGTGCGTGGACTGGCTCGCCGATGGCGACATGGATCTGCTCGATGTCTTGCTGTAAGTGTGCCGGCGGTCGCGCTGGCCAGGCCTTGCATACGCGGCAGTACAGACGCCGGGACGATTTCGCACGTATCATCCCGGCTCGATTTTTGTAGGCAGCAACGCGTGACCGAATCCACTCTCGCCTTCGTGTTTCCCGGCCAGGGCTCGCAGTCCCTAGGCATGCTGGCCGAACTGTCCGAACTGCACCCGCAGATCCGCGAAACCTTCGCCGAAGCCTCCGAGGGCGCCGGCGTCGACCTGTGGGCCCTGTCCCAGGGCGGCCCGGAAGAGATGCTCAACCGCACCGAATACACCCAGCCGGCCCTGCTGGCTGCGGGCGTGGCGGTGTGGCGGTTGTGGAATGCGCAGCGCGGGCAGCGCCCGGCGGTGCTGGCCGGGCACAGCCTGGGCGAATACACCGCGCTGGTCGCTGCCGGCGCGCTGTCGCTGCACGACGGCGCGCACCTGGTGCGGCTGCGTGGTCAGTTCATGCAGGCCGCCGCGCCGGCCGGTGTCGGTGCGATGGCGGCGGTGCTGGGTGCCGAGGATGCGCTGGTGCTGGAGGTCTGTGCCGAGGCGGCCGGCAGCCAGGTGGTGGTGCCGGCCAATTTCAATTCGCCCGGCCAGATCGTGATCGGCGGCGATGCGGCGGCGGTGGACCGCGCGCTGGCCTTGCTGGCCGAGCGCGGCGTGCGCAAGGCAGTCAAGCTGGCGGTGAGCGTGCCCTCGCACACGCCGTTGATGCGCGATGCGGCCAACCAGCTCGCCGAAGCAATGGCCGGCCTGAGCTGGCACGCCCCGCAGATTCCGGTGGTGCAGAACGTCGATGCACGGGTGCACACCGGCAGCGAGGCGATTCGCCAGGCGCTGGCCGAGCAGCTGTACCTGCCGGTGCAATGGACCGGCTGCGTGCAGGCATTGGCCGCCCAGGGCATCACCCGGATCGCCGAATGCGGCCCCGGCAAGGTGCTGAGCGGGCTGATCAAGCGTATCGACAAGCGCCTGGACGCCCGTGCGCTGGCCACGCCTGCCGATTATGCCGGCGCGATCGAGGCGTGGACGCACTGATTCGACGCACCTGCCGGCCCTGCCGGCAGCCCTCACCGTTCGCGGCTGCGGTCGCGACCTCCCCACTCGAGGAACAGCATTCATGAGCAAGCCCCTGCAGGGCGAGATCGCCCTCGTCACCGGCGCCAGTCGCGGGATCGGCGCGGCCATCGCCGTCACGCTGGCCGCCCAGGGCGCCACCGTGATCGGCACCGCGACCTCTGCCTCCGGCGCTGCGGCGATCGGCGAGCGCCTGGCCGCCCAGGGCGGCCACGGCCGTGAGCTCGATGTCACCGACGCGGCGGCGGTCGACGGCCTGATCGATGCGATCGGCAAGGAATTCGGCCCGATCTCGATCCTGGTCAACAACGCCGGCATCACCCGCGACAACCTGTTGATGCGGATGAAGGACGACGACTGGCAGGCGATCATCGACACCAATCTGACCAGCGTGTTCCGCACCTCCAAGGCGGTGATGCGCGGCATGATGAAGGCGCGCAAGGGCCGCATCGTCAACATCGCCTCGGTGGTGGGCGTGACCGGCAATCCCGGCCAGACCAACTACGCCGCGGCCAAGGCCGGCATCATTGCGTTCTCCAAGTCGCTGGCCAAGGAGATCGGCTCGCGCGGGGTCACCGTGAATGTGGTGGCACCCGGCTTCATCGATACCGACATGACCAAGGCGCTGCCGGACGAGGCCAGGGCCGCCTTGCTGCAGCAGATCGCGCTGGGCCACCTGGGCCAGCCGGACGACATCGCCAACGCGGTGGCGTTCCTGGCCGGCCCGAGTGCCGGTTACATCACCGGTGAGACCCTGCACGTCAACGGCGGCATGTACATGCCGTGAGCGTGCGGCGCCGGGAGGCGCTAAGTGGCTGATCGGCCGGGAATTGTGATGCAATGCAAGGCTCGGTCGCTTCCACTACACTATCCAACGCGGCCATCGCAGCGGCGATGGCGTTTTTTTCGTACCACCACTACTCCATCTGGAGCGATATCCCCAATGAGCACCATCGAAGAACGCGTCAAGAAAATCGTCGTCGAACAACTCGGCGTCAAGGAAGAGGAAGTCACCACCAGCGCATCGTTCGTCGATGACCTGGGTGCCGACTCGCTGGACACCGTCGAGCTGGTGATGGCGCTGGAAGAAGAGTTCGAGTGCGAGATCCCTGACGAAGAGGCTGAGAAGATCACCTCGGTCCAGCAGGCGATCGACTACGTCAAGGCTCACGTCAAGAGCTGATGCGTTGTTCCTGGCTGCGGCGGCGTGCGTCAAGCCGTTGCTGCGTCAGACATTCCATGGGGCCGCTGATGCGGCCCTGTGTTTTTCGAGCGTCATCCGCAAACCGCAAGCACCGTCCGTTCCGTGGTGAGGAGATCTGCAATGAGTCGTCGTGTTGTCGTTACCGGCATGGGCATGGTGTCGCCGCTGGGCAATGATCTGGCCACCAGCTGGGATGGAATCATCCACGGGCGCTCAGGCATCGGCCCGATCACGCAGATCGATGCCTCGCAGTTCACCACCAAGATCGCCGGCGAGATCAAGAATTTCGATCCCACGCTTTTTGTGTCCGCCAAGGACGTCAAGAAGATGGATTCGTTCATCCATTACGGTGTCGGCGCCTCGTTCATGGCGCTGGACGATTCCGGCCTGGAAATCGACGAAAGCAATGCCGAACGCGTTGGCGCCATTCTCGGCTCCGGCATCGGCGGGCTGCTCGGTATCGAAGAGCAGACCATCAAATTCCACGAGGGCGGTGCGCGCAAGATTTCGCCGTTCTATGTGCCCAGCACCATCATCAACATGCTGCCGGGCCAGGTGAGCCTGATCAAGGGCCTCAAGGGCCCGACCTTCTCGGCGGTGTCGGCCTGCGCCACCTCCAACCATTCGATCGGCACCGCGATGCGCATGATCCAGCACGGCGACGCCGACGTGATGCTGGCCGGCGGCGCCGAGCGCGGCTCCTCGCCGAGCTCGGTCGGCGGCTTCTGTGCAATGAAGGCGATGTCCACCCGCAACGACGACCCCACCGCTGCATCGCGTCCCTGGGACAAGCAGCGCGACGGCTTCGTGCTGGGCGACGGTGCCGGCGTGCTGGTGCTGGAAGAGTACGAACACGCCAAGGCGCGTGGCGCGCGCATCTATGCCGAACTGGTCGGCTTCGGCGCCAGCTCCGATGCCTTCCACATGACCGCGCCCAGCGAGGACGGCGAGGGCGCGGCGCGCAGCATGGTCGCGGCCATGCGCGATGCCAGGCTCAACCCCGAACAGATCGGTTATCTCAACGCGCACGGCACCTCCACGCCGCTGGGCGATCTGGCCGAAACCCTGGCAATGAAGCGCGCGCTGGGCGAGCACGCCTACAAGACCATGGTCAGCTCGACCAAGTCGATGACCGGCCATCTGCTCGGCGCGGCCGGCGGCGTGGAAGCGATCTTCTCGGTGATGGCGCTGCACACCGGCATCATCCCGCCGACCATCAATCTGGAAGAGCCCGGCGAAGGCTGCGACCTGGACTACGTGCCGAACGTGGCACGCGAAGTGCAGGTGGACGCGGTGATGTCCAACGGCTTCGGCTTCGGCGGCACCAACGGCACGCTGGTGTTCAAGCGCGTCTGAGCCGGCGCGTCTGCGCTGTCGCGCGGCGCATCATGCAACAGTCCCTGGCCGCCGCATGCGCTGCGTGCGTGCGGCCAGTGGACGGTGTCGGTTCGACATATCCCTGATCCAGTCATTGCGCGCGCCGCCTTTCTCAGGGGTGGCGCGCTTTCGTATCCCACGCCACCCCGGACCGATGACGCTCACCCGATCACTGCACGCGGACATCGACCTGCTGGCGCTGCACCGGCTGGCGCCGCAGCGCTATCCGGCGCTGCTGGAATCCACCGCCTCCGGCACCGAGCACGGGCGCTGGGACGTGCTGTTGCTGGCAGACGGCGCCAGCCTACGGCTGGATCCGGACGGGCGCACGCGCGATGGCGATGGGCGGGTGATCGACAGCAATTTCCTGGACGCGCTGGACGCCGCCTGGCACGCAGAACGGGTGCCGCGCGATGCGAGCAGCGCATGGCCGTTTCGTGGCGGTTGGGCGGTGTTGCTGGATTACGAACTGGCCGCGCAGGTCGAACCAATCCTGCAGCTGCCTGTGCGCACCGACCGCCTGCCGAGCGCGCTGGCCCTGCGTGCGCCGGCGGCGGTGTTGCGTGACCGCGTGGAAGGGCGCTGCATCGCGCTGGCCGAGCCGGGCCGCGCCGATCTGCTGGCCCGCATCGTCGAGGACATTGCCGCCTGCGCCGAGTTGCCGCCGTTGCCTGCGTGGGCCGGGCCGGTGGCTGTCGAAGAAGATCCGCCGGAGCGTTTCACCGCTGCCGTGGAGCGCGTGCTCGATTATCTGCGCGCCGGCGATGTGTTCCAGGCCAATATCTCGCGCGCCTGGCACGCGGCGTTTGCCGCGGCGGTCGATCCGGCGGCGCTGCATGCGCGCCTGCGCGCGGCCAATCCCGCTCCGTTTGCCGGTCTGTTCGTCGCGGCAGGACGCGCGGTGGTGAGTTCCTCGCCGGAGCGGCTGGTGTCGGTGCAGGGCGATGTGGTGCAGACGCGCCCGATCGCCGGCACCCGCGCGCGCTTTGCCGGCGACGACGATGCCGCACGCATCCGCGAACTGGTCGGCCATCCGAAGGAGCGCGCCGAGCACGTCATGCTGATCGACCTGGAACGCAACGACCTGGGACGCATCTGCGCACCGGGCACGGTGGTGGTGGACGAGCTGATGGGCGTGGAAAGCTACGCGCATGTGCACCATATCGTCAGTAATGTACGTGGCCGTCTGCGCGACGAGGTCACCCCGGGCGAGGTGATCGCCGCGGTCTTTCCCGGCGGCACCATCACCGGTTGCCCGAAGGTGCGCTGCATGCAGATCATCGCCGAGCTGGAGCAGACCGCGCGGGGCGCCTACACCGGCGCGTTCGGCTGGCTCAATCGCGACGGCGACATGGACCTGAACATCCTGATCCGCACCGCCGAGGTGGCCGGCAACCAGGTCTGCTTCCGCACCGGGGCCGGCATCGTGGTGGACTCGGACCCGCAACGTGAGCTGGACGAAACTCGCGCCAAGGCGCGTGGCGTGCTGCGCGCGATCGAGCGGACATGAGCGCTTCAACGGGACATCACCGGTGCGCGGTATCCTGCGCGGCGATGGAGCAATGACGAGGTGGGTGTGGCGGTGACTGGCAAACGCGGATGTCTGGCCGTGCTGGGCACGGCATTGCTGCTTGCAGCGCTACTTGCGATTGCCGCGCTGGTGGCATGGCGGCATTACCTGCACTTTGCTCAGACGCCGGTGAGCGCGAGTGCGCCCAGCGTGGTGATCGCGCCCGGCGATTCGCTCAAGGCCACGCTGCGCAAGTTGCGCGCCGCCGGCGTGGCGCAGGGCACCGATCTGGAATGGCAGCTGCTCGCGCGCCAGGTCGACGCGGCCGGCAAGCTCAAGGTGGGCGAATACGCGCTGGCGCCGGCGCTGTCGCCGCGCGAGCTGCTCGAGCGCATGCGCCAGGGCCGGGTAATCCAGTACCGCTTCACCATCGTGGAAGGCTGGAATTTCCGCCAGCTGCGCGCCGCGATCGCCGCTGCCACGCCGCTGCACCAATCCATCGCTGCGCTGGACGATGCGGCGTTGATGGCGCGGCTGGGGTTCGCCAACCAGCACCCGGAAGGGCGCTTCCTGCCGGAAACCTATCTCTACCAACGCGGCGACAGCGATCTGGACGTGCTCAAGCGCGCCCACCTCGCGATGGACACCGCACTGGCCCAGGCCTGGGCGCAGCGCGCTGCCGATCTGCCGCTCAGCTCGCCGGAACAGGCGTTGATCCTGGCCTCGATCATCGAAAAGGAAACCGCGCTGGGCTCGGAGCGTCCGCTGATTGCCGGCGTGTTCCTGCGCCGCCTGCAGCTGGGCATGAAGCTGCAGACCGACCCCACCGTGATCTACGGCATCGGCAGTAGCTACGACGGCAACATCCGCCGCCGCGACCTGACCACCGATACGCCCTACAACACCTATACCCGCACCGGCCTGACCCCGACCCCGATCGCCATGCCCGGCCGCGAGGCCTTGCTGGCGGCAGTGCGTCCGGCACCAGGGAATGCCCTGTACTTCGTGGCGGTCGGCGATGGCACCGGTGCGCATGTGTTCTCGGCCACCCTGGCCGAACACAACGCGGCGGTGGCGCGTTACCTGCAGCGTCGCCGCCTGCCACAACCGGAGCCCACTCCATGACCACTGCGTTCTCGCCCTGGCAGCAGCGTGCCTACGACCAGACGCTGGCGGTGCTGGACGCCGGCCGGCTCGGCCACGGCCTGCTGATCTGCGGGCCGGATGGCCTGGGCAAGCGTGCGGTGGCCCTGGCGCTGGCCGAGCACGTGCTGGCCAGCGCGCCGGACCCGGCGCTGGCGCAGCGCAGCCGGCAGCTGATCGCCGCCGGGACCCACCCGGACCTGCAGCTGATCTCGTTCATCCCCAACCGCACCGGCGACAAGCTGCGCACCGAGATCGTGATCGAGCAGGTGCGCGAGATTTCGCAAAAGCTCTCGCTGACCCCGCAGTACGGCATCGCCCAGATCGTGATCGTCGACCCGGCCGATGCGATCAATCGCGCTGCCTGCAACGCGCTGCTCAAGACGCTGGAAGAACCCTCGCCGGGGCGCTACCTGTGGCTGATCAGCGCACAGCCGGCGCGCTTGCCGGCGACCATCCGCAGCCGCTGCCAGCGCCTGGAATTCAAGCTGCCGCCCGCGCACGAGGCGCTGGCCTGGCTGCTGTCGCAGGGCGTCGACGAGCGGGCTGCACAGGAAGCGCTGGATGCCGCACGCGGTCATCCGGGACTCGCGGCGCAGTGGCTGCGCGAGGATGGCCTGGCGGTGCGGCGTGCGGTGGCGCAGGACCTGGAACAGATCGCCAGCGGGCGCGCCAGTGCGGTAGAGGTTGCGCAGCGCTGGACCAACGACGGCCAGGGCGATCAGCGTTTGCGGCATGCGGCCGACCTGGCGTTGGCACAGGCATCGGCCGGCTTGACCGATCCATCGCGGTTGCACAAGCTGGCGACCTGGTTCGACGCCGCCAATCGCACCCGCGACCTGCTGCGCACCACCGTCCGCGCCGATCTGGCAGTGACGGAATTGTTGCTGGCCTGGCGCGAGGGAGAGCGCCAGCCACGTTCTAGGGGAACTCGATGAGTGCAATGAATGCACGCCAGGGCATTTTGTCGCTGGCGTTGAAGGACAAGCCGGCGCTCTACAGCGCCTACATGCCGTTCGTGAAGGGCGGCGGCATCTTCGTGCCCACGCCCAAGCGCTACATGCTCGGCGACGAGGTCTTCCTGTTGCTGACCCTGCCCGATTCCAGCGAACGCCTGCCGGTGGCCGGCAAGGTCGTCTGGACCACCCCGGCCGGTGCGCAGGGCAACCGCGCCGCCGGCATCGGCGTGCAATTCCCGGACGGCCAGGAAGGCGAGAGCGTGCGCAACAAGATCGAGACGCTGCTGGCGGGATTGACGACCTCGGACAAGCCGACGCATACGATGTGATGCCGGTGCCGGTGCCGGTGCCGGTGCCGGTGATCGCAGCCGTGTTGGACGCGGGGCATCGAAGCTGTGTAACGGGCGTTGGAATGGCGCCGAATCGAACGCTGCGTCATCGCTGCCAGCTCGCGGAAATGCCGCGCCCGGTCACCGGAACGGGGTTTTTTCGACCGCATCATCACCGCAGTGGATGAACCTGTTGACGATTGCCGCAGCTGCCCTATAATGTGCGGCTCGCGTCACCGGGCGGTTAGCTCAGCGGTAGAGCATTGCCTTCACACGGCAAGGGTCACAAGTTCGAACCTTGTACCGCCCACCATCGAAATCCAGCAGCAGCAAGGGTTTCAACGCGAGAAGAAGAGCCGGCCATGCGCCGGCTTTTTTGTTGTCCTGAAGGCGCTCCTGCAACCGCCTTGGGCGTCTGGCCCGGTTGAAGTGATGGGACCAGCCGATGCCGTCAAATCGCAGGTGTCGCTGCTATCCGTGCGAGTGGGATGCAGGGCCCGTTGATCCCAACGACTTGTTCAAGTCGCTGACAGGCGTGTTCATCCGGTTGTGCCTGCTTGTTGCAGGCGCAGGAACGAATCGCCATCCTGCAGTCCCCCGCGTTGAAGAAGGAGTGGCGATGAAGGCGCTGCTTGGAAATGCTCTTGTTGCGATGCTGTTGTTGGCCGGCTGTGCCCGCGATGTGGGCGAGCAGTACGTGGGCAGGTGGGTCAACATGACGTCGGAGAAGAATGTGCTCAGCATCGAGCACAACGGCGAGAGCTTCATCATCCGCGATACCACGCCGGCGCTGCTGGGTGGCGGCGTCAGGACGAAGAATCATCCGGCGATCTTGAACAAGGGTGTGCTGCAGGTGTCCGGCGTCGATGGCACCGTCAATTACGCAATCGACCAGGCGACCGGTCACCTGAGCACGGGCGATACCGAGTACACGCGGGTCAAGTGATCGTTGCGCGCTCGCTCGATGGACGAGTGCTGGGCAGCGGCGTGGCGTGTGCGGCCGGATCAGCTCGCCGACGTCGCGGCGCCCCTGGCGTGTGGATCGCATCGCATGCCCTGTTGCCGCTGGGCGCGAGTCTTGCGCCGTAAAGCGTGGCGAATCAGGTCAGCGTCTGCAGCCTGACCAGGTGAGGCCGGAACCCGCCCCTGCATCTCAATCGCGCGATGCCGACGCATGCGCCTGCATCCAGCGCCACAAGGTGGTACGCGAGACGCCGAGCGCCTGTGCGGCGAGGGCGCGGTTGCCGTTTGCGCGATCGAGCGCCGCGCGGACCGCTGCTGCGGTGAGTTGCATGCGCGAGGTTGCAAGATCGCTGTGTTCGGGCGCCGCCACGCTGTCGCCAATGCGTATGTCGAACAGCTCAGGTGCCCAGCGTTCCAATTGATCCAGGTCCAGGCTGTCGCGCGGGTGTGCCTTCCAGTGGATGCACAGGCGTTCGACCAGGTTGCGTAGTTCGCGCACGTTGCCCGGCCAGGGGTGCCGTTGCAGCCGCTGCAGCGCTGCCGGAGACAACGGCGACGGCAGCGCGCCGAGTTGATGGAAGTAATGCGCCAGCAATAGCGCGATCTCGTCGGGGCGGTTACGCAGTGGCGGCAGGCCGATGCGTAGCGCTGCCAGGCGATAGAAGAGGTCGCGACGGAAGCGTCCTTGCTCGACCAATGCCTGCAGCGGTTGCAGGCTGGCGGCGACCACGCGCACGTCGACGGCGACCGGCAGGGTGGCGCCGACCCGCAGCACTTCGCGCTCTTCCAGCACGCGTAGCAGGCGTGTCTGCAGCGGCATCGGCAGTTCGCCGATCTCGTCGAGAAACAGCGTGCCGTCCTGCGCGGCTTCGATCAGGCCGACATGGCCGCCGCGGCGTGCGCCGGTAAAGGCGCCGTCGCTGTAGCCGAACAATTCGGCTTCGAGCAGCGCCTCGCTGATGGCGCCGCAATTGATGGCGACGAAGCGGCCGCGCCGGCGGCTGCCGGCATGCAACTGGCGTGCGACCAGTTCCTTGCCGGTGCCGGTCTCGCCGCTGATCAGCACGGTGCCCGGATGCGGGGCGTACAGCTGCACCAGCTCGCGCACCTGCGCGATTGCGGCATCGTCGCCCAGCAGTGCGTCGGTGCGCCGCACCCGGCGCGTGCCGGTGCGGCTGGCAGGGCGATCGTTGCCGGGTGCGCTCCCCAGCGCGATGGCGTGTTCGAGTGCCAGGCGGACCGAATCGGCCGAATACAGCAGCACGCCCGGCAGGCCGGCCTGCTCGGCGAAATCGATCGCCATGCCGGTGCCCACGATGACCTGAATGCCGCCGGCGCGCAGGTCGGCGATGCGGTCGCGCGCGTCTTCGGCGGTGACGAAGCGGCGGTGCTCGATGTCCAGATCGAAACTGTCCTGGAATGCGCGAAACGAGGGCACGTCGGTGGCATGGGTGACCACGCCGATACGTGGGGCGATACGGCGCGCACGCGCCAACGCTTCCATCAGGTCGAAGCCGGTGGCCTGGATCGGTGCCAGCGGCAGTGCGAGCCGGCTGCGCAGGTAAGCGGCGTTGGAGCCGCCGGCGACCAGCACGTCGCAGCGCTCGCGGCGCAGGCGCTGGCCGATGACGTCCACTGCATCGGCAAAGCCGAGGTTGACCTGCTCGATGCGTGCGCGCTGGTCGAATTCGGGGATGACATCGGCCAGCAGGCCGGTCAGGCGAGAGACGCTGACGGTCCAGATAACGGGGAGAGCGGCTTCCGTCGGCTCGGTAAATCTGGGGCTGGGCATTGGTGATGTCGCGTTGCAACGGTGTTGCATCGTGTTCGATGCGTTGCAATGTTGCAACATTTACCCAGGGGTGGGCCAATCGGATCAACGGCTTGCCGTTGGCATGCCCCTTGCGCTGTATCCCCCATCCCACACCAGGAACCGCCATGACGTCATCGCCCACCGCTTCCGCCGGCACGCGCTTCCGCGCCGCGCTGGCCGCCGAATCGCCGCTGCAGGTGATCGGCGCGATCAATGCCAACCACGCGCTGCTGGCGCAGCGCGCCGGCTATCAGGCCATCTACTTGTCCGGCGGTGGCGTGGCGGCCGGTTCGCTGGGGCTGCCGGACCTGGGCATCAATACGCTGGAAGACGTGCTGATCGATGTGCGCCGCATTACCGATGTCTGCGCACTGCCGCTGCTGGTGGACGTGGACACCGGCTTCGGGCCGAGCGCGTTCAACATCGAGCGCACCATCAAGTCGCTGATCAAGGCCGGCGCGGCCGGCTGCCATATCGAAGACCAGGTCGGCGCCAAGCGCTGCGGGCATCGGCCGGGCAAGGAGATCGTCAGCCAGGCCGAGATGGTCGACCGGGTCAAGGCGGCGGCCGATGCCAAGACCGATCCGGCGTTCTTCTTGATCGCGCGGACCGACGCGATCCAGATGGAAGGCGTGGATGCGGCGATCGAGCGCGCGATCGCCTGCGTGGAGGCCGGTGCCGACGGCATCTTTGCCGAGGCCGCGTACGATCTGGAGACCTACACGCGGTTTGTCGATGCGGTACGCGTGCCGGTGCTGGCCAACATCACCGAATTCGGCAAGACGCCGCTGTTCACGCGCGACCAGCTCGCGCAGGCAGGCGTGGCGATCCAGCTGTTTCCGCTGTCGGCGTTCCGTGCGGCCAACAAGGCGGCCGAAGCGGTCTACACCGCGATCCGGCGCGATGGGCATCAGCAGGCCGTGCTGGACAGCATGCAGACGCGTGAAGAGCTGTACGAGCGCATCGGCTACCACGACTACGAGCAGCGCCTGGACGGCTTGTTTGCACGCAAAGGCGCATGATCGCGCCTTGCTGCGTGCAGGTTCGGCCATTTCATCCGTGACACCGCAACACGACACCGTTTGGGAGCGCATCGCATGAACGACACCGTCAATCCCGGCTTCAAGCCGAAGAAATCCGTCGCCCTGTCCGGCACGGCTGCAGGCAACACTGCGCTGTGCACGGTGGGTCGCAGCGGCAACGATCTGCATTACCGCGGCTACGACATCCTGGACCTGGCCACCACCAGCGAGTTCGAGGAAATCGCTTATCTGCTGGTGCATGGCAAGTTGCCCAATAGTGGCGAATTGCGTGGCTACAAGGCCAAGCTGCGCTCGCTGCGCGGCGTGCCGGCAGCGGTGAAGACAGCGCTGGAACAGCTACCGCCATCGGCGCATCCGATGGACGTGATGCGTACCGGCGTGTCGGTGCTGGGCTGCCTGCAGCCGGAAAAGGACGATCACAACCATCCGGGCGCGCGCGACATCGCCGACAAGTTGATGGCCTCGCTGGGCTCGATGCTGCTGTACTGGTACCACTACAGCCATAACGGCAAGCGCATCGAAGTGGAAACCGACGACGACTCGATCGGTGGGCACTTCCTGCATCTGCTGCACGGGTTTGCGCCGAAGGAGTCGTGGGTGCGTGCAATGCACACCAGCCTGATCCTGTACGCCGAGCACGAGTTCAACGCGTCGACGTTTGCGAGCCGCGTCATTGCCGGCACCGGCAGCGATATGTACAGCGCCATCGCCGGTGGCATCGGCGCCTTGCGTGGGCCCAAGCATGGCGGTGCCAACGAAGTGGCCTTCGAGGTGCAGAAGCGCTACGACACGCCGGATGAGGCCGAGGCCGATATCAAGGCGCGTGTGGAGCGCAAGGAAGTGGTGATCGGCTTCGGGCACCCGGTCTATACCGTGTCCGACCCGCGCAACAAGGTGATCAAGGAGGTGGCGCGCGAGCTTTCCGAGGCGCAGGGAAGCCGCAAGATGTACGACATTGCCGAGCGCCTGGAGAGCGTGATGTGGGACATCAAGAAGATGTTCCCTAACCTGGACTGGTTCAGTGCGGTCAGCTACCACATGATGGGCGTGCCGACGGCGATGTTTACGCCGCTGTTCGTGCTGGCGCGTACGGCTGGCTGGAGCGCGCACGTCATCGAGCAGCGCATGGACGGCAAGATCATTCGGCCTTCTGCGAATTACACGGGCCCGGAGGATCAGGTGTTCGTGCCGCTGGATCAGCGTTCCTGAAGGCTGCTGCCTGCGAGCGGCCCTCATCCGCCCTTCGGGCACCTTCTCCCGCGTTGCGGGAGAAGGGAGCGTGGCGAGCAGCGCGTGGTGACTAGCAATATGAGCATCTGCAATAGCGCTCACAACCACAACCACAACCACAACCACAACCACAGCCACAGCCACAGCCACAGCAACAGCCACAGCAACAGCAACAGCAACAGCAACAGCAACAGCAACAGCAACAGCAACAGCCACAGCCACAGCCACAGCCACAGCAAAAGCAACGACCACGACAGCAATAGCAGCACCAGTAACAGCACCAGTAACAGCACCAGTAATAGCACCAGTAATAGCACCAGTAACAGCAGACCCCGCCCGCTTTGTGATATCGCCAGCCATGAACAGCCAGTACCGCAAGCCCCTGCCGGGCACCTCGTTGGACTATTTCGATGCACGCGCCGCCGTGGATGCGCTGCGACCCGGCGCCTACGCAACGTTGCCGTATACCGCGCGCGTGCATGCCGAAAACCTGGTGCGGCGTGCGCAGCCACAGATGCTGGAGGCCTACCTGCGCCAGCTGATCGAGCGCAGACGCGACCTGGATTTTCCCTGGTTTCCGGCGCGCGTGGTCTGTCATGACATCCTGGGGCAGACTGCGTTGGTCGACCTGGCCGGGCTGCGCGATGCAATCGCCGAGCAGGGGGGCGATCCGGCCCAGGTCAACCCGGTGGTGCCGGTGCAGTTGATCGTCGATCACTCGCTGGCGGTGGAGTATGCCGGCTTCGACAAGCAGGCGTTCGCCAAGAACCGCAGCGTGGAAGATCGCCGCAACGCCGACCGCTTCCACTTCATCGAGTGGACCAAGCGCGCGTTCGAGAACATGGAAGTGATTCCGCCGGGCAACGGCATCATGCATCAGATCAATCTGGAGAAGATGTCGCCGGTGATCTACACACTGGACGGCGTGGCGTTTCCGGATACCTGCGTGGGCACCGACAGCCACACCCCGCACGTGGATGCGCTGGGTGTGATCGCGGTGGGCGTGGGCGGGCTGGAGGCGGAAAACGTGATGCTGGGACGTGCCTCGTGGATGCGCCTGCCCGACATCATCGGCGTGGAATTGCTGGGCCGGCCTGCGCCCGGGATTACCGCTACCGACATCGTGCTGGCCTTGACCGAGTTCCTGCGCCAGCAGCGCGTGGTCGGCGCGTACCTCGAGTTCTATGGCGCCGGCGCCAGCGCACTGACCATCGGCGACCGCGCGACCATTTCCAATATGACGCCGGAGTTCGGTGCGACGGCGGCGATGTTCTACATCGACCAGCAGACTATCGACTACCTGCGCCTGACCGGCCGCGAAGACGCGCAGATTGCGCTGGTGGAAACCTACGCGCGTCAGACCGGCCTGTGGGCGGACGATCTGGGCACCGCGCAGTACGAGCGCGTGCTGCAGTTCGATCTATCCAGCGTGGTGCGCAACATGGCCGGGCCATCCAATCCCCACAAGCGCGTGGCGACCAGTGAGTTGGCGCAGCGCGGTATCGCGGGGCAATGGGACGAGGTGCCGGGACAGATGCCCGATGGCGCGGTGATCATTGCTGCGATCACTTCCTGCACCAATACCTCCAACCCGCGCAATGTCATCGCCGCCGGCCTGCTGGCGCGCAATGCCAATGCGCGCGGGCTGACCCGCAAGCCGTGGGTGAAGAGTTCGCTGGCGCCGGGGTCAAAAGCGGTGCAGCTGTATCTGGAAGAAGCCGGCCTGTTGGGCGAGCTGGAACAATTGGGTTTCGGCATCGTCGCGTTTGCCTGCACCACCTGCAACGGCATGAGTGGCGCACTGGATCCGGCCATCCAGCAGGAGATCATCGACCGCGATCTGTACGCGACCGCGGTGCTGTCGGGCAACCGCAACTTCGACGGGCGCATCCATCCCTACGCCAAGCAGGCGTTCCTGGCCTCGCCACCGTTGGTGATCGCCTATGCCATCGCCGGCACGGTGCGCTTCGATATCGAAAAGGATGTGCTGGGCATCGACGCCGATGGCGTGGCGGTGACGCTCAAGGATCTGTGGCCCACCGATGCGGAGATCGATGCGGTGGTGGCGCGCAGCGTCAAGCCGGAGCATTTCCGCAGCGTCTACGACCCGATGTTCAAGCGTAGCGTGGGGCAGGGCAGCAGCGTCAGCCCGTTGTACGACTGGCGGCCGACCAGCACCTACATCCGTCGCCCGCCGTACTGGGAAGGCGCGCTTGCCGGTGTACGCAGCTTGCAAGGCCTGCGTCCGTTGGCGGTGCTGGGCGACAACATCACTACCGACCATCTGTCGCCGTCGAATGCGATCCTGGCCGGCAGCGCGGCTGGCGAGTATCTGGCGCAGATGGGCGTGCCGGAAGAGGACTTCAATTCCTATGCCACCCATCGCGGCGACCACCTCACCGCGCAGCGGGCCACCTTTGCCAACCCCAAGCTGGTCAACGAAATGGCGGTGGTCGATGGACAGGTGAAGGCAGGCTCGCTGGCGCGGCTGGAACCGGAAGGCCAGGTGCTGCGCATGTGGGAGGCGATCGAAACCTACATGACGCGCAAGCAACCGCTGATCATCATTGCCGGCGCCGATTACGGCCAGGGCTCCTCGCGCGACTGGGCCGCCAAGGGCGTGCGGCTGGCCGGCGTGGAAGTGATCGTGGCCGAAGGCTTCGAGCGGATCCACCGCACCAACCTGATCGGCATGGGCGTGTTGCCGCTGGAGTTCAAGCCGGGCAGCGATCGCAAGACGCTGGGCATCGACGGCAGCGAAACCTTCGATGTGGTCGGCGAGCGCACACCCGGCGCCACGCTGACGCTGTCGATCCATCGGCGCAACGGCGAGCAGGTGCAGGTGCCGGTCATCTGCCGCCTGGATACCGCCGAGGAAGTGTCCATCTACGAGGCGGGCGGCGTGCTGCAACGGTTTGCGCAGGATTTTCTTGAGAGCCGGGAATCGGGAGTCGGGAGTCGAGATTTGTTGAAAACGACATCAGCACCGCAAGCGCACTAGCGTCCATGGCCCTTGCCGTGGGTCTGCAACCCAATCCCCATTCTCCAACCCCCAATCCCGGCCCTCCCATGACCCATCTGCCCCAACTCCGCATCCCGGCCACCTACATGCGTGGCGGCACCAGCAAGGGCGTGTTTTTCCGCCAGCAGGATCTGCCCGCTGCCGCGCAGCAGCCCGGGCCGGCGCGCGATGCGTTGTTGCTGCGCGTGGTCGGCAGCCCCGATCCGTATGCCAAGCAGATCGATGGCATGGGTGGGGCGACCTCCAGCACCAGCAAGGGCGTGATCGTGTCGGCCAGTGCGCATGCCGGGCACGATGTGGACTACCTGTTCGGGCAGGTATCCATCGACAGCGCGTTCGTGGACTGGAGCGGCAACTGCGGCAACCTGTCGGCAGCGGTGGGGCCATTTGCGATCGCCAACGGCCTGGTCGATGCCGCGCGGGTGCCGCGCGACGGCGTGGCGACGGTGCGGATCTGGCAGGCCAATATCGGCAAGACCATCGTGGCGCACGTACCGATGACCGATGGCCAGGTGCAGGAAACCGGCGACTTCGAACTGGATGGAGTGACCTTTCCGGCCGCCGAGGTGCAGCTGGAATTCCTCGACCCGGCCGACGCTGCCGAAGGCGAGGGCGGCGCGATGTTCCCCACCGGCAGGCTGATCGATCAGCTGGAGGTTCCCGGCCTGGGCACGATCGCCGCGACGCTGATCAATGCCGGCATCCCGACCATCTTCGTCAATGCAGGCGACCTGGGCTACACCGGTACCGAGTTGCAGGAGGCGATCAATGGCGATGCGCGTGCACTGGCGATGTTCGAGACCTTGCGCGCGCACGGCGCGTTGCGGATGGGCCTGATTGCGCAGGTGGAAGACGCAGCAACGCGGCAGCACACCCCGAAGGTGGCGTTCGTCGCGCCACCGGCCGATTACACCGCCTCCAGCGGCAAGCCGGTGCGGGCGGCCGAGATCGACCTGCTGGTGCGCGCGCTGTCGATGGGCAAGTTGCACCACGCCATGATGGGCACCGCGGCCGTCGCCATCGGGACAGCCGCGGCCGTGCCGGGCACGCTGGTCAATCTGGCTGCCGGCGGCGTGACGCGCACGGCGGTGCGCTTCGGGCACCCGTCCGGCACCTTGCGGGTCGGCGCCGAGGCGCAATCGATCGACGGCCAGTGGCAGGTGACCAAGGCGCTGATGAGCCGCAGTGCGCGGGTGCTGATGGAAGGCTGGGTGCGGGTGCCGGGTGATGTTGCCTACGTCGAGTGAGTGATGCAGCAGGCAACGCGTGGTGATTGCCCGGATGCAGGTTGCACACGCGTCTGGTCCAGAGACGCGCCTGCGCGTTGTCTACGGAGCCTCGGTAGGTCGCCAATAGGCTGCGTGCTGCACGGAAGTCGTGAGGCCGTCGCACGTGCTTTCCGTCTCGGCGGCGCATTGGCGCTTTTTAAGCGTCAGGAGGATTGGGAACGCCTCGTCGCGCTCCTACCCAGTGAAATCCCGCCGCTCGACCTATGCAAACCGCCGCTCCGGTGAGCATCGCGCACTGAGACCAGGCACGCCCCAACGCGCAAATTGCATCGCCGTGTTGCATAAATTCGAACGCCTTTTCGAATTCCGAAAACTTTTTCGCACGCGCTCTGCCAAATTTGTGTAAATCGTGTTAATTCTGTTGCAACGCGGCATGCAGATCAGGCCGCTCCGCCAACCGAATCCGGAGTCATCCCATGTCCGCCAGCCGGTCGCTCAAGATCAGCGCGCTCGCCGTTGCCGTCGCTTCCCTTCTTCCGCTTCATGCCGCTGCCCAGCAGGCGCCCGGCGACGACGGTGTCGTGCGCCTGGACGCGGTCAAGGTCACGGTCGAGCGCCGCTCGGAAGATTCCAAGGACGTGCCGGTCTCGGCATCGGTGCTGCGTCCGGAATTTCTGGATGCCATCTCCACCAGCGGCTCGGATATCCGCGTGCTCGCCGGCAAGGCACCCAGCCTCAACATCGAATCGTCCAACGGCCGGGTGTTTCCGCGCGTGTACATCCGCGGCTACGGCAACACCGACTTCAATACCTACGCCTCGCAGCCGGTGTCGTTGATCTATGACGACGTGGTGCAGGAAAACGCATTCCTGAAGGGCTTCCCGATCTTCGATCTGGAAGGCCTGGAAGTGCTGCGCGGCCCGCAGGGCACGCTGTTCGGCCGCAATACGCCGGCCGGCGTGGTCAAGTTCAACTCGGTCAAGCCGGCCATCGGCGCCAATGACGGCTACGCCAGCCTGTCCTACGGCACCTACGGCACGATGACGCTGGAAAGCGGCCTGAGCATCGCCATGGGCGAGCATTGGGCGGCGCGTCTGTCCACGTTGGGCCAGCGTCGCGACGACTGGGTGGAAAACCGCGACGGCCGCGACCTGGAAGGCTATACCGACTCGGCCGTGCGCCTGCAGCTGCTGTACCAGGCCAGCGACGATTTCAGCGCCTTGTTCAACGCCCATGCGCGTCACCTGGACGGCACCGCACGGCTGTTCCGCGCCAACATCATCCAGCCCGGCACCAACCAGCTGGTGGACGGCTTCGACGAAGAGAAGTCCTTCATCGACGGCGCCAACACCCAGGAACTGCAGACCTACGGCGGCAGCGCCAACCTGACCTGGGATCTGGGCGACATCGCGCTGCACTCGATCACCGCCTACGAAGGCATCGGCAAGTACTACAGCCGCGGCGACATCGACGGTGGCTTCGGCGCGGTGTTCGCACCGCCGTCGGGCCCGGGCGCGATTCCGTTCCCGGTGGAAACCGCCGGCGGCATCAAGAGCCTGGACCAGTACAGCCAGGAACTGCGCGCCGAATCGCAGTACGAGGGCCCGCTCAACTGGCAGGCCGGCCTGTACTACTTCCACGACGATGTGGAAGGCGAGAACTACACCTACAACACCTTCAGCGGCGGCGACCTGGCCAGCTACCAGCTGACCCGCCAGCGCAACACCTCGTGGGCGGCGTTCGGCTCGTTGAACTATGCGGCCACCGATCGGCTGAACCTGCGCGCCGGCATCCGCTACACCTACGACAAGAAGACCTTCGACGTGCTGGCGCTGGACCGGGTCACGCTGGTCGAGCCGTCCAGTGGCGAGACCGACAACTCCAAGGTCACCGGCGACCTGGCGGCCACCTTCGCCATCAACGACGACGTCAACGTGTACGCCCGTGCGGCACGCGGCTTCCGCGGCGCCAGCTTCGGCGTGCCCTCGGGTACCGCGCCGCTGACCGTGGCCGAGCCGGAGACGGTGGATTCGTTCGAGATCGGCATCAAGTCGGATCTGTTCGACAACCGCGCGCGCCTGAGCTTCGACATCTACGATTTCCGCGTCAAGAACCAGCAGCTCACTGCGGTGGGCGGCACCTCCAACGACGTGCGTCTGCTCAACGCCGACAAGACCAAGGCGCGCGGCGCCGAGTTCGACTTCGAAGCGCTGCTCACCCAGAACCTGCGCGTCACCGCCGGCGGCGCCTACAACTGGACCCGCATCGACGACCCGTCCCTGTCGGTGGGTGTGTGCCGCACCTGCACCGTGACCGACCCGCTCAATGCCGCCGGCCGCGCGCTGATCGACGGCAACGATCTGCCGCAGGCTGCCAAGTGGATGGCCAACGCCACGCTGCGTTACGGCATCCCGATGGGCGACGACGGCGAGCTGTTCTTCTACACCGACTGGTCCTACCGCAGCGAAGTGAACTTCTTCCTGTACGACTCCCGGGAGTTCACCGGCCAGCCGCTGGTCGAAGGCGGCGCCAAGATCGGCTACAACTGGGGCGCGGGTGCGTACGAGCTGTCGGTGTTCTGCCGCAACTGCACCAACCAGATCCGCGTGACCGGTGCGATCGACTTCAACAACCTCACCGGCTTCATCAACGACCCGCGCATCGTCGGTGCGCAGTTCCGCGCCAATTTCTGATCGGCGTGGTGGTGTAGCACGATTGAACCGCCGGCTATGATGCCGGCGGTTTTTTTATGGCGGCAGGAGTAGGTGCATGCAGCGCAGATGGCGAAACATGGGGTGGATGCTGGGGCTGTGGTGCGCGTCGGCAGTGGCGTGGGCGCAGACGCCTGCCGTGGCCGCAGGGCAGGCACCGCCAACACCCACATCCACCGAGTTGCTGGTGGTCTCCACCGATATCGGCGACGACATCGACGATGCGTTTGCGCTGGGGCTGTTGCTGCGCAGCCCGCAGCTGCGCGTGCTGGGCATCGCATCGGCCTGGGGCGATACCCGCTTGCGCGCGCAGTTGCTGCAGCGCCTGTTGCAGCAGGCCGGACGCAGCGAGATTCCGTTGGCGGTGGGTGCACGCACCACCAGCGCGATTCCCTTCAGCCAGGCACGCTGGGCCGCGAAAGGGCAGCTGCCGAGCGGCTTGCCCGATGCGGCGGCGATGATCCTGCAGCAGGCGCGCCTGCATCCGGGCGAGGTGACCTTGCTGGTGCTGGGGCCGATGACCGACGCCGCACTGGCGCAGCAGCGCGACCCGGCCGGCTTTGCCAAGCTCAAGCGCATCGTGGCGATGGGCGGCTCGGTCCGCGTTGGCTATGGCAAGTCGGCGTATCGGCCGGCCAGTGCGCCGGCGCCGGAGTACAACATCCTCGCCGATGTGCCGGCGGCGCAGCGGGTGTTTGGGGCCGGCGTGCCGATCGTGCTGCTGCCGCTGGACGCCACCCAGGTTCCGCTGGAAGAGCCCGAGCGCATCGCGCTGTTTGCACACGGCGACGGACTCACCGATGCGCTCACCCAGCTGTACTACCAGTGGCGCAACACCGACCAGCCCTGGGCCAGCGCCACGCCGACCCTGTTCGACGCGGTGCCGGTGGCCTGGCTGCTGCGCCCCGACCTGTGCCCGACCACGCCATTGCATCTGGAGGTCGATGCGCAGGGGTACACCCGCGAGGGCAAAGGCACCGCGAACGTGCAGGCCTGCCTGCGCGCGGACAAGCCGGCGTTGATCGAGATGTACATGCGACAGCTGCTGCGCTGAGACCCGGGCCGCGACATTGCCGGCACGCGCCTGCGCAGGTGGCGCTGTCGGTACTATGCCGGGCCATGGTCAGGCACGGCGGCGTGAATCGTCCCTCATCCGCCTCCGGGCACCTTCTCCCGTCAACGGGAGAAGGGACGTCTTGAGCTTCGTGGTTTGACTGGTCTGGCTGGTGTGAGCGTTCGTAATGGCGTGAATCGTCCCTCATCCGCCCTTCGGGCACTTTCTCCCGTCAACGGGAGAAGGGAGCGTCATGAGCTTTTTGGGGCTGCTGGTACGGCTCAAGTGTCGAAACAGCTTCCGCGGGTGCGAGGCAGGCGAGCCGACGAACAGGGACACACGTCGCTTGCTCGAATGCAGCGACTCGACGCGCGGTGCCAAGCATTGCGCCGTCCATCCATCCATTCCTGGTACTCCTTCTCCCGCGTGCGGGAGAAGGTGCCCGAAGGGCGGATGAGGGGGCCGTTGACTGTCCGAGGCTGTCGCAAAACGCATGGCGCGATCCCTGTGCTGCCGCGCGGCGCATGCAGGTCAGGCGCGTCGCTATACTGGCCGCCTCAGTCATGGGATTGCACGAATGGACAGCCGGGAATCAGGGATGAGGGCGTCGGGCATGCGGCGCATGTTGCTGTGGGTGGTATTGCTCAGCGTGGCGATCGGCGCGGTGGCGTGCAAGCGCAACGAGAGCGGCCAGCTGCCCGCCGCCAGCGGCGAGGCGATCAAGGCCGACAGGCAGGCGATCACCGGGTTTGCGCTGGCGCGCGCCTATCCCGACCAGACCAGCGACGGGCTGTCGCTGGCGCTGGAATTCTCGCGGCCGCTGGTCGGCACCCAGGACTTCGATGCGCTGGTGCGCTTCGAGGAAAAGGTCGGCACCGGCGACAGCAGCTGGACGCTGTCCGACGACGGCAAGACGCTGCGCTACCCGTACGTGGAAGCGGCCAAGGACTACACCGTGCTGGTCGACGCCAACCTGCTGGCCGCCGACGGCAGCCGCCTGGGCAAGCCGCTCAAGCAGAAGGTCTACACCGGCGCGCTCAAGCCGGTGGCCGGGTTCGCTTCGCAAGGCAGCGTGCTGCCGGCGCGTGAAAGCCGCGGCCTGCCGGTGGTGTCGGTCAACGTGCCGGAAGTGGACGTGGAGTTCCTGCGCGTGCGCGAGAAGTCACTGCCGGCCTTTTTCCAGCAGTTCCAGCGCGGCGGCCGTCGCGGCAGCTGGGAGCTGGAGAACGACTACAACGACAAGCAGCCGCTGTCCAAGCTGGCCGAGCCGGTGTACGTCAATCGTTTCATTCTGGGCGGCAAGCAGAACGAGCGCGTGCTGACCTACCTGCCGACGCAGGACATCAAGGAACTGCAGGAACCCGGCCTGTACTTTGCGGTGATGAAGCGCGCCGGCAGCTTCGAGAACGAACAGGAGACCGCGTTCTTCACCGTCAGCGACATCGGCCTGCACACGCGCGCCTACAAGGACAAGCTGTTCGTGCACACCGCCTCGTTGCAGAGCGGCCAGCCGATCAAGAACGTGGACGTGCGCATCCTCGATGCCAAGGGCGAGCTGTTCCTCAAGGGCGCCACCGACGGCAACGGCAATGCGCTGCTCAACTACACGCTCGATGCCGGCCACGTGCTGGTGGCGCGCAGCAAGACCGATATCTCGGTGCTGCCGTTCAACCAGCCGGCGCTGGACCTGAGCGAATTCGCGGTGGCCGGGCGGCAAAGCGCATGGTTCGACGTGTTCGCCTGGGCCGGCCGCGACCTGTATCGCCCCGGCGAGACCATGCGCGTGTCGGCGATCCTGCGCGACAACGACGGCAAGCCGACCAAGCCGCAGCCGGTGTTCCTGCGGCTCAAGCAGCCGGACGGCAAGACCTTCCGCGAGACCAGGCTGCAGCCGGGCGAGCAGGGTTACTTCGAATTCGCCCAGCAGATTCCGGTCGACGCGCCCACCGGCCGCTGGCAGGTGGAATTCCGTACCGATCCGGCCAGCAAGGACGCCGTGCAGGGCATGACGGTGCGCGTGGAAGAGTTCCTGCCCGAGCGCATGAAGCTGGACCTGGATGCCGCGCAAAAGACCCTGAGCGCCGGCCAGCCGTTCAGGCTGGTCGCCAATGCCGCGTATCTGTATGGCGCGCCAGCCGATGGCAACCGCTTCACCGCCAAGCTGGCGGTCAGCGTCGAGCAGCATCCGCTTGAGTCCTTGCCGGGCTGGTTCTTCGGCGACCCCACGCTGGAGCTGCCGCGCGACGCCGGGGACGTGATCGATACCACGTTCGGCAGCGACGGCATCCTGCGCGAAGACATCGCGCTGCCCGCCGAAGCCAAGCCGGTCAGCACGATTGCCGCGGTGGTCTCGGGCAGCGTCTACGAGACCGGCGGGCGCACCGTCACCCGCACCGTCAAGCGCGTGTTGTGGCCGGCCAAGGCGCTGGTCGGCGTGCGCCCCTTGTTCGACGACAAGGACGGCACCGATGCCAACGGCACCGCGCGCTTCGAACTCACCCGCGTGGATGCCGATGGCAAGCCGCAACCGGCCAAGGGCCTGAAGGCCACGCTGGTGCGCGAGCTGCGCGACTACCACTGGAACTACACCGACGACCATTGGGATTACGACTTCACCCGCCGCTTCGAGAACAAGGACACGCGCACGCTGGATGTGGGCAGCGGCAATGCCAAGCTCGATTTCCCGGTGGAATGGGGCGAGTACCGCCTGGACGTGTTCGACCCGGCCACCGGGCTGACCACGCGTTACCCGTTCCGCGCCGGCTGGAGCTGGAACGACGAAAATCGCGGCCTGGACGCGCGCCCGGACAAGGTCAAGCTGGCCTTGGACAAGACCGCCTATCGCGCCGGCGACACGCTCACCGTCACGCTGACCCCGCCGCATGCCGGCAAGGGCGTGCTGCTGGTGGAAAGCGACAAGCTGCTGTACGTGCAGGACATCGACGTCAAGCCGGGCAGCACGTTCGACATTCCGGTCACCGAGGCCTGGGAGCGCCACGATGTGTATGTCACCGCGTTGGTGTTCCGCGGCGGCAGTGCACCGAGCAAGATCACCCCGGCGCGCGCGGTGGGCGTGGCGTATGTGCCGATGGACCGCAAGGCGCGGCGCGTGGCGGTGGGCCTGGCGGCACCCAGGCAGATGCGCCCGGAGCAGGCCTTGCCGGTGACGGTGAGCGTGCCGGAGCTGGCCGGCAAGGCCGCACACGTGACCATCTCGGCGGTGGACGTGGGCATCCTCAACATCACCCGTTTCCCGGTGCCCGATGCCAATGCGCAGTTCTTCGCGCAGCGTCGCCTCGGCACCGATGCCTACGACATCTACGGGCGGGTGATCGAAAGTTTCGAAGGCGCCAGCGGCAAGCTCAAGTTCGGCGGGGACATGGCGCTGGAAGCCTTGCCGCAAGCCAAGCGCCCGACCGCGCGCGTGCAGACCGTGGACCTGTTCTCCGGCTCGGTGAAGCTCGATGCCCGTGGCAATGCGCGCGTGCAACTGCCGGTACCGGATTTCAACGGCACCTTGCGGGTGTCGGCCTTGGTGTATTCGGAGACGCGGTTCGGCAATCAGTCCATGGAAACCGTGGTGCGCGCGCCGATCCTGGCCGAGGCCAGCATGCCGCGCGTGATGGCGCCGGGCGACCGCAGCACGGTGACGCTGGATGTGCAGAACTTCACCGGCAAGCCGGGCGAGTTCAATGTGCGCGTCGAGGGTGTTGGCCCGTTGGCCATTGCCGAGGCGGCGCGCAGCGTCAAGCTCGGTGTGGATGCCAAGCAGACGTTGAGCTTTCCGCTGAGCGCCACCGAAGGCTATAGCGTGGCCAAGGTGCGCGTGCGCGTGGACGGCAACGGCTTCAAGGCCGACCGCAGCTACGACCTGCCGGTGCGTGCCGGTTGGCCGCAGGTGTTGCGTGCGCAGACGCGCGTGCTCGATCCGCTGGCGCCGATCAGCCTGGACAGCGGCTTTGCCGATGGCCTGATGGCCGGCTCGGTGACCGCGCGCATGGTGGTCAGCCCGCTGCCGCCGATTCCATTCGCCAGCGCCCTGCAGGGTGCGTTGGACTACCCGTACGGCTGCGCCGAGCAGACCACCAGCAAGGGCTACGCCGCGCTGTTGCTCGACGACGCCACCGCCCGGGCGTTGGGCACCAAGGGGCTGGAGGCGGGCAAGCGCCGCGAGCGCATGGAAGGCGCGTTCGGTCGCCTGGCTTCGATGCAGATCGCCAGCGGGCATTTCTCGATGTGGGGCGACGACGGCTACGTCAATCCGGGCCTGACCCCGTACATCGCCGAGTTCCTGCTCGATGCCAAGGACGCCGGTTTTGCGGTGCCCGACAACGTGCTGCAGAAGGCGCTCAATCGGCTCAGCGAGGACCTGCTGTCCGGTGGCAACGAGTTCTACGGGCAGGATCGCCGCGATAGCCTGAAGTTCGCCAACCAGGCCTGGTCCGGCTACGTGCTGGCACGCGTCAACCGCGCCCCGCTGGGCACGCTGCGTGCGCTCTACGACAACCAGCGCGACAAGGCGCTGACCGGTTTGTCGCTGGTGCATCTGGGCGCGGCGTTGTCGCTGCAGGGCGACACCAAGCGTGGGCAGGCGGCGATCAAGGCCGGTTTTGCCAAGGACAGCAGCGAGCGTCCGTCGTACTTCGCCGATTACGGCAGCGCGATCCGCGACGATGCCTTGATGATGGCGCTGTTGCACGAGCGTGGCCTGTCCAGGCCCGAGTACGACACCCGCGCTGTTGCGCTGGGCCGTGCGCTGGATGCACGTCGCGCCACCGGCTGGCTGTGGCTGAGCACGCAGGAGCAGGTGGCGCTGGCGCGCTTGGGCAAGGCCTTGATGGTCGGGCAGGGCAAGCAGGTGTCCGGCACCTTGACTGTTGGCGGCGAGACGCAGGAGATCGCGCCGGCGCGCCTGTTCGGGCGCAGTTTCGACAGCGCCGCCCTGGCGCGCGGCGTGCAGTTCGCACCGCAGGGCGAGGCACCGATGTACGCCAGCCTGGAAGTGGCCGGCATCCCGCGCAGCGCGCCGGAGCCGGACACGCGCACCCTCAGCGTGGAGCGCAGCTGGTACACCACCGACGGCAAACCGTGGACGCCGCGTGCATTGAAGGAAGGCGAAGCGTTGATCGTGCGCGTGGCCATTACCGCCAACAGCAACATGCCCGACGCACTGCTGACCGACCTGTTGCCGGCCGGGCTGGAGATCGAGAACTTCAATCTCGGCGATGCCAAGCAGTGGGCCGACGTGGTGGTGGACGGCATCGGCATCAGCGAGCGTTCCAGCGCCGCCGACGTCAAGCACGAAGAGTTCCGCGACGACCGGTATGTGGCCGCGCTGGCGCTGTCCTCGGGCAGCAAGGCGCAGCTGTATTACCTGGTGCGCGCCGTCACGCCGGGCACCTACACGGTGCCGCCCTCGTTGGTGGAAGACATGTACCGCCCCGAGCTGCGTGGCGTGGGGCGCAGCACGCCGGCGACAATGACGGTGGTGCAGCCGTAAGCCATCAACGTAGGAGCGCGCTGGCGCGCGATGGGGCCTTCCCAGGAGCGCCCCATCGCGCGCCAGCGCGCTCCTACGGTTGGGAGTTTTCTCACCGAAGCGAGCGTCTCACTGCCCTGCAAGCGCTTGCGTGGGTGGGGCAGCATGCAACGATGAACAACCCCATGTCGCCAGGACATCGCGCGCGACGTCGTGGCCGGCGCTCGCTCGCACGTTGCTGCTATCTCCTCACTGTCACAACCTGCCAGCGCGCTCCTACGGTTGGGAGTTTTCNGGTGGGGCAGCATGCAACGATGAACAACCCCATGTCGCCAGGACATCGCGCGCGACGTCGTGGCCGGCGCTCGCTCGCACGTTGCTGCTATCTCCTCACTGTCACAACCTGCCAGCGGCGAACGGAGTGCAGCCGTAAGCCATCAACGTAGGAGCGCGCTGGCGCGCGATGGGGCCTTCCCAGGAGTGCCCCATCGCGCGCCAGCGCGCTCCTACGGTTGGGAGTTTTCTCACCGAAGCGAGCGTCTCACTGCCCTGCAAGCGCTTGCGTAGGTGGGGCAGCATGCAACGATGAACAACCCCATGTCGCCNGGAGTGCCCCATCGCGCGCCAGGGCGCTCCTACGGTTGGGAGTTTTCTCACCGAAGCGAGCGTCTCACTGCCCTGCAAGCGCTTGCGTAGGTGGGGCAGCATGCAACGATGAACAACCCCATGTCGCCGGGACATCGCGCGCGACGTCGTGGCCGGCGCTCGCTCGCACGTTGCTGCTATCTCCTCACTGCCACAACCTGCCAGCGGCGACGCGTGTTCGACGATTTTCAGCTGGCCGCATCAGCGTGCCGCGCCTTCATCGCCGCGGTACCGAAAGATGCCTCGTTGCTCGCCTGGGTGCTGATGCCGGACCATGTCCACTGGCTGGTGCAGTTGGGAGATGTGACGCCACTGGCGCGGACGGTGTCATGCATGAAGGCCGCGAGCACGCGTGCAGTCAATGAGCAACGCGGGGTGCGCGCTGCGGTCTGGACGCGTGCCTATCACGACCGCGCCTTGCGCAAGGATGACGATCTGCGCATCGTGGCTCGCTACCTGATCGCCAATCCGCTGCGCGCCGGGCTGGTTGACCGGGTTGGCGCCTATCCATTCTGGGATGCCATCTGGCTCCCGTAGGAGCGCGCTTGCGCGCGATGCGGCGTTACCGGGAACGCCTCATCGCGCGCAAGCGCGNCACAACGGCTCGGCGCGCATCCATTCTGGGATGCCATCTGGCCCCTGTAGGAGCGCGCTTGCGCGCGATGGGGCGTTACCTGGAAAGCCGCATCGCGCGCAAGCGCGCTCCTACGCCGGCAGAGTCGCTGCTGCGCATGTGGGGACATCGCTGCGCGCTGTCTTCGATGCGATGCGCGTGACATGCAAGGGTTGTGACTGGCCACGCTGGCGTGCTTTCCCGACGGCGCGGCGTCTTTACNATGCGATGCGCGTGACATGCAAGGGTTGTGACTGGCCACGCTGGCGTGCTTTCCCGACGGCGCGGCGTCTTTACCTCGTCGCCACTCCGCTGCGCCCCTGGCCGGCACAACGGCTCGGCACTCATCTATTCTGGAATGCCATCTGGCTCCCGTAGGAGCGCGCTTGCGCGCGATGGGGCGTTACCGGGAACGCCTCATCGCGCGCAAGCGCGCTCCTACGCCGGCAGAGCCGCTGCTGCGCATGTGGAGACATCGCTGCGCGCTGTCTTCGATGCGATGCGCGTNGGCCGGCACAACGGCTCGGCGCGCATCCATTCTGGGATGCCATCTGGCCCCTGTAGGAGCGCGCTTGCGCGCGATGGGGCGTTACCTGGAAAGCCGCATCGCGCGCAAGCGCGCTCCCACGCCGGCAGAGCCGCTGCTGCGCATGTGGAGACATCGCTGCGCGCTGTCTTTTTGATGCGGTGTGCGTGACATGCAGGGGTCATTTTGACTGGCTACGGTGGCGTGCTTTCTCACCGGCGCGGCGTCCTTGCTGCGCGACCTAGGGATTCCATGCAGCGCTCCGATTCGTACCGTTTGCACCTGTCCGTTCTTGCCGTGGCCGTTGCGGCATGCTCGCCTGCTTCGCAGGCATGGGCCACCGCGCGTGCGGGGATTCCAGTTGGCGCCCCCGCGGAGGCGTCTTTGGCGGCTATGGCCACGATCGCGAGCGCGAGCGCATTAACGAGCGCAGGTACGGCTACAGCCATCGCCATCGCCTCAGCTACAGCTGGTAACGGCGAGGCAACCAAGTCCGTTGCTGACGTTGCCACTGCAAAGCGACGTCCTGCATTGCCAGTAGATGCATCTGCAGATCCCATCGACGCTGCAGCGACAGACCCTGCCTCGGCCGCATCACCCGTATCGTTTCAAGCCGATGCAGCCAATAGCGACGCACCGGCCACCATCCGCAGGACCGATTCCATCGACGCCGCAGCGACAGCCCCCGCTTCGGCTGCATCACCTGTATCGTCGCAAGCCGATGCAGCCAATAGCGATGCACCGGCCACCACCAAAGCCGGCGTGCAGACCCTCGACGCCATGCAGGTCACCGGTGTGCGTCGTGCCAATGCCGCGGCGGTGGAAAGCAAGCGCGCGGCGACCAACATTACCGATGTGATCAGCGCCACCGATGTGCGTGCCTTGCCCGACAGCACCATCGTCGAAGCGCTGCGCCGCGTGCCCGGCCTGTCGGTACTGCCGGCCACGGATAACGAGCATCCGCGCGACGAAGCGGCCACACCGGTGCTGCGCGGCCTGGGCCCGTCCTACAACAACGTCACCATCGACGGGCTGACCATCGCCTCGCCTGGCACGCCAAACGGCACGCTCGGTTCGATCACCCGCGGCGTGCGTCTGGACCTGCTGCCGGCGTCGATGGTCAGCGAGCTGCAGGTGGTCAAGACCTTCACGCCCGATCTGGATCCCAACGCCACGGGCGGCGCGATCAACCTCAAGACGCGCAGCGCGTTCGAAAATGGCGGCAAGCCGTTCTTCAGTGCCGAAGCCGCGCTTGGCCACGCCAACGATGTCGGCAAGCCGCGCGATCAGGACGACCCGGGGTATCGCTTGAACGCCACCGGCAGCCGCACCTTCGGTAGCGAGCAGCAGTACGGGGTCACGCTGTCGGCCAACTACCAGACGCTGAGCAGCTACACCGAAACCCATATGACCACCGACACGGTGCATTACGGGTTCTACGACACCAACGGCGTGCTGCAGACCGGCGCCAATCTCGGCAATGGCTGGGCGGTGCCGCAGCAGGACAAATACTGGTACGTGCAGAACCAGCGCGACCGTTACGGTGTCACCGGCAAGTTCGAAGTACATCCCAGTGCCGCGCTCGAGGCCTATGCAACGGCCGGTTACTATTATTTCAAGGACAACATGGAGCGCAACGAGGTCATCATCGACCCGCGCAACCGTGGCCGGGTGTTCAACCAGACCGCCAGCTCCGGCAGCTACCCCGGTGGCGACATCGAAGTGGGCTATTCGAACCAGATCGTCACCACGCGCACCAAGGTCGCGCAGCTGGGCACGATCTGGCGGCCCACCGACCGGCAGCAGTTCTCCGCGCGCGGTGCGTGGTCGGATGCGACCTACGACGAGCCGATCCGCATGATCAAGTACGCCACCGGTATTACCCGCGCCGCGCCGGTCCCGGTGGGCCAGACCGGCAGCGGCGTGACCATCAACGCCACGCCCAATTACGCATTCAACTACGACACCTCCGGCTTCGACCAGCGCTTCGGCGTGTCGCCGCAGGCCTACAACGACCTGGGCAACTACAGCCTGTCGTACTGGCGTCCGGACTACAAACGCACCGCGGCCGACCGCATCCTCACCGGCCGGCTCGATTACGGGTTCAACCAGGGCGAGAGCGATCAGGGCATCGGCTTTGCGGCAGGCGTGGCGTACACCACCGACAAACCGTCCTACGATATCTATCGCGTCGAGTACCAGCCCAATACCAGTGCGCCGGCGTTCGGCCTGGCCGATGTGGCAGGCACCGGCAGGGCGCCGATGCGCTATGCCGGCCTGAACCTGATCACCATCGATCCCGACAAGGCCAATCGCGCGTTGGCCGCCACGCCGCTGAGCGCGTTCAACAGCACCGACCAGCAGGCCTTCAGCAACCAGGACAACTTCACCCATACCGAAAAGACCGTCGGCAGCTATGGCCTGGTCAGCTACCGCAGCGAGCGCTTCAACGTGCAGGGCGGCCTGCATTTCGACAGCACCAGGCTCGATACGGTCGGTCGCCAGCGCCAGCTGGATACCGCGACCAACCGCTATGTGTATGTCGATAACCCGACCAGCGCCGATTACCACTATCTGCTGCCCTCGGCCATCATGACTTACCACCTGACCGATGCACTGGACCTGCGCGCCGGCGCAAGCCGTACGCTCGGCCGCCCGCCATACGATGCGTACGCGGCGCGCACCTCGATCGGCTTTGTCAACACGGCCGATGCCGGCAACCCGAATGCGCAAGGCGTCACCGTCACCATCGGCAACCCGGACATCAAGCCGCGCGTGTCCAATAACCTGGATCTGTCGCTGGAATGGCGCCTGCCTGGCGATTTCGACGCGTTCGCGTCCACGGCCGTGTTCGACAAGCGCATCCAGGACGAGATCTTTACGCTTTCGCGCACCGACAGCTTCACGTTCGACGGCACCACCTACGCCAACGCACTGATCAGCACGCCGGCCAATGCCGCCAAGGCGCGTATCCGCGGAGTGGAGTTCAACGGCATCGTCAACACCCTGGCGCCGATCGCGCCGTGGCTAAGTGGGGTCGGTTTCAGTGCAAATTTTGCGGTGCTCGATGGCAGCCTGGATGTGCCCTACAGCGTTGGCAGCGGCAGCAACGTGCGCCAGCGCGAGCGCAAGCTCGACAACCTGGTCGGCCAGCCCGATTACACCGCCAATGCCACGCTGTTCTACAACACCGGCGGGCTGGAGCTGCGCGCGGCCTACAATCGCCAGGGCAAGGCCTTGCGCGCCATCGTCAGCAACATCGATTGGCAGGATCTTTACTGGTCGCCGCGCTCGCAGCTGGATTTCACCGCCACCTATGCGATCAGCAAGCAACTCAGCCTGATCGGCCAGGTCAGCAACCTCACCCACAGCCGCATCACCAGCGTCACCGGTCCCGGGCAGAACCTGCTCAAGGACAGTTACTCGGTGCCTACGACCTATTGGTTCGGCCTGCGTTTTACGCCGACGCTCTAGGCGCGGCGAAGCTGGCATGGCGAGCAGAGCCCGGCAAGTGCGCGCGGTACGTGGAAATCAAGAGGTGCACCTGGCAGATGCCATGTCGGGTGCCGGCCGCGCCCACCTGACCGACACGCAATACTTCTGTTAATCCCTTCAAGCGGAGTTGTTCGATGACCTTACGTACTGCCGCCACCGTCGCGGCCATGCTGTGCGCCGCACTGGCCACCCATGCGAGCGCGGCGCCCACCGGCGTGGCTGCAATCCAGGCCCGGCTGACCAATCCTGACGGCGGCATCGTCGTGGTGGCCCATCGCGGCTGCCACGCGCCAGCGCCTGATCATGGTTTCAAGGACAGCGTACCGGAGAACTCGCTGGCCGCCCTGGAGCGCTGCATCGCCATCGGTGCCGATGTGATGGAGACCGACGTGCGCCGCGCCGCCGATGGCACCCTGGTGATGCTGCACGACGCCACTGTGGACCGCACCACCGACGGCACCGGCAAACTGTCCGAGCTGACCCTGGCTGACCTGCAAGAATTGCACCTGCGCAGCGACGAAGGCGGCGCGCAGGCGCCGCTGACCGATGAGCGCGTGGTCACGCTCAAGCAGATGCTGGCTGCCTCCAAGGGCCACATCCTGCTCAACCTGGACGTCAAGGATGCGATCTACGTGCAGGTGGTCGACGCGGTTGCTCGTGCCGGCATGCAGCATCAGGTGATCGTCAAGGCCGAGGCCGGCATCGCCACGCCGCCACTGGCGGCGATGCTGCCGTTCGACAAGGTGTATTTCTTCCCGATCCTGATCAACGCCCATGGCAAGGCCGACCTGGCCGCGATCGCCACTGCGCAGACACGCAACGCGCATCCGGCTGCGTTCGAACTGCCCAGGATGACCGCGGCGCAGTTGCCGGCGCTGGCGACGGTCAGCAAGGCGCACAAGGTGCGGCTGATGGTCAACTCGCTGTGGGACGGCTTCATTGCCGGCTACGGTGGCGACGCCGATGCCGCGCGCGACCCCGACAAGGTCTGGGGCCGCCTGTACCGCGATGGCGTGTCGATCATCCAGACCGACGCGCCGGAAGCCTTGCTGCGTTATCGCGCCGCGCTGGAGCAGCAGTAAGCCTCGCGTTGCATTGCGGCGGGAAACTGAGGCGCGATGCGAACCGAACCTGGTCGCGCCACATCAACCCCGGACGCTGCGCCGATGTCGCCGCCAGCGGTATAGTCACCCGCTGTTTGCACGCAAGGACGTCTGCATGCCGCTCGATACATCACCGCGCCGCGTCGTTCGGCATGTGGCCTGGTTGTTGGTGCTGCTGGTCGCGCTGCAGGTGCGCGATGTGGCCAAGGCCCTTGGTTTTCCAATCCCGAAAATTCCGGTGCCCTACGGCGGCGGGATTGCCGACAATCTGCTCAGCGTGGTGGTCGTGCTGGTCGCAGCGGCCTTGCTGCGTCCTGGCATGCCCGGCGAGCTCGCGGCGCGTCTGGGGCTGCGCTGGAACGGCATACGTGGCCCGGCGCTGACGTTGCTGGCCACGCTGCCGTGCTGGCTTGGGCTGTGGACCCAGTCCAGCTCGGTCGGTACCGACGATCTGCCTGGCTTGCTGTGGCTGGCACTGTTGTTTCCGCTGGCCGAAGAAATCGTCTTTCGCGGTTTCGGCTTCGTCTTTGCCTGCCGTGCGCTGGCCTGGCGCCCGGTGATCGCTGCGCTGGTGCAGGCGCTTGTGTTTGGCGGCGTGCATTGGCTTGGCGCAGACGGCGCAGGCGGCGAGGCAGTGTTGATCTTCGCCATCACCGGTGTCGGTGCGCTGCTGTTTGCCATTGTGGACGCCCAGGATGGCTACACGATCTGGAGCGGCTGGGTGTTGCATGTCTCGCTCAACGCGGCCTGGACGGTCTTTGCGGTTTCCGATTCGGCCGCCAGTGGCTGGTTTGGCACAAGCCTGCGGCTGTCTGCTGTGTTCCTGGCGATGGGCTTGTTGCGGCTGTTTGTAAGGCCGCCTCGCCCCGCGCGTGTCCTCGTGTAAGGCCGCAGTGCGCGGCAACGTTGACCACTCACCGCCACAGCGTGCCGCGTGATAGTGGCCGAAATGCGTTTTGCCCTGCATCCTTGCCAGGATGGATGAGCAGCAGCACGCGCAGGCAAGGATCGACCGGACGCAGGAACGCGCCGCTGGCAACGATGGTGTGGCCCGGCATGGCCGCCGCTGGTTGACAGGGCTACGCTGGAGCGCTGTAGCACTGCTGTCTGCCGTGTTGCTGCTGGACCTGGCCTTCCCACTGCCACTACCCAAATCACGGGACACCTCCACGCTGGTGGTGGCACGCGATGGCACCCCGCTGCGCGCATTCGCCGACCGCAACGGGGTGTGGCGCTATCCGGCCAGCCCGCAGAGTGTGTCGCCGCTGTATCTGCAAGCGCTGCTCAACTACGAGGACCGCTGGTTCTGGCGCCATCCCGGGGTCAATCCGTGGGGCCTGCTGCGTGCCGGCGGGCAGTGGATCGGGCAGGGGCACATCGTCTCCGGCGGTTCGACGTTGACCATGCAGGTGGCACGCATCCTGGACCCGCATACGCGCACGCCGTGGGGCAAGGTCAAGCAGCTGCTGCGTGCGCTGCAGCTGGAAGCGCACCTGAGCAAGCGCGAGATTCTGACGCTGTATCTGGAGCGCGCGCCCTACGGCGGCACCATCGAAGGCGTGGAAGCAGCCAGCTGGGCGTACCTGGGCAAGCCGGCCAGGGCCTTGTCGCAGGCCGAAGCCGCATTGCTGGCGGTATTGCCGCAATCGCCCAGCCGCCTGCGCCCGGATCGCCATCCCGAGGCTGCGCAACGCGCGCGCGACAAGGTGCTCGACCGCATGGTGGAGCTGGGGGTGTGGTCGCGCGCGCAGGTGGACGATGCGCGGATCGAGCCGGTGGTGACGCGCTCGCTCACACCGCCGTTGCATGCGGCGCTGCTCGCGCAGCGGTTGCACAGCGCGCAACCGCGCGCGGCACGCATCGTGACCACGCTGGATGTGGAGCTGCAGCGCACCCTGGAAGAACGCGTCACGACCTACTTTTCGCAGCTACCCGAGCGCACCTCGGCCGCCTTGCTGGTGGTGGACAACGCCACCATGGAAGCGCGCGCATATGTGGGTTCGGCCAGCTTCGGCGATCGCAAGCGGCTGGGGCATGTGGACATGGTGCAGGCCTGGCGCTCGCCCGGCTCCACCCTCAAGCCGTTCCTGTACGGCTTGGCGTTGGACGATGGGTTGATCCACTCCGAAAGCCTGCTGGTGGATGCCCCGCAGGGCTTTGGCAGCTACCGGCCCGGCAATTTCGATGCGGCCTTCAATGGCCCGGTGAGCGCGGCGACGGCGTTGCGGTTGTCGTTGAACGTGCCGGCGGTGGACCTGCTCGACCGGATCGGCCCGGCGCGGTTTGCTGCGCGGCTGTCCAATGCCGGGATCGGCCTGCGTTTCGCACATGGCAGCACGCCGTCGCTTGCATTGATACTGGGCGGTACCGGTGCGCAATTGCAGGAACTGGTGGGCGCGTTTGCGGCGCTCAATCGCGGCGGCATCGCCGGGCGCGTGCGCTACACGCCGGACGATCCGCGCATCGAGCGCCGGCTGATGTCGCCGGGCGCGGCCTGGATCGTGCGCGAGATCCTGCAGAGCAATCCGCGTCCCGGGTATGGCAGCGGCACCTTCGACACCGCCGCGCGCCCGGGCGTGGCGTGGAAGACCGGCACCAGTTACGGCTACCGCGATGCGTGGGCGATCGGCGGCACGCGCCGCTACACGGTCGGGGTGTGGGTGGGGCGGCCGGACGGCACGCCGCTGCCCGGCCAGTACGGCGCCGTCACCGCGTTGCCGCTGATGTTCGAAGTCATCGACGCCTTGCCGCGCAGCGCCGGCGACAGCGCGCCGGTGCCGATGCCGCCCACCGTGCAGGCGCTGGCCATCTGCTGGCCGCTCGGCGGCGCGGCCGATCAGACACCACCGGCGCAATGCGCACGCCGCGCCGATGCCTACGTGCTCGATGGCGCCGTGCCGCCCACCTTTGCCGAGCGCGATGCGCGGCTATGGCACGGCGGGCAGCTGCATTTCGATGTGGATGCGCGCAGCGGGCAGCGGTTGTCGCAGGAGTGCAGCCAGCCGCATCAGCGCGTGTCGCAGGCCGTGGCACGCTGGCCGGCGTTGGTGTCGCCCTGGCTCAGTGCGGCCGAGCGCAAGGCCGCGCAATTGCCGCCACTGGCCGCGGACTGTCTGCCGGATGGGCGCATGACCGGTGGCGGTGTGCTGCGGATCGACGGGCTCAGCGATCGCGCCACGCTGGCGCGTGCCAACGCCGCATCGCGCCCGGTGCGCCTGCAGCTGCGCGCCCTGGGCAGCGACGCGCGCATCGACTGGTTGCTGGACGGCCGCTGGATCGCACAGACCAACGGACGCCAGGGATTTCAGCGCGATTTCGAGGAAGTCGGCACGCATACGCTCACCGCCATGGCCGGCGATGGCGCCTGGACACAGCTGCGCTTTCGCGTACTGCGCTGACCGGGTCGGTAATGGACATGTGCGGTGGCCGGCAACCTCCGTAGGAGCGCACCCGGGCGCGACGGGGCGTTACCGGGAATGCCACGTCGCGCCCGGGTGCGCTCCTACGTGGCGCTTGGGCGACACGAAAAAAACAGAAAGGGCGCTCTCGGCGCCCTGTCTGTTGCATCATCGAATCGACTTCAACTTCAACTTCAACTTCAACTTATCTTCGGTGTCGGTGTCGGTGTCGACGCCATCATCGATCGCAACACATCGCTAGATTGCAATCACGCGGCGCACGCCGCTTACTCGCCGATCCAGCCTTCCAGCAGGTCGGCAAACTCGTCGGCATGTTCTTCTTCCTGGGCCAGGATGCTTTCCAGGATGCGCTTGGTGGTGGTGTCCTTGTCGCCGATGAAATCGATCATCTCGCGGTAGCTGTCGATGGCGATGCGCTCGGCGATCAGGTTCTCCCTGACCATGTCGCGCAGGTCGCTGCCTTCCTTGTATTCGGCATGCGAGCGCTTGGTCAGCGTGTCCGGGTTGAGGTCCGGTTCGCCGCCCAGCTGCACGATGCGCTCGGCAAGCTTGTGCGCGTGTTCCTGTTCCTGCTGCGCATGCTCCAGGAACTCGCCCTTGACCGCGTCGGCAAGCATGCCCTTGGCCATGAAGTAGTGGCGGTAGTAGCGCAGGGTGCACACGTATTCGGTGGCCAGTGCGGTGTTGAGCAGGTCGATCACCGCCTCGCGGTCGGCGTGGTAGCTCTCGGTGATGGCACCGTCTTCGATGCTCTGGCGTGCGCGGCTGCGCAGGGTGGCCGTATCGGTGATGCCGTCAGGGAGTTGCTTGGCTGGCTGGGTAGACATGGCTGGCCGGTTTCCTTCTGAGTGGTTGGGGGGAATCAATGCATCAATCGGGCAGGTGCTGCAGCACGTAATCGGCGGCAGACACCTTGAATTCGCCGGGTTCTTCGACAAACAGGGCCTTGACCACGGCATCGTCGGCATACAGCGCGTAGCGGCGCGAGCGCAGGCCCATGCCCGAGCCGCTGGCGTCGATCTCCAGGCCCAGCGCGCGGGCCAGTTCGGCGTTGCCGTCGGGCAGCAGGTGCAGGCCGTCGGGGATCAGCTGGCTGCGGCCCCAGGCCTGCATCACGAACGGATCGTTGACGGCGGTGCACAGCACTTCGATGCCGCGTTTGCGGAATGCATCGAAGTGCTCCACATAACCCGGCAGGTGCTTGGCCGAGCAGGTCGGGGTGAAGGCGCCCGGTACCGCGAACAGCAGCACCTTGCGCCCCGCGAACAGGCTGTGGGTGTCGACCGCCTCGATGCCCTCGCGCAGGCGCTTGAGCACGACTTCGGGAATGCGGTCACCAACGTGGATGGTCATGGGGCGGGCTCCTGTGGCTGAACGAATTCTAGAAAGGCGCAGGGGAAAAGCGCGTCAACGCGCTTGAAATCCGCAGCCGCACGCCTATCTGACGCACATGGCCGGCGCAATCGCGCATGCCGCGGCAGCCGGCCCCTCACCCAATCTTTTGGAGGCTCGCAATGAACATCGTTCGTTATCCCCAGTGGCCCACCCACGCGCTGCAAAACGAGATCAAGCACGTGTTCGACCGTTTCTTCGAACACAACGGCGACACCGACGAATCGGCGGTGGTGACCGCGCAGTGGGTGCCACGCGTGGACATCAAGGAAGAGGCCAACCACTTCGTGCTGTATGCCGACCTGCCGGGCATCGACCCCAGCCAGATCGAGGTGCAGATGGACAAGGGCATCCTGTCGATCAAGGGCGAGCGCAACAGCGAGTCCAGCACCGAGACCGAGCGTTTCTCGCGCATCGAGCGCCGTTACGGCAGCTTCCACCGCCGCTTCGCGCTGCCCGACAGTGCCGACCCCGACGGCATCACCGCCGCCGGCCACAACGGCGTGCTGGAAATCCGCATCCCCAAGCGCCCGGCGGCCACTCCGCGGCGCATCCAGGTCGGTACCGGCCAGGACACCAGCGGCGGCACGGTGCAATAAGGCCGCAAAAACCTGGAGCGAAGCGGCCTGCTTCGCTTCCCGGCGGCAACCGCACCGTAGAATAGGTGCGGTTGCCCGCCCGGCTGCGATATGACTGGCTCGTGGCCTCGGCTGCGGGCCATTTTTTTCAGAGGTGATTAGATGGAATTCAAGGATTACTACGCAACGCTGGGCGTGGAGCCCAGCGCAGGCGATGCGGAGATCAAGACCGCCTACCGCCGGCTGGCGCGCAAGTACCACCCCGACGTCAGCAAGGAAGCCGGCGCCGAAGACAAGTTCAAGGCCATCAACGAAGCCTACGAGGCGCTGCGCGACCCGGCCAAGCGCAAGGCCTACGACCAGCTCAAGGCGCAGGGCTTCCGCCCGGGCGACGAGTTCCAGGCCCCGCCCAGCTACGGCGGTGGGCAGGGCTACGACTACGAGGAAGTGTTCGGCAACGGCGGCGCCGGCGGCGGCTTCAGCGATTTCTTCGAAAGCCTGTTCGCCGGCCAGCGCGGCGGCCGTCCGCGTGGCCCGGGCGCCGGTCCCGGGGCAGGCGCCGGTGCGCAGGCGCGTGGGGATACCCGCGCCAAGCTGGCGGTGCCGTTGGAAGCGGTGTATGCAGGCGACAGCGTGCGCATCACCATCAACGGCAAGCAGCTGGACGTGCGTGTGCCCAAGGGCGTGCAGCCTGGCCAGGTGATCCGCCTGAGCGGGCAGGGCAATGGCGGCGGCAACCTGCTGCTGGAGATCGAATACGCCGCGCACCCGCAGTTCGAGGTGGACGGGCGCAACATCCTGTACACCCTGCAGGTCATGCCCTGGCAGGCGGCACTGGGCACCACCATCAGCGTGCCGACCCTGGGCGGGTCGGTGGAATTGAAGGTGCCCGCCGACTCCGACGCCGGCCGCAAGCTGCGCCTGCGCGGCCGCGGCCTGCCGGGCGCCACCCCGGGCGACCAGATCGTGGAGCTGGAAATCCTGGCCCCGGCCCCCACCGACGATGCGCAGAAGAAGGCCTACCGCAACCTGGCCAAGGCGTTCGGCGAGGCGGTGTAGGCGGAGTGGGGCGACGCGCTGGATAGGGTGAGGGTTCGGCGGGTGGTGCGCTTGTCACCGTCGATCTGTGGGGTTGAAGCGCGGCCTTACCCTCATCCGGCGCTGCGCGCCACCTTCTCCCGATGGGAGAAGGGAGCAATCGTCCTTCTTCGTGTAGGGATTGGGGTAAGGGTTCGGTGGGCAGGGGTGTAATGAACGTCGATCTGCGAGGTTGAAGCAGTGCCTTACCCTCATCCGGCGCTATGCGCCACCTTCTCCCGATGGGAGAAGGGTCAGTCGCCTCCCCGCGTATCGATGAGGGATCGAGGGCAGGGCAGCATGCACGTGAGACGTGGGCGAGCGGCTTCCTGCGACGTTGTTGCATCCAGCTGCGTCCTGTCCAACGTAGTACGCATTGGCTGGGCAATCGCGGCGCGCCACCGGATCACGGCTCGCAACGGCATCGCCCGGCACACCGCCTGGCCCAGCTACCGCAAGCGCGGCCGGCGCACTACACTCGCCGCGCACACTAGGGGAAACACATGGCACGCATCCTGATCGTCGACGACTCGCCGTCGCAGCTGCTGGGGATTCAGCGCATCGTCGAGAAGCTGGGGCACCAGACCATCACTGCAACCGATGGTGCCGCCGGCGTGGAAGCGGCCAAGTCCTCGCTGCCGGATCTGGTGCTGATGGATGTGGTGATGCCCAACCTCAACGGCTTCCAGGCCACCCGCACGCTCAAGCGCGAGCCGACCACCCAGCATATCCCGGTGATCCTGGTGACCACCAAGGACCAGGACACCGATCGCATGTGGGGCATGCGCCAGGGTGCGCGCGCCTACATCACCAAGCCGTTCTCCGAGGACGAGTTGCTGGAAGTGATGGAGCGCGTGTTCAACCAGAAGAACGAACCGCCGGCTGAGTGAGTCCGCCGGCGAGGGGCGAGCAGGGTTGGCGGGCTCCTTCCGCAGGGGGTGCAACGCCGCATCACCCCAGCCACACCACCTCGGCGCTGACGCCAGCCTCCGCTGCGCCGCCAGTGCCGTCTGCCCATCGATGCCTGCCCGCCATCGGCGGCCTCCTGCGCCGCAACCCGGGGTCGGCACTGCGCAGCGGTTGTTTCGCCCGAGCGCGCCGCTGGCGCATCCCGCCAGGCCGAACACCGGAGTCGGTCGACCGACGCTGGCCACGTCAGCGAGCAGCACGCTGTGGTCATCGTGCAGCGCATCGCAAGCCGGGTCCGCGTCCAGCCCTGGCGCGAGCACCATCGGCCAACTCCAGCAAGCGCGTGCCCCGTGCTTGACCCTCCCCGATCGCGCTGACACCGTGTCCCGGCCCGCCTGCCAACCCGGCCCTCGGCTCGATCCACCCCGGCGGCTAAACCGGGATGCAGCAATCGGGGCCTTTCAAAACGGTCGGTCTGCCCCATCTAGTAGAATCGGCGAATCAACAACACGGCGGCACTGCGGGACTGGCCCGCACAGCCCCTCGATCATGGAGCGTGCATGGCCTGGAACACACCCGGCAACAAGGGCGGAGACGGCCCGGACCCCAACCGTCGCAGGTCCTGGGGCCCGCGTGGTGGTGGCAACGGTGGTGGCTGGGGCAACCTGCCCGCGCCGTTGAAAGAGCTGTTCGACGGCGGCGTGGGGCGCTGGATCCTGGTCGCGGTGGTGCTGATGGTGCTGTTCTCCAGCTTCCAGCTCATCGGCGAACAGCAGCGCGGCGTGGTGCTGCGCTTCGGCCAGTTCTCGCGCATCCTGCAGCCCGGCCCGAACTTCAAGCTGCCCTGGCCGGTCGAGTCGGTGCGCAAGGTCAACGCCACCGAGATCAAGACCTTCAGCAACCAGGTGCCGGTGCTGACCCGCGACGAAAACATCGTCAACGTCTCGCTCAACGTGCAGTACCAGATCAGCGACCCGCGCAAGTACCTGTTCGGTTCGCGCAATGCCGATCTGGTGCTGGAGCAGGCCGCGCAGAGTGCCGTGCGTGAGCAGGTCGGCCGTTCCGACCTCAATACCGTGCTCAACAACCGCGGCCCGCTGGCCATCGCCTCCAAGGATCGTTTGCAGGCGGCACTGGATGCCTACAACACCGGCCTGGCCGTCACCGGCGTGACCCTGCCCGACGCGCGCCCGCCGGAAGAAGTGAAGCCGGCCTTCGACGAGGTCAACGGTGCCCAGCAGGTGCGCGAGCGCCTGATCAACGAAGCCCAGGCCTACGCCGCCAAGGTGGTGCCCGAGGCACGCGGCCAGGGTGCGCGCACCCGCACCGGCGCCGAAGGCTACAAGCAGGCGGTGATCTCCAAGGCCGAGGGCGACGCCGATCGCTTCACGCTGTTGCAGGAGCAGTACGCCAACGCCCCCGAGGTCACGCGCAAGCGCCTGTGGCTGGAAACCGTGCAGAAGGTGCTGTCGGAGAACCGCAAGGTGATCGGCAGCGATGGCCGCCAGGTCATCTACGTGCCGCTGCCGGCCGACGCCGGCAAGGCGTCCGCAAGCAACGGCACTTCGGGCAACAGCGGCATGCCGTCGATGGTGCCGCAGGACGTGCTGTTGAATCCGCCGCAAAATTCCAGCAGCGAGGCCATCCGCAACCCGGAGCGCGGGCCGCGCCCGACCGGCCGTGAGGGAACCGAATAATGAAGAATTCGCTAGTCATCGGCCTGATCGTCGCCGTGTTGCTGACCCTGATGGGCTCGGTGTTCGTGGTGCGCGAGGACCAGACCGCCATGGTGCTCAACCTGGGCCGTGTGGTGCGTGCCGACCTCAAGCCCGGCCTGCACTTCAAGATCCCGGTGGTGGAATCGGTGCGCGTGTTCGACCGCCGCTTCCAGGTGCTGGACACCGCTCCGGCGCGCTATTTCACCGCCGAGCAGAAAGACGTCAGCGTGGACTTCTTCGCCATCGGCTACATCTCCGATGTGCGGGCGTTCTACCGCGCCACCGGTGGCGAGGAGTCGGTCGCCAATTCGCGCCTGGCCCCGATCATCACCGACTCGCTGCGCAACCAGATCAACTCGCGCACCTTGCAGCAGCTGGTCTCCGGCGACCGCAGCGAATTGATCGCCAACCAGCTCAAGGGCATCAACGGCGCGATCAAGGGTCTGGGGATGCAGATCACCGACCTGCGCATCAAGCAGATCGACCTGCCGACCGACAGCCAGGTGATCACCGACGTCTACGAGCGCATGCGCGCCCAGCGCAAGCAGGAAGCCAGCAAGCTGCGCGCCGAAGGCGAAGAGCAGGCCCTGACCATCCGCGCCCAGGCCGACCGCGAGTCCACCGTGATCGTGGCCGACGCCGAGCGTGATGCGCAGAAGCTGCGCGGCGAAGGCGATGCCGACGCTGCCCGCATCTACGGCCAGGCCGGTGCCAAGGATCCGTCGTTCTACGCGTTCTATCGCAGCCTGGAGGCGTACCGCGGCTCCATGACCGACGGCAACGGCGTGGTGGTGCTGGACAAGAACGACCCGTTCCTGCAGTACCTCAAGAGCGATCGTTGATCGCTGGCTGATCGCTATGCCTTGAAACGACAACGCCCGCGTAACGCGGGCGTTGTCGTATGTGCCTCTCACTGCCGGGCAGACAGACGCGCCCCCCACCGTAGGAGCGCACCCGGGCGCGACCGCATTACCGGTAATGCCCGTCGCGCCCAGGTGCGCTCCTGCGCGTGGGGCGTGTGGCTGGACGCGGGGGCACGGCCTTGCGTGGACTGCGATGGTGATGGCCATGCCTGGGATCCGCAGCTGCCTGGAGCGCCTCTCCCGTCATTAGACCCGGTAGGAGCGCACCCGGGCGCGACCGGTCTTACCGGCGGACCCCGCTGATTGTCTCTGACAGTCAGTCGCCACATGGATCCCCTAGCGCAGAACGCGGCAACCGCCGATATCTCGCGTGGTCCAAGGCCGTCAGCATTGCGCCATGGCCAACATCGACACTCCCGGGCATCGCGCGCTGCGCCGTGGCAGGCAGTCTTCGCCCAACAGCGCTTATCTGCTGACCACCACAACATGGCAGCGTCGCCCTGTGTTCGCAGATGTGCTGCTGGCCGCGGCGGCCTGCCGCGCATTCACCGCGGCAACGCCCTCCGACGCCAGGCTGTTGGCCTGGGTATTGATGCCGGATCATGTGCATTGGTTGTTGCAGCTCGGAAGCACCACCGGGTTGGCCGACGCCGTCTCACGCATGAAAGCGTGTGCAGCGCGCGCGGTGAACGATCAGCGCCAGCATCACGCACCGGTCTGGAGCCGCAGCTACCACGACCACGCGTTGCGCAAGGACGAGGACCTGCACGCAGCCGCGCGTTACGTCATCGCCAATCCCTTGCGTGCCGGGCTGGTCAGTCGCCTAGGTGATTACCCGTTCTGGGACGCAATCTGGCTCTAAAGCGTATTCCACTCCGTCAGCCACGTAGGAGCGCACCCGGGCGCGATCGCTTTACCGGCAATGCCCGTCGCGCCCAGGTGCGCTCCTACGGTGTGGGTTGCCGGGTGTTGCGGCGGCCTCTGGTAGGTCGGGTGACCGAGCTCCGGACGGTCTGCAGATCNTTACCGGCAATGCCCGTCGCGCCCAGGTGCGCTCCTACGGTGTGGGTTGCCGGGTGTTGCGGCGGCCTCTGGTAGGTCGGGTGACCGAGCTCCGGACGGTCTGCAGATCTGGCGAGGCTCGCCACCCTGCCACGTAGGAGCGCACCCGGGCGCGATCGCTTCACCGGCAATGCCCGTCGCGCCCAGGTGCGCTCCTACGGTGTGCGTTGCCGGGTGTTGCGGCGGCCTCTGGTAGGTCGGGTGATCGAGCTCCGGACGGTCTGCAGATCTGGCGATGCCCGCCACCCTGCCACGNGCCTCTGGTAGGTCGGGTGATCGAGCTCCGGACGGTCTGCAGATCTGGCGATGCCCGCCACCCTGCCACGTAGGAGCGCACCCGGGCGCGACCGCCTCACCGGCAATGCCCGTCGCGCCCAGGTGCGCTCCTACGACGTGCGGCGTGTCGGGATGTTGATCCGGTGCCTCTCGTGGGTCGAATGATCGTGCGTCGCGCGATCTGCAGATCTCGCGATGCCCGCCACCCTGCCACGTAGGAGCGCACCCGGGCGCGACCGCATTACCGGCAATGCCCGTCGCGCCCAGGTGCGCTCCTACGGTGTGGGTTGCCGGGTGTTGCGGCGGCCTCTGGTAGGTCGGGTGATCGAGCTCCGGACGGTCTGCAGATCTGGCGATGCCCGCCACCCTGCCACGTAGGAGCGCACCCGGGCGCGATCGCTTCACCGGCAATGCCCGTCGCGCCCAGGTGCGCTCCTACGGTGTGGCGTGGCGGGCTGCCGAACCGGGCACACTGCAGTTTCCACGTTGTCCTGGTGTTGCTGATGCACGAGTTCCTGTCCGCGTTATGCCTGATCGCCGTTATCGAAGGCCTGCTGCTGTTCGCCGCGCCCGGCGCCTGGAAGCGCATGGTCGAGCAGCTGTTCAGCCTGCCCACGGCGCAACTGCGCGCCATCGGCGGTGTGACCCTGGTACTGGGCGCGATCGCGCTGTGGATCGTGCGTCACTGAGTGGGTGGTCCATTCCCACCGCAACGGGCAGCGTAGGAGCGCACCCGGGCGCGACAGGCGTTACCGGTGAAGCAGTCGCGCCCAGGTGCGCTCCTACGACCCGCGATGGGGGCTTGGGATTGCGAGGGACCGGCAGTGCCCGGATCACCGCGCAACCGATGACCAGGGGCCATCTGACCAGCCCCCGATCCGCCGTTGGCCGGGGGTAGTGCACGTCACCGGAAACCCGGATAATGCACAAAAGCCGGCCGGGCACGCTCACACAGGGCACCTCGTTCGGCTTTTTCCGTGTCAGGGCTTTACGCGCCGCTGCAAGGCTCCCCGATGGAGCCGCGCGCCAGGCGACGCCGCCAGCCGTGAACCGGTCCCATCCCGCGGCCCCGATGGCCGCAGCAAAACTCAGGAGTTCACCCGTCATGGGTCAGTCAGTTGTCGTGCTCGGTGCCCAGTGGGGCGATGAAGGCAAAGGCAAGATCGTCGATCTGCTCACCGAAGAGATCGGTGCGGTGGTCCGCTTCCAGGGTGGCCACAACGCCGGCCACACGCTCGTCATCAATGGCAAGAAGACCGTCTTGCACCTGATTCCGTCCGGCATCCTGCGCGACGACGCGCTGTGCCTGATCGGCAATGGCGTGGTGATCTCCCCGGCCGCGCTGATCAAGGAGATCAGCGAGCTCGAAGGCGCCGGCGTGGAAGTGCGCTCGCGCCTGAAGATCTCCCCGGCCGCGCCGTTGATCATGCCGTACCACATCGCCCTGGATCAGGCGCGCGAGAAGGCCGCCGGCGGCAAGGCCATCGGCACCACCGGCCGCGGCATCGGCCCGGCGTACGAAGACAAGGTGGCCCGCCGCGGCATCCGCATCGCCGACCTGCACTACCCGCCGCAGCTGGAAGAGCTGCTGCGCACCGCGCTGGACTACCACAACTTCGTGCTGACCAAGTACCTGGGCGTGGAAGCGGTGGACTTCCAGAAGACCTTCGACGAGGCACTGGCCTTCGGCGACTACGTGCAGCCGATGAAGTCGGACGTGGCCGGCATCCTGCACGACCTGCGCAAGCAGGGCAAACGCGTGCTGTTCGAAGGCGCGCAGGGCGCGCTGCTGGACATCGACCACGGCACCTATCCGTACGTCACCAGCTCCAACACCACCGTCGGCGGCGCACTGGCCGGTACCGGCGTGGGCGCCGACGCCATCGACTACGTGCTGGGCATCGCCAAGGCCTATGCCACGCGCGTGGGCGGCGGTCCGTTCCCGACCGAGCTGGACGACGACGTGGGCCAGGGCATCCGCGACCGCGGCGCCGAATACGGCGCCTCCACCGGCCGGCCGCGCCGCTGCGGCTGGATGGACATCGTCGCGCTCAAGCGTGCGGTGGCCATCAACGGCATCTCCGGCCTGTGCATCACCAAGCTCGACGTGCTCGACGGCATGGAAAAGCTCAAGGTCTGCATCGCCTACGAATACCGCGGCAAGCGCACCGAATACGCCCCGCTGGACGCGCAAGGCTGGGAAGAGTGCACCCCGGTGTACCTGGAGTTCCCGGGCTGGACCGAGAACACCCACGGCATCACCGAGTGGGACAAGCTGCCGGTGGCCGCCCGCGCCTACCTGCGCGCGCTGGAAGAACTGGCCGGCTGCCCGATCAGCATCGTCTCCACCGGCCCGGATCGTGACCACACGATGGTGCTGCAGGACCCGTTCGCCTGATCGGCTGACGCCCATCGCGGCATCGTCCAACGGCCCGGCTTGTCCGGGCCGTTGGCGTTTGAGGATTGCTGGTTTGCCATGAGTTCCAGCGGCGCCGGGGCGCAGCTGGCGCGGTTACGCCGGTGCAGTGTCATCGTGGGGCACGCTGCGTTGTCGCGGATGCGCGCAGACCTGCACTTGCCGGCTCCGGTAGGGCCAGTGCCGCGCGTATGCATCGAGATCGGCCGGAAGTAGACAGGCAGGTGCTCTGACCAGCGCTGCCTTATCCCATGCGCATCGACGCGCTCTCACGCTGCCGGTTGTCCATTTCCTGCTGCTGGCCCTGCGCCAACGCCTGCTGGCGATCGGTACTGGCCACCTCCAGCTGCTGCAGCGACTGCTCCACCGGCGTCTGCACGGCCACATCGGTCGGCATGTGCGCGCGCAGGTGTGCCGGATTGTTCAACTCGCCCTGCACCACAAACACATGGCGGCCGGCCGGGCTGTCGGCGGTCTGTTGGCTCAGCACCACATGGTCGGCCCGGTCCAGGTTGTTCTGGCGGGCGAGGCTCATCACGCTGGCGATGAGGCGCTCGCTGTTCTCGTCCGGCGAGCGCCCGGCGTGCGCATCGATGGCGCTTACACCCGCACGCACCTGCTGCAGCAGTGCGTAGTCCCAGTGATCAGGGCCGATCTCGGCGAGTTTGGTGGGCGGCTGCGTCCGATCCGGCTGGCCGTCGGCCGACGCCGTGAACGGGCTGCGGGTGATGGAGCGGTGCGGGTCGTCTTCGTGGAACTGCGTGGCTTTCTGCTGCCGCTCCAGGCGCACGGCGCGGGCATCGTCGAGCTCGGCGATACGGCCGGCATTGGTTTCTTCGCGCATGGACAGATGCCCGCCGCCTGCGCTGACGTTCACCCACTTCTGTTCTTTCTCGAAGTACATCGCGTAGAAGCTGTTGCTGCCGATGACGTTGGGGTCGACGGCGGAGCGGCCCTCCAGCATCTGGATCGCCTCGGTGGTGCCCAGCTTGGCCAGGTACTGGCTGCCGGCCGCCAGTCCCATCTGCGCAAAGGTCTCGTAGCCGGTATTGCTGATGCGAGTGGCGCCGACGTACTCGTTGTCGAGCATGTTGGTCCAGATTTGTTCGAGCTTCCGGGGACCGCTTTTTTCCAGGGCGGCTTGCAGGAGCACGCGTGGGGTCCAGCAGTTGGGGTCGAGACGATGCTGCTCAAACGCGCGGTCGTGCGCGAGCATGACGGAGGCGCCTGGTAGGTTCAGTGCCAGATCCGGACGGTCTCGACGGAGCCATGCTTGTCGAAGTTCCAAATCCCTCTCCAGCAACGTCTGTCCGAAGCTCTCCCACTGACGCTCGCTCAGTTGAGCATTAGCAAAGCGCGAGCCGCTGTCGTGCTGCGTGCTCGCGTAATCCTGCGCGTAACTATTCGCAACGCGCCCCGGCAAACTGTCATTGCGCACGACACCAAGCGCGAGCGTCCCGTAGCCGTCTGCACCGGGCAGTTGCGAGAGGTAGTTCCAGTACAGCTCACGATTGCCTGCTTTTGCGTAGCTGCGCAGGATCGTCAAGTCCTGCTGATTTAATCCACCCATGATGTACTCCTTGCAAAAAAGTGTGGATCACCCAACTTTGGTGCGTTCCAAAACGTCCCGAATCGCTTTTTCCATACGTTTCCAGTCCCTTAGAAACGCGCGATGGTAGTTAAGCGTGATGGATAGTTTGTTCTCGACATCCACAAGGTAGTGCGTACATCCGGCGACAACTGGTTCTTCTTCGTCAATGACTTGGTCGCCCTCAAGCCGTATGCCGTCCTTACGAAACTTGGCGCTATCGCACTTGATGAAAGTGGTGAGATTGCCGCCGGAATCGCGCGCGACATACCAATCGTCCTCAAACGCAGGGTTGCGTGTCGGAGGTTTGCTGTAGCGGGCTTCGTACGCTTTAACGTACACCGCCATCTTTTCTTCATCGATGGCATAGGGCGTCAATCCGAGTGTTTCAGGCTGCGCGATACGCAGATCGAGTCTGTCGACGGGATCACCTCGTTCGACCGAATCAGGCTCGGTAATTGCTTCGTTGGATGAGTAGCGTGCCAGCAATGCCTCGATGGGGACGCGGTCGACATAGTCAATCGAGGCATGGATTTCCTTGCGGAAATCATTCGTACGCGGGTTGGCCCGTGCCCCGGGCGGGGTGGGGGTCATGTCTGGCCATTCGATGACCAGCGTGACGCCTTCGCCCGGCCACGGCGCGATCTGGCTGTCCAGGTAGTTGGCGGGGATGCGGAAGGTGTTCGGCCCCAGCTTTACGTCAACCGGCGCATCCGAATAGGTGTGCCCGTTGATGGTGCGGCCGGTGGTGACGTTGTCTGGCATGGGGGAGGTCCTTTTCTGTTCGGGTGATGGCGTCCGTGCACAGGCACTGCCGGTCACAGCAACGGCGAGTGCAAGGGCCAGGCACCGGCCGGATGACATCATGTGCATTGGTCAATCCATTGCGGGGTTCGCCGCAACTATAGGCAACCTGGGATCAGCGCGACAGCAAGGACCAAGCCTGCGATGACCCGTGCCATGCGCCGCATGGCATGGGAATGCGATCACGCGCTGCCGGCAGGATATGCAGGCGGACCAGGAGGCTGGCCGTGCAACGGCAGCTCGCCATGTGTGTTGACGGAGGGCGTTTGCCGCCATCGATCGCACTACGTGTCGAGTTGCAGCGTGGTCAACGCCGACGCCGACGCCGCCGCCTCACGCCCCAAACGCACCATCGATCGTGTGCATCGCCCCGGTGACAAAGCCCGCTTCCGGGCCGGCCAGCCAGGCCACCATGCCGGCCACTTCGTCGGCGCGGCCGTGGCGCTTGATCGCCATGAAGCTGTGCATCAGGTCTTTCATCGGCCCGTTTTCCGGGTTGGCGTCGGTATCGATCGGGCCCGGTTGCACCACGTTGATGGTGATGCCACGCGGCCCGAAGTCGCGGGCCAGCCCGCGCGCCAGCCCTTGCAGGGCGGATTTGCTCAGCGCGTAGGACGCCATGCCGGGCAGCGGCATGCGGTCGCCGTTGACCGAGCCAATCACGATGATCCGCCCGCCGGGCGGCATCTGCCGCGCGGCCTCCACGGCGGCGTGGTAGGGCGCGTGCACGTTGATGCGGAACAGCCGGTCCACCGCGTCCGGATCCTGGTCCAGCGCATCGCCGAACAAGGCGATGCCGGAGTTGACTACCAGCACATCCAGCGGCCCGCTGCGGCGCACCGCGGCGATGACCGCATCGCGGTCGGCGCTGTCGGCCAGCACCGCGGTGCTGCCGGTGTCGCTGGCCAGGTGCTGCGCCGCCTCGGCAGAGCTGGCGTAGGTAAACGTCACCCGTGCGCCCTCGGCCACGAAGCGCCGCACGATGGCGGCCCCAATTCCCCGGCTGCCACCGAGCACCAGTACCGACTTGTCCTTGAACGCTGACATGCACCCACCTCGCAATTAATGTAGCGAGTAATACATAATAGATTTCGTCTGCCGTCAAGGATTGTGTAACAATGACTACAGAAACCTCCCGGGCCCGCGGCCGACCGCGCGCATTCGACCCGGATCAAGCGGTCGCCACCGCGCAGCAGCTGTTCCATGCGCGCGGCTACGATGCACTGAGCGTGGCCGACCTCACCCAGGCACTGGGCATCAACCCGCCGAGTTTCTACGCCGCCTTCGGCAGCAAGGCCGGCCTGTATGCGCGCGTCCTCGACCGCTACGCGCAGACCGGTGCCATCCCGCTGCCGCAACTTCTGGACGCCAACCGCCCGCTGGCCGACGCCCTGGCCGACGTGCTGGAGCAGGCCGCCCGCTGCTATGCCGCAGACCCCGCCGCCACCGGCTGCCTGGTGCTGGAAGGCACGCGCAGCAACGACGCGCAGGCGCGCGAGGCCGCCTGCGGTTTTCATGTCGCCTCCCAGGAGTTGATCCGCTCCCACATCGCCAGGCAGTGCCCGCACGACGCAGACCGGCTGGCCGATTTCGTCAGCACCACCATGGCCGGGCTGTCCGCCAGCGTCCGGCATGGGCAGAGCCTGGAGCGTCTGCTGGCGAGTGCGCGGCTGGCGGGGGAGGGGATTCGGGTGGCGCTGCAGGGAATTGGGTGAGCGTGTCCGGCTTCCGCCGTTGAGCGGTAGCCCGTCGTTTAGTCAGGGCACTTAGCGAAGACTGCTTGCAAAAACAGCGCACTCGCTTGATATTCCATATTCCGGAATATGGAATAAGGCGGGCTCGGCTGTGGAACTGAAGCCCCAGGATCTGGTGGTGCTGTACAAGCAGGTCGCCCAGGCGGGCCAGGCCTGGACCTACGCCTCCCTTGGAGAAGCGCTGGGCATGAGCGCCTCGCAGGTGCATCGCAGCGTCAAGCGCGCGGTGGCATCCGGCCTGGCGCTGGAAAAAGGCCGCGGCGAGTGGGAGACGGTACGCACGGCGCTGCATGAGTTCGCGGTTCACGGTGTGCGTTACGCCTTTCCTGCCGTCATCGGGCCGCCAAGGCGTGGCATTCCTACGGCCTTCGGCGTGCCCCCACTGTCCATTGCCATTGCCAGCTCCCCAGGGGATGCACCTGTGTGGCCAAGCGCGCAGGGCACAGCCAAAGGCCCCGGCTTGTCGCCGTTGTCGGCCGGTGTGCCCAACGCTGCGCTGGCCGACCCTGCCTTGCACCAACTGCTGGCGCTGCAGGACGCCCTGCGTAGCGGGCGTGCCCGCGAGCGCACGCTGGCGGCGCGCTATCTCAAGCAGTTGCTGGGGCTTGGCGATGCGGTCTGACGATCCTAACTTGCCGCATCTGCTGGTGATTGCGGATGCACTGGGCGAACTTCGCGACCAGGTGGTCTTCCTCGGCGGCGCAGTCGTTGGCCTGCTGGTGTCGGATCCATTGGCGGAAAGCGTCCGCGCCACCTATGACGTCGATGCGGTGGTCAATCTTGATTGGGCCCGGTTCCGCGGTATCGAGGCGCGTGTGGAATCGCAGGGCTTTGCGCGCGAGATGCGCAGCGGCGTCGTCTGCCGCTGGGTACACGAAGCATCGGGCGTCATCTTCGACCTGATGCCGGTGGATGCCGGTGGATGCCGGCGTGCTTGGCTTCTCCAACCGCTGGTACGCCCATGCGGTAGAGACGGCCCAAGTGGTGGCTTTGAGCGATCGCTTGTCCATCCGCTTGGTGACAGCCACAGCATTCGTCGCGACCAAGCTCGAAGCCTTCGTTACCCGAGGCAACAGTGACTTCCTTTCCAGTCACGACCTGGAGGACGTCCTCAATGTCGTCGATGGCCGGGCCGAGCTGGTGGAAGAGCTTGCCGTGGAGCATGCAGATCTTCGGCATTGGGTTGCCGACGTGTTCGTGGGGCTGGTGGATAACCCGGCGTTTGTGAACGCGTTGCCGGGATTGGTCGCCGAACCGGAGCGCGCAAACGTCGTGCTTCAGCGCCTAAGCATCATTGCATCAGCGTAGCTGCGGCATCGTCGGGTTAGGTCTATAAAGAAAGCCTTGAAGCGCCGGCGCTCGCTTGCGATGATGCATCGCAATTGCAACGCACTAGGCCTGCCATGAAATCCGCATCTCTTCCATCGCTCCGGGTAGACCCGGCGCTGCGCGAAGCGGCCGAAGCCGTGTTGCAGGAGGGTGAGACGCTTTCCAGCTTCGTCGAGCACTCCGTGCGTGCCCAGGTGCAGCAGCGCCAGCAGCAGGAAGGCTTCATTGCGCGCGGGCTGGCCTCGCGTGACAGCGCCAAGGCATCCAACCGGTACATCGACGCGACCGATGTGCTGGCCGGGCTGCAGTCCCAACTGGACCAGGCGCGCAAGGGCTGAGCCAAGGTGGGATTCGCCGTCCGCTTCACTCAGCAAGCGCGCGACGATCTCGTGCGTCTTTACGACTGGCTGCTACAGCGTGCCAAAGGCGACTTCACCGTGGCCGAGCGCGCGCTGCAGGCCATCCGCGACGGCGTCACCGTGCTCGAACTAGCCCCGTTGAGCTGCCGCAAGGCGGGGGCGGCAGATCCGTTCTTGCGGGAGCTGGTGATCGGCTTCGGTGCCAGCGGTTATGTACTGCTGTTTGAGGTTGAAAGCGATCAGGTCGTCACCGTTTTGGCAGTCAGGCATCAGCGTGAAGACGACTATCATTAAGCACGGCGTTCGCGCCAACGTCGTGCCACAGGGGAAGTAGATGGCCAATATCAGCAGGCGCCGCACGGGGGAATTGACCCGTGCGCTGTTCCATATCCTCAAGACCCAGCCGGAGGGCATGCGCGCCGCAGACGCGCTGGCCGCACTGGAAAAGCAGGTCGTGCTCACCGAGTACGAAGCGGGCGACTACGAAACCGGCGGCCGTCGCTTCGAGAAGATCGTGCGCTTCAGCACCGTGGCGCCGGTCAAGGCCGGCTGGCTGGTCAAGGACAAAGGCATCTGGACCCTCACGCCAGAGGGCGAAGCGGCGCTGCACGCGTACCCCGATCCGGAGCAGTTCATCCGCACGGTGGGGCAGCTCTACAAGAAGTGGAAGAGCGCCCAGCCCGTAGCCGACGAGGTCGACGATCCCGAAGGCGAGCTCACCGAGGAATCGGCCAGCATCACGCTGGAAGAAGCAGAAGAAATGGCATGGGCCGAGATCGAGGCGTACCTCGCCGCGATGCCGCCGTACGACTTCCAGGAGCTCGTGGCCTCGCTGCTACGGGCGATGGGCTACCACGTCGCCTGGGTCGCACCGCCGGGCAAGGACGGTGGCACCGACATCATTGCCTACAACGACCCACTCGGCACCCGCCCGCCGCGCATCAAGGTGCAGGTCAAGCGTAATGCCAACTCGCCGAGGATCGATGTGACGGGCCTGCGCAGCTTTATGGCCGTGCTCGGGGAGGGCGATGTCGGTCTGTACGTTGCGCTGTCCGGCTTCACCAAGGATGCCGATTTTGAGGCGCGGCAGTCGCATCGCCGCATCAACTTGATCGACGCTCGAAAATTGGTGGAGCTATGGACGATGCATTATGCGCAACTCAGCGACACTGCCCGCACGCAGCTGCCATTGAAGCCCGTCTGGTTCCTCGCTTCCGATAGATAAGGAGCGTTAAGCGATGGATACCCTTATGCTCAGTGAGCGAGACATCTGCACCAAATGCTTTGTTTCCGCTATGCTGCATGAAGCTTGAGAGCGTAATTCCCCATTCTTAGTGTTCACAAGAAGGTGGCGATGCGTCATCGCCACCTTCGTTGCCGGTGTAATGCCACCGGGTGCCATGTATAGGGGCTCATGCTTGTGCGTTCATGGCGAACGGGTTGGTCTCTCCTGCACCTGCTTGATCGAATCAAATAGTTTTTGTGCCAAACAGCCAGCCCAGTGTCTGCTTGTAGCGCCCGTTGCAGGTATTTTGCGATGGCACCCCCCCGGCTGGTTCTAAGTCAGCTAACTGGTGAGGGATTGCCGATAATCTTTAGACTTGATCGGAGTCTTCCGGGCTCGGCGTATTCAGTTCCGCTTCGTCCAAAGGCAGGATGCCTCGGATCAGAAATTCACTGAGTAAATTTGCTGATTTGATATTTACTTTGAACATAGGCAGTGGCTTGCCTTCGATACGTTCGAAGTAAGCTTTGGCGCGTTGCATATCGACCGTTTCCCGTAAATCGTCAAAGCGTCCATACTCGTTGAGGTTAACGTCGGTCACATGCGCGTCAATCAGGGCAGAAAGTTTCCCTGTATCAACGCCCAGCGTGGCGACGATGGTCGCAAAATCCTTATTCTTCGCGCGCGTCTGATATTCCACTAAATAGTCGCGGAAGGTTTGATCGGGATTGATCTGAACATCGCCGCGCTGGATATCGTGCAAGAAGATTTGGGCGAACCTCTGGTCTTCCTGCGAAAGGGTCGTGAACGACCGATGCAGTTCGGCCAATGTCGCTTCCTTGGATGGTTCGTCGCCGCTCAGTAAGACCTTGAGGTACTTTGCAAATCGCGAGTTCATGTAGTCGGCGTCGATCTTGCCCGTGTCGATCTCGGTGATGTGGCTGTCGATGTCGAACGGAATGCTCTCCCCGGCCCCCCCGCCGCCGGCCCCCAATTCCTTGTAACGCTGCAGCAGCGTCAGGTACTGCTGCTGAGTGATCGCCAGTTCTATCTTCTGTTTTTGCTCGGTATCGAACTCGTAGACCGTCTTGTCCCAAGTGAAGCCTTGAATCTTGGCGGCTTCCAAAATGGCGCTGAACCGGTTGAACTGCTTGGCAAAGGCCGCCCGCGCCTCCAAGTCGTCTGGCAACTTGGCGAGATCGGTGATACCTGACGCGCTGAAGATGGCGCTGATTTCGGTGAAGCAGTCGTTCAAGCGCTCCAGGTTCCGGGGCAGTTGGTCGGCAAAGAGGCCAATCGGTTTGTCGCCGGAGTAGAGCTTCACCGCCGCGTCCACATTTCGCTTCATCGTGTGCGGTTTGCGGTAGTAGCGGATCGTGCCAAACGGTTTGTCTTGCCCAAACAAGCGATTGGTGCGTGAGAACGCCTGGATGATGTTCTCGTACTCCAGCAGCTTGTCGCAGTACAGCGTGTTGACCCACTTCGAATCGAAGCCGGTTAGCATCTGGTTCACCACGATCAGCAGATCCAGCCGCTTTTCCGGCTCGGCCTCAGCCCGGATGTAGGGCGCCTTGTGGGCTACGCGTGCGGCCAGGTCTTTCTTGAAGTTCGCGTGGGTCCCCAAGTCAAACCTCTGCCCATAGGTCGCGTTGTAGTCTTTGATGATTTCTTCAAGGCCGGCCTCCTTGAAGGCAGGATCGGTGCCGCCGCCGTCTTCATCGCTGATGTGCGGATCGAACAGCGCGGTGATTTTCAATGTGGGGCAATGTGCCTTCATTAGGCGGTAGTGGGTGATCGCCTCTGTAATGCTGCTGGTGGCAAAGATGGCGTGGAACTTTCCGCCCTGGCTCAGCACCTCCCAGTTGTCGGCAATGTCCTTAAGCACCGCGCGGCGGTGCACGTCGCGCTCGTATTGGGTGTTCTGCAAGTAGTCCTCAATGCCACGCTGGTACTCACCGGCCGAATTTCGGTGGCCCGCCATCGGCACGTCCTTCATGTAGCGGTTGAAGACCTTCTTCTTTGCGGCGTCCGCCAGTGCTTCGGCCACGGTCACAGCCTTGGCCCTGTCCAGCGCCACCGCTTGCCGCAGGTCACGGTCGCGGTAGGTCAGGACCTGGTAGGGGTCAAAGCCCAGCACGTTCTTGTCACGGATACCATCGGCAATGCTGTAGCGGTGCAACTCATTCCCAAAGACATCCGTCGTGGTGTTGTCCTTGCGGACGTTCTCCTTGTGGATGGGAGTGCCGCTGAAGCCAAAGAATACCGCGCCTGAGAAGCTCGCCTTGATGTTGGTCAGCATATCGCCGAAGGTAGAGCGGTGGCACTCGTCGACGATGAAAACTATGCGCTTACCGCGCATGGTCTTTAGGTCATGCGCCTTCAAGCCATCGGCGTCATCCGCGATCCGGCTCATCTTCTGGATAGACGTTACAATCAGGGTATCCGCAGGCGCGGGGCTCTTCAGCGTCTTGACCAACACCCCGGTGTTCTCGGTGGCCTGCACCTGGTTGCTGTCACCGGCAAAGTCCCGGTAGGCCTTCAGCGTCTGCGTGCCCAGCTCTACCCGGTCCAGCAGGAACACGACCTTGTCGGCATCCTTGGAGTTAGCAATGAGCTGGGCGGACTTGAAGCTCGTCATGGTCTTGCCCGAGCCGGTGGTGTGCCAGATGTAGCCGCCCAGGCGGTTCGGGTTCTTCCAGTCGGTCTTGGCGACCTTGTCGGAAATGGCGTGCGCGGCGTAGTACTGGTAGCTGCGCATTACCTTCAGCACGCCGTCGGCCTCGTCGGCGACGGTATAGAAGCCAATCAGCTGGTGCGCCATCGGGATGGACAGCAGGCTGGAGGTGAAGCTCTTCCAGTCGTTGACGGGCTCATTGTTGAAATCAGCCCAGTGGAAGGCGTAGTCCTTGTTGAACTTGCCGTCTGGCCCGGGGTTGGCGAAGTACAGCGCCTCCTCAGGCTCCATCGCCACAAAGATCTGTACCAGCGAGAACAACCCGGTGAACACGCTCTCGCGTGCGTACTTCTGTATCTGGTTGTAGGCCTGGCTGACCGGCATACCGCTCTTCTTGAGCTCGATGTGGATCACCGGCATGCCGTTGATCAACAACAGCAGGTCGCCTCGCCGGTCGTGCTGCAATTCAGAAGCGCGGGCGTAGCGCGGTTGCTGTGCGATCTGGTAGCGGCTTTGCCCGGCGGCAATCTCGTGCCGGTCGTAGACCTTCAAGCTCACTTCTTTGCCGAAATGCAGTGTGTCGGCCGGGTTGTCCCGCGTGATGGCCACCGTCTTGCCGTTGATGAAGCCGTTCAGCCTCAGTGGCGTGCGTAGGGCGAGGATCAGCTCCATCACCTGCTGCATTTCGCTGTCGGTCAGCGGCACCTCGTTCAGCCGGTCTTTGCTGCGGTTGTTCTCGAAGAGGATCTGCTTCCAGTTCGCCAGCAGGTCCGCCTCGCTGGGGCAATTGATGACCTCCAGCTCCCCCCAGCCACGCTGGCGCAGTTCGTGGATAACAGCGGCTTCAAATTCGGATTCTTTGGCAAAGGTAGTCATGGGCGCGGCTCCTGGGCAAACATATCTTTTAGAAAAGCCGATTTGATTTGCCGAAGCTTCTGGAGTAGAACGGCATGCTTCGTGATTAATTCGGCGAGACTATTGAAATAGGATCCCAGTTTCTGCTGCTCATCAATGCCAGGAATGTCGATAGGGGTGCTTTTTGCCTGCTCGATGGTGTAATGCCCGATAGTTCCGATGTGGGAGATGCTTTCTAAGTATTTGGAGAACACTCCCGAACAGAAGTAGGAGTACAAATACTTACTATCAATGCCAGCTGGCACTTTGAGCCAAAGCAAGTCCGCGTCCTTGAAGTATAATGGCTCATCTGACGTAACTAGGAACGGAACTCCAATTGATCCGCCTCCAGTAATTAGGATATCTCCCTGCTTGATTCGCCCCACTCTCTTGGACAGCTCCTGGAAGAGCTCTAATGAAATGAACGCCTTCGAGTTTTGCTCTCCGTTGTATCGTGCTACTACGTCGCTTGTCCGGAAGAAGGGCACGCCGGAGCTCGTCCATTCGTGTTTGTGAACGCGGGCTGCGGATGTAATGGGCATGAGCTCGCCAAGCTTCTTCTTCTCCCAAGCCCCAGAAAATCCCTTGAATCGAACTTCAGGGACCGCAGTTCCTGACTTGGGAAACATTTTCTCAAGCATTGCCATTTTCAGCGCTACCAGCTTTTCATGCTTGCGCTGATGAAGCGAAATTAGCTGTTCTACATCTCGGAAGAGCTGGCTGATAAGACTCTGCTCCTGAACATCGGGGAGAGTCACGCTCCGCTTCTTCCAGTCGTCGGCATCGAAAAACAGTTTCTCAATGTCCACGCCATAGGAGCTCAGAAAGAACTGCTTGCGCATCGCGGGCAAGCTCGCCACGATGGTGAGGAACTCCGTGAGGAGCTTCTCGCTGTCGACGGCGGTCAGATACTCATTCGACACGATGGCACCATCCAAGGCAGGCGGCACGATGCCGGTCGCCCCGTGAACCACCTGACGCTTGGAAATGACGAAGTCACCCGCCTTGAGCTGGGCGTAGTTCTTCACCAAGATGTCACGCCCGTTCAGGTGGCCGCGAGAAACGACGCCTTCGTTGCGACGCTTGACCGTGATGAGCTCGTAGCGCTGATCGTCCTCCAGCACGATAGGGCGACGCTTTTCGGCGAGGACGTCGCCAATCTTCTCGTCCGCCCACGATTCGCTGTACGCCTTGAATCGAATACGCGGCACCTTTCCTGCAATCTGATCCGCCATATCAGTTCCCTGCCAGCAAAGTCTTCAGTTCCTCAATGCCCTTGAGGTCGAATTTGTCGCCATCCAGTTCGCCGAGCATGCCCACCAAGGTTCTCTCGGCTTTCCGGATGTCCCGGGCGTTGTCGGCATAGGTGATCCGGTACTTCTCAACCAAAGCTTGCAGCCTGGCGATGAGGCTGGATGTCACCACGCCAGGCAGGCGATGCAGTTCGTCCACCAGCGGTGACAGCCACTTGCTTTCGAGCAGGGCGTAAACCTGTGCGTCGCTTAACGACTCGATGGTGGCCTTGGTCTTCAGGTGCAGCGCAGTGGCGTCCTTCTTGATGGCAGCTTTCAGCGACTTCTCGTTTGCCAGCACTTTGGCTGCTTGGATGATCTTGGCCTCGTAAGAGTCGGAGCCAAAGGCTCCCGCGACTTGAGCCTCAGCCGCCAACTCCTTGGCTTCCTTAGCCACGGTTGCCGCGACGAACTTGTCGCCGGCTTCGTTGAACGTGTCTTTGACCTTGTCTTCTTCGCTGAAGCTGTCGAGCAGTTCGTTCAGCTGAGTAACCACATCAGCCAGTTCGGCCTCCTTCTTGCGGAGGGCGTCCAGCTCCTTCTTGTGGTGAGCCAACTGCACCAGGTCAAAGGGTAGGATGCGGCCTTTCCAGCCGTCCTGCACCTCCACGTCCTTCCCGTCCTTCTTCTTGACGACGTAGTTCGGGTCAACCACGCGGCTGGCGCCAAAGCCCTCGGTCTGAAGGATTTCAAGATCCACCGCCATAAACTGCCAATGGTCATCGAGGATCTGGTACGCCTGGTACCTGTCGATAAGTGGCACCGTGCCGACCTTGACCAAGCGAGCAAACAGTTCGTCGCAGATCAAAGCTTCCTGGCGGGGGACCTGCAGCGTGAGCATCTTGCCGATCAGCGCGCTATGCAGCCAGGGCTTGAAGCCGTCGAACGCGCGGGTGAAGGCCTGGGTGAACTCCGTCACTTCAGGGTGTTGGCGCACGGCGGCAGCAAGGTCATCCACCTTCGGCTGGGCGTACGGAGTGCCATCCAAGGTGAACAAGGCCGCGCGCAAGTTTGGGAAGGCCTTCCAGTAGTCGGCCAGCGCATCCAGTTCGCTCAGCGGGATGCCGCCGAACATCGAGGCGTACAGGTCCCAGCTTTCTGGCGGCTCCGGCGAATCCACATACCGCGGAATGTTGAGGTTGTAGTCGCTGACCTCGCTTTGGAACTCGGTCTTGGGCACTAGGCGGCTGAAGCCGGGCACGGTGGCGCGGGTAATCACCACGTCGGTGATCTTCTTGATGTCGCAAGCGCGGAGCTTGTTGTTCTTGCCCTCTTTGGCAAAGCCCTTGGAGGCGTCCACGAACAGCACATCGCTGCTCTCGCGCTTTTGCCTCAACACGAGAATGACGGTAGGGATGCCGGTGCCGAAGAAGATGTTGGTCGGCAGGCCGATGATGGTTTCGAGATGGTCGTTCTCGATCAGCTCCTTGCGTATGACGCCTTCCTCCCCGCCTCGGAACAGCACGCCGTGCGGCAGGACGATGGCCATGATGCCGTTGGGCTTCAGGTGGTACAGGTCGTGCAGCAGGAAGGCGTAGTCAGCCTTGGACTTTGGGGCCACGCCGAAGCGGGCGTAGCGCGGGTCAGCATCCTTGTGCAGTGGGTCCCACTTCTGTGAGTAGGGCGGATTCGACACCACCGCGTCCAGGTACAGCGGGTTGTAGCTGTTGACCGGGTCTTGCTCGTCGAAGTACGGCCAGTCGTCTTCCAGCGTGTCGGCGTTACGCGTGACGATGTTGCCCGGCAGGATACCGCGCATGATCAGGTTCATGCGCGTGAGGTTGTAGGTGTTTTCCTTCAGCTCTTGGGCGTAGTACTTGATGCTGTCTTTGTCGCCCATGTGCTTGGCGATGGCCTGGCCGATGTTGAGCAGCAGTGAACCTGATCCGCTGGTGGAGTCATAGATCTGGATGTTCTTCCTGTCCTTCAGGTGGTGTGCGATGACTTCAGACATCAGCACAGACACCTCATGCGGGGTATAGAACTCGCCCGCCTTCTTGCCCGCATTGGCGGCAAACATGCCAATGAGGTACTCGTAGATGAAGCCGAGCACGTCGTAGCTCTGCTTGCCACCCATGGGGATGTCTTTGATCAGCTGCAAGAGCTCGCTGATCGCCTTGGTTTGCTTCGCAGCGGTGTCGCCCAGCTTGCTCAGGCCGGTTTCCAAGGTCTTGAAGATGCCCTCGAAAAGGCGCTTGTGATTCGGGTGGATCAGGCGGCTGAAGGCCGACAAAGCATCGCGAACATGCGAGACGTCGAAATCGCTCTTGGCTTCGATCCAGGTGGAGAAAAGGTGTTGGTAGGCAATGAAGTAGCCAATGTTGCCTTTGATGTGCTCAGCCGTTTCCGTGTCCTCTTCTGACAGAGCTTTGATTTCATCGTCCGTGAAGGACTCCTCCCTGGCGAAGCGCACCAATTTGTCAGAAAGATACTTGTAGAAAATGAATCCAAGGATGTAGTCCTTGTATTCGTTGGCCTCGATCTTCGAGCGCATCTGGTTGGCCGATTCCCAGATTTTGGATGCGAGCTGCTGCTTGTTCACAATGGATAATTTCTAATGATTGATGGGCGCGGGATGTATTGGATTGAAGGTTGAGCGGAAATCTGCACTGTCGCCCCCTTCCGCACGAGCTGGACGACTTTTAGTCGCTTGAAATCTGAGTATCAGCCTTCGCCGGGGAGGTTCGATCAGAGACGGCGGCTGCAGGAATGTCTTCACCGGCAACGCATGTCGCATCATCGCCAATAGAGCAGTCGAAAACCTTCCATAACGCATCATGTTCTAAAGCGTGGCGCTGTAGCCACGGATATTGCCCATTCTTGAAAGCGTTGTTCGGTGGATGCCAGTAGCCTGCACCACTTCCAGTAATTCGACCCGTCGGCCGCGACGGAAGGGCGCATCAGCGATCAGCTCTGTCAATCGAAGCCTGATCACACGCTTCTCCTGTAATTATCTGATGCATTCTACAGGTTGCAGATGTTGCGTTAAAGCTACATCCGGGCGTCTTCAGGACCTGCGCGAGCGTGCATGTAAGTTCCTACGCAACGCGGCTTCGGAATATTCGTGTGGTGCGGAAGCCTGTCAGAAGAAGCCGGCGGCTGAGTCGTATGCTGCACTTGACGTATTACATCGCCAGTAGCACGATCACCCCACGGAGCCTCGAAACTCCGCAGACAGCGGTACCCACCTCCGACAAACCGGTGGGTTTTTTGTGCCTGCAACTTTGCAGGCGCAACCGACGCGATGCTCTGCGTCGGGAGGGCGGCTAATACAACACCCGCAAGGGGAATANCCTCCGACAAACCGGTGGGTTTTTTGTGCCTGCAACTTTGCAGGCGCAACCGACGCGATGCTCTGCGTCGGGAGGGCGGCTAATACAACACCCGCAAGGGGAATATGCCCGCCGGCTGTCTGCGGTTTCGAGCCTCCCGACTTCCCGTCCGTCGCCTTGCGGCGGGCGGGCTGATTCCATGGAATGAGGAGCAGGCCATGTCGGACGTTGTACGCGATGCGCAGTCACAGCCGGGCTACTACCTGCCAGAAGGCGCGCAATACCGCTTGCAGCAACTGCGCGACCACATGCGCTTTTTGGCGCGTTTGGCGCAGTCGCGCACGCAGGCCGAAGAGCAGTTGCGGCAGCCCGCCATCTGCATGGACGAGTTGGCTGTCTGTCTGGAGCTACTGGCGACGCAGGTGACCCATGTGCTGGAAGAGGTGCAATGGCCTGCGGCGGTGGAGCGCAAGGCGTGAGGGCTGGCAAACAAAAATGGCAGGCTGATTGCGCAACCAGCGGTTGATCTTTTGTCGATGTCTAGTCGCTTGAACGCAGACTCAGCCGCCCAGGCTGATGCTGTCTACGTCTACGTCGATGCCGTTGAACTCGCCCTAGTGGCAGGTATTCCTGACGGCTGATGAAGTCGTAGCCGAAGTTGACGCTGTAGGGGCAGTAGGACGCGCGTGGACTGTTGAAGCAGCCTTCTAGTCACGAAAAAGAGTGCATCAGTAGTCTTTCAGAGGTCCTGACATCCAGGTCACCTTGCCGGGCAGGACACGCTTGCCGTGAGTGAGCGTGCCACGCTTGCCCACGATATTCAAAATGAAAGAGGGCGGCAGATCCTTGCTGCCGGGATTGGTGAATGTCACCCGTAATTCGCTTGATTTGGGCTTGAAGCGCCACTTGGTACTTCCCGGCGGCAGGCCGCGCGCAGCGATCTTGGGCCAGGAAACCACCAGGCCGCCAATGCCGTCCTCGCCGCCTCCGCTGTAGACGAGGAAGCTATACGGACCATCGTTCACCTCGAATGCCACGATGTCGCCGGTGGCGAGGGCCGGTGCGCCCGTGAGTAGCAACAAAAGTACAAAGAGGGCGAACCATGCGCTGCGTAAAGAGCACTTCATTGTCCGTCCTTGCGCATGTGCCGTGGTTCCCACGTGCTCTCGGGGGCGTAAGGACCAACGATCCATGATGCCGTCCCTGGTATGACGCGCTTGCCCACGATCAGGCGGCCCTTGTTCCCCTCAATTTCAAGCGTGAAAGATGGAGGAACCTTCGGGTCACTGGCATTCACGTACCTGGCGCCGGCGCGGGTCATGGCCTTATCCATGTGGTACTTCACCCCGTTGAAGGGCAGTCCCATATGCTCGTAGCCGGGCCATTTGATCATGGCGCCCGCAATTCCGCCGCTTTCTTCGGAGCCGCCGCCAACGTAGAGCTCTACTTCGTAGTGGTTGTCGGGCGTGTGGAAGGTGACTGCCGTGCTCGTCGCACTGACAGACCCACTGGAGACAGCAAGCGCTGCGAAAAGCGCTAGCGATCCAGCTCCCTTACTGAAGAGTCGATCACGCATGGCATCCTTCCCTGGTATGTGGGGTGATCTTATCCGATCGATTCCCGGTGCCAAGCGGGCGCCCTGGTTTGTCACCAATTGGCGGCAAGGCGTGGATCAACTCCTCGAACACGACCGAGTCGTGCCGATTGGCGGCGGTGAGGCGCACCGCCAAGGGCACGGGGCGGCCTTCGGCAATTTTTCCTAACGCGGACTCAACGTGTTACTGCAATGATTTATCCTTCATTTTTCAGAAGCAAGCGCCACTTTTGCCAAGGCAGACATCAACAGCTTCGCTTTTTCTGGGCGCTTGACTTCCTGTTCGCCCACTTGCTCCACAATACTCAGTCCGTCGGCCTGTATCTGCCTTGGCGTGAACAGCATGCTCGCCGCGCCGGGAACCGAGGCCAGCAGTGTCAAGGGGTCGTACAAGTTGAGTTTGGTGACCTTCGGCCAGACCTGGTCGAACGCCATGGCTTGGTTTGCGCCGTCCTGCGGGCTGTTTGCCTGCGGTAGTGCGTCTGCGGTGAACGTGCGAAAGAACCATGCCTGATCCAGGCCCGGAAGCAGGCCGGCCTGAATTCCGTCCCACAAGCCATTCAAGGCGTTTTTCTGTACGTCTTCGAGATACCTGCCCACCGAGTGCCGACTCTTCGCCAGGCCTTCGTAGAACGAGGGCGACACCGCTGTCTTGTAGGCAGCTTCCTTGGTGACGATGCGCAACGGGATGTGCAGTTGCTGTGCCTTGCGATACAGGCCACGGGCTGCATCCAGATCTGTCGCATTGTTGTAGGCGCGTGCGTCGGGTTGCACACAGCCATCAGCGTTCCTGGCCGGCTCGACGCCCCCCATGATGGTGATGCTCTTGACGCGCTCGCGCACAAGATCCGGATGCCCATCGACCAGCGCATGGGCGTCGGTCATGCCGGCAATCACCACCATGTTCAGCCCCTGCGGTGCCTGCATCAGACGCTCGTGCAGCGCTGGCAGGCTGTGGCCACAAATTTCGGCCGATTCCGCGCGCAAGGCATTGCCTTCCTGCAGGAATTTGGCATGGTCCTCGGCCTGTTTCGCAGTCATCGGGTAATCCTGGCCGCGCGAAACACGTACGTCGGGGAGGTGCAGCCGGTTGAACACGCCCTTGGCGAGCCGGGCACGCTCCTCCCGCACGCTGGCATCGCCCAAGGTCACCGCAACGTCGGTGAGGCGTACGAAGCCTGCTACCTGCAGCTGCTTGCCGATGGTGTAGGCGACCACATCGTCGGGGTCCTTGTTGGGGTCGGTAAACAGCACCGTGTCACGCGGTGTCGCCGGTGTGTGGAAGCTGAGCTCCCGCAGCACCGCTGCTTCGTCGGGTGTCAGGCACGCGTCGTCTCTGGCCCCGAGTTCGGCAAGCATTCGGCGCTGTGTTGCCGTCAGCGCAGGCGCAGTGAGTGAGCGTTTGAGGACGGCAGCGCCTTGTGGTCTTTTCCGCGGCAATGCCTGCAGCGCCCCATCGCTGATCTGCGCGCAGGGCAGGTGTTGATCTGCCGACACGGGTGCAGTGCACTCACCCATAGACTCGGACGCCGCCGGAGTGTCCATTGAGGGGTGACTTGCCGCTCGTGTGAGTCGCGGACTGATGGGGTTCATCTGCTGTTCTCGCTTAGATGCTGGCCAATGGGGCGGTCAGGATGGAGGCGGCTGCATTCCCTGGGATATCGATCAGCGAACGGCGTTGCAACGACACGAAGCGTAGGTTGCTTGTTGCACTGCTTTGCGTGTGAAAGTGCGACCATCAGCATGGTGAGCGCGCGTTGCGATCCGCAGACACCCTGCGCCCTCACGATGCCGTTGCCGTCTGCCTGACGGCTGCCTTCTACGCCGTTGTCAGATGCTCCCTTCGAGCAAGTGGCCGCAGAGTCATGCAATTGCGTGGTCCTCACGCCGGTATCCTGCAACGCCGCAAGGTGCAGCTTTGTCTGTTTCGTCAGATGCTCGTCTTTTTCGGTTTCTCGCTGTACGCATTGACGTCCGAATGGAATATTGACGACATGTCCAACCTGATTTGAAGAGGTGAAACGTGCCTGCGGTGAACCTGACTTCGGCAACACGCAGAGGGGCAAGACACGATCAGCACGATCAGCACGACCGGCCGGCCGTGCGTGACGTGGGCCCTTCTTCGCAGCAAGCCGACCCGCATGCCACTACGCAGTTGACGGAAAATCTGAGGCCACGGCCAGCGGTGCGCGCGGCACGGCTGCAAGAGCCAGACATCCCTGTCGGCATCGGCGTGCCGATCGCCAACGTTGTGCAGGGGGTCGCGGGGATTGGCCTCGTAACGCTCTCCGTTCCGACCGTTGCTACCTGCTTGAACGCTGCATCGGGGTCTTTCCAAGCGGCACATCGTTACGTAAGAGGCGATGCCACGTGGATGGCCCATGCACAGGCGGCGGCTGCGCCGGCGCTGTTCTGCATCACTGCGGCAGGCGGTCTGTATTCGGCACACCAGCTGGCTGCTTCGTATTTGCAAGTACAAGCACGAAGAGCAGCACAAGCACAAGCACGAGTACCTCTCATAAGGGCAGTTCGGGCGCACGAGTTAGGAATAACCGAGGAATGTCTGAATTCCGCCATCATGATGGTCACCATGCGTGACGCAGAGTCTGACGCAGACTCTGACGAAGATACTTCCCCACCTGAAATGACTGAATGGGAGCGGACTGTACTGTCCGAGGATCTCATGTACCTGGTAACGGCAGAACGCTCCCGACTGCCTCCTGAACTCTGGCGTGCCGCCAGTGGTGCGGGCAACGCCTGCACATTGGTTAATAACCTGCTTGCGGCTGCGCGCCGCCGTGCCTCTGAGGGCGACTCTGCATCCTCCGCTGGCTGAGCGCTTTGCCACGCCTGTACGTCGTTAGAGCGTTGATTTTGGTCTTGCGCAAGGCGCAGTGACGTTCGAACAGCACGATGGAACACAACCACATTGGTAACCTGCTGAAGAGGCTAGGCATGCGTCCCATATCGGTGACTTCCGCGACACCTGGTGCAGCAACACCAGATCAAACCGATGTACAGGCCGAGCGTGGTACGCGCCACCCGTGGCAACAAGACGACCCACAGGCCAACATACAGTTGACGCAGCAACTGCCACGGGCGCCTGTACGTGCCGCGCAGGGCAGGGCCGCACGCAAGCCTCTGGGTGTGCAGATTGCGAACGCTGGGCGGCAAGCAGCACGGTTTGCCGCGTCCGCAGTCGCAGGCCCGGCCGAAGCCGCCGCTCTGGATGCATTACACGCGCCCGCTGCGGCGGCCTATGAATACGCAAAGGGTAATTTGTCCTGGAAAAAGAACGCGGGAGCCGCGCTTGCCCCGGCATTGGCGTACGCAGTGGTGACGGCGACGCTGTCTACCATCGAGCACTTGGCAGACTGGTACCTGCAGGCGCAACCGCAGGACAGCGTGACTAAGAGCCGCTAAACAAGACGCGTGCGCAGCCGCCAGGCCGGCGTGGCCGATGCTCGCTACCGCATGTGCTCCTGGTGAACCAGCCTGAGCGGGGCGGCACGGTGCACTGCGAATGCGCTGTCTGTTCTCCGGGCCTACACCGGCGCAGACTTCAAGATCCCCGACAGACTCTCGCGCAGGATCAACTGCAGATGCATGCGGTTGAGCTCCATGCCGCTGGTCATCACGCTGTGCAGGCCGCCGCACATGGCGGCGACGGCGAAGACGCGGGCCTGGAATTCCTGTTCGCTGCTGGCCGGGTCGGCGTGGCCGCGGAGCAGGCGCTTGAGCAGGGCGCTGAGGTGTTCGATCAGCGATGCGCTCTGCCGGCGCATGAAGGCGGCCAGCACCGGGTCGCGCAGGGTGGCCAGGTGCAGTTCCAGGTCGATGCGGGTGCGCTTGATGTTGGTTTCCTGCAGCAGCCAGTCTTCGAGCAGGCCGGCGATGAAATCCACCACGTGCACGTTGGCCGGGCGTTCCACCAGCCACATCTGGCGGATGGCGCGCATGTAGTTGCGCTCCAGCAGGGCGCGCACCAGCGCGTCCTTGTCTTCGAAGCGTTGCAGCAGGCTGCCGCAGCTGACCCTGGCGCGCTCGGCGATCAATTCGAAACTGGTGGCGCCCAGGCCGATGGCGTCGATGCATTGCTCGGTGGCGTCCAGCACCTCTTCCAGCAGCAGTTCTTCGCGCTCTCTTGCCGTGCGTAGCAACAGGACGTTGGACATGGGCGGCGGGATGGTGGGGGGCTGCAGTATAGCGGTGCGGCGTTCGTCGTCCGTTGCGTTCGCTTGTTGCTGTGCCATCAGTCATGGATGCGCGTGCGTATTGAAACGCCGGTCACGGATGCGCTGGTCGACCATGTTTTCACGGCGGCTGTGCGACACCGGAGGCCGACGTTGTGCAGGAGAAGCACGTGAGTGAGAACAGTGCGGTAGCCGGTGTCTCGGCGCAGTGGCCGGCACGGTTGTGGGTGGTGCGGCATGGGCAGAGCGCGGGCAATGTGGCGCGTGATCTGGCCGAGTCCAACGGGGCGTCCTTGATCGACCTGGAGCACCGCGATGCGGATGTGCCGTTGTCGGACCTTGGCGAGCGCCAGGCCGAGGCGCTGGGGGCGTGGATGGCCGGCTTGCCCGAGCAGGAGCGCCCGACCTTGATCCTGAGTTCCACCTACATACGTGCGCGCCAGACCGCCGCTGCGGTGGCGCGTGCGCTGGGGCAGCCGGCCGAGTCGGTCAGCGTGGACGAGCGTTTGCGCGAGAAGGAATTCGGCGTGCTCGACCGCTACACCACGGCCGGCATTCTTGCGACCTTCCCGGAGCTGGCCGAGCAGCGCAAGCTGGTGGGCAAGTTCTACTTCCGCCCGCCCGGTGGCGAGAGCTGGTGCGATGTGATCTTCCGCCTGCGTGGAGTGGTGGGCGATCTGCAGCGCAACCATGTGGGTGCGCGGGTGCTGATCGTGGGGCACCAGGTGATCGTCAATTGCTTCCGCTACCTGATCGAGCGGATGGACGAGGCCACCATCCTGGGCATCGACCGCGAGGGCGATGTGCCCAATTGCGGCGTCACCGACTATGCGGCTGCGGCCGATGGGCAATCGCTGGAGTTGCTGCGCACCAAGTTCGTGCCGCCGGAGCTGGCCGACGAGCCGGTGACCACCGAATCCGACCGTCCGGCCGGGGCGCGCTGATGGCCGCCGCGCGCATGCGCATGCTCACCGCCGCGGCCTTGCGGTCGATGCCGTTGCCGGCCCCCGGTGGCGACAAGGAGCAGCGCGGGCGCGTGTTGATCGTGGGTGGCTCGATGCGCGTGCCGGGTGCAGTGCTGCTGGCCGGGGAGGCGGCGCTGCGCACCGGTGCCGGCAAGCTGCAGATTGCCACCGCCGCCAGTGTGGCGCCGGGTATGGCCTTGGCGGTGCCGGAGGCGCTGGTGCTGGGGCTGGCGCAGAACGGGCAGGGCGAGATCGTGCGCGGGCACCGCGCACTGGACAGGGCGATGGCGGCCTGCGATGCGGCAGTGATCGGGCCGGGCATGGCGTCGTCGGCCACCACCACGGCGATGGTCAGGCGCGCTGCCGAGCAGGCGGTGTGCACCCTGGTGCTGGATGCCGGCGCGTTGCTGCGTGGCCTGCGGGCGCCGATCGGGCGGCCGTTCGTGCTGACGCCGCACGCGGGCGAGATGGCGACCCTGGCCGGCGACGACAAGGCAGCGGTGGAAGCGGCGCCGGGGGAGTACGCGCTGACGTTTGCGCAGAAGCTGCGCAGCGTGGTGATCGTCAAGGGCGCGGACAGTTTCATTGCCGGGCCGGATGGTGCGCTGTGGATGCACCGCGGGGGCGCATCCGGGTTGGGCACCTCCGGGTCTGGCGATGTCCTGGCGGGATTGATTGCCGGGTTTGCCGCGCGCGGCTGCGATGCGTTGACCGCGGCGCTATGGGGCGTGTTTGTGCATGCGGCGGCGGGCAGGCAGTTGGCCAGGCGGATTGGGCCGGTGGGGTTTCTGGCGCGGGAGCTCGGGTTGGAAGTGCCGGGAATTCTGGATCGGTTGGCGCGCGGGTGATTGAAGCCAATCGCTTGATGCCGCAAGCGGACCAAAGCCCCTCTCCAGCGGGAGAGGGGTTGGGGTGAGGGTACGTTTGCTGGATCAGTGGGGCTGTCTTTCCAATGGGGTTTATGTTGTTGCCTTGATTGCAAGTGTGGGCGGGTTGCACTCTTGGCAGACGTAACCNAAGCGGACCAAAGCCCCTCTCCAGCGGGAGAGGGGTTGGGGTGAGGGTACGTTTGCTGGATCAGTGGGGCTGTCTTTCCAATGGGGTTTATGTTGTTGCCTTGATTGCAAGTGTGGGCGGGTTGCACTCTTGGCAGACGTACCCTCATCCGGCCCTTCGGGCCACCTTCTCCCGAGGGGAGAAGGGAAAGTCCGGCGATGGAAGGATGCATGGTTGCGCTCGTTTGTTGCGCGATGTTGCGCCGCGTTGCTCGGTTAGGCTTGGTCACCAACCTGGGAGGGTGCACGGTGAAGCGAGCGATTGCGTGGTCGATGGTGGGGGTTCTGGGGGTTTGGGGTGCTGCGACTGAAGCGGTGTTGGCATCTGCATCTGCAACAGCAGCATCTGCAACAGCAGCAACGCCGATTCCGATGCCGGCATCGACGGCGCCGTCTGCATCCACGCCCGCATCGACGGCGGTAGACGCTGCGGTTGCGGGTGCTGCTGTTCCGCCAGTAGCACCCGCCGGTGCACTACGCGTCTACACCTCCGCCCAAGGTGCAACGCAGCAGATGCGCGCCAGCACTGTCGATGCGCCCAGGGCCGGGCATGCGTTGACCGAGAAGGAGAACTCCATCTTCGTCAATCCGCAGCGGCGCTTCCAGCAGGTGCTGGGCATTGGCGGGGCGATCACCGATGCCAGTGCCGAGACCTTCGCCAGGCTGCCCAAGCCTGCGCAGCGCGCCTTGCTCACTGCCTACTACGACCCGCAAAAGGGCATTGGTTATACGTTGGCGCGTACCACCATCCACAGCTCGGATTTCAGCAGCGGCAGCTATACCTACATCAAGGACGGCGATGCGGCGCTGAAGAGCTTTTCGGTCAGGCACGATGAGCGTTATCGCATCCCGATGCTGCGCCAGGCCATCGCGGCGGCCGGCGGCACGTTGACGACATTTGCCAGCCCGTGGAGCGCGCCGGCCTTCATGAAAGACAGCAACAACATGCTCAAGGGCGGCAAGCTGCTGCCCGCGTATGCGCAGGCCTGGGCGACCTACTACACGCGCTTTATTGCGGCCTACGAAAAGGCCGGCATCCCGATCTGGGGCATCAGCCTGCAGAACGAGCCGATGGCGGTACAGACCTGGGAGTCGATGGTGTTTTCCGCCGAGGAAGAGCGCGACTTTCTGAAAAATCATCTTGGTCCGACGATGGAGCAGGCGGGCTATGGCGACTGCAAGATCATCGTATGGGATCACAACCGCGACATGATGCTGCACCGCGCGCACGTGATCTTCGATGACCCGGACGCGGCGAGATACGCGTGGGGCATGGGCTTCCACTGGTACGAGACCTGGGCCGGGTTCGCGCCGATGGTGGAGAACGTGGCGGCGGTGGCGCAGGCGTATCCGGACAAGCCGCTCTTGCTGACCGAAGCAGCGGTGGAAAAGTTCGACCCGGCGAAGCTGCAGCATTGGCCCAACGGCGAGCGCTATGGCACCGCGATCATCAACGATCTCAATCACGGTGCGGTGGGCTGGACGGACTGGAACATCCTGCTTGACGAACATGGCGGGCCGAACCATGTGGGCAACTACTGCTTTGCGCCGGTGCATGCCGATACGCGCACAGGTGATGTGATCTACACGCCGAGCTATTGGTATATCGGCCATTTTTCCAAGTTCATCCGCCCCGGCGCGCGGCGGGTGAGTGCGGCCAGCAGCCGTAGCAATCTGGCAACGACGTCGTTTCTCAATACCGATGGCAGCCTGGCGACGGTGGTGATGAATGCCAGCGACGTGGCGATCCGCTACAACCTGTATGTGGGCACCGCGTCCAGTGAGTTGGAGATCCCGGCGCATGCGATCCAGACGGTGGTGATGCAGTAAGCGCGGACTGTGGGCGGAGTTTTAGTAGGGATTGCGCACCCTCATCCGCCCTTCGGGCACCTTCTCCCGGGGGGAGAAGGGGGAGCTTACGGGTGCTCGTAGCCAGCGTTGCGTCGCCGGTTTAACCATCGTGCGTGTACGTCCCGCCGATGCGTCACCCGTCTATACCGTCGCCGGTACCAAGAACGCCGCCGAAGAAACGCCGCCAAAGAAATGCCCTCCGAGGAAACGCCACCGAGGAAACGCCACGGAAGAAATGCCACGGAAGAAATGCCACGGAAGAAATGCCACGGAAGAAATGCCGATCGCTGCGCACGCAGCGATCGGCGGGGCCCTGGTGGCGCTGGGCTGGAAACGCGTTCTCTGGGCTGCTCAGGACAGCAACAAGCCGCCGGTGGCGCCGAATACTTCGCCCGTCACATAGCTGGACTCCTGCGAGGCCAGGATCACATATAGCGGCGCCATCTCCACCGGCTGGCCGGCACGCTTGAGCGGGGTTTCCGAGCCGAAGTCGGGAATCTTTTCCGGCGGCTGGCCGCCGCTGGGCTGCAGCGGGGTCCACACCGGGCCGGGTGCGACCGCGTTGACGCGGATGCCCTTGTCGGCGATCTGCTGGGCCAGGCCCTTGGTGAAGTTGACGATGGCCGCCTTGGTGGAGGCATAGTCCAGCAGCGTCGGCGAGGGCTGGTAGGACTGGATCGAGCCGGTGTTGATGATGGATGCGCCCGGCGGCAGGTGCGGGATGGCCGCCTTGCACAGCCAGAACATCGCGTACACGTTGGTCTTGTAGGTGGCGTCGAACTGCTCGGTGGTGATGTCGGCAATGTCCTTCATCGCAGTCTGCTTGCCGGCGATGTTGACCAACAGGTCCAGCCCGCCGAGTTCCTTGACCGCGCGTGCGACCAATTCATTGCAGAACGCTTCGTCCTTCAGGTCGCCGGGGATGCTGATGGCTTTGCGGCCTTCGGCCTGGATCAACTTCACCACTTCCGCGGCGTCCTGCTCTTCTTCCGGCAGGTAGTTCAGCACGATGTCGGCGCCTTCGCGTGCGTAGGCAATCGCGGTGGCGCGGCCGATGCCCGAGTCCGCGCCGGTGATCAGCGCCTTGCGGCCCTTCAAGCGGCCGAAGCCCTGGTAGCTCTGCTCGCCGTGGTCGGCTTTGGGCTGCAACGCATGGATGGTGCCCGGCGCTTGCTGGGTCTGCTCGGGGAACTTGGGCTGCGGAAACTGGGTGAGCGGGTTCTGCATCTCGTACTGGTTCTTGGTGCTGGACATGACTGGCTCCTGCAGTGGGGGACGACAAGGCCGCAGCGTGCTGCGGCCGATGCGGAGCAGTCTGGAAACCACCGCGATGCGTGCGGGTGAACGAATGTTGTGCATGATGTGAACGCGTCACGCAGCTAGCGTGCGGGCGATGCCGTAGCACCGTGACTGCAGGCCACGACCAGGAGGACAGCAATGCAGTGTGTGGGAATCGATGGCGCCGGCAGCGGCTGGCTGGCGGTGTGGGAGGCCGGCGATGGCTTGCAGTTCGCCGGCTACCCCAGTGTTGCCGCGCTGGCGAGCGCATTGGGCGGCGTCGCTGTGCTGGGCGTGGATATGCCGATCGGCTTGAGCGAGCACGCGCCCCGCGCTGCGGACGCGCAGGCGCGGCGCTTTGTCGGTGGGCGCCGCGCCTGCAGCATCTTTGCCGCGCCACTGCGGGGCATGTTGCATGCGCGTACGCAGGCGGAAGCCTCTGCGTTGCACCGGGTGCTGGACCACGACGGGCAGCGCGGCTTTGGCGTGCAGTCGTTTGCGCTGCTGTCGAAGATTCGCGCCTGGGACGATGCGGTGCGCGCCGATCCGGCGTGGGCGGAGCGCGTGTTCGAGGTGCACCCGGAGGTGTCGTTCGCCGTGCTCGCCGGCGGGCACGGCCTGGCGGCGGGCAAGAAGAGCAGCGCGGGCCACCAACAGCGCGCCGCCTTGCTGGGCCAGTGCTATGGCGCCAGGCAGGTGGCCGCGTTGCTGGAGCGCGTGCCGCGTGCGCTGGCCAAGCCGGACGATGTGCTGGATGCCCTGGTGGCCTGCTGGAGCGCGCAGCGCATTGCCGCAGGCACCGCCGGCAGCCTGCCGGCGGTGGTGGAGCGCGATGCCTGCGGGCTGCGCATGGGCATCCACTACTGACTCAGCGCGTCTGCGTCGACATCGAATACGGCCGCTGCGCCGGATCGGTGGCCCATTGCGTATTCGGCGTGGCCTGCATGCGGAAGCGCAACTCGCCGCCGGCCTGGATTTCCTCGTGGGTGAGGTAGGCGCGATTCAGTGCCTGGCCGTTGAGGGTGGCGCTGCCGACGTAGCTGCGCGCCTTGCTCAGGCCATCGGCGATCACGCTGAAGCGCTTGCCATTGGGCAGGTTGAGCGTGGCGCGCGGCAGGAACGGGCGGCCGATGATGTACTGGTTGCTGCCCGGTGCCACCGGATAGAAGCCCAGCGTGGTGAACACGTACCAGGCCGACATCTGGCCGAGGTCGTCGTTGCCGGCCAGGCCCTCGGGGCCGGCGTGGTACTGGGTGTCCATGATCTGGCTCAGCCGCGCCTGGCTGCGCCAGGGCTGGCCGGCGTAGGCGTACAGATAGGCGACATGGTGGCTGGGTTCGTTGCCGTGCGCGTACCAGCCGATCAGGCCGGTGATGTCTTCCATGTGCGCGAATATCTTGGGGTCGACCTTGGCATCGAACACTGCATCCAGGCGCGCGAGCAGTTGGTCATCGCCGCCATGCGCGGCGGCAAGCCCGGCGACGTCCTGCGGCACATACCAGGAGTATTGCCAGGCATTGCCTTCGGTGTAGTCGCTGCCGTAGCCGCTGGCCGAGGGGTCGAACGGCGCGCGGAAATTGCCGGCACGGGTGCGCGCGCGCATGTAGCCGGTGGCCGGGTCGAAGGCGTGCTTCCAGTTGCCGGCGCGCTTGCTGAATTCCGCGGCGATGGTGGGCTTGCCGAGCTTGTCGGCCATGCGCGCGATGGTCCAGTCGTCGAAGGCGTATTCCAGTGTCTTGGAGGCGGCTTCGCCTTCTTCGTCGATGGGCACGTAGCCCAGCGCGCGGTACTGCGCGATGCCGTCGTAGGGGCCGTAGTTGGCGCTGGCGACCATGGCCTCCAAGGCTTCGTTGGCATCGAAGCCGCCGATGCCTTTCATGTAGGCGTCGGCAATCACCGGCACGGCGTGGTAGCCGATCATGCACCAGGTTTCCAGGCCGTGGAACGCCCAGACCGGCAGGATGCCGTAGGCGCTCTCGCGGCGCGAGGCGAGCAGGGAATTGACCATGTCGCTGCTGCGTTGCGGCGGCTGCACCAGGGTCAGCAACGGATGCAGTGCGCGGTAGGTGTCCCACAGCGAGAAGGTGGAGTAGTGGGTCCAGCCACGCGCCTGATGCACGGCATTGTCCGGCCCGCGGTACTGGCCGTCGCTGTCCATGAACAGGGTGGGGCCGAGCAGGGTGTGGTACAGCGCGGTGTAGAGCTGGGTGCGTTGTTGCGGTGTGCCTTGCGCGTCGATCGCCGACAGCGCCTGCGTCCATTGCGCACGCGCGTCGGCGCGCACGCGGTCGAAATCGAAGCCGGGCACCTCCGCATCGAGATTGGCGATGGCGCCGGCCTCGCTGACCGGCGACAGCGCGACCTTGACCACCAGCGGCGTGCCATCGTTGGCGACATCGAACACGCCGACCAGTTGCCGGCCTTCGATCTGTGCGCGCTGCGCGGGATTTTTCTCGCCCGGCGGCGGAAAGCCCTTGTACGGAATGTCCTGTTCGGTGTCGTGCAACTGCGTGGCGGTGAGCGGGCGCGAAAAGCGCATGGCGAAGTACAACTGGCGGCCGGGCGCCCAGCCGCGGGTTTCGCGAAAGCCGGTGACGGTGCCGTCGCTGCGCACGCGCAGCCGCGACCACTGCACCTTGCCGGGGTAGTCGTACAGGCTGGTGCGCAGGTCCACCAGCACATGCGCCGGTACGCCCTTGGGAAACTGATAGCGATGCACACCCACGCGCGCACTGGCGGTGAGTTCGGCGCGGATGTTGCGGTCCTTCAAGGTCACCGCGTAGTAGCCGGGCTGCGCCTGCTCGCTGGCGTGGTCGAACTGCGCGGTGTAGCCGCTGCCCGGTGTGGCGGCATCGCCGCGTTCGAGCTTGACCTGGCCGGTTTGCGGCATCAGCAGGACATCGCCCAGGTCCGAATGCCCGGAGCCGGAAAAGTGCGTATGCGAGAAGCCGACAATCGTGCTGTCGCCATGTCGGTAACCGGCGGCCCAGCCATAGGCCTCCTTGCGCGGCTTGATCTGCGTGTCCGGGCTCAGCTGCACCATGCCGAACGGCAGCGTGGCGCCGGGATAGGTGTGGCCTTCGCCACCGGTGCCGACGAACGGATCCACCGCGCTGAAACCCGCGTCGTCCGCGCGTGGCGCCGCGCTGCCGGCGAAGCTGATGCAGGCGGCAAGCAACGCCAGCCAACACAGCGGAGACAAGGCAATCGAGTGATGCTGCATGCAGGGCGATTCCAGGCGGATGCAGCGCCGGACCGTAGCACAGCTGTCGGGCCTGATCGCATGGCATCCACGCCTGCATCGTTGAGCTCGCTAATCCGAGCGCGGGCCGCGGTGGGCGATGGACGCGCGTGGCTGCCACGGGTTGCCCGCCTTGCGCGCAGGAGGCAGCGGGTGCGCAGGTCGGTGGCCCCGATACACGCAGCATGGCCTTGCAGCAGCTGCGAGACAGCGTGCACCTGCACTGCTCCGGCCGCAGGAAAGCGCAACGCCCGGCTGCTGAAATCACGCAAACCGCCCGCATGTCGTTCCGATGGATCTGTTCGATGCTCCCATCGCGCCTTTGCAGCTGCTGCACGATGCACAAGGCGGCGTGCGCTATTGGCCGCAGCTGCTGGCGCCCGCCGTGGCGCAGCAGTGCTTTGCCGCATTGCGCCAGGCGACCGACTGGCGCAGCCAGCGCCGCGAGATGTACGACCGTGTGGTGGAGGTGCCGCGCCTGCTGGCCTCGTACCGGCTGGATGCGCCGCTGCCACCCGGGCTGCCGCTGCAGGCGCTGCTTGCTGCGGTGCAGGCCGTGTTGCCTGCACCGTACAACGCGGTGGGCCTGAACCTGTATCGCGATGGCCGCGACAGCGTGGCGATGCATCACGACAAGTTGCAGACGCTGCAGGCGCCGCATCCGATTGCACTGGTGTCGCTGGGCGCTGCGCGGCGGATGCAGCTGCGCGCAAGGGACGGCAGTGCGCGGACGATCGCTGTGGAGCTGGCGCCGGGCAGCCTGCTGGCGATGAGCCATGCCTCGCAACTGAGCCACGTTCACGGCATTGCCAAGACCGCACGTGCGGTGGGCGAGCGCATCAGCGTGGTGTTTCGCGTGCGTCCGGCCGAGCGCATGGCCTCCGGCCAGCACGGGCCGCACTGGGAGCTGCTGCAACCATCGCGTGGCTGAGAAGACGGGTGCATCCCCTCAGCATGGTGCAGAGCAATCACAGCAATCACAGCAACCGTAGCGGGCCTGGTCGCCGCATCGATGGAACTGGCCTTGTTCAACCTGCGCCGGCAAACCAGCGCAACCAAAGGAACCAGCGCAACAGAACAACCAGAACAACTAGAGCAACAGAGCAACAGAGCAACCAGCGCGCACAAGTACTGCGTGCCGACCCGGGTCCGGGGCTCTGTTCGCTTGGCGGCCGGTGCGGGTGCCGCTGCGTCCGCCACACTCTGCGTGCACGGCTGCGGCTGGTCGTGCTGCCCAGCTCGCGTGAGTGCACGGCACCGCAGGCATTCGCGTGATGCGGTCATGTGTGTGCATGCATTGCATCGGATGCACGCGCATGCGCTGGCTGCGCACATGCTGTCCCGCCCGGTATGGCGCATCCGGGTGATTGCCATCGGCCGCACGGCTGGCCATGCTGCATGGACTCCCCCTCAGCGTCGCCCTTCCATGTCCCTGGCCGATACCCGCCACCATCAGATGTTTCCCGAGCTGGACCCGGGCCAATTGGCGATCACGCGGCGGTTTGCCAGCGGGCCGGCGCAGCGTTTCGCTGCGGGCGAGCTCGTCTTCGACGTGGGCGATGCGCACGCACCGGTGTGGGTGGTGCTGGAAGGCGCCGTCGAAGTGGTCCGGCGCGACGGGCTGGGCAACGAAAAGCCGGTCACCTCGCACACGCCCGGCCAGTTCACCGGCGAGGTCAGCCAACTTGCCGGGCGCGCGTCGCTGGCTGGCGGACGTGCGGGGCCGCAGGGCTGCCTGGCGCTGCCGTTCGACACTGCGCATCTGCGCGCGCTGATGATCAGCTCGGCCGAAGTGGGCGAGGTGGTGATGCGTGCGTTGATCCTGCGCCGGGTCGGCCTGATCGAAGGCGATGCCTCCGGCTCGGTGCTGATCGGCGAGCCGGACGATCCGCATCTGACCCGGTTGCAGGGCTTTCTGACCCGCAACGGTTACCCGAACACGGTGATCGACGCCTCCGACGAGGAAGGCCGCGGGTTGGTGCAGCGCTTCGGCATCCAGGAGCAGGAGCTGCCGGTGATGGTGTGCCCGAGCGGGCGGGTGCTGCGCCAGCCCAGCGACGCCGAGGCCGCGCACTGCCTGGGCATGACCCCGGATATCGACCCGGACAAGCGCTACGACGTGGCGATTGTCGGCGCCGGCCCGGCCGGCCTGGCGACGGCGGTGTACGCCGCGTCCGAGGGCCTGTCGGTGCTGGTGCTGGACCAGCGCGCCATCGGCGGCCAGGCCGGCGCCTCGGCACGGATCGAAAACTATCTGGGCTTTCCGACCGGTATCTCCGGCCAGGCGCTGGCCGGGCGCGCCTACAACCAGGCGTTGAAATTCGGCGCCGAGCTGGCGATTCCGATCGAGGCCGGCACGCTGGAATGCGGGCGCGACGATGGCGCGCTGACGCTGGATCTGGCCGACGGCAAGCAGCTGCTGGCCAGCACCGTGGTGATCGCCTCGGGCGCGCGTTACCGGCGCCCGGAGATGGACGGGCTGGAGCGCTTCGAAGGCCATGGCGTGTCGTACTGGGCCTCGCCGGTGGAAGCGCGGCTGTGCGAGGGCGGGGTGGTGGCGCTGGTGGGCGGCGGCAATTCCGCCGGCCAGGCCGTGGCATTCCTGGCGCCGCGGGTCAGGGAGCTGCACCTGATCATTCGCGGCGAAGGGCTGGAATCGTCGATGTCGCAATACCTGATCGACCGTATCGCCGCGCTGCCGAACGTACAGCTGCATGCCGGCACCGAGGTGTCCGCGCTGGAGGGCGATCCGGAGCGTGGTCTGCAGGCGGCGGTGTTGCGCACGCGCGCCGACGGGCAGACCACGCGGGTGGAGTTGCGGCATCTGTTCCTGTTCGTCGGCGCCGACCCCAACACCGGTTGGCTGCAGCAATGCGTCGAGATGGACAAGCGCGGTTTCGTCGTCACCGGCAACGCGCGCGGCGATGGCGTGCCGGCCTGCCTGCCGCTGGAAACCAATCGCCCCGGCGTGTTCGCCATCGGCGATGTGCGGGCCGGCTCGGTCAAGCGGGTGGCCGCGGCGGTGGGCGAGGGCGCGGCGGTGGTCGCGCAGATCCATCAATACCTGGCACACCAGGCCAATCCGGTGCCGGCATCGGAACTTGCCAGTGCTGGGGAATAGGGCATCGGGAATCGGAAGAGCGAGTGCTTTTGGCGGCTCGATTCCTCCATTCCTTGGCCATCAGGCTGTTACCACTCGGTACGCGCGATCTGAGGTCGTTGGCTCCACGCAGCGTCACACTGCGTGCGCCGCCAGCTGCCGGGGCCGCAGCGGAGCTACACGCTGGTGTGGTGGCGCGCCTGATCCCTACTCCGGCCAGTGCACCTGTGGCAGTTCGCCGATCTGCGGGCGGGCGAACAGGTAGCCCTGCTGCAGGTGGATGCCCATGTCGCGCAGGGCGCGGCATTCGTCCGGGTGTTCGATGCCTTCGGCGATGACGGCGATCCCGAGTTCTTCGCACATGCGGGTGGTGTGGCGGACGATGGCCTGGCGGCTGCGGTCGGCGTCGATGCCGCGCACCAGGGCGATGTCCAGCTTGAGCAGGTCCGGCTGGAAGTCGGCCAGCAGGCCGAGGCCGGAATAGCCGGCGCCGAAATCGTCGATGGCGGTCTTCAGGCCGCGTGCCTGGTAGGTGCGCATGATGTCGAGCAGATGCGCCGGCTCGGCCAGGTGTTCCTGTTCGCTGACTTCGAAGATGATGGCGTCCAGCGGCCAGCCGTACTGCGCGGTGGCCGAGAGCGTGGCGCGCAGGCAGTGTTCGGGGTTGTAGACCGCATTGGGCATGAAGTTGATCGACAGCAAGGCCGGCAGCGCGATCTGCGCGGCGCATTCGATCGCCTTGATGCGGCAGGCCTGGTCGAAGGCATAGCGGTTGCGCTCATCCACCGCGGCCAGGATGCTGCCGGCCGATTCGCCGTTGACCCCGCGCACCAGCGCCTCGCCGGCGTAGATGCTGCGGGTGGACACATCCACGATCGGCTGGAACGCCATGGTGATGGCGGTGGGAAAGTCCTGGCCGTCGCGGCAGGCGTTGCAAACGGGGAGCGTGGGCATGGCTGGGCAGTCGTGCGGCGTTGGGTGAGCCTAGCGGTATCGGCCGCAACGCCGCGTTATTGAGTCGGCACATGCATCCTCGCGCCATCCTCACCCGGTGCGCCACCGCGCTCGGCGATAATGCGTGCTCGCTCGCATCGGACGCCCCATGACCGCTCTCACCGAACGTTACGCCCTGGCCGTGGATTACGCGCGCATCGCCCATGCCGGGCAGGTCCGCAAGGGCACGCAGATTCCGTATCTGAGCCACCTGCTGGGCGTATCCACGCTGGTGCTGGAATGCGGCGGCGACGAGGAACAGGCCATTGCCGGGCTGCTGCACGATGTGGTGGAAGATTGCGGCGGCGGCCATGAGGCCTCGATCCGCGCGCAGTTCGGCGATGCGGTGGCCGACATCGTGATGGCATGCACCGATGCCACCGCCGAAGACAAGGCCGAGGTGGACAACACCGACAGCGCACGCAAACGCGACTGGCGCGAACGCAAGCTGGCCTATCTGGACCATCTGCGCAACACGCCCGAGCGCGCCTTGCTGGTGTCCGGCTGCGACAAGCTCTATAACGCGCGCACCATCGTGCAGGACCTGGAAAACCCGGCCGTGGGCCAGGACATCTTCGACGTGTTCACCGCCGGGCGCGCCGGCACGCTGTGGTATTACGGCGAGCTGGAAGCGATCTTCCGCACGCGCGACGCCGCCACCGCGCGGTTGTTCACCGGCGTGGTGACACGCATGCAGGCCCTGGCCGAGACCGGCGAGCAGCCGGTGCCGGCGCACGCGCTGGGCTGATCGCGTTGTAGCGCAGCTGATCTGCGACCTGGCAGCAGAGCCCTTGCCCGCCAGCTATCGCGGAACACGTCTCTGTAGGCGCTTACGCGGGATCCATGCCGCGTAGGTAGCTTGAATGAATGCGTGGTTGTTGGGTGATAGGGCTGCGGCCTGGTTGCAGGGCCCTTGCCCGCCCACCATCGCGGGACACGCCGCAAGTACGTCCTTGTAGGCTCTTACGCGGCATCCATGCCGCATAAGGTCCCGCGACGGTGAGCGGGCAAGGACCCGTCGAGATGGTCGGTGTGCATGGAAGAGCAGTGCTGGATGCGTCTCGTTCGATCATGAAGCATCGGTTGCACGTCTGATGCACGCCGCACGAAAAACAGCTTTCCGAACGAGCGCCGACCAACTGTCTGGTGCGGTGCCCTTGCCGGTTGCGGGACCGTGTGGCGGCATGGATGCCGCCACCGAGCCTCCAGGGACGGATTCACGGCGTGTCCCGCAAGCGGTAAGGGCGCCGCGCCCTCGACGCTGCGCGTTTGCTGCAGGGCCCTCGATTGACGCATGTCCAGGCGATCAGCGCCAGGCGCCGCAGCATTGGCCGTTGCCCCTGACATCGGCTGCATGCGTCCCGCGCTAGGCTAGGGCGTTGTCGAATGTCGGTCTGGTGGTCATGTCCAACGCAATCTCGTCTTTCTCCGGCCTGGTGCGCGTGCGCGGGGCGCGCGAGCACAACCTCAAGAACGTGGACGTGGACATCCCGCGCGATGCGCTGGTGGTGTTCACCGGGGTGTCCGGCTCGGGCAAGTCGTCGCTGGCGTTCGGTACCGTGTTCGCCGAAGCGCAGCGGCGTTACCTGGATTCGATCTCGCCGTATGCGCGGCGCCTGATCGACCAGGTGGGCGTGCCGGAAGTGGATTCCATCGAGGGCCTGCCGCCGGCGGTGGCCTTGCAGCAGGCGCGCGGCGCGCCGAGTGCGCGTTCGTCGGTGGGCAGCGTCACCACCATCTCCAATTCCCTGCGCATGCTGTATTCGCGTGCGGGCAGCTATCCGCCGGGGCAGGCCATCATCTATGCCGACGGCTTTTCGCCCAATACCCCCGCCGGTGCCTGCCCGACCTGCCACGGCCTGGGGCGCATCTACGATGCGACCGAAGCGACCATGGTGCTGGATCCCACGCTGAGCATCCGCGATCGCGCCGTGGCCGCCTGGCCCGGTGCCTGGCATGGCCAGAACCTGCGCGACATCCTCACCACGCTCGGCCACGACGTGGATCTGCCGTGGCACACGCTGCCGAAGAAGACCCGCGACTGGATCCTCTACACCGACGAGCAACCGGTGGTGCCGGTGTATGCCGGCTACAGCCTGGACGAGGTCAAGCGCGCGCTGCGCCGCAAGGAGGAGCCCAGCTACATGGGCACCTTCACCAGTGCGCGGCGCTATGTGCTGCACACCTTTGCCACCACGCAGAGCGCGCAGATGAAAAAGCGCGCGGCCCAGTACCTGGTCAGCACGCAGTGCCCGCAGTGCGACGGCAAGCGGCTGCGCCGCGAAGCGCTGTCGGTGACCTTCGCCGGCCTGGACATCGGCGAGCTGTCGCGGCGGCCGCTGGACGAGGTGGCCGACCTGCTGCGCCCGGCTGCCGAAGCTGCCGATGGCCAGCGCAAGCGCAACCACAAGCGCACGCAGGCCGACATGCATCCGGAACAGGCGATCGCCGCGCAACGCATCGCCGCCGACCTGCGCGCGCGGATTGCCGTGGTGCAGGCGCTGGGCCTGGGCTATCTCAGCCTGGAGCGCAGCACGCCGACGCTGTCGCCGGGCGAGCTGCAACGGCTGCGGCTGGCCACGCAGATCCGCTCGCAGCTGTTCGGCGTGGTGTATGTGATGGACGAGCCATCGGCCGGCCTGCACCCGGCCGATGCGCAGGCCTTGCTGGGCGCGCTGGATCAGCTCAAGGCGGCCGGCAATTCGGTGTTCGTGGTCGAACACGAGGTGGATGTGATCCGCCACGCCGACTGGATCGTCGATGTCGGCCCGGCGGCCGGCGTGCACGGCGGGCAGGTGCTGTACAGCGGCCCGCCGGCGGGACTGGAGCAGGTGGAAGCCTCGTCCACGCGCCGCTACCTGTTCGGCACCCCGCCGCAGGTGCACAGCCATGCGCGTGCGGCCACCGGCTGGCTGCAGCTGCGCGGCATCACCCGCAACAATGTGCGCGAGCTGGATGTGGACCTGCCGCTGGGGGTGTTCACCACCGTGACCGGTGTATCCGGCTCGGGCAAGTCGTCGCTGGTGAGCCAGGCGTTGGTGGAATTGCTGGGCGCCCATCTTGGCCAGGCGCAGGCAGAGGACGACGAAACGCTGGATCCACTGGAGCGCGGCACGCAGGTGCCGCTGGGCGGCGCGATCGTCGGCGGGCTCGACCAGGTGCGGCGCCTGGTGCGTGTGGATCAAAAGCCGATCGGCCGCACGCCACGCTCCAATCTGGCCACCTATACCGGCCTGTTCGATCCGGTGCGCAAGTTGTTCGCGGCCACACCGGCCGCGCGCCGCCGCCGTTACGACCCGGGGCAGTTTTCGTTCAATGTCGCCAAGGGCCGCTGCGCCACCTGCGAGGGCGAGGGCTCGGTGCACGTGGAACTGCTGTTTATGCCCAGCGTCTACGCGCCATGCCCCGCCTGCCACGGCGCGCGCTACAACGCCAAGACCCTGGAGATCGCGCTGCGTGGCCACACCATTGCGCAGGTGCTGGAGATGACGGTGGACCAGGCCGCCACGTTCTTTGCCGACGATGCCAGCGTGTTGCGCCCGCTGCAGGTGTTGCGCGAAGTGGGGCTGGGCTATCTGCGGCTCGGCCAGCCGGCCACCGAACTGTCCGGTGGCGAGGCGCAGCGCATCAAGCTGGCCACCGAACTGCAACGCGCGCAGCGACGCGACACCGTGTACGTGCTGGACGAGCCAACCACCGGCCTGCATCCGGCCGACGTGGATACCTTGATGCGGCAGCTGCAAGGCCTGGTGGAGGCCGGCAATACGGTGATCGTGGTCGAACACGACATGCGCGTGGCCGCCAGCAGCGATTGGGTGCTGGACATGGGGCCCGGCGCGGGCGGTGCGGGTGGCGCCGTCGTGGTGGCCGGTGCGCCGGAGGCGGTCGCGCGGCAGCGTGGCAGCCGCACCGCGCCGTTCCTGGCGCAGGTGCTGCGCGGGGAATAAGCGTGGCTGGTAACCCTTCGCGAACGTCCTGGCGATGGCGGAACGTGTTGGCCAGACGCGTCTTGGTTGACGCGTGAAGTGATGTCGGCACCGCAGCGAGATTGCTCGCATCGCAGGGCGCCGATCAGACCGCACTGCCTCTCGGCGCATCGCACGGCCGTAGGGCATGCACGGCGCGTCCATGCACACCGACCATCTCGCCTGGCCCTTGCCCGCCCACCGTCGCGGGACACGCGGCATGGATGCCGCGTAAGAGCCTTATCTGTTGGGAATGTGGCAGCGTAGGTGTCGAGAGCCGGCGTGGGCGGGCAAGGGTCTGCAGCAAACCCGCAGATCAGCCGCTCTGCAGCTGATCTCCCCCCACCTGTTCAACCACGCCTGGGCAAGACATCCGGGATGCCACGTCGTAGCCGCATGTGAATTCAGTCAAAAGCTGAGTCAGCCGAAGCCGCTGGACTCTCACCACTAGCGGGACATGCGGCAAATCCATCTGCTTGTCCGGGCCATTCGGAGCGCGATTCGTACTCAGCCCATCAGTTCAAAACTCGCAGATACGCCCTCGGCCTCCGCAGAGGGCGCCACCCAGAGATCGAACACGCCAGGCTCCACGGTGGGCTGCAATGCCTGGCCGATGAACAGCAGGTCTTCGCGGCGCAACACGAACTCCACCGCGACGCTGCCGCCTGCCGGCACTGCCAGCTTGCGGAAATCCTTCAGCTCGCGCACCGGACGGGTGATGCTGGCGCTGCGGTCGCGGATGTAGAGCTGCGCCACTTCCTCGGCATCGCGGCTGCCGCGGTTGTGGATGCGCGCGCTGATGCGCAGGCTGCCGCTCGCCGCCAGCCGTGCATCGCTCAGGCGCAGCTCGGCGTATTCGATGCGGCCATAGGTCAGCCCATGCCCGAACGGAAACAACGCGGCATTGGGCGCGGTGCGGTAGCGGGTCTTGAACGGTTGCAAGGCATCCGGGCGCGGATCGGCACGGCCGCTGGGCTTGTGCGCATAGCTATAGGGCAGCTGCCCGGATGCATGCGGAAAGCTCACCGGCAAGCGCCCGGACGGACCGTGCTCGCCGAACAGGATGTCGGCCAGCGCGGCGCCCGATGCCGAGCCCAGGAACCAGCTGACCAGGATCGCCGGTGCCTTGAGCACCGGGCCATCGATCACCAGTGCACGGCCATTGCTGAGCACCACCACCACCGGCGTGCCGGTGGCCGCCACTGCCGCCAGCAGCGATTGCTGCCCGGAGGGGATGACGATCTCGCTGCGCGACTGCGCTTCGCCCGAGTAACGCATCGGCTCGCCGATCGCCAGCACCGCCACGTCGGCGGACGCCGCTGCGGTGACGGCCGCCTGCACGCCGCCGGGCAGGCCATGTTCGAAGTCGCAGCCTTCCACCACCTGCAGGCTGCCCGGGTCGCGCAGCCGCGCGCGCAGTGCGGTGGCCAGGTCGTTGCCGCTGTCGTCGCCGCCGAACAGCGTCCATGGGCCGGCGGTGTCGGTCCAGTTGCGCGCCATCGGCCCGATCAGCGCGATGCGTTGGCCTTGCGTCTTCAGCGGCAGCAACTCGCCGTCGTTCTTGAGCAGCACGATGGATTTGCGCGCCGCCTCGCGTGCCAGCGCCAGTGTCTCGGGGCGCCGCTGCCGCGCCTGTGCGCGTGCCGGCACGATGCGCAGGAATGGAGCGTCGAACAGCCCCAGGTCGGCCTTGAACTGCAGCACGCGGCGTACCGAGGCATCCAGTTGCGCCATCGTCACTTCGCCGGCGGCCACCAGTGCCGGCAGATGCTGCAGATACAGCCCGCTCTGCATGCTGATGTCCACGCCGGCCAGGAACGCCAGCTTGGCTGCCTCGCGTGCATCGCTGGCGACCCCGTGCCCGATCAGCTCCAGGTCGCCGGTGTAGTCGGACACCACCAGGCCGCGGTAGTCCCACTCGCCGCGCAGCACCTCGCCCAGCAACCAGCGATTGGCGGTGGCAGGGATGCCGGCGATCTCGTTGAACGCCGCCATCGTGGTCACTGCGCCGGCATCGAAGGCGGCCTGGAACGGCGGGAAATAGACCTCGCGCAGGCTGCGCTCGGAGATGTCGACGGTGTTGTAGTCCAGCCCCGCTTCGGCGGCGCCGTAGGCGGCAAAATGCTTGGGGCAGGCGGCCAGCGCATCGGCATGATCCAGCCCCTCGCCCTGGAAGCCGCGCACGCGCGCCTGTGCAAAGCGCCGGCCGAGCAGCACGTCTTCGCCGCTGCCTTCCACGCCGCGCCCCCAGCGCGCATCGCGTGCGATATCCACCATCGGTGCGAAGGTCCAGTCGATGCCGACTGCACTGGCCTCCAGTGCGGCGGCACGCGCGGTGCGTTGCGCCAGCGCCGGCTCGAAGCTGGCGGCCTCGGCCAGCGGCACCGGAAACACCGTGGTGAATCCGTGGATCACATCGGCGGCAAACAGCAGCGGAATCTTCAGCCGGCTCTGCAGCGCGGCCTGCTGCAGTTGCCGGTGCCACAGCACATTGGAGCCATTGAAGATGCCGGTCAGCCGCCCGGCGCGCGCAGCGGCCAGCTGGCCTTCGGCGGTGGGCACGGTGTTGACCGGATTGGCGGCCGCCGCTGCATCGGTCTGCTGCGCCGAACCGGACAGCGTCAGCTGGCCGGCCTTTTCTTCCACACTCATGCGCGCGATCAACCCATCGATAAAGCCCGATGCCCCGGCCGCACGCCGCGGCAATGCAAACCCCACCGGCGCCTGTGCCAACAACGCTGCCGAGGCGCTTCCCAGCAGCAAGCCGCGACGCGTGATCCCAGTCCCCATGCCCGCCATCCCCGTCTGTCCAGGACAGACGCTAACGGATCGCCGGCCAAAAGCCGTGCTGCGCTGCACGATGCGTGCCGAGCGTGCCGCCTGGCCGCGGGGCGACAGCACGATGCCTTCACCGTTTCCGCACTAGCGTGCGCCATCGATCAACTGCGGTCAGGACACACGATGCTGGACGTGGACACACGCGTGCGCTTCTACGAAATGATGCACCTGGGCATGCCGTGGTGGGAGTTCGTGCTGCGCGCGGTCGCGGTCTATGGCGTGGTCCTGCTGTTGACGCGCCTGACCGGCAAACGCGCACTGGGCCAATCCACGCCGTTCGACGTGCTGCTGATCGTGCTGCTGGGAACCGCAGTGCAGAACTCGCTGATCGGCGAAGACGTCTCGTTGCTGGGCGGCATGATCCTGGCGGCCACCTTGCTGGTCGTGAACTGGCTGGTGGGCATGGCCACCGCGCGCAGCCGGCGGATCGATACCTGGGTGCAGGGCACCCCGGCGCTGCTGGCGCGGGGCGGGCAGATCTACTGGAAGGAACTGGTCCGCCACAACGTCAGCTATGCCGACTTCGAGGTGGCAAAACGCAAGGCCGATTGCCGCGACGATGCCGATATCGACCTGGCGATCCTGGAAACCTCCGGCGACATCAGCATCCTGAAGAAGCGCTAGGCCGACTGCCGGCGTGCGGGAAAGCGCAGCTGCCATCGCAAGGCGATGGCAGCCTGCCGGCCGACGGGAGTGTGCCGGTGTCGGCCCACTCCCTTGCGATGGCGACCTGCGACGGCGCGCCTCAGTCCGCCATCACCTTGTCCGGCGTCATCGGGGTACTGCGGATGCGCTTGCCGGTGGCATGGAAGATCGCATTGCAGATCGCTGCCGAAACACCGACCAGGCCGATCTCGCCCACGCCCTTGGCACCCAGGCTGCTGACGATGCGGTCGTCCTCGTCGGCGAAGATCACATCGATGTCGTGGATGTCGGCATTGGCCGAGACGTGATACATCGCAAAATCGTGATTCATGAAACGGCCGAAGCGGTGATCGGACTGGGTGTGTTCGTGCAGCGCCTGGCCGATACCCCAGACCACGCCGCCGACGATCTGGCTGCGCGCGGTGATCGGGTTGAGGATGCGCCCGGCCGCAACGGCGCTGACCACGCGGGTGACCCGCACCGTGCCGAGCTCCTCGTCCACCCGCGCTTCCACGAACACCGCACCGTGGGTGGCGCGGGTGTAGTTGCGCTGCTTGAGCACATTGGGCAGCAGCAGGAACTTGTCTTCGATCTGTTCCAGCTGGGAAGCACGCAACAGCTCGGTCAGGGCCATGGTGGTGCCGGCATCGGCGCGCAAGGCCAGCGTGCCATCGGCAAACACCACCTCGTCCAGCCTGGCCTTGGTGAAGCGCGAATTCGGCAACGCCTGCGCCAGGCGCAGCAGCCGCGCGCGCAGTTTCCTGCAGGCACCATCCACCGCCGAGCCCACCGTGGTCACATGCGAGGAGCCGCCTTCGATCGGTGCCACCGGCAGCGTCGAATCGCCCAGCTGGAAGGTGACCTGTTCCAGCGGCAGGCCCAGCGCTTCGGCCGCGATCATCGCCATCACCGTATAAGTGCCGGTGCCGATATCGCTGGCCGCGCTGCTGACCACCAGCCGGCCATCGGCGTGCAGCACCGCATGCGCGCGCGCAAACATCTGCATCGCATCCCATTGCCCGGTGGCCATGCCCCAGCCGACCCACTCGTTGCCTTCCTTGCGTGCGCGCGGCTGCAACGGGCGCTGCGCCCAGCCGAAACGCTCGGCGCCTTGCTGGTAGCACGCGCGCAGTGCCTTGGTGGAGTAGGGCTTGTCGTCGGCGGGGTTGACCTCGGCGTAGTTCTTCAGGCGCAGCGCCAGCGGATCCATGCCCAGCGCATAGGACAGCTCGTCCATCGCCACTTCCAGCGCATGCACGCCGTGTGCGGCGCCGGGGGCACGCATGTCCATCGGGCTGAACTGGTCCAGGCTCACCAGGTTGTAGCCCAGGTGCACGTTGTCGCAGGCGTACAACTGCCCGCTCCAGTTGACCACCACCTCGACGTAGTCCTCGATGCGGGAGGTCTCGGCGATGGCCTCGTGCCAGATCGCGCGCAGGCGGCCGTCGCGATCGGCGCCGAGCTTGAGCCGCTGCAGCGTCTCCGGGCGATGGCCGAAGGTGAACATCTGTTGCCGCGTCAGCACCACGCGCACCGAGCGGTCCAGCAGGATCGAGGCCATCACCGCCAATGGCAACTGATACTGCGGGCGCAGCCCGGAGCCGAAGGCACCGCCCACGTAGGGATTACGCACGGTGACCTTGCGCTTGCTCAGGCCGAACACGTGCGAGACGTACCAGCGGCTGTTCTGCGAGCCCTGGGTCTTGTCGTAGATGGTGAAGTGGCCATCGGCGTCGCGGATCACCGTGGAGGCGAACAGCTCCATCGGATTGTGGTGCTCCACGCCGCTGTAGTAGTCGGCCTGTACCTGGACAGCGGCATTGGCAAAGGCGGTGTCCGGCTCGCCCTTGTCCTTGGGCGGCGGCGAGAAACCGGCCTTCATGGCCTTGGGCTTGTGCGCACGGTCCAGGTTGGTCATCAGGTTGGTGTCGTGCGGGTCCTGCAGCAGTTCCACCTCCACCAGGTGGGCGGCGTGGCGCGCCGCCTCGAAGGTGTCGGCCACCACCAGGGCGATCGGCTGGCCGCTGTACAGGATCTTGTTGTCGTACAACGGCCGGAACGGCGAACCGGCCGGTGCGGTCATGTCCTTGTAGAACAGGTCCATGCCACGCATATGCGGGCGGTTTTCGTGGGTGACGATCTCCAGCACGCCGGGTACCGCGCGCGCGGCGTCGAGATGGAAGGCGACGATCTCGCCCTTGGCGATGCTGCTGCTGACCACCACGCCATGGGCCAGGTCGGGCACCGGCCATTCGGCGGCATAGCGTGCCTGGCCGGTGACCTTGGCGCGCCCGTCGATGCGGGTGACGCCGGTGCCGGTGGGGCGATAGCCGGTGCCGCTGTCGGCAACCGGCGGGTTCAGGTCGTTGTCGGTGAGATCGGTGCTGCGTGCGTTCATGGCGCTTCCTCCAGCGCGCTGGTTCGCCCGCGGTTGTCGATGGTGCCCTCGCGGGCGACGTCCAGGGCACGCACGATCGCGCGGCGTGCCAGCGGCAGCTTGAAGGCGTTGTTGCCCTGCGGTTGCGCACCCTCCAGCAAGGCATCGGCCAGGCTGGCGAAGCTCTCGGCCGTGGCCGGCTTGCCCACCAGCTGCGCCTCGGCGTCGGGATTGCGCCAGGGCTTGTGCGCCACGCCGCCCAGGGCCACGCGCACCTCGCGGATGCTGCCGTCCTCGGCCAGGTCCAGCGCGGCGGCCACCGACACCAGCGCGAATGCGTACGACAGCCGCTCGCGGATCTTCAGGTAGGCGCTGTGCGCGACGAAGCGCTGCGCATCGGGCAGGTCGATATGCACGATCAACTCGTCCGCGGCCAGCGTGCTGTCCCGTTCCGGGTGCTCGCCGGGCAGGCGGTGGAACTGCGCGAACGGGATGTCGCGCTCGCCATCGGGACCTTGCACGTGCACCACCGCGTCCAGCGCAGCCAGCGCGACGCACATGTCCGACGGATGCGTGGCAATGCACTGCGCGCTGGCGCCGAGGATGGCGTTGTAGGTGGTGAGCCCGCCGATGGCCGAGCAGCCGGTACCGGGCTCGCGCTTGTTGCACGGGGTGGCGTGGTCGTAGAAATACAGGCAGCGCGTGCGCTGCAGCAGGTTGCCGCCATTGCTGGCCATGTTGCGGATCTGCGGCGAGGCGCCGGCCAGGATCGCCGCACTCAACAGGGGGTAACGCGTTTCCACGTCCGGGTGATACGCGGTGTCGGCATTGCGCGCGAGCGCGCCCAGGCGCAGGCCGCCATCGGCTTGGCTGGTGATGCTGGCCAGCGGCAGACGATTGATGTCGACCAGGCTGCCCGGCCGCATCAGCTGCAGCTTCATCAGGTCGGTGAGATTGGTGCCGCCGGCGATCAGGCGCACCGGGGCTTCGGCGGGCACCGGGTGCGGGTCGCTGCCACGCACCGACAACGCAGTGAGGGCCGCATCGACGGAGTCTGCGCGCGTGTAGGTGAGCGGAATCATGCCGGCACCGTCCCTGGCGTCCACGGCGTGGCGGCGCTGTCGCTGCTGTCGCCGGGCTTGCCCATGACCTGCATCACCGCATCGGTGATCTGCGGGTAGGCACCGCAGCGGCACAGGTTGCCGCTCATCAGTTCGCGCACCTGGTCGCGGTCGTGCGCCTTGCCTTCCTTGATCAGGCCCACCGCCGAGCACAGCTGCCCGGGCGTGCAATAGCCGCACTGGAAGGCATCGTTGTCGATGAAGGCGCGCTGCAGCGGATGCAACTGGTCACCGTCGGCCAGGCCTTCGACGGTGGTGATCTCGGCGCCGTCCTGCATGACCGCAAGCGTCAGGCAGCTGTTGATGCGGCGCCCATCGACCAGCACCGTGCAGGCACCGCACTGGCCGTGGTCGCAGCCTTTCTTGGTGCCGGTGAGGTCGAGCCGGTCGCGCAACAGGTCGAGCAGGCTGACCCAGGCTTCGAGCTGCAATTGGTAAGGCTGACCATTGATGCGCAGGTTGACCGGGTAGGTCGGCGCAGCAGTGGTCGCGGTGGCCGGCGCCGTGTCACGGGCTGCGGCGGGAGTGGCATTCATGCGAGCCCCGTGGCGATGGCTGAGAGGGCCTTCACCTTGACCACGCCACGGTCAACGCAGGGTGTAGGCAATGCGGTGATGGTGTTCACACCGGTACGTGGATGACGCCCGGACATGCGCGGCACTGCGCGATGGCAATGGGCCGCGTTCGCCGCGCCGGCGCCAGCGGCCTGCTGGAACTGAACTCGTCAGTTGCGCGTTATGGCGGTCCACGCCAGTCGCACGGCGTGCGACGGCGGTCTCGGTATCCTGTGCAGATGACGACGAGGTTGCAATGAGCCGGCGCGGCGGCAGTGCCGATCTTCCGCTGCATGGCGGGCGCGTGCCGCGCTGGTTGGGTGAGCGGATGACGCGCCTGGGCACGGTGATGTGCGAGGCGATCGTGCACACCTATGGGCGCGATGAGTTGTTGCGGCGGCTTGCGCATCCGTTCTGGTTCCAGTCCTTTGGCGCGGTGATGGGGATGGACTGGCATTCCTCCGGCATCACCACCAGCGTGATGGGCGCACTCAAGCGCGGGCTCACGCCGTTGTCCGGCGAACTCGGCATCCATGTCTGCGGTGGGCGCGGGCGGCAGTCGCGCGCAACGCCGGCCGAATTGCTTGCGGTGGGCGATGGGGTCGGGCTGGATGGCGCTGCGCTGGCGCAGGCCAGTCGCCTGGTGGCCAAGGTGGACAGCGTCGCGGTGCAGGATGGCTTCGACCTGTATCTGCACAGTTTCATCGTCAGCGACGACGGGCGCTGGGTGGTGGTGCAGCAGGGCATGAACGGGCAACGCAAGCAGGCGCGCCGCTATCACTGGTTGTCGGAAGGGCTGGGCAGTTTTGTGGATGCGCCGCATGCGGCCATCGACGGACCACAGCAGGGCAATATCGTCAACCTGGCCGACCAGCGCGCCGCTGCCGCGCGTGCGGCGCAGGTGGCGTTGTTGCAGACGCTGCCGCCGGATCGGCTTGCCCGTGAGTGGCAACGCATCGACGCCGCGCAGTCACCGGTTGCGCCTGCTGTGGCGCAGGCGCCGGTCACCGGTGACCTGTTTGCAGGCCAGGGCTGGGACCCCGCGCAGCAACCGCATCTGAGCATGCCCGACCATCACGACGTGCGCAGCGAAAACGTGATCACCCGCCGGCTGCACGCCAGCCTGGCGGCTGCGGCCGAGTGCGGCCCCGCCGATTTCACCGCGCTGTTGCAGGTGCCGGGCGTGGGCGCGCGCACCGTGCGTGCGCTGGCGATGGTGGCCGAGGTGTTGCATGGTACCCCGTGTCGTTTCAGCGACCCGGCGCGCTTTTCGCTTGCCCACGGCGGCAAGGACCGGCATCCGTTCCCGGTGCCCACGCGCGTGTTGGATCACACCATCGGCGTGCTCAAGCAGGCGATGCAGCAGGCCCGGCTCGGCAACGAGGAGCGGCTGCAGGCCATCGCGCGGCTGGATGCGCAGGCACGTCGGCTGGAGGCCGGCGCACGCGGTCCGTCGGTGGAGGCGTATATCGCGCAGGAACGCGTGGATGCGCACCGCCATGGCGGGCGCAGCGTGTTCGGTTGGGAGCCGCCGGTCGAGGCTCATCAACCGCGTGAGTCGCAGGCGCAGCGCAAGGCAGGCCAATGAGCGCGCAACTGCGCCGTGGCAAGGTGGCCATCGACGGCCGCTGCTTCACCTATGTGTTCCCGTGCCAGTGGGAAGACCATTGCAAGATCGGCTTTTCGCGCGACCCGCTGGGTCGCATCGGCAGCCTGCATCCGCGCTGGTTTGCGTTCTTCGACCTGGAGCGCGGCGTGCTGGTGGAAGCCGAGCGCGAACGCGATGCGCGGGATCTGGAACTGCAACTGCGCCGGCCCCTGGGTGAGCACAACGCACCGGCCCCATTGGCGATTCGCAGTGCGGCGGGCGGGCACACCGAATGGTTTCGTGGTGTGGGGCAGGCGCTCGAGGTGGCAGTGGCGCAGCTGGAGCAGCAGGGGTATCGCGTGTTCGCACTCCAGGCCTGGCTGCAGGCGGCAATGGCCCAGCGGATCGATCGCCTGTACGACTGGTCGCTGCTGCAGTTGAGCCAGGATGAACTCGACGGCGTCACCGGGCCCACCGCAGCGCAACAGATGCTGCGCGATGTGCTGGATGGCTACCGCGCACTGGAGCTGCCACTGCAGGCGCATCTGCCCGATGTGACCTGGGACTGGTATTGCAGCAGCCAACAGCCAAGTGCATTGCCACCGCCTTGACGTGTGCGGCGACAGCATCGGCGCAACCGATGAGGAGACACGCGCATGCAGTACGCAACGCTGGAATTGAGCACCCCCTTCAAGGTGCTGTTTTCGCTGCGCCAGGTACAGGCGGCGGAAATGGTGATGGCACCGGGCGATCGCGAGGGTGGCCCGGACAATCGCCATCGCGGCGCCGACCAATGGCTGTTCGTGGTGGACGGCGCGGGCGAGGCCATCGTGGATGGCTACACGCAGGCATTGCAGGCCGGCAGCCTGATCGCGATCGAGCGTGGCCAGGCGCACGAGATTCGCAATACCGGTGACACGCCGCTGAAGACGGTCAACTTCTATCACCCGCCGGCCTACGATGCGCAGGGCGAGCCATTGCCGGCAGGCGAAGGCTGATACGCAACGCGATGATGCAGGCTGGCAGCATGCTGTTCACCGGCATGCTGTTCACCGGCGTGCTGTTCAACCGCAAGTGCGTTGTCGGCCATCAAGAAGACCACCAAGAAGACGACGAAACAGGCGGCCAAGAACGCCACCAGGAAGACCTCGCCCACGCGGTCGGCAGGCGCCAAGAAGGCCTTGAAGACGGCCGGCAAGAAGACCACCGCCAAGCAGGTTGCCGGCACCCAGGCGCTGTCGCGGCAGGCCAGGAGTGCAGCGGCCAAACGCAGTTCCAGCAGCCGCCCGGTAGCGGCCAAGAAAGCTGCCAAGACCAGGGGTCCTGGCGTGCGCAAGGCTGCCGCCAGGAAGCGGCGGCGACGCGGAAGCGGCCGGCGAGCACGCGCGAGAGCTGATCGATGCTGCTGCCGTCTTGTGCGCCCGACGAGAAGGCAGGGCGCCTGGCCCCGCGCGATGTCCCGGCGCTCCGAGATCCTTCAGAGCAAGGTTCTTGCGAGTGAGCCTGCGCGGCGACCTCGGCGGTAGTGCGCCGCAGGTGGGTGGATCCGCTCCTGCTGCCGGGGTTGCAGGGGCGGCCGCAAGCAATCGGCAAAGGCGAGGGCTTCAATCATGCCGGCGGCCAGCCCGATGTAGCTGCGTAGAGCTCCGGATCGTCGGCTGGCAGCGCAGTGCCATCGAGCACGATGACGGTTTCGCCGGCGACCGCCACCGTGCGCTTGTTGCCATCCACAAACGGACGAGTGCGCGGTAAGCCGGTCGCAAGCGCAGCGGCCCGCGCGGCCGGGTCCGGCGGTGGGTCATATCCGGCCGGTCGCAGGCCGGTCCTGGCTGAAGCCGCTCAGCAACCTGCACGGGCCAATCTCGCCTGCTGCGACCGACAGGTGTACAAATGTACACCTTGCCCCGTTCGGCCGCTGCACTCCCATGGAACCTCTCTCTTCCAAACGTCTGGCCGTGCTGGCTTTCCTGCAGGAGCAGGCCCGCGCCGGGGTCTCGCCCAGCCTGGCCGAGATTGCGCAGGCGTTCGGATTCGCCTCGCGCAATGCCGCGCAAAAGCACGTGCAGGCGCTGGCCGAGGCCGGCTTGATCGAGCTGCGGCCCAACCAGAAGCGGGGCATCCGCATGCCGGGCGGCGCCGCGCGCGATGCATTGCTGGCCTTGCCGGTGCTGGGGCGGGTGGCGGCCGGCGTGCCGATCGGGGCGGATATCGGCCTGGACCGGCAGCTGTGGCTGGACCGTGCGCTGTTTTCGTTGCGCCCGGACTATCTGCTGCAGGTGCAGGGCGATTCGATGATCGACGACGGCATCCTGGACGGTGATCTGGTCGGCGTGCATCGCAGCAGCGAGGCGCGCGATGGGCAGATCGTGGTGGCGCGGGTGGATGGCGAAATCACCATCAAGCGGCTGGAGCGCGGTGCCGAACGCATCCGCCTGTTGCCGCGCAACCGCGCGCATGCGCCGATCGTGGTGGCCGCCGATGCCGACTTCGCGATCGAAGGGCTGTACTGCGGCCTGATCCGGCAGGGTTGAGATGAGCCAGGAGTCCGCGCGCATCAGGCAGGACGGCAACGCGGCAGTCGCCCTGCCGCTGGACGCCTTGCTGGCCGCACGCACGGTGTGGCGCGCCGGCCATGGCACCGCCATCGCCCATGGCGGCGAATCCACCGGGCATGCGGCACTGGATGCGCTGCTGCCCGATGGCGGCTGGCCGCGGCGGGCACTGACCGAGCTGCTGCTGCCCGCCCACGGGGTGGGCGAGATCGCCTTGCTGCTGCCCACGCTGGCGCGCATGACCGGCGCCAGCAGCCGGGTGGTGCTGGTGGCGCCACCGTTCATTCCCTATGCGCCGGCCTGGCAGGCGGGCGGGGTGGTGCTGGACCATCTGGAAGTGGTACAGGCCGAGCCGCGCGATGCCTTGTGGGCGTTCGAACAATGCCTGCGCAGCGGCGCCTGCGCGGCGGTACTGGGCTGGCCGCAGACCGGCGATGCACGCGCATTGCGGCGGCTGCAAGTCGCCGCCGACAGCGGCAACTGCTGCGCGTTTGCGCTGCGCGATCGCAAGCATGCGGTCAATGCATCGCCGGCCGCGTTGCGGCTGGAATTTCTGCCCGAGCGCGATGCCTGGCAGGTGCGCAAGTGCCGCGGCGGGCAGGTCCCGTCGCAGCCGTTGCGGCTGGCGCATTGAGGCGCGCGCATGTTGTGGGCCTGCATCTTGCTGCCGCAGCTGGCGCTGGACGCCGTCCTTCGGCGCCTGGAAGAGCCTGACGCACCGCTGGTGCTGGTGGAAGGACCGGCGCAGTTGCGCAGCCTGCATTCGGTCAATCCAGCGGCGTCCGCCGCCGGCCTGAAAGCCGGCATGCGGCTGTCGGCGGCCCATGCGCTGATGGCCACTGTGCGCACCATCGACTACGAGGCGCAGGCCGAGGCGCGCACCCAGCGATTTCTTGCGGCCTGGGCGTACCGGCACAGTTCGCTGGTAAGCCAGCAATGGTCGCGCGCCATCGTGCTGGAGGCCGGCGCCAGTTTTCAATTGTTCGGGCCGTGGCCGCGTTTCGAGCGTCGGCTGCGCGACGAACTGCAGGCCTTGGGCTTCCAGCACCGGCTTGCCCTGGCACCGACACCGCGCGCCGCGCGCGTGCTGGCCGGTTTGCGCGATGGCATGGCGGTGACGCAGTTGCCGGCCTTGCACGCCACGCTGGACCAGGTGCCGGTACGCCGCGCCGCGTTGCCGGGCGATGCCGGCGAGCGCCTGCAGCACATGGGCGTGCGCACGCTGGCGGCGGTGCGCGCGTTGCCGCGCGATGGGCTGCGCCGGCGGTTCGGTGCGGGCCTGCTCGAGCATCTGGACCGGCTCTACGGCCAGGTCGACGACCCCCTGGAGTGTTACGCGCCACCGGATCACTTCGACCAGCGGGTGGAACTCGGCTACGAGGTGGAAATGCATCCGGCGCTGGTGTTCCCGCTGCGGCGCCTGATCGGCGACCTGTGCACCTACCTGTCCATCCGCGATGGCGGCGTGCAACGGTTCCTGCTGCGGCTGGAACACGAAGAAGGCGCCACCGATGTCGAGATCGGCCTGCTCACCCCGGAGCGTGCGCCGACGCTGTTGTTCGAGCTTGCACGCAACCGGCTGGAGCGGGTGGAGATTCCGCGGCCGGTGGTGGCGATGCGCCTGCTGGCGCGGCAGCTGCCGCCGTTCGTGCCGGCCATGCGCGATCTGTTCGATCAGCGTGCGCAGCAATCGGTGGAGTGGCCGCAGCTGCGCGAGCGCCTGCGCGCGCGGCTGGGCGACGAGGCGGTGTATCGCGTGCTGCCGGCCGACGACCCGCGGCCGGAACGTGCCTGGCGGCGCGCCATTGGCGATGCGGTGCGCGAAACCGGTGCGCCGCCACGTCCGCCACGCCCGACCTGGCTGCTGCCGCAACCGGTGCCCCTGCATGAGACCCAGCTGCGCATCGTCTCCGGCCCGGAGCGGCTGGAAAGCGGCTGGTGGGACGATGACGAGGCGCGTCGCGATTACTACGTGGTGGAAACCGCACGCGGGCGACAGGCCTGGGTGTTTGCCGCACCAGGCCGTGTCGATGGCTGGATGCTGCACGGGTGGTTTGCATGATCTGCCGCATGCCCTTGCAGCATCGGCGCACTGCCTGCCGGGCCGGTCGCCGCAGCGGTGGCGCAGACGCCCGATGCCGCGCAGCGAAGCGGCCGCGGCAACGCATCGACCTGCAGGGCACTGGAAAATCCATGCGCTGGCAGCGCGAAGTTGACGGTGTGCGCGCATGAGCTGGGATGATGCCGTCGATGGCGTGGACCGCGATACGCCCGGTGGGCGCATGCCGCGCGGCTGGACGGTCGCCGCGCGCTTGCGCGCGGCAAACGACGACATCGCCCATGCCATGGTTGCCGATGGGCTGCCCGCCTATGCCGAGCTGCACTGCCTGTCGGACTTCTCGTTCCTGCGGGGCGCCTCCAGCGCCGAGCAGTTGTTCGCACGTGCGCAACACTGCGGCTACAGCGCCCTGGCGATCACCGACGAGTGCTCGCTGGCCGGCATCGTGCGCGGTCTGGAAGCCTCGCGCGCCACCGGCGTGCGCCTGATCGTCGGCAGCGAGTTCACCCTGGTCGATGGCACCCGCTTCGTCCTGCTGGTGGAAAACGCGCACGGCTATCCGCAGCTGTGCGCGCTGATCACCACCGCGCGGCGTGCGGCAGGCAAGGGCGCCTATCGATTGGGGCGTGCCGAGGTGGAGGCGCAGTTTCGCGGCGTGGAGCCCGGCGTGTTCGCAGTGTGGTTGCCTGGTGCGCAGCCGCAGGCCGGGCAGGGCGCCTGGCTGCAGCAGGTGTTCGGCGCGCGTGCATTCCTGGCGGTGGAGCTGCATCGCGAACAGGACGATGCGGCGCGCTTGCTTGCCCTGCAGGTGCTGGCGCAGCAACTGGGCATGACCGCACTGGCCAGCGGCGATGTGCACATGGCGCAGCGGCGCGAGCGCATCGTGCAGGACACCTTGACCGCCATCCGCCACGGCGTGCCGTTGGCCGAGTGCGGCGCGCACCTGTTCCGCAACGGCGAGCGCCATCTGCGCACGCGGCGGGCCTTGGGCAACATCTACCCGGATGCGCTGCTGCAGGCCGCCGTGGACCTGGCGCAGCGTTGCAGCTTCGATATTTCCAGGCTCGAATACACCTATCCGCGCGAGCTGGTGCCGCAAGGGCATACGCCGGCGAGTTATCTGCGGCAGCTCACCGAGCAGGGGATGCGGGAGCGGTGGCCGGATGGAACGCCGGCAAAGGTACGCGCCGTCATCGAGAAGGAACTGGCGCTGATCGCGCACAAGAAGTACGAGGCGTTCTTTCTCACCGTGCACGACGTGGTGCAATTTGCACGGTCGAAGAAGATTCTCTGCCAGGGCCGTGGCTCATCGGCCAATTCGGCGGTGTGCTATGCGTTGGGCATCACCGCGGTCAACCCGGATGAAACACGTCTGTTGATGGCGCGCTTCCTGTCCGAACAACGCAACGAACCACCGGACATCGACGTCGATTTCGAGCACGAACGCCGCGAGGAGGTACTGCAGTACGTCTACAGCAAGTACGGCCGCGAACGTGCGGCGTTGGCGGCGACGGTGATCTGCTATCGCGGCAAGAGCGCCGTGCGCGACGTGGCCAAGGCCTTCGGCCTGCCACCGGACCAGATCGCGCTGCTGGCCAATTGCTACGGCTGGGGCAATGGCGAAACGCCCATGGAACAGCGCATCGAAGAGGCTGGGTTCGATCTGGCCAACCCGCTGATCAACAAGATTCTTGCGGTGACCGAGCACCTGCGCGATCACCCGCGCCATCTGTCCCAGCATGTGGGCGGCTTCGTCATCTCCGATGAACCCCTGTCGCTGCTGGTGCCGGTGGAAAACGCGGCCATGGCCGACCGCACCATCATCCAGTGGGACAAGGACGATCTGGAAACGATGAAGCTGCTCAAGGTCGATTGCCTGGCGCTGGGCATGCTGACCTGCATCCGCAAGACGCTGGAGCTGGTGCGCGGGCATCGCGGGCGCAATTACAGCATCGCCACGCTGCCTGGCGATGACGCGCCGACCTACAGGATGATCCAGCGCGCCGATACCGTGGGCGTGTTCCAGATCGAATCGCGCGCGCAGATGGCGATGCTGCCGCGGCTCAAGCCTGCGGTGTTCTACGACCTGGTGATCGAAGTGGCGATCGTGCGTCCCGGCCCGATCCAGGGCGATATGGTGCATCCGTATCTGCGCAGGCGGCAGGGCCGCGAGGAGGTGAACTATCCCTCGCCGGAGGTGGAGGACATCCTCAAACCGACGCTCGGTGTGCCGCTGTTCCAGGAACAGGTGATGGAACTGCTGATGCACGCTGCCGATTACACCGAGAGCGAAGCGGACAATCTGCGCCGCTCGATGGCGGCCTGGCGGCGCGGCGGCGACATGGAACAGCACCGCGCGCGGGTGCGTGAGCGCATGCAGGGCAAAGGCTACGCCTCCACCTTCATCGACCAGATCTTCGAGCAGATCAAGGGCTTCGGTTCCTACGGCTTCCCGCAAAGCCATGCCGCCTCGTTCGCCAAGCTTGTCTACGCCAGCTGCTGGCTCAAGCGCCACGAGCCGGCGGCCTTCGCCTGCGGGCTGCTCAATGCGCAGCCGATGGGGTTCTACTCGGCCAGCCAGATCGTGCAGGACGCACGCCACGGCAGTCCCGAGCGCGCGCGCGTGGAAGTATTGCCGGTGGATGTGCTGCACAGCGAGTGGGACAACACGCTGGTCGGTGGCCGGCCCTGGCGCAGCGACGAGGACCCTGGCGAACAACCGGCGATCCGGCTGGGCATGCGCCAGGTCGCCGGGTTATCCGAAGTGGTGGCAAGCCGCATTGTCGCCGCACGCGCGCAGCGGGCCTTCACCGATATCGGCGATCTGTGCCTGCGCGCCGCACTCGACGAAAAGGCGCGCCTGGCCTTGGCCGAAGCGGGCGCCTTGCAGGCCATGGTGGGCAACCGCAACGCCGCGCGCTGGGCGATGGCCGGCGTGGAAGCGCGCCGGCCGCTGCTGCCGGGCAGCCCGCAGGAACGCGAGGTGGCGTTTGAAGCACCGCGCGCAGGCGAGGAAATCCTGGCCGACTATCGCGCGGTCGGCCTGAGCCTGCGCCAGCATCCGATGGCGCTGCTGCGCCCGCAGATGCGGCAGCGGCGCATCCTCGGCCTGCGCGACCTGCAGGGCCGCCGCCACGGCAGCGGCGTGCATGTCGCCGGCCTGGTCACCCAGCGCCAGCGCCCGGCCACGGCCAAGGGCACCATCTTCGTCACCCTGGAAGACGAACACGGCATGATCAACGTCATCGTCTGGTCGCACCTGGCGCTGCGCCGCCGCCGCGCACTGCTGGAATCGCGCCTGCTGGCCGTGCGTGGCCGCTGGGAACGCGTGGACGGCGTGGAGCACCTGATCGCCGGCGACCTGCACGACCTCAGCGACCTGCTCGGCGAGATGCAGCTGCCCTCGCGCGATTTTCATTGAGCCAGTGCTGTGCGCGTGGCTGCGGTGGCACGCCGACCCGCATGTCCACGCCACGTACTGACGTGGGCCTTTCTGCTGACGCTCTGGCCCGCTGCCGATGAGGCCACGCGCACCAATGTCGATGCCTGTGTGGCTGCAATCGTGTTGCCGCGTCTCGCGCATCGCGATCGAACCCGGTGCAGGAGCTTCGGCATGCCACTTGATACAGACCAACGCAAAAGCCCGGGTCAATAGCCGCCGTGACGGGTCATCGTCATCCAACCGGTCTGTGCTACACCATGCAGGCCGGCGCGATTGGGCTGGCTTACCTTCATCCACGAGGCGATCATGAAGTTGGAGGCGTTGTTCGACCAGTTGCCCACCGTGCCCACCGTGCCCACCGTGCCCGAGGCGGCCGCAGGACCTGATTGCCCGGTTCGACGCATGCACATGGCAGCACCAGGCCGGCGGCTTTGGACGCGTTGCGTGGTCCATGGATGGATACAGTGGACCTGGATGCCTTGTTTGCCGCGCTGCCGGACGTGATCGAGGCCGACCGCGCGTTCGCCGAGTTGTTGTACTGATATCGATCAACAAGGGCTGTGAGGATGTGCCGCCGGGTCATTCCAGACGTCGCGGTTCGAACGCACAGTCTTTCGTACTCTGTGTACAGTAGTAGAACGCATCCTGCGTTGGTGCTGGCGTTTTTTGATCGAGCTGCCAGCGCGAGGGGCGTTTGGGGACGACGATCAGGTTGCGCTGCTGATTTGGTGTGCTTCGGTCGAAGTAAGCCAAATCCACTTGCTTGTGGTTACGCAACTCATAGGTGCAATTGACCAGCGCACCCTCCGATTCTGATTCTGTTTTGGATTTGCCCGGTTGCTTGCCGTAGAACAATACCGAGGACAGCTTGATCGGTACACCCTGATCGGGCTGCTTCGTGCTGACCCAATCGCCTCTTCCATAAGCAACGCTTCCAGCAGGAAACTCGACATCGGCGACCGCTCGGTAGTGGGCTGCGTCGTAGTGGACCGCGGCAGGTTCCGGGCATTTTTCGCTTTGCGGAGAATGGTCTTGGCCGAACGCAGTGGATGGCTGCAGCGACAGCATCAGCATGCCGGAGAAAAGAACGGTGCCTAGCGAATGTTTCATGATGGAAGCCCTGCGGTAGGAGGTACGTGTCAGGAACGGGGGGGAGTCGCGATGCTCGTCGCGTCGTGCCGAAGCAACCGGGCCGGAGAATGCTGCTGCCATGGAAGCCAGGTGTTGGCGCGATCGTAATGATCGCTGCGACATGACGCTCTTTAAAGGCGAACCGATATCGACGCAGGCGTATCCATGCCGTAGTAAGCGCGCTGTGCAGGTCGTTCTCAGCGTGAGCCGGTGCTGCCAGCAGCAAGCCCGTGCACTCCACCGCCAAAGCACGCACACTGTCACGCCGCGGCGCAACTGGACGGAACCCCGCCCAGGCGCTAGCGTGGTGCGGATTTTTTGCCCACAGGGGAACTGCCCATGAGCCATGACGCGCAACCGCGCCAGCTCACCTTCCGTGCCGTCGTGCTGGCCATCGTGCTGGCGGTGGTGCTTTCGGCCGCCAACGCCTATCTGGGCCTGTTTGCCGGCCTGACCATCGCCACCGCCATTCCGGCCGCGGTCGTCTCGATGGGCGTGCTGCGCCTGCTCGGCGGCGGCACCATTCTGGAAAACAACATCGTCCAGACCGGGGCGTCGGCCGGTTCGTCGATCGCGGCCGGGGTGATCTTCACCATTCCCGCGCTGGTGATCATGGGCTATTGGCCGGACTTCAAGTACTGGTGGGTGCTCGGCATCGCCGGCATGGGCGGCTTGCTCGGGGTGCTGTTCTCGGTGCCGCTGCGGCGCTCGATGATCGTCGAAGACCCGCTGCCGTTCCCCGAAGGCAAGGCCGCGGCCGAGGTGCTCAAGGCCGGCGAGAATCCCGGCCCGGGCCTGAAAATCCTGGCCATGTCCGGCGCCATCGGTGCGCTGGTCAAGCTGGGTGCGGCCAGCGGCCTGCGGGTGATCCCGGACACCTGGGCGCAGGCCACCTACCTGGGCAGCAGCCGCCTGGTCGGCTATCTGGGTACCAACCTGTCGCCGGCGCTGCTGGGCGTGGGCTACATCGTCGGGCTGAATGTCGGCATCGTGGTGCTGTCCGGGTCGATCCTGTCCTGGCATATCGCCATTCCGCTGTACCAGCAGTTCTTCATGGGCAGCGACCCGGCATTGGCGCAGAGCCTGGTCGGCGCGCCGGCGGCCGATACGGCATTCGGCATCTGGGGCGCCAAGATCCGTTACCTCGGTGTCGGCGCGATGCTGATCGGCGGCGTGTGGACGCTGTTCTCGCTGCGTAAATCGCTGTTGTCCGGGGTCAAGAGCGGCTTCGCCGCCGCGCGCAAGAGCGGTGGCGGTGTGGTGGCCGAGACCGAACGCGACCTGCCGATGAAGTGGATGCTGGTGGCGCTGGTGCTGTGCACCCTGCCGCTGCTGGGCCTGTACCAGGCAATCGTGCAGCAGTGGCACGTGTCGATCCCGATGACCATCATCATGATCGTGGCCGGCTTCCTGTTCGTGTCGGTGTCCGGCTACCTGGCCGGCCTGATCGGTTCGTCCAACAACCCGGTCTCGGGCATCACCATCTCCACCATCCTGTTCGCCTCGGCAGTGCTGGTGCTGCTGCTGGGCAAGGATGGCCTGGTGCCGGTCGGCATCGGCGCCGCACCGCTGGGCGCGGTGGCGGCGATCATGATCGGCGCGGTGGTGTGCTGCGCGGCAGCGGTGGGCGGCGACAACCTGCAGGATCTCAAGGCCGGTTATCTGGTCGGCGCCACGCCGTGGAAGCAGCAACTGATGCTGGGCATCGGCGCGTTTTCCTGCGCGCTGATCATGGCGCCGGTACTGAACCTGCTCGCGCAGGCCTACGGCATCGGCCCGGCCACCCCGCAGCATCCAAACTCGCTCGCTGCGCCGCAGGCCACGCTGATGGCCTCGGTCGCCAAGGGCCTGTTCGGTGGGCAGCTACCGTGGTCGATGATCGCGATTGGTGCCGGCGTGGGCGCGGCGATCATCGCGCTGGACGAGTGGCTGAAGAAGACCGGCAAGCGCTTCCGCGTGCCGGTGCTGGCGGCGGCGATCGGCATCTATCTGCCGTTGGAGCTGATGGTGCCGATCTTCATCGGCGGCCTGATCGCGCATCTGGTGGAGCGCTTCCACAGGATCCGCACCGACGACGAGGAAGGCCGCGACCGCGTGCACCGCCCGGGCGTGCTGTTCGCCGCCGGCCTGATCACCGGCGAGGCGTTGATGGGAATCGCCATCGCGGTGCCGATCGTGCTGTCCAGCCGTGCCGATGTGCTGGCGTTGCCGGCCAGCCTGCAGCTCAACCAATGGTTCGGCCTGGCGATCCTCGCCCTGGTCGGCTGGCTGCTGTACCGCGTCGGCAAGCGCGGCGAACAGGCCGCCTGAGGATGCTGTATCGAAGCGGCATGCGCCTGCATGCCGCAACCCGACGGACACGCATCGCGGGATGCGTGTCCGTTTTTCGTTGGGGTGTTGCAACCGGATTGCCGCGGCGTCGGGTGCAATGCAAGCCGTGCGGTTCGAGCGCGGTCCCGATGTAGAACGCTGGGAATGCAGCGGCATTGCCGCATGGCACAGCTGGGCGCTGCACAGACGGGTACATCGAATCGGCGATGCCACGCCGTGGCGGCACGTCCCATCGGCCTGTCATCGCAAGATCGTGCGTTGCCAGCGTGAGCGGACCTGCCCTGTCGATGCAGGGCAATGCCATCGGCGCGCCCGGCTGATCGACAGATCGGCTGGCACGAGCGCAGCTGCAATCCGGCGACGCATCACGCGCCTGCTGCTCAGGACGCACCCGCAATGCAGGGTATCGCGTCTGCACATGGCAGCGCCTTTGCGCCGGCTTTACGTCCTGCGCAGTCTTCGTGCATAGCGACTTTATGCCGCTGCTCCGTATCGTGAGGCCTCCCGCACCGACGGTGCACTACGGCCAGCACATGCCTCGATCGATCCCGACGACGCGCCACGTCGCACGCTCCCGCACTGCGTGACCCGCGCACGATGGGCGCAGAAGGGTGACTCCTATCACGTTGTGCGACATCCGCCTGCGGTTGAGGTCGCTTTTGTCATCGTCGGCGTCTTCGGGCCCGCCGACGCCTATAAGATCGATTGGCAACACGCCGCCCGTCAGGTGGCCTCGCAGTCGTTCTACATCCACGTGCATTCCCCCTCGCCAACGCTGACCGCTCACCCGATCTGTCCAGCGTCCTGCCATGGAAACCACTGCAATGCCGACCGCCATCTCCCCCCGTTTCCCACGCACCCCACGCCCCCCCCTGTTGCGCCTCGCCCTGGCCGGCGTGCTGTGCAGCCTCGCGCTGCAGGCACAGGCACAAGAGGCCACCGAAGCGGCGCTGTGTACCGATCGCCCGACCAAGGCCAATTCCACCTGTACCGTGCCGACCGGCGCCTGGCAGCTGGAAACCGACATCGGCAGCTACACCCGCGACAGCCAGCCCGCCACCCGCACCGAGACCTCCTATTTCACCAACCCCACGCTCAAGTACGGCGTCAGCGACCGCATCGACCTGCAGCTCAACTGGGCACCGCAGCTGCAGGTCAAGACCACCGACCGCGCCACCGGTGCGCGCAGCAGCCTGAGCGGCGGCGGCGACATCTTCCTGCGCATGAAGGCGCGTTTCTACGAGAGCGATACCGCCAGCGTGGCATTGCTGCCGTTCGTCAAGGCGCCGACCGCGCACACCGGCCTGGGCAACGACGAGTGGGAAGGCGGCGTCGCCTTGCCGATCAATTTCGCGCTGCCCGACAGCTTCTCGCTGACCTTCGGGCCGGAGGTGGATTGGTTGGCCGACAGCGATGGCAGCGGCAAGCATGTCGCCATCGTCAACGCGATCAACCTGGCGCATCCGTTGACCTCAAAGTTGTCGATGGCGGTGGAGGTGTGGTCCTCGATCAACCGCGATCCCGCGCAGACCATCGAGCAGTACTCGGCCGACGTCGCCGCTGCGTATCTGCTCAATCCGCTGTTGCAGCTGGACGTGGGCGCCAACTTCGGCCTCAACCACCGCACCCCGGACGCGCAGGTGTATGTGGGGATGTCGCACCGCTTCTGAGGCGCTGAAAAGGTGTGGGCGCTGCCACGGATCTGCGTGGCAGCGCTGCAGTGGGACCTGATGGTTGGGTGTCGGCCGGCCGGCACCCCGCCAGCCCGCCCGCTGCACGTGCAGTGCGCGCGAGATGCCTGCCTGCGTGCGTCCGCGGCGCAGTCGCAGCACGCGCTGTGGCAGATGGCACGCCGCTGCCGCAGCGGTGCTTCGCGGCAGGACAGCGCAGGCTGCGTGCGCGATGGAGTTTCCCGGCTGCCCGGCAACGGCACGCGGCCACAAGGGCAGACCCGACCGCAAGCCTTTGCGCGTGCGCCGCAGCAACGCCTACCATCGACGTTTTGCCGTTGCGGGAACTCTCGATGAAGCTGCGTCACGCCGTATTGCCCCTGTGTTTGCTGGCTACCTTGCCAAGTCTTGCCGCCGCGCGCGGATTCGATGTGCGCGACATGGTCGCGCTGGACCGGGTGTCCTCGCCCACGCTCAGCCCCGACGGCAGCGTGCTGGTGTTCGCCAAGCGGCAGGCCAGGAGCAGCAACGGCAAGCCGGCCACCGGCCTGTGGACACGCAACCTGCGTACCCGCGATGCAGCGCCGCCCAGGCGGCTCACGCCCGACGGCTGGAACGTCAATAGCCCGGCGCTGTCGCCGGACGGCAAGACGGTGTACTTCCTCAGCAGTAAATCCGGCACGCAGCAGTTGTACGCACAGCCGCTGGCTGGCGGCACGCCGCAGCAAGTGACCGCGTTCGCAGTGGATGTGGACAGCTACAAGCTCTCGCCCGATGGCAAGCGCATCGCCTTCAGTGCCGGCGTGTTCCAGGACTGCGGCTCGGACCTGGAGTGCACCAAGAAAAAGCTCGCCAGCGTAAAGAATGCCAAGGCCAGCGGCGTGGTGTATGACCAGCTGTTCGTGCGCCATTGGGACACCTGGAACGATGGCCGTCGCAATACGCTGTTCGTCTCCGAGCTGCCCGCAACCGGCGCCAAACCGGTGGTTGGCGCCTCGGCGATCAGCGCCACGTTGGCCGGCGATGCGCCGTCCAAGCCGTTCGGCGGCAATGACGACTACACCTGGTCGCCCGATGGCAGCAGCGTGGTCGCCAGCGTGCGCATCCCGCAGCCGCATGGTCCGGAGGCCGGCAAGAATGCCAAGGCCGCCGCCAAGCCCACCGGCAACGACGAGCCGTGGCAGACCAACTTCGACCTGTACCGCCTGGATGCGGCCGGCAAGGCGGCGCCGGTCAACCTGACCGCCGCCAACCCGGCCTGGGATGCCGGCCCGGTGTTCAGTGCCGACGGCAAGACGCTGTACTACCGCGCGATGAAGCGACCGGGTTTCGAGGCCGACCGTTTCGGCCTGATGGCGATGGACGTGGCCAGCGGCAAGAGCCGCGAGATCGCCCCCAAGTGGGACCGCTCGGCCGGCGAGATCGTGTTGAGCGCCGATGGCGCCAGCCTCTACACCAGCGCCGACGACCTCGGCGAGCATCCGTTGTTCAGGATCGACATCGCCAGCGGCCAGGCGACCAAGCTGGTGGGCGAGGGCAGCGTGCATGCGCCAACCCTGGCCGGCACCACGCTGGCGTTCACCCGCAACTCGCTCAAGAGCGGCGACCAGGTGTTTGTCAGCGACCTGCAGGGCCAGGGCCTGCGTGCGATCACCCAGAGCGCCGCCGAGCTGCTGCCGGACGTGCAGTTCGGCGACTACGAGCAGTTCCAGTTCAAGGGCTGGAACAACGACACCGTGCACGGCTACGTGGTCAAGCCGTACAACTACCAGGAAGGCAAGACCTACCCGGTGGCGTTCCTGATCCACGGCGGGCCGCAGGGCAGCTTCGGCAACGGCTGGAGCAACCGCTGGAATCCGCAGACCTATGCCGGGCAGGGCTACGCGGTGGTGATGATCGACTTCCACGGCTCCACCGGCTACGGCCAGGAATTTACCGACGCAATCAGCCAGCATTGGGGCGACCGCCCGCTGGAAGACCTGCAGAAGGGCTGGACCGCCGCGCAGAAGCAGTACGGCTTCCTCAATGGCGACAAGGCCTGCGCGCTGGGCGCCAGCTACGGCGGCTACATGGTCTATTGGATGGCCGGCAACTGGAACCAGCCATGGAAGTGCCTGGTCGACCACGACGGCGTGTTCGACAACCGCACCATGGGCTATGCCACCGAGGAACTATGGTTCAGCGAATGGGAAAACGGCGGCACCCCGTGGCAGAACCCGGCCGGCTACGAGAAGTTCAACCCGGTGCTGCACGTGGACAAGTGGAAGGTGCCGATGCTGGTCATCCATGGCCAGCAGGATTTCCGCATCCCGGTCGAGCAGGGCCTGGCCGCGTTCACCGCGCTGCAGCGCAAGGGCATCGACTCCAAGTTCCTGTACTTCCCGGACGAGAACCACTGGGTGCTCAAGCCGGACAACAGCGTGCTGTGGCACGACACCGTCAACGGCTGGCTGAAGCAGCATATCGGCCAGTGAGGGTGCGATCGGCACGCCGCCCGCGCGGCGTGCCGATGGTCACAGGGAGCGGCGACGAGGCCGGCGAGCCGCCGGCTGGATGAGTGCGCTTGTGAGCGAGCGGGGTGGCCCGCACCATCGCACCTGGCTGAATGGCGAGCTGCGGCGGCAGTGCCGCAGTGCACACGCGCCATGTCAAAATAGCGAATCTTTAACTTCCTCAGTTCCCTGCCAGGATCGCCAGGACGGTTCGCATGCGTACCTTGTTCCGCTTCTCATTGTGGGTGTTCGCCCTCGTCTGTAGTCCTGCCCTGCAGGCCGCATCGCGGCCCCCGGCCGCGGCCGCGCCTGCGCGCGCGCCGGTGTCTGCGACTGCCGCGGTCAGCACCGATGCGGTGGCCAGCGATCCGGCCGTGCCGCTGCCGGCCACGCTGACGTCGGGCATGGGCTACCGCGCGTTCGCGCAGGCGGTGATGGAGCAGGGCTGGCAGCTGGTGGATCCGCTCGCCGCCGACAGTTGCATGGCCGCCGGCGATTGCGCCATCGAATTCATCGCGCCTGGCGGCAGTGCGCGCCTGCAGGTGCAGGTCGGCTCGCAGTCCGGTGCGGCGGTGGTCAGTGGCTGGCGCGCGCAGCAGGTGCCGTTGGATCGCATCGGCAATCCCACGGCTGCGGCGGTGGACAGCAAGACCGCGCCGGCCGCGGCCAACGTGGCCGACAACCCGCGCTGAGCGCGGGCGCCGGCGTCTGATGCGCGCGGCGTATCATGGCGTGGCATGCGCTGCGGCCTGCATCGGCGGCAGGTGTCATCGCCAGCTGCGTCTTCCCTGATCCCGAGTCCAGTCCTGCATGACGTCCTGCATGAAGAGCATCGATCCTGCCGATCTGGAAGCGTTGTTCGATGCCGTGCCGGACGTGCTGTTCTTCGTCAAGGATCGCGAGGGCCGCTATACCCACGTCAACCAGACCATGCTGCGGCGGTTGGGGCTGAAGTCGCGCAAGGACCTGATCGGCAAGCGCGTTGCCGAGGTCTATCCCAGCGGTCTGGGCACCAACTACGCCAACCAGGACGAGCAGGTGCTGGCCGGCGAAGTGATCGACAACCTGCTGGAACTGCATCTGTTCGCCAATCGCGAACCGGGCTGGTGCCTGACCTGCAAACGTCCGCTGCTGGTCGACGGCAAGGTGCAGGGCATCATCGGCATCTCGCGTGATCTGGGACCGCAGGACGGGCACGAATCGCAGTACGAAAAACTGCGGCTCGCGCTGGCGTACCTCAACGCCAACTACGCGCAGAACGTGCGCATGCAGGCACTGGTGGAGATCACCGGGTTTTCGATGTCCAAGCTGCAGCGCTCGTTCCGCAAGGTGTTCCAGCTCACCCCGCAACAGGTGCTGGCCAAGCTGCGTTTGCAGATGGCGATGCACCTGCTGCACGGAAACAAGAGCCTGACCGAAATCGGGCATGCCTGCGGCTTCAGCGATCAAAGCGCCTTTGCGCGGCAATTCAAGCTGGCGGTGGGCATGACGCCACGCGAGTACCGCGCGTTGGCGAACGCTGCGCAGTTTCCTTCCGAGCCGTCCTAGTGCATCCGACAAGACGACTGCTCAGCAGCTGAGTTGGTCGAGCACGCGGTCCTCTTACTGCTTGCCGAGCACTGCGTGAATCCAGCGAGATTCCGGGTTGCAGTCTCGTTTGGTAGATGCAGTCAAAAGCCTGGTTCGTCGAGTGTGCGGCGCCCTCACCGTTTGCGGGACACGCCGTGAATCCGTCCGTGGAGGCTCGGTGGCGGCCTCCATGCCGCCACACGGTCCCGCAAGCGGCGAGGGCACCGCACCAAAAAAAGTTGGTCGGCTGTTTTCCTGAAAGCTTGTTGCTCAGCCTGGGCGGAAGAGAAGTTGGTAAGTCACGTGCTGAAAGCCTGTCGGCTACTCCACTTGTAACGGAGAGGCGGTAAGAGCTGGTCGGATCCAGAGCGATCCGCCCAGTGCACCTCATGCTCTTGCTTGCAACCATGCACACCGACTAACTCGACTGGTCCTTGCCCGCCCACCGTCGCGGGACCTTACGCGGCATGGATGCCGCGTAAGAGCCTCCATGGACGGATTCACGGCGTGTCCCGCGANCGGGACCTTACGCGGCATGGATGCCGCGTAAGAGCCTCCATGGACGGATTCACGGCGTGTCCCGCGATGGTGGGCGGGCAAGGGCCCCTTCAGCCAAACCGCAGCCCGCGGCTCTACTGCCGACCTGGCCGCGCGCGCCGACACCCCAAAGACACGACCGCGTAACGACGTAAAGGCAGCCGGGATTCCAAATCGCAGCGTCGTTTACCAGACGCGGCCAAAAGACTGGTTGAAGGCTGGCCGTTGCAGAGGGTGCGCTGATCTTTCGTTGAGGATGAATTGCTGCCCGCATAAACGCCTTGGGCGCGAACGACGTAGAAGTCGTTCGCGCCCAAGCCTGTGCAGCCTATGCGGATGTGGTTACGCCAGCATGCGCACCTTCGGTTCGCGTGCCCACTGGCGGGTCTTGGCGGCAGTGATGAAGGCCTTGGTCTCTGCTGCCGCGATCACGCCGGCGTCCTTGCCGACATTGCCGGCCTTCAACAGCAGCTGCGCGCCATCGTCGAAGGCGATCGCCTTCAGATGGGCCCAGGCATTGCTGACGAAATCCAGCGCTGCCGATTCGCGTGTCAGCGCCTTGGCTGCTTCCGACGACAGCAGCACCGCCACCGCATCGAACATCACCGACGGCGTGCCGGCCAGCTGACCGTCGGCGGCCAGTTGCTTGCCGTCGCTGAGCTTGGCGCCGCCCAGTTTCGGCGCGACGATCTTGACCGTGGCACCGGCAGCTTCGGCAGCCTTGCGCACGGCCTTGATCGTCGCCGCGTCGGAGCCATCGTGAATCAGGATGCCCACGGTGCGGCCCTGCAAGGTGTCCTTCATCTTGCCGATCAACTGCAAGGCGGGCGACAGCGGCATGTCGGTCGGTGCGACCGCCGCCGGCGGTGCCGGCGGCAACGCGGTCATGCCCATGCCATCGGCAACACGCTGCGCCAACGTCGGGTCGATGTGACGCAGGTGACCGACGATGGCTTCGCGTACGTGCGGGGTTTCCACCTTGGACAGCTCGAATACCAGCGCCGATGCCATGTGCGCCTGTTCCGGTGCGGTCTGGCTGCGGAAGAACATGCGCGCCTGGCTGTAATGGTCGGCAAAGCTTTCTGCGCGCACGCGGCCCTTGGCGCCGTCTTCGGCCGGGGTTGCGTGGCTGGGGAATCCACGCAGCGCCTCACGCGGCGCATCGGCCTGCAGCGAGCTGGGCTCGTAGGCGACACGGCCCTTGGGCACGCCCATCTGCATGTGCCCATCGCGCTGGTTGTTGGCGAACGGGCACTTGGGCGCGTTGACCGGGATCTGGTGGAAGTTCGGGCCGCCCAGACGGCTCAGCTGCGTATCCAGATAGGAGAACAGGCGGCCCTGCAGCAGCGGATCGTTGCTGAAGTCGATGCCGGGCACGATGTTGGCCGGGCAGTACGCCACCTGTTCGGTTTCCGCAAAGAAGTTGTCCGGCCAGCGGTCCAGCACCATGCGGCCGACGATCTGCAGCGGCACCAGTTCCTCCGGAATGACCTTGGTCGAATCCAGGTGATCGAACGGGAAGGCCTCGGCCTGCGCCTCGGTGAACAGCTGCACGCCCAGCTCCCACTCGGGGAAATCGCCGTTCTGGATCGCCTCGAACAGATCGCGACGATGGAAGTCCTGGTCGGCGCCGGCGATCTTCACTGCCTCGTCCCAGATCGTGGACTGCAGGCCAAGCTTGGGACGCCAATGAAACTTGACGAAGGTGCTGTCGCCGTTTTCATTGAGGAAGCGGAAGCTGTGGATGCCGAAGCCTTCGATCATGCGCAGCGAACGCGGGATGGTGCGGTCGCTCATCGCCCACATGATCATGTGCATCGATTCCGGGCTCAGCGAAATGAAATCCCAGAAGGTGTCGTGCGCGCTGGCGGCCTGCGGAAAGCCGCGGTCAGGTTCCATCTTCACTGCATGGATCAGGTCGGGGAACTTCATCGAATCCTGGATGAAGAACACCGGGATGTTGTTGCCCACCAGATCCCAGTTGCCTTCCTTGGTGTAGAACTTCACCGCGAACCCGCGCACATCGCGCGGCGTGTCCACCGAGCCGGCGCCGCCTGCAACTGTGGAGAAGCGCGTGAACAACGGAGTCTTTTCGCCGACCTCGGTGAAGATCTTGGCGGTGGTGTACTGACTCAGCGATTTGGTCAGTTCGAAGTAGCCGTGCGCGGCGCTGCCGCGTGCATGCACGATGCGCTCGGGGATGCGCTCGTGATCGAAGTGGGTGATCTTCTCGCGCAGGATGAAGTCTTCCAGCAACGTCGGCCCGCGCGGCGTGGCGCGCAGCGAGTTCTGGTTGTCGCCAACCGGAATGCCCTGGTTGGTGGTCAGCTGCGGATGCGTGCCGCCGGCTTTCTGGTGCAATTCGTCGCCCGTGCCGCGCACTGTCTGCGGCGTTGCGCCGGCAGCTGCGGAGGAAGGAAGTTGCGCGGTTTTACTGGGGGACTTGGGCATGGGATTCCACTCTGGCGGGCTTGAATTGCGGGCTGATCCGCTCAGCGTGGGAGTGGTGCTGTTAAGTGCACGTGTCTGCGTGCGAACGAATACTCACATGCGACCGAAAGCTTGCGTTGGATCGCAGCGGCACACTGCGCAGGTCACGCAATGCATCAACGGATGATCTGCACCTGCCTGCAGCGAGCGCGACCGTTGCAACGGCGTGTCGGGACCTGCCTGCAGCGAACGCAACCGCTGCAGGCGGACTACAGCAGATCCAGCGGTTGTTTGCGTGTGGGCGGCGGGAATGCACGGTCCAGTTCGGCAAGATCCTGCGCATCCAGGTGCAGCGTGCACGCCGCGGCATTCGCGCGCACATGCGCAGGCGTGCCCGATTCGGGGATGGCAATGACCTGCCCGCTGCGGATCGCCCACGCCAGCGCCACGGCGGTTGCAGCCACGCCACGTCGCTCGCCGATCGCGTGCAGCACCGGATGATCCAGCAGTGCGCGGCTGCCCAGTGGCGAGTACGCCATCACCGTCACCTCGTGCTGTGCACACCACGGCAGCAGATCGAACTCGATACCGCGGCTGCCGGCGTGATACAGCACCTGATTGACCAGGCAGTGTTGCCCGCCATCGATGCACCACAGATCCTGCAGATCATCGACATCGAAGTTCGATACGCCCCAGTCGCGGATCTTGCCGGCATCGCGCAAGGCCTCGAAGGCATCAACCACGTCGCGCAGATCGCTGCCGCCGCGCCAGTGCAGCAGGTACAGGTCCAGCGTACGCACGCCCAGCCGCTGCAGGCTCGCCTCGCAGGCACGCGCGATACCGCGCGCGCTGGCATTGCTCGGCAGGACCTTGGACACCAGATAAGGACGCTGCGCGCCATCCATGGCCTGGCCGATCAGTTGCTCCGACCGGCCATTGCCATACATCTCGGCGGTGTCGATCAGGCGCATGCCCAAGTGCTGGCCGGTCTGCAGCGCATCGATCTCCTGCTGCGGCGCGTGGCGGCCCTGGCCCAGGTTCCATGAGCCAAGCCCGAGTGCCGGCACGCTGCGCCCGTTGCGCAGGCGTACCGTAGGGCAGGGGGATGAGGTGGGGACGGACATGGGCAACTCCTGGTTGATGCGATCAAGGCGAGGATGACTCAGCCGGCGTTGCCGCTGCGTGCGCCAGGGATGCCTGTGCATCCCAGAATCCGCAGCGATGGCGTTGCACGAAGTCGGGCGTTGCGCCGATCCTGCCGGGCGACAGCGCCAACGGGGTGTTGCCATCGAAGCGTGGCCAACGCGGACGCCCAGCTCCATTTGGATCGCCGGTGCGCGCGAACGCGCCCCAGTAGTCCTGCAGCGTATCGGCCAAGGCCTGTTGCGCCGGAGTGAACGCCGGCTCGCCACTGAGCACCCACGGCCGCTGGAACAGGTACACCAGCTCGGACGCGTGATACGCGCCCAATGGATGCGAGAACGGCAGGCGCCACAGGCCGTACGGCGCCTGCGGGTCGTCGAATTCGTACGCATACACCGGCGTGCGGGTGCGCAAGGCCTGGCCCAGTCGACGCGTCGGGCAGGCGAATCCGCCATCGGTGACGATGTCGGCGAATGCGTCCCAGCGCGATTGCGCGGCGACGTCGGCGTAGTGCGCCATGATCGCTGTCGGGTCGGCATGCATGCGCTGCAGGCGTGCCTCATAGCCGCTGCGCAGGTTGAGCTTGCCGACATAGGACAACAGCTGCGCAAATAGCCGCCCCTCGTTGCGGTTGGTGCCGATCAGCACTGGCACCTGCACCCGGTGCAGGTTGGAGATCGCCTCGGCGGGCGGCAACGGCAAGACGTCACCGCCAGACATCGGCGCCCAGGCATCGCTGCCGGTCAGGCCGCGTCGCTGCGATTTTGCATCGGCCACGGTATCGGCAGGCAATGCGCGCAGGCACGCGCCCACATCGCTTGCATGCGCGCAGCCAAGCGTCTGTGCCATGCGTGCACCGCCGCGCTCGGCCTCGGCGCGCGGCACGCTGGAATCGCTGGCCAGGCAGCTGCCGCTCTGCAGGATCGCGCGTTGGAACAGGCCAGCCGCGCCCGGCGAGGCGAGCTGATAGCAGATGCTCCAGGCACCGGCCGATTCGCCGAACACGGTGACGTTGTGCGCATCGCCACCGAAGGCGGCGATATTGCGCTGCACCCAGCGCAACGCGGCCTGTTGGTCGAGCAATGCATAGGCCCCTTCGCCTTCGCCACGCAGCGCCGGATGGGCGAAGAAACCGAACACGCCCAGCCGGTAATTGGGCGCCACCACGATGACGTCCTGCCGCGCCGCCAAGGCACTCAGGTCGTAGTCGACATTGCTGCCCAGCTCCAGCGCGCCACCGTAGATCCACACCATCACCGCGCGCGGTTGCGCCGGCGCCGGGCCGGGCGGCGCATAGATGTTGAGGGTGAGGCAATCCTCCGATATCTGCTTCTGGCCGAAGCGATAGCGCGGCAGGCAGGCCGGCCCGGCCTGCGTGGCATCGCGCACGCCCTTCCAGGCCGGCGCAGCTTGTGGCGCGCGGAAGCGCAGCGCCCCTACCGGCGGCGCGGCGAACGGCACGCCCAGGAATACCCGCCCCTGCGCGCCGGCGACACCGCGGACTGCACCGGCATCGGTCTGCACCACCTCGGCCTGCGCATCGGCCGCGTGCACCAGCGCCGGCACCTCGCCAGGACGGCGTGGCGCGCACGCGCTCAACGCAAGGCCTGCAAGCAGCAGGCAGGCCAGGTGGCGTCTCAATGAACCTCTGTCACGCTTGATCACTGTCGGTTGTGTCCTATCCCGGACGCACATCATCGCCAGTGCACGTGTAGGGAAGGAAAACGCGCGGGCCACCCGACCCAGAGCGGCTGGCAAACGCTTTCGAACGCCGTGGAGGGTGAGCGGCCAAGGGCCCTGCAGCCAGGCACGGATCATGCGCTCTGCCGCTGACGCCCCTACGCGGTTCACTCATCTCGCGCGGTGACCCGGGTAGTGGGTGTGAGCGTCGTTTCGGTGTTCCCAACCCGAGCTGTGGTCGAGTGCGGCGTGGGCGCTTGCCACCAACGCGGGATGCATCCAGAACACTGCACTGCACTGCACTGCACTGCACTGCAGCCGCTGCCGCTGCCGCTGCCGCTGCCGCTGCCGCTGCCGCAAGAAACGAAAAACCCAGCCCGGGATTAACCGGGCTGGGTTTGAATGCCACACGTCAGTGCGACAGGGCAGCGCTTACGCCTCCACGTCGTCCTTGTAGGCATCCACCGGGATGCAGGCGCACATCACGTTCTTGTCGCCGTAGACGTTGTCCACGCGTGCGACCGGCGGCCAGTACTTCTGCTGCTTGAGGCTGGGCAGCGGGAAGGCGGCCAGTTCGCGCGGGTAGGCGTGGGTCCATTCGCTGGCCGACACCTGGGTGGCGGTGTGCGGGGCGTGCTTGAGCGGGTTGTCGTCGCGGTCCAGGCGGCCGTCTTCGATGGCGCGGATCTCCTCGCGGATCTGGATCATCGCGTCGATGAAGCGGTCCAGCTCATGCTGCGATTCGCTTTCGGTCGGTTCCACCATCAAGGTGCCGGCGACCGGGAAGCTCAAGGTCGGCGCATGGAAGCCGAAGTCGATCAGGCGCTTGGCGATGTCCTCGGCGCCGATGCCGCTGGTCTTTTCCAGCGGGCGGATGTCCAGGATGCACTCGTGCGCCACCAGGCCGTTGCGGCCGGTGTACAGCGTCTTGTAGTGCGGCGCCAGGCGCTTGGCGATGTAGTTGGCGTTGAGCAGGGCCACCTGGGTCGCCTTGCGCAGGCCGGCGCTGCCCATCATGGTCACGTACATCCAGCTGATCGGCAGGATCGAGGCCGAGCCATAGCTGGCCGCGCTGACCATGCCGACGTCGCCTTCGCCGCCCAGCGTGCGCGGTAAAAACGGCGCCAGGTGCGACTTCACCGCGCACGGGCCCACGCCCGGGCCACCGCCGCCATGCGGAATGCAGAAGGTCTTGTGCAGGTTCAGATGCGACACGTCCGAGCCCCACTTGCCGGGCTTGGCCACGCCGACCAGGGCATTCATGTTGGCGCCGTCGGTATAGACCTGGCCGCCATGCGCATGCACGGCTTCGCAGATCGCCACCACGTCCTCTTCGAACACGCCGTGCGTGGACGGGTAGGTGATCATCAACGCGGCCAGACGCTCTGAGTACTTCTCTGCCTTGGCGCGGATGTCGTCCACGTCCACGTTGCCGTTGGCATCGCACTTGGTCACGACCACGGTCATGCCGCACATCTGCGCCGAGGCCGGGTTGGTGCCGTGCGCGGATTCGGGAATCAGGCAGATGTCGCGATGGGCCTCGCCGCGCGAGCGGTGATAGGCGCGGATCGCCAGCAGGCCGGCGTACTCGCCCTGCGCGCCGGAGTTGGGCTGCAGGCTCACCGCGTCGTAGCCGGTGCATTCGACCAGCATCGCTTCCAGCTCGTCGATCAGCTGCGCGTAACCGGCCGACTGCTCGGCCGGCGCCAGCGGATGGATCGCGCCGAACTCGGGCCAGGTCACCGGGATCATCTCGGCGGTGGCGTTGAGCTTCATCGTGCAGCTGCCCAGCGGGATCATGGTGCGATCCATCGCCAGGTCCTTGTCGGCTAGCGAGCGCATGTAGCGCAGCAGTTCGTGCTCGCTGTGATGGGTGTTGAACACCGGGTGGGTCAGGAACGCGCTGCTGCGCAGCAGGCCCTGCGGCAGCGCGTCGGCGGTGGCGGCATCGAGGGCGTCCACATCCGCCTGCGCGCCGAACAACGCGGCCAGCGCGACCACGTCGGCGCGCGTGCTGGTTTCATCCAGGCTGATGCCGACCGCTTCGCTGTCGATCGCGCGCAGGTTGATGCCGGCCGCACGCGCCTTGGCGTGGATGGCGTCGGCATCGATCGCCTTGACGTGCAGGGTGTCGAAGAAACGCTCGCCCACCGTGACGCCGGCACCGCGCAGGGCGGCGGCCAGGATCGCGGCCAGGCGATGGGTGCGGCGTGCGATGCGGGTCAGGCCCTCGGGGCCGTGGTAGACCGCGTACATCGAGGCCATCACCGCCAGCAGCACCTGCGCGGTGCAGATGTTGGAGGTGGCCTTCTCGCGGCGGATATGTTGTTCGCGCGTCTGCAAGGTGAGGCGATAGGCCGGGTTGCCCGCGGCATCGATCGACACGCCGATCAGCCGGCCCGGCATCGAGCGCTTGTAGGCATCGCGGCAGGCCATGAAGGCCGCATGCGGGCCGCCGAAACCGAACGGCACGCCGAAGCGCTGCGAATTGCCGACCACGATGTCCGCGCCCCATTCGCCGGGCGCGGCGATCAGGGTCAGCGCCAGCAGATCGGTCGCCACCGCGACCAGCCCGCCTTGCGCGTGCACCGCATCGGCCAGCGCGGCGTGATCGCCGATGTGCCCGAAGCTGTCCGGGTACTGCAGCAGCACGCCGAAGCACTCGGCCTGCAGCGCTTCCTCCGGCGTGCCGACGCGCAGCACGATGCCCAGCGGCTCGGCGCGGGTGCGCAGCAGTTCCAGCGTCTGCGGGTGCACCGCATCGTGCACGAAGAAGGTGTCCGACTTCGACTTGGCCGAGCGCTTGGCCAGCGTCATCGCTTCGGCGGCGGCGGTGGCCTCGTCCAGCAGCGAGGCGTTGGCGATCTGCATGCCGGTGAGATCGGCGCACAGGGTCTGGAAGTTGATCAGTGCCTCCATGCGGCCTTGCGAAATCTCCGCCTGGTAGGGCGTATAGGCGGTGTACCAGGCCGGGTTTTCCAGGATGTTGCGCAGGATCACCTTGGGCGTATGGGTGCCGTAGTAGCCCTGGCCGATAAACGTCCGCTGCACCTGGTTCCTGCTGGCAATGGCACGGATCTTGGCCAGCGCTTCTTCTTCGGTGATCGCCTCGGGCAGCGCCAGCGCCGCGGGCGACTTGATGTTGCCGGGCACGATCGCATCGGTCATCGCATCCAGCGAGGCGTGGCCGACCACGTCCAGCATCTGTGCGATTTCTGCGTCGTTGGGGCCGATATGGCGTTCGACGAACGCGCTGTGGTGTTCGAGGTCGCGCAAGGAAGACGTGGTCTGGGACATGGCGGGCATCCGGGGCAGGGGGCAGACGAATGGTCGACCGCCACCTGACCGGCGTGACGCGCGCAGCGCATCACCTCCTGTCGCAGCGACAGTCTTCCTCGCGCCCCTCTGTCCTTTTGCCTGAGAGTTTAAGAACGCGGCATGGCGCTGGGCCTGCCTGCGTTCCGTGCCCCTTCGGCGCCGGCATCGGCCGGTCTCTCCAGAGTTGTACTGCGGATGGTATCGGGCCTGAGCGATTACGGGCTGTTGCGCCTTCGGCAGCGGCAGTGCCGCTTCTCCCACCGTGTTGCCGGGGCAATTATAGCGTGGGTGCATGCCGCCGGCGCATCCAGCGGGCCGGGCCTGCGCAGGCTGCCGCACTTGCGTTCGCTTAACCTTGCCACGGCGAGCGCCTATCATCGACGCCCTTGTGCCCATCCCGACGCGCCCTCCTGGCCAGCGTCGGCGTGCGCCCCCCGGTGCACCACGTTTCGGATCCCTGCATGCCCCCCACCACGCCTTCCACCCGTCGCATGGCGCTGCTGCTCGCCGGGCTGGCGATGTTCGGTCCGTTTTCCATCGATACCATCTTTCCGGCGTTCTCGCGGCTCAGCCGCAGCCTGGCGGTGGACGAGGTGGCGATCCAGCAGACCATCAGCGTCTATCTGCTCGCCTACGGGCTGATGAGCATCGCGCATGGCCCGCTGTCCGATGCCTGGGGCCGCAAGCGGGTGATCCTGGGCGGGCTGGTGCTGTTCATCGCCGGCTCGGTGGGCTGCGCGCTGTCGCAGGACCTGCCCACCCTGCTGGCGTTTCGCGCGCTGCAGGGGCTGTCGGCCGGGGTCGGCATGATCGTCGGGCGGGCGGTGATCCGCGACCTGTTCCATGGTGCGGACGCGCAGCGGTTGATGAGCCAGGTGTCGATGATCTTCGGCATCGCCCCGGCGATCGCGCCGATCATCGGCGGCTGGATCCTGCTCAGCGGCGCCGGCTGGCCGCTGATCTTCTGGTTTCTGGTGGCGTTCGGGCTGGTGTTGCTGGTCGCCACGCTGACCTGGCTGCCGGAGACCCATCCGCCGCAGGCGCGCACGCCACTGCATCTGCGCAGCCTGCTGCACGACTACGTGCGGATCGGCTTCAACCCGCGTTTCCAGCGCCTGGCCGCGGCCGGGGCGTTCAACTTCGCCGGCATCTTCCTGTACATCGCCTCGGCGCCAGTGCTGATCATGCGCCACCTGCACCTGGGCGAGGGCGACTTCGCCTGGCTGTTCATTCCCACCATCGGCGGCATGACGCTGGGCTCGTTCCTGTCCGGGCGCATGGCCGGCAGCATGGACCCGGTGCGGCAGATCCGCATCGGCTTCATCTGCTGCGGCGTGGCGGCGCTGGCGAACCTGGGCTACACCATGACGGCGGCGCAGATCGCGCTGCCATGGGCAGTGCTGCCGATCTTCCTGGCCGGCGTGGGCATGGCGCTGATCTTTCCGATCCTGGCGCTGGCGGTGCTGGACATGTACCCGCACCAGCGCGGCCTGGCCTCCTCGCTGCAGGCCTTCACCCAGCTGATGACCAATACGCTGGTGGCCGGGGTGCTGTCGCCGCTGCTGAGTGAACACCCGCGCCACCTGGCGATCGGCATGACCGGTTTTTTCCTGCTGGGCTGGCTATTCTGGCGCTGGGAGCGCCGCAGCGGCCGCCGTCTACGCCGCCGCCAGGCCGAAGAGGCCGTACCTCTGGAGCCGGCCGACCATCTCTGACCTCACAGGAGCCTGCATGTCCACCGATTCCAAGCTGCGCCGCGACGCCCGCAAGCGCGCCGCCGAGCGCCTGCGCAACCAGGCCGCCGCCAATCCCGCGCCGGTTTCGCCGATCGAGCCGCATGCCGAACTGCGCGACCAGCAGCGCACGCTCCTGGCCGGCATCGTCCGCCGCGACGGCGAATGGGTGCTCGGCATGGACGGCCGCATCGCCGGCGAAAGCACCAGCGCCGCCCAGGTGCTGGCCCTGATCATGCGCGCGGCCGAGTTGCACGAACGCCAGGGCACGCCGGTACGGCTGACCTACTCGGACGCGCTCAAGGATGCGGCGCATGCCGAGGCCGCTGCCGACGGCAGGGATTTCGAGGCGTTCCGGATCGAGTTCGCGCAGAAGCTGGTGCCCGCGCGTCCCAACTGAGGCCATACACGCAGCGGTGTCGGCGAAGCCGGCTCCGACCACTGCCCATTCCGCGTGGATGGGCAGTGGTCGGGGCTGAACTGCGCCGGCGCCTGGCCGCGGATCGGCCAGTGCGCCGGATCAGCGCGCCGGTGCCTGCCGCTGCAGGTCCTGTTGCTGCGTCTGTTCCTGCGTGGCGGCATTGCGCTCCTGCCCGGCGCCCAGCGCCTGCGCGCGCTGCAGGCTGTGGTCCACCGGCGTCTGCTGCGCGGCCTGGGCATCGAAGGGGCCGCGCAGGTGCGCCGGCGAATCCAGCGCTCCCTGGACCACGAAGCCCTGTGCCGGGTCGCGCCCCAGCACCACGTGATCCACGCGCTGCAGCCCATGCTCGCGCGCGGCCACCAGCGCTCCGGCTGCCAGGCGCTCGCTGTCGGCATCGGGCACGCGGCCACGCGCGGTCTCCAGCTGCGCTACCGCGGCGGTGCATTGGGTCAGCAGCGCATGGTCCGGACTGGCCGGATGGCGCGCATCCGGGGCGGCGGTCGCCGTCGCTGCCTGGCGCGGAAGCACCTCGGCATCGACGCGCCGCAACTGGCCGTCGTATGTCCCATCGGCACCGTCGGCGATGCGCTGCAGCCGCTCGACGAATGGATACGGCGTGCCGCCCACATTGCGGGCCATCGCGATCGCGAAGCGTTCGGGTGACTGCGGCGCGGCGCTGCGGTCGCCGACCAGCGAGCTGAGCGAGCTGCCGCCGATCCTGCTGGCCTCGACGCTGGCCTGGGTCTGCTCCATCAGCGCCTGCATCTGCGCTTCGCTGAAGGCCAGCGTGGTCTTCTGCCCTGGCGCGATCGCACCGGTGCCCGCCATCTCGCCGCTCAGCGCGCTGTTGAGATTCTGCGCGATCGCCTTTTCCTCGCTGGCCTCGTTGCGCCCGCCCAGGCGTTGCAGCAGCCCAGGCGCGGCCACGTCGCCATCGATCTCGAAGCGGTAACTGCGCTCCTGCACGCGTTCGGTGTCGTCGCCGTCGTACTGGCGCACGATCGTCAGCGGCACGTTGTCTGCGTATTGCAGCTGTTGCACCACCGTGTAGCCATCCTGGCCCGGTGTGCTGATGCGCACCTGGCTGCCCTGGTTGCGGTTGCCGGCCACATCGGCGCTGAGCGGGCCCAGTTCCAGCTGCAGCCGCTGCTGCGAGCTGAAGTTGATGCGCTCCAGCGTCTGTTGTTCGTCGACGCCGGGCACGCCCGGTGCCAGCGTGCCCTCGCGCACGAACTGGCCCATCGCCGCGAGCGCACGCGGATCGGCCAGGTCGAACTGCGCACTCTCCACCCGCGACTGTCCCAGCGAGTCGGCACGCCCCAGCAGGGCCTGCGCCGGTCCCACCTTCAGGCCAACGGCGTTCACTGCCTCGATGGCTGCGTTGGGCCCGGTCACCACCCGCACGTGGCGCTCGTCCACACGCTCGATCAGGTAGCTGCGGCCGCTGGCTTCGGTGATCTCGCTCTGCATGCTGAGGTGTTGCAGGCTCGCCGAGGAATCGCGCTGGGTATAGGTCTGAGCGTCCATCACCGCGCGCGCGCCGATCGGAAGGCTCTCCGGCTGCAGCGGATTGACGCGTGTGGCAGCTTCCATGGGCTGGTCTTCACCGGGCAGCGTCAGTGCGTAGCGCATGCGCTGCCCGGCACTGACGCCAGCCTCGATGCTCAGCTTGCCGTCGCCGCGCTTGGTCTGCAGGCTTTGCTGCTGGCCGGTGCGCGCGTCGGCTTCCAGGTTGAAGGTGGTGGTCTTTGCGTCGGCGTCGCTGAGCTTGCCCAGGCCCAGCGAGGTGCTGGTCTGCAGGCTGGTCTCGCCCAGTGGCCGGGTCTGGCTGCCGTTGCTCTGCTCACTGGCATGGGAATACTTGACCGACTGATCTCCGGGGTTGAGCTCCACGGTGCTGCTGCCCAGTTCCGCCGAATAGTCGCTGTTCTTGCTGCTGTAGGTCGGGTCGAACGCGCGATCGTTCGCGTCGTCGATGAGCTGCTTGTTGGGGTCCGCGTCGCGCGGGTCCGGGTCGGTGGAGGCGTTGTTCATTGGATGCGTCCTGCATGCTGCGCCGCTGCAGCGGGCGCGCAGTATATCGCCGGTGTTTTTGGCGTTTATCAAATCAATGTTATGCGGCGGCCAGGGCGACGGCCGCCGCATGCTGCAGCGAACGCGCGCCTCAGCGCGTTGCGGCAGGCACAGGCGTGTTGCTGGCGGCAGCGGGCGCGGTTGCCTGCCAGCCGCACAACTTCCCCTGGTTCTGTTGCTTCAGCCACTCGTTCATCGGCGCGAAGTATTCCAGCATCGGGCCGGCATCCAGGCGCTCGTTGCCGGTGAGTTCCTTCAGCGTGGTTTGCCAGGGTTGGCTGGCGCCACGTTGCAGCATCGACCAGAACTTCTGCCCGGCGTCCTTGTTGCCGTAGAAGCTGCACTCGTACAACGGGCCTTGGTGGCCGGCAGCTTCGCACAGGCCCTTGTAGAACTGGAACTGCAGGAGATGCGCGAGAAAGTAACGGGTGTACGGCGTGTTGCCGGGGACATGGTACTTGGCGCCGGCATCGAAGAACTCCTCGCCGCGCGGGGTCACCGGCGCCACGCCCTGGTATTTGGCTTTCAGCTCCCACCAGGCCTGGTTGTAGTGCTCGGGGGTGATCGAGCCGTCGAACACGCCCCAGCGCCAGCGGTCGATCATCAGGCCGAATGGCAGGAAGGCCACCTTGCTCAGCGCCATGCGCATCTGCGAATTGATCAGCGCCTCGCGGCCGGCCTGCTGTTCGCCCACCATGCCGATCGACTGCAGATACCTGGGCGTCATCGCCAGCACGATGGTGTCGCCGATCGCTTCGTGGAAGCCGTCGTTGGCGCCGTTCTGGAACAGCGGCGGCAGCGGGTTATAGGCCAGGTCGTAATAGATGTGCCCAAGCTCGTGGTAGATGGTGGTGAAATCCTCTTCGGTCGGCTTGATGCACATCTTGGTGCGCACGTCCGCACCGATGTTCTGGTTCGGCTCGCCGCCCATGTTCATGTCCCACGCGCTGGCATGGCAGACCACGTCGCGGTCCAGCGGTTTGATGAACTGCGACCGCTGCCAATAGGTGTCTGGAAGCTTGGGCATGCCGAGCGAGGTGTAGAAGTCCTGCGCACGTTCGGTCATCTGTCTTGCGGTGCGCAGTTGCGCTTCGCGCTCGGCCTGGAAGCGGGCGCCGCTGCCGCCGTCGGTGCCCGTGGTGCGTGCCAGCACTGCACTCAGGTTGCCCTGGTACTGTTTTTCCAGCGCGGCGGTGATGTCCAGATCGCCGGCACCCGGATACGGCTGCAGCAGGTCCCACAGATTGCTCCAGTCCTGCTGCCACATATTGCCCATCAGATGCGCGGGCAACATGCCACCGGCAAGTTCGCCCTTGTCCTTGCCGTATTGCGTATCGAGCCTGCCGCGCGCATAGCACTGCAGTTGTGCGTACAGCGGCTTGACCTGTTCCCAGAGACGGTCGGTTTCGCTGGCCAGTTGCGCTGGCGGCATGTCGTAACCGCTGCGCCACAGCACGCCGACATCGGCAAAGCCCAGCCCGCGCGCGCCCTCGTTGGCGAGCTCGACAAACCGCTGGTAGTCCTTGCGCATCGGGATTGCGGTGCCATGCCAGCCCTGCCAGGCGTCGAGTTGTTCGGTGTAGTCACGGCTGCTGGCCAGCACCTGCTCCAGCTCGCCGAGCTGGCGGCAGCGGCGTTGCTCGCCATCGCCCACGCAATAGCTGCCGGCGCCGTAGTCGCCTTCCATCTTGGCGGCGATCCGGGTGAGCTCCGCCAGCTTGGCCGGGTCGCGTGGCGCGGGCAGGGCGCTCATCAGTTTCAGCAGTTGCAGTGCACGCGCGCTGTCGGCCGACATCGGGGTGCCGGCGTACTGCTTGGAGTGTTCGATCCAGCGGTCCAGCTGCGCCAGCGAGCGCTCGTTGGCCTTGGCGGCCAGCAACTGTGAATCGCCGTTGATGTAGGTCGACGACAACCACTGCGCGGCAGTGACTTCCGGGTACGCGGCCTTGTACTCGGCACCGATGCGTGCAACGAACTGGTCGGCGCTTTCTTCCGGCGCGGTCTTGGCCGCAGCGGGCCTGGCGGGTGCCGCTGCATCCCGACGGCAGGCCGACAACGACAGCGTGCCGGCGGCCACGGCCAGTACCAGCCACAACAAACGAGGATTCACGGGTGGTCCTTGCGGTGAAGTCCGACGCAGGCTAGAGCGCGGCGCGTTCCACCGCAAGCGCTGTCACGGCGCATGCGACGCGGACGTCTGCAGGTACATAGCGGCTGATCAGGGTAGGCGAAGGTCCCGCGACGGCGGGCGCGCAAGGACCAGTCGAGATGGTCGGTGCGTGAGGTAAGAGCAGTGCTGGGTGCGCCTTGTTCGATCGTGAAGCATCGGCTCCACGCCCGATGCGCAGCGCGCGACAGACGGCTTTTCGACTGAGCGCCGACCCACTGTCTGGTGCGGTGTCCTTGCCGGTTGCGGGACCGTGTGGCGGCATGGATGCCGCCACCTAGCCCCATGGACGGGTTCACGGCGTGTCCCGCAAGCGGTGAGGGCACCGCGCCCTCGACGCACCGGGCTGTTGATTCAAGCATCCGACCGCGATCGAACAACCCGACAGGTCCAGGTCCCGACTGTTTGGTACGTTGCGTATTGAGGGCTTGGAACGTGCGGATGGGTTAGCGGTAGAGCAATCGATCTGGTGCCTGGCTGCAGGGCCCTTGCCCGCCCACNGGGTGCGCCTTGTTCGATCGTGAAGCATCGGCTCCACGTCTGATGCAGATCGCACGACAGACAGCTTTTCAAATGAGCGCCGACCAACTGTCTGGTGCGGTGTCCTTGCCGGTTGCGGGACCGTGTGGCGGCATGGATGCCGCCACCTAGCCCCATGGACGGGTTCACTGCGTGTCCCGCAAGCGGTGAGGACGCCGCGCCTCCGATAGACCATGCTTTAAAAAAAATCCAGTGCGTCTATCCCGTGCACTGGGCAAACAGATCGCGCTCGCGTGCATAGGCGCTGGTCTTGACCTGCATCAGCCCGAGCACCGATGGGAACAGCGCGTCCTGGTCGGTGTACTGGCCGGCACGGTGGCGCAGGCAGGCTTCGTCCAGGCCGCGGTCGCGAGCGAACTCCGGCGAGAACCACATCACCATCGGGACGTGGGTCTGCTCCCTGGGCGCGATCGCGTACGGCACGCCGTGCAGGTAGAGGCCTTTTTCGCCCAGCGATTCGCCGTGATCGGAGAGATAGATCATCGCGGTGTCGTAGTCCTGCAGCCCGCGTAATGTGTGGATGGCCTGGTTGAGGAAGTGATCGGTGTAGGCGATGGAATTGTCGTAGGCGTTGACGATGTTCTGGCGGCTGCAACTGCCCAGGTCGGCGGTCCTGCATACCGGCTTGAAACGCTCGAACGGTGCCGGGTAGCGCTCGAAGTAACTCGGTCCGTGGCTGCCGAGTTGATGCAGCACCACCACGCGATCGCCAGGCTTTGCCCGCACTTGCGCAGCCAGATCGCTCAGCAGGATCTCGTCCATGCAACGGCCGTCGGCGCACAGCCCTGGCGTGGTGGCATCGTCCAGCTTCTGGATGTCCAGTCCGTCGCAGACGCCCTTGCAGCCGGATTGGTTGTCGCGCCATAGCGTGGAAATGCCGGCGTGTTCGAGCACATGCAGCAGCGACTGGTGGCTGCGGATCATGTCCTCGTTGTAATCGCGGCGCCCGAACGGCGAAAACATGCACGGCACCGAGACCTCGGTGCTGGTGCCGCATGAATGCATGTCGGGGAAATTGATCACCCCGGCCTGCGCCAGCTCGGGCGTGGTCTGGCGGGCATAGCCGTTGAGGCCCCAGTTCTGCGCACGCGCGGTTTCACCCAGTACCACCAGCAGCAGGCGCGGACGGTTTCCCGCTGCGCGTGGCGTGGCCATGGCATCGTGCTCGACCGGTTGCCTGGGTGCGTGCTTGATCGGCGGATCGGACTTGAGGTTCTGCCGCAGTGCCACGATGTAGTTGATCGGCGTGGCCAGGTAACGCACCTCGCGGTGATTGCGCATCAATGCGGAGACGTCCTGCGAGGACAGCATCGCGCCGGCCGCGCCGACCACCGCCACCACCAGCAGAAAGCCGGCGCGGATCGCCAGTGATCTGCCGATGCTGCGCGCGTGCAGGCGGGTGCGCCACAACAGCATGGTCGGAATCAGGAAGTAGCACAGCAGCGGCAGGATCAAGCCGGGCGTGAGCAGCTCGCGCGATTCCTTGTGGTCGGTATGCAGCACGTTGCGCAGCATGTCCGCATCCAGATAGACGTTGTAGCTGTCCATGTAGTGCGCAGCCAGCGCGGTGGTGAACAGCAGCAGCGTCAGCAGTGGCTTGGCGTTCCAGCGCCACACCAGCAGGCCCAGCAGCAAGGCATGCACGGCCACCAGCAAGGCCATCAACGAGATCGCAAACCCGAGACTGCCCGGATGCGTGGCCATGGCCGTGTGCCAGAACAGCTGGTTGCACGCCAGCGCGAAGAACAGGCTCGACAACAGCACCAGAGTCTCGGTCGAGACCGTCGGTCGCGTCGTCCAGCTCAGTGCGCGCAGGCGCTTGAGCCCACGCGATTGCAGTAGATAGGCGCTCATGCGGTATCCCCCGCTTGCCGCACCACATCAGTGACGCGATGCGGGCGAGCCAGCATCACGCAGTACAGTGCAAGTGCAGTTCCCCAGCACACCGCCAGCGACCACAGGTCGTGCGACAGGAAATGCGCGCCGCGCAGCTGTTGCGCAATTCCAAACAACAACCCTGCCGCGATGCCCATCCACAATGCAGGAACACGCCATGCCGGACGCAGTGCCAGCGCACAGAAGTACAACGCCACCCACGCATAACCGGCGCTGNCCCTGCCGCGATGCCCATCCACAATGCAGGAACACGCCATGCCGGACGCAGTGCCAGCGCACAGAAGTACAACGCCACCCACGCATAACCGGCGCTGGCGTGGCCTGCAGGAAAGCAACCGGACGCGGCAATGCCATGGCGCGCTTCGAACAGCCCGATCATCGGCCGGGTGCCGCCGTAGCGGCTCAGATCCCAGGGGCAATCCATCGCCGTCCACGATTTGAGCAAGGACACCAGCGAGGTCGACAGTGCGATCGATGCAGCCAGATAGGTCAGCGGCCAGCGCAGTGCACGCAGGCGTGGCCGGTACCAGGCAACCAATGCAAGCACCAGCACGCTGACAGCCGCAGCGGTGCTCAGGCATTTGCCGATGCGGTGAATCACGCCGCTGGTGAACCAATGGTCCTTGAGCAGCCACTGCCCACCTTCCAGCCGGTACAGCGCATCGGCAATCCACTGGTCGCCGCCGGCGCCCATCAACAACGCGCTGAGCACCAGCACACCGGCCAGCGGCAACCACAGATGCCGGACGAGAAAGCGGGTTCGTGCACCGGTGGCTGTGCGCGCCAGGGCAGGTGCGTATACGGGAAGCGTGGTCATCGAAGCATCGGCCGGTGGTCTATGCCCGGCATCTTCGAAAGCGGGATGTCGGAAAGCGGTCGGACCGGAGTTGCTCGGCCGTTAACACGCCATGCGGCGTTCAGTCTGTCTCGCTGTCGCCACCGTCGGGGTCGGTATCAGAAGCGGGCGCAACGCAGCCGGCATGCCATGCCGTGCCCGGCAGCAACTGCCATTGATTGCGGTTGGATTCGCCAATATCGATCCGTTGCGCCGGATCGATGCAGGCCGGTACCGCCTGCTTGAGGACGAACAACCAGCGACGCTCGGGGGCATGTGCAAGCCACGGCCCTGCCTCGGCCCACTGTTGCTGCCAGCTCGCCTTGAAGCCGAAGTCGGTGACCGGCCGATCCGCCTGCAGCATGTTCTGTTCGCGCCAGGCCAGCATGCCCAGCTCGGCATCCGGGCCGATGCGCTGTCCTACGCGCTGCATCACCCGCGCTGCGGAGCTGTAGGGATCCAGTGCCGGCATCAAGCCCAGGCCGTAGACGCTCCACAGCGCGGCGGTCACCACCACCACTGCGGTGCCGGTGCGCTTGCCGCGCGACCAGGCAAGTGCCGCCAGGCCTACCACGCCCAGGCCGATCAACCACACACCGACCGACTGCAGCGAGGCCAACGCCATGCCACGCTGCAATGCGGTGTTTTCCGCCCAGTGCAGATGCAGTGCGATGCCGCTGCCCACTGCAAGCGCGGCCAGCGCAAGCAGCAGCAGGTAGCCGGTCAGCAACACGCGGACGCCACGCTTGCGCAGCAGCCCGGCCAGCAGCGGTGCGGCGGCGATGCACAGCGCCGGCAGCATCGGAAAGATGTAGACCTCGCGCTTGCCCGGGCTGGCGCTGAAGAACACCAGCACCAGCAGGCTCCAGGCAAGCAGCAACAGATAGCGCGGATCGCCGCGCCGCAGCCGTCGCCACCACGCCGGCAGCAACCACGGCAACAACAGGCAACCCGGCAACCACAGCGTGGCGATCACCTGCAGGTAGTACCAGGCCGGTTTCACGTGGTGCCAGGCATGCGCGTAACGGGTGCCGGTCTGCTTGAACAACAACTCGTGCGCGTACGCATGCAGCGCCGGGTCATCGTTCTGCCATAGCGCGATGCCCAGCGGGGCAAGCCATACCGCAGTGCCGGCCACAAACGCCGGCAGCACCAGCAACCAGCTGCGCCCGGCCTGTGCGCGCGCCCGCAGGGCGCGCCAGTGCCTGCGCGGCAGCGCCATCCACGGCAGCAACAGCAGCAATGGCAGAAAGCCCACGCCCTTGGTCACCGTGCCCACGCCGGCGGCGAACAGTCCCAGCGTCCATGCGCGCCAGTCCGGCCCACGCAGCAGATGCCGCAGCATTCCCCACAACGACAGCGTGGTCAGCGCCACCAGCACCATGTCGATCTGCGCACGCTTGGCCATCAGGCCGAACTGCAGCACCGCAAACAAAGCCAGCACCGCATGACGCGCGACGCGCCGGTTCCATAGGCGCCGCGCGATGTCCCAGGTCAGCCACAGCGTGGCGAGTGCAGCCAGCAGCGACGGCAGCAGGAAGGCGACGGGCCAGTGCGGCACCAGCTCGTAGCTGGCCGCCTGCAACCACATGAACACCGGCGGCTTCTCGGCATACAGGTCGCGGCCGCGATGCGGCAGCAACCACTGGCCGGTCTCGACCATGCTGCGTGCGGCCAGCACAAAGCGCGGCTCGTCCGGCGGGTTCGGCTGGCGCAGGCCCAGGCCGGCCAGCAGGCTGACGATGATCAGCACCACGGCGGCAAGCAGTGCGCGCTGGCGGGAAGTGGCGGCGGAAATGGCAGGCGACACGCGCACGCCCCGAGCGGTGGGGCGCCACACTATCCGGCTGGCGTGTCGGAATTTTGTCGGAACCCTCCAGAGCGGCTGTGTTCGGCCAGGCTCGGTTAGGATGCGCACATCGTCCCTGCCGGGCCGCCCTGGAAACGCGCTCATGCGGCTGCTGGTCATCGAAGACAACCGCAACATGGTTGCCAACCTGTTCGACTATTTCGAAGCGCGCGGGCACACCCTGGACGCCGCGCCCGATGGCGTCACCGGCCTGCACCTGGCCACCACCCAGCACTACGACGTGCTGGTGCTGGACTGGATGATGCCGCGCATGGACGGCCCGGAAGTACTGCGCCGCCTGCGCGAGCAGCACCAGTCCGAGTTGCCGGTGATCATGCTCACCGCCCGCGACGAGTTGCCCGACAAGATCGCCGGGTTTCGTGCCGGTGCCGACGACTACCTGACCAAGCCGTTCGCGCTGCCGGAGCTGGAAGTCCGCATCGAGGCGCTGCTGGCGCGTGCGCACGGGCGCCGACGCGGCAAGCTGCTGCAGGTGGCCGATCTGCGCCTGGACCTGTCCACATTGGAAGCCACCCGCGCCGGCCAGGTGCTGCACCTGTACCCGGCCTGCCGCAAGTTGCTGGAAGTGCTGATGCAGGCCAGCCCCGCTGCCGTCACCCGCCAGCGCCTGGAGCAATCGCTGTGGGGCGACGATCCGCCCGATGGCGACATGCTGCGCTCGCATATCTACGAGTTGCGCCGCAGCGTGGATGGCCCGTTCGCGCAGAAGCTGATCCACACCCTGCCGCGGCTGGGCTATCGCCTGGCGCCGCTGCAAGGCACCGGCGATGCTGGCACAAGCGCGTGCAGCGATGGTTAGGCAGCGCCCGTTGGGCCGCCGCGTGCTGGTCTGGTTGTTCGGCTACACACTGCTGATGGTGCTGGCGGTGTTCGGTACCGCGCAGTACCTGCACGAGCGCGCCGAGCATGGCGTGTGGCGCTCGTTGCTGAATTCGGAACTGGACAGCATCCTGGATCGCAGTGCGCAGAATCCGGATTACCGCTGGCAGGACTCGGACACCTTGCGGCTGTATCGGGTCGACGGCAACGCGGCAGTGCCGCCGGTCCTGCGCACGCTGCATCCCGGCCTGCACGACGAGCTGGAAATCGCCGGCCGCCAGAGCGCGGTGATGGTGCGCGATACGCCTGATGCAGGACGCCTGGCGCTGGTGCTGGATATCACCGATTTCGAGGCGCTGGAACAGTTCATCACCCGCTGGATGCTGGCTGCCGGCGTCGCGCTGATCGGTATCACCTTGTTGATGGGCACTTATGCGATGGCGCGGCTGGTGCGCCCGCTGGTGGAGCTGGCGCGCGACATCGGTGCGCTGCGTCCGGAGCGGCGTGCCCAGCGCATCGCCGTGCGCCCACAGGGCAGTGCCGAGCTGTACGTGATTGCCGACGCGCTCAACGATTACCTCGATCGCAACGGCCAGTTCGTCGAACGCGAACGCGCCTTCATCGACAGTGCCAGCCACGAGTTGCGCACCCCGCTGGCGGTGATCGGCAACGCTGCCGAACTGGCGCTGGAACAACCCGGCACTCCGTCGGCGGTGCGTCATCAACTGGAGCGCATCGCGCAGACCAGTGCTGCGGTGGAGCAGTTGATCACCTTGTTGCTGGTGCTGGCCAAGGACCCCGGCCGGCTGGCGCGCAGCAGCGATACGCTGCGTCTGGACCAGCTGCTGCCGGAGATCGTCGCCGACCACACGCACCTGCTTGCCGACAAGGATCTGCAGGTGCTGATGGACCCGCTGCCGCCGTGCAGCCTCACCGCACCGGTGGCGATCGTGCAGACCGCCATCGGCAATCTGTTGCGCAACGCGATCGAAAACAGCGATCGCGGCGTCATCCGCATCGCGCTATCGGCGCCGGGCGTGGTACGCATCGCCGACCCGGGCCACGGCATGACGCCGGAGGAAATCAGCGCCATCTATGCGCGCCTGGCACGCGGTAACGCACGCCAGGGCAACGGCATCGGGCTGGAGCTGATCGGACGGCTCTGCGAGCATCTGGGCTGGCATCTGAACCTGGATTCCAATGCCGGGCAGGGCACGGTGGCAACGCTGGATCTGTCCGGGGCCATGGCCGCGACGGCTGCAACCGCACAGGGATGACGGCACGTGCGACGGCGGTAATGCTGCAGTCGGCCGCGTATGCGCGCTGCGCCTGCGCTATCGACCCGCCTGCGGTTCCCGGCATGCCTCCCGGCGGCCGCACACGCACGTTTACGCCGGTATGCCGGCAGCGGTGTCGGGTGGACGCATTGCTGCGTTTTAAGCGCCGTAGCTAGCGCAGCGCAACGCGGCGGCCCTGCGCGCACTCAGGCCGGCAGCAAGCCGCGCGCGCTCAACCAGGTCCGCGCATTGTCCGCGTCCTGCTCGAACCAGGCGCGCGTGGAGCCCAGCCGGTAGGTGTAGCCCCAGGTATCCATGTCGGCCATCAGGCGCGCGCTGCCCACGCCGGGCAACTGCTCGGCCAGCAGGATCTGCAGGTAACAGGTGGCGTCTTCTTCATCCACCGAATCGGTGGCGTCGGTATGCACCGCCGCGCGCTTGTCGGCCGGCAGGACGATCAGGTGCCCGGCCTCGTGCAGCAGCGAATGCACCGGCGTGTCGTCGCGCACATAGACATCGCAGCCGATGATGCCGGCCTCCGGTTCGCCCCAGAAACTGCCGGGGATCGGCGCGCCGGCCTCCACCCGATGCAGGCGCAGGCCATAACCGGCAAGCAGGGCAGCGGGTGCATCCAGGCCGATGTCGCCCACGCACAATACGCTGGCTGGCTCGGGGCTGGAGGGGGAATCGATGGTCACGCAGTGGCTCGCGGTCGGTTCGGGCCGTCAGGGCGGCACCGTGCAGGCACGGTGCCGCAGGGTCGCCTATTTGTCGCCGTCTTCCGGCAGGGCGACGGTGATGTCGAGCACGTCGTGCTCGCCATCCTTGACCAGGTCCACCCGTACCGCATCGGCATCGATGTTGACGTACTTCTTGATCACTTCCAGCAATTCGCGCTGCATCAGCGGCAGGTAGTCCGGCCCGCCGCGGTGGTTGCGCTCCTGCGCGATGATGATCTGCAGGCGGTTCTTGGCCGTCTCGGCGGTGTTCTTCTTGCTCTTGAGAAAATCGAGCAGGCCCATGCTTACCCTCCGAACAGCTTGCTGAAGAAGCCTTTCTTCTCCACGGATGTGAATCGCATCGGGCGCTCCTCGCCCATGATGCGGGCGACTGCGTCGTCATACGCCTGGCCAGCCGGGGACTCGGCATCCAGGATCACCGGCTCGCCCTTGTTGGAAGCGTTGAGCACGTCGCCGGACTCGGGAATCACGCCGATGGCCTTCAGCCCCAGCACCTCTTCCACGTCGGTGATGCTGAGCATCTCGCCGCCTTCCACGCGGCCCGGGCTGTAGCGGGTCAGCAGCAGGAACGCAGGAACGGTCTTGCCTTCCTCGGCCTTGCGGGTCTTGGAGTCGAGCAGGCCGATGATGCGGTCCGAGTCGCGCACCGAAGACACTTCCGGGTTCACCACCACCACGGCGCGGTCGGCGAAGTACATCGCCAGGAACGCGCCTTTCTCGATGCCGGCCGGCGAATCGCAGACGATGTACTCGAAGCCGTCGGCGGCCAGGTCCTTGAGCACCTTCTCCACGCCTTCCTGGGTCAGCGCGTCCTTGTCGCGGGTCTGCGAGGCCGCCAGCACGTACAGGTTGTCGAAGCGCTTGTCCTTGATCAGCGACTGCTTGAGCGTGGCTTCGCCATGCACGACGTTGACGAAGTCGTACACCACGCGCCGCTCGCCTGAAGCGTGAAGGCTTTGCGGTCGACGCTGCACAAGACGGCGAAGAAGGCCTGTACATGGGCCGCGAGGTTCAGTTCGATGTCGGCATCATCGATCTNAGATGTGTATAAGAGACAGCGCAGGCCAGGCTCGCGCTGGTGGTGGTCTTGCCGACGCCGCCCTTGCCGGAGGTGACTACGATGATTTCAGCCAAAGGATTTCTCCGAAATATTTCTGTGGTTGGGCTGCGTCAGTCCAGCGCAGCGATCTTGATCTGATCCTGCTCCAGCCAGACCTGGACGGCCTTGCCACGCAGGTCCATGGGAACATCGTCCAGCACCTTGTAGTGGCCAGCGATGGCAACCAGTTCGGCGTGGAAGTCGCGGCAGAAGATGCGCGCATCAGGGTTGCCCTGGGCGCCGGCCAACGCGCGGCCACGCAGGGTACCGTAGATATGGATGCTGCCGTCGGCGATGACCTCCGCTCCGGCACCGACCGTACTGAGGACAGTCAGGTCGCAGTTCTCCGCATACAGCTGCTGGCCCGAGCGCACCGCGTTGCGTTGCATGCGTCCAGGTGCCGGCCGCGCGGCAGGCGCTGCGGGTTCGGCACGCGGCGGGGGAGGCGGGGGCGGCGGCGGGCTCACCGCGGTCGGCTCGTATTGCGCCCGGAACTTGGCCAGCAGCGGCACGCCGAGCTGCTGCGAGAGCAGGTCGATCTCGCTGGTGCCGTAGGCCAGCGCCACCGGCAGCACGCCGGCATCGCGCAGGCCGTCCAGCAGCGCCTTGGCCGTGTCCAGGTCCGGCAACTGCGACAGCCCGCCGAAATCCAGGATCACCGCCGCGCGTCCGAACAACTTCGGCGCGCGGGTCACGCGCTCGCGCATCTCGCGCACCAGGCGCGGGACGTCCAGCGTGCGCACGCGCAGGTTGGCGATGCCCACCTGGCCGATCTTCAGTTCGCCGGCCTGTTCAAAATCCACATTCACGCTTGCCACGGCTCAGCTCCCCGTCGACGGGTTGTCGGTGGCGGCGGCGGCATGCCGCGGCCGGCCGACCCACGGCAGATGGTCGGGCAACTTGCCGGCATAGGTCTCCTTGACCCACGGATAGCTGCACATGTCCTTCATCAGCATGCTGGCGCGCACCTCGACATCGGCCATGGTGTTCTGGCCGACCTCGCGGAAGCCGAAGCTGCCATGGAACAGCAACGCCGCATCGGCGCCGTGGTCCAGGAACACTTCGCAGGCCAGTTGCGGGTAGCGCAACTCGGTGTAGCTCTGCACATCGGCATAGAACGCCCGCCCGACGCCACCGCCGCGACGGCGGCTGGCGACCACGATGCGGTCGATATAGAAGAATTCCGGGTGACGGTCCCGGAACCAGGCGAAATTGCTGCTGTCATGCGCACTGCCGCTGCCGAACCCGACCAGGAACCCGGCCAGGTTGCCGTCGCGCTCGGCGACGCGGAAATATTCGGCCTGCTCGTAGAAACGTTGCAGCTTGGTTGAATCCAGCGGCAGGATTGCCAGTCCGGCATTGTTGTTCAGGGCCAGGACGGAATCGAGCTCGTGCTCGCGCACGTCGCGGATAACGATCGACATTGGGACTCCGTGGGGTAACGCGATCGACCCGAAATCGGATCTGCGTCGGATTATTGCATGCGTGGCCTGAAGCGGCGACCCGCCGTGTGCCGGCTCCCGTGCGCAGGCGCCGAAGCGTCGGCCGCGGCGCGCCGACGCCTGGAGCGCTTGTGGCCAGGGCGCTGCGGGCGGGCAGCGCACGGCATGCATGACTTCCGGCAAGAGGGCAGCCGCCCGGCGAGCGCCTAAGATGCCTGCATGTTGGGATACCTCAGTCATACGCGCGTCCTGCGCTTCGCCGGCCTGTTCACCTGGGCGATGATCGCCATGCCGTTGGTGTACACCTACTGGCCGGCCGCCGAGGAGGGCGACCACCGCAGCGTGGCCGAGGGCCTGCTGATGTCGGGGTTCTTCGTCGGCTTCGGCGCCAGCTACTTCTGGCTGACCCGCGGCCTGAGCAGCGGCGGCCACGCGCATTGGTACGACCGGCTGATCCTGCTGCTGCTGACCATCTTCGCGCTGGCGGTGAGCTATCTGAGCGGAACCGGGCTGGGCAGCATCCTGATGATGGTGGCGGCGGGGGTGATCCCGTGGTTGCTGCCGTTGCGCATCGGCGTGGCCTGGCTGGTGCTCAGCCAGCTGGCGGTGCTGCCGGTGTTCTACTACCTGCGCCCGGACTTCACCCTGTTCGCCGCACTGATGCAGTCGTTGCTGTACGGCGGCTTCTCCATGTTCATCTTCGTGACCAGCCTGGTCGCACGCCAGCAGACCGATGCCCGCGAAGAGCAGCGCCGGCTCAATGCCGAACTGCGCGCCACCCGCGCGCTGCTGGCCGAGAGCGCCCGCGTCAACGAGCGCACCCGCATCTCGCGCGAGCTGCACGACCTGCTCGGCCACCACCTCACCGCGCTGAGCCTGAACCTGGAAGTGGCCGGCCACATCACCGACGGCCAGGCCCAGGAGCACGTGCGCCAGGCGCATACGCTGGCCAAGCTGCTGCTCACCGATGTGCGCGAAGCGGTCAGCCAGCTGCGCGACAGCGGCGCGATCGACCTGGAAGCGGCGCTGCGCCCGCTGGTGACCCAGGTGCCGTCGCTGGACATCCATCTGGACATCGACCAGCCGCTGACCCTGGACGACCCCGAGCGCGCCCATGTGCTGCTGCGCTGTACCCAGGAAATCATCACCAATGCGGTGCGCCACGCCGGTGCGCGCAACCTGTGGATCCAGGTGCGCCGGGACGGCGACAGCGTGCTGGTCGACGCCCGCGACGATGGCCATGGCGCCGACACGGTGGCGCCCGGCAACGGGCTGCGCGGCATGCGCGAGCGGCTGAACCAGTATGGTGGCCAGCTCGAGATCCAAACCCGGCGCGGCGGCGGCTTCGGCCTGCGCATCTCCGTTCCAGGCGCGCCGGCACTGATGCCTGCGGCCGTGACCCAAGGAGTGTTGTGATGATCCGTGTGTGCCTGGTCGACGACCAAACCCTGGTACGCCAGGGCATCCGCTCGCTGCTGGCGCTGGACAACGGCATCGAGGTGGTGGCCGAGGCCTCCGACGGCAAGCAGGCGGTGGAGCAGATCCCGCAGATCCAGCCCGACGTGGTGCTGATGGACATGCGCATGCCGGTGATGTCCGGCCTGGAAGCGCTGCAGATGCTCTCGCGCAACGGCACGCTGCCGCCGACCATCATCCTGACCACCTTCGACGACGACCAGCTGGTGCTGGCCGGGCTCAAGGCCGGCGCCAAGGGCTACCTGCTCAAGGACGTCTCGCTGGAACAACTGGTCGGCGCGATCCGCACCGTGGCCGACGGTGGCTCGCTGGTGCAGCCGGCAGTGACCCAGCGCCTGCTCTCGGGCCTGGAGCACATGCGCAACGAGTTCGTCAGCCTGGACCGGCCCGATCCGCTGACCGACCGCGAGACCGAGATCCTGCGGCTGATGGCCAGCGGCTTCTCCAACAAGGAGATCGCCAACTCGCTGGGCGTGGCCGAAGGCACCATCAAGAATCACGTCTCCAACATCCTGTCCAAGCTCGGCGTGCGCGACCGTACCCGCGCGGTGCTGAAGGCCTTCGAGCTGCAATTGGTCTGATCGGCCTCGCAGGCGGCGCGGCTTCCGGCCTGCGGCGGTGCATGCGCTCCGCCGTGCCTAGTTCATGGGGCGCGGCGGGGTGGTCTGGTCGTGTCCAACCGGATCCAGCGCGCTGCCGGAGGCCGAAAACGGCGTCGGCAGCCATCGCATCACACACAGGCATCGCGCGATGTGCATGATAGCTGCGCGCAATCTGCCCAAACCCTTGTGCAGGTTGGGATTGCGCCGTCATGCCCTGCGCGGTTGCGCGGTGCATGACACCGCAAGACCGCGCTACCCGTCGCACAACTGAACATCTTTCTCGAAGCCTGCTAGGATGGCGGCTTCGCTTCACTCAACCCGGCCGTGGGATCGGCCCCGGAGACCTCCTGAATGACCCGTATTATCGAGTTCCTGATCGCCTTGGGGATCGTGGCTGGCTTGTTTGTCGTGGTGGGCTTGGTGTTGCCCTCGGAGCGGCAGATGTCCGAGAGTGTTGAGACCAACCGCAGGATGACGATTGTTTACGACACCGTGAACAGCTTCCGTCGTTTCAAGGATTGGAACCCGCTTGTGCTGCGTGACCCGAAGATCCAGCTGAAACTGGCCGGCCCGGAAGAGGGCAAGGGTGCACGCGTCGAATACAGCTCCACCGAAGGCTACATCGGCAACGGCAGCTGGGAGATCACCAACAGCGTCAAGAACGAGCGTGTTGAGATTTCGATCGACGATCCCACCAAGGGCTACGACAAGGTCACCAATTTCACCCTTGCGCCGACTGGCAAGAACAACAAGAACGTCAAGATCACCCAGGACTACAGCGTCAAGTACGGCTGGAACCTGTTCGGTCGTTATGCCGGCCTGTATGTCAGCCGCCACGTGGGCGACGACCTGAAGCTGGGTCTGTCGCGCATGGCGACCGCACTGGCCACCGTGCCGAATTTCGACTACCGCGCCCAGCTCGACGGCAAGCCGGTGTTGAGCGATCTCAAGATCGTCGATGTGCCGGCCGAGGACCTGCTGGTCGTCACCGCGGGCAACATCGATCGCGACAACGAGACGATCAAGAAGTCGATCAAGGACAACCAGGAGTGGATCAAGCGCGTGATGGACGCCAATGGCCTGGAAGCTGCTGGTCCGGTCCGCATCGTCACCACCGACTTTGCCACCGACAAGTACGCCTTCGACGTGGTGCAGCCGGTCCGCAAGCGTGCCGGTGGCGCGCCGAAGACCGACCCCAAGGCCGATACCGCCAAGGCTGATGCCAAGAAGGACGACGCCGCGGCTGCCGCACCTGTGGATGCAACGCCGGTTGCTGCCACGGGCGAGGAGTTGAAGGTCAACATCCCGTCGGAAGCACCGGTCAAGTACGAGCGTACCAAGGCGCACCGGTCCGCATTTGCGACCTATGCAGGCCACATGGCCGGCCTGGATGCAGTGCGCAGCTCCCTGCGTGCCTGGTCTGCCACCAACGGCAACGACGTGACCGAGCGTCCGTACGAGTCGTGGAAGGGCGGCGTGGACAAGTCGTTTACGCAGGACGGCACCTACGATGTCTACTGGGCCATCAAGTAATCGTCTCACCACGATGAGCTGATCCAGACCAAAACGCGCCGCAGTCCTGCGGCGCGTTTTTTTTTGCGCCACGGCGCTGCAACGGAACCACCTCCATGTCCCTGCTCGAACGTCGCAAGAAACATCCTTCGCTGCTGGCGTGTTGCGGCGCCTTGCTGGCCGCCGCCGCGGTGGGCCTGTCGGCCTATGCCTCGCATGGCGTGACCGATGCGCTGGTGCAATCGCGGCTGCAACTGGCAGCGCTGTATGCGTTCGGCCACGGCGCCGTGCTGACGGTGCTCGGCGCCACCGAGACGCGTGCGCTTGGCCGGATCGGCCTGTACCTGCTGTTGCTCGGCACGCTGCTGTTTGCCGGCAGCCTGGCCGGCGGCGCGGTGCTGCACTGGCCGACCAGCCTGGCGCCGGTGGGCGGGGTCAGCCTGATGCTGGGCTGGGTGGTGCTGGCGATCGGCGCGTTGAGGCGCTGAGCGTGCCGCGCCACGCCCGCGGATTCGATGTGGAAGCCGCCTTCGCGCACCTGACCCGGCGCGATCGCGCGCTGGGTGCATGGATGAGGCGCATCGGCCCGATTGCCGCGCAGCCGGGTTGGCGCAAGCCGTTCGATCCGGTGGATGCATTGGCGCGCGCGATCCTGTTTCAGCAACTCAGCGGCAAGGCCGCATCGACGATCGTGGCACGGGTGGAAGTGGCCATCGGTGCATCGCGCCTGCATGCAGATACGCTTGGTCGCATCGACGATGCGGCACTGCGTGCGTGCGGTGTCTCCGGCAACAAGTCACTGGCCTTGCGCGATCTGGCGCGCCGTGAGCGCGATGGCGAGATTCCGTCCCTGCGCAGGCTCGCCTTCATGGACGAGGAAGCGATTGTCCAGGCGCTGGTACCGGTGCGCGACATCGGTCGCTGGACGGTGGAAATGATGCTGATGTTCCGCCTGGGTCGCCCGGACCTGCTGCCCGTCGACGACCTCGGCGTGCGCAAGGGTGCCCAGCGCGTGGACAGGCAGGAGCAGATGCCGACGCCGAAGGAGCTGGCCATCCGTGGCGAACGCTGGGGCCCGTACCGCAGCTACGCGGCGTTCTACCTGTGGAAGATCGCCGACTTCAGCGTGGCCGCCAAGGTGCCGACACCGCGTTCGCAGGAGTAGCTTGCTTGCAAGGCTTGCAGACGAGATGGGAGGGCGTGTCGCGCTGCGTCGCCTGACGCGCGGCCAGCTTACGCCGCCGACCAGCGCCAGTGCCACGGCTCGTGGACGATGCCATGCGGGTTGTCGCGCGGATAGCTGAGGCGAAAACCGAACTGCGCGGCATGCGTACGCAACCACGCAAATGCCGGCGTCGCCTCGAAGGCGTCTTCGGCCGGCGGCTCGCCTGGCGTGCCGATATCCAGTGCATCGCCGCTATGGTGTTCGCTGAAGCCTGGCGCTGCGTTGACGGCCAGAATCTGCGCAAGCGTGAGGCCACGCGCGAACTTGCGTTCGAAGATGCCCAGTTGATAGTCGTGACTGCGATAGCCCGAGATCGCATCGAGCAGGATGCCCGTGCGTGCCGCATCGATGCGCATGCGGTGCCAGGCGCGGGCCGCACCGTGGCTGAGCCATAGCGGCCGACCGAAGCGGTCGCGGCCGGCATGCTGCAGCACCGACGGCTCGGCGATCAGCAGCAGGCCGGTCTGGCTGACGTAATCGTCCTGAGCAATGCCCAACTGCGCCAGACGGCGTTGCAGGCCGTCGATCGGGAGCGTGGTGGCGCGAGGCGGCAGGCGAGGCGTGTCGGCATCCAGCTGATCCAGCGCCTCGTCCAGGCCGGGCTCGCGTGCCAGCCGCGGCACCAGCGGCATCAGCCCTTGCGCCAGCTGCGCGGCCAGATAGCGCCCATCGCGCTTGCGCCTCAGCAGCCAGTCGGCCTGCGCCAGCACGCGCGCGTCGGCATTGCTGCGTGCCTGCAGGAGGGCGGCTGGCACCAGTTCGATCGCGCGGGTATTGAGCAGCAGGGCTGGCAAGGGGCGTCTCGGCATCGGCACAGAGTAGGCCGAAGTGGCCAGCGCGGCCAGCGCAGGCACGTTCTGGTTCGACGGCGGTTGGCCGTGGCTGCAAGCGCTTTGCGACGAGCGCTGCCCAGCTACTCACCAAAGCGGCGGACGAGCGGCCACTGCGCGCCAGTTGCCGAGGCTCGCTGGCGCGCCGAGGTCAGAGTTCCTTCTTGAATACCAGCAGCGCCGCGCTCAGCGGCGTTTGCATGAGGGCGTTGACCAGCTCCCAGCCGAGGTTGCCCTGCCTGACCAGTTCGGCCTGGATGTCCTCGCGCTTGATCGTGCCGATAAACGACGGCTTCAACTCGATGGTCAGATCGTTCCAGCGTTTGCTCATGCTTGCGGTTCCTTGTCGTCGCGCGGCTTGGGCAGGCGCCCGGCCTTGCGCAGCGCATCGCGCAGTACGTACTCGATCTGCGCATTGAGGCTGCGCAGTTCGTCGTCGGCCCAGCGCTGCGCGGCGCTGAGCACGTCGGCGTTGATGCGCAGCGGATAGGCCTTCTTCTCGCTCACTCGCGCTCCCGGCGTCCACTGTGGCGCCGCAGGTGCATCACCATCGAGACGATCAACATGTTCACGCCGACCAGCATGCCGATCACCACCGCGTAGATGCCGGCGCGGTTGTCGCCGGCCCAGTACAGGCAGGCGGCGCCGACCAGGATGACCAGGCTGATCAGGGCCCAGCGCAGTCCCAGGCCGCGCGCGCGGTCGTCGTCGTCCGCGCCGATGGAGGCGGCGATTGCCAACGCAGGCAAGCCGGACAGCGCGACGACCAATGGCACCATGACATTCATTGCATCACCTCAATACAGCGAGCCGGCGTTGACCACCGGCTGGGTCCCGCGATCAGAACACAACACGGTCAGCAGGTTGCTGACCATGTGCGCCTTGCGCTCTTCGTCCAGCTGCACCACGCCGTTTTTCTGCAGCTCGGACAAGGCCATCTCCACCATGCCCACCGCACCGGCGACGATGCGCGTGCGCGCGGCGATCACCGCATTGGCCTGCTGCCGCTGCAGCATGGCCTGGGCGATTTCCGGCGCGTAGGCCAGGTGGCTGATGCGCGCTTCGATCACGTCCACGCCGGCCTGGGTCAGGCGTTCGTCCAGATGGCGCTTGAGCTGTTCGCTGATCTCGGCCGGATGGCTGCGCAACGAGATCTGATCGTCTTCGTGCTGGTCGTAGGGGTAGCTGGTGGCCATCGCGCGCAGCGCCGCTTCGGACTGGATATGCACGAAGCTCTCGTAGTCGTCGACGTTGTAGACGGCTTCGGAAGCATCCAGCACCTGCCACACGATCACCGCGGCGATCTCGATCGGGCTGCCGTCCAGTTCGTTGACCTTGAGCCGGCCGCTTTCGAAGTTGCGTACGCGCTGGCTGACCCGGCGCTTGGCGTAGAAGGGGCTGTTCCAGCGCAGGCCCGGGTCCTTGACCGTGCCGACGTACTTGCCGAACAGGCTCAACACCGCTGCCTGGTTCGGTTCCAGGGTGTACAGGCCGGCCAGGAAGAAGAGACCAATCGCCCCGACCACAACGGTGGTGATCAGTGCTGCGGGCTTGGCGTCGCCGGTGAGCAGCATCCACAAAGCGGCGGCGAATGCCGCAGCCGCGACGAGAACGACAGGGATGCCCGGCAGGGAGCTGATCGGCTTCTCTTTCATGAGGGAGGTCTCCTTGGGAAGTTGGAAAAAGATATCAAAGTGATATCAGGTTGAGCAAGGGCAGCGCCCGGCGGTGGAGGTGACCGCCCGTTAGAATGGCGGCCCCCTCCCGATCTGGACCGCGCTCATGACTACTCTCGGCACGCCGTTGTCGCCTTCCGCCACCCGTGTGTTGCTGCTGGGCTCGGGCGAGCTGGGCAAGGAAGTGGCGATCGAATTGCAGCGCTTCGGGGTGGAAGTGATCGCCGCCGATCGCTACGCCAACGCCCCGGCGATGCAGGTCGCACACCGTTCGCACGTGCTGGACATGCTCGATCCGCAGGCGCTGCGCGCGCTGATCGCCCAGGAGCAACCGCACCTGATCGTGCCGGAGATCGAGGCGATCCATACCGAAACGCTGGTCGCGCTGGAACGCGAGCAGGGCCAGCGGGTCATCCCGACCGCGCGCGCCGCACGCCTGACCATGGACCGCGAAGGCATCCGCCGCCTGGCAGCCGAGACGCTGGGCCTGCCGACCTCGCCGTATCGCTTTGTCGACACGGCTGCCGAATACCGCGAGGCGATCGCCGCGGTCGGCCTGCCGTGCGTGGTCAAGCCGGTGATGTCGTCCTCGGGCAAGGGCCAGAGCACCGTGCGCAGCGACGCGGACATCGATGCGGCCTGGAAGTACGCGCAGACCGGCGGACGCGCCGGTGCCGGCCGCTGCATCGTCGAGGGCTTCATCGACTTCGATTACGAGATCACCCTGCTGACCGTGCGGCATGCCGGCGGCACGTCGTTCTGCGACCCGATCGGGCATTGGCAGAAGGATGGCGACTACCGCGAAAGCTGGCAGCCGCAGCCGATGTCGGCAGCCGCCCTGCAACGCGCGCAGCAGATCGCGCAGGCCATCACCGACGACCTGGGCGGCCTGGGCCTGTTCGGCGTGGAGTTGTTCGTCAAGGGCGACGAGGTCTGGTTCAGCGAAGTCTCGCCGCGCCCGCACGACACCGGCCTGGTCACGCTGGTGTCGCAGGACCTGAGCGAATTCGCATTGCACGCCCGTGCGATTCTGGGCCTGCCGGTCGGCGCGCAGAACGGTGGGGTGATCCGTCAGAGCGGCCCGTCGGCCTCGTGCGCGCTGCTTGCGCATGGCCATGGCGTCCCGGTGTTCGACAATGTCGCGCAGGCCTTGCGCGACCCGGACACCGCCTTGCGTCTGTTCGGCAAGCCGCGCGTGGACGGCCACCGCCGCGTCGGCGTCACCCTGGCACGCGCGGACAGCATCGACGCCGCGCGCGCGAAGGCGCGTACCGCCGCCGAGGCATTACAGGTTCAACTGGACGCCTGAATGCAGTGATCGGCATGGCGCGATTGCGGCGACCAGCTGCACTCGCGCCACGCCACAAGCAACAGCTCGACGCTCCGAATCCCCAATCCCGAATCACGGCTCCCCAGCCACATCCACCCACACCGCATGATGGTCGCTGCCGTCGGCGATCGCCGCTTCCGGCGTGGTGCTGGCGGGCCAGAAGATGCCGCTGCCGATCAAGCCGAACTGGCGCGAGGGCAGCACGTAGTCCAGCCGCATCGTGCCCGCCTGCGGCCCGAAGTCGCCGGTGACCTGGTGCGCATCGCCCTTGTGCGCGATGCCGTGCGCGGCGTACTCGGCGGTTTTCTCCGGGCCGCCCGCACTGTGCGGCGCCGGGTACTGCAGCACCCGCGGGTGCGTGACCAATGCACGGATCGCATCGTGCCGGCCGGCACCATCGACCGGATCGTTATTGAGATCGCCGAGAATGACGAAGCGCGCATCGGCGGGAAGTCCGCCGCAGCGGCCCTGGTCGTCGCACAGCCAGCTGGCGTCCTTGGGATTGTCCAGGTACTCGCGCCATAGCCGCAGCTCGTCATGGTTGCGTGCGACGTTGCGCTTTTCGGCGCCATCGAAGACCGGCGGGGTGGGATGCGACACCAGCGCATGCACCACTCCCAGCGGCGTGCGCACCGGCACGTCCCAATGCGATTTGGACGACAGCCGCAGCTGCGCCCAGACCGCATCGCGATGGAACGCCTGTTTGCTGGATGGGTCGATCGGCCGCAGCGCACCCGGCAGCGCGCTCCATTTCAGCAACTGGAAACTGCGCACCGCCTGCGCATCGATCGGGTAGCGCGACAGCACCAGCATGCCGTACTGGCCGGGATGCAATCCGTAGCCCCAGGCATCATTGCCCTGGCGGCGGCCGGCGCCGCCGACGCTGCCGTTGTTGTCCAGATCCAGGCCGCTCGGCACGCCGGTGTTGACCGGGGCCAGATAGCGGTACGGATAGCGCAGCGCCTCGCCGCCGCCCGGCTGGGCAACCTGCAGATAGCGCTGCTGGAACAGGTCGGCGGCGCGGTGCTCGGGGTCGAAGTCGAACTCGTTGAGCAGCACCAGATCCGGGCGTACCCGCTGCAGCACCGCGGCGATCTTGCGCGCATGTGCGCTGTCGCCCTGCAGCTCGCGGACCAGGCCGCCGGCCTGGTCCGAATACAGCGAGGTGTTGTAGGTGGCGATGCGCAGCCGGGCCGGCGCGGAGGTGGCAGTTGCTCCGGCGCTGGTCTCGGTGGAGGTCGCGTGCTGTGCGCATGCGGCGCACAGCGCGGCTAGCGCAAGCAGGAAAAGAGGTTTGATCATCGCGGCATTCTCGCATGTGCAAGACGACAGGCCGATGTCGCCCTGGCGTGTTTCAACGCTCCGCCGCGGGGGCGGGGAGCCCGCGCCATTGGCGGCCGTCGTAGGCTTCCAGCGCGCTGAAGCGCCGCTTGTAGTTCATCTTGGCATGGCCGTCGATCCAGTAGCCCAGATACACATGCGCGCGGCGCTCGCGTTGCGCCCACTGGATCTGCTGCAGGATCGCGAAGGTGCCCAGGCTGCGCGCAGTGGCATCCGCTGCGTAGAACGTATACACCGCCGACAACGCATGCTCGGTGACGTCGGTGACCGCCACGGCGAGCAGTCGCCCCGGCGCGTGCGCCACGGCGGGTTCGCGAATTTCCAGGAAGCGTCCATGCGACCAGCCGCCGATCAGGAACTGGTCGAATTCGGTGGCGCCATGTTCGTCCATGCCGCCGCCGGGGTGGCGGTGCCTGAGGTATTGCCGATATAGCGCGAGTTGTTCGTCGGTGCGTTCGGCGGCAACCACGCGCACCACCAGGTCCTGGTTGCGCGCCAGGCAACGGCGCTGGCTGCGATCGGGGCGGAACGCATCCACCGCGATGCGCACCGGCACGCAGGCGCGGCAATGTTCGCAATGCGGGCGGTAGACCAGATCGCCGGAGCGGCGGAATCCCCATGCCAGTGCCTGCGGATAGATCGCGCCCAGGCGCGGATCGTGCGGATCCAGCACCAGGTCGCGCGCGCGGCGGTCGGACCAGTAGCCACAGGCATGCTCGCCGGTCTGGAACAGGCGCAGGTCGTCATGGGTGTCGGCGTGGATGGCCATGGCGTCAGGATAGCGCCTGCGCGTCGCAACAGCGGCGACTGTCCGCCGGATGAATACGCCCGGTCGCCACGTCAACGCATGCGCCGATGGCTCGTTGATGTGGGTGTTGGTGGCAGCGCACGGTGGATCCGGATGCGCCACCCACGCGATGCGGCCCATGCAGGTGCCGCGTGTGGTTCCCACATCCCAGGAGTTTCTCATGACGTCTCGCAAACCGTTTCTCGCACTGGCCGTGCTGGCTGCCCTGTCCACCGGCGCGGTGTTCGCCGCCCCGCCTGCCGCCGGCGATGCGCCGCGTCCTGCCAGGCTGGACAAGAACGGCGATGGCGTGATCGATCGCAGCGAAGCCGCCGCCGACCCCAAGCTGGCCGCCCAGTTCGACACGCTGGATACCAACAAGGACGGCAAGCTGTCGCGCGATGAGCGCCCGCATCATCGTGGTCCGGGCCGTGCTGGGCGCGGCGAATGGCTGAGCAAGTTCGACACCAACAAGGATGGCCGTATCAGCCGCGAAGAAGCCAAGGCCGACCCCAAGTTCGCTGCCCGCTTCGATGAGATGGACGTCAACAAGGACGGCTTTATCGATAAGGCCGACCGTGAACTGCGCATGCAGCAGCATCGCGACGCGTGGTTTGCCAAGGTCGACACCGACAAGGACGGCAAGCTGAGCAAGGCCGAGTTCGATGCCGCATCCAGGCAGCGTGGCGAGCATGGCCCGCGTGGTCCGGGCGAGCATGGCGAGCACGGCAAGCGTCCGATGCCGGCCAAGCCTGCTGCGGGCAACTGAGTTCATCCCGTCGCGGCAGCGTTATCCGGTCGCAGTGCTGCGACCGGGGGCAGTACCCGCGTCATCTGCAGCATGTAGACAGCATCACGCAACAAGGCGCCGATCGACCGACGGCCTCCTGCGCAAGCAGGGGGCCGTTTTTTGTTGATTGGAGATGTTCGCCATTGGTGCCTGCGGTGGTGACCTCATGCCGGGATCAAAGCATCCCCAGCTGCATGTAGTGCCGCACGATGGGCAGCATGACGGCCGCCGTGCTCACCAGCATCGCACCCGGGCTGAACATGCAGCGATACAGCAGCGGTGCCCGCGTGGCGCCGCGTCGTTGCGCATCGCGTTCCAGCATCGGGCGCATGACGCGTGGCAGCACCCGGATGGATTGATAGTTGAGTACCGCCATGCCTGCGCAGAGCATCAGCAGCGATGCCCAGATGCCCGCGTCCAGATGTTTCAACAGCAGCGTGCTACCCACCACCAGCACCGAGGTCAGCGTGGTGACGTGCAGGTAACGCCGAATCGCGGCGGCCTCGGCGGCGGTCTGCGCAAAGCGCAGCAGATACCAGCACGACCAGTACGTGCCGACGCCGGCAACCAGCACGGCGCCAGCGGCGAACAGCGCCGGCATGCCCAGCCAGAGGCTCAGCGCACCGGCAGCGCTGCCTCCACCCAATGCCGAGCCGGTCAGCCCGCTCACGCCTAACTTGCCCGCGCCACCCATGCCGGTCATCACCATGGCCGCGCTCGCCGTCCCCGGCGCGGCCAGCAGGGTCGCCGAGGTCACCGCAGTGGCAAAGGCCACACTGGGCGCGCTGCCACGCGCGAATTCGCCGAACCGGCGCAGCAGCTCGCCGCGCACGCTGGCACGTGCCCGCGACAGGCGCTTGCGCACGGCCGCATCGCTCAGGCCAAGCAGCGAGGCAACCTGCTGCGAACTCTGGCCTTCGCGGTAGAACAGCAGCAGCGTCTCGCGGCTTTCCTCGGGCAATGCCGAAATGATGTCGAGCGCGGCGACTTCTTCTTCCACCTGCAGCAACTGGTCGGCGGGCGAGGGGGCCGGGTCGGCGGCCATGGCGATCGCAAGCTCGGCCGCTTCACCGCTGAGCGCGCGATGCCGGTTGGCGCGCAGCCAGTCGCGCGCCAGGTTGCGGGTGATCTGCCGCAGCCAGGGCAGGAAACTGGCTGGCTGATGCAATTGCGCCAGTCGCTGCCAGGCGCGCAGGAAGGCTTCCTGGGCGATGTCTTCGCTGGCGGCGATATCGCGGGTGATCGCCAGCGCGATTGCGGTCACCGTGTTCTGGCAGGCGCGCACGATGCGGCCGTACGCCTGCTGGCAGCCGGCGGCGGCGACCGGCAATTCGCGTTGCAGCATCAACTCCAGCGTGTCGGTGTGCATCGGCGTAATCCATGTCCTGGTCCCGGCATGACGCATGCCGGCGCCGGATGTGACCGGAGGGATGGGGGGGCGCGCCGACTGCAGCGTCGGCTGCCCGCGTTGTACCCCGGCTGGCTGCGCTCAGCGCGCCGGCTGGATCCGCACGCGCACTTCTTCGTCCTCTGCGGCTGGCGGCGCCGTGTTGCCGGCAGGCGCCTGCTGCGCTGCCGGCTGTGCCACCGGCCTGGCTGCATCGGGCGCATTGCGATGGCGCAGCACCACGAACATGGCGACCGCGCCGATCACCAGCAGCAGTACCAGCCGGATGCGCCAGGCCCAGCTGCGCGCGTTGGTGCTGGAGCCGTTTTCGCCGTCGCGGAAGGTGTATTCCACATTCGGCAGATCGCGGCGGGTGGTGTCGAGCAGGCGTGCGTCGCGCAGCAGATCGCGGGCGCGCGGCTGATCGTCGGCATGCACGATCCACACCGTGGGGTAGGCCTGCGCGTTGCCCTGTTCGAGGTAGCTGAACTGGCCGCTGCGTTTGCTCTCGTAGGAGCGGCCGTTGCTCATGCGCACGTCGATGCCGGCGTTGCGCAGGAGATCGGCCACGCCTTCGGCGGTTTCGATACGTTGACTGCTGAAGATCTTGCGCATGCTTAAGGGGTGCCGGCGATCGCCGAACAGGGCGCACTGCGAAGGCGCGTGTCCGAGCGGAAGAAGAAAGGTGGGGGCATCGATCCACCCCGCAAGGTGGAAACGGCAATCGGCATGCCGGCGCGCGGCGAACCCGGTGAAGACATCAACATGGCGTGTCGTTTGCCGGCACGGCGATCGCGCTGCCCTCGGGCACCACGCGGATCAGGCCTTCCTGCGTGGTGCTGGCGACCAGCACGCCATCGCGGGTGAAGAACTGCCCGCGCGCCAGGCCACGCGAGCCCTGTGCGGTGGGGCTGTCGAGCGAATACAGCAGCCAGTCGTCGGTGCGGAACGGGCGGTGGAACCACAGCGCGTGATCGAGCGAGGCCATCTGCACGTTCGGCGTGTAGTAGCTGATGCCGTGCGGAAACGTGGAGGTGCCCAGCAGCTGAAAATCCGAGGCGTACGCCAGCAAGGCCTGGTGCAGGCCGACGTCATCGCCGACCGGGTCGCTCAGGCGCAGCCACATCTGCTGGAACGGCGGCCGCTTGGGCGGCCTGAGTTCGTCGCGCGGGAAGACGTGGCGGAACTCGAACGGGCCGCCACGCGACAGCCAGCGCTGCACCTTGGCAGGCAGTTTCTCCAGCACCTCCGCGGCCAGCGGCCGGGTCGGCTCGATGTCCTCGGGCGGCGGCACCACCGGCATCACCGACTGATGCTCGGCGCCGTCCTCGCACTGCTGGAACGAGGCCGCGCAGAAAAAGATCACCTTGCCGTGCTGGATCGCAGTGACCCGGCGCACCGAGAAGCTGCCGCCATCGCGGGTGCGGTCGACATCGTAGACGATCGGGTGGTCGATATTGCCGGCGCGCAGGAAGTAGGCGTGCAGCGAGTGCGCCTGGCGGCCGTTGTCCACGGTGGCCTGCGCGGCCGCCAGCGCCTGGCCCAGCACCTGCCCGCCGAACACGTACTTGGTGCCGATATCGCGGCTCTGGCCGCGAAACAGGTTGTCTTCCAGGCGCTCCAGCGACAGCAGGCTGATCAGTTCGGAGACGACGGGTTCGGCAGTGGCGGACAAGGGGCTGGCCTGGGCGTGCGACGGAACGCGATTATAGCGGCCGCCCCGTGCGCGCCGTGCCGGGAGCCGGCTCAGGCCTTCTGCAGCCGCGCGACCAGGCCCTGCAGGGCAGCCTGCGCATCGGGTGCGTACCAGCCGTCGACAAAGCGCTCCAGCTGGATCAGCTCCGGCGCCAGCGCCGCGCGCAGATCGGCGCGTGCAATCGCGCGCGTGGTCAGCATCGGCTGGCGCGGCAGCTGCTGCAGCTCCTGCAGCCAAGCCACCGCGCGGGCGGTGACCAGGTCGCCATCGACCAGTTCGTCGACCAGGCCGAGCGTGACCGCCTGTTCGGCAGGCAGCAACTGGCCGGAGATCAGCAGGCGCTCGGCGCGGTGCGCACCGACCACGCGGCGCAACAGGCGCTGGATGCCTTCCGGTGCGGCCAGGCCCACCTGCACCTCGTTCAAGCCGATCGCATAGGGCCTGGCGGTATCGGCGCTGCGCGCCATCACCCGGTAGTCGCAGCACAGCGCCAGCACGCAGCCGCCGGCCGGCGCATGCCCGCCGATGGCCGCCACCACCGGCACGCGGCTGTTGGCCAGCGCCTGCGCGGCCTCGAAGAACGCCGTCCAGCTGGCCAGCAACGCGGCGCGGTCGGTGCCGTGCGCCAGCAGGTGCGGCACGTCCATGCCACCGGAAAAGATCCGCTCGCTGCCCGACAGCACGATACCGTCGGTCTCCTCGCCGGCCTGCTGCACCGCAACGCTCAGCGCCTGGCACAGCGCGCTGTCCAGCGCGTTGACCGGCGGGCGCGCCAGACGGATTTCGCGGAGACGGCCATGGTCTAAGATCTGGATGCTCATTCGGGGCTCCTGGAGGTTGGGTCATGATAGACGGCAGTCGAGGCAGGCGGCGCATGCAGGGGCGCCTGCTGCTGGGTGCGTTGCTGATGCTGGCAGGTGCGGGCGCCGGCGCGCAGTGCCTGCCCGAGTTCAAGGACGGCTGGATCCGCATTCCGCCGCCGGGTGGCATGGGCATGGCAGCGGGATTCGGGCAGTTCCACAACGGCTGTGCGCAGCCATTGAAGGTGACCGCGGCCAGCAGCAGTGCGTTTGCCGATGTGTCCATCCACGAGACCACGCAGACCAATGGTGTCAGCCGCATGCGCGCGGTGCCGGAGCTGGCATTGCCGGCCGGCAGGTCGGTGCCGCTTGCACCGGGCGGCCTGCATCTGATGCTGATGGAAGCGCGTGCGCCGCTGCAGGAAGGCGCGCAGGTGCCGGTAACCTTCATCCTGCAGGATGGCCGCCAGATCAAGACGACGCTGCAGGCGCGCAAGCGCGCGCCGGGGGCGTAACCGCGCGCGGTGCGTGGCTGAGTCGGGGCTGCAGGTCCTTGCGCGCCCACCGCGCGATGTTGCCGATCAAGCGCGATGCGTCGTGGCAAGCAGGGCTGCCACTTCACTGTGTCGGTCCGGTCCCGATCGCGCTGCCTGTCGGTGGTATCGCGCAGCGGCATGACAGGATCGCCGCAAACAAAAACGGCGGCTCCCGTAAGAGCCGCCGCCATCGTCCGGCGCTGGGAGATCCAGCGCGTCACTGCCAATCCTCAGCTGCTGGCAGCGCGTACCGCATCCGGCAGCGACGCGCTCTTGCCGGTCTGCGTGTCGATCCACACCACCACCACGTTGCCGTCCGAATACAGCACGCTCGCGTCCTTCTGGTCGAGGATGCGATGACCGATGGTGATGCTGCTGCTGCCCAGGCGTTCGACGAACAGTTCCACCAGGATGTCGTTCGGCCACACCAGCGGGCGCTTGTAGCTGACATTGGTGGCCGCAACCACCGGCGCGATGCGGTCGGTCATCGCCACGCCTTCAACGCCCAGCATCCAGCGCACGCGCGCTTCCTCCAGGTACGAAATGTACTTGGCGTTGTTGACATGGCCCATGCTGTCCATGTCGCGCCAGCGCACGCTGATCGGGATGCGTGCCAATACCTTGTGCTCTTCGCTCATCAGCTTGCCTTCTTCTTCGCGGTGTTCTTGGTGGCGGACTTGGCGACTTTCGCCACCTTCTCCGGTTTGACCTTGCGTGGCGGACGCGCATCGGGCTTGTTGGCCATCGCCGCCGGCCGGGTCTCGCGCGCCTTCACCGACGGCAGCATCTTGGCCAGGAACTGTCCGGTGTAGGACGCCTTGTGCGCAGCCACGTCTTCCGGCGTGCCGGAGACCAGGATGCTGCCGCCGCGATGGCCGCCTTCCGGGCCCAGGTCCACGATCCAGTCGGCGGTCTTGATCACGTCCAGGTTGTGTTCGATCACCACCACCGTGTTGCCTTCGTCGCGCAGCTTGTGCAGCACGCCGAGCAGCGCTTCGATGTCGTGGAAGTGCAGGCCGGTGGTCGGCTCGTCGAGGATGTACAGGGTGCGTCCGGTATCGCGACGCGACAGCTCCTTGGACAACTTGACGCGTTGCGCCTCACCGCCGGACAGCGTGGTCGCGCTTTGCCCCAGTTTGATGTAACTCAGGCCCACATCCACCAGCGTTTCCAGCTTGCGTGCGATCGACGGCACCGGCTCGAACAGCCGCAGCGCATCTTCGACGGTCATCTGCAGCACGTCGCTGATGTTGAAGCCCTTGTAGCGGATCTCCAGCGTCTCGCGGTTGTAGCGCTTGCCGTGGCAGACATCGCAGGGCACGTAGACGTCGGGCAGGAAGTGCATCTCCACCTTGATCAGGCCATCGCCCTGGCAGGCCTCGCAGCGCCCGCCGCGCACGTTGAAGCTGAAGCGGCCCGGCGAATAGCCGCGCGCGCGCGCTTCCGGCACCTGCGCGAACAACTCGCGCAACGGCGTGAACATGCCGGTGTAGGTGGCCGGATTGGAACGCGGCGTGCGTCCGATCGGCGACTGGTCGATATCCACGACCTTGTCGAACAGATCCAGGTTCTCCACTTCGCGATGCGGTGCCACCGCATGCGAGGCGCCGTTGATCTCGTTGGCGGCCAGCGTGAACAGGGTGTCGTTGATCAGCGTGGACTTGCCCGAGCCGGACACGCCGGTGATGCAGGTCAGCAGCCCGGCCGGAATGTCCAGGTCGACATTCTTCAGGTTGTTGCCGGTGGCCCCGCGCAGATGCAGCATCATCTTCGGGTTGGGCTTGTGGCGCTGCTTGGGGATCTCGATGCGGCGCTTGCCGGACAGGTACTGGCCGGTCAGCGAGCCGGGCGCATCCAGGATGTCCTGCAGCGTGCCCTGCGCGCAGATTTCGCCGCCGTGCACGCCGGCACCGGGGCCGATATCCAGCACGTAATCGGCCAGGCGGATCGCATCCTCGTCATGCTCGACGACGATGACGGTATTGCCCAGGTCGCGCAGCCGCGTCAGCGTGCCGAGCAGGCGTTCGTTGTCGCGCTGATGCAGGCCGATCGACGGCTCGTCCAGCACGTACATCACCCCGACCAGGCCGGCACCGATCTGGCTGGCCAGGCGAATGCGCTGCGCCTCGCCGCCGGACAGGGTGTCGGCCTTGCGTTCCAGGGTCAGGTAATCCAGGCCGACATCGACCAGGAAGCCCAGCCGCTCGCCGATCTCCTTGACGATCTTGCCGGCGATCTCGCCGCGCCAGCCCGGCAGCGACAAGCCACGGAAAAAGCTCAGTGCCTCGTTGACCGGCAGCACCACCAGTTCGGGCAGCGGGCGGTCGGCGACGAACACGTTGCGCGCGGCACGATTCAGCCGCGTGCCGTTGCAGGCCGGGCAGGGCTGCTGGCTGACGTACTTGCTCAGCTCCTCGCGCACGGCCGGCGATTCGGTTTCGCGGTAACGGCGTTCCAGGTTCGGCAGGATGCCTTCGAAACGGTGCTTGCGCGTGGTGCGTCCGCCCGCGTCGGTGAAGTAGGTAAAGCTGATCACCTCATCGCCACTGCCGAACAGCACCGCCTGGCGCACCTTGGCCGGCAGCGAATTCCACACCGCATCCACGTCGAACTTGTAGTGCTTGGCCAGCGAGGCGATCAGCTGGAAATAATAGGCGTTGCGTCGATCCCAGCCACGCACCGCGCCGGCCGACAGCGACAGCTCCGGATGCACCACGACGCGATCCGGGTCGAAGAACTCGGCCACGCCCAGGCCATCGCAGCTCGGGCAGGCGCCCACCGGTGCGTTGAACGAAAACAGCCGCGGCTCCAGCTCCGGCAGCGAGTAATCGCAGACCGGGCAGCTGTACTTGGACGAGAACAGATGCGGCGCGGCGGCCGCATCGTCCAGCGACTGCACCGCGACCATGCCTTCGCCGAGCTTGAGCGCGGTCTCGAAGCTTTCCGCCAGCCGTTGCTTGATGTCCTCGCGCGGCCGGAAGCGGTCGATCACCGCCTCGATGGTGTGCTTCTGGCGCAGCGCCAACGGTGGCACCGCATCGATCTCGTACAGCTCGCCATCCACGCGCACCCGCACGAAGCCCTGCGCGCGCAGTTGCTCGAACACCTGCGCATGCTCGCCCTTGCGGTCGCGGATCACCGGCGCCAGCAGCATGTAGCGCTGCTCCTGGTCCTGGGTGAGCATGTGGTCGACCATCTGGCTGACGGTCTGCGCCTCCAGCGGGAAACCATGATCGGGGCAACGCGGCTGGCCGACACGCGCGTACAGCAGGCGCAGGTAGTCGTAGATCTCGGTGATGGTGCCGACGGTGGAGCGCGGGTTGTGCGAGGTCGATTTCTGTTCGATCGAAATCGCCGGGGACAGGCCTTCGATGTGGTCCAGGTCCGGCTTTTCCATCACGCTGAGGAACTGGCGCGCATACGCCGACAGCGACTCGACGTAGCGGCGCTGGCCCTCCGCATAGATGGTGTCGAACGCCAGCGACGACTTGCCCGAGCCGGACAGGCCGGTGATCACGATCAGTTTGTCGCGAGGCAGGTCGAGGTCGATGTTCTTGAGGTTGTGCGTCCGCGCGCCGCGGATGCGGATGAAATCCATCGCCATGGGGGATCCGATGTCGGGCCGGCGAACCGGCAGTGGTGCGAGCGTGCTCAGCAGGAATGAGTGGCAGTCGATCAGCCTACCCGCCGACCTAGGTGAGGGCAATTGCCCCAAATGCCAGTCTGACCGGGCGCCTGTGGCGGCCGGATGATGCGTTGCACGGATGGATCGGCGATGTGCTGCGCGCCCCTGCCGCCCGCGGAGAGGCGCGGGGGCTGAGGGCCGTCACCGGCCGGCAGCCACAGGTTGACCCCGGACCCGGCCAGCCCGTACAATCCCGCTCCTGTCTGCCCTAGGGCACGTCAGTGCGACCATAATAACTACAGAGGAAAACCTGGTCATGTACGCAGTTCTGGTAACCGGCGGTAAGCAATACCGCGTCGCGCAGGGCGAAACGCTCCGCGTGGAAAAGCTCGAAGTCGAAGCAGGCAACGAGATCACCTTCGACACCGTCCTGATGCTGGGCGATAGCGATGGCATCAAGCTGGGCGATGCGCTGAAGGGCGCCTCGGTCACCGCCAAGGTCGTGGCCCATGGCCGCGCCGACAAGGTGCGCATCATCAAGTTCCGTCGCCGCAAGCACCACATGAAGCGTCAGGGACACCGTCAGCACTACACCGAAATCGAGATCACCGGCATCGCCGGTGGCGACAAGAAGTAAGGAGAACCAGTCATGGCACATAAAAAGGGCGTAGGTTCCTCGCGCAACGGTCGCGATTCCAACCCGAAGTACCTCGGCGTGAAGATCTTCGGTGGCCAGGCCATCGACGCCGGCAACATCATCGTGCGTCAGCGCGGCACCCAGTTCCACCCGGGCGCCGGCGTCGGCCTGGGTCGTGACCACACGCTGTTCGCGCTGGTCGACGGCAAGGTGGAGTTCTCCACCAAGGGCCCGAAGAAGCGTCGCACCGTCAGCGTGGTTGCCGAGGCGTAATCGCCCGCTCCATGCAGGCCAGTCCGCCAGGCATCGCTGCCCGGCGGACGAGACGGAAAGCCCCGCTTTTGCGGGGTTTTTCGTTTGACGGCCGGGAGTGGGGAATCGGGAATCGGAAGGCCGGCTCCAGGTTTCTTCTCGCTCTTTGCTGTCTTGCTGGTGAGTGCGCTCGCCGGCAGGGGGTAGGCTGGTTTCTTTGGCCGATTCCCTATTCCCCATTCCCAATTCCCGGTTGCAAGCTCATGAAGTTAGTCGACGAAGCAGAAATCCTGGTCAGTGCCGGCAATGGCGGCAATGGCTGTGTCGGCTTTCGCCGCGAGAAGTTCATCCCGCTCGGCGGGCCCGATGGCGGCGACGGCGGTAACGGCGGCAGCGTATGGATCGTGGCCGACGAAAACGTCAATACGCTGGTCGACTTCCGGCATGAGCGCACCTTCAAGGCGCAGCGCGGCGAGAACGGCATGGGTCGCCAGGCCTACGGCAAGGGCGGCGAAGACCGCATCATCGTGGTGCCGGTCGGCACCGTGGTGATGAACGTGCAGACCGACGAAGTCATCGGCGACCTGACCCAGCATGGCGATCGCCTGCTGGTGGCCAAGGGTGGCAAGGGTGGCCTGGGCAACATGCATTTCAAGAGCTCGGTCAACCGTGCGCCGCGCCAGTCCACCACCGGTGAAGAGGGCGAGGAGCGCCTGCTCAAGCTGGAGCTGAAGCTGCTGGCCGACGTCGGACTGCTGGGCTTTCCCAACGCGGGCAAGAGCACGCTGATCCGTGCGGTGTCCTCGGCGACCCCGAAGGTGGCCGATTACCCGTTCACCACCCTGTATCCGAATCTGGGCGTGGTCAGTGTCGAGGCATATCGCAGCTTCGTCATTGCCGACGTGCCGGGCCTGATCGAGGGCGCGGCCGACGGTGCCGGGCTGGGGACGCAGTTCCTGCGCCACCTGCAGCGCACCCGTCTGCTGCTGCATCTGGTGGACATCTCGCCGATGGATGGTGGTGTGGAGGCCTCGCCGGTGGATCAGGTGCGCACCATCGAGCGCGAGCTGGAACGTCACGATCCCGAACTGCTGAAGAAGCCGCGCTGGCTGGTGCTCAACAAGGCCGACCTGATGTTCGAGGACGAGGCGCGCGCCGCAGCCGAGACGATCGTGGCCGAACTGGGCTGGACCGCGCCGTGGTATCTGGTCTCGGCGCTGGGTCGCGATGGCACCTTCCCGATCATGAAGGACGTCATGGCGTTCTTCGACCGTCAGCGCGAGGACGAGCTCGAGGCACGCAATGCCGGCTGAGCGCCTGCGCAGGCACACAAAAAACCCGGCCAAGGCCGGGTTTTTCTATGCCACCGCAGGCCAGGCCTGCGGTGATGCCGACACGGCGCGCTTACGCGGCCTTGATGGCCTTGATGCGAGCGGTCAGACGGCTCTTGTGACGCGCAGCCTTGTTCTTGTGAATCAGGCCACGGGCGCTGAAACGGTCGAGGATGGGCTGGGCAACGGCGAAAGCAGCTTCGGCGCCTGCAGCATCGTTGGCGTCAAGGGCCTTGATCACCTTCTTGACGGCGGTGCGCAGCATCGAACGCTGGCCCGTGTTGCGCTCATTGCGCACAACGGTCTGCTTGGCGCGCTTCTTGGCGGACTTGATATTGGCCACGGTGGTGGGTTCCTGAAAAATCGGTGTAGTGGAAAAAGCAAGCGGGAAAGTATGATGGGCTTAGTTATGTACGTCAAGTCAGTTGTCAAGAGGGAGGCTGCGTGAGCAAGCCCGGCATGTTGAGAGGCCTGCTCTCATTCAGCAGTATGACCATGGTGTCGCGGGTATTGGGGCTGATCCGCGACCAGGCGATCTCCACCACCTTCGGCGCCAATGCAGTCACCGACGCGTTCTGGGTGGCGTTCCGGATCCCCAATTTCCTGCGTCGGCTGTTTGCCGAGGGCTCGTTCGCCACCGCCTTCGTGCCGGTGTTCACCGAAGTCAAGGAAACCCGCCCGCATGCGGACCTGCGCGAGCTGATGGCGCGGGTGTCCGGCACGCTTGGGGGCATGCTGCTGGTGATCACCGCGCTGGGGCTGATCTTCACCCCGCAGCTGGCATCGGTGTTTTCCGATGGCGCGGCCACCGATCCGGACAAGTACGGCCTGTTGGTGGATCTGCTGCGGCTGACGTTTCCGTTTCTGCTGTTCGTGTCGTTGACCGCGCTGGCGGGCGGGGCGCTCAACAGCTTCCAGCGATTTGCGATTCCGGCACTGACGCCGGTGATCCTCAACCTGTGCATGATCGCCGGTGCCCTGTGGCTGGCGCCGCGGCTGGAAGTACCGATCCTGGCGTTGGGCTGGGCGGTGCTGGTGGCCGGTGCGCTGCAGTTGCTGTTTCAGCTGCCGGCCCTGAAGGGCATCGACCTGCTGACACTGCCGCGCTGGGGCTGGACGCATCCGGACGTGCGCAAGGTGCTGACCCTGATGATCCCGACCCTGTTCGGCTCGTCGATCGCGCAGATCAACCTGATGCTGGACACGGTCATCGCCGCGCGCCTGGCCGACGGCTCGCAGTCGTGGCTGTCACTGGCCGACCGCTTTCTGGAGCTGCCGCTGGGCGTGTTCGGGGTGGCATTGGGCACGGTGATCCTGCCGGCGCTGGCGCGCCATCACGTCAAGACCGACCGCAGCGCGTTTTCCGGCGCGCTGGACTGGGGGTTCCGCACCACGCTGTTGATCGCAGTGCCGGCGATGCTCGGCTTGCTGCTGCTGGCCGAGCCGCTGGTGGCGACCTTGTTCCAGTACCGCCAGTTCACTGCCTTCGACACGCGGATGACCGCGATGTCGGTCTATGGCCTGAGCTTCGGCCTGCCGGCCTACGCCATGCTCAAGGTGCTGCTGCCGGCGTTCTACGCCCGCCAGGACACCCGTACCCCGGTGCGGGCCGGCGTGGCGGCGTTGATCGCCAACATGGTGTTCAACTTCGCGTTGCTGGCGGTGGTCTACCAGGTCATGGTGCCGCCCGAGCTCAAGGCGCAGGGCGTGATGCAGGCGCTGGGCAAGCAGCCGGGCCTGCATCTGGCGCTGGGCATTGCCAGCGCGCTGTCGAGTTACCTCAACCTGGGCTTGCTGTGGTACTGGCTGGGCAAGTCCGGCGTCTACCAGCGCCGGCCGGGGTGGACCGGCTATGCGCTGCGCCTGCTGCTGGCGTGCGCGGCGATGGTGGCGGTGCTGTTGAGCCTGCTGTGGTGGCTGCCATCGTTCACCGTGATGGACAAGTGGGATCGCATCGGCTGGCTGGCGGTGCTGGTCGGTAGCGGCGGGGCGACCTATCTGATGGCGCAGGTGGCGCTGGGGTTGCGGCCGCGGCATCTGCGCGAAGGCTAGTCGCCCGCCAGGCCGGCCGGGCGGGTGCAGAGCCATTGGTCAGACGGTGGGAGTTGACGCCAGGCCGGGCGGGCGCGCAATCGCCTGCCCGCTTCCGGGACGCAGCTGGCGCGGCACCGGCCGGGCGGCGCCCATGCGGGTTGACAGGCACGGCTATACTTGCGCGTTATGCATCAACGAGGGCCGGCCGGCAGGCCGGCATCTGTTTGGATCGAGGAATGAGCAGGCTGTTTAGAGACGTCGAGGGCGGGGCGCTGTTCCCGCACGGAAGCGTGGTCTGCATCGGCGCCTTCGATGGCCTGCACCTGGGGCATCGGGCATTGGTGCAGCACGCGGTCGCGCGCGCGCGCGCGCTGGGCGTGCCGGCGGTGGCGGTGAGCTTCGAGCCGCTGCCGCGCGAATTTTTCGCCCCGGCCGCGCCGCCGCCGCGGTTGACCCTGGCCCGCGCCAAGATCGAAGGGCTGCACGGCTTCGGTGCCGACAGCGTGGGCATGATCCGGTTCGACGGCCGCCTGTCGGCGATGAGCGCCGAGGACTTCGTGCGGCTGGGCCTGGTCGGCCGGTTGTGCGCCAGGGAGGTCTGGATCGGCCCGGAGTTCCGTTTCGGCCATCGGCGTGGTGGCGATATCGGTCTGCTGCGCACGCTCGGTGCGCACTACGGGTTTGAAGCAGGCGAAATCGCGCCGGTGCATCTGCATGGCGAGCGCATCTCGGCCACGCGCATCCGCGAGCTGCTGGGTGCCGGCGAGTTCGCCCACGCCGGGCAATTGCTTGGCCGGCCATATGCCATCGGCGGGCGAGTGGTGCGCGGCAAGCAGCTTGGACGCACGCTGGGCTATCCGACCGCCAATCTGCGGTTTCCGCGCACGCCGGCGCTGTCGGGCATTTACGCGACCTGGGTGCATGGTGTGGCCGAGCGGCCGTGGCCGTCGGTCTCCAGCTTCGGCACGCGGCCGACGGTGGCCGGCGTGGAGCCGCTGCTGGAAGCGCACCTGTTCGACTTCCAGGGCGATCTGTATGGCCGGCATATCGCGGTCGAATTCGTCGCCAAGCTGCGCGACGAAGAAAAGTTCGACGGCCTGGACGCGTTGACCGTTCAGATGCATCGCGATGCCGAACAGGCACGCGACGTATTGAACAATCACGCGGGCTCGGCACAACCTGCGAGTCCCTCGCACCTGTCTGCATACGTCCATGCAGGCACCTCAGACAACGCAGCGCAACGGTAGAGACCTGTGACCCAAGACTACAAAGCCACGCTCCATCTGCCCGCGACGGACTTCCCGATGCGCGGCGACCTGCCCAAGCGCGAGCCGGCGATGCTGGAGCGCTGGGAGCGCGAGGGGCTGTATGCGCAGCTGCGCGCCAATGCGGCCGGGCGCCCGCTGTTCGTGCTGCACGACGGCCCGCCGTATGCCAATGGCCAGATCCATCTGGGCCATGCGGTCAACAAGATCCTCAAGGACATCATCGTCAAGTCCAAGTACCTGGCTGGCTTCGATGCGCCCTACATCCCGGGTTGGGACTGCCACGGCCTGCCGATCGAGATCGCGATCGAGAAGAAGTACGGCAAGGTCGGCGTCAAGCTGGACGCTGCCGAGTTTCGCCAGAAGTGCCGCGAATACGCCACCGAGCAGATCGACCTGCAGCGGCGCGACTTCAAGCGCCTGGGCGTGATCGGCGACTGGGACAACCCGTACAGGACGCTGGATTTCCGCTTCGAAGCCAACGAGATCCGCGCGCTGGCCAAGGTGGTCGACAACGGCCATCTGACCCGTGGCGTCAAGCCGGTGCACTGGTGCTTCGACTGTGGCTCGGCGCTGGCCGAGGCCGAGATCGAATACGCCGACAAGGTGTCGCCGACGGTGGATATCGCCTATTCGGCGCGCGATCCGGCGGCCGTGGCTGCTGCATTCGGCGCGAGCCTGCCGGCGGGCGTGGGCGTGGCGGTGCCGATCTGGACCACCACCCCGTGGACGCTGCCGGCGTCGCTGGCGGTGAGCCTGGGCGCGGACCTGGACTACGTGCTGGTCGAAGGCCCGGCCGATCGCGGCCAGCCGCGCTGGCTGGTGGTGGCCGAGGCCCTGGCCGGCAAGGCGCTGGCGCGCTACGGCGTGGACACGGTGGTGGTGCACGGGCATGCCAAGGGTGCGGCGCTGGAGCAGATGCTGCTGAACCACCCGTTCTATGCCGAGCGCGAAATCCCGCTGTTGCTGGGCGACCACGTGTCGGCCGAGGACGGTACCGGCGCGGTGCACACCGCACCGGGCCACGGCCAGGAGGACTACCAGGTCTCCAGGCAGTACGGCCTGCTCGAGCGTTACGGCGCTGCGCAGATCAACCCGGTGGACGGGCGCGGTGTGTACCTGCCGTCGACGCCGCCGCTGGGCGAGACCGTGCTGGCCGGGCTGCACATCTGGAAGGCCAACGACATCCTCATCGAGGCGCTGCGCGACACCGGCGTGCTGCTGGCGGCCAGCAAGATGGAGCACAGCTATCCGCATTGCTGGCGCCACAAGACGCCGATCGCATTCCGCGCCACGCCGCAGTGGTTCATCTCGATGGAGCAGGCCAACCTGCGCGCCGATGCGCTCAAGGCGATCGACAACGTGCACTGGTATCCGTCCTGGGGCCAGGCACGCATCGCCGGCATGGTCGACGGGCGTCCGGACTGGACGATTTCGCGCCAGCGCACCTGGGGCGTGCCGATCGCCTTGTTCGTGCATCGCGAAACCGGCGAGCCGCATCCGCGCAGCACCGAGTTGCTGCGCCAGGTCGCCGACCGGGTGGAACTGGGCGGCGTGGACGTGTGGTACACGCTGGACGCGGCCGAATTGCTGGGTGACGAGGCCGCCGACTACGACAAGATCACCGACATCCTGGATGTGTGGTTCGACTCCGGCGTGACCCATGAGGCAGTGCTGGTGGATCGCGGCCTGCCCAAGCCGGCCGACCTGTACCTGGAAGGCTCGGATCAGCACCGTGGCTGGTTCCAGTCCTCGCTGCTGACCGGCGTGGCGATGGACAAGGCGGCACCGTACAGGCAGTGCCTGACCCACGGCTTCACCGTGGACGAGCACGGCCGCAAGATGTCCAAGTCGTTGGGCAACGGCATCGAGCCGCAGGACATCATGAAGACCCTGGGCGCGGACATCCTGCGCCTGTGGATCGCCTCGGCCGATTACAGCAACGAGATGTCGCTGTCGCAGGAGATCCTCAAGCGCAATGCCGACGCGTACCGTCGCCTGCGCAATACCGCGCGCTTTTTGCTCGGCAACCTGCATGGCTTCGATCCGCTGCAGCATCTGGTGGCGCTGGACGAGATGGTGCTACTGGACCGCTGGATCGTGCATCGCGCGCACGAACTGCAGGAGAAGATCGTCGCCGCGTACGCGCGCTACGACTTTGCCGAGATCGTGCAGACGCTGCTGAATTTCTGCAGCGTGGACCTGGGTTCGCTGTATCTGGACGTGACCAAGGACCGTCTGTACACGATGGCCGAGGATGCACGCGGCCGCCGTTCGGCGCAGAGCGCGATGTACCACGTGGCCGAGGCGTTCGTGCGCTGGATCGCACCGGTGCTGAGCTTCACCGCCGAAGAGCTGTGGGGCTATCTGCCAGGCAAGCATGCCGACAACGTGCTGTTCGCCACCTGGTACGACGGCCTGGCGCCGCTGCCGGCCGATGCCGCGCTGACCGGTGCGGATGTGGACAAGCTGCTGGCCTTGCGCGAGCAGGTGGCCAAGGTGCTGGAGCCGATGCGTGCCAATGGCGCGATCGGTGCGGCGCTGGAAGCGGAGATCACCGTGGCTGCCGATGCACAGACTGCCGCGCGTTGGCAGCCGCTGGCCGAGGAGCTGCGTTTCCTGTTCATCAGTGGCGATGTCACCGTCACTGCGGCTAGCACCGACGACATCTTCGTCAGCGCGCAGCCGACCAGCAAGGCCAAGTGCGTGCGCTGCTGGCACCACCAGGCCAGCGTGGGCAGCGATCCGCGTCATCCGGAACTGTGCAGCCGCTGCGTCAGCAATATCGAAGGCCCCGGCGAGGAGCGTCGCTGGTTCTGATGGGGTACGCATGATCGCGCGTGGCGGGCCGGTCCTGCCACGCGTGATCGAGACCCGGATGGGCCGGGCGTGCGCCTGCGCGCGACCTCATCGGCAGGCACCGCTGCCGTAGATGGCCCTGGCGCCGCACTCCCTGGCTTGCTGAAGCGTGGCGCACGCGGCAATGCGGGGCAGGGCGGCCGGCTCGGACGTCCATGCCATCCTTGCCCGCCTGTCTTCCAGCTTTTGTTCTGCCAACCGCCATCCCAACGCCATCCAGGCATCTTCTCCGGCGTCGGAGAAGTCACCACCAACTGCGATCTTTCGACATGAGTCAACGTCCCAAACCCTCCGCCCTGATCTGGTTGCTGCTGTCGGCACTGGTGGTCGGGCTGGACCAGTGGAGCAAGGCCTGGGTGCTGTCCAGCCTGCCCGAGTACACCCCGGTGCCGGTGGTCGACGGTTTCTGGAACTGGTACCGCACCTACAACACCGGCGCCGCCTTCAGCTTCCTGAGCGATGCCGGCGGCTGGCAGCTGTGGTTCTTCACTGCGCTGGCGATAGGTATCAGTGGGCTGCTGGCGTTCTGGCTGTCGCGCACCGCGCGCGGCGAGTGGCGCAGCGCGCTGCCGTATGCACTGGTGATCGGCGGGGCGATCGGCAACGTGATCGACCGCCTGATGCACGGCCACGTGGTCGATTTCATCCAGTGGTACATCGGCAGCCACACCTGGCCGGCGTTCAACATTGCCGACTCGGCGATCGTCGGCGGCGCCATTGGCATCGCGGTGTTCGGCCTGTTCGACAGGTCCGGCAAGCGGGAGGCAGGGATCCGCAAGTAGGAATCGACGCTGAAGTCGCGGCGTACCGGCATCGCCCGGTCCCGTCCTCCATTCCCCATTCCCGTAGAATGCCCGCCATGGATGTCCTGCTCGCCAATCCCCGTGGTTTCTGTGCCGGTGTCGACCGTGCGATCGAGATCGTCAAGCGCGCGATCGAAACGCTGGGCGCGCCGATCTACGTGCGCCATGAAGTGGTGCACAACCGTTTCGTGGTCGACGACCTCAAGCAGCGCGGCGCGGTCTTCGTCGAAGAACTGGACGAGGTGCCCGACAACGCCACGGTGATCTTCAGCGCACACGGCGTCTCGCAGGCAGTGCGCCAGGAGGCCGAGCGTCGCGGGCTGAAGGTGTTCGACGCGACCTGCCCGCTGGTGACCAAGGTGCATTTCGAGGTGGCGCGGCACTGCCGGGCCGGCCGCGACGTGGTGCTGATCGGCCATGCCGGGCATCCGGAAGTGGAAGGCACGATGGGGCAGTGGAGCCGCGAGCGCGGGTCGGGCACGATCTATCTGGTCGAGGACATCGAGCAGGTCGCCACGCTGCAGATCCGCCAGCCGGACAATCTTGCCTACACCACCCAGACCACGCTGTCGGTGGACGACACCATGGGCATCATCGAGGCGCTGCGCGCACGCTATCCGGCCATGCAGGGGCCGCGCCACGACGACATCTGCTACGCCACCCAGAACCGCCAGGACGCGGTGCGCGACCTGGCGCGCCAATGCGATCTGGTGCTGGTGGTCGGTTCGCCCAACAGCTCCAATTCCAATCGCCTGAGCGAGCTGGCCCGGCGTGACGGGGTGGAGTCCTACCTGATCGACAACGCCAGCGAGATCGACCCGGCCTGGATCGTCGGCAAGCAGCACATCGGCCTGACCGCCGGCGCCTCCGCGCCGCAGGTGCTGGTCGATGGCGTGCTGGCGCGGTTGCACGAGCTGGGCGCCGACGGTGTGTCCGAGCTGGAAGGCGAGCCGGAATCGATGGTGTTCGCGCTGCCCAAGGAACTGCGGTTGCGCCTGGTCAGCTGAAGCGGGCGCTCCGGCCTGGTTGAGCCGGCGTCGGGTGCCTGCGGCATGGCTGGACGTTTCGCACACCTGCAGTTGGACGTCCGCCGGCCGCCGCCCCGGCCCGACGCGCAGTCCGCCACCCGCTGGCGATTGACCGGGCACCGGCTCCACTCCTACAATTCACGGCTCGCCGGAATAGCTCAGTTGGTAGAGCGGCGCATTCGTAATGCGTAGGTCGTAGGTTCGATTCCTATTTCCGGCACCATCGCTTCAGCACTGGGTCGACCATTGGTCGGCCCAGTTGCGTTTTGGGCCGATGCCCGCGCGCTGCGGCGCCGGCGCAGCCACGCGCCGCAGATCACGCCGGCCGCCGCTGCCGCCATCTCGCCCTGCGCGGCGCTGCGACAACATGTCGCACAGTTTTGCGCGCATTAATTGCGGCAGATCATTGCCGATGGGTTTCGTGCAGGTGCAGCAAAGTCTAAAATCAGGGAGCTAACTCGTGTCTTCGGTCTGCGTGGCCGCCTTCCGTCAGGAAGCGTGCCGTCAGGACGCGTCCCACCTGGATACGACGAACGAGGCTGGCGTTCCTTCGCACTTGGATCGACCGATGATTCCGTTGAAACATCTCGGGCGTGTACTTCGTCCAGGCCTGATGCTGCCGTTCCTGCTGTTGGCAGGCTGCAACTCGGCCATTCTCAATCCGAAAGGCCAGATCGGCCACGACGAGAAGCAGCTGCTGATCACCTCGGTGGTGCTGATGCTGATCGTGGTCATCCCGGTGATCGTGATGACGATTGCGTTCGCGTGGAAGTACCGCGCGTCCAACACGAAGGCGCGCTACGAGCCGGACTGGTCGCACTCCACCGCCATCGAAGTGGTGGTGTGGTCGATTCCGTGCGTGATCATCCTGGTGCTGGCGGTGCTGACCTGGCGCTCCTCGCACGCGCTGGACCCGTACCGGCCGCTGGATTCTGAGGTCAAGCCGATCACCATCGAGGCGGTGTCGCTGGACTGGAAGTGGATGTTCATCTACCCGGACCAGAACATCGCCACGGTCAACGAGATCGCCTTCCCGGTACATACGCCGCTGAACTTCAAGATCACCTCCGACACGGTGATGAACTCGTTCTTCATCCCGCACCTGGGCACGATGATCTACGCGATGGCCGGCATGGAAACCAAGCTGCATCTGGTGGCCAACGAGCCGGGCGAATACTTCGGCCTGTCGACCAACTACAGCGGTCACGGCTTCTCGAAGATGAGCTTCAAGGCGCATGCCGTCGACCAGGCCGGCTTCGAGGCATGGGTGGCCAAGGTCAAGGCATCGCCGACCGCGTTGAACGCCGCCGAGTACCAGGTGCTGGCCGCCAACCGCAACGACAAGGAACAGTATCCGGTCACCTACTACTCGTCGGTGCAGGACGGCATGTTCCGCTCGCTCGTCGACAAATACATGAATGGTCCGGGCCATAACAAAGGCCACGGCGACCATCAGGCAACGGCTGCCGAGCCGGTTGCCATGTGCACTTCTGGAGACAAGTGATGCTAGGCAAACTTACGATCGAGGCGGTTCCGTACCACGAGCCGATCATCATGGTCGCACTCGGTGGCGCCGGCCTGCTCGGCCTGCTCATCGCGGGCGCCATCACCAAGTACAAGCTGTGGAGCTACCTGTGGAACGAGTGGTTCACCTCGGTGGACCACAAGCGCATCGGTGTGATGTACATCATCGTGGCGCTGGTCATGTTGCTGCGCGGCTTTGCCGATGCGGCGATGATGCGCACCCAGCAGGCGTTGGCAGGTAACGGCGGCGAAGGTGTGCTGCCGCCGCACCATTACGACCAGATCTTCACCGCGCACGGCGTGATCATGATCTTCTTCATGGCCATGCCGTTCATGACCGGCCTGTTGAACCTGATCGTGCCGCTGCAGATCGGTGCGCGCGACGTGGCGTTCCCGTTCCTGAACTCGCTGAGCTTCTGGCTGTTCGTGGGCGGTGCGGCGCTGATCAACATCTCGCTGGGCGTCGGCGAATTCGCGCAGACCGGCTGGCTGGCCTATCCGCCGTTGTCGGGGCTGGAATACAGTCCGGGCGTCGGCGTGGACTACTACATCTGGGCGTTGCAGATCTCCGGATTGGGCACGTTGCTGACCGGCGTGAACTTCTTCGTGACGATCATGCGGATGCGCGCGCCGGGCATGACCCTGATGCGCATGCCGATCTTCACCTGGACCGCGTTGATCACCAACATCCTGATCATCGCGGCGTTCCCGATCCTGACCGTGGCGCTGGCGCTGCTGGGTGCCGACCGTTACCTGGGCACGCACTTCTTCACCAACGACGGTGGCGGCAACGCCATGATGTACGTCAACCTGATCTGGATCTGGGGTCACCCGGAAGTCTATATCCTGATCCTGCCGGCGTTCGGCATCTTCTCCGAATTGATCGCTACCTACAGCCGCAAGCGCCTGTTCGGCTACACCTCGATGGTCTACGCCACCTCGTGCATCGGCGTGCTGTCGTTCGTGGTGTGGTTGCACCACTTCTTCACCATGGGCTCGGGTGCCAACGTCAATGCCTTCTTCGGCATCACGACGATGATCATCTCGATCCCGACCGGCGTGAAGATCTTCAACTGGCTGTTCACCATGTTCCGCGGTCGCGTGCACATGACCTCGCCGGTGCTGTGGACGATCGGCTTCATCATCACCTTTACCATCGGTGGCATGACCGGCGTGATGCTGGCGATCCCGGCCGTGGACTTCGTGCTGCACAACAGCCTGTTCCTGATCGCCCACTTCCATAACGTGATCATCGGCGGCGTGGTGTTCGGCTACCTGGCCGGCCTGACCTACTGGTTCCCGAAGGCGTTCGGCTTCAAGCTCAACGAGAAGCTGGGCAAGGCCTCGTTCTGGTGCTGGATCATCGGTTTCTTCGTGGCCTTCATGCCGCTGTACGTGCTCGGCTTCATGGGCATGACCCGTCGCATGAACACCTACAACCATCCTGAGTGGGCGCCGTGGCTGTACGTCGCCGCGGTGGGCGCTGCGATCATCGGCCTGGGCATCTTCCTGAACCTGGTGCAGATCGGCTACAGCGTGTGGAAGCGCAAGGAGCACATGGACCACACCGGCGATCCGTGGGATGGCCGTACGCTGGAATGGGCCACCTCGTCGCCGCCGCCGTTCTACAACTTCGCCGTGCTGCCGCACATCGACGACCGCGACCAGTTCTGGGCCGACAAGCAGAACGGCAAGGGCTGGGTGCGTCCGTCCAAGTACGAGCCGATCCACATGCCGCGCAACACCGGTGCAGGCGTCTACATGGGTGCTTTCAGCGTGCTGCTGGGCTTTGGCCTGATCTGGCACATCTGGTGGCTGGCCATCGTCGGCCTGGTCGGCATGATCGGCAGCTTCATCGCACGGACCTTCGATAACGACATCGACTACTGGGTGCCGGCCGAAGAAGTGGAGCGCATCGAGAACGCGCGCTTTGCCCTGCTCGAACAGCAACAGGCGGCGCAGGCCGCGAAGGTGGTATGACCATGGCTTCCTCGACCACGCTTGACCACGCCGCCCACGCGGGCGGCCACGATCACGACCACGCGCATCACGACGCCGGTGGCAACACCGTCTTCGGGTTCTGGGTCTACCTGATGAGCGACTGCCTGCTGTTCGCCGGCCTGTTCGCCACCTATGCGGTGCTGTCCGGCGCCACGGTGGACGGGCCGACCGCCAAGGAGCTGTTCGACCTGAAGTTCGTGCTGGTGGAAACCTTCCTGCTGTTGTTCAGCAGCCTGAGCTTCGGCTTCGCGATGATTGCCGCGCACAAGCGCAAGATGGGCGGCCTGTACGGCTGGCTGGCGGTCACCGCGCTGCTGGGTATCGGCTTTCTGTGCATGGAAATCTGGGAGTTCAACCACCTGATCCACGAAGGCGCGGGCCCGGGACGCAGCGCGTTCCTGTCGGCCTTCTTCACCCTGGTCGGTACCCACGGTCTGCACGTGGCCTCGGGTCTGCTGTGGATGGCGGTGCTGGTGATCCAGATCTCCAAGCACGGCCTGACCGCACGCAACAGCACCCGTCTGGCCTGCCTGAGCCTGTTCTGGCACTTCCTGGACATCATCTGGATCGGTGTGTTCACCGTCGTCTATCTGTTGGGAGCGCTGTAATGGCCAATCACCACCACACCGAAAACGCTGCCGATGCGCATGCCGGCGGCCTGAAGTCCTACCTGATCGGCTTCGTCATGGCCGTGATCCTCACCGTCATCCCGTTCGCGATGGTGATGAGCGGGGCGTTCTCCAAGGGCGTCACCGTCATCGTGATCTCGCTGATGGCCGCAGTGCAGATGCTGGTGCACATGGTGTACTTCCTGCACATGGATCGCTCGCCCGAACAGCGCTCCAACGTGCAGGTGGGCCTGTTCTCGCTGCTGATCATCGGCATCGTGATCGTCGGTTCGCTGTGGGTGCTGCACAACATGAACGTCAACATGATGCATTGAGGCGGCTGGGGGCCCAGCGCGGCACCCCGGATCGCTGCATGCCGGAGACAAACAACGCCGCCAGGTCACTGGCGGCTTTTTTTTTGACTGGGAATCGGTGCGCAGCATGACCTATGGCATACGGGGGAAGCGCGCGCAGGCGCTTAGCATCGTGGGCTTGCCTGTTCCAGGTCCCTGCGGAGTTGCAATGAAGATCCCCACCTTGTTGTCCGTGTCGCTGCTGGCGGCACTGTCGTTGCCTGCGGCCGCACAAACCGCTGCGCCGCAGGACGTGCCGTTCGACGGCAGCTTGAAGATCGCCGTCGATGCCACCGATCTGGCCCACCGCATCTTCAAGGTCAAGACCACCATGCCGGCCAAGCCTGGCCCGATGACGCTGCTGTATCCGCAGTGGATTCCCGGCAATCACTCGCCGACCGGGCCGATCGACAAGCTGGCCGGTCTGGTGATCAAGGTCGATGGCAAGGTGGTGCCATGGACGCGTGACCAGTTCGACGTCTACGCCTTCAAGGTGGACGTGCCCCAGGGGGCCACCGAGCTGGTGGCCGAGTTCAAGTTCCTCTCGCCGCAGGCACCCAACCAGGGCCGGGTGATGATGACCCCGGAGATGCTCAACCTGCAGTGGAACACCACCGCGCTGTATCCGGCCGGCGTGTTCGCACGCAACATCAAGGCCCAGGCCAGCGTCACCCTGCCAGCCGGCTGGAGCTATGCCACGGCACTGGAAACCGACCGCCGCGTCGGCGACACGGTGACCTTCAAGCCGATCGATTTCGATGACCTGGTCGACTCGCCGATGTTTGCCGGCAAGTACTACAAGCGCGTTGAGCTGAGCGCCGGCAAGCAGCCGGTCTACCTCAACGTGTTCGCCGACGAAGCCAAGTCGCTGGAGGCCAAGCCCGAGCAGATCAAGGCGCATGCAGCGCTGGTGCAGCAGATGGACAAGCTCTACGGCGCGCGCCATTTCGATCATTACGAATTCCTGCTGGCGCTGACCAAGAAGCTGGGTGGCATCGGCCTGGAGCATCACCGCTCCAGCGAAAACAGCGGCGTGCCGACCTACTTCACCGAGTGGGACAAGAGCTGGACCGGGCGCGACCTGCTCGCGCATGAGTTCAATCATTCCTGGAACGGCAAGTACCGTCGCGGTGCCGACCTGGCCACGCCGAACTTCAATGTGCCGATGGGCGACAGCCTGCTGTGGCTGTACGAGGGCCAGACCCAGTTCTGGGGCGAGGTAATGGCTGCGCGGTCGGGGCTGTGGACGCAGGACCAGGCGCGCGAGATGCTGGCCGGCGTGGCGGCAAGCTATGAGCGCGGGCGCCCCGGCATGGCTTGGCGCACCGTGCAGGACACCACCAACGACCCGACCATGTCGATGCGCCGGCCCAAGGCGTACCGCAGCTATCAGATGAGCGAGGACTACTATTCCGGCGGCCAGATGATGTGGCTGGAAGTGGACAGCAAGTTGCGCGCGCTGACCAACAACAAGCGCTCCATCGACGATTTCGGCAAGGCGTTCTTCGGCATGAATAACGGCGACTGGGACGTCAACCCGTACACCTTCGACGACATCGTCGCCACGCTCAACGGCATTGCCGCCTACGACTGGGCCAGCCTGTTGCGCAGCCGCATGGACGGGCATGGCTCGTTGAACGGGGGCATCGAGGCCAATGGCTGGAAGCTGGTCTACAACGACGAGCCCAATCTGGCCACCAAGGCCGACGAGAGCGACGACAAGAACGCCAACCTGGCCTATTCGCTTGGTGTGTCCCTGAGCGCCTCTGGCGAGATCAGTGATGTGCTGTGGGACGGCCCGGCCTTCAATGCCGGCCTGATCGCCGGCAACACCATCGTGGCGGTCAACGGCCGCGCCTTCAGCAGCGAGGTGATCAAGGACGCGATCAAGGCGGCCAAGGGCACCACCGCGCCGATCGAACTGCTGGTCAAGCGCCTGGACCGCTACGACACCGTGCGCATTGATTACCACGGTGGCCTGCTGTATCCGCATCTGGAGCGTATCCCCGGCAAGCCGGATCGCCTGAGCGAGTTGTACAAGCCGCGCTGAGCGGCCGCCGCGCGCCAGCAGCCCTCCGAGCGGGCTGTGCACAATGCTCTGGAGCCGCATGACCGATTGCGATCGCTCATGCGGCTCCAGACGGATTCGTCGATGCCGATGATGTTGCCGGCTGCTCGAACATATCGCACCAGCCAGATACCCGGCCTCATCAGTGCGTCCAGGTGAGCACGCCGCAGCAGCAACGGGTGCTTGCATCCATCGCTGCTGGCGTCAGCCTTGACGATTCCCGATTCCCGATTCCCGATTCCCGAGCCAGCGTCGCGCATCCTGAGACCGACGCCGACTATCCTGTCGCTCCAGAACCGATGGGCTAATTGACGATGGCGAAGGCGAAAACGGCCTATGTCTGCGGCGAGTGTGGCGCCGAGTACACCAAGTGGCAGGGGCAGTGCACCGAGTGCGGGGTATGGAACACGCTCAGCGAGATCGTGCTCGAAAGCGCCACGCCCGGCGGCAAGGCCTCGCCTGCGGCCTCGCGACGTAGCGGCTGGGCCGGCAAGGCCGAGGCGCCCAAGATCACCGCGCTCAAGGATGTGCAGCAGTCCGAGCAGGCGCGTGTGTCCACCGGCATCGGCGAGTTCGATCGGGTACTGGGCGGCGGGCTGGTCGAGGGCGCGGTGGTGCTGATCGGTGGCGACCCCGGCATCGGCAAGTCGACCTTGTTGCTGCAGGCGCTGGCGAGCATGGCCAGCACGCTGCCGGTGCTGTACGTGACCGGTGAGGAATCGCTGGCGCAGGTGGCCGGGCGCGCGGTGCGGCTGGATCTGCCGTTGGAAGGCTTGAATGCGCTGGCCGAAACCGGCATCGAAAACATCCTGCAGCATGCCAGCGTGGCGCGGCCGAAGCTGATCGTGGCCGACTCGGTACAGACGTTGTGGACCGAATCGCTGACCGCGGCGCCGGGCTCGGTCAGCCAGGTGCGCGAGAGCGCGGCGCGGCTGGTGCGTTATGCCAAGGAGACCGGCACCGCCGTGTTCCTGGTCGGCCATGTAACCAAGGAAGGCGGCATCGCCGGCCCGCGCGTGCTGGAACACATGGTCGATGCGGTGCTGTACTTCGAAGGCGAGAGCGGTAGCCGGTTCCGGCTGTTGCGCGCGTTCAAGAACCGCTTCGGTGCGGTCAACGAGCTGGGCGTGTTCGCGATGGGCGAGAAGGGCCTCAAGGAGGTCTCCAACCCGTCGGCGATCTTCCTGTCCGGCGGCAGCACCCAGCAGCCGGGCAGTTGCGTGATGGTCACCCGCGAAGGCACCCGGCCGCTGATGGTGGAGGTGCAGGCGCTGGTGGACGCCTCGCCGCTTTCCAATCCGCGCCGGGTGGCGGTGGGGCTGGAGCAGAACCGCTTGGCGATGCTGCTGGCGGTGCTGCATCGCCATGGCGGCATCGTGGTGGGCGACCAGGACGTGTTCGTCAACGTGGTCGGCGGCATCCGCGTGCAGGAAACCGCCGCCGACCTGCCGGTGCTGCTGGCGGTGCTGTCCTCGCTGCGCGACCGGCCGCTGTCGGAGAAGACGATTGCCTTTGGCGAGGTGGGGCTGTCCGGCGAGATCCGGCCGGTGCCCAACGGCGAGGATCGTCTGAAAGAGGCCGCCACCCACGGCTTCAAGCGCGCGATCGTGCCCAAGGCCAACGCGCCCAAGGTCGCCAGCATCAAGGGCATGGAGATCGTCGCAGTGGAGCGGCTGAGCCAGGCGCTGGAAGCGGCGGCCGAGTAATGCCTCCGCGGCGTGGCGACGGCTGCCTGCACAGGTGCCTGCGCAGTGCGTCGGCCTGCACGCGCTGAGTCGATCGCGCACCGCCGTGCAGGGCAGGACAGCGGGGCGCCGTGTCATGCCGGAACTGCCTGAGTGACGCTGTCGGACCGGGTCGCTCGTGACGGTGGCCGCCTGTCGCGATATGCGGCCAGCCGGTCAGAAACCGTTTTCAGCGGAGGGCGGCTATGGCACCATGCGCGGCCCGTTGCACGGTGCACCGGATCACGGACAGCGCTCACTGCGCGTCACCAGGAGAAACACGATGGAATGGATGTTGTTGCCCCTCAAGCGCTATGCCGACTTCACGGGCCGCTCGCGCCGCAAGGAATACTGGATGTTCATGCTGCTGCAGGCGATCGTCCTGGTGGTATTGGGCAGCCTTTTCGGCATCGCAGTGGCCCTGATGGGCGGCGAGAACGGTCCCGGTGCATTGGCCTGGCTGGTCGCCGCGGTCGTGGTGATCGTCGTGCTGGCGTTGATCGTGCCGAGCATTGCAGTGACCGTGCGTCGGCTGCACGACCAGGGCAAGTCCGGCTGGTTCTATCTGATCAGCCTGGTGCCCTATGTCGGTGGGTTCATCGTGCTGGTCTTCATGTGCCTGGAAGGCACGCCCGGCCCGAACGAGTACGGCGAGAATCCCAAGCAGTAACCGGGCGCAAGGCCTGATCGAACAATGGCGCGGGGGAATGCTCCGCGCCATTGTCGTTTCTGGAGACCGCCGCCCGGCCGGGGGGGCAAAACACGCCTGTGTTCGAGTGCCGACTCCGGCCTGCCTGCTGCGTGCCCCGATTGCCGGAAAAGAAGCTATACGTTCTGCCATTGCGCAGGACGCAGGCGGTCGGTCATGCGGCAACGGTCCGCTGGTGCATCCACTACATGACCGAATGAGGAAGTGGGAACGCTGCCACTCGATGCGGGAGCTGGCAAAGATAGCCAGTCAATGCCCGACCAGGTCACGCACGCGACAGTGGCCAAGCCACTGCAACGCCGACGCCGATGGCGATCGGCAGGTGCGGGTCGCTGCCAATCGCTATCGGCGCCGCCAGTGCGAGGCTGCAGCGCTCAACAGGCCGCAGCATGATGGGCGGTGCTGGGGCTGACGGCCTTGCCTGGCGTCGGTGCATCCTTGTCCTGCAGGGCGAGTTCCAGCTTGTAACCATGTGAATACACGGTCCTGATGCGCACCACGCCGCTGTGATTGCACAGCTGCAGCTTCTTGCGCAGCTTGTAGATGTGCTGCTCCATCGTGCGGTCGGTGAATTCGGTGTGGCTGCCCCACACCGCCTTGGCCAGCTGGCAGCGGCGAAAACACACGCCGGGGCTGGAAAACAACAGCCAGGCGATCGAGAACTCGCGCGCGGTCAGCACGATCGGCTTGCCGTGCAGATACACGGTGTTCTCGTCGCGGATCAAGTGGTACGGACCAACCTTCAACTGCTGGCTCTCCGAGCAGGCCTCTGCCACCGGCGAAAGCGCCAAGGCCGCGCGCACGTGCAGTTCGTGGGAATTGAACGGCAGGGCGAGCACGTCATGCGCGCCGGCGCGGTACCAGGCCAGAATGTCGTGGGCACAGTCGAAGCGCCCCAGCACGATCAGCGGCGTGGGATGTCCGCTGTGGCAGCGTTGCCAGGCCAGCAGCGAGCTGTCGTCCGATGCGACGCAGGTCGCGTCGAAGAGCAGCAGCTCGCAAGGGGAATGCCGCAGCGAGCGCAGGAGTTCCAGTTCGTCGGAAAACACCGCAAAGCTTGGCGCGAGCGGGGCCAGGCTCGCATTGACCTGCGATGCCAGACGCGCGTCCTGCGTCAACAGGAAAGCGGATCCCTGCTTGCCGGGAGGGTTGCCGTGCATCAGCCGGCCTTCCCATGTCTGCACACGTGCCAGTCGTCGGTTGGATGCCTGTTGCGGACAGCAGGCGCCAATACAAAACCCACATGTAGAGATAAGTGCATCGCCATCGCCTTTGGCTACCAGGGGATCCGGCCTGATGCCGGACGAATGGTATGTACCATTGCGGGGGCAGAAAGTTTCACTGCTGCGTACTTTTCTTCGGCTTCGGGTCGGCCGGCTTTAACGTACGCTCATTTATGCGCAACGCAGCTCTTACACCCAGGGTATGCGTGGTCGGTAACTAACATCATTCCGACATCGCAGGCCGATCGGCCATAAAACGCGTGCGATGGCCGGGGCCATCCACCTGCATCCACAGGTCTATACCAGGGTATTGCGATTTACCTGCGTCCCAGGCGCGCTTGGAATATCAGGGCAGTGCGGCGGTGCGATTGGAACAAATGGCGATCGTTTGAAGCAGATCTTTCATTTACTGAAGCACCGCACTGGCAGCCATGGCCATGTCATGTCGGGACAAAGGTCGCGCCGCGCGCAGGCCGGGTGTCTGAGTGGGCCCGGCGATTTCTCCGATGACTGCGGTCTTGTCTTCAATACGGCGTCGCATGGCGTGCAATGTCCTATGCGTGACATCGTTGGCGGTATGCAAAAAGTGCCCTTTATCTGCACGCTGCTTAACTGGCTTGGCGGGGCACAGAGTGAGGTTTTTTGATTTTCTTGGTGCCCGCGAGTGAGAAATTCCTTTGGATCCGCTGCATACAATCGTTTGCGCCAGCCAGACCGGCGCATTGTTGTTTTTGCTCATCCCCCTATGAGAGAGCCCGGCATGATCCTTTCAACCTACTTCGCGGCGATCTCTGCGTTGTCGTACGCAGACCGTCTTCCTACCTATACGAGCAGGATGCTGGTTGGTGCCTGGCCGCAAGGTCTGCAACATCTTCAACAACGCCGCGACGGCCAGGCTGCCGCGGATGGCGCCGACGACGAAGTCAGCCTGCTCGGCGCCAGCGGCGATGCCTTGTTGATCCTGGAGTACCAGGAGGAGGCTGAAGATGCCTACCGCAATGCCTTGAAGGCGATGCGCGGGCATCAGCGCCAGCTGCGGCTGCTGTCCTGCCGCAATACCGCCTGGTTGATGCTGAGCCAGCGCCGCCTGAGCGCTGCGTTGAACTGCTTCGCGCAGCTGGCGATGGACCGCGAGACGCCGCCCAGCCTGTGCGGGGAAAGCCTGCTGGGCAAGGCGCTGACCCACTTCCACCTGGGCCAGAGCACCTTGGCGCTGCAGACCCTGGAGCGCGCCAACGAAGCGCTGGCGGAACTGGATAGCGGCGCAGCCGAATGGCAGCGCATCGCCAATGCGCTGCGCCTGGACATGATTGCGCAGTTGCGCATCCGGCGTGCCGACCGGATGAGCGACCACGTGTTCTGGCAGGCGACGTTGCGGCAGGAGGATGCGGCGCACGCGTTCGAGCCCAACGAGCTGCGCGCCTGCATCGCCGACCTGGCCGAAAGCATGCCGGTCCTGGCGCAGCGCATGCGCCATGTGCGCAACCTGCTGCGCATTGCCGGTGGCGACACCTTCGGTTTCGACGCGCAGATCGATGCGCTGCCGGCTGCCGCCACCGGTTGCCCGCCCTGCGCCCGGCAGGACGCGCAGGTGGAGCTGGCGCTGGCCGCGTTGGCGGTGGGGCGCGCGGACCTGGCGGAGCGTGCCCTGGCCGGTGCCGGCCGGCACCACGCACCGCGCTGGAATCTGGAGTTCGAGTATTGCCAGGCCAAGATCAGCCAGGCGCTGGGCAGGACCGAGCAGGCGCTGCTGCTGTACAACCGCTATGCGTTGGGCGCGGTGCAGTGCCTGCGCAGCGAGGTGCAGGCGCCACGGCTGCTGGAAAGCGGCGCGCCGGCACATGTCAGCGACGATATTTCCGCGCGGCTGCCGGCCAAGTATCGGCGCGCCTACGCCTACATGATCACCAATGCGCACCGCTCGGATCTGTCGATCAACGAGGTGGCCGCGCAGATCGGGGTGACCGGGCGCGCGTTGCAGCAGGCGTTCAAGTCCGCCACCGGGCTGTCGCCGACCCAGGTGCTGCGTCGCTACCGGATGCAGAGCATTCGCGCCGAACTGCTGGCCGAAGGCGGCTGCGGCAGCGTGCTGCAGGCGGCCAGCCGCTGGGGCGTGGGTAGCCGTTCGGCCCTGGCCAAGGGCTATCGCCAGCATTTCAATGAGGCGCCGATGGAAACCCTGCAGCGGTAAGCCGGTGTGCGCCACGGCCTGCGTCGACGCAGGCCGTGGCGTGTCGTTTCCGACGTGGCGTGCGTGGGCGGTCAGCCACGTGCCGGGACGCCGCCAGAGTGTGACGTGCGTGCGTGCAGCGTGGCTTGCGGCTATCCTGTTCGGCTCGCACTGCCACCCAGGAAGGCGCGTCCGAGGATGGGCGTGGCTGCCAAGGAAACGACCAACGATCATGCAAGATCACACTTCCGAGGCGACGGACGCCTCCCAGATCCGCCGTGCAGGCGTCGATCTCAACGGACTGATGTCCGTGCTCAGCAAGCATCTGTATTCCACGCCGGTGGTCGCGCTGCGCGAGCTGGTGCAGAACGCGCACGACTCGATCCTGCGTCGCCGTCTGGAACAACCCGACTGGCAAGGCCAATCGCGCATCGAGGTGCATGCCGACGCGGCCCAGGGCATCGTGCGCATCATCGATACCGGCGCCGGGCTGACCCAGCAGGAAATCCACGATTACCTGGCCACGGTCGGCGTGGGGTATACGCGCGGCCTGCGTCAGGGCGGGCATGAGGACAGCGGCCTGATCGGCATGTTCGGGCTGGGCTTTTTGTCGGCCTTCGTGCTGGCGCGCCGCGTCACCGTGCGCACCACCTCCTACCAGAGCCCGACGCTGGGGCATTGCTACATCTCCAGCAATGCCGAGCAGTACACGGTGAGCCCGGTCCCGGCACGCGCGCAGGTCGGCACCGAAGTGGTGCTGGAACTGCACGAGGACTATCTGCCGTTGGCCCAGGACGCACGGCTGCGCGAGATCCTGTCGCGTTATTGCGCGCTGTTGCGCGAGCCGATCTGGATCGGCGGCGATACCCAGGCGATCAATCCCGAACCGCCGCCGTGGCGCATGCACGATGCGCTGCCGTTGCATCCGGTGCAGGCCTGGCGGCGCCAACGCGAGTTTGCCGCGCGTTTCGAGCGCAACTTCGAGCCCTTGTGCTGCATGCCGGTGCGCGCGGAAGAGGGCAGCGACGCGGTCGGCCTGCTGTGGGTGCAGGACGGGGCCACTTACGGCACCAGCGACAACCGCAACCTGTCGGTGTTCCTGCGCGGCATGCTGCTGGACGACAACGCACGCGAACTATTGCCGCCGTGGGCGGGCTTTATCGGCGGCGTGATCGAGTCCAATCGCCTGACGCCCACCGCCAGCCGCGAGGATCTGCAACGCGATGCCACCTACACGGCGGTGCAGCACGCGCTGTCCGAAGCGCTGGTGCAGGGCCTGGCCGATGTGGCGCGTCAGCAGCCGGAAGCCTGGCGACGCATCCTGCTGCGCCACAACGAGGCATTGCTGGGCGCGGCGCTGTGCGACGAGCGTTTGTTCGCGCTGCTGATGGAACACGTGCGGGTGCCGACCTCGCAGGGCGACCTGCCCGCACAGCAATTGCCGGCACGCGGCGCGGTACATGTGATCCTGGACAGCGACAGCGGCTTCGAGGAAATGCTGTTCCGCGCGATGGGCGTGCCGGTGGCCTACGGAAACCGCTATGCGGTGGTGCCGTTCCTGCGCCGCTGGGCGCAGGCCAAGGGCGTGCGTCTGGTCGAGCTGGGTACCGAGCAGGGCAACCGGCAGTTGTTCCAGCTGGACACGCTGCCGGCCGACGAACTGGCCTGGCTGGAACAGCACCTGGGCGATGGCGAAGCATTGGTGCCGGCGCGTTTCAGCCCGGAGGCACTGCCGTTGGTGGTGGTGCCCGACCGCGAGGCCGAACTCAAGCGCCGGCTGGAGCAGGACGAGAACGACAAGCGCGTGTCCACCGCTGCGTTGCGGCTGGCCCGGCAGTTCACGGCGGGGATCCAGGCGCGGCAGACCCAACGGTTGTATCTGAATCTCGACAACGCGGCCTTGCAGGCGTTGCTGGCGGCGCAGCGCGCCGGTAATCCGCAGGCAGCGGTGGCGGCGCGGCTGCTGCGCTCGCTCAAGGTGATCGTGTCGGCGCAGGGGCGCAGCCAGCCGCAGCCCGGTGCCGACGCAGCGGGTGGATCGGATCTGAATCGGGCCTTCGGCGATCTCGCCCAGGCCGTGACCCAATTGCTGGCGCGCTGAGCGCCGCATCGAAGGAGCGAGACGATGGAAATCTGGAACTGGGTGGAGAAGCTGCAGGAGGATCTGGGCGAAGCCGGGCAGCCGCAGAATGCGCAGCTGCTGACCCGCCTGACCGACCATATCTGCGACCTGCAGATCGAACGCGCCGAAGCACTGCTGCCCGAGGCGCGTGCGCTGGGCAAGACGCTGGCCAATCCGTGGCTGGAGGTGTTCGTCGGGCATTGGGAAATGCGCAACCGGGTCGGCAACCTGTGCGAAGGCGAGCGTGCGCTCAGCGATGCAGTGACGCTCTTCGAACGCGCGCACCGCGCCGATGCGGTGGAGTGCCCGCAGTCGGTGTGCGTGACCCAGGATCTGGCCGCCTGCTACGCCAACATCGACGGTCCGGGCTGGGTGGAAGAACGCATCGAGGTGTGCGAGGAGACGCTGGGCCGCATCGATCCGAGCTGGTCGTGCTACCAGTGCCTGAGCTGCGAAAAAGCCGATGCCCTGCTCGACGATGGACGCGGCGAGGCGGCATTGAGTTACCTGGACCAGCAGTCGCAGACCATCGTTGCGCACGGCGGCCAGATCTACGACGGCGTGCCGGACATGCGCATCTCGATCCTGCTCTCGCTGGGCCGCGCGCAGGAGGCGCTGGCGCTGATCGAGCAGCGCGAACGCGAGGCCGCGCGCGAGGGGGCCGAATGGGCCAACTGCAGTCAGCCGCGGCGCCTGCAGAAAGCCCGTGCCCTGGCGCTGTTGAATCGCGACGACGAAGCACTGGAGGCCTTCCTGCCGTGGCGCGAGGTGGCGCCGCGCTACCGCCTGCACTGGTTGCGTGCGGTGGTGGTGCTGGTATCGCGCCAGCCCGAGCGCAACACCTGGGATCTGGGCAGCCGCCTGCAGGTGATGCTCGATCATTACGCGCAGGTCGGCGCGCACCGCATCCTGATCGACGCGGCCGAGATGGCGATAGAGCTGGCGTTGCAGCGTGGTGCGGTGTGGACGGCACGCCGGCACCTGGCGCTTGCGCGCGCGCATGTGCCCAAGCTGCGCCAGGACCGTGGCGCCACCCAACTGCTGGACGGCCTGGCCGAGCGCATCGAGACCGCACCGGCGGGCGAGCCGGCACCGGTGCCGGCCGGGCAGTTGCTGCAGTGGCTGGATGCGCAGGCCGAAGACGTGGCACGGAATCCCGAGCGCGAGGCGCAGTGGTTGCTGCAGGCAGTGGCCGAGCGACCGGACGACGCCGAGTTGGTGGACACCACGGCGTCGGCATTGAGCGCGTGTGCGGCCGACGACGAGGCGATCGCGCTGCTGTGGGCATTCGTGCAGCGGCATGCCGACCGCGAAACCAGCCCGACCTTCCGGCTGATGAACCTGTTGCTGGGCGGTGGCGACGAAGCCGGCCTGCGCCGGCTGGCGCAGCTGTATCGCCCGCTGGTGCCGGTGGCGGCGCTGTGGTGCGAGGCGCAGCTGGCCCAGCGGCTGGCCGATTGGCCGGCGCTGGAGCAGGCCTGCACCGCGCTGCTGGAATTGTCGCCCGGTTCGCATGGCGCGCGCGGCTTGCTGGCGCGCATGTATCTCGACACCGGCCGCTTCGCCGAGGCTGCCGAGGTGTATCGCCAGCTGACCGAGTTGATGGAAGAGCCGCGCTCGGCGCATTGGGATCGGATGACCGCGGCCAGTGCGGCGCAGCAGTGGGACGCGGTGCGCGCCTCGGCGCTGGCGCTCGGCATGGAGCTGAGCGGCACCCGTGGCGTGGTCGAAGAAACCTGGGGCTGGGTGATCGTGCGTTGCGTGGACGACGGTGAGGCAGCCGAGTACTACGCACGGCGCACCGGCCCGGTCACCGCGCGTATCGTCGAAAATGCACCGGCGCATCGGCGCCAGCATGTCGGCGACTGGGTGGTCTTCGATGCGGAGTTGCTGTATCCGCCACCGGACGACGAGGCCGAGCGCGAGCGGTTCGTGCCGACCTATGCGCAGGTGCATGTGCTGGAGGCGGGTGGTTACGGCAGCAGCTGGCTGGTGGATGGCGTGCATCCTGGCGAGCAGGCGATCGAGGCCTTGCGGCAGGACATCGAAGCGCGCGGCTGGAAGCTGTGGTTGCACAGCCGCGACGATTACCGCGTGGTCGATCCGGCACACGCGGACGCATTCGACCCGGAAGATGCAGGCACGGGTCTGCCGGGCGTGCTGTTCACCGTGGCGCTGCCGGAAGCGGCGGCGCCGCTGGAACTGCATCGCGTCCTGCTGGCCGCCACCGCGCAGTGGGCGCACCCGATGTGCTGGCTGCGCCTGGCCGAGGCCTGCGACCAGGATCCGCGCCCGCACCTGGAGGCGGTGGAGCGCTACGGGCTGTAGGGCGGCGAGCAAGCTCGCGCGCAGCGGCTGCTGATGCGGTCGCCGCTGCCGCCGCGATCGGGGATCGGGCATTCGGGATTGGCATGCGTGGTTTGCGTGCCAACTGCTGGTATGTCGCCAGGAATGGTGACGCTCGGAAGAACGTGCAGCCCACCTGGGTTTTCTCATTTTTTTTCCGCAACCGATAGCAATCGGTGGTGCTTGCGCGGGTGCCGGCGTGGGACCTTGAGCGGCATCCATGCCGCCACACGGTCCCGCCCGGATGCTTCACCACGCTCCCGGTATTGCTATTGCCGATCGGCAGGCGATGCCCTCGGTACGCACCGCAGACCGACGCCGCAGCGGCGTGACCCGGCGCGTGCATGCGGCGCCGGGCGTGGGCAAACCGGCCTGCCGGCACATCGAGCGCGTCCGCCGCCATGGGATGGGCGTCGCGATCGGTCCGGGCCGGTGTCAGGCGGTTTTCCCGCAAGTCGGGCCACCGTTGCGCAGCGGTCGGTGACCGCATCACGGCCGGTGCGGCGGCAGTCTGTAACCGGCGCCGTCAAGCCCGAGAGCAGGATGGCGGGCCGGCGGCAAGCGCATCTGCCCAGGCGTGGTCGCGCTCACGTTCGCCGCGTGCGCCGCAATGTCAAACTCCGTACGGACGTTCCTCTGACCGCTACAGGTTCGTCGCTGGTTGCCGAAACTGAATTGCTTTACTCTGCAGCGCTTCGGCGTGGGGGCGCCGCGCCAGACAAGGGGGGCGCAATCGCCCCGCATGCCCAGCCTTCTCTCTTCTAACTCTTGGCGGGTGATCTCATGGTGGCATTGCAGCAGCGCTCGATCGACGCAATTCGTGGCCAGGAAGCTGCGTTGTTGGCGGCATGGCTGGGCTCCAGCCTGGGCAGCGATGGACGGATTTCCCGGCAGGACATCGAAACCCAGAGTGCGGACTTCCTGCATCTGCTGGTCGCCTCGCTGAAGGACGGCGGCAGCAGCCTGGACAGCGCCGACTGGAGCGAGGTGCGTCGCTTCCTGGAAACCCTGTCGCGCGACCGCGCCACCCGTGGCTTCGATTCGCAGGAAACCGCCAACTTCATCTTCTCGCTCAAGCGCGTGCTGTTTGCGCTGGTGCAGCGCGAGTATGCCGATGCGCCGGAGGATCTGGGCCAGCAGCTGTGGGCGCTGTCCGAGCTGCTGGATCGCCTGGGCCTGTACACCGTCAAGGCGTTCCAGAAGACCCGCGAAGACATCATCGTGCGCCAGCAGGAAGAAATGCTGGAGCTGTCCACCCCGGTGGTCAAACTGTGGGACGGTGTATTGGCACTGCCGATGATCGGCACGCTGGATTCACAGCGCACCCAGGTGGTGATGGAGTCGCTGCTGCAGCGCATCGTCGATACCGGCTCGGAAATCGCCATCATCGACATCACCGGCGTGCCCACGGTGGACACCCTGGTCGCGCAGCACCTGCTCAAGACCGTCACCGCGATCCGCCTGATGGGCGCCGATGCCATCATCAGCGGCGTGCGCCCGCAGATCGCGCAGACCATCGTGCACCTGGGGCTGGACCTGCAGGGCATCGTCACCAAGGCCAACCTGTCCGATGCGCTGGCGCTGGCGCTCAAGCGCATCGGCATGACCGTGACCAAGGCGGGCTGACATGGAGCGCATCCCGATCCTGCGGATGGGCGACCTGCTGCTGGTCACCATCCAGGTGGACATGCACGACCAGTTGGCGATGACGCTGCAGGAAGACCTGTCGGAAAGGATCAGCGCCACCTCCGCGCGCGGCGTGCTGATCGACATTTCCGCACTGGACATCGTCGACTCGTTCATCGGCCGCATGATCAGCACCATTTCCGGGCTGGCGGCGATCATGGATGCCAGGACCGTGGTGGTGGGCATGCAGCCGGCCGTGGCGATCACGCTGGTCGAGCTCGGGCTGACCCTGCCATCGGTGCGCACCGCGCTCGATGTCGAACGCGGCATGCGCCTGTTGCAGCAGCCTGATCGCACGTCATGACCACCGGTTCGCAATCGGTGCGCACCGAACAGGATGTGGTGCTGGCCCGGCAGACGGTGCGCAAGCTGGTGGTGCAGTGCGGCCTGCGCCTGGTCGACCAGACCAAGCTGGTCACTGCAGCCAGCGAACTGGCGCGCAACACCGTGATCTATGGCGGCGGCGGCGAGATGGATTGGGCGCTGGTGGAAAGCGGCATCCGCAAGGGCGTGCAGCTGACCTTCCGCGACGAAGGCCCCGGCATACCCGACCTGGACCTGGCGCTCACCGATGGCTGGACCTCCGGCAGCGGGCTGGGACTGGGCCTGTCCGGCAGCCGGCGGCTGGTGGACGATTTCGTGCTGGACACCGCTGCCGGCAAGGGCACGCGCATCACCATCACCAAATGGAAGTAACGCTTGCCGGCGAGGTCACGCGCGCGTTTCGCGTCGACGAAACCAGCCAGGTCGGGCAGGCGCGTCGCGAGGCGGCCGGGTTGGCACAGGCACTGGGTTTCGACGAGGCGGCCTGCGGGCGGGTGGCGCTGGTGGCCACCGAGCTTGCCACCAACGTGGTCAAGCATGGACATGGCGGTTACCTGCAGCTGGCCACGGTGGCCGGCCGCCAGGGCATGGGCGTGGAGATCTGCGCCATCGACGGCGGCCCCGGCTTCGCACTCGTGGACGGCCTGCGCGACGGCTATTCCACCGCCGGGACGCCGGGCACCGGACTGGGCGCGATCCAGCGCCAGGCGCAGGTACTGGACGCCTATTCCGATGCCAAGGGCGCGGTCGTGATGGCACGCCTGTTTGCGCAGCAACGCGCCGACCTGGACCTGGACCTGGCGTACGGCGCCATCCGCCTGCCGCTGCACAACGAAACGGTATGCGGCGATGCCTGGCATCTGGCCATCGGCGAGCAGCGGGCGACCGTCACCGTGATCGATGGCCTGGGTCATGGTCCGGGCGCCGCCGACGCTGCCGACGCCGGCGCGCGCGCTGCAGCCACGGCCAGCGGCGAGCCGGGCGAGCGCATCGCGCAGCTGCATGCCGGCATGTCCGGCACCCGCGGCGGCGCGGCGGCGGTGATGCAATTCGACAGCAGCACCGGCCGGGTACGCTTTGCCGGCGTGGGCAATATCGTCGCATCGCTGTGCGATGGCGACGGCGTGCGTGGCATGCCCTCGCATCCGGGCATCGTCGGGGTGCAGTTCCGCAAGGCGCAACCGTTCGATTTTCCGGACGCGGCCGGCAAGCTGCTGGTCATGCACAGCGATGGCCTGCAATCACGCTGGAACCTGCGCGATCATCCGGGTCTACTGTCGCGCCATCCGCGTCTGATTGCGGCGGTGCTGCTGCGCGATTACACGCGGGGCCGCGACGACTGCGGCGTGTTTGTCATGCGGCTGGGAGGCCTGCAATGAATGCTTCCGGGGCGACATCGCCCATCGATCCGCTGGCCGAACTCGACGCGCTGCGGCAGCAGAACCAGGCCCTGCGCGAAGAGCTGGAAGAAACCAACCAGGGCGTGCTGGCGCTGTATGCCGAGCTCGATCAACAGGCCGAGCAGCTGCGCGATGTATCCGAGCTCAAGAGCCGGTTCCTGTCGTACATGAGCCATGAGTTCCGCACCCCGCTCAGTTCGATCCTGAGCATCACGCGGCTGCTCGAGGACGGCATGGACGGGCCGCTCACGGCCGAGCAGTCCAAGCAGGTGCGCTTTGTCAGCGCCTCGGCGCGCGAGCTCACCGAGATGGTCGACGACCTGCTGGACCTGGCCAAGATCGAAGCCGGGCGCATCACCATCTCGCCGGGCTGGTTCGACCTGATGGACCTGTTTGCGGCTTTGCGCGGCATGTTCCGCCCGCTCACCGATGTCAGCGGCACCACCTTGATCTTCGAGGATCCGCCGGTGCTGCCGATGCTCTATACCGACGACAAGAAGCTGGCGCAGATCCTGCGCAACTTCATTTCCAACGCGCTCAAGTTCACCCCGCAAGGCCATGTGCGCGTGTTCGCGCAGCTGGAAGGCGAGAGCCATGTGCGCTTCGGCGTGCAGGACACCGGCATCGGTATTCCGGCAGAGCTTCACGACGCCTTGTTCGAGGATTTTGTACAGGTGGATTCGCCGTTGCAGAAACGCCTCACCGGCACCGGCCTGGGGCTGTCGATCTGCAAGCGTTTCGCCGAGTTGCTGGGCGGCAGGGTGGGCATCAACAGCGTGGTCGGGCAGGGCTCGGAATTTTTCGTGGTGCTGCCGGTCACGCTGGCGGCGGAGGATGCACTTGGGCAGTAAGCCTCACATTCTGGTCGTGGACGACAACGCGGTGACGCGTTATTCGGTGCGGCGCGTGCTCGAACATCATCAGTTCGTGGTCGAGGAAGCGGGCACCGGCACCGACGGCCTGGCCAGGCTGGCCGAGCAGGCGTTTTCCGCGGTGGTGCTGGACGTCAATCTGCCGGACATGAGCGGCTTCGACATCGTGCGCACGCTACGCGCCGAGCCGCGCACTGCGTTGCTGCCGGTGGTGCACGTGTCGGCGGCCTCGATCGCCACCGGCGACATGATCACCGGCCTGGAAGCCGGCGCCGACGCCTACCTGATTCACCCGGTCGACCCCAGCGTGCTGGTCGCCACCTTGCGCACCCTGCTGCGCGCGCGCCAGGCCGAGGAGGCCCTGCGCATCAGCGAGGCCCGCTTCCGCGAGATCTTCGAGCACATCAGTGCGCCGATCGCGGTGGTCGATGCCGGGCTGCGCGCGCATGACGCCAATGCCGCGTTCCAGCGCCTGATCGGCGCCGCCACGCCTGGCCAGGCGCTTGCCGTGCCCGGCGTGGACCAGGCCGCCACCGTGCAGGCGCTGACCGACGCGCTGGCGCGGCGCGAGCGCTGGAGCGGCGCCTTGTCGATCCTGCGCGAGGGCAAGGTATGCGAAACCGAGTGGCGCGTGTCGCCGTATCGCGAGCCGGACCTGGGCCTGCTGCTGGTCGAGGATGTCACCGAGCAGCGCCTGCGCGAGCGCGAGCAGCGCCAGGAACTGGATACCGCCACCACCGAACTGGCCCACCAGATCGCCGAGCGCCAGCGCACCGAGATCCAGCTGCTGCAGGCGCAGAAGATGGAAGCGCTGGGCAAGCTCACCGGCGGCATCGCGCACGACTTCAACAACCTGCTGACCAGCATCATTTCCGGCCTGGACATGATCCAGCTGGCGGTCGAGTCCAATCGCATCGAGCGCGTGCCGCGGCTGGCCGAGATCGCCACCGGCTCGGCGCATCGCGCCGCCGCGCTGACCCAGCGCATGCTTGCCTTCGCACGCAAGCAGTCGCTGGATGCGCAGGCCTTCGACATCAACGCGCGCGTACGCTCGCTGGAAGACATGCTGCGCCGCTCGATCGGCGAGAACATCGTGCTGGAGCTGGACCTGGCGGACACGCCGCTGGTGGCGGTGGCTGATGCCAACCAGCTCGAAAACGTGGTGCTCAACCTGGTGATCAATGCGCGCGACGCGTTGAAGGGCAGGGGCACCATCCGCATCCAGAGCGTGGCCCATACCGCGCACGGCGACCCGGAACTGGACGATGGCGACTACGTGGCGGTGAACGTCATCGACAACGGCAGCGGCATCGAGCCGGCCATCCTCAATCAGGTCTTCGAGCCGTTCTTCACCACCAAGCCGATCGGCGAGGGCACCGGCCTGGGCTTGTCGATGACCTACGGCTTTGCGCGCCAGTCCGGCGGCACCGCGCGCATCGCCAGCGCAGTGGGGCGCGGGACCACGGTGGCCTTGCTGCTGCCGCGCGGGCTCACTGCCAGCGCCGTGCCGCCGGCACCGGCACCGAATTCGCCGCGTGTACGCAGCGAGCGCATCCTGCTGGTGGACGATACCGACGTGGTACGCATCATGGTGAGCGAGGTGCTCAGCGATGCCGGCTACCACGTGGTCGAAGCCGAAGACGCCAACGGCGCGCTGGCCCAGTTGCGGGCCGGCGTGGAGATCGACCTGGTGGTGTCCGACGTCGGCCTGCCCGGCATGAACGGGCGCGACATGGCCGACGTGGCGCGCGCGCTGCGCCCCGGCCTGCCGATCCTGTTCATCACCGGCTACGCCGAAAACGCCGCCACCCGCCAGGAATTCCTGGCCGACGGCATGGCGCTGCTGCCCAAGCCCTTCAGCCTCAACGATCTGTTGAACATGGTCGGGCAGATGCTTGACAGCAGCGTGCTGGTCGCCCGCGCCTGACGCGTGGTTGCGCGCGCAGGGTCGGCCAGCGGTGGCGGCCTGCCGCGCGCCGATGGCGATGGCTTGGCGACGCCGCATGCGTCGAAAGCGCCACCGCGGATGCGGCCGCCATGTGCGTGGCGGCACGCTTGCCATAGAGCTGCAACATTGCTGACATATCGTGCGCGCGGCGCCACCCCGCGCCGTCGGCCGGCATGCCCGGTGCCGACGGACGCTGGAGTGGCCGACACCACGTGGCGAGCGGCGCGGACGGCGGGGAGGAGCCGGCGTGTACGCGCGCTACACCCGTTCCGAGCACCGGCCGCGCGCGCCTGATCGCCGCGCAGTCAGGTCGATCGCCACGCTCGCCCCTGTCTCACCCCTCGCGTCACCTACCCAAGGATCATCCCGCATGTCGTTGTCTTCGTCTGTCTCCGCGTCGCTGACGCCCGCCGCCACACACGCCCCTGCAGGCCGTCGCGTGGCATTGCAGCGCACGCCGCTGGCGCGTGCCTGCGCCGGCCTGCTGCTTGCCTCGCTGGCGGCAGCGGCCGCTGCGCAGCAGGTGCCGACGCGCCAGGGCGAGGGCAGCCCGACCGCGCTGGATGCGGTCACCGTCACTGCCGAGCACCGCGAGCAGAACCTGCAGGAGGTGCCGGTGTCGGTGGGCGTGGTGCAGGGCGCAGCAATGCGCGAGTTCACCGCCGGTGGCGACGACACGCTGCTGGCGCTGTCCGGCCGCGTGCCGGGCTTCTACGCCGAGACCACCACCGGGCGCATCTTCCCGCGCTTCTATATCCGTGGCCTGGGCAACATCGATTTCTATCTCGGCGCCTCGCAGCCGGTGTCCATCATCCAGGACGACGTGGTACTGGAACACGTGGTGCTCAAGTCCAACCCGGTCTACGACGTGGACCAGGTCGAGGTGCTGCGCGGCCCGCAGGGCACCTTGTTCGGCCGCAACACCACCGCCGGCATCGTCAAGTTCGACACGGTCAAGCCCAGCGAGACCTATACCGGCCGCGTCGATGCCAGCTACGGCAGCTACAACACGTTGTCGCTGGATGGCGGCTTCGGTGGCCCGATCAACGACGTGCTGTCCTTCCGCGTCTCTGCCTTGTACCAACACCGCGACGATTGGGTGGACAACACCTTTGCCGGCAGCAGTGCCGACGGCACGCGCACGCCGCGCGAGGACGCGATGGGCGGCTACAGCGATCGCAATGCGCGCCTGCAGCTGCTGCTCAAGCCCAACGACGCATTCTCGCTGCTGGGCTCGCTGCATACGCGCGACTACGACGGCACCTCCACGTTGTTCCTGCGCAACGCAGTGACGCGCGGCAGCGACAAGGTCGACGTGCCGCGCGATCGCGTGGCCTACGACGAAGCCAATGACAACCCGCAGGCCTACAAGACCGACGGCGGCTCGATCAAGGCGATCTACGACTTCGGCGGCGTGGCGCTGACCTCCATCACCGCCTACGAAACCACCTCCGGCTACAGCCGTGGCGACACCGATGGCGGTGCGGCGGCCAACTACCCGGTCAACGGCGTGCCGAACGGCTTCGGCCAGTCGATGGGGCAGATCCGCGACCTGGACCAGTACACCCAGGAACTGCGTCTGGCCAGCGAAGGCGACGACGCATTGCAGTGGCAGGTCGGTGCGTTCTACTTCGACGGGCGCGACACCACCGATTTCTACCAGCGTGCATATTTCCTGCGCACCGCCGCGCGCAACCCGAACAACTGGGTGCGCCTGCGCAACACCAACACCTCCTGGGCCGGCTTCGGGCAGCTCAGCTACAAGGCCACCGATACGCTCACCTTGACCGCCGGTATCCGCCAGACCAGGGACACCAAGGAAACCCGCCTGCTCAAGACCGCCGATACCGCCGCGGGCGCGGTGACCTATCGCGGCCGTCGCGATGTGCGCATGTCCGACACCCAGCCCAGCTGGGACCTCAGCGCGATGTATGAAATCAATCCGGAGCTGAGCGTCTACGCGCGCGTGGCACGCGGCTTCCGCGGCCCGACCATCCAGGGCCGCAGCGCGGTGTTCAATTCGGATTTCACCACTGCCGATTCGGAAACCATCCTGTCCTGGGAAGCCGGCATCAAGAGCAGCCTGTTCGACAATCGCCTGCGTCTGAATGTCAGCGGCTTCACCTACACGGTGGACGACATCCAGCTCAACGGCAACGATTCGGACGGCAACGGCGTGCTGTTCAATGCCGACAAGGCCAAGGCCTACGGTCTGGAAGCGGATCTGGACTGGCGCCCGATCTCCAACCTGTCGCTGACCGCCGGCCTGAGCCTGCTGCATAGCGAAATCCACGACGATCGCGTCTACGCGCAGGCCTGCGCGCTCAATGGCGTGGTGGTGTGCACGGTCAACGACCCGACCATCCGCGTCGGTGCCAACACCTTTGCGCAGATCGACGGCAACCCGTTGCCCAACGCGCCCAAGTACAACCTCAACCTGGCGGCGCGCTACGACATTCCGGTGGGCACCGATGGCGCCTTCTTCGTCTCCACCGACTGGAACAAGCAGGGCGAAACCAGCTTCGTGCTGTACGACTCCACCGAGTTCCGTGCCAACGGCAACGTTGAAGGCGGCCTCAAGCTCGGTTACACCGGCGGCTATGGGGCATGGGAAGTGGCGGCGTTTGCGCGCAACATCACCAACGAGAAGAACGTCAAGGGCGTGATCGAAAACTACATGGCGGCGGTGTACAACGAACCGCGTATCGTGGGTGTGTCGGTCAACGTCAACTGGCAATAACCGCGGCTGACACCACGTAGCGGACGGTCGTCAGGTGGATGCGGACGGCGTGGAGGAATCGCCGTGGACGCGTGGTCCATGCCGGTTCCGAGCGCCGGGCGCGCCCGCCTGACGGCCGCGCAGCAGGTGTGTTGGTCGCTCTGAGCGCCTTTGGAACAACAGCGAGCGACTGCACAGTGGCCTGAGCGGCCGCTACCGGTTGCGATCGATCGACCGCATCGCCACGCCTGCGTCGCGGCGATGCGTGTCGTGGCACCAGGCCCGCTGCGTGCATCAACGCAGCGGGCCGTTTGTATCAGCGGTTGGCTAGCACCGATTGCACCCAACTGACGATCTGCGCGCTGCTTACCGCGCCCGAGTGACGGCCCAGCTCACTGCCGCCGCGGATGACCAGCAAGGTCGGGATGCTGCGGATGCCAAAGCGCGTGCCCAGCGCCGGATGCAGATCGGTATCGACCTTCGCCAGCCGGACCTGCGGTTCGAGCATCGCCGCGGCTGCGGCAAAGTGCGGCGCCATGCTCAGGCACGGCCCACACCACGGCGCCCAGAAATCCACCACCAACGGCAATGCGCTGCGCACCGCATGCGTGTCGAAGTCGGCCGCCGACAGTGCCACCGGCGTGCTCGGGAACAAGGGCCTGTGGCAACTGCCACAGTTGGGCGCATCGCGCAGACGTGCCGCTGCGACACGATTCATCGCGGCACAGCTCGGGCAGGCGATCAGGAGCGGTGCATCGGTCATGCGGTGGTCTCCGGTGGCAGGCACTGCAGTCGTCGCGCTCGCCATCCTGGCGGCGAACGCGGCTGCATGCCGCCAGTGTAACGGCCATCGCCCAGCACCCGGTGCCGGAGGCGACCGCTGCCGCACCGGGTGCGGCAGCGTCGCGACGGCCATGCGCGCCGCCGCGGACTGCGCTACTCAGCCCGGTTGCCCCAGGGTCAGGATCGGAACGAAGCCGCCGTAGATCAGCCGCTTGCCATCGAATGGCATCGGGTTCACCGACGGATCCATGCGCGGGTCGTCCAACATCTTGCGCATGCCCGCATCGCGGGTGGCCTTGTCCGGCCATTCGATCCACGAAAACACCACGATTTCATCGTCGCAGGCATCGACCGCGCGATGGAAGTCGGTCAGCTGTCCATGCTGGACGTCATCGCCCCAGCACTCCACCACGCGCAGCGCACCGTACTCGATGATGATGGCATCGCCCGTGCGGGCATGTTCCAGAAACGCGGCCTTGTTGGCCGTGGGCACCGCGAGTGCAAACCCATCCACATACGACATAACCACCTCCGCAGACATGGCGCACGGCGTGCACCTGATGATGACGAACAGATATCGGTGCGATCGGAACACGTTGGAACGCTGCGCTGGGCGCGTGTCGCCCCATGCAGGTTTCACGAGCATACGGCGCATCGCGACGGCAAGCACTGGCCGCGCTCGCATGCCGATGCGCATCGGCGGCGTGCCCGGTCGAGGTTGCCGGATCGCAGGCGCGCAACGGAGCCGACACCGGGCCGATGAGCTCGTCAGGCCGGTTGCGGTGTCTGCAGATGCGGGTATGGCGACAGGCTGCCGTGCTGGCAGCGCATGGCCCCGGCCGGACGGCTGGCGCTTGCCGGGCCCGTCGCGGCGACTGTCCGGCGTGCTGCCCGACGACCGCCCTGGCCTGGATTACGCGGCCAGGTTGTGTCGCCGCAGCACGGCTTCGAACACCACCTCATCGCCGTCGTTGCGTGCCTGCAGCGTGCCGCCGTGCGCCTTGACGAACTGGTCGGCGATGAACAGGCCAAGTCCCAGGCCCTGGCTGGCATGGAAGCTGGCCTTGAACGGCTCGAACAGGCGCGGCATCAGGCTGTCGGGGATGCGCCCGACGTTGCGCACCGACAGCCGCAGCGTGTCGCGTTGGCGTCCGTCCAGGTGCACCCGCACCGGCTGGCTGCCACCATGCAGCACTGCGTTGCCGACCAGATTGGACACCACCTGGGCCAGGCGATCGCCATCGCCATCACCGTCCAGATCGCCTTCGGTACGCAGGTCGATCGGCGTGTGCGGATTGGCCTGCGCCACTTCGCGCACCACGCCATGGGTGACCTCGCCCAGGTTGCAGGGGCCGAACTGCATCGACAGCCCGTCGCTGCGCAGGCGCGAGAAATCCAGCAGCTGCTCGACCATCCGCGCCATGCGCCGCGCGCTGTTTTCCAGGTGATCGAGCGTGCGCGCGGCCGTGCCATCGGCATCCACATCCAGGCTGAGCTTGTCGGCGCACAGCAGGATCACCGACAGCGGCGTGCGCAGGTCGTGGGTGAGCACGGCCATCATGGTTTCGTTGAGCGTGAGCGCGCGTTCCAGCGAGGCGTTGCGTGCCTTGAGCAGGCGCCGCTGCTGGTACAACTCGATGAACACGTTGACCTTGCTCAGGATCACGTGCGGCTCGATCGGCTTGTGCAGGAAATCCACCGCGCCGGTTTCGTAGCCCTGGAAGGCACGCATCGGATCGTTCGGCGATGCGGTCAGGAAGATGATCGGCACATGCCGGCTGCGCTGCGAGCCGCGCATCAGCTCGGCCAGCGAAAAGCCGTCCATTTCCGGCATGTGCACATCCAGCAATGCCAGTGCCACATCGTGTTCGAGTAACAGCTCCAGCGCCTGCGCGCCGGACGCGGCGCACAGCACCTGGATGCCGTTGCGCTGCAGCAGCGCTTCCATCGCCACCAGGTTCTGCGGCACGTCGTCGACGATCAGCAGCTTGGCCGGCGCGTCGTCGTTGCTGGTTGTCGCCAGGCCGGTCGCGGTGAGGTTCATGGGTGAAAGGTTTCCAGTCGGCTGCAGATCGCCTGCAGGGTGAGCACCGCATCGGCGCCAGCATGGGCGAGCGCGGAGGCGGGCATCAGCGGTGCGGCGGCATCGTCGGGGCGCTGGATCCAGGCGCTGCCGCCGACCGCGCGCACCGCCGCCACTCCGGCGCTGCCGTCGCTGCTGGCACCGGTGAGCAGGATCGCCAGCAGGCGCTGCCCGAACACGTCGGCCGCCGATTCGAACAGGGGGTCGATCGCCGGGCGCGAGAACAGCACCGGCGCATCCATCGACAGCGCCAGGCTGTCGCGCGTTTCCACCAGCAGATGGTAGTCGGGCGGGGCGATGGTCACGCTGCCGGCGAGCAGCGGCTGCTTGTCTTCGGCCTCGCGCACCGGCAGGGCGCAGCGTGCATCCATCAGCTCGGCAAGGTGGCTGGTGCGGTCGCGCGGCAGATGCAGTACCGCCAGCACCGGCATCGGCAGATCCGCAGGCAGGCTGGACAACAGCGCCTGCAAGGCCACGACACCGCCGGCCGAGGCACCGATCACCATCGCGTCGAACTGCGCTGCCGCCGTGTGCATCACGTTCATGCCGCCGCCTTGCGGAACAGGCGCTGCTCGCGCGCCACGGTTTCGAACGCCTGCGCATGCGCGCCGAACTGCAGCGATTCCTTGCTGCCCAGGCCCAGGAACCCGCGGTGCACCAGCGCGTCGTGGAACAGGCCCACTGCACGGTCCTGCAGGCTGCGGTTGAAATAGATCAGCACGTTGCGGCACGACACCAGATGCACTTCGGAGAACACCGTATCGGTGGCCAGGCTGTGATCGGCGAAGACGATATTGCGCTTCAGCCGGCGATCGAAGACCGCGCCATCGTAGGCGGTGGTGTAGTAGTCGGACAGCGAGCCGCGGCCGCCGGCGTCCAGGTAGTTGCGGCTGAACTGCGCGATGCGGTCGATGCCGAAGGCGCCGGCTTCGGCCATGCCCAAGGCTTCGGGATTGATGTCGGTGGCGTAGATCACCGCCTTTTCCAGCAGGCCTTCTTCGTGCAGCAGGATCGCCAGCGACCAGACTTCCTCGCCGGTGCTGCAGCCGGCCACCCACAGCTTGATCGACGGATAGGTCCGCAAGACCGGCACCGCGTGGTCGCGCAGGACGCGGAAATAGGCCGGGTCGCGGAACATCTCCGACACCTGCACGGTGAAGAACTGCATCGCCTGCGCAAAGGTGTCCGGTTCGTGCAGCAGGCGGTGCTGCAGGTCGGCCACGCGCGTGCATTCCAGGCGCGCCATCGCGTGGCGCATGCGCCGGCGCAGCGAGGACACCGCGTAATCGCGGAAGTCGTAGTGATAGCGCTGGTAGACCGCCTCCAGCAGCACCCGCAGCTCCAGGTCGAACAGCTCCACCGCATTCATTGCCGCGAGCACCACACACGGCACAGCGACACCAGCTTGTCCACGTCGATGGGCTTGGCGATGTAGTCGTTGGCGCCGGCCTCCAGGCAGCGTTCGCGATCGTCGGCCATGGCCTTGGCGGTCAGCGCGATGATCGGCAGGTCCTGCCACTGGCGATTGGCGCGGATCTGGCGCATCGCGGTCAGCCCGTCCATCTCCGGCATCATGATGTCCATCAATACCAGGTCCACCTCGTGCCTGGCCAGGTGTTCCAGCGCCTCGCGGCCGTTGCGGGCGATCTGCAGCGTCACGCCGAGCGGTTCGAGCACGCTGGAGAGCGCGAAGATGTTGCGCACATCGTCTTCGGCCAGCAGCACGGTGGCGCCGTCCAGCACCGCGTCGCGGCGGCGCGCTTCGCGCAGCAGGCGTTGCTGGTCGCTGGGCAACGACGCTTCCACGCTGTGCAGGAACAGCGTCACCTCGTCGAGCAGGCGCTCGGGCGAACGCACCCCCTTGATGATGATGCTCTTGGAGTAACGGCGCAGGCGCTGTTCCTCGTCGCGGGTGAGCGCGCGCCCGGTGTAGACGATGACCGGAGGAAAGGCGACTGCGTCGTTGCCGGCCATGCGTTCGAGCAGGTCGTAGCCGCTGCCGTCGGGCAGCGCCAGATCGGTGACCATGCAGTCGAAGGTCGAGCCGGCCAGCTGCTGCATCGCGTCGGCGATGCTGCCCACCGCGATGATCTCCAGCTGGTCGCGCGCCAGCAACAATTGCAGATTCGCACGCAGGGCGCTGTCGTCTTCGACGATCAGCAGGCGGCGCACCGCGCGCGCATTGGTGTCTTCCAGTTGCCGGATCGCGCCCGCCAGCAGCTCGCGCGTGGCTGGCTTGATCAGGTAGCCCACCGCGCCCAGCTCCAGTGCGATCTGGCTGCGCTCCAGCGCCGATACCACGTGCACCGGGATATGGCGCGTGGCCGGATCGCGCTTGAGGCGTTCGAGCACGCTCAGGCCGGAGGCGTCCGGCAGGCCGAGGTCGAGCAGGATGCCGCTGGGGCGCAGTTCGGCCGCCAGGCGCAGCGCTTCTTCGGCGCTGGGCGCCACCACGCAGTCGAAATCCAGCTCGTGCGCCAGGTCGACCAGCGCCTGTGCAAAGCGTGCCTCGTCTTCCACTGCCAGGATCAGCCGGCCGGGACGGGTGCGTTGGTCGCGATCGTCGTCGGCGCGCTGCAGCGGCGCAGTGGCGGTTGCCGGAATCGGCAGCGGCATCCCCGTGGACGCAGCCGCCGCGCCTTCGCCAGGGGGCGAGGCCATCGCCGTGCCGCTGGCGGGATGCGACGCCTGCGTGGCGCCGATCGCCGCCGCGCCCGCAATGGCCTGCGCCGCAGTGACCAGCTCGGCCGGCGCACCGTCGATCGGCAGTTCCAGGGTAAAACAGCTGCCGCGCCCCGGCTGGCTGTCCACGCGGATGCTGCCGCCCATGCGCTGGGCCAGGTCGCGCGAGATCGACAACCCCAGGCCGGTGCCGCCATAGCGACGGCGTGTGCTGCCATCGGCCTGACGGAACGCTTCGAAGATGATGTCGGTCTGTTCGTGCGCGATGCCGATGCCGGTGTCGTTGACCTTGAACAGCACCCGGCCCGGCGTATGCGCCTGGATCGACAGGCTGACGCTGCCGTGCTCGGTGAACTTGATCGCGTTGGCCAGCAGGTTCTTGAGGATCTGCTGCAGGCGTTGGCTGTCGACGACCAGCTGCGTCGGTGCATCGGATTCGGCAGCCAGCTGCAGGGCCAGGCCCTTCTGGCGTGCCAGCGGCTCGAAGGGTTCGCGCAGGCGCTGCACCACCGTGCTGGTGGCGACGGTTTCGTCGGCCAGTTCCACATGCCCGGCCTCGATCTTGGACAGGTCGAGAATGTCGTTGATCAGGGCCAGCAGATCGTTGTTGGACGACAGGATCGCCTGTGCGTATTTCACCTGCTCGGGACTGAGCGTGCCGTCCTTGTTGTCGGCCAGCAGCTTGGCCAGGATCAACGCGCTGTTGAGCGGCGTGCGCAGCTCGTGCGACATGTTGGCCAGGAATTCGGATTTGTAGCGCGAGGCGGTGGACAGCTCGTTGCTGTTGCGCACCAGCTGATTCTGCGCAATCAGCAAGGCCTGCTTCTGCGCTTCCAATGCCTGGGTGCGCTCTTCCAACTGCACGTTGGTCTGTTCCAGCTCGGCCTGCTGCAGTTCCAGATCGCTCTGCGATTGCTGCAGGCTGCGGCTCTGTTCCTCCAGCTCCTCGTTGGCCACGCGCAGCTCTTCCTGCTGGGTCTGCAGTTCTTCGCTCTGGCGCTGGGTTTCTTCCAGCAGGGCCACCAGCTGGGCGCGCAGCAAAGCCGTGCGCAAGGCCAGGCCGATGTTTTCGCCGCAGCGTGCGAGCAGCTCTTCTTCGCGCGTGCGGGCAATGCCCGGCGCAGCGGCGCGGCCCAGCTCGATAATGCCGATCACCCGCCCATCGGCGATGACCGGCGCCAGCAGCAGTTCCTGGCAAGCGCTCTGGCCCAGGCCCGAGGCGATCTGCAGATGCCCGGCGTCCACACCGCGCACCCGGCGCACCGCGCCGCTACGCAAGGCCTCGCCGAGCTGGCCGGCATCGGTGGGCAGCGTCGCGGAGGCATCGGCCGGCAGTGCGGCGCCGCCGGTCAGGCGCAGGCGGTCGCCCTCGATGCGATACAACGCGCCGACCTGGGCATCCAGCGTGTCGCACAATGCGCGCACCGCGGCATTAGCCAGATCGTCCGGGCTGTGGTCGCCGCGCAGACTGGCTTCGACGGTGTTTTCGGCCTGCTGCAGCCACAGTGCCAGTTCGGCCTGGCGGCGTGCGCGGATGGCCTGCATCACCACCAGCGCCATTGCCAGAAACGACACCCCGCCGATGCTGCGGTTGATCGAGGAGAAACTCGAATTGGTACTGGCCGGCGCCAGTTCGAAACCGATCGCCAGCAGCACGCACGACAGCGCGGCGACCACCAGCGGCACCTGCACGCGATTCTGGAAGACCGTCACGCCCACCGCGACGAAATAGGTCAGCCACACCGCGTAGCCAAGCGGCGTGATCAACTCCACGCCGAGCGTTCCTGCCATCAGGGCCCCCGCGATCACCCACACCCAGCGGTCGCGTGTAGTCGAGATGTTTTGCATAAAGGCGACGGGCCGGACCAGGGGGCGGTCATGGTAGCCGATAAGTTTCACGCGCAAATCGCCGGTATTTTGACGCTTTGCAGCCGGGTTGGCTTGCACGCAACCTTCACGCACCCGTTACTATGGTCGCGCGCTTTTGCGGGGGAAAGTCGCCTGATGGATGCGGAAACGGCCGTCGACAGTGCGGGGCCGCTTTCTCACGACAGCCGGCAATGCCAGCTGTTGGTGCAGAGCGTGTCCAACTATGCGATCTACATGCTCGACACCGGTGGCCATGTCTGCAGCTGGAACCCCGGCGGCGAGCGCATCAAGGGGTACACCGCCGCCGAGGTGATCGGCTCGCATTTCTCGCGCTTCTATCTGCCCGAGGACGTGCAGCGCGGCGAACCGGCCCGCAATCTGGACACCGCCAGGCGCGACGGGCGCTTTGCCACCGAAGGCTGGCGACTGCGCAAGGATGGCAGCCGCTTCTGGGCGAGCGTGGCAATCGAGCCGGTGCTGGAGTTCGGCGTCTTGGTCGGGTTCGCCAAGGTCACCTGCGACATCGACCAGCGGCACCAGGCGCAACAGCTGTTGCAGCAGGCGCAGCAGGCACTGCTGCAGTCGCAGAAGGTGGATGCGCTGGGCCGCCTGACGCTCGGCATGGCGCACGATTTCAACAACCTGCTGACGGTCATGGTGACCAGCCTGGACCTGATCGCGCTGCGTGCCGGCGACGACGCGCGTACGCGCATGCTGGTGGAGGCCGCGCAGACCGCAGTCGATCGGGGCACCTTGCTGACGCGCCAACTGCTGTCCTTCGCACGTGGGCAGCGGTTGATTCCCGAGCGCCATGGCGCCAACGCGGTGGTGACGCGCTCGCTCGAACTGCTGCGGCGTGCCTGCCCGGCCGGCCTTGCCTTGTCGCTCGAGTTTGCCGAGCAATTGCCCGATATCCGCGTGGACCCCGGCCAACTGGAAGCGGCCTTGCTCAATCTGGTGTTCAATAGCTGCGATGCCATGCCCGGCGGCGGCACCATCGTGCTGCAAACCGCCGCGGCGTTGCGTGTTGCGCCGTCCGATCCGCATGGCCGGCCGTGCCATTACGTCGGCATTGCCGTGCGCGATGACGGCCCCGGCATGCCCGCGCATGTGGCGCAATGCGCCAGCGAGCCGTTTTTCACCACCAAGGACGTGGGCAAGGGCTCGGGCCTGGGATTGAGCCAGGTGCATGGCTTTGCATCCCAATCCGGTGGCTTCGTCGAACTGGACACCGCTCCCGGTCGCGGCACCACCGTTACCCTGTTTCTCCCGGCCATCGAGGAGGCTGAGCATGACTGAACCCCTGCGTCTGTTGATGGTGGAAGATCAACAGGAATTGCGCGAACTGATCGGTGAGGCGCTGCGCGATGCCGGCATCACCGTCGAAACCGCCGACGACGGGCATAGCGCGTTGCGCATGCTGCGCGAGCATGGCCCCTACGATGTGGTGTTCAGCGACATCCGCATGCCCAACGGCATGTCGGGCATCGAATTGAGCGAACACGTGGCGCAGCTGCTGCCGCAGGCGCGGGTGATCCTGGCTTCGGGATTCGCAAAGGCGCAGTTGCCGCCGCTGCCGGCGCAGGTGGATTTCCTGCCCAAGCCGTATCGCCTGCGTCAGCTGATCGATGTGTTGAAAGGCGCTGCGACCAGCGCCTGAGCGCTGGCTGCATGCACCGGCAGTTGCGTGGCACTGCCGGCTGCAGATGCTTGGCCGGGACCGCACAGGCAGTTGCGGTGTCCGGGTCAATGTCCCGCGTGTACCGTCCACGCCACCAGCCGTATGACCAGCGGGCGCACCACCAGCACGCAGCAGAACGCGGTGGGCATCGCAATGCGATAGGCATCCAGCACGCGCCACAGGTAGCCGGGCGCAAGGCCGGTGTTGGCACCGGTGATCACCAGGCACATCAGCAGGGCCATGATCGCGGCCATGTAGAACGCGAACACGAACGGGGTGGTACGCACGCCCAGTTTCCAGCGTGGGCGCAGCAACGGGGCGGAGGGGGGAGCTGACGACATGCAATGGCCTCGACTGGCGCGGATCGGTGCGATGGGCAGCACTGTAGAGACGCCACCAAGGGCGGGGTAGATCGCGTAGCCTTGCGGCTTACGTAAGAAAAACTTACGAATCGTTTGGTAATACTTGCCCTGCCAATGAACATTCTTCAGTCCATCCGCAGCTTTGTCAGCACCGTCGATGCCGGCAGCATTGCCGGCGGCGCCAAGTTGCTGGGGATCAGTGCCGCCGCGGTCAGCCAGAACATCGCGCGTCTGGAACAGCACCTGGGCGTGCGTCTGCTGCACCGGACCACGCGCAGCCTGGCGCTGACCGAGCGCGGCACGCTGTACTTCGAGCAGGTGCGGCAGCTGGAGCGCGACCTGGAGCGCGCGCGGCAATCGGTGGCCGGGCCGCAGCAGGCCCCGGCGGGGCGCTTGCGGGTGGCCAGCACCGCGGCCTTTGCGCGGCACGTGCTCGCCCCGATGCTGCCGGCCCTGCGTCACCAGTATCCGCAGCTGGAGATCGAGCTGCTGTGTACCGACCGGGCCGTGCAGCACGCCCAGGAAAGCGTGGATGTCAGCCTGCGCATCGAAGCGCAGCTGGAAGACGGCCTGGTGGCGCGCTGCATCGCCCAGGTGCCGCTGGTGGTCTGCGCAGCGCCCGAGTATCTGGCGCGCTGCGGGACGCCGCAGACCGCCGACGACTTGAAGTATCACGATTGCCTGCTGCTGCGGTATCCGGTCGACGGACGCTGCCTGCCGTGGAATTTCGTGCGCAATGGCGTGCGCTTCCAGCCGGAGCTGGGCAAGGCGATGGTCAGCGACGATATCGACGCGCTCGCCACCATGGCCGCTGCCGGCGGCGGTATCGCGCGCCTGGCCGCCTATGTGGTGCAGCCGTACCTGCAGCGCGGCGAGCTGCAGCCGCTGTTTGTCTCCGATCTTGGAAGCACCGCCCAGGCATTGCCGGAGCCGTTGCGGATCTACCTCTGCGTCGCCGACCGCCGCGACTTCACCCCCAAGGTGCGCGCCTTCATGGAGCACGTACTCGAACGCCTGCCCGTGCCATGGCGTGCTGCTGCGCCCGCGCTGGCGCCGGTACCGGCCCAGGCGGCAACCGTGGTGTAGCCGACAGCCGAAGACCGCCTGGCGGCCTGTTCTGCTCGACCAGGCGCACGCAGGTGCGATGTGCTGACGCGTGGGCGTGACGCGTGCCAGGTGACAACAGGTGCCAGGTGACAGGTGACAGGTGCCAGGTCCCGGTTTGCCTGAGTGCGATACGCCGTGAAGCACGCGGTTTGCGCCGCCGCCGTTCCCGAGCAACGGCGGCGGCAACGGATGCCGCCGCCGCCATCGCTCACTCCAGCTTGAGCATCACGATCGAATGCGCCGGCAGGGCCACCGTCAAGGCCTGGCCTCGCACCCGCGCGCCCTTGAATGCTTTCGGCTCCACCGCATGCGGCTGGGCGAACGTGTTGTGCGTGGTGATCGCCGGCGCAGTGAGGATCTGCCCGTCCACGCTGGTCGGTGACAGGCCTTCCACTTCCAGGCTCACGCTTGCCGCTGCGTCGGCATCCAGATTGGTCAGCGCAAGATAGACGTGCCCGTCCCTGGCCTTGACCGCCGAGCCATGCACCGCGGGCACGTGCACATCGCCGTGGCGATACTCCGGCGTGCGTAGTTGCAGCGGCAACTGGGTGGCGTCCTGGTAGGGCTTGTACAGCGCGAACACGTGATAGGTGGGCGTCAGCACCATCTTGTCGCCGTCGGTGAGGATCATCGCCTGCAGCACGTTGACCATCTGCGCGATGTTGGCCATGCGCACGCGTTCGGCATGTGCGCTGAAGATGTCGATGTTCAACGCGGCCACCAACGCATCGCGCAGGCTGTTTTGTTGATGCAGAAAGCCCGGGTTCGCATCCGGCAGCCCGGCGTACCAGGTGCCCCATTCGTCCACCACCAGCGCGACCTTCTTGCCCGGGTCGTAGCGGTCCATGATCGCGCTGTGTTTGCTGACCAGCTCGTCCATCACCAGCGTGCGCGCCAGCGTGTCGATCCAGGCGGCTTCGTCGAAGTCGGTGGAGGAGGCGCGCGGCGGCCAGCCACCGGGCACGGTGTAGTAGTGCAGGCTCAGGCCGTCCATCAGCGTGCCGGCCTCGCGCATCATCACTTCGGTCCAGTGGTAGTCGTCGTTGTTGGGGCCGGGCGCGATCTTGAGGATCTTCTGGTTGGCCGGTGCCTTGACGAAGGTCTGGTAGCGCCGATACACGTCTGCTGCGTATTCCACGCGCATGTTGCCGCCGCAGCCCCACAACTCGTTGCCCACGCCGAAGTAGGGCACCTGCCACGGTGCGTCGCGGCCATTGGCGCGGCGCTCGTTGGCCAGGCTGGAGCGGGTGGGCGCGGTCATGTACTCGGCCCACTGCGCGATCTCGTCCGGCGCCGCATTGCCCACGTTGCCGGCGATGTAGGCCTGGGTGCCGAGCAGCTCGGTGAAGTCCATGAACTCGTGCGTGCCGAAGCGGTTGGATTCTTCCACGCCGCCCCAGTGCGTGTTGACGCTGACCGGGCGCCTGGCCGGCGCGCCGACGCCATCGCGCCAATGGTATTCGTCGGCGAAGCAGCCGCCCGGCCAGCGGATGTTGGGCACGGCAATCGCCTTCAGCGCGGCCAGCACATCGTTGCGATAGCCGCGCGTATTGGCAATCGTCGAGTCCTCGCCGACCCACACCCCGCCGTAGATGCCGGTGCCCAGGTGCTCGGCGAACTGGCCGAACAGCTGCCGCGACACCTGCGCGCCAGGCTGGTCCACGCGCAGCGTACCGGTCACCTTGACCTCGGCAGCGGCAGCGGCAGCGGCGAGCGCGCTGGCGAGCAAGGCCGCGCCGACGACAGCCTGCACCAGCCGTCCGGGCGATATCCGCAACGTGGGAAAAATCCACTGCATCGGCCTGGGGCTCCTGTGCTGGTCGGTCGGGGTGGTCACACGCCGCAGCGTCGGTGGGCGCGTCGCTAGCCTAGTGCCTGCAGGGGCGGCTTGTATTGCTGCATCGCGATCAATCGACGCGCGCTGGCGCCTGCCAGGCCGCCAGCGCGATCGGGTCGCACGCCGGGATGTGCGCCGTGGCATGGTCGGCAACCGCGCCACCCCGTTATGCTCGCCAGCTTCCAGTATCGGTGGGACGATCCATGCAGCGCGTATTCGGACAATTGCCAGACGGTGTCGAGGTCCATGCGCTCACGTTGCGCAGCGATGCCGGACTGGAGGCGGAAGTGCTCACCTACGGCGGCATCCTGCATGCGCTGCGGCTGACCACCGCGCGCGGGGTGGTGCCGCTGCTGCTGGCATTGCCGGATCTGCCGGCGTACGCCGCCGATGGCGACAGCCTCAACATCCTGGTCGGCCGCTTCGGCAACCGCATTGCCGGTGCGCGCTACACGCTGGACGGCGTCACCCACACGCTGGCCGCCAACGAAGGGCGCAACCAGCTGCACGGCGGCCTGCGCGGCTTCGGGCGGCGCGTGTGGAATGTGCTGGAGCAGGCACCGGACCAGGTGCTGCTCGGTTACCACTCGCCCGATGGCGAAGAAGGCTATCCCGGCAATCTGCAGGTGCGCGCGCTGCTGCAGCTGCGAGGGCGCCGCCTGCAGCTGGACTTCGAGGCGCAATGCGATGCCGCCACCCCGTTGAACCTCACCCATCACCCCTACTTCAACCTCTCCGGCGACCCGCATCAGCGCGCCGCGCTGCAGGTGCTGCGCGTGCCGGCCGATCGCTATCTGCCGGTGGATGCCGAGTCGATCCCGACCGGCGAGATTGCCTCGGTCGCCGGTACGCCGTTCGATTTCCGCGAGGCCGCGGCACTGGCCGACACTCTCGATCCGGCGCACCCGCAGGTGGTGCTCGGCAAGGGCTACGACCAATGCCTGGTGCTGGCCGCCGGGGCCGATTGCGTGGCCGAGCTGTACTCGCCGCACAGTGGCGTGGCGCTGCGGATCCGCAGCGACGCACCGGCGGTGCAACTCTACGAAGGCCAGCACCTGGACGACCACCATCCCGGCCTGGGCCGCGGCGTCTGCCTGGAGCCGCAGGACTACCCGGATGCGCCCAACCACCCCAACTTCCCGTCGACGATCTTGCGGCCCGGGCAGGTCTACCGCCGCCGCATCGCCTATCACTTCGCCGACCCCGGTCCGGATCAGCCCTGGGCGGTGGTGAGCGCTGCGCTGGACGCCTGAGCGCGGCTTGCTAGTGGGGGGGCATTCCCGCCGCCAATGCTATGCCTTGGAGGAAACCGGCTTGGGCGGCGCGGACGCTGGTAGCGACCTGATCCTAAGCAAACGGGGATCGCCGCGACGGTGCGGCCAGGACGCCCCTGAAGCCAGGTCGATCAGCGCGGCCCCAGCACCAGTTCGATCACGAACTTGCTGCCGAAGAACGACAACACCAGCAGCGCCATCGCGGTCAGCGTCCAGTGCACCGCCTTGGTGCCGCGCCAGCCGTTGCGCCAGCGGCCGATCAACAGCGCACCGAACACGATCCACGACAGGATGCTGAGCACGGTCTTGTGCAGCAGCCGCTGCGCCAGGAAGTCCTGCACGAACAGCAGGCCGGTCAGCAGGGTCAGGCTCAACAGCACGAAGCCCACCGTGATGGTGCGGAACAGCAGCGTCTCCAGCTCGGTCAACGGCGGCAGCGCGCGCAGCCAGGTATGGAAGTCGCGCCGGCGCAGGGCCCGCTCCTGCAGCCACAGCATGATCGCCAGCAACGCGGCGATGCCCAGCGTGGCATAGGCCAGCAGTGCCATCCACGCGTGCAGTTCCAGCCGCCAGCCCAGGTCCGGGCTCGGTTCGTGGCCGTAGGCGTGGTAGCAGGCCAGCAGGATCGCCGACAGCGGGAACACCACCACGCCCACCGCCGCCATGCGCCCGCGCGCGCCGAACACCGCCGTCAGCGCGGCCATGCCCAGGCCGCACAGCGAGAGCGCCGCGAAGAAGTGCATGTCCGGTCCGCCGGCGGTGCGCAGTGCCACCAGCACGTGGTACCCGGCATGCAGCGCCACGGCCGCCAGCGCCGGGATCAGCCAGCGGGCGGGCGCCTGGTTGCCATCGCGCAGCACCGACCGGGTGAGCAGCGCCGTGGCCAGCAGATACAGGGCGAACGCGATGAGAACGATTGTCATCGTGTCAGTTTCGCATATTGGTGGGGCGGGGAATCGGGAATCGGGAATCGGGAATCGGGAATCGGGAATCGGGAATCGGGAATCGGGAATCGGGAATCGGGAATCGGGAAAAGCGGGTTGCGAGCTGCGGGCNGGGAATCGGGAATCGGGAATCGGGAATCGGGAATCGGGAATCGGGAATCGGGAATCGGGAATCGGGAATCGGGAAAAGCGGGTTGCGAGCTGCGGGCTGCGGGCTGGCGCTGGGCGGCTTGCGGGGGGCAGGCCGCGAGTGGGGAGGGCGGGCTTGGGATGGGGCGGCCGATGGTCCTGCGGCTGCGTTTCCTGTCCATTGCGGCGCTGGTGCTGGCGCTGGCTGGCCGCGCGCATGGACGGGCGTTGGTGCGGCGGCGTCCCGGGCCGGCTTCGCCGGCCGGGCAGCGGGGCCGCCGGGGCGGCGCGTTGGCCGGTGCCGCTATAATCGACGCCCGTTTCCCCTCACGCGGTCCCTTGCGCATGTTCGAGTCCCTTACCCAACGTCTCTCCGGCACCATGGAGCGCCTGCGCGGCCGCGGTCGCCTGACCGAGGAGAACATCCGCGAGGCCACCCGTGAAGTGCGCATCGCCTTGCTCGAAGCCGACGTGGCGCTGCCGGTGGTGCAGGCGCTGATCGAGCGCATCAAGGTGCGCGCGGTCGGTCAGGAAGTGCTCAAGTCGCTGACCCCCGGCCAGGCACTGATCAAGATCGTCCGCGACGAGCTGACCGCCGTCATGGGCGCGGCCGCCACCGACCTCAACCTCAACGTGCCGGCGCCGGCAATCATCCTGATGGCCGGCCTGCAGGGTGCGGGCAAGACCACCACGGTCGGCAAGCTCGCCAAGCACCTGAAGGAAAAGCGCAAGAAGAAGGTCATGGTGGTCTCGGCCGACGTCTATCGCCCGGCCGCGATCGAGCAGCTCAAGACCCTGGCCGAACAGGTCGGCGTGCTGTTCTTCCCCTCCGACGCCTCGCAGAAGCCGGTCGACATCGTGCGCGCCGCGATCAGCGATGCGCGCAAGTCGTTCGCCGACGTGCTGCTGGTCGATACCGCCGGCCGCCTGGCGATCGATGCGGCGATGATGGACGAGATCAAGGCGCTGCACGCCGCGGTCAACCCCACCGAAACCCTGTTCGTGGTCGATGCGATGACCGGCCAGGACGCGGCCAACACCGCCAAGGCCTTCGGCGAGGCGCTGCCGCTGACCGGCGTGGTGCTGACCAAGACCGACGGCGATGCCCGTGGTGGTGCCGCGCTGAGCGTGCGCTACATCACCGGCAAGCCGATCAAGTTCGTCGGTACCGGTGAAAAGACCGACGGCCTGGACGTGTTCCATCCCGACCGCGTCGCCAGCCGCATCCTGGACATGGGCGACGTGCTGTCGCTGGTGGAGCAGGTCGAGCACAGCGTCGACCAGGAAAAGGCCGCCAAGCTCGCCGCCAAGGTCGCCAAGGGCAAGAAGTTCGACCTCAACGACATGAAGGAACAGCTCGAGCAGATGCAGAACATGGGCGGCATCCATGGGCTGATGGACAAGCTGCCGGGCATGGGCCAGATCCCGGACAACGTCAAGCAGCAGGTCACCGGCAAGGAAGTGCCGCGCATGATCGCGATCATCAACTCGATGACCAAGAAGGAGCGCCGCAACCCGGCCCTGCTCAACGGCTCGCGCCGCGCCCGCATCGCCCGCGGCTCCGGCATGCAGCCGGCCGACGTCAACAAGCTGATGAAGCAGTACCAGCAGATGGAAAAGATGATGGGCAAGCTGGCCGGCGGCGGCATGAAGGGCCTGATGCGCAACATGAAGGGCATGATGGGCGCCATGGGCGGCCGCGGCGGCATGCCGTTCCGCTGAGTTTCAAGCGGCAACACACGCAGTGTGTGCCTCCAACAGGCGTGCGTTGGGTCGAATTCGCGCCGGCAATCCCGCCGGCAATCCCGCTGGCGCTACAGCCGACCACTAGCTGGACGGTGCTGCCGACGGTGCCGGTGTGGTGGCTTTCGATCGTCTAGGTGGTCGAGTCGGTCGAGCAACTGGCCGACACGCGCGAAGGTCGTTGATCAACACGTCGGCCAAGCGATGCCCTGTCCTGTGCTTGCCACTGCAATGACGGACCGACGTTGATCGCCACTGCACACACACGCCGCCTGCAGGCGGTAAGCGGACGTCCGGATGCACGGGCGGTTACCATGAAGTCTCATGATGTCAGGCCACGCACGATGGGTTCGTTTCCGCAGGTCGACGCCTTCCAGCAGCGTTTTGGTTTAGGACTTCCGATCCTGCTCAGCCCCATGGCCGGTGCCTGCCCGGTGCCGTTGTCGGCGGCGGTTGCCGCGGCCGGCGGCATGGGCGCGATGGGTGCGGTGTTGTCGCAGCCGCAGGACATCGTGGCGTGGATGGCAGCCTTCCGGGATGCGAGCGCCGGGCCTGCGCAGGTCAATCTATGGATTCCCGATCCGGCACCGGTGCGCGATGCTGCTGCGGAGGCGCACGTGCGTGCGTTTGTGTCGCAATGGGGGCCGCCGGTTCCCGAGGATGCGGGCGATGTGGCGCCTGCCGACTTCGATGCCCAGTTCGAGGCCTTGCTCACCGCGCGGCCTGCCGTGGCCTCGTCGATCATGGGTGTGTTTCGGCCTGACCAGGTTGCACGCCTGAAGCACGCCGGCATCGCCTGGTTCGCGTGCGCCACCACGCTGGACGAAGCGCGTGCGGCCCAGGTGGCCGGTGCCGATGCGGTGGTCGCGCAGGGAGCCGAAGCCGGCGGGCATCGCGGTGCGTTCGACGCCGGGCGGGCCGAGCGTCAGATGACCGGGCTGTTCGCCTTGTTGCCGCGACTGGTCGATCACCTCGATCTCCCGGTGATCGCCGCAGGCGGCATCGCCGACGCGCGCGGCATTGCCGCGGCGCTGACGCTGGGCGCAAGCGCCGTGCAGATCGGCACCGGCCTGCTGCGCACCCCCGAGGCGGCGCTGCCAAGCGCCTGGGCCGATGCCCTGGCCCAGGCCGAACCGGAACACACCCAGCCGACCCGCGCATTTTCCGGCCGGCTGGGGCGTGCGCTCGCCACGCCGTATGTGCAGGCGTCCGCCGCCGCAGAGGCAGCGGTGCCGGCGCCGTATCCGGTGCAGCGCGCGCTGACCGCGCCGATGCGTCAGGCCGCCGCGCGCGACAACCGCCTGGACGCCATGCAGGCCTGGGCCGGGCAATCGGCCTGGATGGCACCGGCCCGGCCTGCCGCGCAGGTGCTCACCCAATGGTGGGCTGAGGCGCAGGCGCTGGCGTGCCGCTGATCTTCTGCAACGGCGCAGTGGCGACAGCGCAGCAATTGGGCGCGGCCGCATTGATCAACTACGGCCACTTCACCACGTTGCAGGTGCGCGCCGGTGCGGTACGCGGGCTGGACCTGCACCTGCAGCGGTTGCAACACGACGGTGCTGCCTTGTTCGGTGCAGCGATCGATGAGGCATCCCTGCGCGCCCAGTTGCGCGCTGCGTTGTCGGCTGCGGACTGCGCCGATGCCAGCGTGCGCATCACCGTGTTTGCGCAGGAGTTCGACCTGCGCGATCCATCGCGGCAGGTTGCGCTCGATGTACTGATCTCCATCGCGCCCGCTGCCCGGATGCCGACCACCGCACTACGCGTGCAGCCGGTCTGCCACCTGCGCGAGCAACCCCGGCACAAGCATGTCGGCACCTTCGCGCTGCTGCACCTGCGTCGCCAGGCCCTGGTGGCCGGCTACGACGATGCCCTGCTGGTCGACGCCCAGCAGCATCTGCTGGAAGGCGCCTTCTGGAATCTGGGCCTGTGGCAGCAGGGCAGGGTGGTGTGGCCACAAGGACCGGCGCTGCTTGGCACCCAGCAGCGTCAGCTGCAGGCAGGCCTGCAAATGCTCGGGATCCCGCAGCAGTCGCGCCCGGTCACGCTGGGGGAACTGGACGGGTTCGACGGGGTGTTCAGCTGCAACGCGCGCGGCCAGCAGGCGATCGTGCAAGCCGGAACGGCGTCGTGGCCGGCGCAGGCCGCGCAACTGCCATTGCTGGAGCAGGCCCTGCAGACCCAGGCCTGGCAAGGGATCTGAGCGAAGTGGGGGTGGCTTGGCTTCGCCGCCGGAGCCCGCTATAATCGCCGGCTTACCGCGCCATTCTGGCGACTGGGCAACTTTAGGAAAACGACACCATGGTCAAGATTCGACTGACCCGCGGCGGCGCCAAGAAGCGTCCGTTCTACCACATCATCGTGACCGACGTGCGCAGCGCGCGCGACGGCCGCAACATCGAGCGCCTGGGTTACTACAACCCGGTTGCCCAGGGCGCAGAACCGCGCGTCGTGCTGGACGTTGCTCGCGTCGACCATTGGGTCGGCCAGGGCGCACAGCTGACCGACAAGGTGCGTAACCTGTATCGCGAAGCCTCCAAGTCCCAGGCCGCTGCGGCCTGATCTTGAGGGCCGGGCATCGCTGCCTGGCCCGGAGTCGACGCAGATGAAGCCGACCGAGCGCCGCATCCTGTTAGGCAGGATTGTCGGCGCTTTTGGTGTCAAGGGCGAGCTCAAGCTCGAATCCTGGACCGAACCGCGCAGTGCGATCTTCCGGTACCAGCCGTGGATCGTGCGTTCGCCCTCGGGGCAGGAAACGGTTGTGAGCGGCGTGCGCGGGCGCGACCAGGGAAAGAACCTGATTGCGGTGTTCCCGGACGTGACGGACCGCGATACCGTCGAGGCCATGCACGGGACCGAGATCTACGTCGCGCGCAGCGCGCTGCCGCCGCCCAAGCCCGACGAATACTATTGGGTGGATCTGGAAGAGCTGCAGGTGCGAACCGTCGAGGGCGTCAAGCTCGGCACGGTGTCGCACCTGTTCTCCACCGGCTCCAACGACGTAGTGGTCGTGCGCGGCGATCGTGAGCGGATGATTCCGTTCGTGTTTCCGGAGTTCGTCAAGTCGGTGGACTTCGAGGCCAATCTGATCGTGGTCGACTGGGATCCGGATTTCTGACCGGAATGGCGCATCGCGCCGCTCCGCTCTTGCTTTACCCATTCCCCACTCCCGATTCCCGATTCCCCAGTGCGCATCGACGTCATCAGCCTGTTCCCCGAGTTCATCGCGCAATGCGCGGCGTTCGGCGTGGTCGGGCGGGCGCAGGAGCGTGGCCTGCTGGAATTGCAGGGCTGGAATCCGCGCGAGCATGCGCAGGGCAATTACCGCCGCGTGGACGATCGTCCGTTCGGGGGCGGGCCCGGCATGGTGATGTTGATCGAGCCGTTGCGGGCCTGTCTGGACGCGGTGCAAGCGGCGGACCCGCGTCCGGCGCCGGTGATCTATCTCAGCCCGCAGGGGCGGCCGCTCACCCAGCCGCTTGCCCGCGAGCTGGCGCAGTTGCCACGCATGGTGCTGTTGTGCGGGCGCTACGAAGGCGTGGACGAGCGTTTTCTGGCGCAGGCGGTGGATATGGAAATCTCCATCGGCGACTACGTGTTGTCCGGTGGCGAGTTGGGCGCGGCGGTGCTGGTGGATGTGGTGACGCGCTTGCAGGAAGGGGTGTTGAACGACGCCGAATCCGCGGCCCAGGACAGTTTTGAAGGTCCGCAAGGCCTGCTCGACTGCCCGCACTACAGCCATCCATCGACCCACGACTGGGGCGATGTGCCGGATGTGCTGCGTTCGGGCAACCACGCTGCGATTGCACGCTGGCGCCGGCAGCAGTCGCTGGGCCGGACCTGGTTGCGGCGCCCGGACCTGCTGGACGAGGCCGGGTTGGACAAGAACGATCGCCGCCTGCTGGACGAGTTTCGCCGCGAACTCGCCCAGGGCGACGAGAAATAAGGGCTCACCCCTAGCTCTTGCAATAACGGTTGGGGTACAATATGCGGCTTGCTGGCCAGCCTTGCGTCTGGCCCTCCTACGAACCTCGAGCAATCGCCGTGCGGCGACTGCCGGTCCAATATCACCAGACACGCGGTGCCCATCATGAGCAAACTCAACAAGACCATCCTGGCTGACTTCGAAGCCGCCCAGATTCAGCGCCAGCTGCCGGAGTTCAACCAGGGCGACACCGTCGTGGTGAACGTCAAGGTGAAGGAAGGCAACCGCGAGCGCGTACAGGCCTATGAGGGCGTCGTGATCGGTACCAAGAACGCCGGCCTGAACTCCGCGTTCACCGTGCGCAAGATCTCGCACGGCTTCGGCGTCGAGCGTGTGTTCCAGACCCACAGCGCCATCATCGACTCAGTCGAAGTGAAGCGTCGCGGCAAGGTCCGCGCCGGCAAGCTGTACTACCTGCGTGGCCTGGAAGGCAAGGCTGCCCGCATCAAGGAAGACCTGGCCGCCGCTGCACAGGCCAAGGCCGCTCGCCAGGCTGCTGCCAAGGCTGAGTAAGCCACCGGCAGGCTTGTCCTGCTGATGCCAGACGGCCGCCTTCGGGCGGCCGTTTGCGTTGTGGGAATCGGGAATCGAGATCAGGGAATCGGGATTGGGGATTTGGTGGTGGTGCGTGCGTGAGGTTCGCGGGGTAGGCGAGCGCGTGCTGTGTTGGTCGAGGGAAAGACGTCCTGGCAGCTGCCCGCTAGGTGTTGTGTGGATTTGGTCGAGTGGATCTCACTCATCCAGGCGGTCATGCGCTGGATCGATCATTTCAACAGGGCACCCGGCTGCTGGGTTCGACCTGGCTTGATTTCAGTCGCTGTTGCCGCCCGCCGCCCGTTGGTGCCGGCCGACATCAGCGCTGGCGGTGCTGCGGCAATGTTGCGATCGGCGCGGTATCGGCGACCGGCGAGGCCGGATGCGCCGGTACTTCGGCGGCGGCGGCCAGCTCCGCAGGATTCGCCGGATGCGCTGGCGTGGTCAGCATGCGTGCCTTGCGCCAGCCGCCCCAGCGGTAATACGCCAGCGACAGCAGCATCGAACACACCGAGCTGATCGGGAGGCTCCACCAGATGCCATCGGCTCCCAGGTGCGGAATCAAGGCGTTCGCCAGGGGCACGCGCACGCCCCACAGACCGAACGCCAGGATCAGCAGCGGCGGGATCACCGCGCCAGTGGCCCGCACCACGCCGGAAATCACAAAGCTCACGCCAAACAGCAGGAACGACCAGATACCGATGTGATTGAGATGCCGCGCAACCTCCAGTGTCGGGCTGTCGCTCGGCAGGAACAGCGCCAGCGTCCAGCGGTCGAACACGATCAGCAGCACGATCAACACGCCGGTCATCAGGAAGTTGGCGACGATGCCGGTGCGTGCGGTTGCATCCACACGCGTCCACAACCCGGCGCCCACGTTCTGCGCCGCCATCGTCGAACATGCCGCGCCCAGCGCCATCGCCGGCATCTGGACATAGGTCCATAGCTGCAACGCAGCGCCGTAGGCGGCGGCGGTGTCGGTGCCGAAGCCGTTGACCAACGTCATCATCGCGATCATGGCCAGCGAAATCAGCACCATCTGCAGGCCCATCGGCACGCCCTTGACGATGAGTGCGCGCAGGATCGTGGGCGCGATGCGGAACAGGTGCAGGTCGCCGCGTCCCAGCCACAACACATGACGCTTACTGCGCAGGTACAGCAGCAAGCCGCCCAGCGCCACTGCCTGCGCCAGCAACGTGGCCCAGGCCGCGCCGGCGATGCCCAATGCCGGAAACGGCCCCAGACCGAAGATCAGCAACGGGTTGAACACGATGTCCAGCACCACCGACACCAGCAGAAAGCGGAACGGCGTGCGGGCATCGCCGGTGCCGCGCAGTGCCGCCGACAGGAACGCGAACACATAGATCAGCGGCATGGCCAGGAAGATCACCCGCAGGTACTGCTCGGCCAGCGTCTGCGATGCCGGCGGCGTGCCCATCGCGGTCAACAGGTGCGGCGCCAGAAACCAGCCAAGCACCGCGATCAGCGCCGACAGCCCGCCGAAGAAACTGGCGCTGGTGCCCATGACCTTGCGCGCCTGCGCAAGGTCGCGCGCGCCCATCGCCTGGCCGATCAGGATGGTCGAGGCCATGCCGATGCCGAACACCGAGCCGATCAGGAAGAACATGATGCTGTTGGCATTGGCTGCCGCAGTCAGCGCGGCTTCGCCGAGATAACGTCCGACCCAGATCGCATTGATCGAGCCGTTGAGCGATTGTGCGATGTTCCCCGCAAGGATCGGCATCGCGAACAGCAGCAGATTCTTGCCGATCGGGCCTTCGGTCAGGACAGCGGATTTGGGCATCGCAGACACGCCGTGGGACGGGAGCTGCGAACACTAGCATTGGCAGGCGCGAGGCGTGAGGCGTGCAGTCGCCAGGCGTCGCGATGAGGCGGGCGCAGCATCCGTTGTGCAGGGCTGCCTGTACCGGTCAGCCAGGACGCGGTCGGCGGACCCGTTCCATCCGGCGGCCATGCTTGAGTTCCGGCGCGGGTGCCCAAATATTTTTCGCTCACCGCAGCCGTTGCGACGCGATCACGACAGCGACCTGCAGCCCCTGGACCCGACGGCAAGCACAACGCGATGACTCAACTGGTGGAACAAGCGACGACGGTCAGGCTGGATGTCTGGCTGTGGGCGGCGCGCTTCTTCAAGACGCGCAGCCTGGCCAAGACGGCGGTGGACAACGGCAAGGTGGATGTGGCCGGCCAGCGGCCCAAGCCCTCGCGCACGCTGCGCACTGGCGAGCAACTGCGCATCGACCGTGGCGGCGAAATCTTCGAGATCACCGTCGCCGCGCTGAGCGATGTGCGCGGCCCGGCACCGGTCGCACAGACGCTGTACCTGGAAAGCGATGCCTCACGCGAGGCGCGTGCACAATGGCGGCTGCAGCGTGCCGCCGAACGCACCGGCTATCGCGCACCCGAGGGCAAGCCGGACAAGCGTGCACGCCGACTGATCAACGCACTGGGCGATATCGACGCGTTGTAACGATGCGTGTGTGCCCGCTGCGCATTGGGTGATGGAAATAAACGCCCAGAGCGTTGCTGTTCACGCACGAGGAAACGGCGCTTCCCGGCTGAGTCGAGTGTGTGGCGCCCTCAGCAATTGCGGGACACGTGGTGAATCCGTCACTGGAGACTCGGTGGCGGCATCCATGCCGCCCCACGGTTCCGCAATTGGCGAGGACACCGCACCAGATAGCTGATCGGTTGTTTGCTTGAACGCTTATCGTTGATCGGCTTGCGTCAGGAAATCAGCTGACGCTTCTTTGTCAGAACAGCAGGGCACCGTGCCTGCTCTTAGCCAAGCACACCGACCATCCCGCCTGGTCCTTGCCCGCTCACCGTCGCGGGACCTTACGCGGCATGGATGCCGCGTAAGAGCCTCCATGGACGGATTCACGGCGTGTCCCGCGATGGTGGGCGGGCAAGGGCCCTGCAGCCAAGCCGCAGACCAGCCGCTCCACCATGGAACTCTCCGCGCAGACCAATCGCTTCAAGCCAATCGCTTCAAGACCACCGACATTTTTTGCCGAGTCGATGACTTGTGCGTGGTTCCCCCGAGCGCTATAGGCGCACGCACGAAGGCGTGCGTGCGCCTCGCGCCTCAGGCCAGATCGAAACGATCCAGCTGCATCACCTTGGTCCAGGCGGCAACGAAGTCCTGCACGAACTTCTCCTGCGCATCGGCACTGGCGTAGACCTCGGCCACCGCACGCAGGATCGAGTTGGAACCGAACACCAGGTCCACGCGCGTGCCGGTCCACTTGTGTTCGCCGGTGCTGCGGTCGCGGCCTTCGTAGATCTCCTTCGACTCGGAGGTGGCTTTCCATTCGGTGCGCATGTCGAGCAGGTTGGCGAAGAAGTCGTTGCTCAGCACGCCGGGGCGGGTGGTGAACACGCCGTGCCTGGAGTCGCCGACATTGGCGCCGAGCACGCGCAGGCCGCCGACCAGCACGGTCAACTCGGGTGCGGTCAGTGTCAGCAGCTGTGCCTTGTCGATCAGCAACGCCTCTGCCGGCACTGCGTAGCGCTGCCTGGCGTAGTTGCGGAAGCCATCGGCCACCGGCTCCAGCACCGCGAAGGACTCGACATCGGTCTGCTCCTGCGAGGCATCGGTGCGGCCGGGTGCGAACGGCACGGTGACGCTGTGGCCTGCGGCCTGTGCGGCACGTTCGACCGCGGCGTTACCGGCCAGCACGATCAGGTCGGCCAGCGAGATCTGCTTGCCGCCCGACTGTGCGCCGTTGAAGTCGGCCCGGATGCGCTCCAGCGTGCCCAGCACCTGCGCCAGCTGCGCGGGCTGGTTGGCCTGCCAGTCCTTCTGCGGTGCCAGCCGGATGCGTGCGCCGTTGGCGCCGCCGCGCTTGTCCGAGCCGCGGAAGGTCGACGCCGATGCCCACGCGGTGGACACCAGCTGCGCCACGCTCAGGCCGGAATCGAGGATGGCCTGCTTGAGGGCGGCGGCGTCCTGTGCATCGACCAGCGGGTGGTCGACGGCCGGCACCGGGTCCTGCCACAGCAGTTCTTCGCTCGGCACCTCGGTTCCCAGGTAACGCGAGCGCGGGCCCATGTCGCGGTGGGTGAGCTTGAACCAGGCACGGGCGAACGCGTCGGCGAACTGGTCGGGGTGTTCGTGGAAGCGACGCGAGATGGCCTCGTAAGCGGGGTCGAAACGCAGCGCCAGATCGGTGGTGAGCATGGTCGGGCGGTGCTTCTTCGACGCATCGTGCGCATCGGGAATGATGGCGTCGGCGTTCTTGGCCACCCATTGGTGCGCGCCGGCCGGGCTCTTGCTCAGCTCCCACTCGAACTTGAACAGGTGGTCGAAGAAGTCGTTGCTCCACTGCGCCGGGGTGGTGGTCCAGGTGACTTCCAGGCCGCTGGTGATGGTGTCGGCGCCCTTGCCGCTGCCGTAGCGGTTGTGCCAGCCCAGGCCCTGGCTTTCCAGCTCGCCGGCTTCCGGCTCGGCACCGACGTTGTCGGCCGGGCCGGCACCGTGGGTCTTGCCGAAGGTGTGGCCGCCGGCGATCAGCGCCACGGTCTCTTCGTCGTTCATGGCCATGCGCGCGAAGGTGTCGCGGATGTCGCGCGCGGCGGCGACCGGGTCGGGCTTGCCGTCCGGGCCTTCCGGGTTGACGTAGATCAGGCCCATCTGCACGGCGGCCAGCGGGTTTTCCAGGTCGCGGGTGTGCGGCACTTCGCTGTCGTCGTCCTTCACCAGCACGCCGTGCGCCTCGTCCACGCCCGGCGAGCCGCGCGCGTAGCGGTCGTCGCCACCCAGCCATTTGGTTTCCCGGCCCCAGTACAGATCCTGATCCGGCTCCCAGGTGTCCTCGCGGCCACCGGCAAAGCCGAAGGTCTTGAATCCCATGCTCTCCAGCGCGACGTTGCCGGTGAGGATCATCAGGTCGGCCCAGGAGATCGCCTGGCCGTACTTCTGCTTGATCGGCCACAGCAGCCGGCGGGCCTTGTCCAGGCTGACGTTGTCCGGCCAGCTGTTGAGCGGTGCGAAGCGCTGCTGGCCACGACCGCCGCCGCCACGTCCGTCGCCGATGCGATAGGTGCCGGCGCTATGCCAGGCCATGCGCACGAACAGCGGGCCGTAATGGCCGAAGTCGGCCGGCCACCAGTCCTGCGAGTCGGTCATCAGCGCACGCAGCTCCTGCTTGAGCGCGGCCAGATCGATGCGCTTGAACGCCTCGGCGTAGTTGAAGGTCTGGCCCAGCGGGTTGGACTTGCTCGAATGCTGGCTGAGCAGGTCCACGCGCAACTGCTTGGGCCACCAATCGCGGTTGGTGGTTCCGGTACCGACGACGGCGTGGTTGAAGGGGCACTTTGCTTCGGTTGTCATGGCAATACCTGTGTGCGTGAGCACTTGGGGAGCTGTGTGCCGAAACTGCGGACACGTGCTGGTGGAGTCGAACGGAGAGGCAATGCGTCAGCGGTGGTCATCCACCAAAGGCGCTGATGCGGCCGTGGGGGCATCGAGACGCGTCGACGCGTGTGCCGATGCTAGCGCCTGCCTGCAGGGGCCGGTATGGGGCGATATGCAGAATGTGACTGGCAGACATGCGCATCAGGCAGGCTCATCGCGGCGGGGGTGTGCACACGATAAGCAGCATCGATCGGTTAGGGAATTCGAATTATTCAAACATATCGATAGCGAGCCGCTATGGACGGCGCGCCAATCCCGAATCGGCAAGCGCTCGCGGTCTCAGCGCTTGCCGAACAGGCTGCCACCCAGCGTCATGACATCGCCCAGTCCAAGCTTCCCGTCGCCGTCCTGATCCAGCACGCTGCCCAGCAGGCCGTCGATGCCGGCATTGCTGCGGACCTGCTGCTGTTCCTGCGCCAGGGCCGGGCCAAGCTGGCTGCTGGCCGTGGCATTGCCGCCGAGGAAGCGCTTGGCCAGATACGCCATCACGATGGGCGCCAGCAATTGCAGCAGCTGATTGGCCTTGCCGGTTTCCAGCCCGGTGGCCTGGCCCAGGCCTGCAGCAGCCTGCGGTGCCTTGTCGCCGAACAGATGCCCCACGATGCCGGCGCCATTGCCTTGCGCACCGCTGGCCGAGCCGCCCAGCAGCGCACCGAGCAGGCTGCCGATGTCCGGGCTGCCGGCATGATCGCGCTGCAGGGCACCCAGCAGCGCATCGGTGCCACCGGCCTGCTGGCTGTGACGGCCCAGCGCGCCCATCAACAGCGGCAGCGCGGTCTGCACCGCCGAGTGCGCCTGCTCGGGCGCGATGCCGAGCCGGCTGGCGAGCTGCTGCAACTGCGGGCCCTGCAACTGCGCGGCGAGTTGATCGGTCAACGAGGCGGACGTGGTCATCGGTGTCTCCGGTTGGACAAAGCGTTGCCGCAGCGTGCACCCGTCGCGCCAGCAGGGCAACACGGCACTCGCCGCGATGCAGGGCGGGGCAGCGATACCGCACAGTGGTAATCAAGCCACTTCAATCGACAACAACACGGCAAGGTTGATTAACCCCGCAAAGCGTAGAGCCAGGCAACTACGCTCTTACGATTCCCGATTCCCGATTCCCGATTCCCCGCCCTCAAAGCAACGCCTTCAACCGATACAAGGCCTCCAGCGCCTGCTTGGGCGTGAGTTCGTCCGGGTCCAGCGCCTGCAGTGCTTCCTGCGCAGCGGAAGAGGGCGCAGTGAACAAACCGAACTGTTGCGGCGCATCCAGTGCCGCCGGGGCCATCTGTGCGACATGGCTGTCGCCGCCGCGTTGTTCCAGTTCGGCCAGGCGATGACGCGCCTGGGTCACGGCGGCCTTGGGCAAGCCGGCGAGCGCGGCGACCTGCAGGCCGAAGCTGCGATTGGCCGGGCCATCCTTGACCGCATGCATGAACACCAGGCGCTCGCCGTGTTCGACCGCGTCCAGATGCACGTTGGCGATGCCGCTGGCGCCGCCGGCATGCGATTCGTCGGCCAGTGCGGTGAGCTCGAAATAATGCGTGGCAAACAGCGTGTAGCAGCGATTGCTATGCGCCAGATGGCGTGCCACCGCATCGGCCAATGCCAGGCCATCGTAGGTGGAGGTGCCGCGGCCGATCTCGTCCATCAGCACCAGCGATTGCGGCGTGGCGTGATGCAGGATGTAGCTGGTCTCGGCCATTTCCACCATGAAGGTGGATTGCCCGCGCGCCAGGTCATCGCCGGCGCCGATGCGGGTGAGGATGCGGTCGATCGGCCCGATCACCGCGCGGCTGGCCGGCACATAGCTGCCGATATGCGCCAGCAACACGATCAACGCGTTCTGGCGCATGTAGGTCGACTTACCGCCCATGTTCGGGCCGGTGATGACCAGCATGCGGCGGTCGGCGTGCAATTCCAGATCGTTGGGTTCGAACGGCTGGTCGCGCACCGCTTCCACCACCGGGTGGCGGCCGCGTTCGATACGCAGGCACGGTGCGTTGTCCAGTTCCGGGCGCGACCAATCCAGTGCCTGCGCGCGTTCTGCGAAGCCGGCCAGCACGTCGAGTTCGCTCAATGCACTCGCGCAGCGCTTGAGGCCTTCCAGCTCGCTGCCGAGTGCATCGAGCAGGCCTTCGTACAGCAGCTTTTCGCGCGACAACGCGCGCTCGCGCGCCGACAGCACCTTGTCCTCGAAGCTCTTGAGTTCCTCGGTGATGTAGCGCTCGGCATTGGTCAGCGTCTGCCGGCGGCTGTAGTGCAGTGGGGCTTTGTCGGCCTGGCCCTTGCTGATCTCGATGTAGTAACCGTGCACGCGGTTGTAGCCGACCTTGAGCGTGGCGATGCCGCTGCTGGCGCGTTCGCGTTGTTCCAGGTCGATCAGGAATTGATCGGCGTTGGTGGACAGGCGGCGCAACTCGTCCAGATCGGCGTCGTAGCCGGTGGCGATCACGCCACCGTCGCTGAGCTTGAGTGGCGGTTGTTCGGCCACCGCGCTGAGCAGCAGATGCGCGGTGGCATCGTGCTCGCCGAGTTCGGCATGCAGTGTCTGCAGGCGCGGCGAATCCAGCGGCGCCAGGATCGTGCGGACCTTCGGCAGCAGCGCCAGACCATCGCGCAGGGTGGAAAAATCGCGCGGGCGCGCCGAGCGCAGCGCCACGCGGGTGAGGATGCGTTCCAGATCGCCGAGCGCGCGGAAGGCCTCGCGCACGTCGGCATCGGCGCCGGTGTCGATCAGGCTGCCGACTGCGTGATGGCGCTGCACCAGCACCTCGCGCAGGCGCAGCGGACGGTGCAGCCAGCGCCGCAGCAGGCGCCCGCCCATCGGCGTGACCGTACTGTCCAGCACCCCGAGCAAGGTGTTGCGGGTGTCGCCATCCACGCGCGTGTCCAGCTCCAGATGCCGGCGCGTGGCCGCGTTCATCGAGATCGCCTCGCTGGCCACTTCCATCGCGATGGAGGTCAGATGCGGCAGGCGCTGTTTCTGGGTCTCCTCGACATAGCCCAGCAACGCGCCAGCGGCGGCCGTAGCGCAGGGCTTGTCGTCGATGCCGAAGCCGGACAGGTCGTGCAACTTGAAGAACGCCAGCAGCTGGCGCCGGCCGCTGTCGGCATCGAACAACCACGGCGGCCGCCGCCGCACGCCGACGCGGCCGCGCAGGAACTCCGGCCAGTTGTCTTCGTCCGGCACCAGCAGCTCGGCCGGTTCCAGGCGCGCGATCTCCGCTTCCAGCGCATCCACGCTGTCCACTTCGTTGACCAGGAAACGCCCGCCGGCCAGATCGGCCCAGGCCAGGCCGTAGCCCTGCTTGCTGCGCGCGATCGCCATCAACAGCGTGTCGCGGCGCTCGTCCAGCAACGCCTCGTCGGTGACCGTGCCCGGGGTGACGATACGCACCACCTTGCGCTCGACCAGGCCCTTGGCCAGTGCCGGGTCGCCGATCTGTTCGCAGATCGCCACCGACTCGCCCAACGCCACCAACCGCGCCAGGTAGCCCTCGTAGGCATGCACCGGCACGCCGGCCATCGGAATCGGCGCGCCACCGGAACTGCCGCGCTGGGTCAAGGTGATGTCGAGCAGCCGCGCAGCCTTGCGCGCATCGTCGTAGAACAGCTCGTAGAAATCGCCCATGCGGAAGAACAGCAGCAGGTCGGGGTAGTCCGACTTGGCGGCGAAGAATTGCTTCATGGCAGGCGTATGTTCTTGATGAGCCTTGCCGGTCTTGGAAATATCTGAGGAAACAGTCACTTATGAATTTGCTCTGTAACGGAACTGACGGTCAAAAGAGGGCTATTGCGGGCAGTAACGGTCTTTTTTGTTGCGACCGTGTTGCGACGATTCAAAGTAAGACCCAATTTGGCATGTTGCGACGAGTTCGCATGGTAAGAAAAGCGTATGTTGATGTTGCGACGTGGGTTGCAACCAACAGCACTCGCACGACAGCAATGGAGGATGCATGAGCAAGACGCCGGAGTTGCCAGATCTGCCGAAGAGGCGCGGGTCGCTCAAGTTTAAGCTGACCTACGCCCAAGTCCTGAGCCTGTCGGTGGATCGGATACCCGTGCTGGACAAAGCGGGCAAGGTCAAGCTGGTGGAGCGGGACCCTGAAGAGGCCGGCGAACCCTACCGCTTGGTGGACGGAAGTGACAAGGCTCCCTCCGGTTTTAGTTTTCGGGTAGGGAGAACCAAGACCACATACGAGGTGGTCAAGCGTGGGCCGACGGGTATCCGCCGTTTTTCCTTGGGCAACGTCACCGACATGGGCTGGACGAAGCCTACGAGGTAGCCAAGGGGCACCTGTCGGTGCTCAGGCAGACCGGGACCAATCCGGTGCAACAGGAGCGCGCAGAACTCCGAGCCAAGCGTCGAGACAAGCGCTCGGAAGACATCACGCTTCGGCAATGCATGGAGCTCTACATCGAGCGCATGGGAGAGCGTGCCAGGAAAAAGAAGGTGAAGCAGGTCAGTGTCGAGGCTGTCCGCAGTAGCTTGGCTCGTCTGGAGCGACCCGAGGTGGGCCTGGCCGATCTGAAAATTCGGGACACGCGAACCGAGGACGTGGTGCGGGGATACGACGCGTTGCGCAAGAGCGCCATGCTTCGCTCCAACCGTATCCCAACCGCCATGCGTCAGGCCTTGGCATCCCACGACGACTGGGCTCAGCTCTCCACAGCTCAGCTTGGCGAACTGGGCATCGCCGGGAAATACATTCAACGGGTAAGGGCCGCAGGACTCGCCGCTGCCGAGCACACCTTCACCGATGCAAAGCGCTCCGTGGACCTGTTCAACGAAGTGGAACAAGAACAGGCACACGAGACTCGGCGGGAACCCAAGATAATCTACAACCCGTTCCAGGCCATCTACAGCAAGGATCTACTTCGCGGGGCTCAGGACCTGCGCAACCACTACAGCCGGGCTGAGGTGCGCAACCCGTTGGGGGATGACACGCTGCCCAAGGTGATGAAGGTCATCCTGGCTCGCCGGGATGAGCAGGGCGGTTTGAACGCCGCCGGTGCCGATTACCTGTTGTTGACCTTGTTGTGGGGCACCAGGCGCAGCGAAGCAGCCGCGTTGCGGTGGTTCGACCGGTGCACGCCGGGAGAGCTGACTCAGCGTGAGGTGTCATGGGTGTCGTTGACGCCACCGGGGCAGATCAATCCTTTCACTCGTCGGGAGGGATCGCAGGTCTATCTGTTCGACACCAAGAACGGAGATGAGCGCTATTTGCCTGTGACCTATTTCGCCGAACAGGTGCTTCAGCGGCGTCTGGATGAGCGCTTGGACGATACCGAGGCGAAGAAGGAGGTCGCGACCATGGAAGGCTTGCTTCGAGCCGCTAGAGCCAAAGGAGCTAGACGGGAGCTGATCAAGGGATTGGAGGTGGAATTGGAGAAAGCCCGCCATGCCCTTGACCGAACCCGCTACGTCTTCCCCGCGCGTTCGAGCCGCAGCCGCTCGGGGCACTACTCAGACAGCAAGAGCATCGTGGCCAATGTCCGGCGCGATGCGGGTTTGTTGAACCTCAGCGAGGACATCGACATCGGACTGACCCCGCACGACCTCCGTCGGACGATGGGGCGCTACGCGGCGCATTTGTTCGGAGAAAGCCGCATCGTCTCGCAGCTCTTGCACCATCACACCCGCGGGCAGGGCCAGGACAGGATGGCCGCGGTGTCGGAGCGCTACACCGAGCAGGAGTGGTCCAAGTTGCGAGAAGCAATGGGGCGAGTTGAGGAGGCGATGGTCGCCAAGAGTCCGCGGGTGTGGAACCGACTGAAGGGGACGGACAAGCCGAGGCTGGACGAGGCCAATGACCCTCCGGTTACTATCTTTGCTCAACGGAACCAGCGGACCGCATTGAATGATTGAGGTTGTTCGCAGCGAAGAGGACTACCGCGCGCTGTTAGAGGCCGCGCTGGACCAGGAACTGAAGCGTGCAAGAGCTGGGTTGACGCAAACCGTCACCAGCAAAGCCGCGGCACGGTTCCTGGAAGTCCACTTCGACACGCTGGGGGAGTGGCGCCGCCGCTCCCCACCGTTGGGGCCACCCTTCCAGAAAGGCGCCGGACTCACAGGTGGCGGGGCCAATCAGCACGTGCGTTACCTCTACGGCGACTTGGTGGAGTGGCAGAAAGCCAGGGCCAGCAAGACGCCCAAAGAGCGACGCCTTGTAGACGAGTTAGAACGACTGAGGCAGCAGGCTCGGGAGCTCGAGCTCCAACTCGAACTGCAGGCGGTCAAGGATCAGGTCGCCCGTATGACGCGGAAGGCGGGTAGGGTGCTCGCCCTCACCACGGTGAAAGAGTGTTTGACCGACCAGCACGACTGGGTGCTGGTCGGTGGTCGCCTGGTTGGTCATGTATTGACCGTGCCAAGCGATGTGCTGACGGCTGTGACTGCTGCGGATGGAGCAAACGAAGCGAACGATACAAACGAAGCGGATGTTGCTCATACCGGGATTGGTCCAGAGGTTGGTGAGGTGTGGACCGCTACCCTGGAAGAAGCGCTGCAGGAACCTTGGGTCGACAATGAAGCTCGAGACCCTTTCAGCAACGCTATGGATACGGCGCTGGGTGAGCTGACGCGGCACCTTGCGCAGGAGCGCTCTACGCAGCGAAGCCGCGACTTTGAAGATAGGTTGCCTCCATCGATAGTGCTGCCCCGTACTCCGTTTTAGCTGGCCGGTAGTTCACATTGACGCCATCTATGCATTTGCTCGGTATGGGCTGCAATTTTTCAACAAAGACGGCGTTGGTTAGGTAACCAGCTGAAACTGACGGAGTCTGGTGATTTCAATTTGTCCAAACATGCATTTGTTCATGTTCATGAACTTGCGGTGGTTGATCGGTTCATCAAGTTTGCTAGAGTGATACATGAGCCTAGAGGTAAGTATGAGTAAAAAAATCGAGTCTACAGTTGAGCTTTTACGGCAAGCCCTGGATAACAAATTTTCGGGTCAGACTGTCTCGTATGTGTCTTTCGAAGGCAATCATCTGGATTTAGATCTGAAGGGATTTATCTCTTCGGACAGGGGGAAGGTTGCGTTGCAATCTGAAATAAAAGCTGCACAGAGTGATCCTCAAGCTAGATTTAAGAGATGAATTAATCATAAATTAAGAGGGTGTGAGCAGGGATGCCATATAACATACTTCTTTTGCCTTTGCTTGCAGGGTATCTTTTTCTTTCCAGAAGTAGGTTGAGGGCATATTCGACAGCGCGCCTTCCCAAGGACCAGTTATTACTTGCTGCTGCACTTCTAGGCTTTATATTTTTGCTGGTTAGTCGATTGATTTGTTACTTGGTATTGCAGGCAGATTGGGGTAGATATTTCGCACAATCTCTTCATAAGGTTGCTCCTTTTGACTTTATCGGAACGGCGTTAGGGACCCTTTTGCTATCCGGGCTTCTGATTTCCTTTGTAAATACTTTTGTAAGCGAAAATGTTGCGGGATTTTGGCTATATCATCGCCGAGAGCTTGACCCATTGACTCGAGTTCTTTGGAGTAGCGTGGTCGGCGTCGAACCTAGAAAGCCACCTGGAGGGCTTGTTTTAACATGGACCTTGGCTGTGAGAATGCTTCGTTTCCTACGTGTTGAAATAGGGTTTAAACGCCTTTTGAGGACGCCGTTGCGAGAATATCCAAAGGTTGTTGAAGTCCTGCGGGCTGAGGGGTTGCAGTTCTCTGGCTTGGATCATGGCGAGGCTAGAACAGCCATGATCAACATGAAAGATGGCAGAGTTATAGTGGGATACACTTTTGATCTTCTTACGAATAATCCAAATATTGATTTTGTAACAATTTCTCCTTTATGGACTGGTTACAGGGATGGTGAAAATCGCGTGCTTAAAGTTGTTGATTATACTAAAGCTTTTGAAGATGCGAGTGAAAAGCCAGGAGACTCTCCAGATCCCAAGTCTTTTGCTAGAGTGATAAGGAGTTCGGAGATTATTTCTGCGTCTGTTTTTAGTGGAGGTGCGTTTAAGATACCTGATTTGCCTCAGCAGGAATCTCAAGCTTCCACTAATGATCGGGTCGGAATCGTGGCGAAATTTTTTAAATTGATGCGCCTCAATTAAAATTGCGCACCGAGATGCGTGATCTTTTGTGTTTGATTTTTCCGATTAAAAATTCAGATTTAATATTGTGAAATAAAAGATAAGAGGGAGTTCCCAGTGTCGGAACCTCTAAGTAATTATCTGGAAATTTTAGCTCGGGTCACGTCTACTGGGCTGCGGCCAACTCGCAGCTGGCAGCATCGCTTGCCGTTTGCCGTTTGCCGTTTGCCGTTTGCCGTTTGCCGGTGCTGAGATGCCAATGGTGCTTGCTCCAAAGGTGGTTTCATCCAGCTCATCGTCGTAACCCGAACGCACGCTTGCATATGACGCACTGGACGTTTGGCCGGCACAGCCACTGGGCAGCTCGGTATCCAAGTTGAAGCTGGACGGTCGGGCTGCGGAGCCGTTGTCCGCCTGCAGCACGTATTCGTAGCGCAACGCGGTGCGGTTCGTGCAGTCGTCTTTCAAGGTGTAGCCACCCTTGTTGAGCGTGACCACCTGGGCTTGGGCACCCGCACTGAACGTGGTGAGCAGCAAGATGGTGAGGAAGAGTCGGAATCGCATAGCAGCACATCTCCTTGTGTTTCTGGGGACGCACGAATCCTCCAAAAACCGGACAAGGCCGGTGCCTGTTGAATGACGTGCGAGTTGACGGAGGTGGAGCAAACAGCCGAAGGCAGCCCAACTGGGCGAGTGGTGGGGTTACGCCGCGCCCCTGTCGCCACGGTTTGGCGCGCGGTCATCATTTGTATCTGACAAACGAGCGCTAGCGTCAATCCTTAATTTCGGAAGGTGTGACCGAACGCCCTGAGCAGTTGTTCGCGCGCCAAGCTGCGTAACAGCAAAAATCGCAGGCGCGGCGTGTCGCGAAGACGTCAATAAAATCCGCTGCGCCGTGTCAGATAACCGCTGAAAACAGGGTCAGAAATTTCTGATTCTGGTGTGGGTGGACCACTAGCTACACCTCCTTTCGTGAACGATTCCTCATAACGTCAAGAACTTGCCGTTCTACATCCAGGCTCCTGCTGGGACAGGCGAGGGCTGGCGGTCAGTTGACATCGAATTGGCGGCGCGCAACCGTAGGGGTTTGGGGGTATTGGGGAATGACCTAGCGGTCGCGCTTCGCGCACCTCCGGATTCTTGAACACGAACACCTGCCGATGGCTTGGCCGGGCATGCGTTGTCATGCCCTGTCTTCACGTGAGCGGGAGTTCGTGTGAGCGGTGGGGTCTACCCAGATCTCGGTCAGTCATCAACTTGGAAAATGCTATGGAATCGGGCACGACCTCGCGCAAGATGCGCGCGATTGGACTGGGGCTGGCTGCGCTGACAGGGCTATCTCCTGCACTGGGCTCTGCCGAGGATGTCTACGACGACTATGGCAAGTTGATCCAATCGGGTGCGGTAGTTAGCAGCCCCGGCGACAAGCTCTTCGGCGACAACATCAACCTCTACACCGGGTCAATGGAGATCGTTCAAACCGACGTGGATTTGAAGGGCAACAACGCCTTGCAGGTGCGCATCGGTCGACGTTTCTCTGTCGGCAGTCCCACAAAGGGACACTTCAAGCTCTGGGATCTCGACATCCCTTACATGCACGGGGTCTTTTCTTCTAGCGGGTGGACCGTTGAAGCCGCGCGCGACCTGGTCAATAACCGCTGCAGCCTCTACGGTCAGCCGCCAGTAATCGCGATCCAGGGAGGCTTCTTCGACGCCCCTGAGTATTGGCGAGGAAGCTTTGCATACCGCCCAGGTGCTGGCGACCAAGAGCTTCTCCAAGCATCTGCTGGTGCACTGAGGCCAGCTGACGGACGGACGTATCCCCTTGTTTTAAAGGACGGGTCTGCAATCCGGTGCTCAGCTTCGCTGGATGGGGCAAGTGAAGCCGGTGCTCGTGGTGAAGGGTTCGAGTTAGTAGACCCTCAAGGAGCGACATATTCCTTCAATCACTTGGTGTCACGTGGCTACCCAGCACTGCACAAGTCGTCCCCAGCTCCACAATCGATTTCCGCCGGGAGTGCCATGAAGACTGCCGCTGTCGGCGGAATTGTCCCCATGGTTGGCCTCAACTACAACTTGATGAGAGAAGAAGTCCTGATCTATCCGACTCGGGTTACGGATCGCTTTGGCAACACGGTGACCTATAACTGGAATCCAGGAGCACCATGGCAGCTGTTGAGCATCGTTGCCAGTGATGGGCGCCGCATTGACCTCTCTTACGCGGGTGGCGATGGCAACGTCATTACCTCCGTCACTACTGGAGGCCGGACCTGGTCTTACGGCTACAGCGATGCTGTGGACTCAGTGACATTGCCTGATGGCAGTCGCTGGACCTTCGATCTGGTCGAGTTGTCTCGTGCACGAGTGACCTACGGCCAGCCGCCTGGCTGCGACAACATACGTCCTTGGTCGGGTGGCACCAGAGTGGGAAGCATCACTGCTCCCACCGGTGCTCGCAGCGATTACGCGATCAATTCCATGCTGATGGGACGGTCTTGGGTGCCCAGGGTTTGCAGGCGAGAAGAGGCCTACTCTGACATCCCCTACCAGTTCTATGTCATGGCAGTGACCAGCCGCCGCATCACCGGCCCCGGGTTGCCGTCGCAAGGCCTCACCTGGACGTATGACTACGGCACACCGAATAACTGCTGGCAGCCAAGCCCCAACCCAAGCCCCAGCGACCCTGCCAAATACGTCGAGTGCACTGCCGGCTCCCCCATCACTAGAGACATCACAGTTAAAGACCCTGCAGGGCAGAGCACACGTTATCGGTTTGGAAATCGTTACTGGTCTAACGAAGGCTTATTGCTACAGCAGGACTTCGGTTGGAATGGTTCTACAGCCGTTCGCACGAGGGTGACCGATTACGCTGCCTTTGATGCTGCTCCTTATGCGGCACGGACGATGTATCCGGGTGGCAACTATGGCGATAACACGGTGGCGGCCAGGCAGCGGCCCGTGCGTCAGGTGACCACCATCGAAAATGGAGATCGCTTTGTGTGGCGAGTCGCTGACTGTGGGAGCCAGCCTTGCTTCGACGAATTTGCCCGTCCACTGCGCGTTGAGCGTTTGAGCGCTTGGCATGGTCGAAGCGACGAGACAGTATATTACGACGATCGCAATGCTTGGGTGTTAGGGAAAACCGCTCTTCAACGGAACTTGGACACCGGTATCGTCAGTGCCCAGACTGATTACGGCAGCAATGCGTTGCCTCAGCTGGAGCGTCGCAACGGGAAGGTAATTGCGTCCTATACCTACAATCCGGATGGCACAGTCGCACAAATCAAAGATGGGCTTGGCAATACAACGACGCTATCCAACTGGAAGCGTGGCATCCCACAGTGGGTAAGATATGCGGATGGTTCGGGCAAGTCTGTGCTTGTCGACGACAATGGGTGGGTGCGCAACGCAGCTGACGAAAACAACTTCGTCCATGCCTATTCTTACGACGCCATGGGGCGACTGACTTCAACCGTTTACCCGACAGGCGATAGCGCGTCTTGGACTTCCACCATTCAGTCCTTTGGGCAAGTGGGGAGCGAGGAATACGGCATCGGTGCCGGCCACTGGCGTCAGACTGTGACTACTGGAAACGCACAGAAAATTACCTACTTCGATGCGCTGTGGCAGCCGCTGTTGATACGCGAATACGATGCGGCAAACGGGATTGGAACACTGAGGGTGAAGCGGTTCGTCTACGACCACGAAGGACGGACTCTATTTGCGTCCTATCCGAGTGGCAACGAGACCGCTAATACCGGAGTTTGGACGGAGTTCGATGCAGTTGGTCGACCCACCGCAGTCTCTCAAGACAGTGAGCAGGGGTTGCTGACGACGGTTACCCAATACATCCCGGGTGCTCAGACACTTGTCACCAATCCCCGGGGTGCCGTTACGCGGACGGGCTACCAGATGTTCGATCAATTGGTCTACGACGCACCGGTGTGGGTTTTGCTGCCAGAGGCGAGCAGGACGGATATCACGAGAGATCTTTTCGGCAAGGCGATCAGAATTTCGCGAGGTCCGCAATGAGCCGCTGCAAAGAACTATTACGAATGAAGCTCAGGTCGATGGCCCCATGTTTCCGCATCATGTCCCTAGGGCCGGTGATCTACAGGGGGCTGGCATTGCTGGCTCTTTGCTCAGCAGCAGGCGGTGCAGGTGCTGCCCGGCAGTGCCCCGACGGATCCACGGCAGGTTCGGCTAATGAATGCCCGACCCCCATTGAACTCAAAGAGAACGATGCAAAATACATAAGCGGGTCGGTGCCGACGACGATGGTCGTGGGTCAGTCTTACGGTGCAAGCATCACCTTCCAGAACACTGGCTGGAAGACATGGACGTCCCCAGAGGGATACCGTCTTGGGAGCCAGGGGGCTGACGTCTCACCGTGGGGCGTTGGACGGGTCGAGCTGCCCTCAAGCGTCATGTCAGGGGCAAGCACCACTTTTAACTTTACGGTGCGTGCTCCCCTGGTCGCTGGAAAGACACTGTTCCAATGGCGCATGGTGAGGGACGGCGTGGCGTGGTTTGGAGGCTTGGGCTATCCAATTGATGTCAATGTTCTTCCGTCCGTCATCAAGGGAGGTATTGATGGTATTACTTCTGCGGTGATATCCGGTTGGGCGTGTTCCACCAATCTGACTCAACCGGTCGATGTGCATTTTTACCTCGATGGCCCAGGTGGAACGGGAAGCTTTATTGGCGCCAAAACAGCGAATCTTCCTAGCGAGGCTGGGGTGGCGGCTGAGTGCGGAACATCAGCGACAAATTACCGTTTCCTGTTTCCTATAGATGAGAACTTCATTCTCCAAAACGGGGGGAAGGTGATTTTCATCCATGGCATTTCGCCTGTGGGTGCGGCACACGACACGATCGCGGGCTCTGGAAGTCTGCGGGTCCCTGCTATTGATCGTAACTCGGCATTTGTCAGCCATGCAGTCCCTGCAACGATGACGGTAGGGCAGTCCTACCCTGTGGAGGTCACGTTCCGTAACATCGGGAACGTGACCTGGCGTAGGTCATCAAATTACCGATTGGGAGCTTTTAACCCAGCTGATAACAGCACATGGGGCACCGGCAGGGTTGATTTGCCTAATGATGTGCCGCCGGGTCAGTCCGTCCGGATCTCATTCAATGCTGTGCCCCAGGCGGCTGGCACACTCAACTATCAATGGAAGCTGCTGCAAGAAGGCGTGACCTGGTTCGGTGAGGCCAGTCCCAACCAAGTGGTCAATGTCCAGGCAGTCAACCGCCCACCGCAGGTTTCATTGGCTGAACCAGCCAATGGAAAATTTCTTTATGCCCCTGGTAAAGCAACAGTGCGTGCAAATGCCAGCGATCCAGAGGGTGGACTGGCCAATGTCTCTTTCTATTCCAATGACGCGCTCATAGGAACCGTTGTTTCCGCGCCTTACCAGGTGGCTCTCAACAACTTGGCTGCGGGCAGCTATCGCCTCAAGGCGGTGGCCCGTGACGTCAACGGTCTGACTGCGGAGTCTGGCCAAGTTGTGCTGACCGTCAAGCCCCCACAAGCGCCTGCATCTATCGCTCGCAGCTACGTGTATGACGCAAATCAACAGCTGTGCAAAGTGATTGAGCCCGAAAACGGCTCAACAGTGATAGCTTACGATGCTGCGGGTAACTTGGCTTGGTCGGCTAGTGGTCTTGACCTCCCGAGCACCACCAGTTGCGACTTGGATGCCGCTGCTGCAAGCGGCCGGCAGGTTTCGCGCACCTACGACCCTCGGAATCGCCTAAAGACGTTGCGGTTCCCTGACAAGAATGGCAACCAAGACTGGTCCTATACGCCGGACGGGCTGCCGTCACAGGTAACGACGTGGAACGATGCTGGCGGCTCATCCGTCGTCAATGCTTACGGCTACAACAAACGTCGGCTGATGACGTCCGAATCCTCTGGTCAGACTGGATGGGATAACTGGTCCATTGGCTACGGCTACGATGCAAATGGAGCGCTTGCTAGCCAGGTATATCCTAGTGGGCTTTCGATTAATTACGCACCCAATGCGCTTGGTCAACCGACCGATGTGCGCGATCAGTTGGGGAACGTCTATGCATCGGGTATTGGCTATTACCCCAATGGGGCTGCGCGGCAGTTCACATACGGCAATGGAGTCAGCCACTCCCTTGTGCTCAACGGCCGTAAGATGCCGCAACAGGTCCGTGATGCGAACGTTGCGTCGTTTGAATATCAATACGATGCCAATGGCAACGTTACCACTATCCTCGATCAGCAAAGGGGAGTTGGCTACAACCGCCACATGGGTTATGACAGCCTGGATCGGTTAGTAGAAGCGGGGTCTGGCCGATTTGGTGGCGACTCGTGGAATCGCTACACCTACGATGTGCTCGACAATATTCTTTCAGCCCAGCTGCCAGGGGTGAGCGAGAAAAATTACTGGTATGACACCAGGAATCGGTTGACCAGTGTCTTCAACAATTCCGGGGCAACAACAATTGGGTTGAGCTATGACCCGCAGGGAAACCTGAAGAACAAGAACGGCCAAGTCTTCTCCTTTGACTATGGGAACCGTCTGCGAGATGTTACTGGCAAGGAAAGTTACGCTTACGATGCATACGGCCGCCGCACCGTATCCGGTCGACCGACAACGCTGACTGTTCAGATCTACACTCAGGCTGGTCAGCTGTTTTACTCCGATGCGTCGGGCAAGGGAGGCACGGAATACGTCTACCTCAACGGCAGCTTGCTCGCCACACGCAACGCGGGGGCCATCAAGTTCCAGCACACGGATGCATTGGGCAGCCCGATCGCGGTGACGGATGCTGCTAGTCAAGTGGTTGAAAGGACCGACTACCAGCCCTACGGCAGCCCCATCGGCAAGACGGTCGACGGCATTGGCTACACCGGACACGCCATGGACGGGGCGACTGGACTGACCTATATGCAGCAGCGCTACTACGACCAAGACTTGGGGCGGTTCCTGAGCGTGGATCCGGTGGCCGCTGACTCGGTGCTGGCAGCCAATTTCAATCGCTACTGGTATGCGAACAACAATCCGTATCGGTTCACGGACCCTGATGGCCGTTCGATTGTTATCCCCTGGGGGGCGGTCACCGAGATAGCCGCAACTCGGGCAGCACAGGCAGGTGTAATCTCACAATTAGATAGTCCCCTGCCTGGTCCAGGTGATGTCATCGCAACTGCAGTTATTTTGGGTGCTGTTGGCGAGGTCGGTTACAAAATTTATCAGGCCAACTCTCAGCCAGAAGATAAACAATCAAACGGTCCAAAGACGCTTGCGCCTGGAGAGCATGCTGGTGACTCTATCCCAGCTAGAGGCCCAGAGCGCGACTTCACCGGTGATGAGCGCGAGGATGTCAATGAGATTGGTAGGGAGACCGGCTGTCACACTTGCGGGACTAAGGATCCTGGGACAAAGAGTGGCAATTTTGTGCCAGACCACCAGCCACCAAGCAAAGCAAACCCGAGTGGCGCGCCTCAGCGTCTGTATCCGCAATGCCTGTCCTGCAGTAGGCAACAGGGGGGGGAAGTGAGGCAATATAGGCCGCCACCGCCGCAGCCACCGGAGAGAAGGTGAAAGATTTGAACTGGATAGAATCGAGTGGAGGACCATTGGTCCTCTTGCATAGAGACTTACTGCCTAAGTGGTGCGGAAGCACAGGGTCACTAGAGGATGCTGATGCGACGGATTACACACGCGCTTGTGATGTGATAGATGAGCTTGGTGTGATTGATGTTGGATCTAGACAAGCCCTAGTGCTCGGTGATGAGCCTGACAGGACAGCTCTCACTAAACTTGGGAAATCAGTTTTTATCATTCGCTGGCGTTGGGCGCCGTCCGAAGGTGATCTGTTAGAAGAGTTGCGAGGTGGATTGGATTCCCTGGATTTTTGTAGTTCAGGGTCTTTCTCGACAATGCCGGGAACGCATCTTCTCTTCGATTCCGCTTTCGCCGGACCTTACGTCGATGAGTCATCGGTCGTCGAACTGGATGCGGCCCAGTTTTCGCTCTCCAGCGCTTATCTTCAGCCAAGAAAAGATGTCTGTGCACTCATTCATCGTTTGCAAGAGCACTCGGCTGACTCTGGATAGGAGTCAGCTGACTCCATTACGGAAAGGCTAATGCGCAGAAGTTGCAATGTAGAGCATGGACTGTTTGCAGCGTCGATTTCTCAGTTGTATCCACGCCACAAGTTGCAGCGTTGGAACAAATTTTGGATGGCCGCCATCCCAGAGCCGATAGTGATGGGGGCGGCTTCATTCACTAGTGGCCACCAGCTGAAGCCTCGGTCGCTTTTTTCATTGCGTTGGCGTCTTGCGGATCAAGCCGCGCCGCCTTCCGCAGCTCTCGTCGAGAGCTAACATTCCATCAGTGAAAAGCGCAGGCGAAACAGCCAAAGCCCTTGATGCTCGTGACACAGCCAGCGCCTCCTTTTACAGAGGCATAAGACGTTCTTATGTGGAGGGTGGCGCTCACGCTGTGCAGCCTTCGCTGCGGAACGAAGGGCGATCCCGCGTCGCCAAATGTGGGAGCAACTAGATCGCGAGGTGCTACATGCCGCCAACAAAAGCCGTTGTCGACTCCCCGTAAAATTGGTCCATCCATAGTTAGAGGTCTCCGGGCACACTAGCCACCAAGGAGACCAACGATGCGCAAGAGCAAGTTCACCNGCCGAGTTCCGTGATCAACATCAACCGCAGACCTCTAGTTTTAGCTGGCATTGAATTGTGGGGAGTCGACACTGTGTGGGGTGAGCACACATAAAATCAGTTAGCTCTTTTAACGCAAGAGCTCGCTTGGCGCGGCACTTCACAAATTTGATGGCTGGCTGCTCCGTAATTTCATATGAGGTATTAGCCTTCTGTCGTCACGGATTAGGCAATCGCTTGGTTACGTGATTCAGCAGCGACAAGAGTCTCCGGGTGCTGCCCGGTTAACCTGTTTCTTGTCCGATTCGATCCGGTCGGCGGCGAGCATAAGCAAGCCCGAGTCGCTCCAGCTGGCCTGTGAACACGATGATGGCGGCAGCTCGACTAGAAAGCCCAGCCGGGCCGCCGCCGCCGGCTGACGCGCAAATTTTCTAGGTGCGGCCCAGTTATGAGTGATACGCCAGTCTTTGGTTAGAGCGGGGCTATAAGCTTGCCTTCCCACGAAATCAGCTTATGAGCGACGCCGTCTGTCACATAGTCGAAGATGCTGGGGGACTCATCGAACGACGCTGCGACGATGCTCTGAAGGTTTGGAGGAGACGCAATGAGTGTTTTGAACAGTGCCCGCTGGCTCTCCTGGCTCATCGAGTGCTGGCCTGGCTCGTCCAGGAGCAGGAAGCCTAGGTGATTGCCCTTCGGCTTGCTCATCGCCGAAGCTTGGTAGAGGGCGATAAGGTAAGCCCAGATCAGACGAACAAAATCGCTAGCGCTTGATTCAGATTTGATGTCAGGCCTCTGTCGATACTCCCGGAGTTCAATGTCGCTCAGTGAAGGCATCAATGACTTGTCATTGATGCTGACATCCCTGATGTTGGCGACACTTGTGTAGCCAAAGGATCCGGTGTTCGCCCTGAAGTTCTTCTCGAACAACCCGATGGTTGCTTCGTCGCTATCGGTGTATAGGTTTTTAGGAAGTGCGGTCCGCAACTGCTGATTCGTTCTCAGGCGATCGGCAATGGTAGCTAGTTCTCCCGCAAGGCGCTCCGACGCTTGGGCAAGGGCATCAAGGCGACCGATCTCGAGCTCAAGCTGAATGGCGCGGCGCAAGGCAGCCTTCTCCTGCTGTGCGCTGGAACCAAGATCTTCCTTGAGCGATGTGAGGCGGTCTCGCTTTCTGTCTAAATCCTGTGCAAAGCTTCTGACAGATACTTCGGATTCTATGAGGCCTTCTTCGAGAGCTGAAACTTGGCGGCTAAGCATGCGGCGCTGGCTTTCCAGATAGCCGATATTGCTCTCCAAGTCCATCTGGCTGCCTGAAATCCGCTCCACGACGAGAGAGTCCGAAACAGGTTGGTGGCAGGAGGGGCAGTTTCCTTTGGCAAGCTCGACCCCGCGCTGGGCTCCCATCTGCTGAAGTCGCTTTACCGCCTTGTTCTTCGTCAGGTCCCGATCTGTTTCGTTGAGCAGGTTCTTGAGCTCTGTCCGAGATGCGGCTTGAAGTGCGTGATGGCTCGATGCCCGGTCGTAGAGCACCGCGATGCGTTGAAGATCTTGCTCGGCTTGGGATATCCGAGTTCTGAGTTCAGGCGTCCCATCGGTGCCCTTGTCACCCTTGTTAGACGTCAGCCCTTGCAACTCCGATGCAAGGCTCAATGCGTAATCACGAAGTGTCATGGGCTCATCGGAGGACGCGCGCTTCAGCTGAACTTCCTCCGGGAGGAACGCGGCGGTGACCTGGGCAGGAGCTCCATGCAGGCTGAAGCCCAGCGCACCCGCCTCACGACGCAGTTCGTCCAGGGCCTGTCGCCAATCCAAGTTGATTTGCGAGGACTCTGCGTCCAGCTCACTCTTTAAAGCAAGATTCTCAAAGGTGCCAAGCCCCAACAGATACTCGGCAACCCGCGTGCGCGCGTCTCGGATCCCGTAGAAAGGTATCCCGGCGATGTAGTCAGTCCATCCCCGTTTCTGTTCGATGGCGTGGGCTGCGAAGACGGTTTGAAGATACAGCTTTGTCGTTCTTCCGCTCGTGAGGCCAACTCTGGGCAAGCTGAGGCCAAGGAACGACTCAAACTGTTGGAAGAAGCCATCCTCTTGGGATGCGCTGCCCTGCCCATGAATGTAGGTCGGACGCCAAGAATTCGGGGTGACGTGTTCAGTAAGGACGGCTCCGTTTGCTATTTCGACTAAGCGGTCGCTGCGAGCTTCGTCTTTGATGGCCCGGCGCATGGTGATGACCTCGCCAGACGCGTTTTCCAGTTCGATGAGAGTCTCGGCAGATAGGATACTGATGGTCTGTCCCTCATAGTCAAAGCTCATCCGAACCGCCGACGTAAGCTGTTTTGGGCCAACGCCGCCAACGAGTTCCTCCATGCCAATGCTGTAAAGCAGGCTGTTGAAGAAGGTGCTCTTGCCGCTCGAGTTGCGCCCCTTGATGATGGTCAAGTGCCGAGAAAACGTCTCCGCAATCCCAAATAGGCCGCTCGGGGTGTCGAGTCGTAGCTGAAAGGCTTTGATGATCATTGCAGGCTCCACTCCTTGGACGCGTCGTCAACCATTGCTTCGGTGATCGACTTTCCGATTTCCTTTAAAAGGGTCTTCTCTACAACTAGGACTTCATTGTCGGACAGCAGCTCCCTTGCAAAGAGTTCGCCATCATCGGTGAGCTCGTATCCCTTTGCGTTGGCCGTAACCAAGCCTGAAGCCTTTGCATAAGTGAGGGCGTTGGCGAGCATCGGATCGAACCCCCAGGTGACCAGGTCTAGCCTCTTGGTTCGTGAGGCAACAACAAGCTGCTGTCGTCGCTCCTCGGACTTCAGTGCCCAGTTGAAGAGATGCAACCGGAGCAGGCTGGAGCGATTTGATCGGCAGGCGAGCAAAAGCGTTAGCAACACTTGGCTGATCTTGTAAAGGGGGCGGTGCTCTGGGAGAACCGGCGATGGGCGCAGTTTGAACTTCAGCGTCGACATTGGCTCACGCTCCCTGGTCCGTGCCGTAGTCCAACGTGCAGACCGCAAGCCACCGCGCGACAGTGAGGCGAGCCAGCTTCTGTGCGTTCACTGTCCCTACCTCATGGCCCAAACTAACGAGACGCGCTTCCAGATCGGTCTTGATCTGAATGGTTAGAGCTTCAGGCGTTCCTGTCCAAGTGATGCTGTCTTCTTCGACCCGTCGAGCGAATTCGTCAATAAGAAGTGCTACCCGCAGATAAACCGCTGGAGCTTCGTGCTCCAGCTGCCTGTAGAAGTGATCTGACTCAAGGAAGTTCTTGGTGGTGACGTTTACCAACTGATCTACGTTGCCCTTGTAGCCAGGATGAGACACCTTTCCAGACAGGCGGGCCTCTGACTTTCGGAGGATGTTCTTGTCGAAATCCTCGCCTCCGTCCGCAGGTAGTGCCAGGGGTGGCGGAGTGCCAAGGGTTAGCGGCAGGCCATGCGCAGTTGTGAGTTCTTGGATCTCAACGATGTAGAAGTCGATGTCATGCAGTTCAACGCTGAAGTCAGACGAGAGGAAGGGAAGGTTCCAAGCCTTGACCTCTGCCTGCTTCTTCTGAGCATGCGCAAGCAACTTGTTGTGATTGATATGCGGCGTGACAAAGCACCATTGACGAATCTTTGTCTCCCCAAGCCGGAGTTGCAGTTCCACGCTGTTTTTTGACAGCTTCAGTTTGCCTAGGTCTGTGGTGATCTTATCGACCTGACGTTCGTAGAGTTCGGCTTGGGTGTATTGTTTTTCAGGACAGTAGCATTGGAACGCCATGCCACTTGCCTTGCAGAACCCCTCCAGCCCAAAGTCACCGGGGCTAGTGGGTATTTGCTGGTAGCCGTGACCTGCGAACTTGCGCTTGAACACTTGCTGGCACAACTGCTCCCAACTGGTGCCGTCCAGTGTTCCGATCTTTGTCGCATACATACCAAGCTCCGTTGGTCATCGCGTTTGTCTGGCCAAACCCGTAACGGGCCCGATACGTTAGTTGCAAGTGAAATGTAACCGGGACCCCGCTCCAATCTCAAGGCCGCTCAAAACGAGCGAGGCCCTGACCTTGTCAGCATGTTGCGATTTTGTTGCGACAAGCTGGGAATCGTTATGGGGCCGCAATTAAGGCGCTTGCTGCACAAGGCTCCAGAGCAATACGATCACCATACGCCAAGATTGCTTCATCAGCGGCGTGTGCTCGGGCGTTCCCGTGCTGTGCCTGGATTTGTCTTTGGTGTCAGTGGTTTGCAAGAACGTGTTCCAAGATCTGGGCGCGGTGAGGGGCGGGCAGGCGGTGGCCCGCGGTGCCGGGAGCAGGGGCGCTGGCCAGGCGCCTGCGCGCGGCGGCTGGGCTGGCTGGGTCGACCGACGGCGTGCAAGTTTAAGCCGAGCTGCCAGGGATCGCGATCCGGACGGCTGTCGTCGCGCTGGCGGCGCGGCGCCGGGCGGCCGCGCCGATCAGTGCCGCGCAGGGCGGTGGTGGCGCGAGCGATATGCTTCATCGCTGGTACCAGGTGGCCTCCGCCGGCCGTGGAAGCGAGCCGATCGCCGCCGATCACATGCGCTGCCAGCCCGGCTGGCCGTCAGCGCCTTGCGGTAGCCGGCGAGGGCTGTTCAGTCCGGACAGCATGGGGGCCGACGGCATGCGGCTGCGGAAATCGCGTCTGATGGTGCCGATCCGCCGCGCCGTGACCTTTCTGGAGGCCTGCGGCTGTATCGATGCGAGCGGCGACTGAGGTGGCCCAGGCTTGTGCCAGCTGCACATCGCCGTGTCGGCCGCGGGGCTAGAGTGCTCGGCCACAGACAGACGTACGACACGCCGCACATGGATAACCGCAATCAGGAATGGATGCAGGCCGTCACCGACGCGCTTAGCGATCTGCTGGCCGCGCGCGTCGCGCAGGCGACGCTGCTGGAAGCCATGCTGGTCTCGCATCCCGACCCGGTCGCCTTGAGAAAGGCCTGGGACGAACTGTCGTCCCAGCGGATTGCAGTCGTTGCCCAGAACAAGGCAGCCGCCCCGGTGGAACGGCCAATGGACGCATACACGCTGGAACAATTCCAGGCCTGGGAAGAGAAGTTTCGCCGTTATTTTCCGCGGGATGTGGATCTGCGCTAGGTGTGCGGTCGCGCCCTCGTGCCGTCGAGACGCTACGCTGCACAGCGCATTTTCCAGACGTCAGGGCCTGCCCGTGCGCAGTGCCTTGCAGGGCGCCGGTTGCGTCGGGGTAGGACTCTTTCGCGGTTGGAAAAGCTAAGATCGAAAATTGTGCAACGTCGGAAAGCGCTAATGATCGATCGTCGTACCTTTCTTGCCACCGGTGTGGCGGCCGCCGCCAGCTTCAGCGTCTCGGCGGCCCGGATCGCGCAGACGCCGCGCTCCAATGGACCGGCCCCATGGGGGGCGGTGCCCAGTGCGCGACAGCTGCGGTGGCATCGGTGGGAGCAATACGCCTTCGTGCATTTTGCGATGAACACCTTCACCGACAAGGAGTGGGGCTACGGCGACGAAGACCCGCGCAAATTCGATCCCAGCGATTTTTCACCCGACCAGATCGTCGCTGCGGCCAAGGCCGGCAATCTGAAGGGGCTCATTTTCACGGCCAAGCACCACGACGGGTTCTGCCTCTGGCCGACGCGGTTGACCGAGCATTGCATCCGGAACGCGCCCTACAAGAACGGCAAGGGTGACATCGTCGGCGAAATGGCAGCAGCGTGCCGCCGCGCCGGCCTGGCGTTCGGCATCTACCTCTCTCCCTGGGATCGCAACCACGCCGAGTATGGGCGCCCCGGCTATCTCGACTATTTCCGCAAGCAGATCGTCGAACTCTGCACAGGCTATGGCGACCTGTTCGAGTTCTGGTTCGACGGCGCCAATGGTGGCGACGGCTACTACGGTGGAGCGCGCGAATCGCGCAAGATCGATGCGCCCGCCTACTACAACTGGCCGCGGATGATCGAGCTGGTGCACCAGTACCAGCCGATGGCCTGTACCTTCGACCCGCTCGGCGCCGATATCCGCTGGGGCGGCAACGAGGACGGCATCGCCGGCGATCCGAGCTGGCCGACCATGCCCAATGCCCCGTATACCCAGGAAAACGGCAGCTCCGGCGTGCGCGGGGGCGCGCTGTGGTGGCCGGCCGAAACCAATACCTCGATCCGCCCGGGCTGGTTCTACCATGCCGATGAAGACGGCAAGGTGCGCAGCCCGGAGAACCTGGTGCGCTACTTCGACACCTCGGTCGCGCGCGGCACCAACATGAATCTCAATCTTCCGCCCGACCGCCGCGGCCGCATCCCCGACCACGACGTGGCGGTGCTGCAGAGCTTCGGCGACGCGATCCGCGCCAGCTTTGCCATCGATCTGGCCAGGGGCGCCAAGGCCAGCGCCAGTGCGTCGCGCGGCGCAGGGTTCGAGCCGGCGCGCGTGCTTGACCGCCAGCCGGACAGCTACTGGTCCACACCGGACGAGGTCACCACGCCGACGCTGACGCTGGAGCTGTCGGCGGCGCACAGCTTCGACCTGATCCGGCTACGCGAGTATCTGCCGCTGGGCGTGCGCGTCACCCGCTTCGCGGTCGAGGCCGAGGTTGATGGGCAATGGCGCCGGCTGGCCGAAGCGCAGTGCATCGGTGCGCAGCGGATCCTGCGGCTGGATCGCCCGATCGCGGCGCGCCGGGTACGCCTGGTCGTGCTTGAGGCGCCGGTGTGCCCGGCAATCAGCGAATTCGCGTTGTTCCGGGCCGTGGCGCCAGTGCCGGTGGCGCGGCCGACGGCGAACGCGCCGGACGTGCTGTCCACCGCCGGCTGGCGCATCGTCGAGGCGAACGCGCCAGGGGCGGAAAGATTACTCGACGACGATGCCAGCACGATCTGGATCACGCCCGCACCCACGCCGGGCCATCCAGTACAGGCGACCATCGACCTCGGCGCGCTGCGTCAGGTGGCTGGTTTCAGCCTTACGCCCTCGCGCACGGTGATGAACGGTGCGGCGCCGCCAAAGGGCTATCGCGCCGAAACCAGCGAAGATGGGCAGCGCTGGCAGCCCGCCGGTGCCGGTGAGCTGGCCAATATCGCCTATGCGCTTTCGACCCAGCGGCTGAATTTCCCCGAGGTGCGGCAGATCCGCTACCTGCGGCTGTCGTTCGCGGAGACGGCGGTGCCCGCCGAGCGGCTGGCGATCGCGGGGATTGGGGCGTTCTCGCGCTTGCGGTGAGGCTTGTGCTCCCGCGCCGCCATGCGCCGCGCGGGAGCACAGCGTTGCGGTGACGCAGTGTCGCGGGCATGAGATGGATCAGGCGAAGCGATGGAGCGAGAAATCACCTGTTCGCATCACGTGGTGTCCTGAATCTTGAACCGTGCTTGCACACCGCCGTTCCGGATGACGCGCTGTGGTGCGCGGCGCACGAGGCAAGCGATCGGTTGGGTATGGAACAGAAACAGCAAGAGTGGATGCAGGCCGTGACCGAGGCGCTCAGCGACCTGCTGGTCGCACGCGCGGCGCAGGCCACGCTGCTGGAAGCGATGATGGTCTCGCATCCCGACCCGGTGATGCTGCGCAAGGCGTGGGACGAGCTGTCGTCCCAGCGCATCGCGTATGTGGCGCAGAAAAAGGTGGTCGCTGCCGATCCGCGGCCGATGGATGCCTACACGCTCGAGCACTTCCAGGCGTGGGAAGAAAAGCTCAGCCGCTACTTTCCGCGTGCGCCGGATGCAGGGAGCACGGATGCGTGAACCCGCCCGCCAGCGTCCAGTCGCCGGGCGTAACAGCGGTGGGCCGGGCGGGTGTGACCACCGCATGCCGCCTGCGCACGCGGGCGCAGGCGACTGACCGTGCCGGGAGCCAGTCATGGCTCCCAGCCCTGCGGTGGGTTGGGGTTGACATGGTTCCTGATGATCACTGCAGCCGCTGCTACGGGCTGCGTCAGGCCACCGATGCGCGCGGTTTGGCCTTGTCGGCCTCCAGGCGCAGGGTGGCAGCGGCGAGGCCGGGTGCGGTGGCCTGCAAGACGATGCCGCCGGCGCTGCGCGTGCTCTGCAGCAGGGCCGCACACAGTCCACTGAAGGCCTTGCGTTGCGGCGCCTTGTCATCCTCATGGCTGGCAGGGTCGCCATTGCCCACGCCGATCAACCGCGCAGGGCCGCGCAGCGCGAACTGCACCAGGCTGTCGGCGGTCGGTACCAGGCGGCCTTGCGCATCGACGATCTCCACCTTGACCACCGCCACGTCTTCGGCATCCGCGCGCACTGCGTCGCGGTCGCAGCTCAGGCGGATCGCTGCCGGTTTGCCGGCCGTCTCGCGGCGTTCGCTGAGCACCAATTTGCCACCGCGATAGCCGCGCGCTTCGATCACGCCCGGCGCATAGGCGACGCGCCATTCCACATGCCCGTAGGCTGGCACCTGCTGCAGGCCCTGGCTGACGCCGTTGACCAGCAATTCCACCGCTTCGAGATTGGTATGACACCAGACGGCGACGTGGCCCTTGTCGTCGGGCTGCAGCAGGCCGTCCCAGTTCCAGTGCGGAAACAGATGCAGCACCTGTTCGCTGGTCCACTGCGCGCGGTAGTACCAGTAGTTGTCCTTGGGAAAGCCACAACTGTCCAGCACACCGAATTGCGAAGCGACATTCGGCCAGCGGTTGTAGGGCGTGGGTTCGCCGCGGTAATCGAAACCGGTCCAGATAAAACCGCCGGCGATATACGGGCGTTGCGCGACGTAGCTCCACCAGGCTTCGGCGGTGCTGGCCCACCATGGGTGGTCCATGTCGTAGGCGCGGGTGTAGCCGCGCGCGTCGTCACGCCGGTAGTTGCCGCGCACCGACACGGTGCTGCCGGTCTCGCTGCCGTAGATCGGAATGTGGGGGTATTGGGCGTGGAAGCCGTCCATCTGGCTGGTGCGGTAGTTGAAGCCGACCACATCCACCACCTGGCCCACGCCATCGCCAAAGCCCTTGTCCATGGCGAACGTGGTGGGACGGGTGGGATCGAGCTGACGCACGCGTTGCTGCATGCGGCCGACGATGCGCGCGCCGCGCTCGGTCACCTGTTGCGGTTCTTCGTTGCCGAGCGACCACAGGATCACGCTGGGATGATTGCGCCCGCGCCGCACCATCGTCTCCAGCTCGCCCATGGCTTCGGGGTCGGTGGACATGCGGCGGGTTTCCTCGATCACGAACATGCCGAGCCGGTCGCACAGTGCGAGCAGTTCGGGCGTGGCCGGATTGTGCGAGCTGCGATAGGCATTGCAGCCCATCGACTTGAGCTGGCGCAGGCGCCATTCGTGCAGGCTGTCGGGGATGGCGGTGCCGACGCCGGCGTGATCCTGGTGGTTGTTGGTGCCGTGCAGCTTGAGCGGTGCGCCGTTCAACAGGANGCCGAACGGCGTGACCACCGCATCGACCGCCTTGCCGTCGCTGTGCACGCTGGTGGTCAGGTGGTAGAGCTGCGGATTGTCGATCGACCACAACGCCGCCTGGCCGAGCGGCAGGGTCTGCTCGACGCGCTGTAGCTGGCCGGGTGCAAGCGTGATGGTCGTGCTGGCTGCCTGTGCAACGACGCGCCCATCCGGCGCGGTCACGCGCACCTGCACCGTGCACTGGCGCGCGGCGGTGCCGTCGTTGCGCACTTCGGTGGACAGTTGCGCAGTGGCGTTGCCGTCCTGCACGGTGCTGCGCACGAACACGCCGTGCTGCGGCAAATGCAGCGGGTCGGTCTTGTGCAGCCACAGATGGCGATAGATGCCGGCGCCTTCGTAGAACCAGCCTTCGCCCAGCGTGGCATCCACGCGCACCGCGATCAGGTTGGGCTTGCCGTAGTCGAGCACGTCGCTGAGGTCGACCTCGAACCCGCAATAGCCGCTGGCATTGCGCCCGACGATGTGGCCATTGCAGAACACGATGCAGTCGCGGAACACGCCGTCGAACACCAGGCTGATGCGCTTGCCCAGGTCGCTGGCGGGAATCTGCAGCGTGCGGCGATACCAGCCCACGCTGTTTTCCGGAAAGCTGGTGCCCAGGGCCTTGTAGCCATGCGCGGCGGCCGGGTCTTCCTCGGTGATGGTGGCCGAGATCGGCTCCTGCCGGAAGGGCAGGGTGACGGCCCAGTCGTGCGGCAGATCCAGCAGTTCCCAGCCGCTGTCGTCGAAGGCGAGCTGCGCGGCGGTGGCGGTGTCCTTGCCGGCCTTGGCGAAAGTACGCTGGAAGGTGCCGAACTCGAAGTCGCGCGAGGGGTCGCTGGCATGGCCCAGATGAAAGCGCCAGCCAAAGTCGAACAGCAGCCGTTCGCGTGGGGCCAGGGCTGCATCGCCGAGCGCGGCAAGCGGCGTGGCGGTGTTACCTGCGGCTGGTGCTGCAGCGGCGATGGCGGGCAGCAACGCACCGGCCGTACCGACCGGAAGTGCGGCGCTCACGCCGCTGGCGAGCATGCCGCGCAGCAGTTCGCGGCGATTGATGCCGGTCATGGCTGGGTCCTCTTGCCGGTCTCCGTAGCGTCGCGCTGCATGCCCGCGGCAGGTTTGCCCGTCGGTGCAGGCACGCCGGTATACGGATGACGCATGAAGTCGATCGCCGGCAGCAGCTCGTTGCCGTGCTTGAAGTCGAAGAAGCTGGCGTTTTCCCACGACGAGCCGGTACCCCAGCGTGTCTTGCAGCTGCTGCTGGTCCATGCCGGCTCCCAATACACGACGCCGGCGCCGCCGGTGTCGATCACCAGCTGGGTGAGATCGACCATGTACCTGGCCTGGCCCTGTGGTGTGGCCGGGTAGCCGGCAATCAGCGAATCCTCGCCGAGCAGGTTGTGCGAGGTGTCGCCGGACTCCAGCGTCCACGGGTACGCAGTCTCCACCACCACCACATCGGCGTCGTATCGGCCGCGCAGGCGCTTGATGGTCTTGCCCAGCTCGGCCATCGATTGGGTCGACCACTTGCGGTAGTAGCTGATGCCGATCAGGTCGTAGTCGGTGACGCCGGCCTTGGTGGCGGCGGCAAACCACGGCTCCACATTTTCCGGCTGGGCGATATGCAGCATCACCCGCGGCTTGATCGTGGAGCGTGCGCCGATGTCGCGCACTGCCTTGATGCCGGCATTGAACAGCTTGGCGTTGCGTTGCCAGTTGATGGGGCGCTGCTTGTCCCACGGCTGGCTGTCCATCAGGTCGGAATTGCTTTCGTTGCCGACCTGCACCAGCTCCGGCATCAGGCCGGCACGGTCGAGTGCGCTGAGGGTGTCGTAAGTGAAGCCGTACAGCGTGCGCGCCAGTTCATCGGTATCGGTGATGCTGGCCCAGGCCTTGGGAATCAGCTGTTTTTCGCCATCGGCCCAGTCGTCGGAATAGTGCAGGTCCAGCAGCACCTGCATGCCCTGCGCACGGGCGCGCGCGATGGTCTTCTTGACGTCGGACAGATCGCTGTAGCGGGTCCAGCGGGCATCGTTCCACAACCGCACGCGCACCAGGTTGGCGCCGTGCGCATGGAAGAGTTCGAATGGGTCCTTGACCACCCCGTTCTCGCGGTACTGCACGCCGCATTCCTCCATCTCGTTGACGTAGGACAGGTCCGCGCCCAGATACAGCGTGGCGGGGGCCGGGGCGGCGTGTGCGAAGGTGGAGATGGCCAGCGCAAGCAGCGCGGGCGTCCAGAGGCGGCGTGTGGAGCGCATGCAATTCCTCGACAGATAGAGCGCGGAGCGGGTGACGGCCTGCCGCAGGCGGCAGGACCGTCGTGCGGTCGGTGCGCGCAATCGCACCGTCGCTGACGGAGACGATTGCGCGCACCGACCGCAGCTGTGGAGCAGTCGTACAGCTGGGGTGTCGCTGGCGCCTAGAACTTGTAGGTGGCTTCCAGCTGGTAACGACGGCCGAACACCTGGTAGCCGCCATCGTCCTGGTTGGCCAGGCGGTTGGACTTGTTGTCGGTATAGGCGCGCAGCGGCTCGTTGGTGAGGTTGCCGGCCTGGAAGCGGAAGCCGAGCTGCTTGCTGTACTGCCAGTTCAGGCTCAGATCCACCGTACCTTCGCTCTGCAGCCGTGCCAGGCGCGCCGCATTCCAGCCATACACCACGGTGTAGGGGCTGTGGTACTTGTAGCCCACGCGCGCTTCGAAGCTGCCGTTGCTGTACCACAGGTCGAAGGTGCCGGTCTTGCGCGCCAGGCCGCTCAACGGCAGCGGGTTGTTCTCCGGCGAGAACTCCTTGAGGTTGGAATCGACCAGCGAGAAGTTGGAATAGACGCCGAAGTTTTCCATGTGCGGGATGAAGTAGAACGGCGTCTGGAAGGTGAGTTCCACACCGTTGATATGCCCGCCGCCGCCGTTGAACGGGGCGCTGACCAGGTAGTCCAGGCCGTTGATGATTTCGCGGTCGGTACGGTAGCCGATGCTGGAATCCACCTCCTTGCGGTACACGGCCAGTGCGGCGAGCGCTTCCTTGTGGAAGTACCACTCGTAGGACAGGTCGACCTGGGTGGCCTTGAACGGATCCAGCTGCGGGTTGCCGCCGCTGCCGGTGAGCTGGCCGACGGTGACGTTGGGGTCGTCCAGGCGCCGGCCGGTGCGCAATTCGTCCAGCGGCGGACGCGCGATGACCTTGGCCACTGCAAAGCGCAGGATGCGTTGATCGTCGATCAGGAAGTTGACGGTGGCGCTGGGCAACACGTCGGTGTAGTCCTTGCGGTCGCTGCTTGCCTGCACGGTGGTGCCGACCGAATCGAAGCCGTTGCTGGTGGTCTTGGTGTTGACCAGGCGCACGCCGATATTGCCGGTGACATCGGTGCCGAACAGCTGCGAGCTGAACACCGCCTTGGCGAAGGCTTCGCGGACGTCTTCCTTGACGTTCCAGTGGTCGAGCAACTGCTCGTTGAGCGTGGCCGGGTCGAAGCCGCCGAAGCCGATCTCGGCGATGGCATCCATGTTGCCGCCGGTCAGCGTGGGCACGTTCAAGTCCGGCATGGTGACCGGGTAGATCAGGCCCTGATAGGCCGAGATCGGCTGGTCGTAACCGGACTGGTTGCTGATGAAGCGGCGGTTCTGCTTCTCGCGGCGCGCGGCGCGTGCGCCGAATTCCAGCGAAGTGAACGCGGCGGCATCGATCGAGCGGCTGGCGTTGAGCGCCAGCGCGGCGATCTTGTCGCGCAGCCCCTGCGGCTCGGTCTGGCCGGCGATGCCCCACTCGGGGGTATCCGAGCTGGTGCGGATGGTGGGGGTGACGCTGCGGCGGAAATCGAACGAGACGGTGTCCGGGTTGCTGCCGAAGCGCACCGCCTGCCAGGTGTTGTCACGCTTGGCCTGCGAGAACGACAGGTCGCTGCCCAGCGTCCACACATCGCCGCTCCACTTGGCGTTCAGGCCGCCGGCGGTGAGCGTCTTGACCTCGTTGTAGTGGCTGACCACATGGTCAACCTGCAGGTTCGAGTTGGCCAGCGTACCGGCCACCACGTCGCCATCGACGATGGTGTAGGACGAGCCCGGCGTGGTGTACGGATTGGCGCCGGTCGAGAAGGTGCTGTAGGCCAGGCCGTTGAACCAGTTCTGCAACTGGTCTTCGTCGATCTCGATACGCGAGTACAGGCCGTCGAACTTCAACTCGAAGTTGCCCGAGCGCCATTGCACCGTGCCCATCGCGCCGGTGCGGGTCTGGTCGGTCAGCTTGAGCTGGTCGGCCGCGCCGAACGGCGTCGGGTCCACGGTCCCGTCGCCATCCACATCGCGCGAGGTGGTGGCATCGGTATAGCCCCAGCTGCCGATCGAGGAATTGGAATTCTTCTGCTTCTGATAGGTGGCGCCCAGCGCAACCGCCAGGTTGTCGTTGATCTGGTGCACCCAGCTGGCGCCGAAGCGGTTGCCCCACGGGGTGTAGCCATCCACGTCCTTGGCGTGGTCGTAGAACACCGGTCCGGCGGTGCCGACAAAGCCCGGGCCGGTGTAGTCCAGCGGGCTGATGGTGGAGATGTCCACGGTGGCGGCAAGACCGCCGGCGACCAGGTCCGCCGACTGGGTCTTGTAGACCTTGACGGTGGAGACGATCTCGGTGGGAAACACTTCCCAGCGCACTGCACGATTGGGTTCGGAGGAGGCGATTTCGCGCCCGTTGACGGTGCCCATGGTCATGCGCGGGCCCAGGCCGCGCACGGTGGCCAGGCTCTCGTTGCCGCGGTCGCGGGTGCCGTTGACGCCGGGCAGGCGCACCAGCGCTTCGGCCACGGTGACATTGGGCATCTGCCCCATGTTGTCTGCGGAGATCACTTCCATGACGTGATCGGACATCTGCTTGGCCTGCACCGCCTGGTTCAGGCTGGCGCGCTGGCCGATCACGGTGACGTTGTCCAGCGTGACCGGCGGCGCAGCCGTGGTGCTGGCATCGGTGGCCGGCGGCGCGGCAGGCGCGCTGTCCTGTGCCTGCGCACTGAACGCGGTGGCCAGCACGCAGGCAATGGTGGCGCAGAGGACGTCGCGCACGGGCGTGCGGCGCAGGCGCCGGCTGGCCGGGTGGCCGGTATGGTGAACGGGCATCGTTTGATCCCTCCCAGGACAAAGTTACCGAATGGAATAGTGGCCGCTGGTGCGGCGCTCTGGCGCGGCTGCGCGCTGGCGCGTCCGACGCGGGCATGGCGGTTGCTGCGGTACTGCGGTGTGGAGCTGATTGGTCGTGTGCGTGACGCCGCGACGATCCTCGATCGTCCTGGCGTCCCCCTGTCCTGCATGTGTCCGCTTCAGGGTAGAAGCGCAAGCCATTCCATTCCAATGAAGCATTTTGCGTGAGGTATCTCGCGTTGGAATGCTGCAGTGCAGCGGTAGCGCTTGATTCGTCACAGTTACGGCCTGCATTGCAGGCGCTGGGGCAGTGAGGTTGCCTGGGCGACGCGACGAACCCCTGGTCTCGGGCTAGTGCGCGTTGGCAGGCAACCGGGGCAATGCCGGAAATGCGCGTTGCACGCAGTCGTTGCGTTCGCAGGTCAGGCAGCCGGGGCCGATCGGCACCGCATCGTCCACCGCGTCCAGGTCCCAGCCGCGCGCATACACCAACTGATCGGCATGGCGCAGGTCGCAGCCCATCGCCAATGCAAAGGTCTTGCGCGGGCGGCCATAGCCCGGCGCGCCGCTGCTGACCTGGCGCGCCAGCCAGAAGTAGCGCCGGCCGTCGGGCATCCGCGCGATCTGGGTGAGGATGCGGTCGGGCTGGTTGAATGCCTCGTAGACGATCCACAGCGGGCAGGCGCCACCGACATGCGAGAAGTGGAAGTCGGTGGCCGAATGGCGCTTGGACACATTGCCGGCACGATCGACGCGCATGAAGAAGATCGGCAGCCCGGCCGCGCCGCGCCGCTGCAAGGTGCTGAGCCGGTGGCAGACCGCCTCGAAGCCGACCCCGAAGCGATCGGCCAGCCATTCGATGTCGTAGCGCGAGCGCTGGGCGCTGCGCAGGAATTGGCCGTACGGCATCACCAGGGCGCCGGCGAAATAGTTCGACAGCCCGATCCGCGACAACGCGATACGTTCGGCATCTTCGAAGCCGGCATCGGCGATGCGTGCGTCCAGCAGCGGTGCGCATTCCAGCAAGGCCAGCTGCGCGGCCATCTGGAAGGCCTGCTGGCCGGGGCGCAGATGCGCGGGCAGCCACAGCACGCGCGCCTGCGTGTCCACGCTGCGCTTGTCGCTGTGTAGATCGGGCGCGTCCTGCACCAGCAGTCCGTGGCGGTCGGCCAGGCGTTGGCGCAGCCGCAGCGGCAGGTTGTCCGAGGTCAGGCCGAGTTCGGCATACAGCGCCTCGGCGCGCTCATCCAGTTCCGGCAGATGGTTGTGCGCGCGATTGAAGTAATCGCGCACCTGCTCGCCTGGCGACAGCGAGGGCAGCGCGGCGTGGTCGGCGCCGATCTGTATCTCCAGCGCGGCATTGCGCTCGAGCAGGTGCTGGTGGGCGCGGTGTAGGTCCAGCAGGGCCTGGGCCACCTGCGGCAGATTGCCGGTGAGCACGCGCAGCTCGGCGGCCGACAGGCTGTGGCCCAGGCTGCGCAGCGATTCGTCCAGCGGCTCGACCAGCGCGGCCGGGTCGTCCAGGTCGAGCAGGCCGTCGAGATCGCCCAGGGTGGCCTTGAGCCGTTGCTGGATCGCCAGGGTCAAGGGGCGCTGGTTGCGCTCGATCTGGTTGAGGTAGCTCGGCGACAGGCCGAGCCGGCGCGCCAGCTCGGCCTGGGTCAGGCCGTGGCGCTGGCGCAGCCGCTGCAGGCGCAGGCCGAGCTGGTGGCGGAGCGGGAGCTGCGACTGGGGCATTCGCAAGATTCGCAAAATAGTGGACGCAGCTTAGCGCGATTAAGCAGTCCCGGGCTGGGAAAGCCGGGGCGTGCTGCGAACAATGCGAAGCACCTGCCCTGACCTTCTGCGAGCGAGCCCGCAATGCCTGATTCCGTCCCGCGCGTCTCCCTGTTGATCGACGGCCAGTTCGTCACCTCCGCCAGTACCCGGTGGCAGGACGTGGTCAACCCGGCCGATCAATCCGTGCTGGCGCAGGTGCCGTTCGCCACCACCGGCGAAGTGGACGCGGCGGTGGCTGCGGCCAGCCAGGCATTCGTGAGCTGGCGCAAGACCCCGATCGGCACGCGCGCGCGCATCTTCCTCAAGTACCAGCAGCTGATCCGCGAGCACCTGCCCGAACTGGCCGCGCTGCTCAGCGCCGAGCAGGGCAAGACCCTGGCCGATGCCGAGGGCGATGTGTTCCGTGGGCTGGAAGTGGTGGAACACGCCGCGGCAATCGGCAACCTGCAGCTGGGCGAGCTGGCCAACAACGTCGCCAACGGCGTGGACACCTACAGCCTGCTGCAGCCGCTGGGCGTGTGCGCGGGCATTACCCCGTTCAACTTCCCGGCGATGATTCCGTTGTGGATGTTCCCGATGGCCATTGCCACCGGCAACACCTTCGTGCTCAAGCCATCCGAACAGGACCCGATGGTGACCATGCGGCTGGTGGAACTGGCGCTGCAGGCAGGCATTCCCAAGGGCGTGCTCAATGTCGTGCATGGCGGCGAGGACGTGGTCAACGCGCTGTGCGACCACCCGGAGATCAAGGCGCTGTCGTTCGTGGGCTCCACCAAGGTGGGCACCCACGTCTATCAACGCGCCTCGCTGGCCGGCAAGCGCGTGCAATGCATGATGGGTGCGAAGAATCATGCCGTGGTGCTGCCGGACGCCAACCAGGAACAGACGCTCAACGCGATGGTCGGTGCGGCCTTCGGTGCCGCCGGCCAGCGCTGCATGGCGGCCTCCACGCTGGTGCTGGTGGGCGAGGCGCGGCAGTGGATTCCGGCGCTGGTGGCCAAGGCCAGGGGCCTGACCCTGGGCGCGGGCAATGCGCCGGGCACCGAGGTCGGGCCGTTGATTTCCTGCGCCGCGCGCGCACGCGTGGAAGGCCTGATCGCTTCCGGCGTGGAGCAAGGGGCCACGCTGGAACTGGATGGTCGCGCGCCCAGCGTGCCGGGGTTCGAGCAGGGCAACTTCGTCGGCCCGACGATCTTCTCCGGCGTGAGGCCGGGCATGCGCATCTACGACGAGGAAATCTTCGGCCCGGTGCTGGTGATCCTGGAGGCCGCCACGCTGGACGAGGCCATCGCCCTGGTCAATGCCAATCCCAACGGCAATGGCACCGCCTTGTTCACCCAGTCCGGCGCGGCGGCGCGGCGTTTCCAGGAGGACATCGACGTGGGCCAGGTCGGCATCAACGTGCCGATTCCGGTGCCGGTGCCGCTGTTTTCCTTCACCGGCTCGCGTGCCTCCAAGCTCGGCGACCTGGGCCCGTACGGCAAGCAGGTGGTGATGTTCTACACCCAGACCAAGACCGTGACCGCGCGCTGGTTCGACGACGAAACGCTGGGCCACGGCGTCAACACCACCATCTCCCTCAAGTGACCTGATCGCCATGAATGCAGCCATCCAGCGACACGCCAATACGGCCGATTTGAATGACGAGCAGGAAGCGTTCCGCGCCGCTGCGCGCGACTTTGCCGACAAGGAACTCGCCCCGCACGCCGCGCGCTGGGATGCGGAAAGCCACTTCCCGCGCGAGGCCATCGCCAGGGCGGCCGAGCTGGGCTTTTGCGGGCTGTATACCGATGAAGGCGTGGGTGGCCTGGGCATGCGCCGTCTCGATGCCGCAGTGGTGTTCGAAGAACTGGCCACGGTCGATCCGTCCACCTCGGCGTTCATCAGCATCCACAACATGGCCACCTGGTTGATCGCCAGCTACGGCAGTGACGCGGTGCGCGCGCAATGGGGCGAGGCGATGACCAGCGGCGCCAGGCTGGGTTCGTATTGCCTCACCGAGCCGGGTGCCGGCTCGGACGCGGCCTCGCTCAAGACCCGTGCACAGCGCGAGGGCGACAGCTACCTGCTCAACGGCAGCAAGGCCTTCATTTCCGGTGCGGGCGCCACCGATGTGCTGGTGGTGATGGCCCGCACCGGCGACGACGGCGCCCGCGGCATCAGTGCCTTCGTGGTGCCTGCCGATGCGCCCGGCATCAGCTACGGCCGCAAGGAAGAGAAGATGGGCTGGAACAGCCAGCCCACCCGCGGGGTGAGCTTCGAGAACGTGCGCATTCCGGCCGGCAATCTGCTGGGCAAGGAAGGCGAGGGCTTCAAGATGGCGATGAAGGCGCTCGATGGCGGCCGCATCAATATCGCCGCCTGTTCGTTGGGCGCAGCGCAGGGCGCGCTGGATGCCGCGCGTCGCTACATGGGCGAGCGCCGTCAGTTCGGCAAGAAACTGGCCGATTTCCAGGCCCTGCAGTTCAAGCTGGCCGACATGGCCACACAGTTGGTTGCCGCCCGGCAGATGGTGCACACCGCTGCGCGCAAGCTTGATGCCGGCAGCCACGATGCCACCGTGTGGTGCGCGATGGCCAAGCGCTTCGCCACCGATGCCGGTTTTGCGATCTGCGACGACGCCCTGCAGATCCACGGCGGCTACGGTTATATCCGCGAGTACCCGATCGAGCGCCTGCTGCGCGACAGCCGCGTGCACCGCATCCTGGAAGGCACCAACGAGGTGATGCGCATGATCATTGCGCGCCACCTGCTCAACGGCGAGGAGGAACTGCGATGAGCGATTGGGCAACACAGGCGCATACCGGCTTGCAGGTCGAACGCGATGGCCATGTCGCCATCGTCACCTTGTGCAACCCGCCGGCCAATACCTGGACCGTGCACAGCCTTGCAGCCTTGCGCGATCTGGTGCGCGCGCTGGATGCGGACCGCAGCATCTACGCGCTGGTGATCACTGGCGAGGGAGAGAAGTTCTTCAGTGCCGGCGCCGATCTCAAGCAGTTTGCCGATGGCGACAAGGCCAATGCGCGCGCCGCGGCCCGGCGGTTCGGCGAAGCCTTCGAAGCGCTGAGTGCGTTTCGCGGCGTGTCGATCGCGGCCATCAACGGCTATGCGATGGGCGGTGGCCTGGAGTGCGCGCTGGCCTGCGACCTGCGCATTGCCGAGCAACACGCGCAGCTGGCCCTGCCGGAAGCCAGTGTCGGCCTGTTGCCCTGCGCCGGTGGCACCCAGAACCTGCCGCGCCTGGTCGGCGAGGGCTGGGCCAAGCGCATGATCCTGCTCGGCGAACGTGTGGATGCTGCCACCGCACAGCGGATCGGCCTGGTCGAAGAGGTGGTCGGCACGGGTGAGTCACGTGCGCAGGCCATCGCCTGGGCACAGCGCACCGGCAAGCAGAGTCCGGCCAGTGTCGCGGCCTGCAAACGCCTGGTGCAGTCCACCCGCCATGGCACCCATGCCGCCGCGCTGGTGGCAGAGCGCGAGGCCTTCGTCGACCTGTTCGAGCAGCCCGATCAGGCCGAGGGAGTCGCAGCCTTTCTGGAAAAGCGCGCGCCGCAGTGGAGCAATGGCTGATGCTGGATGAGCGCCCAACCGAAGAAGCGCCGGTGCTGTTCGAACAACGCGATTGCGCCGACGGGCATCGCATCGGCATCGCCACCTTGAACTCGCCCAGGACGCTCAACGGCCTGTCGTTGCAGATGGCGCGCCTGCTGGATGCGCAGCTGCGCGTCTGGGCCGACGATGCGCAAATCGCCTGCGTGGTGTTGCGTGGCGCAGGCGAGAAAGCGTTCTGCGCGGGCGGCGACCTGCACGGTCTGTACCAGAGCATGCGTGCGCATCGCGAGGCGGTGCCGGATGCGCAGGAACGTTGCGCGCAACCGCAGGCCAATGCGCATGCTGCTGCGTTCTTCGAAGAGGAATATCGGCTCGACCATCGCATCCACACCTATCCCAAGCCGCTGCTGTGCTGGGGCCACGGCATCGTGATGGGCGGCGGCATCGGCTTGATGTCCGGCGCCAGCCATCGCGTGGTCACCGAGCGCTCGCGGCTGGCAATGCCGGAGATCAGTGTCGGCCTGTTTCCCGATGTCGGCGGCAGTTGGCTGCTGCGCCGGGTGCCGCACGCTGCCGGGTTGTTTCTGGCCCTGACCGGTGCGCCGCTGGATGCCAGCGATGCCATCTACGCCGGGCTTGCGGATGTCCGCCTGGAGCATGCGCAATACGGGCCAGTGCTGGAAGCCTTGAGCGCGCATGCCTGGACAGGCGATGCAGATGAGGACCGCGCCCAGCTCGGCGCGTTCCTGCACGGGATTGCGCAACCGCTGGAGCCGGGCCCACTGCAGGTGCATGCGGCCTTGATCGCGCAACTGGTGGCAGGCCGGACGCTACAGGAGGTGGTCGCTGCAATCCTGGCACTGCAAAGCGAGGACGCCTGGCTGCAGGCCGCGCGCGCAACGCTGGCCGCCGGTGCCCCCGGCTCGGCGCGCCTGGCCTGGGAGCTGCAACGTCACCCGGGCACCGGCACGCTGGCCGACACCTTTCGCACCGAGTACGTGGTGGCGCTGCATGCCGCCGCGCATGGCGACTTCGCCGAAGGCATTCGCGCGCTGTTGATCGACAAGGACCGTACGCCGCAGTGGCAGCCTGCCGCGCTCGAACAGGCCGATGCGCAATGGGCGGCGGCATTCCTGCAATCGCCCTGGCCACCTGCATGGCATCCGCTTGCCGATCTTGGTGCAGGTTGAGTCGCTGACACGCCGATGCGAACGGTCCACAAGGGATGCAAAAGATGAGCGGCATTCGCACGGCAGGGCCGTTGGATGCCATCCGCCTGTCTGCAGCGTACGTTCTTCGGCCGGGCACACCATTCAACGGCTGCGCCCTCGGGTGATGGCCGCTCAAACCTGGAAAACCACACCATGAGCAAGATCGCTTTTATCGGCCTGGGCAATATGGGCGGGCCGATGGCCGCCAACCTGAGCAAGGCCGGGCACCAGCTGCGGGTGTTCGATCTGGTGCCCGCTGCGCTGGACGCGGCAGTCGCTGCCGGCGCGCATGCCGCCAGCTCCGCACACGACACCCTGGCCGACGCCGAGATCGTGATCTCGATGCTGCCGGCCAGCCGCCATGTCGAAGCGCTGTACCTGGGCGAGGCCGGGATTCTGGCGCAGATTCCCGAAGGTGCCCTGGTGATCGACTGCAGCACCATCGCACCCGTCAGCGCACGCAAGCTCGCCGCCGAGGCGCAGGCGCGTGGCCTGGCGGTACTGGATGCGCCGGTCTCCGGCGGGACGGCGGGTGCGGCGGCAGGCAGCCTGACGTTTATCGTCGGCGGCGCCGCCGAAGTGCTGCAGCGTGCGCGGCCGGTCCTGCAGGCAATGGGCAAGAACATCTTCCACGTCGGCGACAACGGCGCCGGCCAGGTCGCCAAGCTATGCAACAACATGGCGCTGGGCGTGATCATGGCCGCCACCGGCGAGGCGCTGGCGCTAGGCGTCGCGCAGGGCCTGGACCCGGCGGTGCTGTCGCAGATGATGGCGGTCAGCACCGGCCGCAGCTGGGCCACCGAAGTCTGCAATCCCTGGCCGGGGGTGCTGCCCAACGCGCCGGCATCGCGCGGTTACAGCGGCGGCTTCGGCAATGATCTGATGCTCAAGGATCTGGGGTTGGTCGCCGAATCCGCAGTGCAGGCGGGCGTGTCGATTCCGCTCGGCGAGCTTGCGCGCAATCTGTACGCGATGAACAGCCAGGCCGGTAACGGTGCGCTGGATTTCTCCAGCGTGATCAAGCTGGTGGCCAAGGTTTGAGAGCGGCTGACAGGGAGGGGTAGTCGGAATGGCACTTCGCATCCGTCTGGAGAGTTGATCGAACTGGGGCATCGGCGGTAGAGCGAATGATCTGCGGCTTGGCTGCAGGGCCCTTGCCCGCCCACCCTCGCAGGACACACCGCAAGTACGTCCATGTAGGCGCTTACGCGGCATCCATGCCGCGTAAGGTCCCGCGACGGTGGGCAGGCAAGGACCAGTCGAGTTGATCGGTGTGCATGGTGTTCAACAAAACAGCCGCAGCCGGTGCGGTGTCCTCGCCGCGCCCTCTACGCTGTGAGTTTGCTGCAGGGCCCTTGCCCGCCCACCATCGCAGGACACGCCGCAAGTACGTCCCTGTAGGCTCTTACGCGGCATCCATGCCGCGTAAGGTCCCGCGACGGTGGGCGGGCAAGGAGCAGTCGAGACGNGCATCCATGCCGCGTAAGGTCCCGCGACGGTGGGCGGGCAAGGACCAGTCGAGATGGTCGGTACGCATGGTTGCAAGCAGGGGGCAGGCAGTGCATGCAGCGCAGCCGTCCGATGAGGTGGGGTCTGATCAGCTTCTTTCTATCTGAGCAGTGTCACTGCCAATACGACATCACTCCACCCGCTAACGAAGCGGGGGTTGCCGACACGTTGCCGCCATCGCTGCGGCGTTTGAGAGGTTCTGTTGGCCGCCCCAAGTCGCTATCCGGCCTGGGCAACAAGGTGCGGCGCCGCGCTCGCGTGATGTGATGTCATCACGCCCGGGTGTAATAGTCTCCGCCATCGCGTGCGCCTAAGGTGCGCGCATTGCACGAGGCTAGCGCATCCATGGGACACGACCACAACCACGCACCCAGCGACATCCGCCACGAGACGCCGCTGTGGTGGGCGCTGGGGCTCACCGCCACGTTCCTGTTGGCGGAAGTCATTGGTGCGTTCATCACCAACAGCCTGGCGCTGTTGTCCGACGCCGCGCATATGGCCACCGACACCGTGGGCCTGATGATCGCCCTGCTTGCGGTGCGCCTGAGCCGCCGTCCTGCCGACGCGCGCCGTACCTATGGCTACGTGCGGCTGGAAGCGCTCGGCGCGCTGGCGAACGGTGCGCTGCTGTTCGCGGTCGGCGCTTACATCCTGTGGGAGGCCGCGCAGCGCTTCCGTGCACCGCAGGATATTTCCTCCAGCGGCATGCTGCTGATCGCCGGCTTCGGCCTGGTGATCAATCTGGTCGCCATGAAGCTGCTGCACGCCGGCAGCGGCGAGAGCCTGAACGTCAAGGGCGCCTACCTGGAAGTCTGGAGCGACATGCTCGGCTCGGTGGCGGTGATCGTCGGCGCGCTGTTGATCCGCTGGACCGGCTGGCAGTGGATCGACCCGGTGCTCGCGGTGCTGATCGGCCTGTGGGTGCTGCCGCGCACCTGGGTGCTGCTGCGCGAGGCGATCAATGTGCTGCTGGAAGGCGTCCCCAAGGGCATCGATCTGCCGCAGGTGCAGCAGGCCCTGGCCAGCCACCCCGGCGTCGAGGACGTGCACGACCTGCACGTCTGGGCACTGGCCTCCAGCACGCCTGCGCTCACTGCACACGTGGTGGTCGGCGAAACCATCGACCGCGACCGCCTGCGCGACGCCCTCGCCGAGCTGCTGCACGCGCGCTTCGAGATCACCCACGTCACCTTGCAGGTGGAGAGTGGCGATTGCGGTACCGAGCCGTGTGGCACGGCGCCGGCAACGCAAGGCCCAGCGCACGGCGATCATGGTCACGCCCATTCGCACGGCGGCCACGCGCACTGACGCGGACCGCACGCCGGCTGCCTGTTGCCTGAGTGGCGCTGGCATGGCGTTGCCTGGAACAGCACGTGGCCGGGCCATCTTCTCCGGTCATGGGAAAGCCATCGCGCCATCGCGCCGCCGCCCAGGCCGTATGATCGGGCTGGGGAAGACGGCGGGGCCAGTGGCGTGATGGCAGTACAGATCGAACAACGCAACCAACGCATCGCCGCGCTGATCGCCGAGGCGGGCGCCGCGGCATCGGCCGGGCACTGGCAGCAGGCCGAGCAGCTGTGGGCACAGGTGCACCAGTTGGCGCCGGCGCATCCGCAGGCCTTGTACAGCCTGGGCGTGCATGCCTACCAGCGCGGCGATGCAACGGCGGCGCTGGAGTACCTGGCGGGCGCGCGCGCAAGCAGCCCGGGCGATCCGATGATCGTGCTGACCATTGCGGTGGTGAAGCAATCGCAAGGCGATGTGGATGGCGAATGGCAGGCCATCAGCGCGGCGTTGGCGCTGGATGCGTATTTCCTGCCGGGGTTGCTGGCGAAGGCCGCGTTTCTGCAGGCGCGCGGTCGCCCGCGTGCCGCCGCCGGCGTCTATCGCGACGCGCTGAAGGTTGCGCCACCCGAGCCGCAATGGCCTGCGGTGTTGCGGCGCAAGCTCGCCCTGGCCACGCAGGCGGTGGAGCAGGACACGCTTGAGCTGGAGGCGCACTTGCGCGCTGTGTTGGACACGCCAGGCACCGCTGTGGATGCCGCGCTCGCCGGACGCTGGGCGGAAGCGGCCGCGATCGCATGTGGACGCAGCCGCCCGTTCCACTCCCAATCCAACCGCCTGTACGTCCCGCGACTGCCCGCCTTGCCGTTTCATCCGCCGGAGGCGTTTCCGTGGATCGCTGCAGTACAGCGTCAGACCGGGGCGATTGCGCAGGAACTGCGCGCCGTCATGCACGCGGACAAGGGCGGCTTTGCACCGTATATCGCCTACGCGCCGGACCAGCCGGTCAATCAGTGGAAGGAGCTCAACCATTCGCCGGCCTGGAGTTCCTATCCGCTGTGGGCGCATGGCCAGCCGGTGCAGGATCATCTGCGGCAATGCCCGGCAACCGCAGCCGCGTTGGCATTGGTCGATGCGGCACGGATCGATGGCGTCTGCCCGAACGCGATGTTCTCGGTGCTGGCGCCGCAGACGGTCATTCCGCCGCACCATGGCGAGACGAATGCACGCCTGGTGGCACATCTGCCGTTGATCGTGCCCGACGGATGCAGCTTCCGGGTCGGTTACGACTGGCGGCAGTGGGAGGTGGGCAAGGTGCTGGTGTTCGACGACTCGATCGAACACGAGGCGCGTAACGAGAGCGCGCAGCTGCGCGCAGTGCTGATCTTCGATGTCTGGAACCCGCTGCTGAGCCAGGAAGAGCGGCAGATGGTCAACGCCATGGAAACGGCGATTGCCCGCCACCGCGCCGGATGAGAGGCTGCCGGTGGTTGGCCAGTTCAGTCCGCAGGTGCGATGCCGAACCGGGCAAGCGTGGCGCGCATCGGGCATTTCCAGGCCGTGGTCGATCGAGTTGC
>NZ_QREM01000008.1:0-185361 GCF_003353015.1 Xanthomonas arboricola | reverse complement strand
CCTGCCAGTAGCTGGCTGTCTTGACGGCGCCAGGCGCCTTGTGGAACTCCAGGCAGTCCGGTTCCCAGGGTAACTGCAGGAAGTCCAGCAAGGCGCGCAAGGTGGGCTCCGGCGCGGCGACGAAGGCGTCGTAGTCGAAGGTGTGGATGCTGTCCGGATACAGCGACTGCCAATGCGCCATCAGGCGCTGGTAGGCCGCATAAAAATGCCCGATGTCCTCCAGCCGGCCCGCATAGCCAAACCGTTGCGGATTGAGCTGCTGCAGGAAGATCGACAGCCCGTTGTCCAGTGGATGACGACGTGTGTGCACGATCCTGGCAGCGGGAAACAGCTGTTTGATCAGCCCGATCAGTAGAAAGTTGTCGGGGCGCTTGTCGGTGATGTAGCGCAGTTGCGCATGTTGCGGAACGGCTGCCGCCACACGGTGCCGATAGGCCGCGGCCAGCTGCGCCAGCGTGTGCGAGGACAGATGCTGTGCGGCTTGCGGGAACGGCGACAGTGACTGTGCAACCAGTCGCGGCAGTGCATCCAGTTCGCCGCCGGCAGCAATGCTCGGGTGGCGCGACAAGGCCTGTTCGAGCAAGGTGGAGCCGGAACGGAACATGCCGCAGATGAACAGGGTCAGCACCGTGTTTTCTTCCGCAGCCATCGGTGGTGGCTGTTGCGCGTCCTTTGCGTTGGCAAACACCGCAGCGATGCTGTCGAAATGCTGTTGCGTCCGGATCGGATCGTAACGCCTCGCATGGGCGTGGCCATGCCGGTTGGCGGCACTGGCCGCATCGAATGCCTGGTTGTGCAGGCCGAGGCGGTCGTAGGCATGGGCCACTGCGTGCAGCAACGTGGCCGCCAGCGCAGGATCCTGCCCCGCGACCGAGCTGGCCTGCTCGAGTTCGAGCAGGCGAGGGTCGTGCGCCTGCGTCGGGGGATCCAGATGCAGCAGACGTGCGGCGGCTTGCAGCTGCAGCGCCCGTGTCGGGGCATCGTGGTGCGCACCGGCAAGCAGGCGGCGATAGGCGGCGACCGCCTGCTCGCGTGCGCCCAGCTCTTCGTGCAGGTTGCCCAGATTGAGCAAGGCCGGGGCGTAGTCCGGCCGGCACTGCAGTGCCAGGTCGAGCTCCTTCAACGCGGCCGCATCCTGGTGCAGATGCTCGCTCAGCAGCGCAGCGCGATTGAGGTGGATCTGTTCCGGCAGTGCCGCACCGCATTGCAATGCCTGCGCATACGCATCCAGCGCAGCGGATGCAGCGCCGCTCCGGCGCAGCAGATACCCCAGGTTGTACCAGGCATCGGCGCAGCGGGGCTGCGCCTGCAGGATGGCTCGATAGGCGGCGATCGCCTGCGGTAGGTGGCCTTGTTGCAGTAGGCGTGCGGCATGCTGCAAGGACAGGTCCAAGGCGTCTTCCGGGCAGTCTTGCAGGGGGCGGGGACCTGCAGCTTAGGCGGCGCCAGCGGCGCGTTCAATCGGCCCGACGGCCGGACGAGCAGGTCGGCCTTTCCTCCACGCGCCGGTTGGCTTGTATGCTCTGCTGCAGTCGAGCAGTGAGATGCGCACATGCACAAGCCAGTGGTGGTGGGTCTGACAGTCCTGAGCTGCGCATGGGCAGCATCGGCGCAGGACATGCCGACGCATCGCTGCGCTGCCATCATCGATCCATTGCCGCGGCTTGCCTGTTATGACGCCAGTTTCCCGCCAACCCAGGCGGTGCGGGCGGCAGAGGCGGACAGGGGAGTGAGGGCATTCGGCCGCAGCACCCGGCAGGTGTCGGCAGCGGCGGGTACGCAGCAAGCATCGCCTGCGCAACTTACGGCGACGGTGCTTGCGGTGGCGTACCAGACGGATGGCACGCGCATCGTGTCGCTGGATAGCCGTCAGCGCTGGGCGCTGACCGAAGCCACCAGCCGCGGACCGCTGGCCGAGGGCGAGGTCGTGGTGATTCGCAAGGCCGCAATGGGGAGTTACATGCTGGTGACCGCTGCCGGGGTGGCGCTACGCGCACGCCGCATCGATTAGCCGGGCCGCCGCTGGCATCGCAACCAACAGAAGAGAACGGATGACTGAAAGACAGCTGCGCGTACTGTTGCACAACGGCTATCAACTGCTGCGTCAGGGACGGTACGCCGAGGCCGTTGCGTTCGCCGACCGCGCCTGCGCCGACCAGCCTGGCAATGCGCATCTGCTGGAACTCGCCAGCGAGGCCCGGCTGGCCAATGGGGACCCGCAGGGTGCGGCGGACCGCATCGCACGGGCGGCGGCGGTTGCCGCCTCACCGGTGCCGCTGTTGATCAAGTACGCAAGCTTGCTGCTGCAGCTGCGTCGCCGCCGCCAGGCCCGCCGCGTTGCCGCGCAGGCGCAGGCGCTGGCCGCCACCGACGGTGCTGCATGGTGGCGGATCGGCGCGCTGTACAGCGGCTGCCACGAAGTGGCGGCCGCCCGTGATGCGTATCGGCATGCGCTGACCTTGCTGGGAGAACAGCCCGGCTTGTTGTACGACCTTGCCACCATGCAGTTCTTCGGCGGCGAGTTCGATGCGGCCGAGCTCACGCTGGAGCGACTGCTGTACCTGGCGCCCACGACGGGCGATGCCTTGTACCTGCGCGCCACGCTCCGGCGTCAGACCGGGCAGCACAACCATCTGGACGATCTGCGCCACCGCTTGACCACGCTATCGGAACCTTCCGCCCGGGCGGCGGGCCTGTACGCCTTGAGCAAGGAGCTGGAGGATCTGGGCCGGCATGCCGAATCGTTCGAGACGTTGACCGCCGCAGCGGCCTGCAAGCGCAACACGCTGCAGTACGACGTTGCGTCCGAGTGTGCGCATATCGCCCAGGTGCGACAGGCGTACGGCCCGGATGCCCTGCGCGCACTGCAGCCGGGTGATGCGGGCGAGGGGGCGATCTTCATCGTCGGCTTGCCGCGCTCAGGCACCACCTTGCTGGAGCGCCTGCTGATCCAGCGCGGCGGTGCGCGCTCGGCCGGGGAATTGATGGATTTCGGTGCGCTGCTCGGCAGCGCAACGTCCGGCGTGCTGGCGACCAACCCCGGCTTGACCGCAGCCCAGGCATCGCTGCAGATCGATTTTGCGGCGCTTGGCGCGGAGTATCTGCGCGGGGCCCGCGAGCTGGTGCACGACCATCCGGTCTTCATCGACAAGATGCCGGTCAACTACCTCTACTGCGGCATGATTGCCACCGCGTTGCCCCGCGCACGCATCATCCATCTGGTGCGCGATCCGCTGGATACGTGTTATGCGATGTACAAGACCTTGTTCTACAACGCCTATCCGTTTTCGTATGCGCTCGATGAGCTCGCTGATTACTACCTGGCCTATCAGCAGACCATGCGTCACTGGCATGCGGTAGTGCCCGACAGCATCCTCGACGTGCACTACGAAGCGTTGGTGCGCGACACCGACGATCAGATCGCGCGGGTGCTGAGCTGGTGCGGCCTGACGAGCGGTGCCGCCGTCACCGAACTGGAGAATGTGCCGTTCGTGACCGCGAGCGCTGCGCAGGTGCGTGGCGATGTCCACCAACGGTCGGTCCATAGCTCTCGCCGTCATCTGGACGGACTCCTGCCTTTGCTGAAGCGACTCCAGGCAGCGGGCGTGGTCCTGCCCGGTGTCGAAACCTTGTAACGGTCGGGTGCCGGCCGACCGGCCGCTCGGTCCAGTCTTCCGACGGGCGGGTCCTGGTTCGCAGACGGCAGGCGAGCGTCAGGCATCAAATCGTCCGGTAGGTGGAAAAAAAGGGCGGTGGAGGGGGGTTTTTGCGTGACGCCTGCACTCTTTTGGGGATTGGCCGCACCGATTCAGAGCATTTCTGAATGGCGCTTTAATTCTCCTCAACGTGGTCTTAACATCGGGTTGGCAACGTTTTTTCGGGCGCTTCTTCGTCCGGTCGTTCGCCAGTGTGGCAGCGCAGCGCGATGCGCTCGCCAACGACGTCGTAGTGCATGCCGGCACCGCTTCAGCTGCCGACGCAGCGCACTGCATTTGCCCGTTCGGACTTTCGGAGAGAGAGATGAGATTGAAGACCACCAAGTTGCGCGACGCCATCAGGGCATCGCTCACGGTCGGCGCCGCCGCGTTGGCCCTGTCGGGAACCGTGATGGCACAGGAACAGCCCTCGACGGAACTCAAGAGCCTGGACGCGATCAGCGTCACCGGTACGCGCATCAAGAGCCAGACGATGACGGCCTCCAGTCCGGTGGCAGAGATCAACAAGGAAGAATTCCAGTACACCGGCTCGACCAAGGTCGAAGATCTGATCAATCAGTATCCGCAGCTTTCGGCGAGCTTCGACAACTTCGCCAACAACGGTTCGCAGGGCTACGCGACTGTCGACCTGCGCGGATTGGGCGCGCAGCGCACATTGACCCTGGTCAATGGCAGGCGCATTCCCAAGGGCATTGGCGAAAGCCCGGATATCAGCATCATTCCGGCCGCGCTGGTGCGCCGCGTGGACATCCTGACCGGCGGTGCATCTGCGGTGTACGGGTCCGATGCCGTCGCCGGCGTGGTCAATTTCGTGCTCGACGACGAATTCGAGGGCGTCAGCGTCGACATGGGCTACAACGCCTATCAGCATGACAACGGCAACACGCTGATGCGTGGATTGATGGACGATGCCGGCTACGACTACCCGAAAGGCAATTCCGGCTTTGACGGCATCTCCCGCAACCTGGACCTGGCGATCGGCGGCAGCTTCGGCGAAGCCGGGCACGCCACCGCATGGGCCACCTGGCGCGAGAACGACCCCTTGCTGCAGGGGCAGCGCGATTACTCTTCCTGTGCACTGAGCACGGCAGGGACTTCGTGCGGTGGTTCTGCCACTGCCGACCCGGCCAACTTCTACGTTGTCGCTCCGTCGGCTGGCGCGTTCTACGTGCAGCCTTCGGCCGGCGGGACCTGGTCGCAGGTTGCATCCCCGAATCTCTACAACTTCGCGCCGTTGAACTACTACCAGCGGCCGGATACGCGCTACACGGCCGGCACCAACATCAAGTACGAGGTCAACGAGCACTTCAAGCCGTATCTTGAAACCTTGTTCGTCAATCGCAAGAGCTCGACCCAGATCGCGCCCTCGGGCGCGTTCTTCACCGATCTCAATGTCAACTGCGCCACCTCGGTGATCGGCAGCCTCTGCAACGATGTCGGCATCACCGACGACGAGTTCACCGTCTATGTCGCCAAGCGCAACGTCGAAGGTGGCCCGCGCATCACCGACTCGGATACCAACAGTTTCAGCATCACTGCCGGCGCCCAGGGCGATATCACCGACAACTGGTCCTACGACGCGTCGTTTACCTATAACCGCAGCACCACCAAGTCGGAGAACCGGAACGATTTCGTCACCACCCGCGTGCGCGACGCGCTGCTGGGGTGCCAGCCCGGCGCGTTCGATGGCTGCGTGCCCTACAGCGTGTGGACCGACAGTGTCACCGCGGCAGAGGCGCAGGCGCTGCAAGGCATCGGTATCGTCAACTACGAAACCTCGATGCGCGTGTTCAATGCCTATGTGACCGGCAACTTCGGTTACAGCCTGCCGTGGGCCGGCGACAACCCGATCAGCCTGGTCGGTGGTGTGGAAACCCGCAAGGAAACCTTCCAGCGCGTGGCCGACAGCAACATGCAGATCGGCAACTTCACCGGGCTGGGCGGTCCCACTTCCAACGTGTCCGGCGACATCGGCGTCAAGGAGCTGTTCCTCGAGGGCGCGGTGCCGCTGGTCGCGCAGGCCGGAAGCCTGGATCTTCTCGATTTGCAGCTTGGCTATCGCTACTCCGACTACGACACCTCCGGTGGCGTCAGCACCTACAAGGCAGGTCTGGGCGCAACCTTCGTCGATGGCAAGTACCATTTGCGTGCCGGCTGGAACCGTGCCATCCGTGCGCCGAACATCACCGAGTTGTATAGCGAGAACGTGATCGGCCTGTGGAGCGGTAGCGACCCCTGTGCCGGTGCCAATCCGGTCCTGACCCAGGCCCAGTGCGCCAACACCGGCGTGACCGCCGCGCAGTACGGGCGGGTCGCCGCCAACCCTGCCGGGCAGTACAACGAAATTGCCGGCGGGAATACCGCATTGGAACCGGAAACGGCCAATACCTGGACGGTGGGCTTTGCCGCCAGCCCCATCAAGGGTCTGGATCTGAGCGTGGATTACTACGACATCAAGATCGACGACGCGATCCGCAGCATCGGCTCGTCCAACATCCTGACCGCGTGCGGTGTGACCGGCAATGCGGACATCTGCAGCCGCGTCCGCCGTAACGCCACGACCGGCGATCTGTTCCGCGGAAGCGACCCCGACGTCTCCGGCCTGATCTTCAATTCCCAGGACAATTTCGGCTCGTTGCATTTCCAGGGGATCGACCTGACCGCGTCTTACGCATGGAGCATCGGGCCGGGGCGCCTGACCGCCTCGATGATGGGCAGCTATGCCCTCAAGCAGGAATACGAGCCGGTTCCGGGCGTGCAGGAAGTGACCTACGACTGCGCCGGCGTGGTCAACGTGGCCTGCAACAGTGCCGAATGGCGGCATGTGCTGAGCACGCGCTACAGCTTTGACCGCTACACCGTCGGTCTGCGCTGGCGCTACATCGGCGAACTGGACTACGAGAATACCAACGGAACCCGTGGCACCACCGACGTGCGCCTGGTGAACCAGGACAACAAGGTCTCGGCGTACAACTACTTCGATCTCTCCGGTTCGGTGCAGTTGGGCGATTACGTGACCTGGACGCTGGGCATCAACAACATCGCCGACAAGGAACCGCCGCTGGTGGGCGGAAGCCTGACCTTCAACGGCAACTCCCTGGGCGGCTATGACCAGGCTGGTCGTTATTTCTTCACCAGCCTGGGCCTGCGCTTCTGAGTTGTGCCAACGATGCTGCAACAAGGAACGGCGAGCCCTGGGTCGCCGTTCTTCTTGCCGGTGCTTCGCGCCCGGTTGCATCGCCTCGCAGCTGCATGCGGCAATCGATCGAGGGCAAGCCGATTGCGCCTCCGGTCAGCGCTGCGTGAGCCGCTGCCGCCTCACGCCAGCGGTTCACGCAATACCGGCGAGTCCCAGCCCGGACGCGGCGCGAAACGCTCGCCATGGCGTGCCTGCAGCGCCTGCAGGCGTGCCAGCAGCGCGTCGGCGCCGACAGTGCGGATGTGCTGGATCGGACCACCGCGGAACGGGGCAAAGCCGGTGCCGAAGATCACGCCGGCGTCGAGCAGGTCCGCATCGGCCACCACGCCATCGTGCAGGCAGGCAACCGCTTCGTTCAGTAGCGGCAGGATCAACCGGTCTTCCAGGTCGTCCGGCGCTGCGTAGCCGCTGGCTACTTCGGGCTTGACCGCGCGCCCGTTCTCCCACTTGTACAGGCCCTGGCCGTCCTTCTTGCCGCGCTTGCCCGGCTCCACGGTGGCCAGCGCGGCGGGAATCGGCAACCGGAGAAACGGCGCCAGTTCCGCGCCGACGCCGGCAGCCACGTCCAGGCCCACGGTGTCGATCAGTTCGATCGGCCCCATCGGCATGCCGAACTTGACCGCGGTCTTGTCCAGCACCGGGCCGGGAATGCCCTCGGCATAGGCGGTGGCCGCTTCGAGCAGGTACGGGAACAGCACACGATTGACCAGGAAGCCGGGGGTGCCGGCCACCGGTACCGGAAACTTGTCCAGCGCCTTGCAGAATGCCGCCAGGCGCGCAACGTTGGCTGGATCCAGCCCGTCGTGCTGCACGATTTCCACCAGCGGCATCATCGCTACCGGATTGAAGTAGTGCAGGCCGGCAAACTGCGCCGGGCGCTGTATATGCCCGCGTAGCTCGGTCAACGGAATCGACGAGGTATTGGTGGTCAGCAACGCATCGGGCTTGAGCTGCGGCTCGACGGACTGGTACAGCTCGCGCTTGGCCTGCGGGTTCTCGATGATCGCTTCGATCACCAGGTCCGCCTGCGCCACGCCCGCCCCGGCCAGGTCGCCGCGCAGGCGCGCGGCCACTGCCGGCCGCTTGGCCTCGTCCTTGACGCGCTTGGCGAACAACTCGCCGCCGCGGCCCAGGGCCGTATCGATGAAGCGCTGCTCGCGGTCCTGCAGCGTCACCTCGAAGCCCTTGTAGGCCGCCCAGGCCGCGATATCGCCGCCCATCACGCCGGCACCGACCACATGCACATGGCGGATCGGCGCCAGGGCCGCGGCGCCGGCGTCCTTGCCACCCAGCGCCTTCAGGCGCTCGGTCAGGAAGAAGATGCGGATCAGGTTGCGCGCGGTCGGCGTGCTGGCGAGCTTGACCACCGCCTTGCGCTCGGCCGCCAGGCGCGCCTGGATGCCGCTGCCGCCGGCGCGTTCCCAGACGTTGATCAAGGCGTAGGGTGCCGGGTAGTGCTCCTTGCGCGCCTTGCGTGCGACCTGCTTGCGCATCTGCGGCGCCAGCAGCTTGCGCGCGGGCAGGGTATTGGTGGCCCAGGCGGTGGCGCGCTGCTTGAAGGGACGTTTGCTGCCGGTGAGCGCGAGCGCGGCGGCCACGTCGACCAGCACTGCCGGCGCGGCGACCTTGTCGACCAGGCCCATCGCGCGTGCGGCCTTGGCCGCGACGGTGCGCCCGGTGAGCATCAGGTCCATCGCTGCCGGCGCACCGATCAGGCGCGGCAGGCGGGCGCTGCCGCCCCAGCCGGGAAAGATGCCGAGCTTGGTTTCCGGCAGGCCGATACGCGTGCTGCCATCGTCGGAAGCCACGCGGTACCGGCACGCCAGCGCGATCTCGGTGCCGCCGCCCATGCAGAATCCGTGGATCGCCGCGACCGTGGGGCAGGGCAGTTCGGCCAGTTTCTGGAACACCTGCTGGCCACGATGGATGGCATCGTTGACGGTGCCCTTGCGGTCGAATTCCTGGAATTCCTTCAGGTCGGCACCGGCGATGAAGCCGTTGGGCTTGCCCGAGCGCAGCACCACGCCCTTGGGCGGGTCCAGCGCCAGGCGTTCGACCAGCGCGCCCAGTTCGAGCAGCACCTCCTGCGAAAATGCGTTGACCGGTGCGCCCTGGCGATCAAGGCTGAGCACGACCACGCCGTCCTCGCGCAGGTCGGCCTGCCAATGGCTGAATCGGAGCCCGTCGAAACCTGGAAGCATGCGTCTGGCCGTCCGGAGATATAAGGAAAGGTCGTTATCATCCAGAGGTTGTTTCGTTCACGTCAAATACCCATACCGTCGACAAGGCGGCGGCTGCCCGGCGCGAGGCGTCGCCAGTGACGCATCGGTGCAGCTAGCCTGTTGCGTGACGATCGTATGGATCGGTATGAACTTTTCCCTTCAATGGTTGTCTCATTGCCCGACTTCGGTGGGCTGACAGGAGTGCGGCCCGACATGGCCGAAGTCGATACACCTCAGGAGCTGGACCTGGAACTGGTCCGGCGTGTGCAGCGCGGCGAGAGTGCGGCGTTCGATGTGCTGGTGCGCAAATACCAGCACCGGATCGTTGCGTTGATCGGGCGCTACATCGCCGACTGGAGCGAATGCCAGGATGTGGCCCAGGATACGTTTGTGCGCGCCTACCGCGCGATCAACAGTTTCCGCGGCGACTCCCAGTTCTATACCTGGCTGCACCGCATTGCCGTCAACACTGCCAAGAACCATCTGGTGGCGCACAACCGCCGGCCGCCCACCGACGACATCGAGATTAGCGATGCCGAGCAGTTCGATGGGGCGACCCGCTTGCGCGATACCGACACCCCGGAGCGCGAATTGATGCGACAGGAGCTGGAACAAACGGTGATGCGTGCGGTCCAAGCCCTGCCGGAAGAACTTCGGTCGGCCATCACCTTGCGCGAGGTGGATGGGCTGAGCTACGACGAAATCGCGCGAAAGATGGATTGCCCGATCGGGACGGTGCGCTCGCGCATCTTCCGGGCGCGCGAGGCCATCGACATCGAGCTGCGGCCTCTGCTGGAGACCGACAGCGCTACCCGTGAGCGACACCGTGTATGAGCCATAACCCTGCCATGTCCACCACCGACAAGTTCGAGCGCCACTACCGCCAGCAGCTGTCTGCGCTGGTGGATGGCGAATTGAGCGCCGACGAGTCGCGCTTTTTGCTGCGGCGTCTGGCCCACGACGAAGAACTGGCCGGCTGCCACGAACGCTGGCAGCTGTGCGGCGATGTGCTGCGTGGTGCGGCCAGCGCGCCGGCACCGCTGGATTTTGCCGCGCGTGTACGCAGTGCCATTGCCGATGAGCCGGTGCCGCAGGCGCAGCCATCCACGCGTCCGGCGGCGCGCTGGCGCTGGGGCGGTGGCGCGGCGATTGCGGCATCGGTCGCGGCGATCGCCTTGTTCATGGCGCGCGAGCGTCTGCCGGAGACCGCAGCGCCTGTCACCCAGGTTCCGGTGTTCGCCACCGTGGCGCAGTTGCCCGCCACCGCGCAGGCTCCCACCACGCCCGTGGTGCCGAAGGGACCGGCCGAGCCTGGCCCGGCCGCCCCCGACGAGGTCGCCGCGCTGGCCGCAGCGGTGCCGGCTGCCGCGCTGGCATCGGCTCGCCGTGGCGCGGCCACGCGCAACCAGCAGGCCGCCCGCAGCGTCGCGGCGCGGCAGCAGCAGGCGCCAGCCCGCGTGCTGGCATCCGCTGCTCCCGCCTCGGCGGCCGCCACGGCCGTTGCGGCGCCATCGAATCCGTTCACGCATCCGGATACCACACTGCAGGCGCGCCCGTGGCCGCGCGCGGCGCTGTCCGGTGCCGGCGACAGTCCGCTCAATGCCAGCTTCCGCCAAGGCGGCCAAGGCACGGCGTTCTATCCGTTCGAGCCCGCGCCGCAGGGTGTTGCCAGCCCTGCGCCAAGCCGGCCGCTGCCGGTGCAGCCGCCGCAGGATTGATGCCGCCGGCGCTCTTCATCCGTTCGGCGTCCCCCCTTCCGTTATCGTGCCGGACCCCTGCAATGGCAGGGGCTTTGGCCCCTGTCGCCCTGCCATCGGAGGCAACCTGATGAACCATCGCATTCGCACCCAGATGTTCGGCCTGATCGCCATGACCTTGCCGCTGGCCGCCTGCGCGCAGCAGTCCGCGCCCGCTGCCAAGGACGTTGCCCCGATTGCCGCCAACCGCAGCGCCACGCCGGCGCCGCAGCTGGTGGCCGGGTTGCCGGACTTCACCAATCTGGTCGAGCAGGTCGGCCCGGGCGTGGTCAATATCGAAACCACCATCACCCGCAAGGACGCCATGGCGCGCCAGCGGCGCGGTGGTCCGGGTGGGCAGGACGGCGGCGCGATGCCCGGCGACGAGCAGATGCCGGAATTCTTCCGTCGCTTCTTCGGTCCGGATTTCCAGATGCCGGGCGGGCCGCGCCAGGGGCCGGGCCGGGGCGGCGATGACGATGGCGGCATCGCCGGCAAGTCGATGGGTTCGGGCTTCATCATTTCGGCCGACGGCTATGTGCTGACCAATCACCACGTGGTCGACGGCGCCAGCGAGGTCACCGTCAAGCTGACCGACCGCCGCGAGTTCAAGGCCAGGGTGGTCGGCAGCGACGAGCAGTTCGACGTGGCGTTGCTCAAGATCGACGCCAAGGGCCTGCCGACGGTGCGTCTGGGCGATTCCAACACGCTCAAGCCGGGCCAGTGGGTGGTCGCGATCGGCTCGCCGTTCGGGCTGGATCACTCGGTCACCGCCGGCATCGTGAGTGCTACCGGTCGTAGCAACCCGTATGCAGACCAGCGCTACGTGCCCTTCATCCAGACCGACGTGGCGATCAACCAGGGCAACTCCGGTGGCCCGCTGCTCAATACGCGTGGCGAAGTGGTCGGCATCAATTCGCAGATCTTCTCCGCCTCCGGCGGCTACATGGGCATCAGTTTCGCGATCCCGATCGATCTGGCCTTCAGCGCCGCCGAGCAGATCAAGGCCACCGGCCACGTGAGCCGCGGCATGCTGGGGGTGGCGGTCGGCCCGATCGACTCGCTCAAGGCGCAGGGCCTGGGCCTGCCGGATACGCGTGGTGCACTGGTCAACGACATCCCGCCCGGTAGCCCCGCCGCCAAGGCCGGGATCGAAGTGGGTGACGTGATCCGCGCGGTCAACGGCAAGCCGATCGATGTCGCCAGCGACCTGCCGCCGATGATCGGCCTGATGGCGCCGGGGACCAAGGTCACCCTGGACGTGTTGCGCGATGGCAAGCCGCGCAAGGTGGCGGTCACCCTGACGGCGCTGGACAACCCGGCCGGCAACGCTGCACCGCGCACCGCTGCCGACGACGCCAAGCCCAGCGCCCCGGCCAGCGTGGAACTGCTCGGCCTGCAGGTGGCCGATCTGACCGCCGTCGAGCGCAGCCGCCTGGGCCTGGAAGCCGGCGAGGGCGTGCGTATTGCCGCGGTGACCGGCGCGGCAGCACGCAGCACCCAGCCGCCGTTGTCGCCGGGCCTGGTCATTGCCCGCGTCGGCCGCACCAAGGTCGGCAGCGTCGCCGACCTCAACCGCGCGCTGTCCAGCTACAAGAAGGGCGACGTGGTCATGCTGCTGGTCACCGACGGCAAGGCGACCAGTTATGTGGCCCTGAAGGCCGGCGGCTGATCGCGGCCGGGATTCGGGATTCGGGATTGGCAGAAGCGGGTCCGCGATACGCGACGGTCCACCCTGCTTTTGCGATTCCCGAATCCCGATTCCCCAATCCCCGGCCCCAAAGGGGCCGACCGTGCGATAATGCTGCGTTACCCTGACGACGGCACCGCCGGCGCCCACCTCAATGTCCTCTGATTCAATGCGGAACATCCGCAACTTCTCCATCATCGCCCACGTCGACCACGGCAAATCCACCCTGGCCGACCGGATCATCCAGCTGTGCGGCGGCCTGCAGGCGCGCGAGATGGAGGCCCAGGTGCTCGACTCCAACCCGATCGAGCGCGAACGCGGCATCACCATCAAGGCGCAGTCGGTGTCCCTGCCGTATACGGCCAAGGACGGGCAGGTCTATCACCTGAACTTCATCGACACCCCCGGGCATGTGGACTTCTCCTACGAGGTCAGCCGCTCGCTGGCCGCGTGCGAAGGCGCGCTGCTGGTGGTGGATGCGGCCCAGGGCGTGGAAGCGCAGTCGGTGGCCAACTGCTACACCGCGGTGGAGCAGGGCCTGGAAGTGGTGCCGGTGCTCAACAAGATCGACCTGCCGACCGCCGACATCGAGCGTGCCAAGGCCGAGATCGAGGCGGTGATCGGCATCGATGCCGAGGACGCGGTGGCGGTCAGCGCCAAGACCGGCCTGAACATCGACCTGGTGCTGGAAGCGATCGTGCAGCGGATTCCGCCGCCCACCCCCCGCGATACCGACAAGCTGCAGGCGCTGATCATCGACTCGTGGTTCGACAACTACCTGGGCGTGGTCTCGCTGGTGCGCGTGATGCAGGGCGAGATCAAGCCGGGCAGCAAGATCCTGGTGATGTCCACCGGCCGCACCCATCTGGTCGACAAGGTCGGCGTGTTCACGCCCAAGCGCAAGGAGCTTGCCGCGCTGGGCGCGGGCGAAGTGGGCTGGATCAACGCCTCGATCAAGGACGTGCACGGCGCGCCGGTCGGCGACACCCTGACCCTGGCGGCCGACCCGGCGCCGCATGCATTGCCCGGTTTCCAGGAAATGCAGCCGCGCGTGTTCGCCGGCCTGTTTCCGGTCGATGCCGAGGACTACCCGGATCTGCGCGAGGCGCTGGACAAGCTGCGCCTGAACGATGCGGCGCTGCGCTTCGAGCCGGAAAGCTCCGAAGCGATGGGCTTCGGCTTCCGTTGCGGCTTCCTCGGCATGCTGCACATGGAGATCGTGCAGGAGCGGCTGGAGCGCGAATACAACCTCAACCTGATCTCGACCGCGCCGACCGTGGTCTACGAAGTGCTCAAGACCGACGGCAGCATCGTCCCGATGGACAACCCGTCCAAGCTGCCGCCGCTGAACAACGTCGAAGAGATCCGCGAGCCGATCATCCGCGCCAATATCCTCACCCCGCCCGATTACGTCGGCAACATCATCACCTTGTGCGAAGAAAAGCGCGGCACCCAGATCGGCATCAACTACCTGGGCAGCCAGGTGCAGATCAGCTACGAGCTGCCGATGGCCGAAGTGGTGCTGGATTTCTTCGACAAGCTCAAGTCGGTCTCGCGCGGCTACGCCTCGCTGGATTACCACTTCCTGCGCTTCGATGCCGGCCCGTTCGTGCGCGTGGATACGCTGATCAATGGCGACAAGGTCGATGCGCTGTCGATCATCGTGCACCGCAGCTACGCCGACCGGCGCGGCCGCGAACTGTGCGAAAAGATGAAGGACCTGATCCCGCGGCAGATGTTCGACGTGGCGATCCAGGCCGCCGTGGGCTCGCAGATCATCTCGCGCTCCACGGTCAAGGCGATGCGCAAGAACGTGTTGGCCAAGTGCTATGGTGGCGACGTTTCGCGCAAGAAAAAGCTGCTCGAAAAGCAGAAGGAAGGCAAGAAGCGCATGAAGCAGGTCGGCCGCGTGGAGATTCCGCAGGAAGCCTTCCTGGCTGTCCTGCAGATGGATAAGTAACCGGGATTTGGGATTCGTGATTGGGGATTGGCAACGACGCCAGCCCTACTGTTTTTGCGAATCCCCAATCTCCAATCCCGAATCCCGTTCCGAAGGAACATCAATGAAATGGTTTGAAATCGTCCTGGTTGTGCTGACGCTGGGCACCGGCTTCATCTGGCTGCTGGACAAGCTGTTCCTGGCCAAGCGCCGCGCCGCACGCGCCGGTCTGCTGGACAGCGAGCCGGCGATCATCGATTACTCGCGCGCCTTTTTCCCGGTGCTGGCGGTGGTGTTGATCCTGCGCAGCTTCGTTGCCGAGCCGTACAAGATTCCGTCCAGTTCGATGATGCCCAATCTGCTGATCGGCGATTTCATCCTGGTCAACAAGTTCGCCTACGGGTTCCGTCTGCCGATCACCAATACCAAGTTCATCCCCACCGGCGAGCCCAAGCGCGGCGACGTGGTGGTGTTCAAGCCGCCGCATGCGCCCGACCAGAACTGGATCAAGCGCGTGGTGGGCCTGCCGGGCGACAAGATCGGCTTCCACGGCGATACGCTGTACATCAACGAAAAACCCATGCGTTACACGATCAAGGGCGAATACATCGGCAAGGGCAAGGGCGCCGAGATGACCGGCACCACCTTGCTGGTCGAGGACTTGCCGGGCCGCACGCACACCGTGCTGGAGTGGGTCGACCGCAACATGCCGGCCGGGCAGGGCGACTGGACCGTGCCGGCGGACAGCTATTTCGTGATGGGGGATAATCGCGACAACAGCGAAGACAGCCGATTCTGGACCCAGACGCACTTCCTGCCGGAGGCCAACCTGCGCGGCAAGGCGTTCCTGATCTGGCTCAATTGCGAAGGATGGTTCTGCAAGGGGAGTTTCGATCCGTCGCGGATCGGGACCGGAATCCAGTAATGCACGCACGGCGTGCCGGGGAAGCACAATGAAGCGCAAGCAAAGCGGTATGACGTTGACGTCGTTCGTGGTGGTGCTGGCGGTGGTGGGGTTTGCCCTGTACATCGGGATGAAGCTGTTTCCGATGTACCAGGAATACTATTCCGTGCGCACGGCCATGAAGAGCCTGGCCAAGGAACCCGATAGCGCCAACATGGATCCGTCCAAGTTGCAGGATCTGTTCTTTCGCCGGCTGTACATCAACTATTCGGAAAACGTCAAGAAGGAAGACGTCAAGTTCGAGCGCGCCGACGGTGGCTGGCGCATGAAGGTCAATTATGAAGTGCGCCGCGAATTGATCGGCAACCTGGATATTGTCGGTAAGTTCGAGACGTCACAGGACATGACGGGACGTGGTGGCGAATAGAACCTTCCAGCGTGGCGATCCGATCGGGCATGCGTTCGCCGATCCGGGGTTGCTCGCCCAGGCGCTGCGGCATCGCAGCGCCGGAACACCGCACAACGAACGACTGGAATTCCTTGGCGACGGCATCGTCAACCTGCTGATCGCCGAGGCGCTGTACCAGCGCTGGCCCAAGGCCGATGAAGGCGCATTGACCCGCGCGCGCGCCGAACTCGTGCGCGAAGGGGCGCTGGCGGTGATCGGCCGCGCGCTTAACCTGGGCGAGCGGCTGACGCTGGGCCCGGGCGAGCTGAAATCCGGCGGCCATCGCCGCGATTCGATCCTGGCCGACGCGGTCGAGGCGATCGTGGCGGCGATCTATCTGGACTGCGGCTTCGAGCGCTGCCGTGCGGTGGTGCTGCCGTGGTTCGAACCCTCGCTGGCCGCGCTGCCGGTGGGCAAGGCGGAAAAGGACCCCAAGACCCGGCTGCAGGAATGGCTGCAGGCGCGGCAGCTGCCGCTGCCCACTTACGCGCTGATCAGCGAAAGCGGCGACGAACATGCCAAGCAGTTCCATGTCGCCTGCATCCTGGAACAGCCCGTCGCCCGCGCCGAAGGCCAGGGCAGCTCGCGTCGCCTCGCCGAGCAACAGGCGGCCACCCTCGTCATCGCACAACTGGATTCCAACACGTGAGCGAAACCTCTTCCCCCCACCGTAGCGGCAGCGTTGCGGTGATCGGCCGGCCCAACGTCGGCAAGTCCACCCTGACCAATGCCCTGGTCGGTGCCAAGGTCAGCATCGTGTCCAACCGGCCGCAGACCACGCGTCACCGGCTGTTGGGCATTGCCACCTTCCCCGCGGGGCAGCTGGTGCTGGTCGATACGCCCGGACTGCATCGCGAGCAGAAGCGCGCGATGAACCGGGTGATGAACCGCGCCGCGCGCGGCTCGCTGGAGGGCGTGGACGCGGCGGTGCTGGTGATCGAAGCCGGCCGTTGGGACGACGAAGACACCCTGGCCTTCAAGGTCCTGAGCGACGCCGGGGTGCCGGTGGTGCTGGTGGTCAACAAGGTCGACCGGCTCAAGGACAAGACCGCGCTGTTCCCGTTCCTGGCCCAGGTCAGCGAGGGGCGCACGTTCGCTGCAGTGCATCCGGTGTCGGCGCTCAAGCGCAAGGGCCTGGAGGCGCTGGTCGGCGACCTGCTCAAGCTGGTGCCGGAAGCCGACGCGATGTTCGGCGAGGACGAGATCACCGACCGCAGCCAGCGCTTCCTGGCCGGGGAGCTGGTGCGCGAGCAGTTGATGCGTCAGCTCGGCGAAGAACTGCCGTACGCCACCACCGTGGAGATCGAGCGCTTTGCCGAAGACGGCGCGCTGCTGCGCATCGGCGCGGTGATCTGGGTCGAGCGCGAAGGCCAGAAGGCGATCGTGATCGGCAAGGGCGGCACCCGCCTGAAGGACATCGGCGGCAAGGCGCGCCTGCAGATGGAGCGCCTGTTCGGCGCCAAGGTGTTCCTGGAGACCTGGGTGCGCGTGCGCGAAGGCTGGTCGGATGACGAAGCGGCGTTGAAGGCGTTCGGATACGAGTGAGGCCCCGGCCGGGGCCGGCGCGGCACCGACGCTGTGCTGACAGCCTGTCGATGCGATCGCCCAGACCGTCACTGGCGTGGAGCTACGATGCAAGCGATGTCGCGATGGTCCCGATTGCGCCTGGCCGCTGCGGCGGTTGTCGGCAACGGCTGTGATCGGGGGCGCCGCCGGCAGAGGCTGACCGCGGCCGTTGCCGATATCGGAGTGTCTGTCCTGCAATCTCGGCCCCTGCGGCACGACAGCGCATGTTGATCGAACACGAGCGCGGCTTTGTCCTGCATGTGCGCGCCTGGCGCGAGACCAGCCTGCTGGTGGAAGTGCTGAGCGAGCAGCATGGGCGGGTCGGGCTGTTGGCGCGCGGGGTGCACGGGCCACGCAAGCAGGCCTTGCGGGGGGCGCTGCAGCCACTGCAATTGATCCAGTTCACCGCGGTGCAGCGCGGCGAACTGGCGCAGCTGCGTCAGGCCGAGGCGCTGGATACTGCGCCCCGCCTGGCGGGCGAATCGATGCTGGCCGGTTTCTATATCAGTGAATTGTTGCTGCGCCTGGCGCCGCGTAACGACCCGGTGCCGGAGTTGTTCGATTGCTATGCGCAGGCGCGTGCGCACCTGGCATCCGGCCTGCCGCTGGCCTGGGGGCTGCGCCAGTTCGAGCGCGATGTGCTCGATGGCCTGGGCGTTGCGTTCGATCTGCAGCACGACCGCGACGGTCAGGCGATCGACCCGGCGGCGCGCTACCGGCTCGATCCGCAGGAAGGCGCCTTGCGCGTATTGAGCGAGGCGATGGCGCAGGATCGGCGCGACACCGTGACCGGCGCGGCGCTGCTGGCCTTGGGCCAGGACGTCATGCCCGCAGCCGACGACATGCCGGGTCTGCGTCGCAGCATGCGCGGCGTGCTGCTGCATCATCTGAGCGGACGCGGACTGAAATCCTGGGAAATGCTCGAGGATCTGGCGCGGCGGCGTTGAGGGCCGCAAGGCCGGTCAACCAGTCGCGCGAGCAATGATCGAAATGCGTCGGACGGCATGCAGGCCCGCCGTGCATGCGTGGTGCGCGATGCCGCCCATTCCGGTCGCCGCCGCTGCGTCGAGTCCAGCGGCCGCGGTGCAATCCTTCAGTGCAGCAGCGCAGCCACGGCCGCGTGGAACTGCGTCTGCGCCGTGCTGGAATGCGGGTCGCCGCGCAGCAGGCGCACCGCGCCGGCAAGCCGTGCGGCGCCGACAAATCCGCAGCTGGCCTGCAGCCGATGCAGATGGCTGCGCAGCGCCTGATCGTCACTGACCTTCAGGGCCGAATTTACCGCATCGCGGGTGCCCGGCAACTCGGCCAGGAACAACTCGCGCAGCGCGTTGAGATGGTGTTGCTGGCCGTTGAGCGCGCTGAGCGCGGCCGCTTCGTCCCAATCGCTGGCAGCGATGTCGACCACACCCACCGGGGCCACGCTGTAGCGGCCGCGCGCCAGCCCGCGGCGCACCGCCTGCAACAGGCGCTCGGAGGTCAGCGGCTTGACCAGCATTTCCAGGAAGCCATCGGACTGCAGGCTGCGTTGCATCGCCAGATGGGTGTCGGCGGTGTGCGCCAGCGCAGGCACGTCCGGGTGCAGCAGGCGCAGGGCACGCAACAGGCCGCTGCCGGTGCCATCGGGCAGATTGACGTCGATCAGCCACAGGTCGTGGCGACGATCGCGCGCGCGGTCCAGTGCCGAAGACAGGGAGTCTGCGCAATCGACATGGGCGGGAAGACCGTCCAGCACCGCCTGCAGGAAGCCACGGCTGATCGGGTCGTCCTCTACCAGCAAGAGTCGGGGTCGGGGTTCGTGGCGTGTCGCCATGTTCATGCTGCCTCCTTGTCAGCGATGCCGCGTCCTCGCAGCCGCGTGCAGCGGCAGTGTGCCTGTGTTTGAGGGGCGCGACAATTGTTCTACGGCGCGAAGCGGCCGCGATCGATCGCATCTGCGACAATACGCACCCTTTTTGCCCGCAGCTCGTCGCCACGTGGCCAGAACCCGAAACCGCTTCGACCGTACGCCGTTCCAGACCGCAATCACCGACCTCAGCCACGACGGGCGCGGCGTGGCCCGCCGCGACGGCGAGGGCGGCAAAGTCACCTTCATCAGTGGCGCCTTGCCGGGTGAGCTGGTGCGCGCCGAACCTACCGCGCGCAGCCGGCATTTCGACGAGGCCAGGACGGTCGAGGTGCTGGAGGCATCGCCGCAGCGGGTGACCCCGCGCTGCCCGCATTTCGGCGTCTGCGCCGGCTGCGTGCTGCAGCACCTGGACGAGTCGCAGCAGATCGTGGCCAAGCAGCGCGTGTTGATGGACAACCTGGAGCGCATCGGCCACGTCAGCCCGCAGGCGGTGTTGCCGGCCCTGGTCGGCGATAACTGGGGCTACCGGCGCAAGGGCCGCTTTTCGGTCCGTCGCGTCGAGAAGAAGGACAAGACCCTGGTGGGGTTTCGCGAGCTGGATCCGCGCTTCGTGGCCGATCTGTCGGTCTGTTATACGGTGATCCCGCAGATCGGCGAGAAGATCCCGCAGCTGGCGGCGCTGGTCGAAGGCCTGGACGGCAAGCGCGATATCCCGCAGATCGAATTCATTGCCGGCGACGAGGCGGTGGCCTTGACCATCCGCCACATGCAGCCGCTCAGCGAACGCGACCTGCAGGCGCTGACCGCGTTCGCGCAGGCGCAGGGTTTTGCGATCTTCCTGCAGCCGGGCGGCGTGGATAGCGTGCATGCGCTGTGGCCGCAGCAGGTGCCGCTGTCGTTCCGCCTGCCGCAGTGGGATGTGGAGCTGGCGTTCCGGCCGTTGGATTTCATCCAGGTCAACGCCTCGCTCAACCAGAAGATGATCGCCCACGCGCTGGCGCTGCTCGACGCCGGGCCCGAGGACCGCGTGCTGGACCTGTTCTGCGGGCTGGGCAATTTCACCCTGCCGCTGGCGCGCGGCGTGCGCGAGGTGGTCGGTGTGGAGGGCGATGCCGGGCTGGTGGCGCGCGCACGCGAGAATGCGCAGCGCAATGGGCTGGCCAATGCGCAGTTCCATGCAGCCGACCTGACCCAGGACCAGCGCAATGCTGCGTGGATGCGGCAGGGCTTCGACAAGCTGCTGCTGGACCCGCCGCGCTCGGGTGCGCTGGAAGTGCTGCAGCAGTTGCCGCTGAAGAAATTCGAGCGCATCGTCTATGTGAGCTGTCACCCCGGCTCGCTGGCGCGCGACGCCGGCTACCTGGTCAACGAGCAGGGTTTTACGCTCAAGGCCGCCGGGGCGATGGACATGTTCCCGCATACCGCGCATGTGGAGAGCATTGCGGTGTTTGAACGGCGGTGATTGGGGATTGGGCATTGGGGATTCGCAGGAGCGGATTCCCGACGCCCGCCAGTTCGCTGCTGTGGCCAATCCCCAATCCCGAATCTCCAATCCCCCAAAATCCATGCCCATCGAAATCGAACGCAAATTCCTGGTGACCGGCGATGGCTGGCGCGCTGCCGCGCATGCGGTGATCCCGATGGCGCAGGGCTATATCAATGACCAGGCGGCGTTGCGCAGCGGTGCGCAGAACGCCTCGGTGCGGGTGCGTCTCCAGGGCGAGAGCGCGTTCCTCAATCTGAAATCGCGCGAGGTGGGGCACACGCGGCAGGAGTTCGAGTATCCGATTCCGGTGGTCGAGGCGCGCGCGCTGCTGGCGCTGTGCGTCGGCGGTTTGATCGACAAGCGCCGGCATCTGGTCCAGTACCAGGGCCACGTGTGGGAAGTGGACGAATTCCTCGGCGACAATGCCGGGCTGGTGGTGGCCGAGATCGAACTGGAACATGCCGACCAGGCCTTCGCCAGGCCTGCGTGGATCGGCGCGGAAGTCACCGACGACGTGCGCTACTACAACCTGGCGCTGGCCTCGCACCCGTTCAGGACCTGGAGCGGGGCAGTGTGATCCGGGAGTCGGGATTGGGCATTCGGGATTGGTAAAAGCTGAAGCGATGCGTCGGACCTGGGATGCTTGCGCTGCGACTGGCCAATCCCTGCCTTGGTATTGGGTTTATGCTCTGCGAATCCCCGATGACGAATCCCCAATCCCCGCCCATGCGCATCGATATCTGGTCTGACGTGGTCTGTCCCTGGTGCTGGATCGGTAAGCGCCGTTTCGAGCAGGCGGTGGCCGCGCTCGGTGCGCAGGCACCGGTACTGGACATCCACTACCACGCGTTTGAGCTGGATCCCGATGCCGGCCTGGAGCCGACGCCATTGCGCGATGCGCTGGCGCAAAAATTCGGCGGTGCCGCGCGCGTGGAGCAGATGCTGGCACAGACCCAGGCCACCGCGCGCGCCGATGGCCTGCCGCTCGACTTCGGGCGCGGGCAGGTGCAGGTCAGCACCCTGCGCGCACATCGGCTGATCTGGCTGGCCAGCCGCGAGGGCGATGTCGAGGCCGTGATCGAAGCGCTGTTCCATGCGCATTTTGCCGAAGGCCACAACGTCGGCGCGACCGAAACGCTGGTGGCCGCCGGAGCCGCCGGTGGTCTGGACGCGGCGAGCGTGCACGCACTGCTGGACTCCGACGAAGGCGTCGTTGCCGTCCAGGCGCAACTGGCGCAAGCCGCTGCGCTCGGAATCCGCGCGGTACCCAGTTTCGTCATCGACGGACGCAGCCTGATCCAGGGTGCGCAGCCGCCGGAGAGTTTCGCGCAGGCGCTGTTGCAGCTGGCGGCCGAGTCGGCGCCAATCGGTGGTCCCGATGCCTGCGGGCCGGACGGCTGCGCGGTGTGAATGGCCGGCGGCCTGTTGCGACGGCCCGCAGTTGACAAGATGATGCAACCTGCCCGATCGAAGATGGTGGCGGTGATCGGTGCCGGCTTGGCCGGGCTTGCCTGCGCGCAACGACTGCAGGCGGCGGGGATGGCGGTGACGCTGTTCGAGCAGGCCGACTTGGCCGGTGGGCGCATGCGCAGCTGTGGCGGCGATGGCTGGCAGTGCGATCACGGTGCGCAGTACTTCACCGCGCGCGATCCGGCGTTTGCCGCCGTGGTGGATGCATGGATCGCGCACGGCATCGCGGCGGCCTGGCCTGCACGCCTCGCCAGTTGGGATGGCACCGGCCTGCGTGCGTCGCACAGCGGGTTGACGCGCTTTGTCGGGGTGCCGGACATGGCCGCACCGGCGCGTGCGCTTGCAGCCGACCTCACTGTTCGGTTGGGCGCCTGCGTGCGGTCACTGCAACGCAATGGCGACACATGGCAGTTGCAGCTGGCGGAAGACACGACGACACACGCCTTCGACACCGTGCTGCTGGCGGTTCCGGCACCGCGTGCGGCTGCATTGCTGGCGGGCCTCGCCCCCACGCTGGCGACACTTGCCGCCAAGGCACGGATGCAGCCGGCCTGGGCGGTGGTGCTGCGTTTCGACTTGGCGGTCGATCCCGGCTACGACGCCTTGTTCGTCAACGCCGGCCCGGTGCGCTGGGTGGCACGCAACTCCAGCAAGCCGGGGAGGGCAGGCGTGGAAACCTGGCTGCTGCATGCCACTGCCGAGTGGAGTCGGGCGCATCTCGACGCCACGCCGGAAGCGGTGATCGCCAGCCTGTTGCCGGCGCTGGCCGCGCTTGGCCTGCCATTGCCGCACTCCTGCACTGCGTATCGCTGGACGGCGGCCAGTACCGAGCCTGCGCTGCAGGTCGGCTGTGCCTGGGAGGCACGGTTGGGCATCGGCATCTGCGGCGACTGGCTGGCCGGCGGCAAGGTCGAAGGGGCCTGGCAAAGCGGTGTGGCGTTGGCAGCGCGCGTGTGCGCGGGCGTTGCCGTGGGCAGCGGTGAGGATTGATGCGGTGGCAGCCACAGCCGACCGCACCCCGCAGGCAGTCGCGCACACATTGCGCCTGATCCTGGGCGACCAACTCAATCCGCACCATAGCTGGTTCGATGCGATCGATGCGGGCGTGGTCTACGTGCTGGTGGAAGTGCGCGAGGAAACCGACTACGTGCTGCACCATGCGCAGAAGATCCTGGCGATCTTCGCGGCGATGCGCGCATTCGCCGCGCGCCTGCGCCAGGCCGGTCACCGGGTGCGTTACGTGGCCATCGACAACCCCAGCAATCGGCAGGCGATCGCTGCCAATCTGGACGCGCTGGTGGCGCATTACCGCGCCAGCCGGCTGGAGTACCAGGCGCCGGACGAATGGCGGCTGGACCAGGCATTGCGGCACTGGTGCGCGCGCCAGCCGTTCGCCACGCGCATGGTCGGCAGCGAGCATTTTTTGACCGAACGCGATGAAGTGGCCGGGTGTTTTCGCGCCGGCGGCCAGTGGCGCATGGAAGTGTTCTATCGAAAGATGCGCCGTCGCCACCGCATCCTGATGGATGCCGCAGGCGAGCCGGAAGGCGGGCGCTGGAATTTCGATCACGACAACCGCGCGCCGTGGCCAGGCGATCCTCCGGCGCCGCCGGAGTGGCGCGCAGCGCATGACCATCGCGCGCTGTGGAGCAGTATCGAAGCGGCCGGCGTACGCAGCTTCGGCGCGCCGAATGCCGGCGCGCTGCCATGGCCGCGGGACCGCGACGAAGCCTTGCAGCACCTGGATGCCTTCATCACGCATGCGTTGCCGAACTTTGGCCGCTACGAAGATGCGATGAGCACGCGCAGCCCGCGGCTGTTCCATTCGCTGCTGTCGTTCGCGCTCAACGTCAAGCTGCTGCATCCCCGCGAGGTGATCGCGCGCGCGGAGGCAGCGTTGCATGACGGGCATGCAACGCTGGCATCGGTGGAAGGCTTCATCCGCCAGATCCTGGGCTGGCGCGAATACGTGCGCGGCGTGTACTGGTCGCAGATGCCCGCCTATGCCCAGTCCAACCAGCTCGACCAGCATGCACCGCTACCGCACTGGTTCTGGGACGGGCAGATCGGCATGCGCTGCCTGGCCGATGCGATCGGCAATTCGCTGGCCAACGCGCACGCGCACCACATCCAGCGGCTGATGGTGATCGGCAACTTCGCGCTGCTGGCAGGGCTGGAGCCGCAGGCGCTGCATCGCTGGTACCTGGGGGTCTATATCGATGCGTTCGAGTGGGTCGAGCTGCCCAACACGGTCGGCATGAGCCAGTTCGCCGACGGCGGCCTGCTCGGCAGCAAGCCGTACATCAGCGGCGCGGCCTATATCGACCGCATGAGCGACTACTGCGGTGGCTGCCGCTACCAGCGCAAGGCACGGATCGGCGCGCAGGCCTGCCCGTACAACGCGCTGTACTGGGATTTCCTGGCGCGGCAGCGCACGCTGCTGGGTGCCAACGAGCGCCTGGCGTTGCCGTACCGGCAGCTCGATGCCATGGCACCGGACGTGCTGGAGCAGGTACAGGCGCAGGCCGCGTACTGGCGGGCGAATCTGGAGGTGCTCTGAGGCACGGCCGGCGGGCTGCAGCGGGGTGGCGACGGCGGCAAACACGCGCCTGCCTGAATGCGCGATCTGACGCTGCAACGCGCATCTGCGACAATGCCGCGCTGCGCCAATCTGGCGCCTGGCCCGGGAGTCCCCCAACATGCTTCTGATCGGCGTTGCCGGTACCGAACTCAGCGCACAGGAACGCGACTGGCTGCAGCACGACGCGGTCGCCGGCGTGGTGCTGTTCACGCGCAACTTCGCCTCGCGCACGCAGGTGGCCGAGCTGTCGGCATCCATCCGCGCGGCCGCACCGCGCCCGGTGCTGATCTGCGTGGACCAGGAGGGCGGGCGCATACAGCGCTTTCGCGACGGCTACAGCGCGCTGGCGCCGCTGCAGCGCTTCGGCGCGCAGTACGCGCAGGACCCCGAGGCCGCGCTCGCCGCGGCGCGCGCGCATGCGCAGCTGATGGCCAGCGAGGTGCGTGCCAGCGGCGTGGACCTGAGCTTCGCGCCGGTGGTGGATCTGGGCCGTGGCAACCGCGCCATCGGCGACCGTGCCTTCAGCGACGACCCGCAGGTCGTGGCCAGCTTCACCCGCGCCTACGTACAGGCGCTGCACGGCGCCGGCATGGCCGCCACGCTCAAGCATTTCCCCGGCCACGGCACCGTGCTGGAAGACACCCATGTCGACCATGCCAGCGACCCGCGGCCGCTGGAGGTCTTGCAGGCCGAGGATCTGCTGCCCTTCGTGGCCGGGATCGAGGCCGGCGCCGATGCGGTGATGATGGCACACGTGGTCTACCCGCAGGTCGCCCCGGAACCGGCCGGCTATTCGCAGCGCTGGATCGAGCAGATCCTGCGCGGGCAACTGGGCTTTCGCGGCGTGGTGTTCTCCGACGACATCGGCATGGCCGCTTCGTTCAGCGCCGGCGGCGTGGCGAGCCGGGTGCATGCGCATCTGGATGCCGGCTGCGACGTGGTGCTGGTCTGCCACCCGGAACTGGTCGAACAATCGCTGCAGGCCGTGGCCGGCCGCAGCCTCAATACCGCAGCATTGATCGGCCTGATCGGCCGCGGCGCGCTGGGCTGGGATGGCCTGCTCGCCGGCTCCGACGCCTCATTCACCACTCCTCTTTCCGCCTCTTCCGGAACAACTGCCTGATGTCCACGCTCACCATTTCCCAGGCCCTGGCCCAAGCCGATCTGCTGGTCGACCGCCCCGCCATCGATGCGGCCGTCGCCAGCATTGCCGACGCGATTGCGCGCGACTATGCCGGCGAAGTGCCGGTGTACCTCACCATCATGCACGGCGCGCTGCCGTTCTCCGGCCAGCTGGCGCTGGAGCTGGGCGCACGCGGCCAGGACCTGCAGTTCGACTACCTGCATGCCACCCGGTACCGCGGTGAAACCACCGGCGGCGAGCTGGTGTGGAAGCACCGTCCGGCCACCGCGCTGTTCGGCCGCCGGGTGATCCTGGTCGACGACATCCTCGACGAGGGCTACACGCTGCAGGGCGTGCGCCAGTGGTGCCTGGAGCAGGGCGCCACCGACGTGCGCGTGGCGGTGCTGACCGTCAAGCGTCACGACCGTTGCGTGCCCGGCGTCGCCGCCGATTATGTTGGCGTGGAAGTGGCCGACCGTTACGTGTTCGGCTTCGGCATGGACGTCAACGAGCAGCTGCGCGGCATTCCCGCCATCTACGCGATGAAGCAGTAACTGCCCCCAGCGTGCCCGCGTCGCTGCGGGCAGCCCGGCGCGCCGGCATGCGCGCCACCGTCTTGGTCTTTCGTTGCAGAGGTTGCTCGTGTCCCCCAATTCCATCGCATTGGCCGTCATCGGCGGCACCGGTGTCTACAAGCTCGCCCAGCTGGACCAGGTGCAGACGTACGCCATCGAAACGCCGTATGGCGCGCCCTCCGGCCCGATCCGTGTCGGCATGTTGCTGGGCCATCGCGTGGCATTCCTGGCGCGCCACGGCGAAGGCCATTCGCTGCCGCCGCACAAGGTGAACTACCGCGCAAACATCGCTGCGCTGCAGCAAATCGGCGCCACCCGCGTGCTGGCGCTCAACACCGTCGGCGGCATCACCGAACAGTTCGGTCCGCGCGTGCTGGCGTGTCCGGATCAGCTGATCGATTACACCTGGGGCCGCGTGTCCACCTTCTGCGAAGAGCCGGGCAGCGAGGTGCAGCACGTGGATTTCGGCCATCCGTATTCGCCGATGTTCCGCAGCAAGGTCATCGCCGCGGCCAAGGTGACCGGCGTCACGATGGTCGCCGGCGGATGCTATGGCGCCACCCAGGGACCGCGGCTGGAAACGATTGCAGAGATCGCCCGCATGCGTCGCGACGGCTGCGATCTGGTCGGCATGACCGGCATGCCCGAAGCCGGTCTTGCACGCGAAAAAGGCCTGGACTATGCGTGTCTGGCGATCGTGGCCAACTGGGCGGCCGGCTGCGGCGACGCGCAGGAAATCACCATGGCCGAGGTGTTGGCCAACGTCGATGCCGCCTCGTCCGGATTGCCGGAGCTGATCGGCGAACTTGCACGCGGGTGATTGTCATCGGGGCATAAGCTTTGCATACTCGGCGCGTACGCATCGTCGTACACCACCCATTAATTATTGCAAAGGTCTCGCATCACCATGCCGAACGGTACCGTCAAGTGGTTCAACGACGCCAAGGGATTTGGCTTCATCTCACCGGAGGACGGCAGCGCCGATGTCTTCGCGCACTTCTCCGCGATCAACTCCAAGGGCTTCCGCAGCCTGCAGGAAGGCCAGCGCGTCAGTTATGACGTGACCCAGGGCCCCAAGGGTGCCCAGGCTTCGAACATCACGCCGGTCGAGTGACGTGACTCGATTGTGCGGTTGAAGAACCCCGCCACGGCGGGGGTTTTTTTGCATCGGTCCATGCGGGATCGGTGAGGTCCAAAGAGCGAAGGACATGCAGCGAGCATTGCGGATTGCGGTAGTGGGCTATGGCACGGCGGGGCAGGCACTGGCGGTGCTGCTGGGCGCCGACGGGCATCGACTGGACGTGTTCGAACGCGCTGCCGCGCCCGGGCCGGTGGGCGCAGGCTTCCTGCTGCAGCCCAGCGGTTTGCAGGTGCTGTGGAGGATGGGCTTGCTGCCGCAGGCGCTCGCGCATGGCGCGCCGGTGCGCCGGTTGTATGGCGAAACGCCGTGCGGACGCGCGGTGATGGATATGCAGTATCGCGACCTGGATGCGCGGCTGATGGGCCTGGGGATGCAGCGCGGCGCCTTGTTCACGCTGTTGCGCGAGGCCTGGCCGGAGCACGCGCAGCTGCATGTGGATACCCGGATCACCGCCATCGATCACGACGGCGTGCGCGTGCAGGACCAGCGCGGGCAGTGGCATGGCCCGTACGATCTGATCATCGCCGCCGATGGTTCCGCGTCGACCTTGCGCGCGCAGGTGCAGGGCACGCGGCTGGATCGGGTCTATCCGTGGGGCGCGCTATGGTGCCTGCTGCCGCGCGAGGACTGGCCGTTCGTCGATGAGTTGCGCCAGCGCTACATCGGCGCGCGCAAGATGATCGGCCTGCTGCCGGTGGGCACGCGCCCGGGCGACGATACCCCGCGGTTGAGTTTTTTCTGGAGCCTGCCGTGCAGCGATTTCGCCGCGTGGGAACAGCGCGGCATTGCGGCATGGCGCGAGGAAATTGCACGGATGTGGCCGGATGCGCATGCGCGTCTGGACAGCGTGCAGGTGCATGGCGCACTGGCGCGCGCCAGTTATCGCGACGCGGTGGTGGCGCGCTGGCATCGCGGTCGCTTCGTGCTGGCCGGCGATGCCGCGCATGCGATGAGTCCGCAGCTGGGGCAGGGCGTCAACATGGCGTTGCTGGATGCGTTGGCGCTGCGCGACGCCTTGCGGATCGGCGACGATCTGGACGCGGCCCTGCAGCACTACCAGCGCGAGCGCCAGGCGCATGTGGCGATCTATCACCGCTGGAGCCGTTGGCTGACGCCGCTGTTCCAGTCCGAACGCGATCTGTGGGCGCATGGACGCGACCTGCTGCTGCGTCCGATGGGGCGCGTGCCCGGCGGGCGCGGGCATATGCTGCGCGTGCTCAGCGGTACCCAGCACGGCTGGTTCGGCAAGCTGGCATTGGCGCCGGAGTTCGTCGAGGCCTTGTCGCAACCGCTGCCGCGTGTTGCGGTCGACACGGCCGGAGCGACCGCGTAGCGGCAGCCGCGGTCAGCGCATTGCCGCGCCCGCTAGCGCACCGGCAATGCCAGCGCATCGTCTTCCACGCAGGCAACCAGGCGTTCGCCTTCGACCAGCGTCGGCACGATGCCGGCGGTGAAATGCGAGAACGCCGGCAGGATGGTGACGCGCTCGCGCAACCAGAACGCCGGCCAGCGACGCGCCATGCCGGGCAGTGCGGCCAGTGGATGCAGATGCCCGCACAGTACGTGCCCGGTCGGATGCGGCAGCGGATCGTGGCGCAGCACGAAGGGGCCATCTTCGACCTGTTCGCCGGCCGGCTCGATATGCAGGTCGGCGCCGGCCAAGGCGCGGTCGTGATTGCCGCGGATGGCGATCACGCGCAATGCGCAATGCCGCTCGCGCCATGCGCTCCAGCGGCGGTGCCAGGCTGCGCGCGGTGCGGGGCCATGCAGCAGGTCGCCGAGGATCCACAACGCGTCCACCTCGCGCTGTTCCAGCAGCGCATCCAGCCGCTCCAGATCGTGCGCGGTGCCGCCGGCCGGCATCCCGATGCCGGCGCGACGGAACACATCGGCCTTGCCCAGATGCAGGTCGGCGATCAACAAGGCACGTTGTGCCGGACGATACAGTGCGCGTTCGCCGAGCAGTTCCACCGTTTCGCCGGCCAGCTGCAGCTGCACGCTATCGCCCATGTTTGCGCTCCAGTTGTTCGGCAGCACGCAACACGCGCGCCTTCCAGTCTTCGGTACTGAGTTGGCCGCGCACGCGTTCGGCCCATAACGGAAACGACAACGGGGTGAGGCTGCGCGGTTTGCACAGGCGCAGCTCGCGCCGCGCGCAATCTTCCAGTGCATGGGCAAGCCGCGCCAGCTCGAGCTGGCCTTCGAACACTTCGCGCTCGGCCTGCGCAAGCAGCAGATGGTCCGGATCGAAACGCTGCAGCACGTCGTACAGCAATCCGCTGGACGCCTGCAGCTGACGCAGGCTGCGGGGTGCACGGCCGGGCAACGACGGCGACAGCAAGCCGGCCACGCGCGCAATCTCGCGGAACTGCCGGCGTGCCAGCTCGCCCAGGTTGAGGCTGTCGCGCAGGTCGGCAAACAGGCCTTCCGGCGACAGCAGCGTCTGCAAGACGCCCGCATCGAGTTCCACGTCCTGCGCCGGCGACAGCACAAAGCCGTAATCGTTGGCAGCAAAACTGAAGGTATTGCGCTGACGCCGGCCCCAGCGCGCCGCCAGCAACGCGGCCAGCCCCTCGTTGACCTGGCGGCCGGCGAACGGATACACGAACACGTGCCGGCCATCGCGCGCCTTGATGCTTTCCACCAGCAGATGATCCGGGCCGGGCAGCGAGGACAGCGACGCCTGCAAGTGCAGCAACGGCGCCAGCGCCTGCATTTCCGGCGCATCGCCAGGGGCGGCAAACAGCGCTTCGACCTCGCGGCCCAAGGCCGACGACAACGGCATGCGCCCGCCCATCCACTTGGGCACCGCGCCGCTGCCGCCCTTGGCCACGCGCACGTAGGCGGTCATGTCTTCCAGCCGCACCAGCTCCAGCAAACGGCCGGCAAATTGAAACCGGTCGCCACGGCGCAGACGGCCGACGAACTGTTCCTCCACCGCGCCCAGGCGCCCGCCACGCAGGAACTGCACGCGCACGCTGCCGTCGCTGGTGATCGTGCCGATGGACAGGCGATGCCGCAGTGCCACGCGCCGGTCGATCACGCGATACACGCCCTGTTCGTCGCGCACCACCTTGTGGAAATCCGGGTAATGCGCCAGCGCGCTGCCGCCTTGCACGATGAAGTCCAGCACCGCCTGCCAGGTGGCATGATCCAGCGCTGCAAATGCATCGGTGCCGCGCACCTGCTCGAACAACGCATCGGCCTGAAAGCCGCCACCCAGTGCCAGGGTCACGCAGTGCTGCGCCAACACGTCCAGCGACAGCCGCGGCGGCGGTCGCGCTTCGATCTGGCCGTGCGCGATGGCGCGCCGCGCGGCGGCATATTCCACCAGCTCCAGTGCATGCGAGGGGACGCACACCACATGCCCGGATTCGCCCGGACGGTGGCGCGCGCGGCCGGCGCGCTGCAGCAGGCGCGCAATGCCTTTCGGGCTGCCGACCTGCAGCACCTGATCGACGGCGGGGAAATCCACGCCCAGGTCCAGGCTGGAGGTGGCGACCACGCAGCGCAGGCTGCCGTCGCGCAGGCCCTGTTCGGCGGCCGCACGCAAGGACGGATCCAGCGAGCCGTGATGCAGCGCGAGCGTGGCCAGGTCGTCCGGCCACACCGCACTCAGGGCCTGGTGCCACAACTCGGCCTGCGCGCGCGTATTGGTAAACACCAGGCTGGTGCGTTGCTGCAGGATCTTCTGCAGCACGCGCGCCAGCTGCGCCAGGCCCAGATGCCCGGCCCACGGGAAGCGCTCGCCGCTGTCGGGCAGCAGCGTCTCCAGGGTCATCGCGCGGGGTTTGGCGCCCGCGACCAGCGCCGCATCGGGAAGATGCGGCAGCAGCACGTCGCGTGCCTGCGCCAGGTTGCCCAGCGTCGCCGACAGGCCCCAGATGCGCAGCGCCGGCGCCCAGCCGCGCAGCCGCGCCAGGCATAGCTGCAGCAACACGCCGCGCTTGTTGCCGAGCAGCTCATGCCATTCGTCGACGATCACGCAGCGCAGCGCCGACAACTGCGGTGCGGTGTCGGGATAGGACAACAGCAAGGCCAGCGATTCGGGCGTGGTGACCAGTACATCGAGCTTGCCGCTGCGCGCCAGCCGCTTGTCGCGCGCGCTGGCATCGCCGGTCCGCAGGCCCACCTGCCAATCCAGCCCCAACGCCTCCACCGGCTCGCGCAGCGCGCGTGCGGTATCGGCGGCGAGTGCGCGCAGGGGCGTGATCCACAGCACCTGCAGCGTGCGTTGCTGCTGGCGCCGCGCGGCCGCGGCCGGCTTGAGCGCCGGCTTGCGTCCACGCGTGGACAAGGCCTCCAGCAGCGGCCCACCGAAGGCAGCCAGCGTCTTGCCGCTGCCGGTGGGCGTATGCAGCAAGCCGGACTCGCCGGCGAGATAGCGCTTCCACACATCGCGTTGAAACGGCAACGGCGCCCAGCCGCGCTGCGCGAACCAGGCACGCCATTGCTGCAAGGGCGTGCCGCGCGTCTGCTGCGCGGCACTCACCGTGCCAGCGCCTGCAGGCTGCTCAGGTGATCGGCCTCGCGCATCGGCTTGTCCTGCCGCCAGCGCAGGATGCGCGGGAAACGCACCGCAATGCCGGACTTGTGCCGCGCGCTGCGGTTGACCGCTTCAAACCCCAGCTCGAAGACATGATGCGCGGTGACCGCACGCACCGGGCCGAAGCGCTCGGTGGTATTGGCGCGGATCCAGCGATCCAGCTGCAGGATTTCCTTGTCGTCCAGGCCCGAGTAGGCCTTGGCGATCGGCACCAGCTGGCCCTCGTGCCATAACCCGAAGGTGTAGTCGGTATACAGCGTGCTGCGGCGGCCGTGGCCGGCCTGCGCATACAGCAGCACCGCATCGATGGTGAGCGGGTCGATCTTCCATTTCCACCAGTCGCCGCGGCGGCGGCCTGACTGGTAGATCGAGCTGGCGCGCTTGAGCATCAGCCCTTCCACGCCGCGCTCGCGCGCATCCAGTCGCACCTGCGCCGCCGCCTGCCAGTCGCCGGCCTGCACCAGCGGCGAGGCGACGATACGCGGGTCGGCGAGCGTGTCCAGCACCTGTTCCAGCAACGCGCGGCGCTCCTGCAAGGGACGCTCGCGCAAGTCCTCGCCGCCGAGTTCAAGCAGATCGTAGGCGACCACCCGCGCTGGCGCCGCCGCCAAGGTCTTTGGCCCGGGCTTGAGCCGCTGGATGCGCGTCTGCAATGCGGTGAACGGCATCGGCAAGGGCTGCTCCGGTTGCCAGGCCAGCAGCTCGCCGTCGATGACGGTGCCATCGGGCAACTGCAGCGCGGCCTGTTCGATTTCCGGGAAACGGCCATCCAGGCGTTCTTCGCCACGCGACCACAGCGCCGCTTCGCCAGCGCGTCGGATCAGCTGCAGCCGAATGCCGTCCCACTTCCATTCCAGCAACCAGTCATCGACCGCGCCCAGCGTTTCGACCTCGGCTTCGAGTGGCGAGGCGAGAAAGAACGGGTAGGGCTGTTGACGATCGCCGGGCAGTTCTTCGGCGGTCAGCAGATTGGCCAAGTAGGCCGGATGCGGCCGCCAGCTGCCGAGCATGCGCTGCGCAATCCGCGCGATCTCGATCCCGGACATCTCCGCCAGCGCCTGCTGCACCAGGCGCTGCGACACGCCCACGCGCAAGGCGCCGGTCAGCAGCTTGTTGAACACCAGGCGCTCGTCGAAGGCCAGGCTGCGCCACGCCTGCACGATGCAGGCCTTGCGCACCTCGACATCTTGATTGGCGATGGGCAGCAGGCGCTGCTCGATCCAGTCGGCCAACGGCAGATCGGCCGCTTCGGTGACCGGGTCGTCCAGCAACAAGGCCAAGGTCTCGGCCAGGTCGCCGACGTGGTCGTAGCTGTCGGCCACCAGCCAGTCGGCGATCCCGGCGGTGTCGGTGATCCATTCGCGCAATTCGCCGCTGCTGGCGATGCGCATGCGCGTGCCGGCCACCTTGCCGCCAGCCAGCAGGTACAGCGCCCACGCCGCATCCAGCGGCGGTGCGCTGCTGAAGTAGGCGACCAGGGCCGCACGCTTGTCGAGCGTGCCGGTGCTGCGATCCAGGGTGCGGTACAACGCGGCGAAGCGCTTCACGCCGGATCCTGCAGGTCGCTGCGTTTGTCGGCGGCACGCAGCTCCAGCGCACGCCGCGTGAAGGCGCTCAGACAGCGCGGACGCCGGAACGGCCGTGGCGGCCCGATCACCGCCGCCGGCGCTGCGCGATGCACGCGAAATGCCAGTGCATGGCGACGGAACGCGAGCGCGCCGGTCAAACGGATCCGCAGGCGCGGGCGCGCATGAGTGCGTGCAGGCGCGCGGTTCATTCCTCGGCTCCGAAATCGGTGCGGAAGGCTTCGGCAGCGACGCCGCGTTCCAGCAGGTGCTGGATCAACGCATCGGTGTTGCCGTGGGTGGCGATCACCCGCCGTGCGCCGGTGTCTGCGATGGTGCGCAGCAGGTCCGGCCAGTCGGCATGATCGGACACCACGAAACCGCGGTCGTAATTGCGCCGCCGGCGGTTGCCGCGAATGCGCATCCAGCCCGATGCGAAGCCCTGTTGTGCGTGCCGGAAGCGGCGGATCCAGGCGCTGCCGGCCGCCGATGGCGGCGCCAGTACCAGTTGCCCGGCATAGTCGGCGCCACGCGCGTGTTCGCTGACCGGCTGGGTGTCCAGCATCGGGATGCCGGCCTGGCGATACACCTCCACGCCCACGGCGATGGCGCCATGCAGCAACGCCGGCTGCGTGTCCCAGGCGCGCAATTCGGCCAGCACGCGTTGCGCCTTGCCCAGGGCATAGCAGTACAGGATGGCCGCCTCGCCACGCTCGGCGCATTCGTGGCGCCAGGCGACGATATCGGCCGCGACATCGGAAGTGTCCGGCCAGCGATAGACCGGCAGCCCGAAGGTCGCCTCGGTGATGAAGGTGTCGCAGGGCACCACTTCGAACGGCTTGCAGGTGGGATCGTGCTGGCGCTTGTAGTCGCCCGAGGCGACCCAGACCTCGCCATCCACTTCGATGCGCACCTGCGCCGAGCCGAGCACATGCCCGGCCGGATGCAACGACACCCGCGCACGTCCCAGCTCGAACGCTTCGCCGTCGGCATGCGTGTGATAGACCTGCTCGCCGAGGCGCCATTGCAGGATCGGCAGGCTCTCGTGCGTGCAGTGGTATTCGCCCATGCCGCTGCGTGCGTGGTCGCCATGCCCGTGCGTGATCACCGCGCGCGGCACCGGCCGCCAGGGATCGATATGGAAGTCGCCCTGCGGGCAATACAGGCCCTCGGGGCCAAGCACCACCAGATCGCCAGTTTGTTCGTTGCCGTTGCGCATGCGGCAACTCTGGCCAAGCCGGTGTGCAGATCCTGAGAATGGGAATGGCACGCATCGGTGCACCGATGCGGCAAGGCCTCGCAGACGCCGCTTGCTGATCGCGTGAGTGCTTCATCAAGGCGAATCCAGCGAATCGATCAGGCGCCCGGCGTGGCGCGGGCTGCGCCAGACATGCAGCGTGCATCTCAACGCTTCGCGCGGTTCCTATCGAAGCAGTCAGTCAAGATCAGGAAATCACGACGCGGAAAAGCAAACCGACATACGCGCCGGCCGGCACCATCCGCCCCAACTCCCAACTCCCAACTCCCAACTCCCAACTCCCAATTCCCAATTCCCAATTCCCAATTCCCAATTCCCGATTCCCGATTCCCGATTCCCGATTCCCGATTCCCGATTCCCGATTCCCGATTCCCGAATCCCGAATCCCGAATCCCGAATCCCGAATCCCGCACCCTAGTGCCGCGCCCGCCGTCCAGGCGCGCGCACAGCGGTCGCCTCCACCGCCAGCGTAAAGCCGCGCGCTTCGCCGCCCTGCATCGCACCGACGTCCACGACCTGGCGCCTGATCTCCTCGCCCTTGCCGTTACGCACCACCACCACCACGGTGTATTCCCATGGCTCGCCATCGGCAGGGTGGCGAATGGTGCCATCGACCTTGAGCGGCACGATCGGTGCCGGTTGTGCGTGCTGCACTGCCGCCGAGTCGAAGCGCAGGTGATGCCTGCATGCAGGGCAGACGCTGGCGCTTTCCAGGATCGTCGCCTTGCAGTGCGGGCAGCTGCGCGTGGCTCCGGGCGTGCCCGGGCGGGGCGCACTCATGTGGCGTCGCTGTCTCCGCCGACGAGGGGCGTGGCCGCACCGACAGGTTTGCCGGCGTCCTCGCCCCAACCGAAGTCGGCCTGGCCGCGCATGCGCGCACCCGAGGCCACGGTCAGGCTACCGGCCTTGACGTCGCCGACCAGCACGCCGGAGGTCTGCAGCTCCACCTGCGCGGCCGATTCGATGTTGCCCTCCAGCTCGCCGGCGATGATCACCTTGTTCGCACGCACGCCGCCGTTGAGCTTGGCGCCGCGTTCGATGGTGAGATCGCCCTTGACGTTGACGTCGCCCTTGAAGCGGCCGGCCAGGCGCACGTGACCGGCGCCCTCGATCTTGCCTTCGATGCTGATGTCTGCCGCAATCAGCGATTCCTTGGCCTCGCTGTGGCGCTGCGGCGTGGCGGCTGCGGGCGCCACGCCCGGTGGCGCTGCGACAGCGGCCGGCGGTGGCGGGCCAACCTCGGCAGTGAACAAGCGCCCGTCTGCAGCAGGAACTTCAGCTGCTGCGGGAGCACCGTCTTTCTTGTTGGGACCTTGATCGCGCCACATCGACATCGGACTGCCTCGCCAGGGGATCAATACCGACTATCGCCGCGTGGACCGATCTTTTGTGTGACGGATTACGCAAACCAAGGTCGATGGCGCGCGTGCTCAGCCCAGTGCGGGCCTGGCCGCACCGTGCCGCTCGACCCGGTTACGGCCGCCGCGCTTGGCGACGTACAGCGCCGCATCGGCCTTCTGGATCAGGCTCGTTCCCAGCTCGCCATCGACCGGGAAGCTGGCCACCCCGATCGAGGCCGTCACCCGCGGCAACGCGCGCTGGCCGTCGCTGACTGCCAGGGCCGCGATATGGCCGCGAAGGTCCTCGGCCACACGCGCTGCCTCGACGCCGTCGGCCTCGGGAAGAATGACCGTGAATTCCTCGCCGCCATAGCGGCAGGCCACGTCTTCGGCGCGCAGCCGGTTCAGCAGCAACTCGCCCAGTGCCGCCAGCAGCAGGTCGCCGCCAGCGTGGCCCTGGCTGTCGTTGAACTGCTTGAAGTGGTCCACGTCCAGCATCAGCACCGACAACGGCAGGCCGCGGCGTGCGCAGCGCGCCAGCTCGTGACTGAGCGATTCCTCCAGGTAGCGGCGGTTGTACAGCCCGGTCAGCGGGTCGCGAATCGACTGCCGGCGCAGCGATTCGCGCAGGCGCAGATTGCTCAGCGCCAGCGACAGCTGTTCGGCGGCCGCCTCGGCGATCTCCAGGCGCGGCATCGGCCCCGGGCCCGGCGACGACAGGAACAGGAAGCCGAGCTGGGTGCCCTGCGCGGACATCGGCAGGCACGCGGTGGTGACGGAACGGCCGTGCTCGGGCGCTGCGATATGTGCGCACGACGCATCCCGTGCCAGGTCGTCGATGATGTGCGGTTGGCCCCGGCGTAGCGCCCAGCACTCTTCAGGCAGCAGATGCGGGGCGCTGTGCACCAGCGGCTCGCCCCAGTGGCTGATCGCCTCGGCGCGGTCCTGCGAGGCGCGCAGCAGGTACACGCTTCCGGCCACGCCCGGCAGCAGGCTGGCCAGGGTGCGGCTGGTCACCACCAACGCCTCTTCTGCGCTGATGCAGCTTTGCAGCAGGCCGGTGTAGCGGCTGAGCAGATTCAGATCGGCGGTGCTGCGTTGCAGCGCGATGACGCTGTCGCCCAATTCGCGATTGGCCTGCGCGGCCCGTTTCTCGGCCTGCGAGCGATGCCGCAGCTCGCGCATCAGCAGGGCATACACGGTGCCGACCACCGCCAGCCCGAACGGAATGCCGGCCAGTGCCAGCACCAGCAACAAGGCCGCGCTCTGCCGGCTGCTTTCGGCGCGTTGCGTCAACAGTTCCTGCTCGCGTTGCACCATGGTCAGCGCCTGCTCGCGGATCGCGCTGGTGGTGCGGAAGGCGGTCTGGCGGATGCCGACGCGCGCCGGCTCCAGGCCGTCCCGCGCGTACACGTCCAGTACCTGCTGGATCTGCTGCAGCCGCGCTTCCACCAGGCGACGCAAGCTGTCCAGGTGCTGCACCTGGGCGGGATTGTCGGCAATCAGGCGGCGCAGGTTGCCGAGCAGGATCGGCAGGCGCTCGACGCTGGTCTGGTAGTCGAGCAGGTAGGCATCGTTGCCGGTCAGCAGAAAACCGCGCTGCGCCGATTCGGCATCCAGCACGCGCGCCTGGATCTCGTCGACCCGGCCGATCACTTCATGCGTGTGCGAGACCAGCGCCGCGTCGGCCAGGGAACGGCGGGCACCGACGAAGATGCCGACGCCGATGGCGATGAAGATCAGTGCGGAAAACGCCAGCGCCAGCTGGTTGCGGCGGCGTGCAGTAAAGAAGGAGGGCATGGACGGATGCTAGCTTGCCAGTCTCGACAACACGAGGTCGCCGTTGGCAGGACACGGACGCGCCGGCGCAATTCGGCCGGCGCGTCCGCAAACTGCAGATACGGTCACGCGGTGGATCAATGCTGCGGATGTTCGGCGTCGTGCTTGTCGGCGTTCTGCTCGGCCTTGTTGGCCATCTCGCGGGTCTTGTCGGCGGTGGCGTCTGCGGCGTTGGCGGTGGCGCGGCTGGCATCTGCGGCCAGTTCGCGCGCTGCCACGCGTGCGTCGGCAGTGGCGGCCTTGGCCTGCACGGCGGCGCGATCGGCGGCCTGTTCGGTCGCAGCCGCGGCGTGCTTGGCAGCGGAGGCGGCATCGCGCTGTGCCTGCTCGGCGTCAGGGCCCTGGCAAGCGGCCAGGGTGAGGGCAGTGATGGCGCTCAACGACAGCATGCGGATCGTTTTCATGGGTGGTCCTGGTCCTGTTCCGGTGTTGGAAGGCGGAGCTTATGCAGGCACCGATGCAGCCGGCGTCAATGCGCTGCCGGCCATTCAGCCACCAGGCGGCATGCGCTGTCCGCCCCCCGACGCGGCGCGGGTGCGGCGGCATGAACCGCGTTGCGGCCAGGTCCCGGCAAATCGCAGGCAAAGAAAAAGCCGCTGGAAACCAGCGGCTTTTCCCGAACGCGCTTGGAGCTAAGAAGTGATTACTTCTTGGCTTCTTCGGCGGTGTCCTTGGCAGCTTCGGCGGTGTTTTCAGCCGTCTTGGCAGCGTCGGCAGCCTGCTCGGCAGCAGCGTCGGTGGCGGCGCCGGAAGCAGCCTGGGCAGCGTCAGCAGCGGTGTCAGCCGAAGCAGCGGCGGTGTTGGCAGCAGCCTGAGCGGCGTCGGCCGACTGCGAGCCCGAGGCAGCAGCCTGGTCAGCAGCGGTCTGAGCGTCTGCAGCGGCTTCGTTAGCCGAAGAAGCAGCGTCCTGAGCCTGTTCCGGCTTCGAGCAAGCGGTCAGGGCCAGGCCCAGAGCCATTGCGATCAGCAGCTTGTTAATGGTCATTGTTTCAATCCTCGTCGTTAGATTAGGCAACGCGCTATTGCGCGCCCCCGACATGATGACGGTCCAAGGACCAGTGTCAAGCGTACGCGCATTCAGTTTTGCAAAATCGCCGTTAAAAACAATTAAATCAATTCGATAGCGATGGCCGTCGCTTCGCCGCCGCCGATGCACAGGGTCGCGATTCCGCGCTTGCCACCACGCGTGCGCAACGCATTCACCAATGTCACCACCAGGCGGGCGCCGGATGCGCCGATCGGATGCCCCAATGCGCAGGCACCGCCGTTGACGTTGACCTTGTCGTGCGAAATGCCCAGCTCGGCGATCGGCGTCATCGCCACCACCGCGAAGGCTTCGTTGATTTCGAACAGATCCACATCGTCCAGGTGCCAGCCGATCCTGCCGATCAAGGTCTGGATTGCAGCGACCGGTGCGGTGGTGAACCACTCAGGTTCCTGCGAGTGGGTGACATGCCCCACGATGCGCGCCAACGGTGCGATGCCGCGCCGTTGCGCCTCGTCTGCGCCTGTCTCTTATACACNTAGATGTGTATAAGAGACAGCGGGCGACTCGACGAACTGGCGGCGGTGACGGTGCCGTCCTTCTTGAAGGCCGGCTTCAGGGTCGGGATCTTGGCGACATCGGATTTGCCGGGCTGCTCGTCGCTGTCGACGACCACTTCACCCTTGCGCGAGGCAACGGTGACCGGAACGATCTCATCGGCGAACGCGCCGCTGCGCTGCGCCGCCTGCGCGCGCTCGACCGAGGCGATCGCAAATGCATCCTGATCGGCACGGCTGAAACCGAACTTTTCGGCGGTGGCCTCGCCGAACACGCCCATCGCCTGGCCGTCGTAGGGATTGGTCAGGCCGTCCCAGGCCATGTGGTCGACCGCCTGGAAGTTGCCGTAGCGGTTGCCGGTGCGCGAGTTGGGCAGCAGATGCGGCGCATTGCTCATCGACTCCATGCCGCCGGCGACCACGATGCTGGCCGAGCCGGCCTTGATCAGGTCGTGGCCGAACATGATCGCCTTCATGCCCGAGCCGCACACCTTGTTGATGGTGGTGGCGCCGGTCGAGGTGGGAATGCCTGCAGCAATGGCGGCCTGCCGTGCGGGTGCCTGGCCCAGGTTGGCGGGCAGCACGCAGCCAACGATGACTTCTGAAATGTCGGCCGGTGCGACGCCGGACTGCGCCAGCGCGCCGCGGATCGCGGCGGCGGCGAGCGTCGGCGCCGGCACACCGTTGAATTGACCAAGGAACGAGCCGATGGCAGTGCGTTTGGCAGCAACGATGACGATGTCGGACATGAGGAGATACCGTTTAAAGTGAAACGATTATCTGCCTCGCGCCCGGTTCGCGCCAGCACGTGCCGATGCGGTGCCATGCGCTACGCAATCAACTGCGACAGGCGTGTGAAGATGCAGTATAAGACGGCATTCGGGCCCGGCATCGGGTCCTATCCATGGAATGGGTTCGGGGAGAACATCCAGATGAAGAAGAGAGACGTCGCCAGGACTGTCCTGGCCTCGGCGTTGGCCATTGCATTGACCGCGTGTGGCGGCGGTGGCGGGGGCGGTGGTATCCGTCCGAGCACCCCGACGGCACCGCCCCCGACGTCGCCCCCGCCGCCGCCGCCGACTTCACCGCCGCCTCCGCCCCCACCCCCGCCGGTGGTTGCACCGCCGGCCACGCCGGAACCTGCAATCGACGCGCATTTGACGCTGACCAATGCACGTGCCGCGCAGGCATTGGGGTTCACCGGTGCGGGATATCGCATCGGCGTGATCGATACCGGCATCAACACCAATCATCCGGCCCTGCAGGGGCGGGTCGGCGACAGCTTCATCTATGTGGATCCGCGCACCAACAACGTCGCCGCCGGCGATGTGGTGGGTCACGGGACGGTGGTCGCGCAGCTGGCGGCCGGGCGCGCAGTGGGCCAGTGGCCGGGCGGTATCGCCAGCGGCGCCGGCCTGGTGTCCGCACGCATCATCAGCGACGAAGCGCCGGACGACGACGGCAGCGGCGAGGGCAACGAAGTCGATGGCCCGCTCGGCCTGGGTCCGGTGCATGCCGATCTGATCGGCGCCGGCGTGCGCATCATGAACAATTCGTGGGGCGGGCTGTACTGGAACGACCCGGCCGTCACCAACCAGATCGCGCAGGAATACCGGCCGTTCGTCATCGGCAACGATGGGCTGGTGGTGTTCGCTTCGGGTAACGAATCCAGATCGCAACCGTCCGATACCGCCGCGCTGCCCAGCCAGCCTGGCCCGAATGGCACGTTGCCGGCGGCCGACCTGGAACGCGGATGGCTGGTCGTCGCTGCACTGGATACCGCCAATCCCACGCAGCTGGCGTCGTACTCCAATGCCTGCGGCGTGACGATGCGCTACTGCCTGGTGGCGCCGGGCACCTCGATGTTCCTCTACCCCGATGCGACCGCCGGCAACCTCCGTTATTTCTATGGCAGCGGCACCTCGTTTGCGGCGCCATTGGTCTCCGGTGCGGCTGCGCTGGTGTGGCAGGCGTTTCCGTATTTCAACAACGACCTGGTGCGGCAGACGCTACTGGGAACGGCGACCGATCTGGGCGCGGCCGGTGTGGACCCGACATTCGGCTACGGCCTGCTCGATGTCGGCAAGGCGGTGCTGGGGCCGGCGCGCTTCGATTGGGGCACGGTGGATGTCACCGTCGACACCTTGCGTTCCACCTGGGCCAACGACATCAGTGGCACCGGTGGCCTGACCAAACGCGGTACCGGCACGTTGGTGTTGAGCAGCGGCGCCAATACGTTCGACGGCGACACCCAGGTGCTGGAGGGCACCTTGCAGACGGCCAGCCTGCAGAGTGCACGCGTGGGCATCGCCAATGGTGCGACGTTGATCGGCGCGGGCAGGATCGGCGGACGCGTCGATAATGCCGGCACGTTGCAGGTCAACAGTGCGACGCTGTCGATCGTGGGCAACTACACTCAGGCCAGCGACGGTCGCCTGGCCTTGAACGTGGGCGACCGGGTGAACGTGACCGGGACCGCGACGATTGCCGGCGACCTGCAGGTGCTCGGTCGCCGCGATTATGTGGTCGACAACGCCACGTACATGTTGTTGCAGGCCGGCAGCGGGCTGCAGGGCACCTTCGATACGCTCAGCCGCGGCGCGGCCGTGACCTTTCTGGATGCCTCGCTGAGTTACGACAGCAATACGGCTTACCTTGCCGTACGCAGTTTGAATGCCACTGCCGTCGCCGCCACGCTGGGCATGGCCGGCACTGCGGCGATGGAGTCGGCAATCCGCGTCGAGCAGGCGTTCGAGCAGGTGGACGCGCAGCAGCTGCAGGGCACTGGCGGCATCAGCAGCGGCTTTATCCGCGCCGCCGCGGCATTGCAGCAGTCGCCGGATGCCAAGGCTGCCGCCGATTCGCTACGCAGTCTGTCCGGCCGTGCGCATGCCGAGTCGGCAGCGATGACCTTCGACACCATCGATCTGGGCAGGCGGGCGTTGGCCGCGCATTTCGATGGCCTGTCGCAGCAGCCGCGCATGCCGGGCGTCTGGCAGCGTGCGCTGGGCGGGCCGGGCGAGGGCGGGGCGACCACCGCAGGATTCGCCACCTCCGGCTGGATGATGGGCAACGACCTGCGCCTGGCGTCCGACGCAGTGACCGGTTTTGCCTTCGGCGAAACGCGCTCCAGCAGCCTGGGCGATCTGGATGGTGCACGCGGGCGCGATCGGCAGGTGCAGGGGCAGCTGTACTGGGGTACCACGCTGGGCTCTGCGTACACGCTCAGCCAGGTGGGTTTCGGCAACGTCAACCGGCAGATCGAGCGCAGCCTGCAACTGGGCGAAGAACGCAGCACTGCCTTCAGCGACTACAGCGGCAGTTACCTCAGCGGCAACCTGGAAACCGGTTATCGCCTGGGCGGCGCGCGCGCCAGCCTGACGCCCTACATGGGGCTGGATTACGTGCGCCTGCGCAGCGAAGGCTTCCACGAACGCGGTGGCGACGGCTTCGGCCTGCGTGCCGCTGCCAGCACCTCCTCGCGCACCCAGGCGCTGGCCGGCGTGCGTTCGGCCTACCGCTGGCGCGGCGTGCAGCTTGGCGGGTATGCCGAGTGGCAGCAGGCCCTGAGCAGCGAGGGCCTGACGCTGGATGCCAGCTTCACCGGCGTGGACGCATGGGCGCCCTTGCGCGGCATGCAGCCGGCCCGTTCGGGTGGCCTGTTCGGCCTCACCGCGGCCGCGCCGTTGGGGCAGCAGGGCCAGTTGCGCTTCGGCTACGACCAGCGGGTGGGCGAGCGCGGCGACGATCGCGCGCTGAGCCTGCGCTACCGCGCCGATTTCTGATCGGCGCGCTGCATGGGTGAGCGTTGGTGCGTGATCGCGAGTTCACCTGTCCAGGCAACGTGCCTGGGCAGGTAGGTCACTCGCCGCGCAGCTTGTGCAGAAAGCGCGGTGCGGTGCGGCCCAGCGGCAGCTTGAGCTTGCTGATGGCCTCGATCCGCGCTTCGGCAATCTGGTCGGCCGCCTGCTGCGGCGCGACGCCCAGGCGGGTGGACAGGTCGAACACCTTTTCCAGGTTGTGGTAGATGCTGCGGATCAGGCGCATTGCGCGTTCGCGGTTGTAGCCGTCGATCTCCAGCGACACATTCATCACGCCGCCGGCATTGACCACGTAATCAGGCGCATACAGGATGCCGCGCTGGTGCAGCTCCTCGCCGATGGCGGCACTGGCAAGCTGGTTGTTGGCGGTGCCACAGATGATCTTGGCCTTCAGCCGCGGCAGTGTGTCTTCGTTGATCGCCCCTTCCAGCGCGCACGGTGCGAACACATCGGCCGGCACCTGGTAGATCTCCTCGATGCTGACCGCTTCGGCGCCGTACTCGGCCACCGCGCGGTCCACCAGCGCCGGGTTCAGATCGGCCACGTAGAGTTTGGCGCCGCGTTCCTTGAGCAGCTTCACCAGCTCCATGCCGATATGGCCCAGGCCCTGGATCGCGATGCTGGCCTTGCCGACTTCCTCGTGGCCGAGCCTGCGATTGAGCGAGGCCATCAATGCCTGCAACGCGCCGTAGGCGGTGAACGGAGCCGGGTCGCCGGAGCCGCGATGCACCTGGTGGACGCCGGTGACGTACTCGCTCTCCAGGTAGATCTGTTCCATGTCGTTGACGTCGGTGCCGACGTCCTCGGAGGTGATGTAGCGCCCGCCCAGGGTGTCGACGAAGCGGCCGAACGCGCGAAACAGCGCCTCGCTCTTGTCGCTTTTGGGGTCGCCGATGATCACCGCCTTGCCGCCGCCGACATTCAATCCGGCCAGCGCGTTCTTGTAGGTCATGGTGCGGCTGAGCCGCAGCGCATCGTTGAGCGCCGCCTCGCTATCGGGGTAGGGGCGCATGCGCACGCCACCCAGCGCAGGCCCGAGCCGGGTGCTGTGCAGGGCGATGATCGCTTTCAGGCCGGCGTCGCGGTTGTGACAGAAGATCACCTGCTCGTGGCCGGTGGTGTCGAGGGTTTCGAAAAGCATCGAAGGCTCCGCGGGGCTGCGTGATGTGCCTTCCCTGTGGCCGGGCCGGAACCCGTGCAATGGGAAACAAAAACGCGACGTCTGCAGACCCTGTCCGATCACGTCGCGCTGCAACATTTTAAACCACGTCGGTGGGGGCTAGTGTATGAATCTGTTCACCAATGCCGGTAGCGCCGCTGCCGGAACCACAGCGTTCCCAGCCATTTGCTGCCCGCGCTGACCGGCAGGCCGGCGTGCAGCGAGTCGGGGTCGGGGCGGCCATCGGCATGCAGATTGTCGAAGCACACCACCGACCCGGCACGTGGACGGACGCGCACGCCCGCGACCGGGAAGTCGGTGTCGCCCCCCGCGTCGACGTCGTTGAGGTAGACGCAGGCGGTGCGCAGGCGATTGCCGGCCGTGGGACGGTCGGCAGCGATCGTGCCCGGCGGCAGATAGTCGCGGTGCGCGCGGTACTGCTCACCCGGCGCGTAGCACAGCACCGACAGCGCTTCGGCCTGGGTCAACGGCAGCTGCGCGCAGGCCGCCACGCGCGCCTGCGCCGCACGCGCGGCAAAGTCTTCGAGGATCGGGTCCAGTGTGGCGCCGCGGCTGGTGCGCACTGGCACGCGGCGCGCGCTGGCAGCGTCGGGGTCGACCACCTCGGAGGCGCGCAGGTGCGGCCGCGCCAGCAACATCAACAAGCGGCACTCGTCGGCAGACAGCACGCCGGAGATTTCTTCGATCATGGGTGCGTGGTGGCGGCGCGTGGCGATGTGTCGGGCGGCGAAACCGATGTGCTGATCGTCGCCGACCGGATCCGGTGGCGCGATCCGCACGGCAGGCGGCGCGGCAATGCCCAGCGGTTGCAATTGCCGCAGCAGCTGGGCTGCGGCGTCGGGCTGCGGCGGGACACCTTCGCCACGCAGCAGGCGCTCGGCCAGCAGCGCGGCTGCCACTGCATCACCGGCTGCGGCGGCACGTTCCAGCAAGGCAACGCAGCGGCGTTGCTGCGCGGGGTGATCGATCCGGCCGTGCTGGATGGCCAGCGCGCGCAGCGCAGGCGGATGGTCGGCTGCAGCCGCGGCCCGTAGGCGAGAGGCCGCCTGCACCTCCAGCGCCGCAGGGGTGTCGGTGACGGCCAGGGTCGCCAACAGATAGCGCGCTGCCGCCACATGCTGGCGTTCGGCCTGTTGCCAGTGGGTCAACGCCTGGGCCACGTCCACCTCGCACCCGACACCGTAGGCCAGCATGCGGCCGGCTTCGATCTGCGCGCTGGCATCGCCTGCGGCCGCACTACGCGTGTACCAGTCCAGCGCCTGCTCGGCCTGCCCCATGCGCACCAGCGCATGTGCCAATGCCGTCATTGCTGCAGGTTGCGCGGTCTGCGCGGCATCGGTGAGCTGCTGGAGGGACGGTGCCTGCATGGCCGCATTCTAGGAGAGGCCGGCACCCCTGTCGTGCCTGACCTCGGGCGGGCGCGAATGCCGCCCGAGGCCAGGTGGAGGGCAGCATTGCCGCTGATCGGTGCAGGGGGTTCTTGCCGACCTGGCAACCGGCCGCCACGGACGGGCGGCGACCGTGCCGCGCTTCCTTCGCTTGCCGGTGCGCGATCAGGCGTCCGTGGACAGCGCCAGCTGGGTCAGATACAGGCGCAGGTCGAACTCCAGTTGGTGGTAGTCCGGGCTCATGTGGTTGCACAGCTGGTAGAAGGCCTTGTTGTGGTCGGCTTCCTTCAGGTGCGCCAGCTCGTGGGCGACGATCATCTGCAGGAACGGTTCGGGTGCATCGCGGAAGACCGAGGCGATGCGGATCTCGCGGCTGGCCTTGAGGCGGCTGCCGTGGACGCGCGAGATCGCCGTGTGCGTGCCCAGCGCATGCTTCACCACCTGCAGATGGTTGTCGTAGAGCGCCTTGTGCAGGGTGGGCGAGGAGCGCATGTAGCGCTCCTTCATGGCCTTGACGTAGTCGTACAACTGCCGGTCGCTGCGGATCGTGTGGCGATCCGGGTAGCGGCGTGCCAGCACCAGTGCGAGTTTGTCCTGCGCGATCAGCTCACGCACCTGATCCAGCACGGCGGGCGGGTAACCGGCGAGGTAGCGAAGAGTGTCCATGCCAATCGATTGCGACGAGTTGCGCATGATCGCCGATGCGGGCGTTGCTGGCCAATCGACATGCGCGCATGTGGCATCGTGTGTCAGGCGTATTCACGAATGCGGCACATCCGGATGCGTAGCGTGCAGCGCATGTTTTGCGGCACGACCGCGCAAGCACACGATTGAACACGGCGCTTTGCCGGATGAGGAGACAACCAACATGATCAAGTGGGCCATTATTTTCGCCATCATCGGACTGATTGCCGGTGCGCTCGGGTTCGGCGGCATGGCGGGCGCCGCGATGGGGATCGCCAAGTTCCTGTTCTGGGCCGGCATCATCATTGCCATCGTGCTGTTCGTGCTCGGCATGACGATCGCCAAGAAGGTGACCTGACCGGGCAGGGCGTGGCCGTGGCGTGCGATTCGCATGCCGGCTGCATCCCCCGGAAAGCAGAAGGAGCGGCCACCGGCCGCTCCTTTTTCGTTCCTGCAGTCTGCTGCATCGACAAAACGACAGACAAGACTGCGAGCGAGGTCTGGCGCCGGACGAGCGCCATGCGGTCGCGCAGCTCAGACGCCGGTGTTCTCCGCAGTGGTGTGCAGGGCAACATTGAGTTGATCGATGGTCACGATCCAGTCGGCATCGTCGAGGCGTTCTTCACGCAACAGCTGCGCCTGTGCCGGCGTCCAGAACGGCGCCTCCTCCAGACGCATGTCGCCCGGCAGCGGGGAGTGCTCCTGGATGAAATCGCGAATGCTGGCTTCGTCCGACGGCAGGCCCAACTGGGCGAATAATTCGGAGAACGGGTGGACGGTTTGTTCCATTGCGACTTCCTCGAAGAGTGCGGATGAGCCGATGCTAAAGCACCTGATTTGAGCGCACTGTGCACGTCCGGCTTGGATTTGCCCGTGCGCATGCCCATATTCCAGTGCTGAGCAGACAAGCCGAGGCGAGCATGGCGACCGGATGGGCAGGTGATGGGGCGGTGCAGGACCAGATCGATGCGACCGTCGAGGATGCGATCAAGCGCGCGCGGAGCCAGCTGCACCAGGGTCCCAGCCTGACGCAGTGCGAAGAGTGCGATGCGCCTATCCCCGAGGCGCGGCGCAAGGCAGTGCCGGGCGTGCACCTGTGCGTGAACTGTCAGCAGGCGCACGACCTGGAGCAGGCGGCGCAAGGCGGCTACAACCGTCGTGGCAGCAAGGACAGCCAGCTGCGTTGACTGCCATGTCGGGGCTGTTCCAGAGGGGCTGTTTCAGAGCGGCCAGCCGACGACTGCACTAGGCGCAAAGCGGGTGCGTTCGGTGTTCGGGACAGCTCGTGCCGCTGGTACGCCGCGGCGTCCGATGCCATGACCGCACCAGCTGATAGCCGCCGGCCAGGTTCCATCAGGCACTGCCGGCAGCCACGCTCAATTGGGGTTGAAGTGGCCGGTCTCGCGCCAGCGGCGCGTGGTGCGCTGGAAGAACAGGCTGTTGGGCACCTGCAGCACGCTACCGGCGTGGTCGCCGGTTTCTTCCAGGGTCGTGTAAATCACGTTGATATCGACCACCCGTCCCTTCAGGCCGGGCTTGTCGCCGCCTTCCAGCAGCTCGATGTGGTCGTGCAGGCGGAACGGGCGCGTGGTGATGATCAGGAAGGTGCAGAAGATATTGGACAGCACGCTCCATGCCGCGAAGAACGCCACTGCACCGACCGCCGCGAATCCGGTGAACGCGGTCCACAAGGTGACGCTGGAGACGCCCAGGGTGTTCAGTACCGCCAGCACCGCAGTGACGGAAATGACGAAGCTGCCCACGCGACGGATGCCGATCGTTACTTCCGCCGGCAGGTTGTAGCGCGTACCCAGGCGTCGCAGTACTTGCCGCAGCAGCAGCCGAACCAGGGCGGCAACGCCGAGGATCAACACGATCTGCACCGTCACCACGGCGACGGTCAGCCACTGTGGATTCCAGTGCGGCAACAGACTACGGATCATCGTGGGCAAAGCGTCGGACGCGGACATCACATCGTGCAGGTTCTTGGAGAACCCTCATTGTAACGGGGCCGTCGCTGCGCGGCCGGTGCGCGGGGTGAATGTGCGCGCAGCGGTGGCGACGGCAGGACGCACTCATGGCTGCTGCGATGGCTTGCGGGATCGCGCATATCGCTGCGGCGTTGCCGCCGGGGACCGGCGATGGCGCCAGCGGGCTGGCATCGCATGTTGGTCCAGGGCGCATCGATGACGAAACCGGACGCCCGCAACGTCCAGGGCCGGAAACGAACGTGCCACCTTGCGGTGGCACGTCGGGTCCACGCTTTTCGATTGCGGGTAACGCTTAAGCGATCTTGTCGCCGTCGTTACGCGCAGGGCCGAAGTTGGTGGTGAGCACTTCGATCCGGCCGCCGGTCTTGCGGAACGCGGCAATGTCGGCAGCAATGCGCTCGCGACTGAGCGGCTGCGACTTGCCTTCGCTGCGAGCGATGCTGGGCTGGGATTTCTGCTTGGTCGCGGGACGTGCCATGTGGCCTCCTGTAGCGGGGAAGTGCAATGACACCGCGTGCGGCTAGGGTGGCGCGCGCGGAAGCGGTGTCGAGAAGTGCGGTCGCGTTCGGTGCGCAATCGCGATGGCACGGCAAGCGTGCCTTGCTGATACGGCGGCTAAACGCCACGCAGCAACCGCGCATTGTAACCGATGAGGGCGCGGCTTGCCTTAACCAGCCGACGGACGGAGCTGGCGTGTCGCCGCCCAGGCCAGGCCCTGCACCACGCCGAAGGACGGATCGCCCTGCACCAGGCGCGATTCCGGGAACGCGGCTGCCACCGTGTCGCGGATATAGCCGGCGCGCGACATGCCACCGGTCAGGAACAGCGTGGCCGGCGGCGCATCCAGGTCGGCACGGACCTGCGCAAGCAGGCCTTCCAGTTCGCCCAGATAGCTGGAAGCAGACGCAACCAGCGCGCTGGCCTGCACGTCCACGCCCAGCCCGCGTTCGATGAAGTCCAGCGCGCCCTGGTGCCGGTCGTGCTCGCTGAGCGCGATCTTGCAGGCTTCCACGCCGCGGTACAGGCGCGCGGTGTTGCCGGTGTCCTGCAGCGCCTGCAGGCGCTTGTCGAACGGGGCGGGAACGTCCTGGTACTTGTGCAGGCGGAATTCGCGCTGGCGGGTCATGTCCTGCACCATCGCCGCTTCCACGTAGTGGTGGGTGGGCACGCGGGTGATGCCGCGGCCGAACAGCGGCATGTAGGCAGCCAGGCTCAGTGCCAGGTCGATATCGGTACCGCCGCGCGCGATACCCCAGGCACGGTGCACCTGCGGCGCGGCGCTGCCGCCGACGCTGGCATGGGCGATGTCGGTGGTGCCGCCGCCGATGTCCACCACCACGGTGTCGTGGCGGCTGTCGTGGCTGACGTGGTAATGCATCGCGGCCGCTGCGGGTTCTTCGAGGAAATCGACTTGGTCGAAGCCGGCGGCGATCGCGGCGGTCTGCAGGATCTCCAGCGCCTGCGCGTTGCCGGCTTCGCCGATGGAACTGCGGAACTGCACCGGGCGGCCCAGCGTGGCGCTGCGGATATTGACGTCGAACTGGCGCGAGGCGGTGAGCCGGATGTGCTCCAGCACATGCGTGGCGATGCCGGTGATGGTCTGGCGCGCGCGCGGATGCAGGTTGTAGCCCAGCATCGATTTGGGGCTCTGCACCAGGCTGCCTTCGCCTTCCAGGAAGTACGCATCCAGCGCCTCGTCGCCGTAGACCGCGTTCTGCAGCAGGGCGGCCGAGCTGCGCGGCTCGCGCACCTGCTCTTCCATCCACTGGCGGCGCACGATGCGGATCGCGTCGCGGCGCAGGCTGTCGTTGCTGGAGGTACGGCCGGCGGCAGCCGCGTCGCGACGGCCGGAGTCGATCAGCCGTTCGACCTCGTATTCCAGCGCCGGGGTCAGGCTGAAATCGTCCGGGTCGCGCATGGTTTCGGGGAAATACACCGTGGTGCGGAACTGCAAGGCCTCGCCGAAGCGTACCGGCACCACCTGGTCATCGACGATCGCCGCAGCGGCGGAATTGCTGGTACCGAAGTCGATGCCGAGTTTCATGCGGACGGGCCTGTGAGCGGGCCGCGCACTTTACTACTTCCGCCACCGGCGACGCCCGTCCCCCTGCGTGCGGACGTCGCAGCAACCGACGTGCCGCGTGCCACCGGCACGCGGCACACCGGGTCAGGCCGCGACGCTGGCGACCTGGCCTTCGTTCAGTTCTTCGGTGGTGGCTTCGCGCACGTCGACGACTTCGACCGCAAAGTGCAGGGTTTGCCCGGCCAGCGGATGGTTGCCGTCGACGGTGACCTGTTCCGGGCCAACCTCGGTAACGGTGACCAGCACCGGGCCCTGCTGCGTGCGCGCCTCGAACTGCACGCCCGGCACCACCTCGACATCGGTCGGGAATGCCGCGCGCGGCACCTGCTGGATCAGCTGCTCATGACGCGGCCCATAACCTTGTTCGGGCACCACGTCGGCAGTGAGCGTCTCGCCGCTGCGCTTGCCGTCCAGCGCCTGTTCCAGGCCGGGCACGATGTTGCCGGCACCGTGCAGGTAGCTCAAGGGCGTGTGGGGTGTCGAACGGTCCAGGACCTGGCCGCTGTCGTCGGAAAGGGTGTAATGAATGGTCGCAACGCGACCCTGGCTGATTTCCATCGGAAACCTCCATGCTGATGATCGAGTGGGATGCGTCGGCTGACTCACGACGCCAGGAGTTGGTGCCCGCCTACCGTAGGCAATCGCCCCGGGCGATGCAACCGCAGCCGCGGCGGCGGTTATGGCCAGGATCAGCTTGGTGGTGAGGATGTCAGCTCTGCCAAGTGCCGCATTCCTGGCGCTGCATCGGTGCTCGACTGTCAGCGCAGCGCGCGCGACTCGTAGCCGCTGGCCGCAACGCACCGCATCGCGTTGCGCACAGCCCAGGCCTGCAACGCGCTAATCCTGCTCGGCACCCCGTTCGATCTGGGCGCGACGTGCGTGCCAGGTTTCCGGTGTCTGCGGCTTGATGAACAGCGCGGTGAGTTCGGGGTGCTGGCGCTTGGCGGCCGCTTCGATGCGCCCGACGCAAGCCTCGATCTGCGGGGTGGTGCGGCTGTCCTCGAACTCGGCGCTCAGGGCAGCGACCACCTGGTTCGGGCCCATCTGCATGGTCAACACGCCATTGGCGGCGCGCACGTCCGGATCGCTGGCGGCAATGCGCAGCAGCGATTCGGTGACATGCGCATGCGCGGGTTCGCCGATCAGCAGGCCCTTGGTTTCGCGCGCCAGCAGGAATGCGGTAAAGGCCAGCACGCAGGCAATGCCGATCGAAGCGATGCCATCGAGCTCGGGCATGTCCAGCAACTGCGCGCCGGCCAGGCCCAGTACCGCCATGAACAAGCCGATCAAGGCGGCGCTGTCTTCCAGCAGCACGGTGAACGTGCTGGGGTCCTTGCTCTGCCGGAATGCCTGGAAATACCCCATGCGGCCCTTCTTGGCGCGGAATTCGCGCAGCGCCACCACCCAGGAAATGCCTTCGAACACGATCGACACACCAAGCACGATGTAGGCGATCAGATGGCTCTTGGCCGGCTCGGGATTGCGCAGATGCACGATGCCTTCGTACAGCGACACGCCCGCGCCCATCGCGAACACCAACAGCGCAACGATGAAGCTCCAGAAGTACAGTTCGCGCCCGTAACCGAACGGATGGGTCGGCGTCGGTGCCTGCGCCGCGCGGCGCAGGCCGTACAGCAGCAGGACTTCGTTGACGGTGTCCACCAGCGAGTGCACGCCTTCGCTGAGCATCGCCGAGCTGCCCGAAATCCCTGCGGCGATGAATTTGGCGACCGCGATGGCAAGGTTGCCGGCCAGCGCGACATAGACGACCAGATGCGAGCCGGTTTCTTTCGCCGCGCCCGGTTCGGCAGCCGCAGGCCCGGTGGATCCTGGCGCAGCGCCGGGGGCTTGGGGAACCGATGGGTTGGGCACGTGCGACCTGCAGGGCATTCGACAAGCGCTGCACTATCGCGCTGGCGCCGTGCCGGAGACGTGATCGCGCGTCCGGGAGGCTACAATTCACGCCCGTTTCAAACCTAGGAATCGCATGTCTTCCGTTCCCGCCTGCCCGCAGTGTGGCCTGGACAATACCTATGCCGATGGCGCGTTGTGGATTTGCGCAGACTGCGGCTTCGAATGGAGCGCCGGCGAATCCGCCGCGACCGCGACGGTGGTGCGCGACAGCAACGGCAACCTGCTGCAGGCCGGCGACACGGTGACCGTGATCAAGGACCTGAAGGTCAAGGGTTCGTCGATTCCGCTCAAGCAGGGCACGCTGATCCGCAACATCCGACTGGTCGAAGACGATGCCGAGCACATCGAAGGCAATTCGGACAAGATCAAGGGCCTGGTATTGAAGACCTGTTTCCTGCGCAAGGCGTGAGGCTGTTGCGGATGTAGCAGTACCCTTCCCAGCGCGCTCCTACGTTGCGGCATGCTCAATCGCGCGGATACACCGCCGCCACCGTGCAACTCTGGCGCATCCGCGCGGCCAGGCCGCCACGCGTGGTGCTTAGATCGCCCTGCTGGCCGGATCCGGCCGCTGCGCCGGCAAGTGCCAGTTCGTCGAGCACATCGACCTTGTCGCCGGGATTGCCGCAGATCGCGTTCAGGCCCATGCCGGAAACGAAGCGAATCGGCGGCGCGCCGCTGAGCTCGCGGCAGCCGTCCGTCAGTTCGACGCGGTAGTGGCGATGCGTACCGGGATGACGTGGCGACACTTCCACGATCAGCCCCTGGCCGTCTTCCGACCACGAACGCAGCATGCTGGGGTTGAAGCAGTAGCTGGACGAGCCGGCGAAATTGCGCCGGCGCGCTTCGCGCACGCTGACGCCGTCCAGGGTCGGAATACCGCTGTCGCGTTGTCGTGCCGCACTGGCGTATTCGCGCGCACTCAGCGTGGCGATCTGGTTGATCGCGCAGTGCTGCCGGCCCGAGCTCACGTAGGCCGGCGCACCGTTGCAGACCCAGCCGTGCGTCGCCAGCAGGTGCGCATCCGCGTGTGCGGCCAGGTGCGGGCAGTCCTGCGCCAGGCTGATGCGGAACAGCCGTCCGCCTTGTTCGGCCACCGCCAGCGTGCGCGGATCGGCTTGATGCAGTTCGGCCACCCGCCGCGCATCCAGGCATTCGGCATTCGGTGCGGCCGGGCGCTGCGGCTCGCCAGCTGCCGTGGATGATGCATAGCCGAACAGCGTACTGCCGAGCAGAACCGCAGTGAGCAGACGCATCACGCACATCCTTGGCAATGAGGGATGGCCGCATCATCTGCCACGAAAGCCGCGCCGACAACCGCCGCAGCATGCGCCGCGTCGTGCGCAACAACGCCGGGCGCGCCGTCGGCGCCGGGCGCCACCCGTGCAGACAAATGCACGCAAATGCACATCGATGCCAGCTGCCAGCATTTGCGCGCGCAACCTCACGCGGCGCTTGCGACCTGCCGTTGCGATAACGCGGCGCAGCTGGCGCTCAGGGCGCCTCGGGCGGATCCGAATCCAGTACCTGCAGCTTGCCGCCGGTGGTTTCGGGGAGGATGCGTTGATCGGTGGCGACCAGCACTACACCCGGCGTCAGCAGTGGCAGCAGGCCGGCCAGGAAGGCCGGCGGCACCTGCAGCCGCGCGATGGTGTCGGCATCCAGCGGCTGTCCTGCCGCCGCATTGCTGCCGGGGATGCCGATGCGCATCCAGTTGGGCATGCGTTGGCCGGGCAGGCCGGGCACCTCGCCGGGCAGGAAGCCCTGGCCGACGATGAACGCCTGCGTACCCAGCGGCGCGGCACCGGCCTGCGCGCGCAATGCCACTTGCGCGCGACCGATTTCCACGCCGTTGCGATAGACCACCAGTTGTTGGTCGCTGCTGCTGACCAGCATCGAGATCGGCCCGGTGGGCGCCAGCTCCGGTTGCCACGCGAAGGTCTGGCCATTGGGCAGCGGCAGCAACGCACGCTGCGCGCCGGTGGTCGGGTCGATCGGGCTGAGCGCGCGTGGATGCACCACCGCGTCGGCATCCACGCCGGCCTGCGCGACCACCACCACCATGCCCATGTTGGAATTGTCGAACAGCAGCCGCGCGAATTCCGACGGCAGATGCACGCAACCATGCGATTCCGGATAACCGGGCAGGCCGCCTGCGTGCAGCGCCACGCCATCCCAGGTCAGGCGCTGCTGATACGGCATCGGCGCGGCGTTGTAGAGGCTGGAGCGGTGGTCCTTGTCCTTCTGCAGGATGGTGAACACACCGGTCGGGGTCTCGTGCCCGGGCTTGCCGGAGCTGATGGTGGAAATGCCGATCAGGATGCCGTTGCGATACGCATAGGCGCGTTGTTCGGTGAGGCTGACGATCACCGCCATCGGCCCCCAGCCCTTGCTGACGCCACCCCAGATCCATTCGCCGGGCTTGAGGTCGGCCGGCGCCGTTTCGACAGGGCTGGATTGGCGCGCGCCCCAGAACGGCACGGCAAGCGCCGGCCCGCAGATCAGCAGCGTGCAGAAGAGAACAGCAGTGAGCAGGCGCCGCATCGGCAATCCAGAATGACGGGGTCGGCACGATCCTAGCGGGGCAGGGTGTGCGCGTCATGTGGTTGCTGCCGATACCGCGACGATGCGAAGGCATCGGCATTGCACGCGCAGTGCCATGGGGCACGTGTGCGGATTCGCCAGTCCGTCGCGCAGCCCGCACAGGCGCCTGGTGCTGCGTGCTGCTTCAACTGATTGACTCGGCAGGTGCCGACAGTCGCCGCATCGCGATGGCCATCGGGCAGAAGGGCGCTAGGCGTACTCAAGAAGCGCCGGGCTGCCAGGCGCCCGGAGCCGCGGTGCAGGGGCGGGCTGATCCGACCCAGTGGCTGCGCGCGTCCGGTGCCGAGCGTAGCCGATGTGCCTCCAGGCGGCTGACAAAACGGAGTGAGCGGCCGTCGGACGGAGACGGTCGGCGCCCAAGAACCGGGCTGTACGAGTGGTACATCACGATTCCCGGCACCGGCCGCGCCCATCCGACGGCCGCGCGGCAGTGCTGTAAGCGCTCTTAGTCCGGAAGCGCGGGGTAGTCGATGTAGCCCTCGGCACCACCGCCATACATCGTGGCCTGGTCGACCTCGGCCAGCGGGGCGTTCTCGCGCAGGCGGCGCACCAGGTCCGGGTTGGCGATGAAAGGCCGGCCGAACGCAATCGCATCGGCGTAGCCGCTGCCGATGGCATGCTCGGACAGTGCCTTGTCGTAGCTGTTGTTGGCGATCCAGGCACCGTCGAACTTGGCACGCAGCGCCGCGTAGTCGAAGGCGACGTTGTCGCGTGGACCGCCGGTTGCGCCTTCGATCACGTGCACGAAGGCCAGCCCGCCGATCAGGTTGAGACGCTCCACCGCACGTTCGAACAAGGGTTGCGGATCGGAGTCGTGCATGCCGTACACCGGCGTGACCGGCGACAGCCGCACCCCGGTGCGCTCGGCACCGATCTCGTCGGCGATCGCCTGCACCACTTCGGTCAGCAGGCGGGTCCGGTTTTCGATGTCGCCGCCGTACGCATCGGTGCGCTGGTTGGAGCCGTCGCGCAGGAACTGGTCGAGCAGGTAGCCGTTGGCCGCATGCACCTCCACGCCGTCGAAGCCGGCGTCGACGGCATTGCGCGCGGCGATGCGGTAGTCCTCGATCAAGGCGGGGATCTCGTCCAGCGCCAGTGCGCGCGGCTCGGAGACATCCTGGAAGCCGTCCTTGGTGTAGGTCTTGCCGTCGGCGCGGATGGCGCTGGGCGCTACCGGCGACTCGCCAGGCGGCAGCACGCTGGTGTGCGAGACGCGGCCTACATGCCACAGCTGCAACACGATCCTGCCGCCACGGCGATGCACTTCGTCGGTGACCGCGCGCCAGCCCTGCACCTGCGCGGCGGTGTGGATGCCGGGCGTATCCAGATAGCCCTGGCCCAGCGGGCTGATCTGCGTGCCTTCGGCCACGATCAATCCGGCACTGGCGCGTTGGCCGTAGTACTCGGCGGCAAGCGGCGACGGCACCTGCCCGGCGACGGCGCGATTGCGTGTCAGCGGCGCCATGATCACGCGGTTGGCAAGATCCAGCGCGCCCAGGCGCACGGGGGAGAACAACGGGGATTCAGTGGATTTGGACATCAGCAACCAATAGGGATGTGGATCACGCGCCGGGCGCGACACCGCGCCGATCGCGAGTGCTCCCTAGCGATGGTGGCGGACCCAAGCAGATTCGAGCGGTCGCGATAGGACACAGCGTCTCCTGTCGTGACCAAATCGGCCAAACTGTGACGTGACGGGGACTGGTGCTGAATCGCCGCAGGCGCTGTGCTTTCGTCGATTGCTGCGTTGCACAATAATAAGCTGCCCCGCCATTGCTGGAGTCGGGCATGTCCGATACCGATCTTTCAACGCCGCGCGTGTCGCGGCGCGACTATGTGCTGATCCTGTTTGCGTTGGCGATGGGTGGCTTTGCGATCGGCATCAGCGAATTCTCCACCATGGGCCTGATGACCCAGATTGCGCAGGGCCTGCAGATCAGCGAGCCGCAGGTCGGCCATGTGATCAGTGCCTATGCGCTGGGTGTGGTGGTCGGCGCGCCGTTGCTGGCGATCGTCGGCGCGCGCTGGCCGCGGCGCACCTTGTTGCTGCTGTTGATGGTGTTCTACGCGCTGGGCAATCTCGCCAGTGCGCTGGCGCCGAGCTATCACACGATGTTGCTGTGCCGGTTCATCGCCGGCTTGCCGCACGGCGCCTACTTCGGCGTTGCCTCACTGGTGGCCGCATCGATCAGCCCGCCCAATCAACGTGCCACTGCGGTGGGGCGGGTGCTGCTGGGCCTGAGCATCGCCTTGCTGGTGGGCAACCCGTTGGCGACCTGGCTGGGCCAGATCGTGAGCTGGCGCTGGGCCTACGCGGCGGTCTCGGTGCTTGCGTTGTGCACGGTCGCCGCCGTGGCATCGCGCCTGCCGCCTGCGCCGGACGAGCCGCGGCAACAGCCGCTGCGCGAGCTGCGGGCGTTCAATCAGCCGCAGGTGTGGCTGGCCCTGGCGATTGGCGCGGTGGGTTTTTCCGGCATGTTCTGCGTCTTCAGTTATCTGGCGCCCACCCTGACTGCGGTGACCGGCGTGGAGCCGGCGCGGATCCCGCTGGCGATGGTGGCGTTCGGTGTCGGCGGCGTGCTCGGCAGCATCCTGGGCGGCTGGCTGTTCGACCGCATGCAGTTCCGCGCGGTGCCGGTGTTGCTGGTGTGGTCGGTGGTGGTGATGCTGACCTTTCCCCTGGCCGCGCAGTCGGGCCTGTGGGTCTTCGTGTCGATCGTGGCGGTCGGCACCATGGGTGCCCTAGCGCCCGCACTGCAGACGCGGTTGATGGATGTGGCCGCAGAGGCGCAGACCCTGGCCGCGGCATCCAACCACGCCGCGTTCAATACCGCCAATGCGCTTGGTCCATGGCTGGGCGGCATGGCGATCACGGCCGGGTGGGGCTGGACCTCGACCGGCTACGTGGGGGCGGCCACTGCGCTGGGTGGCTTGCTGGTATACGCGCTGGCGCTCTGGCAGGAACGCCGGCAGCGGACGGCGCTGGCGAGCTGCTGAAGNGATGTGTATAAGAGACAGCCGTTGCCGTGATGAGTGGCGGCATGGATAGCGGTCGTACCCGTCGCGATGCAGTTGCACATCCAGGATGCAGGGCCCCATCCACGGCCGACTCACGGCCCGACGTCGAGACTGCATGCTTCATCGCGAGCGGACCGTACAGCGCCATGACCGACTTCACCCCACCTCCATGGAAGCGCCCGAAGCCCAAGGGGAGGTCCGCGTCCACGCCGCTGACCGCTGCCCAGAAAGCGGCTGCCAGGCAGCGCGCCGAAGAGGCCGGCCGTCCATATCCCAACCTGGTCGACAACATGTGGGCAAGCCGGCAGCCGAAGTAGCTTGACCCGGTCTTGGCATCGATGAATCCCCATTCATTGCCTGCATGACCGCGTGAGGACGATCACCACATCACTCACGTGCCGATTATGTGTGCCACGCCAAGCTAGGGCCGTACACAACGCCAAGGCATGCAATCAATCCATCGATTGCCTCATCCCCCGAAAGCCAGCGCAAGCGCAGTTGCAATCCGCGTAGCGCTGGCCCATCGCAACCAGGAGCGACACATGAGCATTCAGAGCAAGACCGAGCATAGCCTCAACGACCTCATCGCCATTTCCCGCGACGGCAAGGACTTCTACGAAGAAGCCGCCGCCAAGGTGGGTGATGCCGAGCTTGCAACGCTGTTCCGCCGCATCGCCGGGGTCAAGTCCGACATCGTCAGCAACCTGAGCAGCGTGGTCGCGTCGGTCGGCGGCAAGCCGGAAACCAGCGGCACCATGGTCGGCAGCATGCAGCAGTTCTACGGCAAGGTGCGCGCAACGCTGGGCGATACCAAGTACGGCTACGTCGCCGAGCTGGAAGAGTCCGAAGATCGCCTGCTGAAGGCGTTCGACGAGACCATTGCCGACCAGGACACCCCTGCTGCCGCGCGCGACGCCGCACTGCGCCTGCTGCCGGAAGTGCGCGCCTGCCACGACGTCATGCGTAACCGCAAGCATGCGATGAAGAACGCCGCATAACATGCGTGCGTGACCCGGGCGCATCCAGTGTGATGCAGCTTGTGGAGCAGGACCGATAAAGGCGGAAACGGACAGCGCAAGCTGTCCGTTTCTTTTTGTGCCGGAGACGCTTGCTGGTGCGCGATCTTGTTCCACGCATGGTGCGCGTTCCACGTGACGCGGTTGACGGCGCATGCGTGTCACGCACGCGGTCGGTCTGCTAGTATCCGCCGCCCTTCTTCCGGCAGGTCCGCGTACGCGGTCGTGGAATCAGCCCATGAAACAGCAGTTCCTGTACCTGTCCTCGGCCGAGGCGCAGTTGTCGCTTGGTCTGGGCGAGGAGAAGACCACCGAGCGCCTGTTCTTTGCGGTGATGGCCGATGCGCCGACCGCCCAGCGCGCCGCCGCGGTCGCCGATGGGCTGCTGCACGCCGGTCAGGTCGAGGGCAGGCCGCTGGCGCGCGAACGGTTGCATGTGACCCTGCATCATCTCGGCGATTACGCGGGTGGTTTGCCACCTTCGCTGGTGACTCGCGCCAGTGAGGCCGCCGGGCGCGTGGCGATGGATGCGTTCGAGGTGGAGTTCGATCGGGTAGGCACGTTCGGTGGACGACGTTCGCAGCTGCCGTGCGTACTGCGCGGCGAGGACAAGGTGCGTGGCCTGTACGAATTGCAAGGCGCGCTGGGCCGGCAACTGGCGCACGCGGGCATCGCCGGCGATGCGCAGTACACGCCGCACATGACGCTGCTGTACTGCAATCAGTCGTTGCCGCAACGACGCTGCGAGGCGCTGGCGTGGACGGTGCGCGAGTTTGCGCTGGTGCGCAGCTTTCTGGGGCAGTCGCGTTACCAGATCGAAGGGCGGTGGTCGCTGCGCTGATGTGCAGGTCGATGCGCACGCGGTAGCCTGCGCACATGGACGCCACCACCACACCGCTGCCGTTGCAGCCAGAGCACCTGGCCGCGCTCGAACAGGCCTATGCCACGCCACCGCGTGCCTATCACCACTTCGGCCATGTGCGCGCGCTGCTGCAGCATTACGCCGAGGTCGCCGCCGGACCGGGCTGGCAGCAGCCGGTCGAAGTCTGGCTGGCGGTGCTGTTTCACGACGCGGTGTATCAGCCCGGGCGCAGCGACAACGAGGCCCAATCCGCCAGGTGGGCGGCTGACTGCATCCCGCGCTGGTGGCCGCAGGCATCGGTCGATCTTGCGCGCGTGCGGCAGCTGATTCTGCTGACCGCACGCCATGGACAACTGCAGCCGGCGGACGTGGATGCCGAAGCGGCGCTGTTCCTGGATTGCGACATGGCGATCCTGGCCGCACCGGCTGCGGTGTTCGACGCCTACGACCAGGCCATTGCCGCCGAATACCGCGGACATGTGCCCGGCCTGCTGTTCCGGCGCAACCGCAGGCGGTTCCTGGCCGGCCTGCTGGAGCGTCCGCGCATCTTCCTGAGCGACGATTTCCATGTGCGCTGCGATGCCGCGGCGCGGGCCAATCTGCGGCGACGGCTGGCGCGCTGACCCGGCATCCGGCCGGCGGCGCTCCAGCCGGGCACGGCCATGGTGCACGCTACAATGCGCGCATGCACCACCCCGCAGCCTCCGATCACGATCCACGCCCGCAGCCGCCCGAGCCGCCAGCGCCCAACGAGTGCTGCGAAAGCGGCTGCCCGTTGTGCGTGCACGATCTATACGCAGAGGACGTGGCACGCTACCGGCAGGCGTTGGCCGCCTGGGAAGCGCGTCAGCGAGCACATGCGCGCTAAGCGAAGCGCCACGCTTTGCGTGGCCGCCCCGAACGATTATCTTTTGGACCACTTTTCCCGATGGTGCGACATGCGACGACTTGAGATGTGGAGCGCGCTCTGTGGCGCGGCGATGTTGACGCTATCGGGCATGGCGGCTGCGCAGACGGCCCAGCAAGTGAGCCACGGCCGCTTCGAGCAGGTGCCGGTGCTGATGCCCAAGGGCGATCCGCAGCGCGTGGTGATCTGGCTGACCGGCACCGGAAACAACGCCAGGCGCCAGACACAGGCAGAAAGCCTGCGCGCCGATGGTGCGATGGTGGCGATGGTGGACACCGCGCACCTGTACGCGGTGCTGCGCAAGGATGGTGGCACCTGCGCGTTCTCGGTCGGCGATGTGGAGAATTTCTCCCGCTACGTACAGGCCTTCTACCACATCCCCACCTACCGCCTGCCGCTGCTGGTCGGCGATGGCGAGGGTGCCGCACTTGCCTATGCCGTCGGGGCGCAGGCCAAGCCGCATGTGCTGGCCGGCGTGCTGACCGATGGGCTGTGCCCGGCCACGGTCTCCGATCAGGCGATCTGCCAGCCGGGCGTGCGCCCGGGCAGCAATACGCTGCTGCCGGTGCCGTTGCAGATTCCCTGGGTGCTTGCCGGCAGCCAGGACAAGCGTTGCCCGGCCGCGGCCGAAGGCAGCTTCCTCAAGCAGGTGCCGCAGGCGCGTACCTTCACCCGTTCGGCACAGGGCGACGTCCTGCCGGGCCTGCGCGCCGCGGCACGCTCGCTGGGCGATCAGAAGGGCGTGGCCTTGCCGCCGCCACCGGGTGGGCTGAAAGATCTGCCGGTGGTGGAACTGCCGGCAAAGCCGGACGGCGACAGCGACGACGACACCTTCGTGATCTTCGTCTCCGGCGACGGCGGCTGGGCGGGCCTGGACGAGGAGGTGGCCGATGCCCTGGCCGCGCAAGGCATCCCGGTGGTCGGCCTGGATTCGCTGCGCTACTTCTGGACCAGGCGTACTCCGCAGGGCTTTGCCACCGACCTGGATCGCATTGCGCGTTTCTATGCGCAGCGCTGGCAACGTCAGCGGGTGGTGCTGATCGGCTTCTCGCAGGGGGCGGACGTGCTGCCGGCCGCGATCAACAAGCTGCCGGCGCAAACCAGGCAGAACCTGCGCATGACCGCGCTATTGTCGGTAGGCAAGCTGGCCGACTACGAATTCCACGTCAGCAACTGGCTGGGCTCGGACGACCAGGGCCTGCCGATCGCACCTGAAGTGCAGCGACTGTCCGCCGGCACCACGTTGTGCATCTACGGCCAGGACGATGAGGATACGCTCTGCCCAAGCCTGCCGGCGCAGGCCGCCAGGCGTGTCGCGCTGCCGGGCGATCATCACTTCAACGGCGACTATGCGACCTTGTCCAAGGTGATCATGGAGCAGCTGCACGCGCCGTCGAAACCTTAAGCGAGCGGGGCATGGCCGCCCCTGCGTCAGCCGACTTCCGGTCGACGCGGGGCGGCAACCGCCCGTCGCGTCTGGTCCGGCCGCCGAAGGCCGGCGGCCGCAGCAGGCTGCAGCAGTCGCATGACATCGCCGGATCTCGGGTGCGGGATTGACCGGCATGCGCGGAGTGATCGCTGGCGCGGTGCCGCATCCGGTGTCGATGCACGCCGCGGATCGGTCACTGGATGTCGGTGGCGGCATCCCTGACGCAGAAGGTCCCGCGGGCGCTGGGCCGGCAACGCCCGCTCGGGATGGCCGGCGCTTAGGCGGCAAGCAAGGCGCGACCGGGCGATGCGGCGGCGTGGTTGCGATCAGCCGCCGTCGTGCAGCAGCTGTGCATCCAGCTGCGCCAATCGCTGTGGCGTGCCGACATCGGTCCAGCGCCCGGCATGGTGGATGCCATCGATCAACCCTGCTGCCATCTGCGCGCGCAGGATGGGCGCCAGCGCAAACCGCGGTGCCGTTGCGCCGGTCTGCCCGGGCAACTGGCCGATGACCGATTGCCAATTGCGCAGCACCGCCGGTCGATACATGCCGATGCCGGAATAGGTGAGCGTCGCGGGCAGGTCCGCGCGCACCTTGCCATCTACGTCCAGCGCAAAATCTGCGCGCGCTGCATGGGCGGGCTGATCGACCAGCACCAGTTGCGCCAGTCCCGCCGGCGTGCCCGACAGCCGCGCGAAATCGAAATCGGTCCAGATATCGCCATTGACCAGCAGGAACGGCGCCTCGCCCAGCAACGGCAACGCATGCAGCATGCCACCGCCGGTTTCCAGCGGCGTGGCGCCCTCGAAGGAATACGTCAGCCGCAGCCCGAATGCGCTGCCGTCGCCCAGTAGTTGCGGGAATTGCTCCGCCAACCACGAGGTATTGATCACCACCTCGTCCACGCCCAGCGCGGCCAGTTTGCGCAGGTGCCAGACGATCAGCGGCGTGCCGCCGACCGACAGCAACGGCTTTGGCGTGCGCTCGGTCAGCGGACGCATGCGCTCGCCGAAACCGGCGGCGAAGATCAGCGCCTTCATGCGCCGACCTGCGCCGAGCGTGCCGCCAACGCGGGTTTGACCAGCTCTTCCAGCAGGCCGATCAGTGGCGCAAGGTCGGGATGACGCGGCAATACCTCGTCCAGATAGACGATGAAACGCGGCACGTTGTCCAGATACCAATGCTTGCCGTCGCGATGGCTCAGGCGCGAGAAGATGCCAAGATTCTTCAGGTGCCGCTGCACGCCCATCCAGTCCGCATCGCGCAGGAACTGCGCCAGCGGCGGCACCGGCAATCCGGCCGCTGCGGCACGTGCGTGGTAGCGCGCCAGCCAGCCATCCACGCGCGCCAGCGGCCAGCTCACCGAGGTGTCCTTGAACAGGCTGATCGGGTCGTAGGCGATCGGGCCGATCACGCAATCCTGGAAATCCAGCACCGCCGGCCCGTCGCCGACCGGCATCAGATTGCGCGGCATGAAATCGCGATGGGTGAACACGCGCGGCTGCGCCAGTGCGTTGTCCATCAAACGGCGCTGCAGCAGCTGCAGCTGCTCGGCCTGGCCGCAGTCCAGCTGCAGGCCCAGGTGGCGGCCGAGAAACCAGTCTTCGAACAGGCCGGCATCGCGTTGCAGCAGCGCTTCGCCGAACTCGGCGCTGTCGGCGGGGGGCGGAATGCGCTGCAGCAGCAATAACTGCGTGATCGCAGCATCCAGCAGCGCGTCGGCATTGGCATCGGTCAGTACCTGCGCCAGGGTCGGCACGCCGAGGTCTTCCAGCAGCAGGAATCCGGTGTCCAGTTCCTGTGCAAGTACCTGCGGCACCCGCACGCCGTGCTCGCCGAGCAGTGCGTGCATGCGCAACCAGGGCGCCACGTTTTCCAGTGCTGGTGGCGCATCCATCAGGATGCGATCAACGCCACGTCCCTGCGTACGCCAGTAACTGCGAAATCCCGCATCGACGGAGGCACGCTGCAGCGTGAGCTCGGGGTCAGCCAGCGCATGCCGCGCCCACTGCAGGCGCAGCGCATCGCGCGCGGTATCGGGAAGCAACGATGACGTCATGGGAATGCTGTGTCGTGAAGTGGGGCGTAGCCGGGTCGAACGTGACGCCGGGTCGGTCAACGCTTGCTGCCGCTGAACAGGCGCAGCAGCGCCAGGATCGCGATCGCACCCAGCAACGCACCGAGGAAACCGGCCGGTTCGCCGGCGTGGTACCAGCCCATGTAGCGGCCGAACCAGCTGGCCACCAGTGCGCCGGCGATGCCCAGCACGATGGTCAGCAGGCAGCCCAGACGCTGCGTGCCGGGGGTGATGAAACGGGCCAGCAGCCCGACCACGAAGCCGACCAGAATGATGTAAAGCCAGCTGTCGCTACCGAAGAGAGTGTTCATCGCAGGCACTGAGGGGAGTGGGATCGGCAGACTAGCATTCGCCGCCGCCGCGACCACGTGTGCCGCGCCGGCTGACACCAGTGCGTTGGGGGAACGTCCATGCGCGCCGCAGCGCATGGCGATGCGCTGGGCCGCCCCGACATGCGCGGGGCGGCCCAGGCGTCAATCAGCAGCAGCCATGCCCGCCATGCCGGGTACCGCTGTCGGCCGCCACCGGCGAGCCGCTGGTCTCGCCGCGCAGGCAGGCGGCGTGATGCTCGGCAATCACCTTGGACACGCAGGCCGTGACCCGCTTGCCCATCGGGATGTGCAGGAACTCGTTCGGGCCATGCGCATTGGAATGCGGGCCGAGCACGCCGGTGATCATGAACTGCGCGCCGGGGAACTTCTCGCCCAGCATGCCCATGAACGGGATCGAGCCGCCTTCGCCCATGTACATCGCCGGCTTGTCGAAGAACGCCAGGCTGGCGTCGTCGATGGCCTTTTCCAGCCACGGCGCCATCGCCGGCGCATTCCAGCCGGACGAGGCCTTTTCCAGCTCCAGCGTCACCTGGGCGCCGTTGGGCGGATCGCGCAGCAGCGCTTCCTTGAGCAGTTCGCCACAGGCCTTGCCGTCGGCGGTCGGCGGCAGCCGCAGCGACAGCTTCACTGCGGTCTGCGGACGCAGCACGTTGCCGGCCGACGCCAGCGGCGGCATGCCATCCACACCGGTGATCGACAGCGCCGGGCGCCAGGTGCGGTTCAACACCAGCTCGGTGAGGTCGTCATGCATCGGCACCAGGCCCTCGACCATCGGGAACTTGTCGAAGATGGCGGTATCCAGCGTCGCCGCCGCGGCCTTGGCCTGCGCCAGCCGTTCGGCCGGCACTTCCACATGCAGTCCGTCCAGCAGGATGCGGCCGCTGGCTTCGTCCTCGATCCGCGACAGCAGCTGGCGCAGCAGGCGGAAGCTGGACGGCACCACGCCGGAAGCATCGCCCGAATGCACGCCTTCCTCCAGCACCTTTACGCTCAGGTTGCCGCCGGTCAGCCCGCGCAGCGAGGTGGTGCACCACAACTGCTCATAGTTGCCGCAGCCCGAATCCAGGCACACCACCAGCGACGGCTTGCCGATGCGTGCGGCCAGATGGTCGACATAGGCCGGCAGGTCGTAGCTGCCGGATTCCTCGCAGGCTTCGATCAGCACCACGCAGCGCGCGTGCGGCAGGCCCTGGGTACGCAGCGCCAGCACTGCCGCCAGCGAACCGAAGATCGCATAGCCATCGTCTGCGCCGCCGCGCCCGTACAGCTTGTCGTCGCGCAATACCGGCTCCCATGGGCCGAGGTCGGCATCCCAGCCGGTCATTTCCGGCTGCTTGTCGAGGTGGCCGTACAGCAGCACGGTGTCGTCGCCCGACGCGGTGCCGGTAGCCGGAATCTCGATGAAGATCAACGGCGTGCGTCCTTCCAGGCGCACCACCTCGACCTGCATGCCCTCGATCGCCTGCGCGCGCGCCCAGGTTTCCATCAGGGTGACGGCCTGCTCCATATAGCCGTGCGCAACCCAGTCGGCGTCGAACATCGGCGATTTATTGGGGATGCGGATGTAATCGACCAATTGCGGGACGATCTCGCGGTCCCAGGTGTCGCTGATGAATTGGTCGATCTTGGCGCTGTCCATGGAGACTCCGAATACGTGACGTAGCAGCGCATTCTACGCCCGTGCCTGGGGGTAGGTATTTCCCTACAAGGCGGCGCGCAGTTCACCGGCTGTGTGAAAAGTTCGTTGGCGATAGGATTGCTGCATGTGGCGCGGGACACTGGCTCCGCCGGCAGGAATGCTGGCTAGGACCATCACCCAAGCCACAAGGAGCGTTGCAATGAGGTCATTTACCGTAGTCCTGAAGTCCCTGCTACTGGCGTTGCTGTTGTCCTCGAATGCATATGCACTCGACAAGGTCGATATCAACACCGCGTCTGCTGAGGAATTGGACAAGGTGCTGACGAATGTCGGGCGATCAAAAGCCGAGGCAATCGTCGAGCACCGTCAGGCAAACGGTCCCTTCAAAAGTGCCGAGGAACTGGCACTGGTCAAGGGCATCGGACTCAAGACGGTCGAACGGAATCGCGACCTGATCGAAGTAGGAGCCACGATGGCTCCCGCCAAGAAGGCTGCCAAGGGGGCGGCGGTGAAACCGGTGGGACGGCGTTAAGGGGAAAGGATCCGAGATACGGTTCGACGCGAGGATGCGTGGCCGCAACCTAACTGGACAGGATGTCCGGGGGATGGCTGGAAGCCGACAAGGACGTGGAATCGCCCGGTGTTGCACTTGGATGTGCAGCCGGGCGTTTTTCGTTGGGCGGATCTGAGCCGGGCGCAGCGCACTGCTGGCGTAGTGGAAGGGCTACAGGGCAAATGCCTGCGCGGCCGTATCGGCTTGGATGAGAAGACGTTCTCCCCGTGCGGATGTGCGGAGCCGTGACCAGCCCACGCCCGGGGATAGCGCTTCAGGCACAATGCGCCGATGCAGCCCACCGACCTGAGCAGCCGGGTGATTCCGGCCACCGAGTACCGCCGCGAGCGGTGGCGCAATCAATTGGGCTGGACGCGCGAGATTCTGCGGCTCGGAGATGCACAGCAATGGGCACTGCGCCTGTCGATCGCCGAGATCGAGCAGGATGCCGCGTTTTCCGCATTCCTGGGCATCGATCGTGAGCTGGTGCTGCTGCGGGGCAATGGCATGCATCTGCACTTCGGTGCGAATCCTGCGCCAAGCGGGCGTCGGGTCGAGCTACTGCCGCCCTATCAACGCGTGCGGTTTGCCGGCGAAGAGGCCGTGCGTGCTGTGTTGCTGGACGGGCCGACGCAGGATTTCAATCTGATGTGGCGACGCGATCTGCTGCAGGCCGAGCTGCTGCATCGGCCACTGGTCGGCACCATGGTGTTTTTCGCAGACCCGGGCAGTGCCTGGGCGATCCATCTGCTTGCCGGCCAGGCCAGCTTCGGGCGCGAAAGTGGCTTGCCGGCACTGGCGGCCGGCGATACCGCGTGGCTGAGTGCGTCGACGCGGACCCGCTACGTGCTGGATGGCGGCGGTGAGTTGCTGGCGATCCGGGTTAGTGCGGCTGATGGAGCGTAGCGCGCAGGCGTCGGGTGGACGGGGGCGGCGCGCGGGGAACGCAGTGTATGCGTCGCGGTGAGGATGCCGCGCATCGGCCGCGCCTGCCAGGTAGCCGCACAGTCGATTGGTGAGCTGTGCTGGGCCCGGTTCAAGGGGTTGGCGGTAGCGGGCCTTCAGGGCGACTGAAGAATTGTGCAGGGCGCATGGTTGCCAGCCTGGAACAGACCGCGGCGGCACTTCTGCTTGATCAGGGCAGCTGCCTGAAATCTGGATGCGTCCGCTCAGTAGACGTCGCGCCGGTAGCGCCCGCTCCGCAGCAGTTCCTGTCTGGCCGCTGCGCCCAGGATGGCGTCCAGCGTGCGGTCCACTTCGGGTGCCATGCCGCGCAGGCTGCCGCAGAGATAGATGCAGGCGCCGTGGTCGATCCACTGGCGCAGGGTCTCGGCAGCGGCAGCAAGCGCGTGTTGTACGTAACGTACTGAAGATGTGCCGTCGCGCGAATACACCAGGTCCATCCGTGCAATCCAGCCGTCCTGTTGCCACTGCTGCAGCTCGTTGGCATACAGCGCATCGTATGCGGCATTGCGTTCGCCGAAGATCAGCCAGTTGTCGCGCGCGCCGGCGTTGATGCGCGCGCGCAGGTGTGCACGCAAGCCGGCGATGCCGGTGCCATTGCCGATCAGCAGCATGGGTCGCCCTGGTGCGGGTGGATGGAATCCCGGGTTGCTGCGCAATCGCAATGCGATGGCGGCACCGACAGGCGCATGCACGCACAGCCAGCCGCTGCCGATCCCCAGCTGTCCATCATCCTGCTGATGCTGGCGGATCAGCAGTTCGGCATGCCCTTCGTCGCTGATTGATGCCAGCGAGTACTCGCGATGCGGTAGCGCGACCAGGTTGCGCACCATTGCCGCCAGCTTTGCAGGCGGNTCTAGATGTGTAGGAGAGACAGGCAGTTCGGCATGCCCTTCGTCGCTGATTGATGCCAGCGAGTACTCGCGATGCGGTAGCGCGACCAGGTTGCGCACCATTGCCGCCAGCTTTGCAGGCGGCATCGCTGTGTCTGCAGATGCATCTGCATCCCCACATGCATCAGTGCATGCATCTACATCTGCATCTGCATGCAGCTGCGCGCTCGCGAGCCAGTCGCGCAACGCACGGCCATCGACCATCTGCGCGCCATCGCAGCGGTGCCGCTGCAACCAGGCTTCCACTTGCTCAGGAGCATTCTGCGGCGCGATCTCGGCAATATCGCCGGCGCTCCATGGTGGCAACGCGCCGTCGCGGGGCGTGAGCCGTAGCCGATGGATCGGTGCGCCGGCGCTGCCAGGATTGACGTGCACTCGCTCGCGCAGCTGCCAGGTCGCATAGGTCGGCACGCTCCAGGCGGGCGGGCGCGCCAGCGCCGGCGTGAGTTCTGCCAGGCGTTGCTGCCACGCAAGCAAGGCGCGCGGGTCGGCGTTGTCGACGTCGATGCGCTCGAACAGGCGCGTGCCGCCGCGCGCCTGCAGGCCGGCGTCGATGCGACGGCCGAATGCGCAGAACTGTGCATAGCGGCGGTCGCCCAGGGCCAGGACCGCGTAGTGCACGGCGGCCAGATCCTGCGCGTTGCCGGCGAGCCAGCGACGTTCGGCGGCCTGCGCATGATCCGGCGCATCGCCTTCGCCGGTGGTGCTGACGATGCACAACAGGCGCGGCACGCGGGCAAGCAAGTCGGCGTCCACCGCTTCCAGCGGAAGCGCCTGCGCGCCGATGCCGGCCGTTTGCAGTGCAGCTGCGCTGCGGTCGGCAAGCTCGCGTGCGAATCCGGTCTGGCTTGCCCAGGCAATCAGCATGCCGCCGTTGTCTGCGTTCGCCGCGCCGGCCCGATGGCGGCTGCGGACAAAGACGGCAGTGCACGCCGCGGCATACACCGTCGCGCCCAGTGCCGCCCACCGCCAGCGCTGCGGGGTGGGTGCACTCCACCATGTGCCTGCGTGCAGGCTGGCAAGCCATGCGGCGATTGCAGCAAGGGCGAGCAGCAATGCTGCATTTCCCAGCCAGACGCGTGAACGTGCAGCCGTCATGATGCGGCCAGGCGCTGTTCGAATGCGGGGCTCATGGTTTCGCGCAGGCTGTCGGCGTGGCGCGTCAGGAAACGTACCGCAAGCCCGGCGTTGTGCGCGTAGGCGAGCCCGGCATCGGTCCCGAGCACGCTCATGGCGGTGGCCCAGGCGTCGGCCTGCATGGCATTGGCGGCCAGCACGGTGACCGCCGCGGGCGCATGCGGAAGCGGCGCCCCGGTGCGCGGGTCGAAGGTGTGGGCGTAGCGCTGGCCGCCGCTTTCGAAGCGATGCCAGCGATCGCCGGAGGTGGCCACGGCGACGCCGTCCAGGGCGAGCACCCGTGGCGGCAGTCCGGCACCGGCGTCTTCATCGGGGGCCGATTCGACCAGCACGCGCCAGGCGCTGCCATCGGGCTTGCGCCCGTAGCCGAACAGTTCGCCGCCGACCTCGATCAATGCACTGTCGATCCCCGACTGCAGCAAGGCGCGATGCACGCAGTCCACACCAAACCCTTTGGCGATGCCGGACAGATCCAGCGCCGCTGCGCCCGGCTGCAGCACGCGCATGTCATCCAGCTGCAGGCGCTGCCAGCCGCAGCGCAGGCTGGCCAATGCGATCGCCTCCGCTGTCGGCACGCGCTGACGCCCGCCGGCAGCGCCGAAACCCCATAGCTCGACCATCGGGCCGACGCTGGGATCGAAGGCGCCATCGCTGGCCTGTGCAATCTCGAGTGCGGTGCTCAGCACCGCGTGGAATTCGTCGGGCAGGCGGTGCCAGCTGCCTGGCGGTGCGCGGTTGTAACGGCTGATGTCCGAATCGGCTTCCCAGGTACTCATCTGCGCAACCACGCGGTCCAGTGCGGCCTGGATGCACGCGTGCAAGGGGTGCAGATCGCGTCCGCGCGGCGCCACCAGCTTCACGCTCCAGGTGGTGCCCATGCTGCGGCCGCCGAGCGTGGCAATGGCGTGGTCGGAGGAAGACGGTACGGGCATGGACGGATCGTCTGAAGATGGGGCGGCAGGATGCACGCTGTGCGCGCTCCTGCCGCGTGCCGGCAGATTACTGCGGCAGCACTTCCAGCGTGGCGACATAGCCCAGGCGGCGCTGCTTGGCCTGCGGCAGCGAGGTCTTGCTGTCTTCGCTGCCGGTCTCCAGCCAGTACATGCCGGCCTCCGGCCAGGTCACGCTGAAGCCGCCCTTGGCATCGGTGGTGAGCTTGATCTCGTTCTGCGCATCGCGATAGCGGGTGCCGCCGCGCACGATCTCGATCTCCAGCCCGGCCGCCGGCTTGCCATCCAGCTGCAGCGTGAACTGCGCCGCTTCGCCGGCGACCAGATCGTTCGGATGGGTGACCGGCACCAGCTCGATGCCCTTGCCGCTGGGCTTGAACGCGGTGGTGGTCGGCGCGCCGCGGGTGACGAAGGTTTCCACGCGATTGAAGGACTGCGAAACCTGCAAATCCTGTGCGTTCTTCGGCACCTCGGTGGCGAAGCCGGCTTCGTTGCCGCGCCAGCGCTTGGGCTTGCCGGCTTCCTTCCAGCTGGCGAACAGGCCGGCATTGACGATGGCGAGCTTGTAGGTGCCGGGCTGGGTGAGCTGCAGGTCGAACACGCTGCGGTACTTGCCGGTGGCCGGATTTTCCGGCTTGAGCGCGCTGCCATCGGGTGCGGTGATGCTCAGGTTGTCCAGCCGCAGCGGTACATGGTTGAAGTAGAACAGGTCGTTGGACACTGCCGCATCCACGGTGATCCACGGGGCCTCACCGGCGATGACGGTCTGCGACGGCAGCAGCCAGGCCTTGTGGGCGAGTGCGGTGGCCGGCAGTGCGGCGAGCAGGGCGACCAGGACGAGCGAACGTTGCATGACAACTCCTTGAAGGATGATAAGGGCGGTGGGCACGTGTCTGATCAGCGCGCGTCGCCGCGCTGGCTGGATGCGTGGGACAAAAAAAGCGGGAGACGATCTGCTGAAGCGGCTGCAACTGGCGCCAGCCGGGCAGGGCGCAAGCTGCCCGCGCTACCGGCCGACGCCAGGCGTCACGGTTTGGCGACCAGGCTGACGGCGCCCAGTTCGCTGCTGCCGCTGGCCTTGGCGTTCTGCGGCGTCTTTGCCGGCCAGCTGAAAGGCACCTTGACCAGTTCGCGGCCGCCGACCTCGCGCGCGGCTTCCACCACCAGCGTGTACTGGCCGGCCGGCAGCGACTTCAACGCGCCCTTGGTATCGCTGAAGGAAAGCGCATGCGCGCCGGCCGGACGGGTGGGGCCGGTGACGCCGTCGACCGGCACCTCCAGGGTGCGTCCGCTCTTGCGCCACCACTGGCGCAGGTCCGGCAGCCACTTGGTGCCATGGCCTTCGGCGGTGTCCTTGGATTGATACCAGACCGCCAGGTTGGCGGCGACCTTCTGGTCGGCGCCTTCCAGCCAGATCGCCACATACGGGCGGTGATACTCGGCGACGTTGAGCTTGGGAATCTCGACGTTGATGTCGAGCGTGGCCGCGTACGCCGGCATGGCGAGCAGGCCGCTCAGGGCGATGGTCAGGGTGGCGCGCATGATCGTCTCCGGTAGAAAGGTCAGTGGATCAACAGCAGGGCGAGCAGCAACGGAATCAGCAGGCCCAGGCCGACCAGCGGCCAGGTCATGCGGCGCTGGCGCGCATGCAGATGCAGCAGGAACAGCCCGGTGATGCAGAACACCAGGCAGGCGATGGCGAATACGTCGATGAACCAGCCCCAGGCCGGCCCGGCATTGCGGCCCTTGTGCAGGTCGTTGAGATAGGCGATGGCGCCGCGCGAGGTGCGCTCGTATTCGATCGCGCCGGTGCTGCGGTCCAGGCTCAGCCAGGCATCGCCGCCAGGACGCGGCAGCGCCAGATACACCTCGTCGGCCGACCATTCGCCGTTGCGCGCGCCGATGCTGATCTCCAGCTCGCGTCCCAGCCATTGCGCCACGCGCGGCGGCAGCGGTGCATCGCCTTCCCGGCGCGCGCCCAGGGTCTTGAGCAACGCGGGCGGCAGGGTCAGCGTGCGCTGTTGGGTCGACGGGCTGGCTTCGATGCGCGCGGCATGGTTCAAGGTCAGCCCGGTGACGGTGAACAGCAGCATGCCGACCAGGCACAGCGCCGAACTGATCCAGTGCCATTGATGCAGCATGCGCAGCCAGAATCCACGGCGTTGCTGGGCAATGGCGTTGGTGGCGTTGGTGGACGACATGGCGCGCTCAGGCCACATCCGCTGCGAGCGGCGGCTGCAATTGCGATTGCCGCGCTTCCACTTCGCTCAGCAAGGCGCGCAGACGTGGTTGCGTTGCACTGGCCAGCAACGGGGTGAGCTGCCGCAGGAAGCCGGCATGCCCGCCGGCGATCGCACGGCGCATCCAGCGCTCGGCCTGGTCGATGTCGCCACCGTCTGCGAGCAAGGTGGCGTAACTGGCCTGGCCGCGAAAATCGCCCGCTTCGGCAGAGCGGCGATACCAGTGGTGCGCAGCGATCGGGTCTGCAACGCAGGCCAGGCCCTGGTCGAGATAGCGCGCCAGGAAATTCATCGATTTGGCATGCCCGCGTTCGGCGGCCGTGCGATAAAGCGCCAGCGCCTGTGCATGATCCTGCGCCACGCCACGCCCGGAGGCGTGCAGATGCGCCAGGTTGTACATGCCCCAGTCCAGCCCATGCTCGGCGGCGCGGCGATACCACAACGCCGCCAGCACCTCGTTGCAGGCGGTGCCGAAGCCCAGTTCATGGCAACGCCCCAGCTGGTTCATCCCTTCCGGATGCCCGGCATTGGCGGCCACTTCGTACCACAGCATCGCCATGGCCGGATCGGCGGGGATGCCGCGGCCCTCGGCGTAGAGCTGCGCGAGCAGCAGTTGCGCCGCCTGATCCTGGCGCTCGGCGGCCTTGCGCAGCCGTGCGATCGCGCGATCGGGATGGGTGCGCAGCAGCTCGATCAGCTGCGCGGGGTCCAGTGCGGGCTCAGACATCGGCCCATTGCCGCAACAGGTTGTGGTACACGCCGGTGAGCTGGACCAGCGACGGATGGCCGGGGGTGTCCTGGGTGAGCCGCCGGATGGACACATCCAGTTCGAACAGCAGGCGACGCTGCGCATCGTCGCGCAGCATGCTTTGCGTCCAGAAGAAACACGCCACGCGGGCGCCGCGGGTCACCGGCATCACCCGGTGCAGGCTGGTGCCGGGATAGATCACCATGTGCCCGGCCGGCAGCTTCACCGACTGCGTGCCGTAGGTGTCTTCGATCACCAGTTCGCCGCCGTCGTAGCTGTCCGGGTCGCTGAGAAACAAGGTAGCGGAGACGTCGGTGCGGATGGGATCTGCGCCGCCGCGACTGCGGTCGTAACGGATCGCGTTGTCGACGTGATACCCGAACGATTGCCCGCCGCTGTAGCGGTTGAACAGCGGCGGATAGATGCGCCGCGGCAACACTGCCGAAAAGAACGTGCTGTTGCGCGCGAGCGCCTCCAGCACCAGCGCGCCGGCCTCGCGCGCCACCGCGCCGTCTTCGGGCAACTGCGCGTTGTCCTTGGCCTGCGCGGACTGGTGGCCGGCAGTGATGCGGCCATCCGCCCAGTCGGCCGCGTCCAGCCGTTCCCGCAACGTGCCGAGTTGTGCGGGGGTGAGGACATCGGGAATGGGCAGCAGCATGCGGTGGTCTCCACGCCGCCCGCGGCATGCGGACGGCGTGTCAGTGGGTCAGAAACTGAAGGTGGCGCTCAACACCGCCGAGCGACCTTCGCCAGGAAGCGCCCAGCCATTGCCCGCCGTGACGGTCCCTGCGGCGTTGACGGTGAGGTTGTTGCGCACGCTGGTGTAGTACTCCTCGTCGAACAGGTTGTTGACGTTCAACTGCAGGCTGAGCCAGTCGTTGACGCGCAGGCCGACCATCGCGCGGTGTACCCAGTAGTCGTCGGTCTTGATGTAGGCGGCCGCCGAGGAATTGTTCGGATAGAAACCGCCCTGGTAGGTGACGCCGTAGCCGAAGGTCCACTGGTTGAGCGTATAGGTGGTCCAGATGTTGCCGGCATTGCGCGGGGTCTGCACCAGCTCGCGCCCGGCCACCGGGTCGCCGGTGAGGCTTTCGGTGCGGTTGGACACGCTCTGCAGCACTTCGCTGTCCAGGAAGGTGTAGTTGGCGAAGATCGACCAGCGCTCGGTCAGGTAACCGGCGGCGCCAAGCGCGATGCCGTCCACGCGCGCCTTGCCGTCCAGCACCTGCTCGGGGATCAGCGGATCGCCGCTGTTGACCTTGTAGTTTTCGCGCTCGTTGCGGAACAGCGCAGCGGTCAGCGCCAGGCGCTGGTCCAGCACGTCCCACTTGCCGCCCAGTTCGATGTTGACCGCCGTCTCCGGCTCGACATTGCAGTTGGCACCGGCGGTAGCGGTGGCGATCGGCGTGCACGAGCCGTTGACCGAGGCCTTGGACGGCGTCTTGCTGTTGGCGTAGGACAGGTACAGGCTGGCGTTCTCGGCCGGCTTGAACACCAGGCCGGCGCGATAGGAGAACAGGTCCTCTTCGCTGCTGGCCGGGAAGCCCGCGCTCACACCGGTGACGTTGCCGGCGGCATTGACGGTGTAGGTGGTGCTGTCGCCTTCGTTGTGCTCGTAGCGACCGCCCAGATTGAGCATCCATTGCTCGTTGAATTGCAGGGTGTCGAACAGATAGATCGCCTGGTTGGTCAGGCTACCCTTGCTGTGCCCGGTGCGGACGTAATTCTGCGGGCCGGTCCAGATGTTGTACGGATTGTCGAAGGACTGCAGCGGATAGGTGATGCCGGTGGTGGAGCCATCGGCATTGCGGAAGCTGGTGCCGCTGTCGAGTTCGAAGTCTTCCTTGCTGAAGGCCACGCCTGCGACCACGCGGTGCTCGATGGCACCGGTGTGCAAGGTGGCGGTCAGGTCGGTCTGGCTATGCGCGATGAAGTTTTCCGTCTCGCGCACCAGGCCGCGCGGGCCGCTGTTCGGATTCCAGCTGGCCGCCGGCTGGCCGACGCAGGCGCGACCGGTGTACGGGTCGGTGCCGTTGGGCAGGCACCAGGTGCCCTGCAGTGCGGTGGCATTGGTGGTCTGGTCCACGCGCTGCACACGCGCCAGGCTACGCAGCTTGAGGTTGTCGTCGAAATCCATTTCCAGCACGCCGGTCAGCATGTCCACGTCGATTTCCTGACGCGAGGTATTGCGGTAACCGAAGAAGGTCTGCGGGTCCACGCCGGGCAGCGGACCGTCGTTGAACGGGCTGAGCGCGAACGGCACGCCGTACTGCGGCAGGTTGTTGTCGTGCTGGTGCAGGTAGCTCAGGGTGAAGCGGGTATCCGAGCCCAGGCCGAAAGCCACCGACGGCGCAAATCCCCAGCGATGACGGAATTCCTCATCGCGCCCCGGCACGTCCTGGGTGTGGCCCATCGCGTTCAGGCGCACGGCGGTGCCGTTGTCGAAATCGTAATTGCTGTCGGCGGTGAGCCGGCCATAGCGGTCGCTGCCGCCACCAACCACGACATTGGTGAAGTCGCCCTGGCCGGCGGTCTTGGTGACCAGATTGATGTTGCCGCCGACCGAGCCGGCGCCGGACATGGCCGAGTTGGCGCCGTTGATCAGCTCCACCGCTTCCAGGTTGAAGGTGTCGCTGCGGCTGTACTGGGCGCTGTCGCGCACCCCATCGGTGGTGATGTCGCTGCTGGCAGTGAAGCCGCGCAGGTTGATGCTGTCGCCATAGCCGCCGCCGCCTTCGCCGGCGCCGAAGGTGATGCCGGGCAGGGTGCTGAGCACGTCGCGCAGCGACAGCAGGTTCTGCTGGTCCATGGTCTGCTTGGTGACCACGGTGATCGTCTGCGGCGTGTCCAGCAGTGCCTCGGTGTACTTGGGCGAGGACGGCTTCTGCGCGCGTTCCTGCTGCACCCGGATGGCGTCCAGATCGACCGCGCCCGGAGGAGCCGGCGCATCGCCAGGCTGGGCGAAGGCAGGAGCGGACAGCGTCAGCAGCACGGCCGAGGTGAGCGGGGAGATCTTGGGAGTCATGAGGCGTCTCGAAGAGGAAGCGAGGCTCCGGCCTGGCGATGGCTCGGCGGATGCGGGATGGGAAGGCGGAAACTGCGCGCCCGCTAGCCCGAGGCGGCCAGTTGCCCCGACCAGTGTGCGGACACAGGCAGGCGCTGCGCAGCAGGGCGCATGCGGGGCAAGGTCAGGCAACACGTGTCGGGCAGAGCTGGGCGCATGGGATCGCAGGGCAGGCCAGTTGTTAAGAAGGCCTGAAGGGCTGCGATCTTAAATGCAAATCATTCTTCTTTGCAATCTTTGTCGAGCGCTGCCGTGCGCAGGGACATGGGCGCTGCGTGACGCGTCAGTCCACGGCGCCAGCAGCGCGGGGGTGCAAGGAGATTGGTCCGGCCACCGTTGGCGGGCCGGCGTGCCCTGGTCGCGTCCGGCCGCGCTTTGCCTTGCATGGCAGTGCGGCTGCTGCAGCGCGGATCCGCGGGCTGCTGGACTGCCTGCCGTACCGGATCGAGAGTGCGGAACCCGCCCCGACCGGCCCCGCGGCGTCGTATCAGGCGCGGGTGCAGCCGCGGTCAGCGGTCGTCGCGGGTCCAGATGCCGCCGTGTTCGCGCTTGACCGGGAATTTCGGTACCGCGGTGTAGGCCGGCGCGCACAGCGGGCGGCCGTCGCGGATGTCGAAGCGGGCGCTGTGCAGCAGGCATTCGATGCTGCCTTCCGCCGGGTCGAACGTGCCCGGCGACAACTCGTAGTCTTCGTGGCTGCAGCGGTCTTCGAGCGCGTACAGCTCGCCGTCGAGGTTGAAGATGACGATCGGGGCATCGGTCACCTCGTCCCAGACGGTCTGCAGCTCGCCGGGCAGCAGCGCCTCGCTGGCGCAGACGTAGGTCCAGGTGTCGCTCATGGCGCTGCGCCGCCGAGCGGTTTTTCCAGCACCTCGAAGCGCAGGTCCTGGCGCAGCGGCACGCCGAAGCGCGCGTCGCCATACGGGAACGGTTTGGTGATGCCAGTGCGGCGATAGCCGCGGCGCTCGTAGAACGCGATCAGCTCGGTGCGGATGTCGATCACCGTCATGCGCATCACCGGCAGCTGCCACTCGCTGTAGGCGATACGCTCGGCCTCGGCCAGCAGCGTCTTGCCCAGCCCGCTGCCCTGCAGCGCGGGGTCGACCGCAAACATGCCGAAGTAGCCGGCGCCGTGGTCGTCGGCGATATGTGCGCAGGCCAGCAGGCGCTTGTCCTGTTCGACCAGCAGCACCAGGCTGCGATCGCGCAGCAGATCCTCGCGCAGCACCGCAGGATCGATCCGCGCGCCGTCGAGCAAGTCGGCCTCGGTGGTCCAGCCCACCCGGCTGACATCGCCGCGATAGGCCGACGTCACCAGCGATACGAGGGCGTCGATATCGTCGACGGTGGCGGTGCGGAAGGTGGTGGTCTGCATGGGGAGCAGTTTAGCGGGAGTCGGGAGTCGGGAATCGGGAATCGGGAATCGGGAATCGGGAATCGGGAATCGGGAATCGGGAATCGGGAATCGGGAATCGGGAAAAAGCGTTGCGCCGCTCGATGAGCTATTTCCAACGTGTCGAACTGCATCAGTATGCGGNGGGAATCGGGAATCGGGAATCGGGAATCGGGAATCGGGAAAAAGCGTTGCGCCGCTCGATGAGCTATTTCCAACGTGTCGAACTGCATCAGTATGCGGAACAGCCGCTTTGTCGATTCTCCATTCCCGATTCCCGATTCCAATCAACCCAGCAGGCGACGCACCTTCACCAGCGCAGCAACGAAGCGCTCGATCTCGTCGTGCGTGTTGTAGAACGCCAGCGAGGCGCGGCAGGTGGCGGCGACGCCGTAGTACTGCAGCAGCGGATGCGCGCAATGCTGGCCCGAGCGGATTGCGACGCCTTCCAGGTCGAGCAGGGTGGCCAGGTCGTGGGCATGCGCGCCTTCGACCAGGAAGGACACCACTGCGGCCTTGTCCGGTGCGGTGCCGAAGATGCGCAGACCGTCGATGCGCTGCAGTTCCTCGGTGAAGTGCGCCAGCAGCTCGGCCTCGCGCGCTTCCACGTGCGCCAGGCCGACCGATTCCAGGTAATCGACCGCGGAGCCCAGGCCGATGAATCCGGCGATGTTGGGCGTGCCGGCTTCGAACTTGTGCGGGGCCTCGTTGAATACGGTGCCGTCGAAACTGACTTCCTTGATCATCTCGCCGCCGCCCAGGAACGGCGGCATCGCCTGCAGGTGTTCGCGGCGCGCCCACAATGCGCCGGTGCCGGTCGGCCCGCACATCTTGTGGCCGGTGATGGCGTAGAAGTCGCAGCCGATGCCCGCCACGTCGACACGCCGGTGCGGCGCGGCCTGCGAGCCGTCCACCACGGTGACGATGCCGCGCTTGCGCGCCTCGCGGCAGATCTCGCGCACCGGATTGACCGTGCCCAGCACATTGGACACATGCGTGATCGCCAGCAGCTTGACCTGTGGCGTCATCGCCTTGCGCAGCGCGTCCAGATCCAGCGCACCGTCCGGGGTGATCTCTGCCACCCGAATGGTGGCGCCGGTACGCTGCGCCACCAGCTGCCACGGCACGATGTTGGCGTGGTGCTCCATGCGCGAGATCAGGATCACATCGCCGGCGCCCAGGCGCGGCAGCGCCCAGGAATAGGCGACCAGATTGATTGCAAAGGTCGTGCCGCTGCACAGCACCAGCTCGTCGGCGCGCACGTTGAGAAAGCGTGCCAGCTTGCTGCGCGCGCCTTCAAACGCATCGGTGGCCTCGGTGCCCAGCGCATGCACCGCGCGGCTCACGTTGGCGTTCTGGCGACGATAGAACTCGTCGGTCGCGGCGATGACCTGCAGCGGCTTCTGCCCGGTGTTTGCGTTGTCGAAATAGATGAGCGGCTTGCCGTGCACCTGCCGCATCAACAACGGGAAGTCCGAGCGCACGCGCTCCCAGTCCGGCGCGGCCAGGTGCGTGGCGGCAGGCGCGTTCATGCCACGCCTGCCGAGGCCAGTGCGCGGTCCAGCTGCAGCGCCAGCACCGCCCCCAGTGCGCCGGGCAGCATGCGCAGCGGCTCGTGGCAGAACGCGGCGCTCAACAGACGCTGCGCCTCGGCCTGCGGCAGGCCGCGCGAGCGCAGATAGAACAAGGCATTGTCGTCGAGCTGGCCGACGGTGGCGCCATGCGCGGCCTGTACTTCCTCGGCATCGATCACCAGCACTGGCTGGGTATCGATCTCGGCATTGGACGACAGCAGCAGATTCTTGCTCGACAGCCGCGCGTCGGTGCCATCGGCGCCGGGACGGATGTTGATGCCGCCGTGGAAGACCACCCGGCTGCGATCGGCGCCCACGCCGCGCCAGACCAGCTCGCAAGCGGTGTCGCGTGCGATGTGCGCAATACCCAGGCGTGTATCGACGTGGCGGCGGCCGTTGCCGAGCAGCACGCCATTGGCGGTGAGCTGGGCGTTGTTGCCTTCCAGGCGCACGTTGAGCTCGTGGCGCGACAGGTTGGCACCCAGTTCCAGATCCACGCGCTGGTAGCGCGCATTGCGCGCGAGCACCGCATCGGTGCGCAACAGCGCCGTTGCGTGCGCACTGTCGGCCTGCACGCGCGCATGCGACAGCACTGCATCCTGGGCCAGATGGACATGCATCAGGCTGTTGTGCAGATGCGCGGCATCGCCGACATGCAGGTGATGCTCGACCACGTTCAGCGCCGCGCCGGCGCGCAGTTCGATCAGGTGGCGGTGATGCCAGGACAGGTCATGCTCGCCGGCCACGGCGATGAAGACCAGGTGCAGCGGCGCCTCGATCTGCGCGCCGTCCTGCACGCGCACCAGCACGCCCTCGTCGGCAAGCGCGGCATTGAGGCGCGCAAAGATTTCATCGCTGCCTTCGAAGCGGCGGCCAAGCAACTGCTGCGCCTCGTCGCCGGCGGCCAGCGACGCGGACAGGGTGTCCAGCCGCACGCCGTCCGGCAGCGTCGACAAGTCGCTCAATGCGTCGGACGGGCGGCCGTTGACGAACACCAGTCGCGGCGACGGGATATCGTCCAGCAACGCGGCATCGATCAACGTCGGCACCAGCGGCGCGGGCTGGAAGCTGCGCCGCTCCAGCTGGCGCAGCGAGGTGTATTTCCAGGCTTCGGCGCGCGGGCCTGGGAGGCCGGCCTGCAGCGCGGCATCGAGTTCGACCCGGCGCGCATCGTTACCGCAAAAGCCGCGGGCGAGGGATTCCAGCAGGGCGCTCATCAGGCAGCCGCCTCGGGCACCACGCGGTCCTTGAGGAAGTGGTAGCCATGCTTTTCCAGTTCCAGTGCCAGTTCCGGGCCGCCGCTCTGCACGATGCGGCCTTCGGCCAGGACATGCACCACGTCCGGGGTGATGTAGTCGAGCAGGCGCTGATAGTGGGTGATCACCAGGAACGAACGCTCCGGCGAGCGCAGCGCGTTGACGCCGTCGGCCACGCTCTTGAGCGCGTCGATGTCCAGGCCAGAGTCGGTCTCGTCCAGGATGGCGAGCTTGGGTTCGAGCACGGCCAGCTGGAAGATCTCGTTGCGCTTCTTCTCGCCGCCGGAGAACCCTTCGTTGACGCCGCGGTGCAGCAGCTCGTCCTTCAGGTGCAGCACGGCCAGCTTCTGCCGCACCAGCTTGAGGAACTGCATCGAATCCAGTTCGTCCTCGCCACGCGCCTTGCGCTGTGCATTGAGTGCTGCGCGCAGGAAGTAGGTGTTGTTGACGCCGGGGATCTCCACCGGGTACTGGAAGGCCAGGAACAGGCCGGCTGCCGCGCGTTCTTCCGGCGACAGCTCAAGCAGGTCCCTGCCTTCGAACTGCACGCTGCCTTCGCTGACTTCATAGCCGTCGCGCCCGGCCAGCACATTGCCCAGCGTGGACTTGCCGGCGCCGTTGGGCCCCATGATGGCGTGCACCTGGCCCGGCTGGATGTCCAGCGACAGGCCCTTGAGGATGTCTTTGCCGGCGATGCTGGCGTAGAGGTTGTTGATCGTAAGCATGGGAATAGGGAATCGAGAATAGGGAATGGGTAATGCGAGACGTTTGCGCGGCAAGGGGCAGGAAAGAGAACCGATACCGATTCTCCATTCCCCACTCCCGATTCCGTCGGCGTCAGCCGACGCTGCCTTCCAGCGAGACTTCCAGCAGCTTCTTGGCTTCCACCGCGAACTCCATCGGCAGCTCGCGGAACACCTGCTTGCAGAAGCCGTCGACGATCAGCGACACCGCGTCTTCCTGGCTGATGCCGCGCGCGCGGCAATAGAACAGCTGGTCGTCGCTGATCTTGGAAGTGGTGGCCTCGTGCTCGACGGTGGCGCCGGGATTCTTCACCTCGATATAGGGGAAGGTGTGCGCGCCGCATTGCTTGCCGATCAACAACGAATCGCACTGGGTGTAATTGCGCGCGCCATCGGCATTGCGGTCCACCTTGACCAGGCCGCGATAGGTGTTCTGCCCGCGCCCGGCGCTGATGCCCTTGCTGACGATCTTGCTCTTGGTGCGCTTGCCGATGTGGATCATCTTGGTGCCGGTATCGGCCTGCTGGCGGTGATGGGTCAGCGCCACCGAATGGAACTCGCCGACCGAATCGTCGCCGAGCAGCACGCAGGAGGGATACTTCCAGGTGATCGCCGAGCCGGTTTCGACCTGGGTCCAGGTGACCTTGCTGCGCGCACCACGGCACTCGGCACGCTTGGTGACGAAGTTGTAGATGCCGCCACGGCCTTCCTCGTCGCCCGGATACCAGTTCTGCACGGTCGAATACTTGATCTCGGCATCTTCCAGCGTCACCAGCTCGACCACCGCCGCGTGCAACTGGTTCTCATCGCGCATCGGCGCGGTGCAGCCTTCCAGATACGACACATAGGCCTTGTCCTCGCACACGATCAGGGTGCGTTCGAACTGCCCGGTGTGGCCGGCGTTGATGCGGAAATAGGTGCTCAATTCCATCGGGCAACGCACGCCCTTCGGGATGAACACGAAGCTGCCATCGGAGAACACCGCCGAGTTGAGCGCGGCGAAATAATTGTCGCCGACCGGCACCACGCTGCCCAGATACTGCTTGACGATCTCCGGGTGTTCCTTGATGGCCTCGGACATCGAGCAGAAGATCACGCCCTTTTCGGCCAGTTCCTTGCGGAACGTGGTGCCGACCGAGACCGAGTCGAACACCGCATCCACCGCCACGCCGGCCAGCCGGGCGCGCTCGTGCAGCGGCACGCCGAGCTTGTCGTAGGTGTCGAGCAGCTCCTTGGGCACGTCGTCCAGCGAGGCGTACTTCGGGCCCTTGGGCGCGGAGTAATAGCTCAATGCCTGGAAATCGATCGGCGAAACCTTCAATTTCGCCCATTCCGGCATCGGCATCTTCAGCCAGTGCCGATAGGCCTCGAGCCGCCAGTCGGTCATCCATTGCGGCTCGTCCTTCTTGGCCGACAAGGCGCGGATGACGTCCTCGTCCAGGCCGGGCGGAAGCGAGTCCGACTCGATGTCGGTGATGAAGCCGGCGTCATAGCGTCGGCCCAGCCGTTCGATAATTTCGGCATTCTGCGGGGGTGCAAGTTCGGTGGCCATCGGGCTGCCTACAGGGTCAGGTGGTCGCGACGCGTGCGGCAATGGAACGCCGACGGCCGTCGCCAGGGAGAGAGAGGGGCTGCAACATCTGTGCGAGCGTGACGCGACGCAGCGCGTCGCCGACCACGTCGTTGATCAGGCGCCAGTTGGAGCGCACCCCGCATGTCTGCGCGATGCCGCACTGGCTGTGGTCCTGGCTGCATTCGGTGATCGCCAGCGGGCCTTCCATCGCCTCGACGATCTCCACCAGCGTGATCTCGCTGGCCGCGCGCGCCAGCCGGTAGCCGCCATGCACGCCGCGCAGCCCTTCGACCAGGCCTGCCTGCGACAGCGGCTTGAGGATCTTGCTAACGGTCGGCGCTTCCAGGCCGGCCTGCTCGGCCAGTTCGCTGGCGCTGAGCACCTGGCCGCAGCGCGCTGCCAGGACGGTCAACACGACGGTGGCGTAATCGGTGAGTTTGGTAACGCGCAACATGAGGACGGCAAGAAACCTTAAAGCGGACCGAAATTGTACGCTTTTGGCCGGGGCAGGGCCAGCCGCCCGGTTCAGCCGCCGGCAAGCAGCAGCCGTTGCAGGGACCGGTGCGCTTGTGCTTGGCGCATCGTCGCGCTGCAGTCACAATGAGCGGCCCCATCACTGGACCCCTTCATGTCGCGCAAAGTTGCCGCCCGCAAGTCACGTATCCACGGCAATGGCATGTTCGCCCTCGCCGCGCTCCGCAAGGGCGAGCGCATCATCCAGTACAAGGGGCGCCTGCGCACGCACGCCGAAGTGGATGCCGATGACACCGGGGATGTCGAAAGCGGCCACACCTTCCTGTTCACGCTCAGCGACGACTACGTGCTGGATGCCAACTACGAAGGCAATGTTGCGCGCTGGATCAACCACAGCTGCAGTCCCAATTGCGAGGCGGTGATCGAAGAGGCTGAAGGCGACGACCGCAGCAAGGACAAGATCTTCATCGAGGCCAAGCGCGCGATCAAGGCCGGCGAAGAGCTCACCTACAACTACGGCATCACGCTGGCCGAGCGGCATACGCCGCGCCTGAAGAAGATCTGGGCATGCCGCTGCGGGTCGAAGAACTGCACCGGCACGATGCTGCAGCCCAAGCGCTGAGCACTCGCGTACCGCTGCCGCACTGACGCGGCGCATACATCGGTTCACTCACGTGCAACAACGGCGCGACTAGCGTGCGGACTTCTTTTCAGCGAGGAGTTCCCGCATGTCTTATTCGCTCTCCGGCAAGACCATCGCCGTGCTGGCCACCGATGGTTTCGAACAGTCCGAGCTCATCGAGCCCAAGCGCCTGCTGGAATCCTGGGGCGCCAAGGTCGATGTGATCGCGCCCGGCGACGCCGCGCAGATCCGCGCCTGGAACAAGACCGACTGGGGCGATTCGGTCCCGGTGGACCGACGGCTGGACCAGGCCAAGGTCGATGCCTACGACGCGCTGGTGCTGCCCGGTGGTGTGCTCAACCCCGATACGCTGCGCGGCGACGCCAAGGCGATCGCATTCATCCAGGCCTTTGCCAGCGCCGACAAGCCGGTCGCCGCAATCTGCCACGGCCCCTGGCTGCTGGTGGAGAGCGATCTGGTGCGCGACCGCGATGTCACCTCGTGGTCGTCGGTCAGGACCGACCTGCGCAACGCCGGTGCACGCTGGCAGGATGCAGAGGTCGTCGTTGACGGGGCGCTGATCACCAGCCGCAAGCCCGACGATATCCCGGCCTTCACTGCTGCAGTGGCCAAGGCCCTGGCGGCCTGATCGCTTCGTTGCGATGTAGACAGCACGAAAGCAAAGGCCCGGCGTGATGACGCCGGGCCTTTGTCTTGATCCGATACTGGTTTGTGCGCGTTGGCGCGGCTGCAAGACGGCGGACCTTCATCCTGCGTCGCACCTGGTGCGAAGGCCTACTTCCCGGACAGTGCGGCCGCCGGCACCAGTTGCTCGATGTTCTGGTTGAAATTGACCGCGACGCGGCCGTTCTGGATGCCGACCGACTCCACCTGCACATTGCCCATCACCGCCGCAATGGCCGGATCGATGCGATAGATCGGCTCCTTGCGCGCGTAGTCGGCCAGCCAGGCATTGAGCAGCTGGCGGGTGCTTTGATCGAGTCGTGCGCCGGCGTTGGCCGGGCGGAAGTCATCGATGGTGGGCTGATCGAGATAAAAGCCCTGCTTGGCCGTGTCGTAGCGCAGTGCACTGGTCAGAGTCACATTACCGACCGGTGCAGGCGCGCCGCCGGCAGTGGCGAGCGCCAGGTCGAAGGCCATCTTGAGCCGGTCGCCCGGCGGCAGCGACAGCGCCGGATTGCTGACCGTCATCTCGACCAGGCCGCCCAGCGCATCATGCGTCTGCGGGAAGCGGCCCCCCAGGAACTGCTGCAGGTCGCTGCCCTGCACGCTGATTTGATGCCCCTGGATCTGCGGGGTCGCCCACGCGCCGGTCGTCGGTAGCGCCAGAGCCAGGGCAAGCAGGGATCCGGTAAGCGAACGCAGTTTCATCGGGTGACTCCGGCAACAGGTGCGATCACCTTAGTCGGTGCCGGTGAACCGTGGGTTAGCGCAATACCGGGTGCAGGGTGGCCGAGTAGATCTCCCAGTCGTCGCTGCCGCTGCGCGGCTGCAGCCGGTAGGCGCCGACCAGGCGTTGGGTGCCGGTGTCGGTGCGCACGATCAATTGCACCGGCACTTCGATCCGGCGTGGGGGCTGTTCCTGATCCAGTGCGATGGGCGCGTCGTTGTTGATACGCATCGACTGGATATTGCCGATACCGCGCAGCGCCGCATCGTCCGGCACCGGGGCGGGGCGACCGCCGCTCCACAGGGCATCGGCATCGCCGCGTGCGGCCCCTGGCAATGCGCCCAGATAACGCTGCACGGTCGCGCTTGCTTTGGCGAAGTTGGCGCGTGCATGCGCATCGTCAGGGGCGGCATCGATTGCGGGGCGTCCAGGTGTGTTGCCATCCATCGCAACACCCGGGGCCTTGGCCGCCGCTGCGGCTCGCGAAGGCGGCGCCGCGATGTCGGTTTCTTGGTCCGCGTCGCGATGACAACTGCAACCGGCGATGGCCGCTGCAAACATGACGATCCCCAACCCACGCATGGCGCATCTCCTGTCCCCGATGCGCGCAGTGTAGCGATCACCGCGGGGGCGGTCTCAGCTGCCGGGAGCCGGCTGCACGCGCTGCAGGCGCTCCAGCAGCAACTGCAGCTTCGGCCGCAGGGCTTCCAGCGCGTCGCTTGGCCGTGCGCGCGGGCGGGCGGCCAGGTCTTCCAGCAGTTGCGAGCCGACGGTCAGCGCCGCGCATTCGTCGCTGCTCAGATCGCGTCGCAGGTGCAGTTCCTCGAGTAGCCGCATCCAGTCCGCACGCGAGCGCTGTTCGAATTCGATGGTGCAGCGATCGCTGCAGGGGCGGCCATCGCTCTCGATGGGCGTGACCGTAATGCGATAGCGTTTTCGGGACATGGAGGGGCGTCGTTCCTTGGGCTGACTCCACCATAGGCGCAGCCGGCAACGGCCTCGATAGCTCAGGCCATGACGCAGTGTTCCAGCGTACTCACTGTGCCGGCTGTGGCATGGGTTTGCGCAGCAGCGGCAGCGGATCGTACGCACCGTTGCGCCCATAGACCCCATAGTGCAGATGCGGCGGCGTGCCGCGCGCGTTGCCGGTGGTGCCGACCATGCCAAGCCGCGTGCCGGGCTCGACGACATCGCCGACGGCCAGGCCGGCGGCCCAATCGTCCAGGTGCGCGTAGTAATGGCGTTCCATCGCCGGCCCGAGCACCCAGACCTGTTTGCCGCCCAGGCCTTGATCGCGGATGGCACTGACCACCCCACGCGTTGCGGACAGCACCGGCGTGCCGCGCGGCGCGAAGATATCCACGCCGGCATGACGTCGGTCGCGACCGCGCGGTGCACCGAAGGTATCGGCGATGCGGCGCGCCTGCACGCCTTGGACCGGAACTTGTAGCTGCACAGGTGGCGGCATGCGCGACAGCTCCCAGCTGGTACGCAGTTGTTCGGCAATCGGCAACTGCCATGCCCAACGCGCAGCGACACCCAGGATGCACAGCAGCGCGATCGACACCAGCAGCCGGCGCAGGCGGCGTGCAGGGCTGCGAGGTGCCGATGGCGGCGGTGTGGATGAGCGGGGGAACGCTGGGTCGGTCACATGCACCTGCTGCGCTGAGCATCAGGGTGCAGGGTAGGCAAGCGCCGATGAGCGGCATGTGGGTAACGGCATTGGCGGTCACGCGCGCCGCAAAAAAAAGACGGCCCGCAGGCCGCCTTGGTGACGCCGGATGCGTGCTCGATTAGAGCGCGGCGTCCTTCAACTTCTTCAGCGAACGAATCTTCAGCTTGCAGGTCGCAGGCTTGGCGGCAAAGATCTGCTCTTCCTTGGTGAAGGGGTTGATGCCCTTGCGCTTCGGCTTGGCCGGCACGTTGACCGAGGTGATCTTGAGCATGCCCGGCAGGGTGAAGCTGCCAGCGCCCTTCTTGCTCAGCGAAGCATGTGCGGTGGCTTCCAGCGAAGCCAGCACGGCGCGGACATCCTTCGGAGCCAGCTGGGTGGATTCGGCAATGTGCGCGACCAGGCCGGTCTTGCTCAGCGCTTCCTTGATCGGCTTCGGCGCAGCGGACTTGGCAGCAGCGGCCTTGGCCGGCTTTGCGGTCTTGGTCGCAGCGACCTTTTTCACTGCCTTCTTGGGGGCAGCCTTCTTAGCGGCGGTTTTTGCCATGAGGTATACGTTCCGTATTCGTTGGTGGTGTTGGGTCTGCCGACCCGGTCGGCAACGCGAAATGTAGGGCAACTGCTGCGCGCCGCCAATAGGTAAACGATGAAACAACCGAAAAAAAGCGTCTTTTGACGGGGATTCGTTCACCGGTGACAGAAACCCTCCGCCAACGGGCTGCCGAAGCGGCTGCGACGCGCAAGCCGATGCGGTATCTGACGCATAGCAGCAGATCGTTTGCGCGAAGGCATGTGTGCGTTTATACGCTGTGTTCGGCATCGAGTGCTGGTCAACGCCTGCTGCCGGCGGTGGCGTTCGCTGCCGCGATCAGCTGTGGTTGCGTGGGCGTACCGGCGGGATGCGTCTGGCGTCGCCGGTTGTGGCAGCAGGTTTCGGCGCCGTGCCTCGATCCCGATCCGCAGCGGTCGCGTTCCTGCCGACCTGTACCCCCAGCGTGTGCCGGGGTTTTGTACGCGAGCGGCAGCGACGCGCTGCGGGTCGTCACGATGCCAAGGCGCACTCGTTGCAGCACGCCCGCGCGTGCCGGCCGCTGCGAAACATCGCTGCGCCCGAAGACGCGCGCTCGCTGCGACTAATCGTTGGCCGCCGACAGGCTGCGGCCGCGCTCGGTCGCTGCGGCGATCGCCTTGGCGGTGAGCGCTTCGAATTGCCCGGCCTGGAATGTCTCGATTGCCGCCTGCGTGGTGCCGTTGGGCGAGGTCACCCGGCGGCGGAGCAGCTCCGGTGCTTCGCCCGATTCGGTCAGCATGCGCGAGGCACCGAGCAGGGTCTGCAGCACCAGCGTGCGCGCGGTCTCCGCTGGCAGGCCTTGCGCGCGCGCGGCGGCCTCCATCGCTTCGGCCAGCAGGAACACATAGGCCGGTCCACTGCCGGAGACCGCGGTGACTGCGTCCATCTGCGCCTCGTCGTCGATCCAGACGGTGACGCCGGCGCTTTCGAGCAAGCTGGTTGCCTGCGCACGTTGCGCGTCGGACACGCGTGGATTGGCGTACAGCCCGGTGACGCCGGCACCGAGCAGCGCGGGCGTATTGGGCATTGCGCGCACCACCGCCAGGTGGCCGCCGAACCAGCGCTCCAGCTGCGGCGCGGTGATGCCGGCGGCGATGGACAGCAGCAGCGGCTGCTGTGCCTGCGCAAGATCGGCCAGCTGCGCGCATACCGTTGGCAGCACCTGCGGCTTGACCGCCAACACCCAGCTGCGTGCGCCGTCCACCGCGCTACGCGCCTGCTCCACGGCATGCACGCCGAAGTCGCGCGACAGCGCATCGCGCAGCTCGGCCACCGGCTCGGCGACGCGGATGCTGGCAGCGGGCACGCCCTGCCGGATCAGCCCGGCAATCAGGCTGCGCGCCATGTTGCCGCCGCCGACGAATGCGATGAGCGCTGTGGCGGGCGAGGGCATGGGGGCGGAGGGCAGAGTCATTGCGACACCTTGGATAAGAGGGAGCAGTGGGGATAAGAGGCAGCAGCGACGCTGCGCGGGGCCGGGCGGAAAAGGCGCTCAGGACGCTGCGGCAGCCGACGCAGCGCGTTCGCCGAACAAGGCAGTCCCGACCCGCACCATGGTCGCGCCGGCCGCGATCGCTTCGGCAAAATCCGAGCTCATGCCCATCGACAAGGTATCCACTTGCGGGTAGCGGCGCTTGAGGTCTTCGAACAGTGCCTGCATGCGGGTAAACGCCACCATGCGGCGCGCCTGCTCGGGAAACGGCGCGGGGATCGCCATCAGGCCGCGTAATTGCAGCTGCGGTTGCAGCGCGATGGCCGCGGCCAGGCCGTCGACCACCTCCGGTGCGCAGCCGTGCTTGCTGTCCTCGTCGTCGATATTGACCTGGATCAGCACGTTCAACGGCGCACGCCCGGCCGGGCGGTGCCTGGCCAGCGGTGCGATCAGCTTGGCGCGGTCCACGGTCTGCACCCAGTCGAAGCACTGGCTGGCCAGCTCGGCCTTGTTGGATTGCAGGTGGCCGATCAGATGCCACTCCAGACCCAGCGTCTGCAGCTGGACAATCTTGGCGTGCGCTTCCTGCACATAGTTTTCGCCGAATGCGCGCTGGCCCTGCGCCGCCAGCGCGGCAACCGCGTCCGCCGGCCGGGTCTTGGACACCGCCAGCAGGCGCACATCGGCACGCGCGTGTCGCGCGGCGGCAGCGTGGATGGCATCGAGAATCTGCGGCAGCGACGAAGCCGGCACGTGGCAATCCAGGCGGGAAAGGAACGCTATAGTGCCGCCCCCGGCAGCGTCCTTCCAGCCGGGTTGCCGAATCGGGCCGGCCGATGACGCTGCGGTAGCGCACGGAAGTGCCGGGCCGGGCCACATGCGCGGGTCGCCGACAGTCGATGCCGGAGCTGGCCCGGGCCAGCGCCCTGCCCGCAGCGCAGCCGCCAAACCAACGCCTTCAGGCACGCCCGACGATGGCGGCCTGAACCGGCCGTGCGCCGCTTCCCGCTGGCAGCCAGAACGCTATACTGCCGCTTGGGGAGTACCTTCCAATCGCAGCCTAGGGGAAAAGCAGCGCATGGATATCGCTGAACTATTGGCGTTTTCCGTCAAGAACAAGGCATCGGACCTGCATCTGTCGGCCGGCCTGCCGCCGATGATCCGTGTCGATGGCGATGTCCGTCGCATCAATATTCCGGCCCTGGACCACAAGCAGGTGCACGCGCTGGTCTACGACATCATGTCGGACAAGCAGCGGCGCGATTACGAGGAATTCCTCGAGGTCGACTTCTCGTTCGAGATTCCCTCGCTGGCGCGCTTCCGCGTCAATGCGTTCAACCAGAACCGCGGCGCCGGTGCGGTGTTCCGCACCATTCCCTCCGAAGTGCTGACGCTGGAAGACCTGGGCTGCCCGCCGATCTTCCGCCAGTTGATCGACCAGCCGCAGGGCCTGATCCTGGTCACCGGCCCGACCGGGTCGGGCAAGTCGACCACGCTGGCCGGCATGATCGACTACATCAACAAGAACGAATACGGCCACATCCTCACCGTCGAGGATCCGATCGAATTCGTGCATACCTCGCAGAAGTGCCTGATCAACCAGCGCGAAGTGCACCGCGATACGCACGGCTTCAACGAGGCGCTGCGCTCGGCGCTGCGCGAAGATCCGGACATCATCCTGGTCGGCGAATTGCGCGACCTGGAAACCATCCGCCTGGCGCTGACCGCCGCCGAAACCGGCCACCTGGTGTTCGGCACCCTGCACACCAGCTCGGCGGCCAAGACCATCGACCGCATCATCGACGTGTTCCCGGCCGGCGAAAAGCCGATGGTGCGCTCGATGCTGTCCGAGTCGCTGCGTGCGGTGATTTCGCAGGCGCTGCTGAAGAAGGTCGGCGGCGGACGCACCGCGGCCTGGGAAATCATGGTCGGCACCCCGGCCATCCGTAACCTGATCCGCGAGGACAAGGTGGCGCAGATGTATTCGTCGATCCAGACCGGCCAGCAATACGGCATGCAGACGCTGGACCAGCACCTGCAGGACCTGGTCAAGCGCAGCCTGATCACGCGCAACCAGGCGCGCGAGTACGCCAAGGACAAGCGGATCTTCGAGTAGCCGGGATTCGGGATTCGGCATTTGGGATTCGCAACGGCGGCTCCCGGACCGGACCCCGCTCTTGCGAATCCCGAATCTCCACTCCCGAATCCCTGCTCCCGAGGAGCACGCCATGAGCACCATCGACTTCACCTCCTTCCTCAAGCTGATGGCGCACCAGAAGGCGTCGGATCTGTTCATCACCTCGGGGATGCCGCCGGCGATCAAGGTGCACGGCAAGATCAGTCCGATCACCCAGACGCCGCTGACCGCGCAGCAGAGCCGCGACCTGGTGTTGAACGTGATGACGCCGTCGCAGCGCGAAGAATTCGAGAAGACCCACGAGTGCAATTTCGCCATCGGCGTGTCCGGGGTCGGGCGCTTTCGCGTGAGCTGCTTCTACCAGCGCAACCAGGTCGGCATGGTGCTGCGCCGGATCGAGACGCGCATCCCCACGGTGGAAGAACTGAGCCTGCCGCCGGTGATCAAGACGCTGGCGATGACCAAGCGCGGCATCATCATCTTCGTCGGCGCCACCGGGACCGGCAAGTCCACCTCGCTGGCGGCGATGATCGGTTACCGCAACCAGAATTCCACCGGGCACATCATCACCATCGAAGACCCGATCGAATTCGTGCACAAGCACGAGGGCTGCATCATCACCCAGCGCGAAGTCGGCATCGATACCGACAGCTGGGAAAATGCGCTGAAGAACACCCTGCGCCAGGCGCCGGACGTGATCATGATCGGCGAGGTGCGCACCCGCGAAGGCATGGATCACGCCGTGGCCTTCGCCGAAACCGGCCATCTGGTGCTGTGCACCCTGCACGCCAACAACGCCAACCAGGCGATGGACCGCATCATCAATTTCTTTCCGGAAGACCGGCGTGGCCAGCTGCTGATGGACCTGTCGCTCAATCTCAAGGGCGTGGTCGCGCAGCAGTTGATCCCGACCCCGGACGGGCGCGGCCGGCGCGTGGCGATGGAGATCATGCTGGGCACGCCGCTGGTGCAGGACTACATCCGCGACGGCGAGATCCACAAGCTCAAGGAGATCATGAAGGAGTCCACCAACCTGGGCATGCGCACCTTCGACCAGAGCCTGTTCGAGCTGTACCAGGCCGGCGAGATCAGCTACGAAGACGCGCTGCGCTACGCCGACTCGCAGAACGAGGTGCGCCTGCGCATCAAGCTTTCGCAGGGCGGCGATGCCAAGACCCTGGCCCAGGGGCTGGATGGCGTGGAGATCGCCGAGGTTCGCTGAGCGTTCGCAGGTGCGCTGCAAGCCATGGCCGATGGCCGCAGCGTGCAGTGTGCAGCGAGCGGGGTGGTCCGGGCCGCAGTCGACGCAGCTTGCTGCAGGCAGCGTGTTGCTGCGCGATGCCGGTGGCAGGCCTTGCCGCGGTCGATGAACGCGCGACGTCGCAACGCCGGACCGGGGTGATGTTTCAGATGTAACCAGGCGGGCCGATAGTGTCTAATATCCGCACCCCACCGCAGTGCCCCAGCCCGTGAGCCTTCCCGATTCCGACCTCCGTCCGGAGCAACAGCCGTTGCCCGACGACGGCACAGTGATGACGTCCGGTCCGTTGACGCCGCCCCCGGATTCGGCCGGCACCGCGGCCGACGATCACGCGTTTCACCACTCGGTGGCCGAGGACGTGCAAGGCATGGTGCTGGCGACGCTGGTGGCCTCGCTGGGCCTGGCGCTCTTCGCCAAGGGCGGGCTGATGATCGGCGGCATGGCCGGCGTGGCATTCCTGCTGCATTACGCGCTGCACTGGAATTTCGGCCTGGTGTTCGTGCTGGTCAACCTGCCGTTCTACTGGCTGAGCGTGCGCCGCATGGGCTGGGAGTTCACCCTGAAGACCTTTGCCGCGGTCGGCGCCTGCGGCGCGCTCACCGACCTGATGCCGCGCTGGGCCGACTACGCGCATGTCAGTACGCTGTTTTCGGCCGTCGTCGGCGGCGCGCTGGCGGGCCTGGGCATCCTGTTCTTCATCCGCCATCGCGGCAGCCTGGGCGGCATCGGCATCCTGGCGGTGTACCTGCAGCGCGAGCGCGGCTGGAGCGCCGGCAAGGTGCAGATGAGTTTCGATGCGATGCTGATGCTGGTCGCCTTCGGCATCCTGACGCCGGACAAGGTGCTGTACTCGGCGCTGGGTGCGTTGATGCTGAGCCTGGTGCTGATGTTCAATCACCGGCCGCATCGCTACATGGGCGTGTGATCCGGCGCCTCGTCGGATGCCGTCGGTGCCGCTGCGATCGGCAGCGGCGCGTCTCACGCCGATACAGCAGCGCTGCATCGCCGCTGCGCCCTGGCGCCGTGCAACTGCCTGCCGGCCTGCAATCGCGGGCCTGCCGCTAGGGCTTGCCGTGGTGCATCCACGGCGGCGACAACGCCTGGATGCGCGCATGCACCGGGCAATCGGCGTGATGCGCGCCGGGCAGGTAGCCCAGGCTCATCAGGAATTCGCCGGTGATCTCGCCGCCGGTGAAGCGGAAGGTCTTCTTGAACAGCGTGACCCAGGCGGCCTTGTCGAGCGGGTGCTGCGCGTCCAGCCATTGCGCGAAACTGCCGTGGGTGGCGCGCAGCTGCTGGATGACCTGCGCATTGTGGATGGCCGCCAGCACTTTCAAGCGGTTGCGGATGATGCCGGCATCGCCGAGCAGCCGTGCGATATCGCGCTCGCCGTAGGCCGCCACCGTGTCCACGTCGAAGCCGTCGTAGGCGCGCTGGAAGTTGCCGCGCTTGCGCAGGATGGTTTCCCAGCTCAGCCCGGCCTGATTGATTTCCAGCACCAGGCGCTCGAACAGCTCGTGCTCCTCGCGCTGCGGAAAGCCGTATTCGTGGTCGTGGTAGTGCCCGTGGACCGGATGGCCTGGGGCGATGCTGCAATAGCCGCTCATGGGAGACCTGTTGTGGGTGGACCGGTTGTCGCTGGACCGGGGCCGGCGCAGCGGCCGGCAATCCGGCGCCCGAGCTTAGCGGCCGCGCAGCGATGCATGCGTGGACGCATCCACTGCAGGACCACGAGCAGCGCGATCGCAGCATGGCGCAGCCTGCATGTTCGCGCTACGCCGCAGGCAGCCATCTGGATGTGCCGGGCCTTGCTGCCGGGTGCCATCGGTGGCGCCTGCGGGGACGATGTCGGTGGGCAGCCTCGGCAGTTTCGGTGGGCAGCCTGGGCAGTCCGATGCCGCCAGGGTGCAGCAAGGATGGCAGCGGCTCTGCGCGCGGCGAAGCGAACGGCTAGAATGCGGCCATGTCCGTTTTGCCCACGCCTCTGGCCAACCAACTGCTGATCGCGCTCCCGGCGCTGTCCGATCCCACCTTTTCGCGCAGCGTCGCGCTGATCTGCCAGCACGACGAGAACGGCGCCATGGGCGTGCTGGTCAACCGGCCCTCCGAGTACACGCTGGGCGAGGTCCTGTCGCAGATGGGCATCGACACCGTCGACGAGCACCTGCGCGAGCAGATCGTGCTCAGCGGCGGACCGGTGCACCCGGAGCGCGGTTTCGTCATCCACGACGATGCGCGTGACTGGGATTCCAGCCTGGAAGTGGGGCAGGGCGTGTACCTGACCACCTCGCGCGACATTCTCGAAGCCATGGCCGCCGGCGAAGGCCCGCGCAATGCGCTGGTGGCGCTGGGCTGTGCCGGCTGGGGCGCGGGGCAACTGGAATTCGAACTGGGCGAAAACAGCTGGCTGACCGCGCCGTCGGACGCCAATGTGCTGTTCGCCACCGCGCTGGAAGATCGCTGGCAGACCGCTGCCGGGCGCATCGGCGTGGATCTGTTCCGGCTGACGGATTATTCCGGGCATGCCTGAGGCGGGCGCGATCCGCCCCGACGGCACGGTGCTGGGCTTCGACGTGGGGTCGCGCCGGATCGGCGTGGCGGTCGGTACCGCATTGGGCGCCGGTGCGCGTGCAGTGGCGGTCATCCCTGTGCATGCGAATGGCCCGGACTGGGTCGTGCTGGACCGCGTGCACAAGGAATGGCGGCCGAACGGCCTGGTGGTCGGCGACCCGTTGACCCTGGACGACAAGGATCAACCCGCACGCAAGCGCGCGCACGCCTTCGCCCGCCAACTGCGCGAGCGCTATGCGCTGCCGGTGGTACTGATCGACGAGCGCTCCAGTTCGGTCGAAGCTGCGCAGCGTTTCGCGCGCGAGCGCGCCGACGGGCGCAAGCGCCGCCGCGATGCCGAGGCGCTGGACGCGATGGCGGCCGCGGTGATCGTCGAACGCTGGTTGGCCGCGCCCGACCAAGCCACCCTTCTCCCCTGACACTCCCGACCTGCGATGACCACCATGCAACTCGATTCGGACGGACGCCTGCGCCACCTGCTCACCCTGGAAGGACTGCCGCGCGCCACGCTGCTGCAACTGCTCGATCGCGCCGGCCAGATCCGCGACGCGGCGGTGGGGCGCGTAGGCAAGCGCAGCGTGCTCGCCGGCACCGCGGTGTGCACGCTGTTCTTTGAACCGTCCACGCGCACGCGCAGCTCGTTCCACCTGGCTGCACAGCGGCTGGGCGCGGATGTGCTCAACTTCGATGCCTCGACCTCCTCGACCCGCAAGGGCGAGACCGCGCGCGACACCTTGAAGAACCTCGAGGCGATGGGCGTGCGCGGCTTCGTGGTGCGCCATCCCGACGACGGTGCGGTGGAAGCGCTGGCCGCAGCTGCAGGCGAGGGCACCGCCTTGATCAATGCCGGTGACGGGCGCAGTGCGCATCCCACCCAGGGCCTGCTGGACATGCTGACCCTGCGCCAGGCCAAGGGCACCGATTTCTCCAGGCTCAAGGTGGTGATCGTCGGCGACGTGAAGCATTCGCGCGTGGCGCGTTCGGACCTGCATGCGCTGCGCACGCTGGGTGCCGGCGAGATCCGCGTCTGCGGTCCGGCCAGCCTGCTGCCCGACGACGCCATGCTGGACGGCTGCGTGGTCGGCCAGGACTTCGACGCCATGCTGGACGGTGCCGACGCCTTGATGATGCTGCGCCTGCAGCGCGAGCGCATGGAAGAAGGCCTGGTGCCGTCGCTGGAGCAGTACCATGCCGACTACGGACTCACTCGCGAGCGCCTGGCACGCGCCGGCCGTGATGCCGCCGTGCTGCATCCGGGCCCGATCAACCGTGGCGTGGAAATCACCGACGAAGTCGCCGATGGCGCGCAATCGTGCGTGCTGCGCCAGGTCGCCAACGGCGTGGCGGTACGCATGGCCGTACTGGAAACCCTGCTCGGCTGAGCGAGCGCAGCAACGCGACCGCAGACCCGCAATGCGGTCGCGGTCGCCGCCGGCCGAGCGTCTTCGCGCAGACGCTCGCACAGCCCTTGCCATCAGAACGCACGCGCAGCCTGCTCTTACGATTCCCGATTCCCGATTCCCGATTCCCGATTCCCGAATCCAGCCACCACGCCATAACATCCACTCGCCTATCGTGGCCGCTCCTTTCATCGCAGGAGATCGCAATGGGTATTTCACGTCACGCCACCGCTCACTGGGAAGGCGACCTCAAGACCGGCAAGGGCCAGCTCAGCACGCCGCAGAGCGGGCTGATGGACAAGACGCGCTACGCCTTCAACAGCCGCTTCGGCGACGAGAAGGGCACCAACCCGGAAGAACTGATCGCCGCCGCGCACGCCGGCTGCTTCACCATGGCATTGTCGGCGCAGCTGAGCGAAGCCGGTTTTCCGCCCACCTCGCTGGAGACGCGTGCAGACGTGGACCTGTCGATGGAAGGCGGCCCGCAGCTGTCGCAGATCCGCCTCAAGCTGAGCGCCGTGGTGCCGGGGATCGACGAAGCCAAGTTCCGCGAACTGGCCGACACCGCGAAGAAGAACTGCCCGGTGTCCAAGGCGCTGAGCGCGGTGCCGATCAGCCTGGAAAGCGAGTTTTCCAACCAGGCGTGACCCCTGTGCGTGCGCCGGCGATGCTTGCCGGCGCACGCAGCTGGCGGCGACCTGAATAGGGCTTTGCAGGGGCGGTTCGGTTCAGGGCGGTTTCACTGGCGCAGGCCGAGCATCGGCTGCGTGTCCTCCCTGTGAAGCTGCTGCAATGAAAACTCTCGTGCTTGGTGCTCTGGTGGTGGGTCTGGCCGTTGCAGGCAATGCAACCGCGCAGCGCTATGACAGCGGCTACAACGGACGTGGCAACTACGAGGATGGTCGCTACGAATACGCGCGGGTGGTGCGCGTGGACCCGATCATCGTGACCGATGCGTACAACGAGCGCAGCAGCGAACGCTGCTACAACCGCCCGGCCGACGGCTACTACACCAGCAACGATGGCTATTACCGCGATGGCGGCAGCTACGGCCAGGCCGGCGTATCCAATCGCGGGGTGGCCAGCGTGATCGGCGGCATCGCCGGTGCGGTACTGGGCAGCCAGGTCGGTGGCGGCAATGGCCGTCTGGTCGGTACGGCGGTCGGCACCATGGCCGGCGTCGCGGCGGGCCGCTCGATCTACGAAGCCAACAACCGCAACTACCAGGGCAATGTCAGCGTCTGCGAGCCGGTGTCCTACCGCCGCGAGCGCGATCGTGTCGATGGCTACGACGTGACGTACGAATACGCCGGCCGCACCTACCACACGCGTAGCGACTACAACCCGGGCGACCGCATCCGCGTGCGCGTGGACGTGCGTCCCGACTGACCGGTGCGGTAGCGCGCCGTGCTCAGGTGATCGCCATCGGCCGCTTGAACGAGGAAAACGCTGCGGGAGACCGCAGCGTTTTTCGTTCCGGCGCAGGCATGGTCCAGCCCGCAGGATCTGGCGCGATCACGCCCAATCCAGCGTGCCGCGAATCACCGTCTGCACCTGGCCGCCGGACCATACATCGCCCTCCGCATCGATGCGCAGTTCCAGCAGGGCGTCGAAGCCGATCTCGCGGCCCTGGCTGACCACATAACGGCGTTCCCTGCCCGGCAGTGCGTTGCGACTGTCCAGCCAGGCGGCGAGCACCGCGTTGGCCGCGCCGGAGGCGGCGTCTTCGAAGCGCCGGCCATTGCCGACGAAGGCGCGCACCGCCAGCTCGTAGGCACCGGGCGCTGCGGCGCGGGCGTAGGCGAACACGCCCATGCTGCCGGTGGATTCGGCCAGCGCGGCGATCGCGTCCCAATCCGGCTGCAGGCCGCGCAGTGCCGCTTCACTGGCCAGTTCCACCACCCACCAGGTGCGCCCGCCGTCCATCAACGCGGGCGGCAGTCCGCCGAGGGGCCAGCCGCGCAATGCATCGCGCAGGCGCGGATCGTCCGCCTGCACCTGCTCGGCCACGCGCGCGCGCGGGGTGCGGATGGCGATGCTGCGGTGACCTGCGATCTGCTCCACGCGCAGCGGCAGCTGGCCGGCGATGCCGTCCTGGATCAGCACGCCGTCGTCGGGCGCGGCCAGGCCGGCCTCCAGCACCGCATGGGCGGTGCCCACGCTGGGGTGGCCGGCAAACGGCACTTCCTTTTGCGGCGAAAACATCCGCAGCCGGTAGCTGCTGTGCGCATCCGGCGCCGCAAACACGAAGGTGGTTTCCGGCAGCTTGGTCCAGCGTGCGATGGCCTGCATCGCGGCATCGTCCAGGCCTTCGGCATCCAGCACCACCGCCAGCGGGTTGCCACTGCCGGGGCGGGCGGAGAACACATCCAGTTGCAGGAAACGGCGGGTGGTCATGGTGGCGGTTCCGCGAACAGGGCGCGGCAGCTTACCAATCGATACGGCCTTCGATCACTTGCCTGGTCGTTCCGCCGATCCAGACCTCGCCTTGGTGGTCCACCTCCACGTGGACACGGCCGTCGCGGCCGACCTCGCGGCCCTGGCTGGCGACGTAGCGCGACGCCTCGCCCGGCACGCGGCCCTGGCCGTGCAGGCGCGCGGCAATGCAGGCGTTGGCGCTGCCGGTGACCGGGTCTTCCGCAATGCCGTCGCCGGGGCAGAAGGCGCGCACCACCAGGTCCGCGTCGCCATCGGCCTGCGCCGCGTAGATGGCCAGGCCGGTGGCGGCGCTGGCCTGGGTCAGGCGGGTGATCGCAGCCAGATCGGGCATCGCCTGGCGTACCGCCTGCGCGTCGGCCAGTTCCAGCAGCCACCAGCCGGGGCCGTTGTTCCAGAGGGCGGCCGGCTGGTCGGCCACGCGCAGACCCGCGCAGGCCTCGTGCAACGCCGCAGCAGGGATCGTGCCGGTCTCGATCGCTTGCGCGCGCGGTGCCTGCAGCCGCACCAGCAGGGCGCCATGCCGCTCGATCACCTGCACCGGCAGCACGCCCGCCGCACATTGCTGGCGCATCCGGCCGTCCGGCTTGAACGCCACCAGCCCGTGGGTTGCCGCCGCCCATGCGGCGCCGACGCTGGGGTGGCCGGCAAACGGCAACTCGGCGCGCGGGGTGAAGATGCGGATGTGGTAATCCGCATCGGGCGCGCTGACCGGCAGGAAAAAGATCGTCTCCGACAGGTTCAGCCACGCGGCGATCTGCTGCATCTGCGCGGACGACAACGCCTGCGCGTCGAGCACCACGCCCAACGGATTGCCGTTGCCGTGCTGGCCGCCGAAGACATCCAGTTGCAGGTAGCGGTGCTTGCTCATGGGGCATGGATCTCGATCGATGGAAGGCGCGTGGATGGTTGCAGCGCAAACCGTTGCGGTGATGGAAGCGGCTGCCGGCATGCTGTGACCGCACCCGGGGTCATGCAGGCGACATTGGCAGTAGAATCGGAGGTTCCGCCCGGCGTACCGGGCGTTTTCCCCCTCATCCTAAACGCCTATCTCCATGTCAGCTCCCCACTCTACCGATCGTTGGATCGTCCTCAAGTTCGGCGGCACCTCGGTGTCGCGTCGTCATCGCTGGGACACGATTGGAAAACTGGCGGGCAAACGGGCCGAGGAAACCGGTGGCCGTGTGCTGGTGGTGGTGTCTGCATTGTCGGGCGTGACCAACGAACTCACCGCGATCGCCGATGGCGCCGCCGACAGCGCGCAGCGCGTGGCCGCGCTGGAGCAGCGTCATCGCCAGTTCCTGGCCGAGCTGGAGCTGGATGCCGATGCGGTCCTCGGCGAGCGCCTGGCCGCCTTGCACGCCCTGGTTGCCGACGCGCGCGCGGCCACGCGCACGCTCGATTGGCAGGCCGAGGTACTGGGGCAGGGCGAGTTGCTGTCTTCCACCATCGGTGCGGCGTACCTGCATGCCAGCGGCCTGGACATGGGCTGGCTGGATGCGCGCCAGTGGCTGTCGGCGCTGCCGCCGCAGCCCAATCAGAGCGAATGGTCCAGGCGCCTGTCGGTGTCCTGCCAATGGCAGTCCGACGCCGACTGGCGTGCGCGTTTCGCTGCGCAGCCCACGCGCCTGTTGATCACCCAGGGCTTCATTTCGCGACACGCCGATGGCGGCACCGCGATCCTGGGGCGTGGCGGTTCGGATACCTCGGCGGCGTACTTCGGTGCGTTGCTCGGCGCCAGCCGGGTGGAGATCTGGACCGACGTGCCCGGCATGTTCAGCGCCAACCCGAAGGACGTGCCGGACGCGCGGCTGCTGACCCGCCTGGACTATTACGAGGCGCAGGAAATCGCCACCACCGGCGCCAAGGTGCTGCACCCGCGTTCGATCAAGCCCTGCCGCGATTCCGGCGTGCCGATGGCGATCCTGGATACCGAGCGCCCGGATCTGCCCGGCACCAGCATCGACGGCAACGCCGAGCCGGTACCGGGCGTCAAGGCGATCAGTCGCCGCAACGGCATCGTGCTGGTGTCGATGGAAGGCATCGGCATGTGGCAGCAGGTCGGCTTTCTGGCCGATGTGTTTACGCTGTTCAAGAAGCACGGCCTGTCGGTGGACCTGATCGGTTCGGCCGAAACCAATGTCACCGTGTCGCTGGACCCGAGCGAGAACCTGGTCAACACCGACGTGCTGGCGGCGTTGTCGGCCGATCTGTCGCAGATCTGCAAGGTCAAGATCATTGTTCCCTGCGCGGCGATCACCCTGGTCGGGCGCGGCATGCGCTCGCTGCTGCACAAGCTCTCCGATGTGTGGGCCACGTTCGGGCAGGAACGCGTGCACATGATTTCGCAGTCATCCAACGACTTGAACCTGACCTTCGTCATCGATGAAGCCGATGCCGATGGCCTGCTGCCGATCCTGCATGCGGAATTGATCGACAGTGGCGCGATGCCGGTGAGCGAAGGCGAGGTGTTCGGTCCGCGCTGGCGGCAGATCATCGGTTCGGTGCGCCCGCGGCCCACGCCGTGGTGGCATGCCGAGCGTGCGCATCTGCTCTCGCTCTCCAGGGCCGGCACGCCGCGTTACGCGTATCACCTGCCGACCGTGCGTGCGCGTGCGCAGGCATTGGCGCAGATTGCCGCAGTGGACCAGCGCTACTACGCAATCAAGGCCAACGCGCATCCGGCGATCCTGATGGCGCTGGAACAGGCCGGCTTCGGCCTGGAATGCGTCTCCCACGGCGAACTGCGCCGCGTGTTCGATACCTTGCCCGAGCTGTCGCCGCGGCGCGTGCTGTTCACGCCGAGCTTCGCGCCCAAGGCCGAGTACGAAGCCGGCTTCGCGCTGGGCGTGACCGTCACCGTGGACAACGTCGAAGCATTGCAGTGCTGGCCGGAGGTGTTCCGCGGCCGCAACGTGTGGCTGCGCATCGACCTGGGGCATGGCGACGGGCACCACGAGAAGGTCAATACCGGCGGCAAGGCGTCCAAGTTCGGGTTGTCGTCCACGCGGGTGGATGAGTTCGTGGAAGTGGCGCGCACGTTGGAGGTCACCATCACCGGCGTGCATGCGCACCTGGGCAGCGGTGTGGAGACCGGCGAACACTGGCGGATGATGTACGACGAACTGGCCGGCTTTGCGCGCCGCATCGGCACGGTGGAGACCATCGACATCGGTGGCGGCCTGCCGATTCCGTACAGCGCCGAAGACGAGCCGTTCGACCTGGAGCTGTGGGCCAAGGGCCTGGCCGAGGTCAAGGCGGTGCATCCGGGCTATCGCCTGGCGATCGAGCCGGGCCGCTACCTGGTGGCCGAAGCCGGCGTGCTGCTGGCGCAGGTGACCCAGGTGATCGAAAAGGATGGTGTGCAGCGCGTGGGCCTGGATGCGGGCATGAACACACTGATTCGCCCTGCCTTGTACGACGCCTGGCACGACATCGAAAACCTCAGCCGGCTCGACGCGCCCGCCGATGGCAGCTTCGATATCGTCGGGCCGATCTGCGAATCCTCCGACGTGTTCGGCAAGCGCCGTCGTCTGCCGGCCGCCACCGCGCCGGGCGATGTGATGCTGGTGGCCGATGCCGGTGCCTACGGCTACTCGATGGCCAGCACCTACAACCAGCGCGAATTGCCGCGCGAAGAGGTGATCGATGCGCCCGCAGGCTGAGTTCATTGCGCTCAGCACGCTGGCCGGTGGCGGCGCGATGGTGTTCGCCACCGCGCTCCAGCAACTGGGCTTTGCCATGCCGTGGAGCGACACCTTCAAATGGGTGCTGCCCGCGTTGGTCGCCGCCGGTATCGGCGCATGGCTGGCCGGGCGTTGGCAAGGTCGACGCGATGCGCGGGCTGCGGCGCGTCGCAGTGGCGGGATGGCGGTGCGCACGGTGTTGTTGAGCGCGCTGAGTTACGTGCCGGTGGTGGCGCTGTATCTCGCAGTCGCCTTCGCGGTGTCCGGCGATGCGACGGCCGCACGCCTGGATGTGCTGCTGCTGGCGATGCTGTTCGGCTGCCTGCCGCTGCTGTGGGCCGCGGTGCCGTTTTCCATGATTGAATATGTCCTGTGCCGGCGTTATCTGCGTCGCGTACGTGTTCCTGCAGGTAGTCCATGAGCGCTTTCGACAAACACCAGATCTCCACCTTCCGTTTCGTGCGTTGCGCACTCGACGCACAGACCGGCGTGGCGACGCTGGTGTATGCCTTCGACCAGGGGCCGGAACTGGTCGAGACCGTCGCGGTGCCGGGCGCGCCCTTCGTGCTGGACGGCGCGCATGCCGCTGCGGTGCAACAGGCGCTGCGCCTGCTGCACCTCATCGCCGGCGTCAGCTATTTCAAGGCGGCGGTACCGCCGGCCATCCAGATCGACGATTACGCCATCGATGCGGATACCGCTGCGCTGGTGGAAAGCGTCTACCTGCATGGCCTGGGCGAGTTCGCCTATCGCAATGGCCTGAACCTGCACGGCAGGATCCGCTTTCCGGTGGCCGCACCGGCACCTGCCGATGCGCCGGCGCTGGGCCTGCGCGAGCATGCGCTGGTGGCGATCGGCGGCGGCAAGGATTCGCTGGTCAGCATCGAGGCCCTGCGCCACGCCGGCGTGGAGCAGACCGTCAGCTGGATCGGCGGCTCGCAGCTGATCCGTGCCTGCGCCGAGCGCACCGGCCTGCCGGTGCTCAATATCGGCCGCGTGCTGGCCCCGGAATTGTTCGAGCTCAATCGCCAGGGCGCGTGGAACGGGCATATCCCGGTCACCGCGGTGAATTCGGCCATCCTGGTGCTGTCGGCCCTGCTCAATGGCGTGGACCAGGTGGTGTTTTCCAACGAGCGTTCGGCCAGTTACGGCAGCCAGATTCCCGGCACCGGCGAGGTCAATCACCAGTGGTCCAAGGGCTGGGCGTTCGAGCAGGCATTCGGCGACTACGTGCAGCGGCATGTGGCGGCCGACCTGCGCTATTACTCGTTGCTGCGGCCGTTGTCGGAGCTGGCGGTGGCGCGCCAGTTCGCCAGGACCGACCACTACGACGCGCATTTTTCCAGCTGCAACCGCAACTTCCACATCATGGGCGAACGCCCGGTGCACCGCTGGTGCGGGGTCTGCCCGAAGTGCCATTTCGTGTTCCTGGCGTTGGCACCGTTCATGCCCAAGACGCGCCTGGTCAAGATCTTCGGACGCAATCTGCTCGACGATGCAAGCCAGGCCGGCGGCTACGATGCGCTGCTGGAATTCCAGGACCACAAGCCGTTCGAATGCGTCGGCGAAGGCCGCGAATCGCGCGCGGCGATGGCGGTGCTGGCCAGCCGTGCCGAATGGAAGGAGGACGCGCTGGTGCTGCGTTTCATCCGCGAGATCCAGCCGCAGCTGGACCAGCAGGAACTGCAGCTGGAGCCGTTGCTGGCGATCGACGGCGAGCACCGGATTCCGTCGGCGCTGTGGGAGCGCGTGCGTGCGAATTTCGCAGCTTGAGGGCAAGGCGGTTGCGTTATGGGGCTGGGGGCGCGAAGGGCGTGCGGCGTATCGCGCCTTGCGCGCCCGGTTGCCCAGCCAATCGCTGACGGTGTTCTGCAACGCCGAAGAGGCGCGCGAGCTCGATGCGCTGGCCGACGCTGCGTTGCAGGTGGAAACCGAGGCCGGCGCGCAGGCGCTGGGCCGGTTCGAGGTGGTGGTCAAGTCGCCCGGCATCAGCCCGTATCGCCCCGAGGCGCACACCGCCGCCACCGTGCACGGCACGCAATTCATCGGCGGCACCGCATTGTGGTTTGCCGAACATGCGCAGCCAGACGGCGTGGTGCCGGGCGCCATCTGCGTCACCGGCACCAAGGGCAAGAGCACCACCACCGCGCTGCTGGCGCATCTGTTGCGTGCGGCCGGGCATCGCACCGCGCTGGTCGGCAACATCGGCCAGCCCTTGCTGGAAGTGCTGGCACCGCAACCCCCGCCTGCGTATTGGGCGATCGAATTGTCCAGCTACCAGACCGGCGAGGTCGGGCGCAGCGGCGCGCGTCCCGAGTTGGCGCTGGTGTTGAACCTGTTTCCGGAACATCTGGACTGGCATGGCGATGAAGCGCGCTATGTGCGCGACAAGCTGGCGCTGGTGACCGAAGGCCGCCCGCGCATCGCCTTGCTCAACGCGGCCGATCCGCAGCTGACCCAGCTGCAGCTGCCCGACAGCGACGTGCGCTGGTTCAACCATCCCGATGGCTGGCACCTGCGCGGCGATGTGGTGTATCGCGGCGAGCAGGCCGTGTTCGATACCGCCAACGTGCCGCTGCCCGGCGAACACAATCGGCGCAACCTGTGCGCGGTGCTGGCTGCGGTGGAGGCCCTGGGCCTGGACGCTGCGGCACTGGCGCCGGCCGCAGCGAGCTTCCGCCCGTTGCCGAACCGCCTGCAACTGCTCGGCAGCGTGGACGGCATCAGCTACGTCAACGACTCGATCAGCACCACCCCGCATGCCTCGCTGGCGGCGCTGGCCTGCTTTGCGCAGCGGCGCGTGGCCTTGCTGGTGGGTGGGCACGACCGCGGGCTGGACTGGCAGGAGTTTGCCGAACAGATGGCGCAGCGGGCACCGCTGGAAATCGTCACCATGGGCGCGAACGGGCCGCGGATCCACGCCTTGCTGGCCCCGCTGGCCAAGCGTGGTCGCTTTGGCCTGCACGCCGCGGTGGACCTGGAGCACGCGATGCAGCTGGCACGCGAGGCGCTGGGCGGGCAGGGCGGCGTGGTGCTGCTGTCGCCGGGCGCACCGAGCTTCGGCGCGTATAGCGACTATGTCGCGCGCGGCCGCCATTTTGCGCAGCTGGCCGGATTCGACCCGGCGGCGATCAGCGCCATCCCGGGGCTGGGTGTGCAGTAAGGCCTCCGGCCGGTAAGGGCAGCGAACGGAACCAGTGCACTCCCCACCAGGCGGACGCGGCCGGTGCACGCTGCGGCCTGTGACGGTCGTACGCTCCGGTCGTGAGCGCGCCATGCCCACCCGCCCGACGACTGCTCGCTACATGCTGGTCGTCGCTCCACGTCATCGCAGGCCAATCCAGCTGGGCAAGTCGGGCATGCCGCAGACCAATGCCGGTCGGGCAGCGCAGCCACTGGTAGGCGCGTCCGTGCGCCGCGACCAATCCTGCACGCCGGCCGGGCCTACACTCGCGCAAATCCCGGGAGCAAGCGCATGCACAAGCAATGGTCGTGGAGCGGTGTAGGTCTGTTCGGCGTGTTGGCATCGTTGGCCTTTCCAGCGGTGGCCGCGATGCAGGCCAAGCCGCTGGAATGGACGGTCGGCAAGGACAGCTATAGCGGCGTGCTGGTCTACGACGATGCCGGCGCCGCCAAGCGGCCGGGCCTGGTGATGGTGCCGAACTGGCGCGGGGTCAACGATTCGGCGATCGCCAAGGCCAGGCAACTGGCCGGCGACAAGTACGTGGTGCTGGTCGCCGACGTCTACGGCAAGGGCAGGCGTCCGGCCAACGACAGCGAGGCCGGGCAGTTCGCCGGTGCCCTGAAGAAGGATCCGGCCACGCTGCGTGCCCGCGCGTTGAAAGCGGTCGACGTGCTCAAGGCGCAGGCCGGCAAGGCACCGCTGGATGCATCGCGGATCGGCGCGGTGGGTTTCTGCTTCGGCGGCACCACGGTGCTGGAACTGGTGCGCGCCGGCGCGCAGCTGGCCGGTGTGGTGAGCCTGCACGGCGGTATCGCCACACCCAGCCCGGCGTCCGCCGGTTCGGCCAACACACCGCTGCTGGTGCTCAACGGCGCCGACGACAAGAGCGTGACCAAGGCGGACGTCGCCGCGTTTGAAACCGAGATGAATGCGGCCGGCGCGGACTGGCAGTTCGTCAACTTCAGTGGGGCCGTGCATTGCTTTGCCGAAGCCGATGCCAACAGCCCGCCGGGCTGCCTGTACAACCCGCGTGCGGCGGCACGTGCCTACCGCATGCTCGGTGATTTCTTCGACGAACGCTTTGGTTTGTAGCCGGGATTGGTGATTCGTGATTCGGGATTCGCAAAAGCGTGGTCCCGTCTTTCGAATCTTTCCGTGAGTTTGTGCTCAGGGCCTTGCGTTGAACATCGCTGGGCGATCGAATGCCGGGATTCGTAAAGGCGCGACCGAGCAGCCGTTGCGAATCCCCAATCCCGAACCGCAAATCCCGTCCGGCGCGTGAAGCGCGCCGGATCAATGCGTGCGTTGCACCGCATACCGCGCCAGGCCGCGCAATGCGGCAACTGCGGGGCTGGGCGGCAACGTGTCCAGCGCCTGTTCGGCGGCGGCGGCATATTCGGCGGCACGCTGGCGGCTGTAATCCAGGCCGCCGGTGGCATGAATCGCCGCCAGCACTTCGGGCATTGCGCTCGCATCGCCTTGTTCGACGATCTGCCGCAGGCGTTCCCGGGTGGCCGCATCCGAGTGCGCCATGGCATGGATCAGCGGCAAGGTCGCCTTGCCTTCGGCCAGGTCGTCGCCCAGGTTCTTGCCCAGGTCTGCGGCATCGGCGGCGTAGTCGAGCACGTCATCGGCAATCTGGAAGGCAAAGCCCAACTGCATGCCGTAGTCGTACAGGCGCTGCTGCACCTGCGCATCCGCGCCCGAGGCCAGCGCGCCCAGGCGGGTGCCGGCGGCGAACAGCACCGCGGTCTTGCGCTCGATCACGCGTAGATAGGCGGCTTCGTCGGTGTCGGGGTTATGCACGTGCAGCAGCTGCAGCACCTCGCCTTCGGCGATGCGGTTGGTGGTGTCGGCCAGGATCTGCATGACTTCCATGCGATCCAGCTCCACCATCAACTGGAAGCTGCGCGAATAAAGGAAATCACCGACCAGCACGCTGGGCGCATTGCCCCACAGCGCATTGGCGGTGCTGCGCCCGCGGCGCAGGTCCGACTCGTCCACCACGTCGTCGTGCAACAGGGTGGAGGTGTGGATGAACTCGATGATCGCCGCCAGCTGGTGGTGCTCCGGGCCGGAGCCGCCCGCGGCATGACCGGCCAGCATCACCAGCATCGGACGCAGGCGTTTGCCGCCGGCGGAGATGATGTGATCGGCAATCTGGTTGATCAGCACGACGTCCGAGGCCAGACGGCGTCGGATCAGCGCGTCGACCGCGGCCATGTCGGGCGCGGCGAGGGACTGGATCTGGGGCAGGCCCAGCACGGTGGGGAGGTCTTCGGCGATGGTCATGCGCAGGCGTTCGTGATGTGCGCCGATTATAGGTGTCTGGGCCAGATCCGTCCCGTCGGTCGTGTCCGACGGCCTTCACGGTGGGTGCAACCCCTTGCGCTGACAGCGTCGGGCAGGTTCGGCAGTGCCCGGATTCCGACCGGTCGGCGCGGCATTTCCCGGCCTGGCGCTGCGGGGATCCGCCGGCACCGGGGGCGGGCAGGTGCGGTAACATTGGCACCAAGACATTCACCGCCGCGCCCATTGGCGCCGGCGCACCATCTCGGAAGCATCTATGGCCCGCGGCATCAATAAAGTCATCCTCGTCGGCAACCTCGGCAACGATCCCGACACCAAGTACACCCAAGCCGGCATGGCGATCACGCGCGTGAGCCTGGCCACCACCAGCGTGCGCAAGGACCGCGATGGCAACAACCAGGAGCGCACCGAGTGGCACCGCGTGGTGTTCTTCGGCAAGTTGGGCGAGATCGCTGGCGAGTACCTGCGCAAGGGCTCACAGGTGTACGTCGAAGGCGAGCTGCGTTACGACAAGTACACCGGCCAGGACGGCGTGGAGAAGTACAGCACCGACATCGTCGCCAATGAGATGCAGATGCTCGGCGGCCGTGGCGAAGGTGGCGGCGGCGGTATGGGCGGTGATCGTCCGCAGCGCAGCCAGGCGCCGCGCCAGCAGCAAGGCGGCGGTGGTCAGGGCGGCGGTCAGGATTACGCCCCGCGTCGTCAGCAGCCGGCCCAGCAGCAGTCGGCACCGCCGATGGACGACTTTGCCGACGACGATATCCCGTTCTGATCGGCGGTCAGCCTGTGTGTCGTTCCGGAAGGCCCGCATCGCGCGGGCCTTCTGCGTGCTGGCCACTGGTCGCATCGACGCAGGCCAGGCTGTTCGGAGGCTCCCTGGCCGGGCGGGTTGATCCGGCCGGTACGATGACGGGCTCGGCGGGCTCGGCAAGCTCGACCGGGGGCGGCTGGCGGCACCTGGCGCGCAATTGTCAGGTGGGCGAACGCCGCACAGGAGGGGGTGCAGGCCTGGCGCGTGACGATTCCGTGCGTGAGGCGCCCGCTTGGCCCAGCGCAGTGGTGTTCGCGGCGCTAGGCCGAGGTCCGGTTCCGGCCATTCTGCTTGGCGCGATACAGCGCCGAATCGGCGTCGTGCACGAAGGCATCCGGGCTGCGTGGCACTTCGCCCGGTTCGAATGTCGCTGCGCCGACGCTGACGGTGACATGCGCGCTGGTCGGGCTGGACAGGTGCATCAGGCCGAGCGCGGCGACGGCGCTGCGGATCGCATCGGCCAGCCGCAGTGCGCCGGCGGCATCGGTCTGCGGCAGGATCATGCCGAACTCTTCGCCGCCGTAACGCGCGGCAGTGTCTTCGCTGCGCCGTGAGCAGCCGGCGATTGCGCCCGCGATCAGGCGCAGGCAGGCGTCGCCATTTACATGGCCGTAGGTGTCGTTGTAGAGCTTGAAATGATCCACATCGATCATCAGCACCGACAATGGCGCCTGGCGATGCACCGCCTGCTGCAAGGCGCGCGAGAGCCGGTGATCGAATGCACGCCGGTTGGCAATGCCGGTGAGCGCATCTATCCAGGCTTCGGAGCTGAGTTTGTCCTCGTTGCGATGCATGCGGCGCAATTGCAGGTCCAGCCAGATGCCCACGCCCAGCAGCAACACGCATCCCAAGGTGGCGATCACACTCCGCTGGCGCGCGGATTGCCGCCAGTTGGCCAATGCGTCATCGACCGAGACGCCGGTCAAGACGGTCAATGGATACGCCTGCGCTGGCGCGAAACTGGAAATGCGCTCCACGCCGTCGATCGGCGAGCGGTAGGTGGCCGTGCCGTGCCTGCGTGCGCGCATGGTGACGTAGATCGAGGTGCCTGCGATCGAGGTGCCGATCACGCCCGGTTTGTCGGGCCGGCGCACCAGCACGATGCCCTCGTCGTTGGTCATGCCGATGGTGCCGTTGGGGCCGACCTCGAAGCTGCTGTAGTAGTTCTGGAAATACTTCAGTTGCAGCGTGACCAGGACAACGCCGGCAAAGTCGCCCCCGGGCGTGTTGAGGCGCCGGCTCAACGTGAGCACCCAGCTGCCATCGGAGCGGCTGCGGACCGGCGGCCCGACCAGCGACAGGGCGTCGCGATGGTCGCGGTGATACTTGAAATAGGCGCGATCGGCGTTGTTGTGTGTCCTGGGCGTGCTGTTCAGTGACGAACTCACCCAGCTACCGTCGGCTGCATAGATGAAGATGCCATGCAGCCGGTCCGAGCGACGCGCCTCATGCACCAGAAAGTCGTGCATGACCAGGCGCGCAGCGGCCGAGCCCTGGTCGTGCTCCACCCGCGACACCAAGCCGGACAGCACCGCATCGGCGATCGTCAGGGTGTCGCTGGCATGCTGCGCCAGGGAATTGGCGAGATTCAGCGATTGCGCTTCGGCGGTGCGCAGCGCGCTCGCGCGCTCTTCATGGATGGACCAGGACTCCGACCCAAGCAGCAGCAGGCACGAAATGCTCAGCACAAAGTGCAACGCGATGCGTTGTGCACGTTGCCGCCGTCGCTTGCTGGTCGATGTCACGGAAGTCACCTGTGTGGACATCAGCGCCGTGCAACTGGCGTGCCAGCCTGGCCGCCGGCATGGCATGGAATCGCTTGCACCCGGTGGCGCAGTGCCGATCCGTGATCGATGCCTCACGCAGCGCGCGGCAACTCGGCCGGCCTGCGCCCACGCTGCTGTCCAGCCTGCTGCGGTCGCCGCGCCTGGTGCTGCAACGAACTCGCCAGCGCACGGCACAGCCGCAAGCCGGCTCGACTGCATGCGGATAACGCCCGGCGTGTTATCCCGCACGTCGGTCATAGCAAGGAGCGCCCCATGCGCGCCATTCGTCTCGCTCATCCTGCAGGCTTGAGCGCATTACACGCCGTCGCGTTGCCCGACCCCGGGCAGCCGGGACGCGGCCAGATCAGAGTGCGGCTGCACGCGAGCTCGCTGAATTTCCACGACCTGGGCGTGGTGTCGGGGCAGATGCCGACCGCTGACGGCCGCATCCCCATGTCCGATGGGGCCGGGGTGGTCGAAGCGGTCGGGCCCGAGGTGGATGAGTTCGCCGTCGGCGACCATGTGCTGTCCACCTTCTTCCCCGGCTGGCTGGATGGCGAGCCGCTGCATGCCGGCTTTGCCACCACGCCCGGCGACGGCGTGGACGGGTACGCACGCTCTGCGGTGGTAACCGCCGCGCACGCGTTCACGCATGCCCCGGCTGGCTACAGCCATGCCGAAGCGGCGACCTTGACCACGGCCGGCGTCACCGCATGGCGCGCCCTGGTGGTCAATGGCCGGCTCAAGGCCGGCGACAGCGTGCTGGTGCTCGGCACCGGCGGTGTGTCGATCTTTGCACTGCAGTTTGCCAAGGCGATGGGCGCCACCGTCATTGCGACCTCGTCGTCCGATGAAAAACTGGACAAGGCGCGCGCGCTGGGCGCAGATCACGTGATCAACTACCGCCAGCATGCCGAGTGGTCGGCGCAGGTGCGGGAGATCACCAACGGCCGTGGCGTGGATCACGTGGTCGAGGTCGGTGGGCCGGGCACGTTGGCGCAATCGATCCGCGCCGGACGGGTGGGCGGGCATATCGCCTTGATCGGCGTGTTGACCGGTGCAGCGGGTCCGGTGCCGACCGCTGAAATGATGGGCCGGCAGCAGCGCCTGCAAGGGCTGGTGGTCGGCAGCCGCACGCATCAGCAGCAGCTGGTGCGTGCGCTGGACGCCTTGCCGTTGCGGCCGGTGATCGATCGCGCCTTCGCGCTCGACGACATCGCCGACGCGTTCGCATTGCAGCAGGCGGGCGGCCATCTGGGCAAGATCGTGCTGGAGTTCTAGAAGCGGCTTGCGAACCAGTGCGCCCGCCACCAGGCGGGCGCGGCCGCAACGCGAATCGACGTGTGGCAGCCGGATACTCCACCTCCTCCACACTGTTCACGCCCGGCTGAGGACTATCGCTACAGGGCGGTAGCCGCTCCAGGTCGATCGTTTGCATCCGCATGACTGCGACGCAGTGCGCCTTGCTACACCAGACGATCGGGGCGAAGCGCAGAGATGAAAACGCGCATGCCGCGTGGACGCTCCGTTCGTCGTCGCCATGCAGCTGACAGGGATGAAGGCATCCCTGTCAGCGGACTGATATCGGATCACTGCAGACGCTGCGACAGGCTATACACACATGCGCACACACGCTGCTCGTACGCAGCGATCGATGCGCAGGCAAGCGTGCAAGACATTCCAACAATGATGAGCGCGTTGCATAGGCGCATGCATTCCATGTCGCCAATGCGTAGCTGGAGCGGTCCTGGCATCGTGGCATATCGCCGATTCGCACCCGCACACGCGCGCCGCATGCTCACACGCTTGTGACCGGCGGCTCTGCACATTATTTAAGAACTGTATAAGCCAGCATTGTTGGAGATGCCAGCCATGAGAGATATCAAGATGACCCGTCGCGAGGTACTGATCGCTGGCACGGCGTCGGCAGCCAGTGTTGCCGCAACCCAATCGATGGCTGCCACTGCCACCAGCACGCTGTCGCAGCGGCAGGCGGCCGAGCCGGCCAATGCATCGAGCCAGGTCGCGTTCGAAGTCAACGGCAAGCCGGTGACGCTGACCCTGGACAATCGCACCACCTTGCTGGATGCCCTGCGCGAACACCTGCAGCTGACCGGCACCAAGAAAGGCTGCGACCACGGCCAGTGCGGTGCCTGCACCGTGATCGTCGACGGGCAGCGGATGAACGCCTGCCTGTCGCTGGCGGTGATGCACCAGGGCGGCAGGATCACCACCATCGAAGGCCTCGGCACGCCGGACAAGCTGCATCCGATGCAGGCGGCCTTCGTCAAGCACGATGGATACCAGTGCGGCTATTGCACGCCCGGGCAGATCTGTTCGGCAGTGGCGGTGCTGGACGAGGTCAAGCGCGGCATTCCCAGTCACGTCACCGAAGATCTCACCGGCAAGACCCGGCTCACCACGCCGGAATTGCAGGAACGGATGAGTGGCAATATCTGTCGCTGCGGCGCGTATTCCAACATCGTCGATGCGATCAACGAAGTTGCCGGAGAGCGCGCATGAAGGCGTTTAGCTACGAGCGCGCGACCTCGCCCGCCGATGCCGCGGCCAAGGCGGCACGCCAGCCGGGTGCCAAATTCATCGCCGGCGGCACCAACCTGCTCGATCTGATGAAACTGCAGATCGAAACGCCCTCGCACCTGATCGACGTCAACGGGCTGAGCCTGGATACCATCGAGGAAACGCCGGACGGCGGCCTGCGCATCGGCGCCCTGGTGCGCAATACCGAGCTGGCAGCCGACGCCCGCGTGCGTCGCGATTACGCCGTGCTGTCGCGCGCGTTGCTGGCCGGTGCCTCGGGGCAGTTGCGCAACCGCGCCACCACGGCGGGCAACCTGTTGCAACGTACGCGTTGCCCGTATTTCTACGATACCAATCAGCCATGCAACAAGCGCCTGCCGGGCAGTGGGTGCGCGGCCATCGGCGGCTTCAACCGGCAGTTGGCGGTGATCGGCGTGAGCGAAGAATGCATCGCCACCCATCCCAGCGATATGGCCATTGCGATGCGCGTCCTCGATGCGGCGGTCGAGACGGTGCGCCCGGATGGACAGACCCGTGCGGTGCCGCTGTCCGAGTTCTATCGTGCGCCCGGCAAGACGCCGCACCTGGAAACAGTGCTGGAACGCGGCGAACTGATCACCGCGGTGCGCCTGCCCAAACCGCTTGGCGGCACGCATGTCTACCGCAAGGTGCGCGACCGCGCCTCGTACGCATTTGCCCTGGTGTCGGTTGCGGCGGTGGTGCAACGCGATGGCAGCGTGCGTGTCGGCGTCGGCGGTGTCGCCCACAAGCCGTGGCGCAGCGAGGCGGCCGAAGCGCAGTCGCGCCAGGGTGCGCGTGCGATCGCCTCCGTGCTGCTCGATGGCGCACAACCCACTGAACACAATGCCTTCAAGCTGCCGCTGGTTGAGCGCGCCTTGACCGCGATCCTGGCCGACACGAGGGCCTGATATGAAATTCGACACTCCCGCCAGTCCCAATCCCATCGACCAGCTCAAGGTCGTCGGCAAGCCGGTCGACCGTATCGATGGTCCGCTCAAGACCACCGGGCAGGCGCCGTATGCGTACGAGCACCACGACCTGCCCGGCCGCGCCGCCTATGGCCATGTCGTCGGCGCCGGCATCGCCAAGGGCAGCATCCGCAGCATCGATCTGGGCGCTGCACGCAATGCGCCGGGCGTGCTCGGCATCGTCACCGCGCAGAATGCAGGCAAGTTGCAGAAAGGCAAATACAACACTGCCAAATTGCTCGGTGGCCCGGAGATCCAGCATTACCACCAGGCCATTGCGGTGGTGGTCGCAGAGACCTTCGAGCAGGCACGTGCCGCCGGACAGTTGATCAAGGTCGACTATGGACGCCATGTCGGTGCCTACGATCTGGAAAAGGCCCGCGATGGCGCCAAGGTCACCAAGGAAGGCGGGGCACCGAACAGCGCAGTCGGCAATTTCGATAGCGCCTTCGCGGCAGCGCCGGTGCAGCTGGATGCCGACTACACCACGCCGGACCATTCGCACGCGATGATGGAGCCGCATGCGTCGATCGCCATGTGGGAAGGCGACAAGCTCAGCGTGTGGACCTCCAATCAGATGATCGAATGGAGCACGGGCGATCTGGCCAGAACGCTCGGTCTCCCGGGCGAGAACGTGCGTCTGATGTCGCCGTATATCGGTGGCGGCTTCGGCGGCAAGCTGTTCCTGCGTGCCGATGCGCTGCTCGCCGCGCTGGCCGCGCGCGAGGTCGGACGCCCGGTCAAGGTGATGCTGCCGCGGCCGCTGATCTTCAACAACACCACGCACCGCCCGGCCACCGTGCAGCGCATCCGTATCGGTGCGCAGCGCGATGGCAAGATCACCGCGATTGCGCATGAGAGCTGGTCCGGCGACCTGCCCGAGGGCGGCCCCGAGATCGCTGCCGCGCAGACGCAGTTGCTGTATGCCGGCGCCAACCGCCTGATTGCCACACGCCTGGCCGTGCTCGATCTGCCCGAGGGCAATGCGATGCGCGCCCCGGGCGAGGCGCCGGGCTTGATGGCGCTGGAAGTGGCCATGGACGAGATGGCCGAGAAGCTGGACATGGACCCGGTCAAGTTCCGGATCGTCAACGATACCCAGGTGGATCCGGAAAACCCGCAGCGTCCGTTCTCGCAGCGTCAGTTGGTCAAGTGCCTGGAAGACGGGGCCAAGCGTTTCGACTGGTCCAGGCGCAAGGCCAAACCGGCGAGCAGCCGTGATGGGCGCTGGTTGGTCGGCATGGGCGTGGCGGCCGCCTTCCGCAATGCGCCGGTGACGACCTCCGGCGCCCGCATGCGACTGGAGCAGGGCGGTCGCGTGGTGGTGGAAACCGACATGACCGACATCGGCACAGGCTCCTACACCATCATCGCGCAGACCGCCGCAGAGATGATGGGCGTGCCGTTGGACTGGGTGGATGTGCGTCTGGGCGATTCCAGCTTTCCTGCCTCGGCCGGTTCCGGCGGGCAATGGGGTGCGAACAGTTCCACTGCCGGTGTGTATGCGGCGGCAGTGAAACTGCGCGAAGCCGTCGCCAAGCAGTTGGGCCTGGACCCGGCCAAGGCCGAGTTCGCCGATAGCCATGTGCGAGCGGGCGGCAAGCGCATCGCGCTCGGCGAGGCCGCCGCCAATGGCGCCTTGGTGGTGGAGGACAAGATCGAGTTCGGCGACCTTTCCAAGACGCATCAGCTGTCCACCTTCGGCGCGCACTTCGTGGAGGTCGGCGTGGATATCGCCACTGCCGAGGTACGCATCCGCCGCATGCTCGCGGTCTGCGCGGCCGGACGCATCCTCAATCCCAAGTCTGCGCGCAGCCAGGTCATCGGCGGCATGACGATGGGCGCGGGTGCGGCCTTGATGGAAGAGCTGGCGGTCGACAAGCGGCTGGGCTTTTTCGTCAATCACGACCTGGCCGGGTACGAAGTGCCGGTGCATGCGGATATCCCGCACCAGGAAGTGATCTTTCTCGAAGAGAGCGACCCGATGTCGTCGCCGATGAAGGCCAAGGGGGTCGGCGAGCTGGGCATCTGCGGTGTGGCTGCAGCAATCGCCAATGCGGTCTACAACGCGACCGGTGTGCGCGTACGCGAGTACCCGGTCACGCTGGACAAGCTGCTGCCGCATCTGCCCGAGTTGCTGCGCGCGTGAGTGCGGTGGTGGCCCCGGTCACGCATGCGGCGCCGGCCGAGCCGGCGTGGCCGGCATGGCCGAGCTACGCGCTGCACGAGGACCTGCTGCCGACGCTCAGTGCCTGGCATCGGGCAGGCCAGCGCGTGGCCATCGCCACGCTGATCGACGTGCAGGGCTCCTCGCCGCGCCCGTTGGGCAGCGAGATGGCCATCAGTGCCGACGGTCGGGTGGCCGGCTACGTCTCGGGCGGGTGCGTGGAGGCGGCAGTGGCGCACGAGGCCATCGCCGCCTTGCGCGACGGCACCCCGCGCTGGCTGGACTATGGCGAAGGCAGCGAAGTGCTGGATATCCAGCTCAGCTGTGGCGGCCGTATCGGCGTGCTGGTCTGGCTGGTACAGGACCTGGGCGAGCATCTGGCACGCTGGCGCAATGCGCGCCAGCATCGTCGTCCGTTTCATGTCGCGCTGGATCGGACCACCGGCGCGCTCCGTTATCCGGTGAGCACGCAGGATCTGCGTCCCGACGAATTCCTGCGCACGCACCGCCCCCCGCTGCGGCTGGTGCTGGTCGGTGCCGATCCTGCGCTGCTGGTGCTGGTGTCGCTCGCCAGCCAGATGGGCATCGACGTGCGTGTGCTGCGGCCGCATGGCCCCAGCCAGCCGCCGCCCGGACTGGCCGCCGAGCACTACGATCGGCGAGCCCTGGGCGAGGCTCTGCAGGATCTGCATCTGGATGCGGACACCGCGCTGTACAGCCTCGCCCACGACGGCGACGCCGATCTGCAGGTCGCCTGCCGGGGGCTTGCTTCTGCGGTCGCCTGCATCGGCATCCTGGGCAGTCGCCAGAAGCGTGAGGCACGTCTGCAGGCGCTGCGTGCGCTCGGGCATGACGATGCCGCCCTGGCCAGATTGCGGCTGCCGGCAGGCTGGCGCATGGGGCGTTGCTCACCCCACACGATTGCGCTGGGCATCATTGCCGAAGCCACCCAGGCGGTCGCCGATGGGCAGGCCGCAGCCGTCTTGGCTGGCTAGGAGCGGTCGAGGTCATCGCGCTCACCGCAAGGGCGCGCGCAGCCGGTACCCGCATGTGGCACGTACCCGCAGTACGCGGCGGTTTCTCCCCGCGGTCTGCCGTCTGTTCGCTCCGGTGAAGTGCGTCGTGGCCATTGCTGCCATGCCGGCGGGCAGGGCACTCACCGCGCGCGTGCGCCTTCACCTGCAGGTAAATTTCACCTGCAGGTAAATTGCAACTGGCAGTCAGCGACGGCGGTGTGCGGGATTATCGATGGAGTTTCCAATACTGAAAATGGCGGTCTGGAAGACAATTAATTCTTGAGATGCCTTTCAAGGTATTCATTTACTTCCTGCGCCTGGCGGTCGTCGATGAGCTGCGCCGTCCACTGCCGGCAATCAGTGCTGCCAGTCTTGATGCAGCGCCACCGCAGCGGTGCCGGTCCTTCGTTGTGCTGCAGCAGCAGCCCATGTGCGCCGGTCGACTGGCAGGCGTCGGCGAGCCCCTGCCTTGGTCCGGCACATGCGCTGCATTTAGTCACTCCGCGCGCACAGTTACCTCTCTAGGCTGGCGCCTCTCCACTATCCACGCCACGTCGCCATGACCGAATTACCTGATCACTACGACGACGTGTCTGGCGCCGCGCCGCGATGGCCGTCGCCGATGAGTGCCGGCCGCGATGCGGCCCGGTGCGATGCGCTTGTTGATGCAGGCCCTGCGCGGCCGACATCGGACCACCCTTCGCTCCGCGCGATGGCATCGGGCGCATGAGCAGCGATCACGTTGCGCTGTTGCTTGCCGCCGGTGCAGGACGCCGGCTGGGGCGTTCCAAGCAATTGCTGCTGCGCGACGGCGAACCGTTGTTGCGGCGTTTTGCGCGCATTGCGCTGCAGACGGCGCCACGCCGCTGTGTGGTGGTGCTGGGCGCCGATGCCGACGCGCTGAGCGATGTCCTGCAGGGACTGGAGGTGGAAGTGCTACGTCACTCTGATTGGGACGCCGGCATGGGTTCCAGCCTGGCGGCGTTGCGCCGGCATGTGCAGGACGACACCTCGCTCAGGCGCAGCCTGATCCTGGGGTGCGACCAGCCCGCACTGGATACGCCGCACCTGCGTGCCTTGCTGGAAGAGGCCGACCGTGCCGCATCCGGATGCGCCACCAGCGGATATGCCGGTGTGCGCGGCATCCCGGCGGTGGTCGCCCACGCGGCCTGGGCCGAGGTGCCGCTCCAGGGCGACAGTGGACTGCGTGGCTTGTTCGCCAGCCTGGACGTGCAGACCCTGGGCTGCGTCAGCGCCCCGGCGCTCGCGCTGGACGTGGACACGCCCGCCGATCTGGTCGCGGCGCAACAGCGTGGCTGGGTGGATGCGGAGTGAGGCGCCGCGACAGCTGCGGTTGCGCGCTATCGGGCAGCCTGGTGGCGGAGTGCCGTCAGGACCACAGCACGATCGCTTCCCGGATCACCAGGACATAGCCCACCACCATCGCGGTCTTGACCGGCAAAAGGAACTTCCTGAGCAGATGCATGTGACCCCTCCCCTGAGGCGTTTTCAAGAGCGACGTATTCCCCCGCGCCGTCTGCGCCCGTTGACGGCCATCTGCGGCGTCTGTTCGCCGCTCGAACGCGAATCTAGCGCCAGCGTCGATCGGTGTCACGTAGGTATTTTCCTACCCTCATGCCAGTGTCCGCCCGACGGCGTTGGCATAAGCGAAAAGTCATCCTGGCTATGCCGGACGCGGGGCCCTTGGCCACTCTCCCGCGGCCCCTTGAGTAAGGGCGCGCCGGCATCCCGGACCGGACCATGGCACTCCCATCCCCGGCGCGCTGGGCGTCCCCGCGCTGCCGACTTCCGTAGTTCTACCGCTGCATGTACCGGCCGGAGGCCCTGATGGACGAGTCCCGTTATGTCGTGCGTATTCATCCCGAGCAGGGAGGTTGGTGGGTGACCCGGCCGCAATGGTCGCCATTGCGTTATCTGCGCGAGCAGGGCGCGCTGGAAAATGCCGAATTGATGGCCAAGCTGCACTGCCTGACCACCGGCCAGCCCAGCGGCGTGGTGCTGCATACCGCCGATGGCGACCGCGTGGTGCGTCGCTACGGCTGACCGGGCCGGCCTTCTGCAGCGCTGGGTGACGGCGGCGGAGGCGGAGGCCCGCCGCCACGTGCGCCGGCCGATCCGCGGCGGGCGCAGGTCCTGCAGCGGAGCGGGATGGTGGCGGGCATGCCACAGATAGCCCAGCGCAGCGCAGCCGCCGGTGGCCGGGCCTGCGCGGCTGCGTAAGAGCGGCGGTCCCGCAGTCCCCGCGCGCGTTGGCACATCCAGTCGACGGGATGCGCCCGATCGGCCATTCTTGCGGCGATCCGCACCTTGGCGGCTCCCAGTCGAGAATGTCGCCCCCAGTGAATGCTGCCGGTTCTGCCTTGATCCAAAACGATATCGTCGTCTTCGGCCTGATCGCCGCCACCCTGGGGGCAGTGTTCTGGACCTCCTCGCGCGAGCAGGGGCCGTGGCGCCGCTTCTACGCCGTGGTCCCGGCGCTGCTGCTGTGTTACCTGCTGCCAGGCATCTACAACACCGTTGGCCTGATCGACGGTGCCAACACCCGCCTGTACAACCCGATCGCGCGCGACGTGCTGCTGCCGGCGGCGCTGGTCCTGCTCACCTTGAGCGTCGACCTGCGCGCCATCCTGGGGCTGGGACCCAAGCTGGTCGCCATGTACCTGGGCGCATCGCTGAGCATCATGCTGGGCGCGGTGGTGGCGTTCTGGGTGATGGGCTGGCTGCATCCGGCCACGGTGGCCGGCGATACCTGGGCCGGCATGGCCGCGCTGGCGGGCAGCTGGATCGGCGGCGGGGCCAACATGCTGGCGATGCGCGAGGTCTTCAACGTGGACGCCACCACCTTCGGGCAGTTTGCAGTGGTGGACGTGGGCGTCGGGTATGTGTGGATGGCGGCGCTGATCTTCCTGGCCGGGCGCGCGCGCAGCATCGATGCGCGCAGCGGCGCCGATACCCGCGCGCTGGATGCCCTGCAGGCACGCATGGCGCAGTTCCAGGCCGAACATGCGCGCATTCCCAGCCTGGCCGATCTGATGGTGATCGTGGCGGTGGCGTTCGGTGGGGTCGGGCTGGCGCACGCGCTGGCCACGCCGCTGGCCGCGTGGTGCAAGGCCAACCTGCGCTGGTCCAGCCAGTTCAGCCTGGACACGCCGTTTGTCTGGGTGGTGGTGCTGGCGACCAGCATCGGCCTGCTGCTGAGCTTCACCCGCGCACGGACGCTGGAAGGCGCTGGCGCGTCCAGGATCGGCTCGCTGCTGCTGTATTTCCTGATCGCCTGTATCGGCATGCAGATGGACCTGCTGGCGCTGCTGGACCGCCCATGGCTGTTCCTGCTCGGGCTGATCTGGATCGCGGTGCATATCGGCTTGCTATGGGGCCTGGGCCGCCTGTTGCGGGTGCCGTTCTTTTACTTCGCGATCGGCTCGCAATCCAATATCGGTGGACCGGCCTCGGCGCCGGTGGTGGCCGCCGCGTTCCACCCGGCGCTGGCGCCGGTCGGCGTGCTGCTGGGCACGATGGGCTACGCCACCGGCACGTACCTGGCCTATCTGGTCGGCATCACCCTGCGAGCGATGGCGGGAGCGGGCTGACCGGGCCTGCCGCTGTCGGTGGCCTCAACGGGACCGTGGTGCCCACGCGCGCGGGCGTCTCCACGCGTCTGTCGCAGTGCCGGATGCACCAACTCTGCCTCCATTCGACGACCGCTCGCCAGGCAACTCGCGTCGGGCACCGGCAGCGCCAGTGCCCGACCACGATTACTGCTGGAGACCGCGGCGCTGCGCGTCCTGCTGTGTGCTCTGCTGCGATTGCTGCTGGTTGTGCTGCTGCAACTGATCGACATTGCCGTGCGCCGGCTCGCTGGCTGCCGAGGCGGTCTGCACATGGCTGCGCAGATGCGCCGGGTCGTCCATCCGGCCCTGCACCGCAATCAGGCTGTCGCCGTCGCGGTTGGGCACCAGGTGGTCGATCCGCTGCAGACCGTCGCTGCCGGCACGCGCAGCCACGCTGGCGGCGGTATTGAGAAACGCGGTGTCGTCGCGCAGGCCCAGGCGCTCGCGCTGGCCGTCCAGGCGCACCACCGCATCGTTGAACAACTGGCTGCCGGTACCTTGCGCCTGCCCCGGCGATTGCAGGTCCTGCGCCTTCATCACCGAGTCCATGCCGTGCAGGTCCAGGCGGTGCTTCAGCATCATGCCCGGCACCAGGCGTTGCCCGAACGACAACGGGTCCGGTTCCGGCAGCTCGATCTGATGGCCGGCCGCGTCGGGCATCGCCCACTTCAGCGGGATGCTGTCTTCCTGCAGATGGGTGAGGATCTCGTTCTTGACGTGGTAGCCGCGGATCAATTCGCTGCTGGCGTAGTCCTTGGCCGCGGCGGCATCCAGGCCCTGGCGTTCCAGCGTGCGGTCGTTGACGCCGGCGGCGTTGTAGGTCACGGCGGGGATGTCGTTGACCATTGCCGATGCCGCCGCCAGGCCGCCACCGAGCGAGTGTCCGGAGATCACCACCTGGTCGCCGAACGCCTGCCTGGCCTGGCTGCCGAGCTGGATCGCGGACGCGTACTGGGCGTCGTCGAAGCCCAGGCCCTGGCCGAGGTTGTGCTTCCAGTCCTTGCCTTCGTCGGTGCCGCAGAAGCCGAGCACCACCTGGCCCTGGTCGTTGCGGTAGAACGCGGCATCGAAACCGCTCTTGGCGTCGTGCAGCAGGCCGGGATCGATGCCGGCACGTTGCAGCGTGCTGTCGTCCAGGCGCGTCCAGCCATTGGGCAGCGGGGCAAACGTTTCAGCGCTGCCATCGCGTCGCTGCGAGGCAGTAGCGTAGAGATCTTGCAGCACTGCCGGGAACTGGCGGTCTTCCGGCTTGGGTTGTTGTCCACGCATCGACGCTGCGAACGGGGTGGACGAGGAAGTGGAATCTGACGGGCTCATGCGCGGCTCCTTGCGTTCGTCGTGCGAAAAGCCCGCTTAGCGGCTGCTTTCCACGGGAATGTCGTGGGCGCTCAACCATGCGCGCACGTCCGACCTGGCCTGCTGGCCGGCGGCATTGAGCAGGCGGTCCGGAGTGGTGAAAAAATACGCCTGGAAGGTTTTCTGCTGCGCGTTGCGCAGCGTCGGATCCACGCCGGCCTTGAGCAAGTGCAGCACTGCCGGACTCGCCGCGCCGCTTTGGGCGGCCAGGTGCAGCACGCTGTTGCCGGTGTTGTCGATACGCTGCAGGTCTGCGCCGGCGTCGATCAACAGGCCGATCTGTGCATCGCGCTTGCTCTGCACGGCGCGGAACAGCGGTGTCCAGCCTGCGCGTGCGCTGGCCACGTCGATCGGCGCCTTGTGCTGCAGCAGGATCTTCAGGTACTCCGGGTCCTGCGCCATGGCGGCCATGTGCACGACCGTTTCCTGGTCCATGCCCGGCAACGACGGGTCTGCGCCTGCATCGAGCAGGGCGGCCAGGGCACGGGGTTGTTCGTTCCAGATCGCCCACTCGAGCAGGGTGACGTTCTGATCGCCGTGTGCGGCGAGATCGACTGTCGGTGCGAGTGCGCCGATTCGGGCGACGTCGCCGTGCGCAATGGCGTTGGCGATATCGGTCAGGCCGGGGTCGCGGAAGGCGACGGTGTGGTCCTGCAGCGTAGCTGACATGGTGGTTTGCTCCTTGGCACCGGGCGAGGCGGTGCATGAGACCGCGAAAAACGAGGTCGCAAGAACGAGCAGGGTGGGGAATCGCGTCTTCATCGAAATCTCCTTGTCCTGATCGCATTCCTGGTGGCACTGCGGTGTGTCCTTCCGCAGCCGGGCCGATCCTACCAGCTGCCCCGGCGAGGCGCGGTAAGATTTCGTGACATGTACCGGCGCCTGCAGCGCCAGCCGTTGAGGCCGCCCGTCGCAGCGGTGCCTGCATGGTGCCGATGCACCACGCTGGGTCTCACACGCGGATGCACTCTGCCACAGCCAACGGTCACGACGCGGCCGGCATAATGGTGCTTTGCGAGCAGATGGGTGCAATGGTCTACGAATTACTGATCAGCGACTGCGATGGCGTGCTGGTCGACAGCGAAATACTGGCCGACCGGGTGATGCGCGAGGCGCTGGCGGCCTTCGTGCCGGCCGAGGCATTGGAGCATCTGCTCGGGACGACGTTCGGGCAGACCACGCGTGAGGTGTTGCTGCGGGTGCAGGAACATTTTTTGGTGCAGTTGCCAGCCACCTTGCTGGCACAGATTCAAGCGCGCAGCGAAGCCTTGATCCAGGCGCAGGTGCAGCCGATTCCCGGCGCACGCGCCGCGCTGGAACAGATTCCGTTGCCGCTGGCGGTGGCCTCCAACAGCCGCCGCCACAATGTGATCGCCTCGGTCGAACGGGTGGGGCTCACCGCGCGCGCGGCGGGCAACATCTTCAGTGCCGATATGGTGGAGCGGCCCAAGCCGGCGCCGGATGTCTACCTGTTGGCGGCCCGTACCCTGGGCGTTGCGCCGGAGCGCTGCCTGGTGATCGAGGACAGCCCCACCGGCGCCACTGCCGCGTTGGCGGCCGGCATGCAGGTGCTGGGTTTCACCGGTGCCAGCCATATTCCGCTGGGACACGGCGAGACCTTGCGTCGGATCGGTGTGCTGGAGGTGTTCGACGATATGCGCGATTTGCCTGCGCTGTTCGAATTGCTCGCGCAAAAGCGCGCTGGCTGAGCCGCTGACAAGATCTCTTGAATGCGGTGTCGATGTTGGCGAAGTCGCAGCCATCTCGTTGTTCAACCGATCCGGCCAGATCGTGCAATCGATTTGCAATGACAGGGCTGTTGAGCCGTGGCGTGGTTTGAGTGCAGCCAAAAGCTCGCGTCAAAAGCCCAGATCAAAAGCCCAGATCAAAAGCCCGGTGAGTCGAGGGCGCGGCGCCCTCACCGCTTGCGGGACACGCCGCAAGTACGTCCATGTAGGCTCGGTGGCGGCATCCATGCCGCCACACGGTCCCGCAACCGGCGAGGACACCGCACCAGACAGTTGGTCGGCACTCGTTTGAAAAGCTGTCTGTAGTGCGGCGCGCATAAGACATGAAGCCGATGTTTCATGATCGAACAAGGCGCATCCAGCACCGCTCTCCCATGCGCACCGACCAACTTGACGGGTCCTTGCCCGCCTACCGTCGCGGGACCTTACGCGGCATGGATGCCGCGTAAGAGCCTCCATGGACGGATTCACGGCGTGTCCCGCGACGGTGGGCGGGCAAGGGCCCTGCAGCCAGGCCGCAGATCACCCGCCCTACAACGGATCCATCCGCAAGGCCGTCCATCAGCCGCTCTGCCTCGCGGCCTGTCCCGCAGCGGTGGGCGAGCAATGGCCCTGCAGCCAGGCCGCCGATCACCCGCTCTGCAACTGATCCATCGGCAAGGCCGGCCATCAGCCGCCCGGCCTTGCGGCGTGTCTGCGGTGATGAGTGCGAGAGGCCCCCTTGCGGCCAACCCCAAGCCATCAACGCAACAGGGCGCGATTCGCATCGCGCCCTGTTGCGGTTCCACTAGACGATCGGCCACTCGCTGATCAGACACTCGTCCAATCAGCAGCAGCGGAACCCGCTCTTGCCGCCGTAACGCGCATCCTGGCGCTCGCGGAAGAAGGTGGGGTAGTCCATCACCGGTTTGTCCGGGTGTTTTTCCAGCATGTGGCGCACGTAGTTGTCGTAGTCGGGAATGCCGCAGCACAGGCGGGCGGTCTGGATCAGGCGCCGCCAGATGCGGCGATGCACCTGGTACTGGCTGGCAAGAACGAGTTGGGTGCCCATTACAGGTCCGCCATCTGGTGGGGCTGCAAGGCCACGTACGGGGTCTCGCGGTCGCTGCGCTGCGGATTGCGACGTGCGATCACGATCGTCTTGATTGCGTAGACCAGGATCGATCCCACCACGAACAGGAACAGCACCGTCAGCCCGGTGTTGACGTAGGCGTTGGTGACGATCTGCTGCATCTGCGCCACCGTCTTGGCCGGCGCGGTGATGGTGTTGCTGGCGATGGCATCCTGGTACTTGTGCGCCTGCGCCAGGAAGCCCTGCGCCGGGTTGCTGTCGAAGATCTTGATCAGCCCCGCATAGGTGGTGCAGATCAGCAGCCACACCGCCGGCACCAGCGTGACCCAGGCGTAGCGGTCGCGCTTCATCTTGAACAGCACCACCGTGCCCAGCATCAGCGCGATCCCGGCCAGCATCTGGTTGGAGATGCCGAACAGCGGCCACAGGGTCTGGATGCCGCCGAACGGATCGATCACGCCGGTGTAGAGCAGATACCCCCACAAGGCCACGCAACCGGCGGTGGCGATGATGTTGGCGGCCCACGATTCGGTCTTCTTCAGCGCCGGGATGAAGTTGCCCAGCAGGTCCTGCAGCATGAAGCGGCCCGCACGCGTCCCGGCATCCACGGCGGTCAGGATGAACAGCGCTTCGAACAGGATCGCGAAGTGGTACCAGAACGCCATGGTGTCTTCGCCCGGCAGCAGCTGGTGCAGGATCTGCGCGATGCCCACCGCCAGGGTGGGCGCGCCACCGGCGCGCGCCAGGATGCTGTGCTCGCCGATGTCGCGTGCCGTGGCTTCCAGCACCTCGGGCGTGATCGCAAAGCCCCATTCGGACACCTTGGCCGCAACGGCCACCGTGTCGCTGCCGACCAGCGAGGCCGGGCTGTTCATGGCGAAGTAGATGCCCGGCTCGATGATCGATGCGGCCACCAGCGCCATCACCGCCACGAACGATTCCATCAGCATGCCGCCGTAGCCGATGTAGCGCATGTGGCCTTCGTTGGCGAGCAGCTTGGGCGTGGTGCCCGAGGCGATCAACGCGTGGAAGCCGGAGACCGCACCGCAGGCGATGGTGATGAACAGGAACGGGAAGATGCCGCCTTTCCACACCGGGCCGTCGCCGGTGGACGCGAACTGGGTCAGCGCCGGCATCTTCAGGTCCGGCATGACCACCACGATGCCGATCGCCAGTGCCAGGATCGTGCCGATCTTGAGGAAGGTGGACAGGTAATCGCGCGGTGCCAGCAGCAGCCACACCGGCAGCACCGAGGCGACGAAGCCGTAGCCGATCAGCATCCAGGTGATCTGCTTGGCGGTGAAGGTGAAGGCCGGGCCCCAGGTGGGGTCGGCGGCGACCTTGCCGCCCAGCCAGATCGCACCCAGCAACAGGATCAGCCCGACCACCGAGATCTCGCCGATCTTGCCGACCCGGATGTAGCGCATGTACACGCCCATCATCAGCGCGATCGGCATCGTGGCGATGACGGTGAACATGCCCCACGGGCTTTCGGCCAGCGCCTTGACCACCACCATCGCCAGCACCGCCAGGATGATGATCATGATCAGGAAGGCGCCGAACAGGGCGATGGTGCCGGGCACCTGGCCCATTTCCTCGCGCACCAGGTCGCCCAGCGAGCGGCCGTTGCGGCGGCTGGACAGGAACAGCACCACGAAGTCCTGCACCGCGCCGGCAAACACCACGCCGACCACCAGCCACAGCAGGCCGGGCAGGTAGCCCATCTGTGCGGCGAGCACCGGGCCGACCAGGGGCCCGGCGCCGGCGATCGCGGCGAAATGGTGGCCGAACAGCACGTGCTTGTTGGTGGGCACGTAGTCCAGGCCGTCGTTGTTGGCCACCGCCGGCGTGGCGCGGGTCACATCCAGCTGCATCACCTTGTCGGCGATGAACAGGCTGTAGAAGCGGTAGGCGATCAGATAGATCGATACCGCCGCCACTACGATCCATAGCGCATTGATGTGCTCGCCACGCCGCAGCGCCACGGTACCCAGACAGAACGCGGCCAGCAGCGCCAACGCGCCCCAGGCCAGCTTCGAGAACCCTTTCATGCATGCCCCTCAGGAACGATTCACCCAAGGGTCGCCCTCCGCCCGCCCGGGGTCAATGGCGCCGTTCCGGGGCGGGGTAAAACTTTAGTTGTAGAGCGTCTATCGCCAGATGCCGGATCGATAGGCAGCGGCAACGGGTTTTGGAACGATCGGTTGCGCCGGTCGCGGTTGGGCCGCGCGCCGGCTGTACCCATCATGGGAGCCAGTCATTCGCGCAGGGAGAGGTCGATGAGCGTCACCACCACCACCGCAGCGGCACATGTGCTGCGCACCATCCGTGGCCTGCCCACCTCCGACGGCGCCGGGGTCAAGCTGATCCGCGTGATCGGCACCCAGCAGTTGCCGGATCTGGACCCGTTTCTGATGCTCGACGAGTTCGGCACCGAAAAGGCCGAGGATTACATCGGCGGTTTCCCAAGCCACCCGCACCGCGGCTTCGAGACGGTGACCTACATGCTGGACGGGCGCATGCGCCACAAGGACAACCACGGCAACGAAGGCCTGCTGACCCCGGGCAGCGTGCAGTGGATGACCGCCGGGCGCGGGTTGATCCATTCGGAAATGCCCGAGCAGGAATCCGGGCGCATGCGCGGCTTCCAGCTGTGGGTGAACCTGCCGGCGCGCGACAAGATGACCGACCCCAGGTACCAGGAATACGCACCGGAGCGCATTCCGGTCGCGCAGCCGGCGCCCGGTGTCACGGTCAAGGTGATTGCCGGTGCGGTGGGCGAGGTGCGCGGCCCGATCGTGCAGCCGGCCACCGAACCGGTGTACCTGGATATCGCACTGGCACCGGATGCGGCCTGGGACTACGTGCTGCCCAGCGGCCACAACGCCTTCGCCTACGCATTCGAGGGCGCGCTGACGGTGGGCGAGGGCAATGCCGCGCGTGTGCTGCCGGCGCAGGAACTGGCGGTGCTCGGTGGCGGCGAGCGCCTGACGCTGCGGGCCGGTGCCGACGGCGCGCAGCTGATCCTGGTGGCGGGCCGTCCGCTCAACGAGCCGGTGATGCGGCACGGCCCGTTCGTGATGAATACCAAGCAGGAGCTGCTGCAGGCCTTTGTCGACTTCCAGGAAGGGCGGTTCTGAGCCGGCGGCGTCGCGCCCGGGAGCGCGGCATGCGCGATCGCCTGCTGGAGATCGCCGACACCTGCCCGCTCCAGCGGTGGCTCACCGGCCAGACGCGGGCCGATACCGCCGTGCAGGCCGACGGCGACGTGTCACGGGTTGCAGTGAGCATCTGAGAGCCGCGCAGCCGCGCCGGGTACACGACGGCATGCGGGCAACCGGCGCGCCTTGCATGCAGCGGCAAGGCGGCATGCAAGGCGCTGCACTGGCAGTTGCGTCAGCGCTGCAGGGCCAGGCTGGCCGGCTGCAGATCCATGTTCTGCACCAGCGACTGCATCGAGGCCAGTTCCTCGCTGCTGGCGCCGTCGATCCAGAGCTGTGCGTAGCGCTTCTTGCCCAGCTCGACGACGGTGACGCGGCGCGATTCCATGCCCGGCAGCTCCCGGCCGCCCAGGTCGAGCTTGTACCAGTAGATGTCTTCCTGCTGGATCTGGCCTTTCTCCGCGCGGCGGTCGCGTGCCAGCGTCATCGCCGGGTCGCGGGTGGTGAGCATCACGCCGAACACCTGGCGACCGTCGGCGGTCATGGCCTTGCAGACCAGGTAGTCAGCGCCCGCGAGCTCGTTCCACTGCAGCCCGGCGGCTGGCGGTAGCGGCGGGCAGACCGGTGAGGTCTGGGCGTGAACGGTAGCGGCGGCCAGCAGCAGGCTCAGGCCGACAAGGCAGGATGCGGACTTCATTCAAGTGTTCCCCGGCGTTGGATGTCTGCGCAGGGACAGCGTTGTCGACCGTGTCGCGGCATCAGCCCGTGCGCTCCCCGCCCGGCTGTGCCCGCACGCAACCTGTCCCCGACCTATGCAGTCATCACTACCACAGGTGTGGCTGCAGACTCAAGCGCAATTCGCAGTCGCGCGTGCAATCGCGCGTGCGCGCCGGCACTCCCGTTTCGAGACCTGGGCAGGCCAGACCGTCCCGGGGCAGTAGCTCGCACGGGAACGGGCAACGGCCTTCCATGGCTGGCGGATCGGTTGCACGACCGCCGGCGAGCGGCGTGTCGCAAGCTGCTGCGCTGACGGCAGCGGGGACATCTCCGGCCAGATGAGTTCAGTCGTCGCCGGAGCGCTCCCCCGCCGAACGCGCGACCGCTCGCGCATGTGTCGGCAACCGACGCACGCGCTGGGCGCGGACGATGGCAGATCGGTGCCCACCGCGACACTGCTTGCGGAGTCGTTACGTGGCGCGCCGGCCGCCGGCGCGTGCGGACGTGCCGGGATGGTCGGTGGCATGCGGCAGATGCGGACGCACGCCAGCTCGGCCGCATCGCTGCCGCGCGCTAGAACAGCTCTCCAGAGATGTTGCTGCCCAGGGCGATCCCGCCACGCCGCGAGGCCAGCCGATCGGCCAGGCGCGTGGGCTCGGGCAGGCGATAGGCGCGCAGGGTCTGCAGCGTCCAGTCGAGCGCGCCCTGCATCGAGACGCGATGGCCCGGCGAGACGATCAGCGGATTGCAGCGTGGCTTGCTGCGCAGCGCCCAGCCGATCTGCGTGCCGCCCAGCAGGATCGGGCTATGCGCGCCGCGCTCGGGATCCGGCGCGACGAAGCTGCCTGCCAGGCGTTGCTTGGCCACGCCGATGCTGGGCAGGCCGGTCACCACGCCAAAGTGCGCAGCGATGCCGAGCCTGCGCGGATGCGCGATGCCCTGGCCGTCGATGAAGACCAGATCCGGGCGGCGCGACAACAGGGCCAGTGCCTGCAACAAGGCCGGCAGCTCGCGAAAGCTGAGCAGGCCCGGCACGTAGGGCATCGAGGTGGGCACCCGCGCGATATGCGTTTCCAGCGGCATCAGCGTGCCTGCATCCAGCAGCACGGCGGCCGCGCGCGTGGTCCGGCCGTCGTCTTCGAAGCCGACGTCGAAGCCGGCGAGCAGCTGCGGTGTTGCGCCGAGCTGGTCCTGCAGCAGCACGCGCTGCGCCAGTTGCTGTTGCAACCGTCGCGCCTGGATGACGCTGCCATCCCAACCGGCAAAGACAGGATCGATCGTTTGCATGGCCGCAGCATCGCGCGCTGGCCGTGGCGATATCGTGCACGCCTGCGATGCGCTGGCTGCCGTTACAATCGCAGGCTGATCGGCCCCCAATCGGAGAACCGTAGTGACCCGTAAACTCGTACTGCTGCGCCATGGCCAGAGCCAATGGAACCTGGACAACCGTTTCACCGGCTGGGTGGATGTGGAACTCACCGAGCAAGGCCGCCAGGAAGCCGCTGCGGCCGGCAAGCTGATGAAGGACGAAGGGCTGCAGTTCGATGTGGCGCACACCTCGGTGCTCAAGCGCGCCATCCACACGCTGCAGGGCGCGTTGAAGGAACTGGATCAGGACTGGTTGCCGGTGTCCAAGAGCTGGCGCCTCAACGAGCGCCACTACGGTGGCCTGCAGGGGCTGGACAAGGCCGAGACGGCGGCCAAGCACGGCGAGGAACAGGTCAAGATCTGGCGCCGTTCCTACGACATCCCGCCGCCGGCGATGGACGTCGACGATCCGGGCCATCCGTGTCACGACCGTCGCTACGCCACGCTGGACCGCAATGCATTGCCCGGCACCGAGTCGCTGGCGACCACGCTGGTGCGCGTGCTGCCGTACTGGCACGACGCGATCGCACCGCAGTTGAAGGCCGGGCAGACCGTGCTGGTGACCGCGCACGGCAACTCGCTGCGTGCGCTGTACAAATACCTCAACGATGTCTCCAACGAGCAGATCCTGGAGCTCAACATCCCGACCGGCATCCCGTTGCTGTTCGAGCTGGACGACACCCTGCAGGTGCAGAGCTTCCGTTACCTGGGCGACCCGGAAGCGGCCAAGCGTGCCGCCGACGCAGTGGCCAACCAGGGCAAGGCGAAGTAATCGCCGCATCCGCCAGCCGCGTTGCGCGCATGGCGCGCAGCGTGGCGTGGATTTCGCCGCGCACGTTTGAACGACGCGTGCGGAGCTGACACGCCTGCGCGCCTGCTGGTGGATGCAGACCAGGTGCGTGCCGACACGATCAACGCGCGCAACACGTTGAAGGGCAGGCGCGCCTGCGCGCGGTCCTGCAGGGAGGACATGATGTCCGGTAAACGTAACAGGCAACAGATGAGTGCCACCTACTGCCGTGCGTACCTGGTGACGTTGGGGCTGTTGTTGGGCGGTGGCAGCGCTGCGTTCGCGTTGCTGGCCCGTGGCAGCGTGTCCGCCTCGGCGCTGGGCCTGGCGCTGCTGGTCGGCATCGTGGGTGTGGCGCTGCTGGCGTTCGGTTTCTGGGGGCCGGCGCGACACATGCAAGCCTGGGCGGAGGCAGCCTCCGGGCATGAGGTCGCGCTGGTGCTGATGGCGCTGGCGTATCCGGTGTATCTGCTGATGGCGCCGGTCTACGGTCGCAAATGATCGCAGTCGATGGCGCGCTGCTGCGTCGGCGGCTGGGTGGCTGTTGCGGCGGTAACAGCGGTGGCACGCGCGTGCCCAGGCGAGGCGCAGTGCGCTGTGGGTGTGGTGCTCTCCGATAGCACGCGGCAGCGCACAGCGGGGCGTTGCGGTGCCATTGCGTTGAATGATTGTGCGGTTGCTGTGCCTGTGCTGCTTGCCTACTTTTTTGACCGCGTACGACGCGGTCGCATGCCTTGGAGAATGGAAAGATGTTGAGCAAATTTGCGCCACTGTCGCTTGCGGTGGCCATCGCGGTGACGCTCCCGGCGTGTGGCGGCTCCGAGGACACCGCCAGGCCGGCACCGGCCGCAACGCCGGCCGCGCCGACCAGGGTGGATGTGTCCAAGCTCGACGCGCCGATCGTGGCCTTCGGCATCAACGACCTGGATCCGGCCATCAATGCGTGCCAGGACCTCAACGGCTTCGTCAACGCCAAGTGGCTCAAGGCCAACCCGGTGCCATCGGACCGCACCAGTTGGGGCAGTTTCGAGGTGCTGGCCGAGCGTTCGCTGACCATCCAGCACGCGCTGGTGGAGCAACTGGCGCGCGGCAACCTGTCGGCCGGCTCGGTGGATGCCAAGATCGCCGACCTGTGGCGCACCGGCTCGGACGAAGCGGCGATCGACACTGCCGGCATCACGCCGCTGCAGCCGCAGCTCAAGGCGATCGATGCGCTGACCGATGCGCCGTCCATCGCCGCATGGTTGCGCGACAGCTATGCCAGGGGCCAGGGCTTCCTGTTCTCGTTCGGCGCCAATGCCGACTACAAGCACTCCGAACAGATGATCGCCTACGCAGGCCAGGGCGGTCTGGGCTTGCCCGAAAAGGGCTACTACACCGATCCGGCGCAGGCCAGGATCCGCGAGCAATACGTGGCCTACATCGCGCGCGTGCTGGAGTTGTCCGGCATTCCCGCCGCGCAGGCGGCCACGCAGGCCAAGGCGGTGATGGCGTTCGAAACCCGCCTGGCCGCCGCTTCGCTGTCGCGGATCGAACTGCGCGACCCGGCCAAGCGCTACAACCCGGTCGATGTGGCCGGCGCCAATGCGGTGACGCCGCATTTCGACTGGCAGGCGTTCTTCAGTGCGCTCAAGGTGCCGGCGGGAACGTTCTCGCTGAGCCAGCCGGGGTATTTCGCCGAGCTCGATGCAATGCTGGCCGATACGCCGGTGGAGACCTGGAAGGCCTACCTGCGCTTCCACAGCGTGGATGAGGCGGCGCCATACCTGGCCAAGCCGTTCGAGCAGGCCAACTTCGATTTCTATGCCAAGACGCTGCGCGGTCAAAAGGACATGCTGCCGCGCTGGAAACGCACCTTGAATGCGGTCAACGAGGCGATGGGCGAGGCCCTGGGCCAGTTGTACGTGCAGTCCGCATTCCCGGCCGAATCCAAGCAGCAGATGCAGCAGCTGGTGCAGAACCTGTCGGCGGCGCTCAAGGCGCGGCTGGAAAATCTCGACTGGATGAGCGCGGACACCAAGCAGCGTGCGCTGGAGAAGTGGGCCAGCTTCACGCCCAAGATCGGCTACCCGGATCAGTGGCGCGACTGGTCGGGCCTGGAGACCCGCGGTGACGGATTCCTGGCCAACATGCAGGCCGCGCAGGCCTTCAACTACCACTACATGCTGGACAAGATCGGCAAGCCGGTCGACAAGCGCGAGTGGCATATGACCCCGCAGACGGTCAATGCGTACTACAACGCCACCCGCAACGAGATCGTGTTCCCGGCGGCGATCCTGCAGCCGCCGTTCTTCGACCCCAAGGCCGACCCGGCGTTGAACTACGGCGGGATCGGCGCGGTGATCGGGCACGAGATGATGCATGGCTACGACGACTCGGGCAGCCAGTTCGATGCCAAGGGCAACTTCGCCACCTGGTGGACCGATGCGGACCGCAAGCTGTTCACCCAGCGCACCGACCAGCTGGTGGCGCAGTTCGACGGCTACGAGGCGATTCCTGGCGTCAACGTCAAAGGCAAGCTGACCCTGGGCGAAAACATCGGCGATCTGGGTGGCTTGACCGTGGCCTTCGATGCATTGCAGATGGCGTTGAAGGAACAGCCAGAGGCCAACAAACCGATCGATGGCCATACGCAGGACCAGCGCTTCTTCATGAACTGGGCCACCGTGTGGCGGCGCAACTTCACCGACGGCGAATTGCGCGTGCGCCTGAACACCGACCCGCATGCGCCGGCCAATTTCCGCGCCAATGGCGCGCCGTCGAACATGCCGGCATTTGCGCAGGCGTTCCAGTGCAAGCCGGGCGATGCGATGGTGCGTGGCGACAAGGAGCGCGTGGCGATCTGGTAAGCGGCATCGCATCCGGTGCGGACTGTTGCGACGGTCCGTGCTGGAAAACCGGCTGTTTTCGGGTTTGTCGAGCTCGCTTGTGCGCTTGCGTCTGCACATCCAGAGACAGGTGCAGCGTCTAGACTGCCGCGCTCTGCAACACGGGGGCGGCAGTGACAAAGCAAAAAATCATCACATGGATCGGCATCGGTGCACTGCTGCTGGTGCTGGGCAGCGTGCTGTCGCTGTACGGCTACGGACGCTTTGCCGATCGTCAGCGTGGTGCGGTGAGCCACGCGCTGCCTGCCACGGCAATCGCCACGCCGATCGATCAGGTGGTCGCGCCGCTGCAGCAGGCACATGCCGGCCAGACCGGCATGGTGATGCTGCCCGACAATGTCGATGCGTTTGCGGTGCGTGCGCTCACCGCGCGTGCGGCCGGGCGCAGCCTGGATCTGCAGTACTACATCTGGCATGCGGACTTCACCGGCAACCTGCTGCACAACGAACTGCTGCATGCGGCCGATCGCGGCGTGCGCGTGCGCCTGCTGCTGGACGACATGAACATCCATGGCAGCGATTCGGTGCTGGCGGCGCTGGACAGCCACCCGATGATCGAGATCCGTCTGTTCAATCCCACCCGTGCGCGCGAAGGCACGCTGATGCGCGGCGTGGAGATGGTGCTGCGCATGTTCAGCATCAACCGGCGCATGCACAACAAGGCCTGGATTGCCGATGGCCGGATGGCGGTGGTGGGTGGCCGCAATGTCGGCGATGAATACTTCGATGCGGCGCGCGAGACCAACTTCACGGACATGGATGCGGCCTTGATGGGGCCTGCGGTGGGCCAGGCCGAGCAGGTCTTCGATGCGTACTGGAACAGCCCCAATGCCCTGCCGCTGGCTGCGCTGGTGAGCGCACAGCCGCAGGCACTGGATGCGTTGCGCGGCAGCCTGGATGCCGGCCTGGAATCGGCACGCGCGCATCCGTATGTGCAGTGGCTGCACCAGTCGCCGAGCGTGCAGGCGTTGACGCAGGGCCAGCGCCAGGTGCATTGGCTGGACCAGGCGCGCATCGTTTCCGATCCGCCGGAAAAGGCCGAGGGCGCATCGCCGCAGGCGGACTGGATGACGCCGGTGTTGCTCGGCGAAATGGCGCATGCGCAGCGCGAACTGAAGGTGATCTCGCCGTACTTCGTGCCGGGCGATGAGGGCATGCGCTGGATCGGCGCATTGCGTCGGCGCAACGTGCGCGTCAGCGTGCTCACCAACTCGCTGGCGGCAAACGATGTGGTTGCCGTGCACAGCGGCTATGCCGATTACCGGGTGCCCTTGCTCACCCAGGGCGTGCGCCTGCACGAGCTCAAGCCGATGGGCAAGCCGGACGGCAGCCTGTTCGGCTCCAGCGGCGCCAGCCTGCACACCAAGGCGTTTGTAGTGGACGACCGCAGCGGCTTCATCGGCTCGTTCAATCTGGATCCGCGCTCGATGAACCTCAATACCGAGATGGGCCTGCTGTTCGACGACCGCGCAGTGGCCGCGCAGCTGGAGCAGGTCTACAACCGCAAGATCAGTGCGCCGCTGAGCTACCGCGTGACCCTGGAGCAGGGCGCGCTGCGCTGGCACGACGATGCAGCGCAGCCACCCGAGGTGTGGTCGCAAGAGCCGGCCGCGAGCGTGTGGCGGCGTGGTGCGGCGGCGGTGATGGGCTGGTTGCCGCTGGAGTCGCAGTTGTAGTTCCGCCGTCTGCGCGTGCGGCGCGCTACTGCAGCTGCGTCACGATCTCGCGCGCCATCGCGCCCAGCGGCAGGATGCGGTCGGCACCGCCGCGTTTGATCGCTTCCTTGGGCATGCCGAACACGATGCTGGTGTGTTCGTCCTGCGCCACCGTGCGTGCGCCGGCCTGGCGCATTTCCAGCAGCCCGGCGGCGCCGTCGTCGCCCATGCCGGTCATGATGATGCCCAGCGCATTGCTGCCGGCCGCGCGCGCGGCCGAGCGGAACAGCACATCCACCGATGGGCGATGCCGGTTGACCGGCGGGCCCTCCATCACTTCGACAAAGTATTGCGCGCCACTGCGGCGCAGCAGCAGGTGCTTGCCGCCGGGCGCGATCAGCGCGCGGCCCGGCATCACCCGGTCGTTGTTGGCGGCTTCTTTCACTGCGATCTGGCACAACCCATTCAGGCGCGCGGCGAAGGCGGCGGTGAATTTCTCCGGCATGTGCTGCACGATCACGATGCCGGGGCAGACGCGTGGCAGGGCGGTCAGCACTTCTTCCAGCGCCTGGGTGCCGCCGGTGGAGGTGCCGATGGCGACGATGCGCTCGGTGGTCTGCGCCAGCGCGCGTCCGCTTTGCGCCGGCAGGATCACGTCGGCGGTGTGCTTGACCTCCGCTTCCAGCGGCGCTGCGGCAACCCGCGCAGCCAGCCGTTTGACGTTGGCGCGTGCGGCGCTGCGCACGGTAGTGACCAGTTCCTCGGCCGAGTCGGTGAGGAACTGCTTCAGCCCCAGGCGCGGCTTGGTCACCACGGCCACCGCACCGGCGGCCAGGGCGTCCATGGTGACGCGTGCGCCTTTTTCGGTGAGCGTGGAACAGATCACCACCGGGGTGGGGCGCTCGCTCATGATCTTGCGCAGGAAGGTGATGCCGTCCATGCGCGGCATTTCCACATCCAGCACGATCACGTCCGGCCATTGCTTGCGCATCTTCTCGATCGCCAGCAGCGGGTCGGCCGCGGTGGCGATGACCTCGATGTCGGGGGCGTCGTTGAGCACGCCCACCAGCACCTGGCGCACCACCGCCGAGTCGTCGACGACCATGGCCTTGATGGCTTCGGTGCGGGCAATGGGGCTGGCGGCAGGGCGGTTGAAGGCGGTCGACACGGCGGATCCTTGGCTCAGGCCTTGCGGAATATCGAGGGTGCCACCTGGACCAGATCGATGTCGAGTTCGCTCAGGCTCTCCGAATGACCGATGCAGAAATAGCCGCCCGATTTGAGGTTGGACAGCACGCGCAGGATGACCTCGCGCTTGGTCTGCCCATTGAAGTAGATCATCACATTGCGCAGGAAGATCGCATCGAAGCTGCCTAGCATCGGCAAGGCCGTATTGAGGTTGGCATGCACGAACCTGACCCGGTCGCGCAGGCGGCGTTCCACCAGCAAGGTGCCGTCGTATTCGCCCTGGCCACGCAGGCAATAGCGCTTCAGATACGCCTGCGGAATGCCGTCGATACGCTGCAGCGCGTAGTGCCCGGTGCGCGCCTTGGCCAGCACGCGGGTGCTGATGTCGCTGCCGACCACTTCGAACGGGCGGCCCTGCAGGGCGTCATCGAGCACCATCGCCATGCTGTAGGCCTCTTCGCCGCTGGAGCTGGCCGCGCTCCAGCAGCGCAGCGGCAGGCCGCCGCGATGGTCGCCGGCCAGCCTGCGCAGCAGCTCGAAGTGCTTGGGTTCGCGGAAGAAGTAGGTTTCGTTGGTGGTCAGCAGGTCGATCGCGGTCTGGATCTCGGCGCGGTCCTGGCGGCTTTCCAGCAACTGCAGGTACTGCGTGTAGGTGCTGAACTGGTGTTCGCGCAGGCGCTTGCCCAGCCGGCCGCACAACATGGCCTTCTTGCCGGTGGAAATGCTGATGCCCGCCGCTTCGAAGATGAAGCGCTGGAAGCGGCCGAACTCCTGTTCGGTGATGGCGGTGGCTGTGCTCATGGTCAGGCGACATCCGCATCGCTGGGCAGTGCATTGCCGCACAGGCGGGCGATACGCTCGGCGTGTTCGCGCCACCATTCCGACAGCATCGGCCCGGGCATCGGCGAGCCCATCAGGTAGCCTTGCGCCAGATCGCAGCCCAGCTCGCGCAGCAGCCGCCAGTCCTCCGGCGTTTCCACCCCTTCGGCCACGGCGGTGAGGTCGAGCCGGTGCGCCAGCTCCAGCGTGGATTCGAGCACGGTGCGCTGACTGCGGCTGCGATGTGCGGCATGCACGAAGCTGCGATCCAGCTTGAGTTCGGTGAAGGGAATGCTGGCCAGGCGCTGCAACGAGGAAAACCCCGTGCCGTAGTCGTCGATCGACAGGCCGAAACCATGCAGGCGCAGGCGCGCCAGCATGCTCAAGGCATTGGCCGGCTCCACGATGGCGCTTTCGGTGAGTTCCAGCACCAGGTCGGCCGGGCTCAGGCCGTTGTCGCCCAGCTTGCCGCACAGCTGTTCGAGAAAGCCCTGCTCGCCGAGCAGGTTGGGCGACAGGTTCAGCGCCAGGCTCAGCTCCAGGCCTTCAGCGCGCCAGTCCACCAGTTGCGCGACCGCCAGGTCGATCACCTGCTGGGTCAGGGCATGGATCAGGCCCTCGCGTTCGGCCAGCGGAATGAAGCGGTCCGGCCCGATCATGTCGCCTTGCGGGCGGCGCCAGCGCGCGAGCGCTTCCACGCCGCGCAGGCGGCCATCCTTCAGATCGAGCTTGGGTTGGTAGGCCACGCGGATTTCGCCGCGGCGCATGGCCCGGTCCAGCCGCGAGGCAGCCGCGCCGCCGCCGGGCATCAGCGGCGACAGCGCCGCCTGTACAAACGCGGGCGCGTTCGTGGCCAGTCCCGGTTCGCACTCCAGCACGGTGGCCAGGTCCTGCAGGTGCATCGGCTTTTCGATGCCGCCGAGCACGCGCACGCCGGCGCTGCGGCTGAGCTGCATCACCGCATCGATCAGGGCGCCGCCGCGCTGCGAGACCACCACTACCGGCACGCTGTACTTGCCGCGTGCCAGCGCATCGAGCAACTGCACGCCATCCATGCCCGGCATTTCCAGGTCGATCAGCAGCAGCGATGGGGCCACCGCACTGCTCAGCCAGGCCAGTGCGGCGTGGCCGTCGACTGCGCCGTCGACGGCGACGGCGCCGAGCTGGCGGCACAGCGCCATCGCGTGTTCGCGCTGGACCATGCTGTCGTCGACGACCAGTACCGGGCCGTCCAGCGCGCAGCGGCAGGAGAGAAGGGTGGGGCGCATGGGAGTCCTTGCGTGCAGGCTGGACATGTCAGGCTGCCAGGTCGGCGACAGGCAGCTGGGCGAGTGCGTCGTTGCCCAGCACCGCATCGGCGTCGAGCAGGATCACGAAGCGCTCGCCGATCCTGGCCATCGCATGGATGCACTCGCGTGCGATGCCGGCGCCGAAACTCGGGGCGTCGGCAATCGCGTCGGGTGCGATCTCCAGCACCTCGCTCACCGCATCCACCAGCAGGCCGAGCACCTGGTGGTTCTGGCCATGGACGATTTCCACGATCACGATGCAACTGCGCCTGGTGATCGCGCTGGCGCTACGGCCGAAGCGTTGTTGCAGATCCACCACCGGCACCACCGCGCCGCGCAGGTTGATCACCCCGCGTAGCGCCGGCGGCATCATCGGCACGTCGGTCGGCGTGCGGTATTCGATGATTTCCTTGATGCCGAGAATCTCCAGGCCGAACATCTCCGTGCCCAGCAGAAAGGTCAGGTATTGCCGTGGCGCCGTCGATGGCGGCGCGACGGCGGTTGGCGTGGTGCCGGCAGCGCTGTGCGGTTGCATCGTCGTGTCCTCAGAAGCTGGCGAACTGCGATTCGTCGATCGCATCGGCGGTGGCCGCCACTGCGCCGATCTGGCGCACGTTGGTGCGACGCGGCGGTGCGCTGGTCGGCCCCGGGTGGCTGGCCGGCACGACACGGCGTGGGCCGCTCTTGTTGCCTGCGCCAGCGCTGCGCCCGCCATTGCCCAGGCGGAAGAAGCCCATCAACTGCTGTAGCTGTTCGGCCTGCGCGCTCATTTCCTCGGAGGTGGCGGCCAGCTCTTCGGCATTGGCGGCAGCCGACTGCGTGGTCTGGTTCAACTGGCCGACGGCAGTGTTGATCTGGCTGACCCCGGCGGTCTGTTCTTCGGAGGCGGCGGCGATTTCCTGCACCAGGTCGGAGGTGCGGCGGATCGAGGGCACCATCTCGCCGAGCACGCGGCCGGCGCTTTCGGCCAGGTCCACGCTGGAGCCGGCCACCTCGCCGATCTCCTGCGCGGCGATCTGGCTGCGTTCGGCCAGCTTGCGCACTTCCGCCGCCACCACCGCAAAGCCCTTGCCGTGTTCGCCGGCGCGTGCGGCCTCGATGGCGGCGTTGAGCGCCAGCAGATTGGTCTGGTAGGCGATGTCGTCGATGATGCCGATCTTCTTGGCGATGTCCTTCATCGCCACCACGGTGGCGCGCACGGTGTCGCCGCCGTCGGCCGCTTCGCTGGCAGCCTTGGCGGCCATGCTGTCGGTGACGCGCGCGTTCTCGGTGTTCTGCGCGATGGAGGCGGTCATCTGCTCCAGCGAGGCGCTGGTCTCTTCCACCCCGGCGGCCTGTTCGCTGGCGGCCTGGGCCAGCGCCTGTGCGGTGGCGCTGACCTGTTCGGAGGCGCTGGCCAGGTTCTCGGCGTTGCGGTTGACCTCATCGACGATCTCGGTCAGCCGGCTCATGGTGGTGTTGACGTAGCGCTGCATGTCGGCAAACGCGCCTTCGTAGCGGCCTTCCACGGTGTGGGTGAGGTCGCCGTCGGCCATCGCGCCCATCACCTGGATCACTTCGGAAATACTGCGCAGGTTGCCGCGCGCACGCTCCACGGTGTCGTTGATGAAGGCCTTCTTGCCCGGCAGCTGCGCCAGCGGCGCCTCGAAGTTGCCGCGGCCGAATTCGGCCACCACGCCCATCGCCAGCTTCTTGACCGCGATATGCGCGCCCACCATCTGGTTGATGCCGGTGGCCATGCTGCGGAAATCGCCATCGAAACCGCTGCTGTCGATGACCACGTCGATATCGCCGGCTTCGTGTTCGGCCGACATGTGGTTGATCTCGCGGATCAGGCCGGTGAGGTTGCCGCGCACCTGTTCCAGGGTCTCGTTGATGAAGCGCTTCTTGCCCGGCAGCAACGGCAGCTGCGCGGTGAAGTTGCCGCGGCCGAATTCGGCCACGCAGGCGATGGCCTGCTTCTTGACGGTGATGTGGCTGGCCACCATCGCATTGATGCCTTCGGCCATGCGGCGGAAATCGCCGGGGAAACGTTGCGTGTCGATGACCACGTCGATATCGCCGGCATCGTGCTCGGCCGCCATGCGGCCGACCTCGGCGACCATGCCGGTGAGGTTGCCGCGGATCTGCTCGACGATCTCGTTGATCAGGGCCTTCTTGCCCGGCAGGCGTTCCAGCTCGGCGGCGAAGTTGCCGCGGCCGAACTCGGCCACGCAGGCCATGAGCTGCTTCTCGACCGCGAGATGGTTGGCGACCAGGCGGTTGATGCCTTCGCCGATGGTGCGGAAGTCGCCGTCGAAGCGTGCCACGTCGATGCGCGCGTCGATCTCGCCGGCGTCGTGTTGCTGGCAGACGCGGTTGATCTCCTGGTCGACCTGGGCGATGGCGCTCTGCAGCTTGCGCAGCGCACGCAGCACCTCGCAGGCCTGTTCGTCGCGCAGCTGCGGCAGGGCGACGGCGAAGTTGCCGCGCGCGAATGCATCCAGCGTGGTGGTGGCAAGCTCGAGCGAGCCGGTCGCGATGCGGATCGCATGGAACAGCAACGCACCGCTGACGAGTGCGGCCAAGACGCTGGCGGCGAGCAGGGCGCCGTGCGACAGCGTCAGCGCAAAGCCGGCGACCACCACCACGACAGGCAAGGCAAGGGCGAGGGCGGCGGTGAACCACAACTGCGTGGCGATCGGGAGACGGTGTGACATGGCGGCAGCTTCCTGGGGTCAGGGAACAACGAACGAGGCGGTGATGTGGGGAGTGCTTGTGTGGTGACTCAGGCCGCCAGGGCGTCCTGGTTGGGATGCAATTGCTGGAGCAGGCTGGGCACGTCGAGAATCAGCGCGACATCGCCGCTGCCCAGGATGCTCGAGCCACTGATGCCCTTGACCTGTGCGAAGACCCTGGACAACGGCTTGATCACGGTCTGCCATTCGCCCAGCAAGGTGTCCACGACCAGGCCGAAGCGCTGGGTACCCTGGCGGATCACCACGATGCTCTCGCGCGCCGGCGTCTTGCCGCCGAGCGCGAACAGTGCGCGCAGGCGCACATACGGCAGCACGCTGCCACGCAGGTCGATGTAGTCGCTGCTGTAGTCGGGCGCGAACTCCACGCATTCCTCCACCACGTCCAGCGGCACCACGAACACCGACTTGCCGACGCCGACCTGGAAGCCGTTGATGATGGCCAGCGTCAGCGGTAGCCGCACCGAGATGGTGGTGCCTAGGCCTGCGGTGCTGTCGATCTCCACGGTGCCGCGCAGCGCGGTGATGTTGCGCTTGACCACGTCCATGCCCACGCCGCGGCCGGAAAGGTTGGTGACCTTTTCGGCAGTGGAAAACCCCGGCTCGAAGATCATCGCGAATACCTCGCGGTCGCTGAGCTGGCGGCCCGGCTCGACCAGGCCGCGTTCCAGCGCCTTGGCCAGGATGCGCTCGCGGTTCAGACCGCCACCGTCGTCGGTGATCTGGATGACGATGCTGCCGGAGTCGTGATACGCATTCAGGCCCACGGTGCCGCGGGCGGGCTTGCCGCGCGCCACGCGCACCTCCGCCGGCTCGATGCCATGATCCATGGCGTTGCGCACCAGATGGGTGAGCGGGTCGCCGATCTTTTCCACCACCGACTTGTCCAGCTCGGTGTCTTCGCCGGCCACCACCAGCGCGATGTCCTTGCCGAGTTCGCGCGCCACGTCGTGCACCACGCGCTGGAAACGGCTGAAGGTGCCGCCGATCTTGACCATGCGCAGTTGCAGGGCGCTTTCGCGCACCTCTTCCACCAGCCCGGCCAGGATCGAGGCCGATTCCAGCAACTGCGCATCGCCGCTGCGCTGCGCGTTGGCATTGGTGCCGGCCACCGCGATGATGAGTTCGCCGACCAGGTCGATCATGCGATCGAGCTTGTCGGCGTCCACGCGGATCGAGCGCGCGTCCGAGTTGCGGGCGCCGGTGTCTTGCGGTGCGCGTGCCGGCGCTGCGGCCGGAACGGCGGCCGCTGCGGCGGCGGTCACGACCGGCTCGTCTGCAAGCACCGCGGCGGCGTCCATCGGTGCCGGCACCGGGATGATCTCCAGGTCGCAGTCCTCGCGCACGAACTCGAACACGTCTTCGATCGCGGCACGGTCGGCGTCGCTGCGCAGCAGGATCCGGAAACCGAGGTAGCTGGCTTCCGGATCCAGCGCGTCGAAGCTTGGCAGCCCGCTGACATCGGTATTGATCGACTCGACCGAGCCCAGCCCGCGCAGGTTGCGGATCAGCTTGAGCGGCGAGTTGCCGTAGCGCAGCGCATCGGCGAACAGCTTCAGCGTGATGCGCCAGTAACCGCTCTGTTTTTCCGGGGTGTTGTGCTGGAAGGCGGTGGCAGTGACTCCGCAGGCGCTGGCCTGCAGATAGGTTTGCAGTTGCGCCAGCAGGGGCTCGGCCTCGGCAGCCAATGCATCGGCATCGGCGTGAGCGGGATCGGCGGCGGTTTCCACCAGGGCATGGATGTGGTCGCAGCACACCAGCAGCAGCGCGATCAGTTCCGAGCTCAGCGTCAGCGCATCATCGCGCACCAGGTCCAGCACGCTTTCCACCACGTGGGTGAAACCGACCAGCTGCGGCAGGTCGAACAGGCCACCCGAGCCCTTGATGGTGTGTGCCGCACGGAAGATCGCATTGACCGCGTCCGGCGAGGATTCGCCACGCTCGGCTTCGAGCAGGTGACGTTCCATGTCTTCGAGCAGGTCCCGGCTTTCGGCCAGGAAGGTCTGCATCAGCTGGTTCATGTCCATGCGAGCGCCACCGTTCCCTTAATGAATCTGTTCGCCGAGACCCGCAACCGCATGCGGGTACAGTGCTTCGAGCAGGCCCAGCAGCTCGATCACATCGACCACCGCGCGGCTGGAATCGGTCAGTGAAAACGGGCGGCCATCGGCCTGGATCGCCTGCTTGGTGGCCAGCAGCAACTGCAGGCCGGTGGTGTCGATCTCGCTGACCGCCCCCAGGTCCAGGCGCAGTCCGCCCGGATGCAGCAAGGCCGGCTGCAGCAGCGGCTTGAGTTCGGCAGCGCGACGGATGGTCATCTCGCCTTCCAGGGCGAGCGTCAGCGGTGCGGGTAGATCGGACAGTGGCGTGATCATGGGTGCCTCAAGCGATGCGATGGCGCACGGATGCGTGCCATGACGCGGAACAGGGGTGCTCCGGCGTGGGCTTGCGTGGGCAGTGCTGCACACGGGGATCACGCCGGTCCATGCAGGTATCGGCGCGTGGCAGGAATATTTAGGCCAAATTCAGTGCAGTGACGGATTTGAGAAGGCCATCACTGCCTGGGCATTAATTGCTCAGCTTTGTCGCAAGCAGGCTCAGGTCACCAATGTCCTGGACAGTCCCGCAGGACAGATGGCTGCATGTCAGCCGACGTCTTTCATGCACGCGGTCCGGAGTCATGCGCGGCCTCTACTGAAAAAAGATGCATGAAACACGCAGTGTGCGCCATGCACCGCTAGCGCACGCGGCGATGGGCGTTTGTCGAAATGCCGCATTGCACCGCAGTCACCTGGCGCTGGCAGTGCAGCGCGTTCGACGCGTCCTTGCGTTGTAGATGGTCGAGTGCGCTGCACAAGGCAGGCGCAACCGACCGGGCCGCTGCCTTATCGCGGTGCCAGCATCGTCAGCAAGCCGCGTGCGGCGTTGAAGCGGTCCGCGCCTTCCGGTAGCGGCAGCTTGATGCGCAGCTTGTCCGGGCCGTCCATGCTGTAGATCTTGGGCTGCTTCTGGATCATCTGGATCACTGCCACCGGGTCGATCGCCGGTTTGGCCTCGAACACCAGGCGGCCGCCGTTTTCGCCCAGGTCCAGCTTGCGCACGCCCAGCGCATTGGCCTGCAGCTTGAGCTCGGCAATGGCGAACAGGTGCTTGACCGGGTCCGGCAGCAGGCCGAAGCGGTCGATCATCTCCACCTGCAATTCGCGCAGTGCATCGGCATCGCGCGCGCTGGAGATGCGCTTGTACAGCGTCAGCCGCGTGTGCACGTCGGGCAGGTAATCCTCGGGAATCAGCGCGGCCACATGCAGCTCGACCTCGGCGCCGCGGACCTCCTCGCCGGCATCCAGATCCGGCAGCTTGCCCTGGCGGATGCTGCGTACCGCGCGTTCCAGCAGTTCGGTGTACAGGCTGAAACCGACCTCGGCCATCTGCCCGCTCTGGTCTTCGCCCAGCAGCTCGCCGGCGCCGCGGATCTCCAGATCGTGGGTGGCCAGGGTGAAGCCGGCGCCGAGCTCGTCCATGGAGGCGATCGCCTCCAGGCGCTTCTCCGCATCGGAGGTCATCGAACGCCGATCCGGCACCACCAGATACGCGTACGCGCGGTGATGCGAGCGGCCGACGCGGCCGCGCAACTGGTGCAGCTGGGCCAGGCCGAAGCGGTCGGCGCGGTTGATGATGATGGTGTTGGCGTTGGGGATGTCGATGCCCGACTCGATGATCGTGGTCGACAGCAGCACGTTGAAGCGCTGCTTCTGGAAATCCAGCATCACCCGTTCCAGCTCGCGCTCGGGCATCTGCCCGTGGGCGATGCCGATGCGCGCCTCCGGCACCAGTTCGGACAGCTCGCGCTGCATGCGCACGATGCTCTCCACATCGTTGTGCAGGAAGTACAGCTGCCCGCCGCGACTGAGCTCGCGCTGGAAGGCCTCACGCAGCAGCGCGTTGTCCCATGCAGTGATGAAGGTCTGCACCGCCAGCCGGTTCGGCGGCGGGGTGGCGATGATCGACAGGTCGCGCAGCCCGGCCATGGCCATGTTGAGCGTGCGCGGGATCGGGGTTGCGGTGAGCGTGAGCAGATGCACGTTGGCGCGCATCGCCTTGAGCGCCTCCTTCTGCCGCACGCCGAAGCGCTGCTCTTCGTCGACCACGACCAGGCCCAGGTCCTTGAACTTGACGTCCGGCTGCAGCAGCCGGTGCGTGCCGATGATCACGTCGATCTCGCCGCTGGCGACCTTCTCCAGCTCGGCCTTTATTTCCTTGGTGCTCTTGAAGCGCGACAGCACTTCCACCTTCATCGGGTAATCGGCGAAGCGGTCGCGGAAATTGCGGTAATGCTGCTCGGCCAGCAAGGTGGTCGGCACCAGCACGGCAACCTGCTTGCCGGCGCTGGCGGCGGCAAAGGCGGCGCGCACCGCGACCTCGGTCTTGCCGAAGCCGACATCGCCGCAGACCACGCGGTCCATCGGCTGGCTGCTGCCCAGGTCGCGCAGCGTCGCATCGATGGCCGCCAGCTGGTCGCCGGTTTCCTCGAACGGAAAGCCGGCCGCGAACGGCTCGTACATCGCCCGGTCCACCTGCAGGGCCAGGCCGGCGCGCGCGCGCCGGCGCGCCTGGATTTCCAGCAGTTCGGCCGCCACGTCGCGGACCTTTTCGGCCGCCTTGCGCTTGGCCTTGGTCCATTGCTCGCCGCCCAGCGAATGCAGCGGCGCGGTCTCGGCCGAGGCGCCGGAATAGCGGCTGATCAGATGCAGCTGCGCCACCGGCACGTACAGGCGGTCGCCCTTGGCGTATTCGATCTCCAGGAACTCGCCGGGCATGCCACCGGCATCGAGCACGATCAGCCCGCGGTAGCGACCCACACCGTGGTCTTCGTGCACGATCGGCGCGCCTTCGGACAGCTCGCCCAGGTCGCGGATGATCGCTTCCGGTTCGCGCCCGACCCGGCGGCTGCGGCGCGGCTGGTTGGCGCGCTCGGGAAACAGCTGGCGCTCGGTCAGCACCGCAACCTGCGGGGTGTCCAGCGCAAAGCCGTCTTCCAGCGGCGCCACGGTGATGCCGAAGCGCAGTGCGGGCGCCGCCAGGAAGGCGGGCAGGTCGGCGACGACCTCCGGCTTCAGCTGCGCGGCGGCCAGCACTTCCATCAGGGCCTCGCGACGGCCGGCGGTATCGGCGGCCACCAGCACGCGGCCGCGGTAATGGTCCAGGAACGAGGCCAGCGCCTGGCCGGCCGGCGCGTCCTTTGCCGCCACCGGCAGCGGCGGCAAGGGCTGGTCGCCCAGGGCGGCGGCCTCGTCGATGCGCGGATGATCGCCGGCCCAGACCTCGATGCGCGCCAGCTTGTTGAGCCGCTCGCGCAAGGCGTCCGGCGACTGGTACAGCTCGTCCGGCGTCAGCAGCGGGCGCTCCACATCGTGGCGGCGCTGTTCGTAGCGGTCCTGTGCCTGCGCCCAGAACGTATCGGCCGCATGGGAGACGCCGGTGGCGACCAGCGGCAACACGCGCTTGTCCAGATAATCGAACAAGGTGGCGGTCTTGCTGAAGAACATCGGCAGGTAATACTCCACCCCCGACGGCGCCAGACCCGATTTCAGATCCTGGTACAGCGCGCTGCGCCGGGTATCCACGTCGAAACGCTCGCGCAGGCAGGCCAGCACGCGCTCCACGCTGGCATCGTCCATCGGCACTTCGCGGCCGGGCAGCAGCTTGACGGCCTCGACCTTGTCCAGCGAGCGCTGCGATTCCGGGTCGAAGGCACGGATCGAGTCGATATCCTCGTCCAGCAACTCGATCCGCAACGGCGTGGCTTCGCCCATCGGAAACACGTCGAGCAGGCCGCCGCGCACCGCGAAATCGCCCGGGTCCATCACCTGCGGCACGTTGCGGTAGCCGGCGCTTTCCAGCCGGCGTTTTTCCGCATCCAGATCCAGCCGCTGGCCGACCTTCAGATCGAAACTGCCGCCGACGATATAGCTCAGCGGTGCCAGCTGCTGCATCAGCGTCTGCACCGGCACGATCACCACCCCACGGGTCAGTGCGGGCAGCCGATGCAGCGCCGCCAGGCGCTGGCTGATGATTTCCGGATGCGGGCTGAACTGGTCGTAGGGCAGGGTTTCCCAGTCGGGAAACGGCACCACCGGCAACGTGGCGTGCTCGCCGAGCAAGGCATGCAGATCTGCCTCGATCTGATGCGCGCTCTGGTTGTCGCGGGCGATCACCAGCAGCGGGCCGGCATGCGCCTCGGCAGCGCGTGCGATCGACCAGGCCAGCGCAGTCGGCGAAGACGGGGCGCGCCAGTAGGCGCGGAGCTGGCCGGACTTGGGCAGCGGCGGAGAGGGGAAGGTGGTTGGCGACGGCATCAGCCGGCAATTTTATCAGAGCCCCCGCCGCGGCCGGTCCATCCGGCGTGAAAGCCGGCCTTGGCCCGCCTGCACGCGCGCGCCGCAGAGCCCTGCCTTACGTAGCGACATGCTTGTACCGGGCAACCCTTGGCAAGCAACCGGTTGGACGATCTGGTGGTGGACGGCCCGGGAGTCCCGTTGTCGCTCGTCGTGACCGGGGCCAGCGTTCATGACTGCAAGCGCCTCGACGAGGTGTCACCGCCACCGTGGTCAGGCGCAACAGTCCGCCGCATCGCCGAAGCAAACATCGTCCAGCCGCTCGCCCTCGGCGCGGGCGATGTCGGCGATCGAACGCAGCATCAGCGTGGTGGTCAACGGCAGCTCCACCAGCAGCCCGGGCAGGCCGAAGAAACTGCCGATCGTGCCTGGGTTCGCACATGGCCCAACGCTTTCGTGCAGCAGGCAGACACATTCGCATCCGGCGCTATCTTGCGTATCAATCGGTGAATTTACGCCGCGCGGCAGATGTTTTTCAGCAGGAGACAGTCACATGAAGAAATTGACCGCGCTCTTCCACTCAAGCACGCCCCAGCACGATGGCGCGAATGAAGCAGCCACCTCCAGCCCATCGCGTCAAGGAGCGGCGTCCGGCGAAAGTGCATCACCTGCCCTGGTTGCCTTGGCTGCCCTGGCAGAAGGAAGTCCGAGGCGTCAGAGTGCCAATGCAGGTAGTCGCCCCCGGACCGGCCACGTGTCCGCCCACGAGCCGCCGCCGCCGCAGCCCTCCATGTTCAGCAGGATGCGGGAATGGATGGCGGAAGGGGCGTCGAGCAAAGCCCCCCAACCCAGGGCCTGGATCGATGCCAACCTCCCGCATGCGCGGGCTGCCAGGACAAGCCTGCTCGACACTGCAGCCGCGGTGACCCGTTCGTCGGCATTCACCCTGCCCGCACAACAAGGCGGGCACCAGTTCCACATATGCCTTGCAGCCGATGCATCCGGCACCGATACGATGACTCTGGCACCGGGCCAGGAGTTGATCCCCGGGCTACTGCGGTCTGACCAGATGATCGAGCTTTCGTCGAGCCACCTGGATCAGCTCAACGCACTCTCCACCAGGCATCCAATGGTCAAGACGCAGCTGCCGGACACGACCCCACGCTTGCGGGTGATCACACCCGCAGTTGCCGCCAATCTGGCAGCGGCACGCGAGGCCATCGACCTGGTCAAGGCGCTTCTTCCCTACGGGGCTGGCAACCAGATCAAGGACATCGCAGCAACCGGCGGGGAAAGTGTGCTCCGCTCTTCGCTGTCGCGTACAGTGGCGCAGAATCCGGCGGCCCGCGCCTTCGTCGCAATCCAGTCGCAGGGTGGCGACTGCGAAGCGCAAGCTGCCTTGACGTACCAATTTCTCTCGCAGAATCCTGCGCTGAGGGACTGCACCATAGACATGGTGGGCGGAGAAGACCACGTGTTCGTGGTGATCCGGGGGCAGACGTCAGAACAGGATATCGTGGTGGATGCGTGGGCGCCTTTCGCCTCACCCACGCTTGTCCAGGATGCACTCCCCATGCACCAGGCGCTGCTGAGCGGAGCACCGCTCTGGTACACCAAACCGGCCGGCACCGTTCTGCCGGCCCTGAACATCGAAGGGGCGCTGAGCCAGGAGGCTATCCGACGCAGTAAATACCCGTCGATACGCGAACAATACTTCGCTGAAAAATTCCGAAATCCCGACACCGTCATCGCGGACCAACTAGAAACTTCGGAAGATCAGGCAGATCTATGGGATATACCCTTCAGCGGAAATCCCAATGTCCGCTATGAAGTGCGTGACGAATCCGGCCGCCGGTTGATCCACGGTCCGCTCAGGTTCGACATGCAGCGGATCTCATGTTGGCCCGGACCCTACCAGGCGCAGGGTGCATGACGCCCGCCGTGTCCCGCGAGGGTGGGCGGGCAAGGCCCCTGCAACCAGGCAACCGCCCCAAGCCGCTTCACGAATCCCTGATCACCAGTCCCGAATCCCGGCCCCTCAGGCATCCAGCTCCAGCACCATGCGCACCAGCTCGGGCGAATCCGGATGCGGCTGTGGCTTGAAGCCCAGCGACTCGGCCAGCTGCAGCATCGGCACATTGCTCTGCAGTACGTCGCCGAACAGGCAGTCCAGGTATTTGCGCCGTGCCCATTTGACCAGCTTGCGCATCAACTGCCGTCCCAGGCCCTGGCCGGCGACGAAGCTGCTGACCAGGATGGTGTACTCGGCCTGGCGGGTGCCCGGCACCAGCGCCGCACGCGCCACCGCGCCCACCAGCGCTTCACCCGGCGGCAGCTGCTCGGCGGCCACCAGCACGATTTCGCTCTTGGGGTTGGGATGGGTCAGGCGCTGCACCATCTCCGGGGTGATTTCGGCGGAGGACCGCACGAAGCGTGCGCGGATTTCCTCCGGTCCCAACAGGCTGAAAGCGCCCTGCAGCGGCGGACCGTCCTCCGGACGGATCGGGCGGAGCAGCAGCGTGCGGCCATTGGGCAGGCTGAAGTTTTCATGCCAGGGAGGCATGCGATTGCGAATGGCCATGACCGGTGTTCCTTGAAGATCGGAAGATTCTGGCACCAGCCCAGCGCACAACCGTGAATGAATCCGGTGCGCCGCCAGGGGCCATCAGAGGGGTGGCAGTGCTTCCCTCACCACTGTACCGAGCGATACCGTGATCCAGTCGTGAGTATGCAGCGGCCTTCGCCGGTACGACGGGCCGCCTGGCAGCGGCGACTCAGGCGTCCTGGCGCAGCCACTCCAGCCGGGTCGAGGCACCGGCCTGGCCGAGGTGCTGCTTCAGCACCGGCAGCGCGGGCGCCAGCATCTGGTCGAACTGCCACGGCGCATTGACGATCAGCAGTCCGCTGCCGGTCAGGCGCAGCGGTGAGTCGTCCGGGAGCACCTGCAGCTCGGCCACCAGCACCGACTTGGCCGGCAGCGTGGCGGCCTTGCGCATGAAGGGCTGCAGGCTGCGGCGCAGCTTGATCGGGTACCACACCATGCAGATCGCCTGCGGCCAGCGCGCCAGGGTCTCGCGCACGCTGTGGATGACCTGCGGGTACTCGGCGTCCTGGGCTTCGTACGGCGGGTCGATCAGCACCAGTCCGCGGCCGATCCTGGTCTCGCCCGCACGCGGCGGCACGAATGCACGAATCGCCTCGTAGCCATCGCCGGCATGCACGCGCACGCGGCTGTCCCTGGCGAACAGGCGCTTGAGCGCCTCGGCCTCCTCCGGCTGCAACTCGCAGAACGCCATGCGGTCCTGCTCACGCAGCGCCTGCGCCGCCAGCAGCGGCGAGCCGGGGTAGTGGTTGATCTGGATGCCGGCGGTGGGGCGCGCCGGCTTCTGGCCGGGCGTGGCCGGGCGGACCACGCTCTGGTTGTCGGCCTGTACCGCGCGTAGATAGCGTTCCACCACCTCGGGCAGGGTCGACTCGGCCATCAGCCGCATCACCCCGGCATCGGCCTCGTTGGTCTTGCGGCTCTCTTCGCCGCCGAGCTGGTAGCGCCCGCGTCCGGCATGGGTATCGAGCACGAAGAACGGGGTGTCCTTGCGCTTGAGGGTGTCGATCAGCGCCAGCAAGGCGATGTGCTTGAGCACGTCGGCATGGTTGCCGGCATGGAAGGCGTGGCGATAGTTCATCGCGGCAGTGTACGGGCCGCGCCCGCATGCGGCTATGCTGCGCGCCATGTCCGAGTCCCCCGCCCGCGTGCTCGTCGTCGAAGACGAAGCCGCCATTGCCGATACCGTGCTGTACGCGCTGCGCAGCGAAGGCTATGCGCCCGAGCATTGCCTGCTGGGCCGCGACGCGCTGGCGCGGCTGCGCGCGGACCCGGCCGATGTGGTGGTGCTGGACGTGGGTTTGCCGGACATCAACGGCTTCGAGGTGTGCCGCACGCTGCGCGGTTTCAGCGATGTGCCGGTGATCTTCCTGACCGCGCGCAATGACGAGATCGACCGCGTGCTCGGCCTGGAGCTGGGCGCCGACGACTACATGGCCAAGCCGTTCTCCCCGCGCGAGCTGGTGGCGCGGGTGCGCGCGCGGTTGCGTCGTCGCAACCCGGCGGCCGTGGCGGAGCCGGGCTGGCAGCCGCATGGCGCGTTTGCGATCGATCGCGAGGGCAGCCGTATCCGTTACGGCGATGCGCTGCTGCCGCTGACCCGCTACGAGTACGCGCTGCTGTCGGCGCTGTTGCAGCGCCCCGGCGCGATCCTGAGCCGCGCGCAGCTGATGGACCGCGGCTGGGACGCCAGCGCCGACAGCGCCGACCGCACCGTCGATACCCACATCAAGACGCTGCGCGGCAAGTTGCGCCAGGCCGGCGTGCCGGCCGACCCGATCCGCACCCACCGTGGCCTCGGCTACGCGCTGGAGCTGTAGCCATGGGCGAGCGCAGGCGTGGCGTTGCTCTCCGGGCCGGGGCCTGAGATGCGGCTCGGTCTCAAGCTGTTCCTGGGCTTCTTTCTGATCGTCGGGCTGGCCGCGTTCTTCGTGATGCGGGTGTTCGTCAACGAGGTCAAGCCGGGCGTGCGCCAGGCGATGGAATCCACGCTGGTGGATGCGGCCAACGTGCTGGCGGAAATGGCCAGCGGCGAGCTGGCGGCCGGCAGCATTGCCAGTGGCAGCTTTGCGCGCAACGTGGCGCAGGCGCAGCGGCGCGATCCCAAGGCCTGGGTGTGGCGGTTCCGCAAGAACGATGTGGCCTACCGCGTCACCGTGACCGACGCGCGCGGGGTGGTGGTGTTCGATTCGCTGGGCCGCGACGTGGGCCGCGACAATTCGCGCTGGAACGATGTCTATCGCACCTTGCGCGGCGAATACGGCGCGCGTTCCAGCCCCGAGGTCGATGGCGACCCGGCCGCCACGGTGATGCATGTGGCCGCGCCGATCTATGCGCCGAATGAGCCGGGCACGTTGATCGGCGTGCTGACGCTGGCGCAGCCCAATCGCAGCATCGACCCGTTCATCGAGGCCAGCCAGCGCAACATCCTGCAGCGCGGGGCCTGGCTGATCGGCATTTCCGCGCTGATCGGCATCGGCATGACCTGGTGGCTGATGCGCGGCATCGGCCGGCTCAATCGCTACGCGCAGGCGGTGAGCGCGGGCATGCCGGTGCCGCCGCCCAAGCCGCGCGGCGATGAAATCGGCGACCTGGGCCAGGCGCTGGAACGCATGCGGCGCAAGCTCGAAGGCAAGGCCTACGTGGAGCAGTACGTGCAGTCGCTGACGCACGAGATGAAGAGCCCGCTGGCGGCAATCCGTGGCGCGTCCGAGTTGTTGACCGAGCCACTGCCGGAGGCCGATCGCCAGCACTTCGTCGCCAGCATCCGCGCGCAGGAGCTGCGCCTGACCGAAACCATCGACAAGCTGCTGGCGCTGGCCGAGGTGGAGCAACATGGCTGGCTACAAAAGCGCGAGCGCATCGCGGTGGCCGGCTTGCTGCAGGCGGCCATGGATGCGGTGCTGCCACGCGCGGTGGCGGCCGGCGTGCTGCTGGACAGCGATGCCACATCCGCAGCGGCGCGCGAGCAGTACGTCCTCGGCGACGGATTCCTGCTGCGTCAGGCGCTGATCAACCTGCTGGAAAATGCCATCGCGTTTTCGCCGGCAGGCAGCACCGTGCAGTTGCGCACGCAGGTACACGCCGGGCACCTGCAGTGGTCGGTCGAAGACCGCGGCAGCGGCGTGCCGGACTACGCACTGGAACGGGTGTTCGAGCGTTTCTATTCGCTGGCCCGCCCGCAGACCGGGCAACGCAGCTCCGGGCTCGGCCTGCCGTTCGTGCGCGAAGTGGCGCGCCTGCATGGCGGCGAGGCGACACTGGGCAACCGCGAGGGCGGCGGTGCGCTGGCCACGCTGCGGCTGCCTGCTGGCTGATCCAGGCCTGGCCCGGCACGACCGCCCCGCCGTTCGATCGCCCACTTCACATTCGCTTCAAATTCGCCTCAAACCCCCGACACCGGCCCATCGCACCCTGGCGACCTCCCAGACTGAGGAAGGTCGATGAAATCCCTGACACTGTTGTTGCGCTTCGCCACCATTGGCGGACTGATCCTGTTGCTGCTGATTCCGTTGCTGTTGATCCGCGGCACCGTGCAGGACCGTGCGCGTTACCGCGACGAGGCGGTGGAGCGGGTGGCGCAGAGCAAGGCCGGCGAGCAGCGCTTCATCGCGCCGGTGCGGGTGCTGCCGTATGTCGAAGACGTGCAGGTCACCGAGGCCGACGAGCAGGGCAATCCGCGCAAGGTCTGGCGCAAGCGCGACGGCCAGTTGCTGCAGACCCCGCGCACGCTCAGCCTGAGCGGCGAGCTGGTCCCGTCCGAGCGCAAGATCGGCCTGTTCCGCGTGCAGGTGTATGCGTGGAAGGCCAGGCTCAAGGCGGAGTTCGACCCGTTTGCCTATCCGGCCGTGGACGGTCGCCGCTATGGGCAGCCGCATCTGGCGGTGGGCATTTCCGATGTGCGTGGCCTGGTCGGCACGCCGAGCCTGCGGGTGGATGGCCGTACGCTGCCGCTGGAAAGCGGGGCAGGCGGCCTGGCGGAGCGCTTGGCCGGTATCCACGCCGATCTGCAGCCGCTGGGCGATGCGCTGGCCGGTACCCTGGGCGAGGGCAACCTGGTGGAGATGTCCTTCGTGCTGGACGGCACCCGCAGCCTGGCGATCGCACCGATCGCCGACAACAACGACATCGCGCTGCGCTCGGCCTGGCCGCACCCGTCCTTCGGCGGGCGCTTCCTGCCGAATGCGCCGACCATCGGCGCGCGCGGTTTCGATGCGAGCTGGTCGTTGTCCTCGCTGGCCAGCGGTGCGCAGACCCAGCTGCAGTCCAGCCAGTCGTCGCTGGACATGCTGCAAGTGCAGCTGGTCGACCCGGTGGACGTGTACACCCAGGCCGACCGCGCCAGCAAGTACGGCATCCTGTTCGTGGTGCTGACCTTTGTGGCGTTCGTGTTGTTCGAGCTGATCAAGCGTCTGCCGATCCATCCGCTGCAATACCTGCTGGTGGGCCTGGCGCTGGCGATCTTCTTCCTGCTGCTGCTGAGCCTGTCCGAGCACATCGCGTTCTGGCAGGCGTACCTGGTCTCGGCCGCGGCGTGCATCGGCCTGCAGTTGTTCTACCTGTCCGGGGTGTTGCGCAGCTGGGCGCGCGCAGCCGGGTTCTCGGTGATGCTCACTGCGTTGTACGGGGTGCTCTACAGCCTGTTGATCTCCGAAGACAACGCGCTGCTGATGGGATCGCTGCTGCTGTTCGGCATCCTGGCCAGCATCATGTGGGTGACCCGCAAGCTCGATTGGTACGAGCTTGGCAACAGCCTGCGCTGAGGCCGGCATGTTGGCTCACGCACGGCTGCACCGGCGGGCGCAGCGCTTGCTGCCCGCCGGGATCGCCACGGTGGCGCTGCTTCCCGCAGCGCTGCCGCAGGCCTGGGAAGCTTCGCCGTTGTCGGCCTTGCCCTTGTGCCGGGACGGACGCCGCGGGGTGATCGGCCTGCGCCTGCATCCGGATATCGCGCAGGCACTGCGCACGCACGGATATGCGTTGTTGCAGGCGTTGCGGCAAGCGCAGCCAGTCGGCCCCGGGGGCCGCGGGTATGGGCCCTGGCAACGCCTGAGCAATGGCAGTTGCTGGGCGCGCAGTACCGACGCGCTGCTTGGAGTGCTGGTGGCCCAGGACGATGCGGCCGTGTGGTTGCTGTGGCAGCAGCCGTTGCGCACGGCAGCAGGTCACCACCGCTGGTTGCGCTGAGGCGCGTCAGCGCAGCATCACGCTCGACCTGGCTGGCTTACCATGGCCGGCATGACCGCGACCTCCATCACCATCGAAACCGTGCGCGGCACTGCGGTGTTGCCCTATCTGGATGCGCTGGCGCAGTTGCGTATCGCGGTCTTCGCTGCATGGCCCTACCTGTACGAGGGCGACGCCGGCTACGAACGCGATTACCTGGCGGCCTACGCGGCCTCGCCGGACAGCGTGTTCGTGCTGGCGCGCGAGGGCGATGCGGTGGTCGGTGCGTCCACCGGGCTGCCGCTGCGCGATGACAGCGAAGCCTTCCACGCGCCGTTCCGCGCGGCCGGCATCGACCCGGCCAGCGTGTTCTATTTCGGTGAATCGGTGCTGCTGCCGGCGTATCGCGGGCAGGGCATCGGCCACGCCTTCTTCGACCGGCGCGAGGCGCATGCACGCGCGCTGGGCCGCTTCGCGCTCACCGCGTTCTGCTCGGTGGAACGTGCGCCCGACGATCCGCGCAGGCCGGCCGATTACCGTTCCAACGACGTGTTCTGGCGCAAACGCGGCTATGCACCGCAACCGGACATGCGCGTGCAGCTGGGGTGGGCGGAGTTGCAACGCGGCGAGATCGACCACAGCTTGCGTGTGTGGACGCGGGCGCTGTCGTCGTGACTGCCGGCGAGCGTAGCGCCACCTTGCTTCTTCCGATCCACCGCAACCGGGCCGCCAGATGAAAATTGCCGTCGCCAAATATCCGATCGGCAAACCCGCCGACTTCGCCGCCTTTGCCGCACGCCAGTCCGCGCTGGTGGGGGAGGCCGCTGCCGCCGGCGCGCGCCTGCTGGTGCTGCCGGAATACCTGTCGCTGGAGCTGGGCGCGACCTTCGGCACGCAGGTGTCTGCCGGCTTGCCCGAGTCGCTGGCGGCGATCCAGGCGCTGCGTGCGCCGTGGCTGGAGCTGTTTGCCGGCCTGGCGCGCCAGCATCGGCTGCACCTGGTTGCCGGCAGCTTCCTGCTGGATCTGGGCCAGGGCCGCTACCGCAACCGCAGCGACTGGTTCACGCCCGACGGCCGGCACGGCTGGCAGGACAAGCTGCAGCTGACCGGCTTCGAAAAGGCCACCGGGCTGATCGAGCCGGGCGATGCGCTGAAGGTGTTCGAGCTGGATGGCGTGCGTGCGGCGATCGCGATCTGCTACGACAGCGAGTTCCCGCTGCCGGTGCGCGCGCAGTACGAAGCCGGCGCACGGCTGCTGATCGTGCCCAGCTGCACCGACACCGCCGCCGGCGCGATGCGGGTGCGCGTGGGCTGCCTGGCGCGCGCGCTGGAAAACCGCGTGTTCGTCGCGCAATCGGTCACCGCCGGCGAGGCGCCGTGGAGCCCGGCGCTGGACGTCAACACCGGCGAAGCGGCGGTGTTCGCCCCGATGGATGTCGGCTTCCCGGCCGACGGCGTGCTGGCGCAGACCCGGGGCAGTGCCGTGTGGGCGTATGCGGAGCTGGACTTCGCCGCCTTCGAGGCCAGCCGCGCGCAGGCCCAGGTTGCCAACGACCGCGATTGGCACGGGCAGTCGGGCGCTCACCTCGCGCGCGCCAGCGTGGCCGCCTTCGACGGATAGGACGCGTCCGTCAGCCGAGCATGCCCATCGCCAGGCACGCGCGGTCGGTGCTCGCGATGGCAGCTGCCCGCTGTACGCTCCAACGTTCTGCGCGCGCCCCGACGAGGCAGCACTCCGGTGTCTCGGCCACGCGCCTTCCCTGCACCACCACCCACCAGGTTCCCATGGCCACCAAAACCCTGATTCCGCACAGCGTCCGTCTCGAGTTCGCGCCCGGCGCGCTGGTGCACAGCAATCTGTCCGGCGCGGCCTTTACCGACGACTGGCTGTGGGTGGCCGGCGACGAAGCCTGCGCGGTGGACCGGCTGCGCAGGCTCGAGCCCGTGCAGCGCGAGACGTTGCGCTTCGGCCAGGGGCAGAGCTTTGCGCTGGCCGAGCTGCTGGACCTGCCCGGCGAGGCCGCCGAGGAGGCGGACCTGGAAGGCATGGCGCTGTCGGATGGCTTGCTGTGGGTGGTCGGCTCGCATGGGCTCAAGCGCAAGAACGCCAAGCGCGGTCGCGACGATGCCGACAACGCCAAGCGCCTGACCAAGCTCAAGCTCGACGCCAACCGCCGCCTGCTGGCCTGCCTGCCGATCGAGCGCGACGCCGACGGTACCCCGCGCCTGGTGCGCGAAGCCGCCGACGGCCGCCGCGCGCTGCGGCTCAAGGGCGATGCCAGGCACAACCAGCTCACCGAGCTGCTGGCCGACGATCCGCATGTCGGCCCGTTCATGAAGATTCCCGGCAAGGACAACGGCTTCGACATCGAAGGCATCGTGGTGGACGGCGAGCGCCTGCTGCTGGGCCTGCGCGGGCCGGTGCTGCGCGGCTGGTCGGCGCTGCTGGAGATCCGCGTCCAGGCGCATGGCGACCACCTGCGGCTGGCGCCGCTGGACGAGGACGGCACGCTGCTGCGCAAGCACTTCCTGCAATTGGGCGGCCTGGGCATCCGCGACCTGCATTACTCCGGCGACGACCTGTACCTGCTGGCCGGCCCGACCATGGTGTTGAACGGCGAGATCCGCCTGTTCAAATGGCCGGATGCGCGCAGCGTCCTGGCCGCCAACCAGGCGCCGGTGCGCTTTCAGCACGCGCTGCTGGAATCGGCGGTGTTGCCGCATGGCACCGACAGCGACCGCGCCGAGGCGATCTGCAATCTTCCCGGGCAGCTGGCCGGCGGCACGCCCAGCTGGCTGGTGCTGTACGACGCCCCCGGCCCGGCGCGCAGCGGTGGCGATTGCGTGGTCTACGGCGACCTGTTGCGCAACCGCTGAACCGGCGGGCCGGGCAGGGCCGCGCTGCGCAAGGTAAAATCGCACGATCCCCGTTTCGCCGAGCGCTCCATGACCTGCCGCACCCGTTTTGCCCCCAGCCCCACCGGTTACCTGCACATCGGCGGCGCCCGCACCGCGCTGTATTGCTGGCTGGAGGCGCGCCGTCGCGGCGGGCAGTTCGTGCTGCGCATCGAGGACACCGACCGTGAGCGCAGCACCCAGGCCGCGATCGACGCCATCCTGGAGGCGATGGACTGGCTGGGCCTGGACTACGACGAAGGCCCGATCTACCAGACCCAGCGCGTGGCCCGCTACCAGGAGGTGGCCGAGCAGCTGCTGGCGCAGGGCAAGGCCTATTACGCCTACGAAACCCGTGAAGAGCTCGACGCCATGCGCGAGGCCGCCATGGCCAGGCAGGAAAAGCCCCGCTACAACGGCGCCGCCCGCGAGCAGAACCTGCCGTACCGCGACGACCCCAATCGGGTCATCCGCTTCAAGAATCCGGTCGGCGGCACGGTGGTGTTCGACGACCTGATCAAGGGCGTCATCGAGATCGCCAACAGCGAGCTCGACGACATGGTGATCTTCCGCCCGGACGGCTTTCCCACCTACAACTTCGCGGTGGTGGTGGACGACTGGGACATGGGCATCACCGAAGTGATCCGCGGCGATGACCACATCAACAACACCCCGCGCCAGATCAACATCTACCAGGCGCTGGGCGCACCGGTGCCGACGTTCGCGCACATGCCGATGATCCTGGACGAGCAGGGCGCCAAGCTGTCCAAGCGCACCGGCGCGGCCGACGTGATGCAGTACAAGGACGCCGGCTACCTGCCGCATGCGCTGATCAACTACCTGGCGCGCCTGGGCTGGTCGCATGGCGACCAGGAGTTGTTCAGCCGGCAGGAACTGCTCGACCTGTTCGACGTCAAGGACGTCAATTCCAAGGCCGCGCGCCTGGACATGGCCAAGCTGGGCTGGGTCAACCAGCATTACCTCAAGACCGACGACCCGGCCAGCATCGCCCCGCAGCTGGAAGACCAGCTCGCCCGGCTCGGCATCGATGTGGCCGCCGGCCCGGCCGCCGCCGACGTGGTGGTGGCGCTGCGCGAGCGCGTGCAGACGCTGAAGGACATGGCCGAAAAAGCCGTGGTCTGGTACCAGCCGCTGGAAACCTACGACGAAGCGGCGGTGATGAAGCACCTCAAGCCTGTCTCTTATACACATCTAGATGTGTATNGCTCAACGCGGCGCAGCCGCCTTGCAGTAGCGATCGATGAACTGCTGGTGGGTGGGCATGACATCCGCGCAGTGAGATGTGTATAAGAGACAGCAGCCGCTGCGCGTGGCCATCACCGGCACCCAGGTCAGCCCGGACATTTCGCAGACGGTGTACCTGGCCGGACGCGAGGGCGCCTTGAAACGCATCGATGCCGCACTCATCAAGATCGGGGCGGCCTGACGCCGGAGCCTGTATGACCAAGCACACCCACGCACACGACCACGCCTGCACCGAACCGCACCACCACGTCGACGATGCCAACGGCTTCGTGCGCGCCGTGGAGCGCGCCTGCAGCGAGCGCGGCCTGCGGCTGACGCCGATCCGCGCCAACGTGCTGCGGCTGATCGCCGATGCCGGCAAGCCGGTCAAGGCCTACGAACTGCTGGACTGGGTGCGCGAAGGCAAGGGCGTGGGCGCCGACGCCCCGCCCACGGTGTACCGCGCGCTGGATTTTTTGATGGCCAACGGTTTCGTGCACAAGCTCGAATCGGTCAACGCCTTCGTCGCCTGCCACCACCCCAACAGCGCCCAGCACTCGGTACCGTTCCTGATCTGCGACCGTTGCCATAGCGCGGTGGAGCTGGAGGACCGCGAGGTGGTGGCGCAACTGGAAGCGCGCGCCAAGGCGCTGGGTTTCCAGCCGCAGGCGCAGACCCTGGAAGTGCACGGCCTGTGCGCCAAGTGTGCGGTGGCGGAATAACGAGCGCCCGGGAAACCGGCGATTTACCTGTCGGGCGCCAGTGAGCATGTTAGCTATTGGGCGGCACCAAGCATGGCGGCACTCTGCCGCCCACCTGGCAGCGTCCAAAGCGTGCCGCAATGCGACGATCACCAACCTCCAACCAACGCTGTCGTAGGAGCGCGCTTACGCGCGATGGGCGTTACCGAGAAGGCCTCATCGCGCGCAAGCGCGCTCCTACACAGGCATCGCAACGCACCCACCGGCATTCCAGCGCGTGCACAGGCGTCTCAGCGCGCCAGAGCGCACCGCAATGCATCGATCACCACCATCGAACCTGCCGCCAACCAACGCTGTCGTAGGAGCGCGCTTGCGCGCGATGGGGCGTTACCGAGAAGGCCTCATCGCGCGCAAGCGCGCTCCTACACCGGCATCGCATCGCACCCACCGGCATTCCAGCGCGTGCACAGGCGTCCCAGCGCGCCAGAGCAGGCCGCAATGCGTCGATCACCATCCTTCAAACNTACCGAGAAGGCCTCATCGCGCGCAAGCGCGCTCCTACACCGGCATCGCATCGCACCCACCGGCATTCCAGCGCGCACACAGGCGTCTCGGCGCGCCAGAGCGCACCGCAATGCATCGATCACCACCGTCGAACCTAATGCGTCGATCACCATCCTTCGAACCGCCGCCAACCGATGCTGTCGTAGGAGCGTGCCTGTGCGCGACGGAGCGTTACCGATAAAGCCTCATCGCGCGCAAGCGCGCTCCTACACAGGCATCGCATCGCACCCACCGGCATTCCAGCGCGTGCACAGGCGTCCCAGCGCGCCAGAGCAGGCCGCAATGCGTCGATCACCATCCTTCAAACCGCCGCCAACCACCGCTGTCGTAGGAGCGCGCTTACGCGCGATGGGCGTTACCGAGAAGGCCTCATCGCGCGCAAGCGCGCTCCTACGCAGGCATCGCATCGCACCCACCGGCATTCCAGCGCGTGCACAGGCGTCTCGCCGTGCCAGATCGCACTGCGATGCATCGATCACCACCATCGAACCTGCCGCCAACCGATGCTGTCGTAGGAGCGCGCTTGCGCGCGATGGAGCGTTACCGAGAAGGCCTCATCGCGCGCAAGCGCGCTCCTACACCGGCATCGCATCGCACCCACCGGCATTCCAGCGCGCACACAGGCGNGCGTTACCGAGAAGGCCTCATCGCGCGCAAGCGCGCTCCTACACCGGCATCGCATCGCACCCACCGGCATTCCAGCGCGCACACAGGCGTCTCAGCGCGCCAGAGCGCACCGCAATGCATCGATCACCACCTTGAGGCCACTCGAGGATTGGCGGCGGCTGGGGTAATCGGCGTAGTGGCCGTCGAACGGGGCGCACCAGTCCTCCAGCACGCGGCGTAGCTGGCCGGCGGCGAGGTGTTCCAGCACCATCACCATGGTTTCCGGCAGGAACGCGAGTCCGCCGCCGGCCAGTGCGGCACGCAGCACCGCGCTGCTGCCGTTGAGGGTCCATTGCCCGTCCACGCGGACCTTGACCTCGTGCCCGTCCTTTTCGCAATCCCGGACCAGCAAGCCGCCGTGGGTGGGCAGGCGCAGGCCGATGCAGTTGTGCCTGGCCAGGTCGGCCGGGACAGCAGGGATGGTGTGGTGCACGAAGTCGTCCGTCACCACCACCGCCGCCATGCGTTGCATCGGACTAATCGGCACCGCGATCATGTCCTTGGCGACCTGACCGCCCAGCCGGATGCCGAGGTCGTAGCGCTCGGCAACGATGTCAGCCAGCCCGTAACCGATGCTGACCTCGATCCCGAGGTCAGGAGAGTCGGGCAGCACCGTCGACAACGCTGGCCAGATGCAGGCGTCGGCGGTGTGGCCGGCAATGGTGATACGGATGGTGCCGGCCGGCGTGTCGCGGAATTCGGTGAGCGCGGACAGTTCGTGGTCCATCTCCTGCAGCCGCGGAGCCACGGTGTCGAACAGGCGTGCGCCGGCTCCGGTCATCGACACGCTGCGCGTGGTGCGGGTCGACAGGCGGATGCCCAGACGTGCTTCCAGTACGCGCACGGTATGGCGCAGCGCCGATTGCGAGACGCCATGCTGCGCGGGCGCGGTGGTTTCGATCGTACACGCGGGCCGGCCACGCGGCCGGCAAGGCCGGCGGCGGGGTAAGGACGCGGGCGCAGGCGATGGCCAGGCCGCCACTGCCAGCATGCGGTAACGGTGATAAACCGCTCACGTGGCGGTCGTATCATGGCGGTCCAGCCAGTATCCGCAGCGTCCCATGCCCGCCCAGTCCACGCCCCTGCCGACGCCGACCAGCCCCGCCGAGTGGAAACGGCTCGAAGCCGCTGCCACCGCAGAACTCGCCCGGCGCACCGCGCAGGCGCATCAGCAGATCCTGGGGCTGTTGAGCGCGTATGGGCATCTGTTGAGCGATGCGCAGCGCCGTCGCCTGCACCAGCGCCTGCAGCGCGGCGGGCGTTGAGCAGGCGTCACACCGGCGCCTGAGGTCGGCCGCGCAGGCTCGCTGCAACGGGAGCCCGGACGCGGACGACCGGCACGCGCGCGGCTGGCGCCGGTCGCCATCGCAACGGTGGGCGGCGCCGATCGCATCGCGCGCGCACTGCGCATCCACGGCCGAAGCGGCTGCCGCCGCGTGCTCAGAAGTGTTTGCGTACGCTGACAAACACCTGGCGCGGTGCGCCGACCTGCAAGGTCGTGTAGGTGCCATCCGGATCGGCGGTCACGAAGCCGCTGGTGCCGAGCGAGGCGATATAGCGCTTGTCCAGCAGGTTGGTGACGTTGAGATCCACATCGGTGCCGTCCAGCCAGTGCGCGCCGCTGGGTGCAGCATGGAAGCGGTAGCCGGCACCGAAGTTCATCACCGTCGCGCCGGCGATGGGCTGGTCGTTCAAATAGCTGTAATAGCGCCTGCCGGTGGCATGCGCCGACAGTTGCGCCCACGCGGCGCCATCGTCGTAGCCGAGCTGGAGGTTGCCCAGCGTGCGCGCCGAACCCACCACCCGCTTGTCGCGCGTGGCCACCACGCTGCTGCCGGGCACTGCCACGTCATCGTCGTAGTGGGCGTCGTTGTAGGAGCTGCTCGCGTACAGCGACCAGTGCGGCAGGAAGTTCCAGCTGGCCGCCAGCTCCAGCCCCTGCGAGGTGACGCCGCCGACGTTCTGCAGCACGTTCTGGTTGCCCACCACCGCCGCGCTGATCGATGAGGCCAGCAGGCGATTGTCGAACTGCACATGGTAGGCGGTGAGCGAGGTCTGCACGCAGGCGCCGGTATGGCGGAAGCCCAGTTCGGTGGTCGCGGTCTTTTCCGGTTTCAGGGTGTCGCGGATGTAGTCGAACCCGGCCTTGGTGGTCGAGAACGGGCCAGTGGACGCGGAGGCAACGAAGGCCGACAGATTGCGCGTGTAGTCGACGAAGGCCTCGTTGCGGCTGTCGAACCGGTACAGCGCGCTGGCACTTGGCAACAGATGGTCCGACGCCTTGATCCGGCCATCGATCGGCTGGCTGCTGGTGAGGGTGCGGGCGGTGTTCTCCGCCTGCAGCGACTTCACCCCCAGGTCCACCCGCAATGCATCGCTGACCTCCCAGCTGTCGCCGACATGCAGCTGGTACACATCGGTATCGAAGCTGTAGTGCCAGCGGGTGCGGAACGGGGTGTCGTAGAAGCGCTGGAAGTTGCGCGGCGCAATGCCCGCCTGCAGGCCATAGAGCCTTGCGATCTGATCGAAGCGATTGTTCTCGTACCAGAGCCCGGCCTGCAGCGTGTGCCGGTCCAGCCGCAGTTCCAGTTGCGACAGGACGCCCTTGCGCCGGATGGCGTAGCCGACGGTCGACACCGACACCGGGGAGCCGCCGAACGCGGCCGGGGTGGGGTCGTACGGGCTGGCGAAGGTGCCGATGCCATGGTTCTGGTGCCAGTACACCGTGGTCTGGCCGCTCAGTTGCGCGCCCAGGTCGTAAGCGAGTTTTTCGTAGGCGAACAGGTCCTTGCGCACGCCGCCGCCGTTGTAATAGACATCATCGCCGTTGCGGTAGGGCGCCGGCGCCGGCGTGCCGTTCTGCAGGGCGCGCGCCATGCGTTCGGCCAAAGGAAAATCGTTGGCGATGTTGTCGACCCGAGCGCCGAGGCGACGAAGCAGGTCCAGCGACACATCGAGATAATCGTCCTCGCGGCGATCCACGCCATCGATGAAGGTGGTCGCGGTGACGCTGTCCGACAACGGTTGCACGGACTTGAAGTTGAGCTGCGTCTGTTGCTGCGAGCCGCTGCCCTTCCACTTGTCGGCATCCTGACGGCTTGCCGACAGGTAGAAGCGCCCGCCGCCACGCAGGGTGCCGCTATTGAGGCGCGCAAAGCTGCGCAGGTTGCTGGAGCTGCCGACGGTCTGCGCCAGGTCGACGCCGAAGCCGTCGCCGGGATCGAGCGAGGTGAAATCGATGGTGCCGCCGATGTTGCTGGTCGAGGCGGTACCCACGGCGGCGCTTCCCTGGGAGAGCGTGACCGGCCCGTTGTTTTCTGCCTGCAATGCACGCCCGATGCTCAGGCCGTTGTTGTTGCGGTACTGCATGTTGCCCAGCGGCACGCCGTCCAGGGTGTAGCCCATCTGGTCGGTGCTGAAGCCGCGGATGGTGATCTGCTGGGCCCATTCGTAGCCGCCCAGCGGATCCGAGGATTGAAAGTTCACCCCGGGAAGCTTGGACAGGCTGGCCAGCGGCGAGGTGCCGGGCGCAGCCTTGGCCAGGTCGGCCGGGGTGATCGTCTGCACCTGGCGCGATTCCCCGGCGCCCAGCACGATGATGGCGTCCAGTGTGGTCTTCGGCGCCGCGCTCGCATTGGCGGCCGTGCCGTCGGGCGGTTCGTCGGCCGCGGCGCGCGGGATGGGCAGCATCAGCAGCAGGGGCAGGCCGCAGGCAAGGCGGCACGGCAGTGGCATGGGCATGGTGTGGCTCGGTGAGGTGGATGGGCTGTCCAGGTGCAGCCATGTCCTACGGCAAGCGGCCTGACCGTTGTTCGCGCGATGGCTGTTTGCGCTATGTCAGCACGGCGCGCGCATCACGCCTGCGCATCGCCGATGTCGACGTCGTGGCGATCGATGGTCTGGAAGTCGAGGCGTTGGTAGTGGCTGCTCACGCGGTCGCCATCGATCTCCACGCGCATGTAGCCTTCGGCGGTCCCGAGAAAGCGCCCCTGCCACCAGTTGCCGCTGACCGCGCCGCCGGTGACGAAGGTGATGCCGTTGAGCACCACGCTCTCGGCGACGTGGCTGTGACCTTGCAGCACCGCCAGCACGTTGTGGCCACGCAGCAATGCCAGCACGTCCCTGGCATTGGTCACGAAGGTCCAGTTATGCGGTGCGTTGGTCCAGGACGGCGGCTCGTAGCACCCGAGCGCGGTGACCAGCGGGATATGCGTGGTGATGACGATGCGCGTGCCCGGTGCCAGTGCGGCCAGGTCATCGCGCAGCCAGCGCATTTGCGCCGCGTCCAGCCGTCCCTCGTAGCTGCGATCGGGCGTCAGGCCGATCGAGTCGAGCACGATGAAGTGCACGCCCTTGTGGTCGAACGCGTAGTACAGCGGGCCAAACCGCTCGGTGTAGTAGGCCTTGCCGTAGCCCGGGCTGCCGGGGGCCACGCCGCTGCCGGGAAACACGCCGAAGCAGTCGTGGTTGCCGATGGTGTGATAGACCTGTTTGCCGATCTCCCTCTCCACCTCGAAGTAGAGATCGCGCAGCATGTAGGCGCGTCTGCGATCGACTTCCAGCGCATCGAAGACGTGGTCTCCACCGTGGATGACGAAGTCCCCGGCTCGCTGGCGATGCGGCGAAAGCAGCCCAGGCAGCCCGAGCGCGCATCGAGCTCCGGCTGGATGTGCGTATCTGTCATGAACACGAAGGAAAACCGGTCCGTCGATGACGCGCTGGTCATTGCGCGCGTCGTTTGACCCGCCACCAGCACCGCGGACGCTGCGGCCGCAGCGGTCAGTAGCCGTCGCCGGCTGATGGGCAAAGATGGCATGAATGCAGTGCTGTCTGGAACACGCTGCGCAGTTTGGGCAGCGCATGTGTCAGTTGGATGTGCCCGCTGTGTAACGGATGTGACCGCTTGCACCACCAGTCAGGCGCAAGCGGTCGGTCATTCCCACGGTGGCCGCTGGCCCAGCCGCTCCAGCAGGAAGTCCACGAATGCGCGGACCCGTGGTGGTTGCAGCCGGCGGGCCGGCATCACCGCGTTGATCTGCGAGGTTGGCGGCGGGTAGTCGGGGAGGACCTCGACCAACCGGCCGTCGCGCAGCTCCTCGGCAATGTGCCAGTACGAATGCAACGCGATCCCCTGGCCGGCGACGGCCGCATCGCGGACCAGCTCACCGAAATTGCTTTCGAAGCGGCTTTGCATGCGCACGCGCACCAGCTGCCCGTCGGGTGACTGCAGGGTCCACACGTCCTGGCGGCCGTCGCGGCCCATCAGCAGCACGCCGGCGTGCCCGGCCAGGTCGTCCGGTGTGCGTGGGGTGCCGTGGCGCTGCAGATAGCCGGGCGAGGCGGCGAGGGTGCGGCGGTTGTCGGCGATGCGCCGCGCCACCAGCCCGGAGTCGTCCAGCGGGCCGATACGGATCGCCAGATCGAAGCCCTGCCTGACCAGGTCCACCAGGTCGTCGCTCAGATGCGCGCTGATGTGCACGCGCGGATGCCGGGCCTGGAATTCCGGCAGCAACGGCGACACGTACTGCCGCCCGAACGAGGCCGACAGGGTCACGCGCAGGATGCCGCCGACCGCGTGTGCGCCCTCGCGCAGGTCGTCGGCCAGCGCATCCAAATCCTGCACCAGCACGCGGCCGCGCTCGGCCAGGCGCTGGCCTTCGGGGGTGGGGTGCAGCCGGCGCGTGGTCCGATGCAGCAGGCGTACGCCCAGGTCGCGTTCCAGCCGCTTCAGGCGCTGGCTGGCGACCGCCACCGACAGGTCGAGGCTGCGCGCACCGGCAGTGATCGAGCCCAGATCGAGGATGCGCAGGAACAGGGCGATGTCGCCGAGGCGGTCCATGCGATTGTCAATGATTGGTTGATAGTGAATCAGGATAGCAGGGGTTTTTGCTCAGGACGCCGGAGCGCAGGCTGTGGGTCGTCTTTCCTGGTGCCTGCCCATGTCCGCTTCCGCACGTTCGTCCCGTTTTCCCCCCGCGCTGCTGGCGCTGACCATCGGCGCCTTCGGCATCGGCACCACCGAGTTCGTGATCATGGGCCTGCTGCAGCAGGTGGCCACCGACCTGGGCGTGTCGCTCAGCGCTGCCGGCCTGCTGATCAGCGGCTATGCGCTGGGCGTGTGCGTCGGCGCGCCGGTGCTGACGCTGGCCAGTGCGCGGTTGCCGCGCAAGGCGGTGCTGGTCGGATTGATGGCGATCTTCACCCTGGGCAACGTGGCCTGCGCGCTGGCGCCGGACTACACCAGCCTGATGGTCGCGCGCGTGCTGACCTCGCTGGCGCACGGCACCTTCTTCGGCGTGGGCGCGGTGGTGGCGACCTCGCTGGTGCCGGCCGAGCGTCGCGCTTCGGCGATCTCGCTGATGTTTGCCGGGCTGACCGTGGCGACCCTGCTGGGGGTGCCGGCCGGGGCCTGGCTGGGCCTGCAGCTGGACTGGCGGGCGACGTTCTGGGCAGTTGCAATCGTCGGCGTGCTGGCCACGGCCGCGGTGGCGCTGTGGGTGCCGGCGGACACAGGCGCGACCGCAGCGGTGTCATGGCGGCAGGAAGTGGCGGTGCTGGGGCGCGGGGAGGTGCTGCTGGCGCTGGCGATGACGGTGGTGGGCTATGCCGGTGTGTTCGCGGTGTTCACCTATATCCAGCCGTTGCTGGTGGAGGTGACCGGGTTTGCGCAGGCGGCGGTGTCGCCGGTGTTGCTGGTCTTCGGTGTCGGCATGATCGTCGGCAATCTGCTCGGCGGGCGTCTGGCCGACCGCCGCCCCACCGCCGCCTTGCTGGGCAGCCTGGCGGCATTGGTGGTGGTGCTCGCTGCGCTGGGCCTGGTGCTGCACAACAAGACCGCGATGGTGGTGCTGGTCGGGCTGCTGGGCGTGGCCGCCTTCGCCACCGTGGCGCCGCTGCAACTGCGCGTGCTCGAGCATGCGCGTGGTGCCGGCCAGAACCTGGCCTCCAGTCTCAATATCGCCGCGTTCAATCTCGGCAATGCCGTGGGCGCCTGGCTGGGCAGTGTGGTGATCGCCACCCATGCCGGCCTGGTCGCCACGCCGTGGGTTGCCGCGCTGTTGAGCGCGGTGGGCCTGGGGATCGCGTTGTGGAGCGTGCAGCTGCAACGCCGGCGTGCCGCTGCGCCGGGCGTCTGCGTGCAGGCGGGCTGATTCGATCCTGCGGCGTGGCGCGCCGCGTCCGCGCAACCGGCAGAGCTGCGCGATTGGCGCGACTGGCGCAGGTCGCCGGCGAGCGGAGCGTCGCACGTGGCGTCTCGCAGTGGCGGACCTACCGGCACGGCGCGCGGGTTTTGTAGATTTCCAAGGAGGAGTGCGATGGACACACGTTTTCTCGGCCGGTCCGGCTTCAAGGTGCCGGTACTCGGTCTGGGTACCGGCACCTTCGGCGGCAAGGGGCCACTGTTTTCTGCCTGGGGCGCGACCGATGTGGCGCAGGCGCAGCGCATGATCGACCTGTGCCTGGAGGCGGGCCTGAACCTGTTCGACACCGCCGATGTGTATTCCGACGGTGCCTCCGAAGAGATTCTCGGCCAGGTGCTGCAGGGGCGCCGCGATCAGGTGATCCTGTCGACCAAGACCGGCCTGCGCCTGGGCGATGGGCCCAACGATGCCGGCGCCTCGCGCTTTCGCCTGCTGCGTTCGGTGGATGCCTCGCTGCGGCGCCTGCGCACCGACCATATCGATCTGCTGCAGCTGCATGCCTTCGATGCGATGACGCCGGTGGAGGAAACCCTGTCCACGCTGGACGGGCTGGTACGTGCAGGAAAGGTGCGCTATCTGGGCGCGTCGAACTACGCCGGCTGGCAGTTGATGAAGTCGTTATCTGTGGCGGACGCGCATGGCTGGAGCCGCTTCGTGGCCAACCAGACCTACTACTCGCTGGCCGGGCGCGACTACGAATGGGAGCTGATGCCGCTGGGCATCGACCAGGGTGTGGGCGCGGTGGTGTGGAGTCCGCTGGGGTGGGGCCGCCTGACCGGCAAACTGCGCCGCGGCCAACCGCTGCCGGACACCAGTCGCCTGCACGCGACGGCCGCCGCGGGCCCGGCGATCAGCGATGAGCGCCTGTTCGACATCGTCGATGTGCTCGACGCCATTGCCGAGGAGACCGGGCACAGCGTGCCGCAGATCGCCATCAACTGGCTGCTGCAGCGGCCCACGGTCAGCACGGTGCTGATCGGCGCGCGCGACGAAACACAGCTGCGCCAGAACCTGGGTGCGGTGGGCTGGTCGCTGACGGCCGAGCAACGCACGCGCCTGGAGGCAGTGAGCGCGGTGGAGCCGCCGTATCCGTATTACCCGTATTGGCGCGGGCAGTTTGCCGAACGCAGCCCGCTGCCGGTGTAGGCATGGTGGCCGCCCGCGTGCCACCGGCAGACCCCAGCACCACGCGCGGGCTGGTGGGCGCGCCGCAGCGTGGCAACGGCAGTTGCACGCCATCTGCGCGGATCACCAGCGATACGCCACCGACATCTGGTACTGCCGCCCGGCGATCGGCCGGCCCATGAACACGCCGCCGGTGGCCGCACCCGGCACGCGCACATTGCCTTCGGTCAGCCCCAGCGTATCGGTGACGTTGCTGCCGCTGGCGGTCATTTCCCAATGCTCGCCCACGTGCAGGTTGGCGCCGATATCCAGCATGTCGTAGGACGGCAGGCGCTGGCTGTTGGCCAGGTCGGCGAAGCGGTCGCCGATGTAGGAATAGGTGGCAAACACCTTGAGGTCGCCGAACGGCAGCATCCAGTAATAGCTGGGCGTGATGCGGAACTGGCGCTTGGGCTGGCGCATCACCTGGTTGCCGGTGAACTCGCGGTAGTTGCGGTACTTGGCATCCAGCCACACCCCGGTGCCGGCCAGCTCGAAGCCGCCGAACGGGCGGATGGCACCTTCCACCTCCAGCCCGCGCGCTCGCGAGTCGCCGACGGTGGTGAAGTTGGCGCCATTGGCCAGGAACGCCTGGAACGGCGAGTTCTTGAAGGTGTTGTAGAACGCGGTCAGGTACAGGTCGTAGCTGCCGGCACCGGACTTGAGCCCGAGTTCGTACTGATCCACGTCCTGCACGCGGTTCTGGCCATCGCGCAGATTGTCGAAGCCGGGGAACTTCACCCCCGAGTTGACGCGTGCGAACAGGCTGTTGCTGTCGTCGAGCTTGAAGTTCAGGCCCGCCGTCCACGAGAACGCCTCGTCGTCCTGGTCGATGCGGCGCGTGCTGGCCAGCGCCAGCGAGGTGGTGTTGTCGTACAGCGTGGCCGGGTTGCCGTCCAGGTCCACCGTGGCGGTGTCGTGCACGTCGCCGGTGACGCTCTGGCGCTCGTAGCGTACGCCCAGGTCCAGGCGCAGCCGTTCGCTGAGTTCCCATTCGTCGGCGACGAAGGCGGCGATGTTCTCGCCGTCGTAGTTGGCGCGCAGGTTGAAGAACGCGGTGTTGGTAAAGCCCTGCCGCGTGGCCTGGCGCCCGTCGGCCAGATCCACGTCGATGCGGCGCGCGTTGTTCTGCGCGGTGAGCAGCATGGTGTTGCCCAGGTACCAGGTATCTGCAGAGGAATATTTGGCGTAGTAGGTGCCCACGGTGAGCGTATTGCCGGCAAACAGGGCGCGGCTCAGGCGCAGGTCGTTGGTGACCGAGTTCAGGCGCTTGTCCACCGACCACCAGCCGGCTTCCAGCACCTGCTGGTTCGGATCCACCGCGCCGCCGCCGTTGGTGAAACGGCCGCTGCCAGCGCTGCCGTAGCCGGCGATGAAGTCGCCCAGCCGCTGCGGCGCATCGCCGGTGAACAGCGCATAGGTCGGCGCACTGCCGCTCATCACGTTGAAGCGGTCGGCGATGGTCCAGTCGCCGCGCTCCCAGTTCAATTCGCCGCCGAACACATCGATGTTGACGCCGCGCCCATCGGCCAGATCGCGCTGGATGGTTTGCCCGTTCGGTCCGACCAGCAGATCGACATTGCGGAAGTCGCGGCCGAGCAGGGTGCCGGTCTGCGCATTCAGGCCGGGGAAGCTGGACAGGTCGTTGCCGTTGTTGCGCGACAGCAGCGGGATGGCGGTGTAGAAGGCGTTGTTGTCGTCGGTATGGCGTGCGTAGAACGACACCTCGCCGCTGTCCCAGCGCTTGCTCAGCGTGGCGCTGAACTGGCCGCCCTTGTCGGCGGCGAACTGCGGGTCGCGCACGCCGTCGGTTTCGCGGAAGAAGCCGCCCACACTGTAGAACCAGCCATTGCCCATCGGCCCGCTGTTGAACACATCGATGCGGCGCAGCGCATTGTTGCCGCCGGTCAGGCGCACGCTGCCCTCGGGCTCGTCCTGGCCTTTTTTCTGGATGAAGTTGACCGTCAGCCCCGGCTGCCCGTTGGAGAAGATCGGGCTGGAACCGCCACGCAGCACCTCCATGCGCTCGACGGTGTCGTCGACACGGAACAGCGTGGAATTTTCCAGGAACGACAGGGTCGGCGGCGGAAACAGCGGCGAGCCATCCAGTTGCATGGTCACGAACGGCGCATCGCCTTCGGACGGCATGCCGCGCACGAAGATGTTGGCACCGGTGCCGCCGCCGCTGGGCTCGGCCCACACGCCCGGCACGATCTTCAACAGGTCCGCGGTGCTCTGCGGCACGGCCTGCTGGATCTGCTCCGGGCTGGCGGTGGTGATCGAGAAGCTGGCATCGCGCTTGGCCAGGCCCTTGAAGCGCGCGGTGCCGCTGACGATCACCGCATCCAGCGTGGTGGCGTCGCTGCGAGATTCCGCGGTTGCGGTTTGCGCATGCGCAGCGGGCGCGAGCAGGGCACCGATGGCAAGGGACAAGGCATAGCGGGGCATCGATGAGGTCATGACAGCTCTCCTGAGATGGCGTCGCAGCAGACGGCAATGCGTGCAGTCGCGCGCGCTCTGCCAGGAAGGTGACCGGCAGCACATCACCGCGCCGGCAGTGCAACGCGGCACCATGCGTCACGTCGTTGTTCTAACGGAGTTGTGCGTAAAAGCTGTTGTGCGCCGCGTCAACGCATGCGGCCGCTGTGCCCGCGCTCCGGTCAACCCTTGCAAGGCGTTCGGCAGCGCGTGCGCACTGCACGCCGATTGATGTCGGCTGCAGGAGGCGCTGTTGCCACCTGCCGTGCCGCAGCAGACGCTGCGCCGCATGGCGCCAGCGCGATGGTCCTGCACCCAGCGCACACCACGCGCCGGGCAACGGTAAAGCACCTCATTGCAGGCAGGCGCGCTTGCCCATGCTTCACGCCGCCGCGCGGGCCGGCGCCGCTTCCCGGATCGGCAGGTTGATCAATGCAGCGATCAATGCCAGCAGCATGTCGGCGTACCACATCCAGCTGTAATCGCCGAAGCGCTCCAGTGCCAGTCCACCCAGCCACGCACCGAAGAAACCACCGACCTGATGCGACAGCAAGGTCAGTCCGAACAAGGTGCCCAGGTAGCGCGGGCCGAACAGTTTGCCGATCAGTCCGGCCGTCGGCGGCACCGTGCCCAGCCAGGTAAAGCCCAGTGTCGCGGCGAACAGGTAAAAGGTCAGCGGCGTCGGCGGCGCGATCAGGTACACGCCAATCAACATCGCACGGCTGGCATACAACGCGCACAGCAGCCACTTCATGCGGATGCGTTCGCCGAGCTTGCCGGCGACCAGGCTGCCGGCCACGTTGAACAGGCCGATCAGCGCGATCGACACCGCCGACACGCTGGCGGGCAGGCCGCATAGCGCGATTTCGCCGGGCAGGTGCGTGACCAGGAACGCGATGTGCACGCCGCACGTGAAAAAGCCCAGGTGCAGGCACCAGTAACTGCGATCGCGCAGGGCCAGACGCAACTGCGCCCGCAGGCCGATGTCCTGGTTTGGGGGCGGCGTGCGCGTACCCGGCGGCGGCGCCCGGCGTCGCAGCGGCCAGGCCAGCGGCAAGGTCAGCAGGGAGAGCATCGCCAGGCCGGTCATCGCCCTGGCCCAGCCGGCTGCACCGATCATCAGCTGCACCAGGGGTGCGAAGACGAACTGGCCGAGCGAGCCGCCGGCATTGATCAGCCCGGCCGCGAACGAGCGCCGCTCCGGCGCAAGACGGCTGGCGGTGGCGCCGATCAGCACCGAGAAACTGCCGGCGCCCGCACCGGCGGCGGCCAGGATGCCCAGCGAGACGATCAAGCCCCGGTCGCTGGCCAGCCACGGGCTCAATCCCAGGCCCAGCGACAACAGCACGCCGCCGAACAGCAGCACCGGCAACGGCCCGCGCGCATCGGCAATCGCGCCGAACACCGGCTGCACCGCGCCCCAGACCAGTTGCCCCACCGCCAGCGCGAAGCTGATCGAGGCGATGCCGATCCCGGTCTGGCGATGGATCGGCTCCACGAACAGGCCGGTGGTCTGGCGCGCGCCCATGGTCAGCATCAGCATCGCCGAGGCGGTGAGCAGCAGGCCCCATTGCGCACTTGCGCGCGCGGTCGCCGGCGCGCTCATGCGGCGTGTTCCAGCACGGCATCCAGGCGGCCCAGCGTGGCATGCAGCTGCGCGGTCGGCGCTGCACCAAACAGCGTCTCGATCCGTTGCTGGGCTGCCAGCCAGCGCGGTTGTGCGCGCCGCAGCAGCCCACGGCCGCTGCGGCTCAGGATCAGCCAGGTTTGCCGGGCATCGTCGCCGCGCTGGGTGGTGATCCATCCGGCAGCAAGCAAGGGTTTGAGGTTGCGGGTGAGGGTGGTGCGGTCCATGCCCAAGGCCTGTGCCAGCGTGCCCAGCGACTGCGCTGCGTCGAGTCGGCGCAGGATCGAATACGCGTTGAGACTCAGGCCGACCGGCGCCAGTGCGTGGTCATAAAGCTGCGACATCCGACGCGCCGCCCGGCGCAGATGAAAGCAGGTGCAGTCGGACGTGCTGGACATGGACGCGCTCCGCAGGATGGCTGCATATTGCGTGTATATGCACGTATCTACAAGCGGCCGGATGTGTGCTCGCTACCCAGGCGAAGGCGGCCTGCCTCAGAAGCCGTCATCCCAACCAACCGCGTAGGAGCGCAGCCGGGCGCGACACCCCAAGCCCGTGACCGGTTGTCGCGCAGCCTATCGTGTGCCGTGTGCGGTTTTCGCCTGCGAAATGCATTGGCACTGCGACAGAACGCATGCCGCCGCAACGACGCTGCCGCCTGCGCGATCGAGGGGTGATGCCGAGCCGACGCCGGCTCCCGATCGCAGCGTGCGCGCCCCCGGGTCGGGGACAGGCAACACACCTTCGCCGCAGCGCGGAGCTTGGTGATCCCAAATAAAGAGGCCGCCCGAAGGCGGCCTCGCTTCTACCCAGCGGGGGGGAGAGACCGCTGTCAGAAGAACATCCGCACGCCGAACGAGGCACTGCGGCCAGGCAACATCACATCGTCCTTGAGGAAGGAGGTGTGCACGCGTGCGTCCTGGTTGGTCAGGTTGTTGCCGTCAAGGAACACTTCCCACGCGTTACTGCCGCGGTCCACGTGGTAGGCCAGATGCGCATCGACGAACGTGTAGCCGTCGGTGGGCGTTTCGTTCACCGCCACCTTGTCCTGCTTCATGGTGCGGGTGGCGCCGAGCGAGGCGCGCCACGCATCGGCATTCCAGCGCATCTGCGCGCCGACCCGGCCCGGGGCGATGCGCGGCAGGTTGCCGCCATCCTTCAGGCGTGCACGCACGGTGTCGCCGAACACGCGCAGGTCCCACGCGCCGGTGGCGTTGTCGGCCAGGTGGAAGGTGGCCTCGCCCTCGAAGCCGTGGAAGACCGCATCGTTCTGCGTCCACTGGCGGATCGGCAGGAAGTCGTTGTCTTCTTCGTTGAACCACTGGCCGCCGGTATCGACGATGTAGACGAAGTCGTTGTAGCGGTTGTAATAGGCGGCGATCTTGGCATCCACCCATGCGTTCTGGAAGTTCAGCCCCAGCTCGGCCTGGTTGGCCTTTTCGGTCTTCAGGTCCGCATCGCCGACCTCGTAGGCGAGGGTGGCGATATGCGGGCCGTTGGCGAACAGTTCCTCCTCGGCCGGCGCACGCTCGGCATGGTCGAGGTTGGCGGTCAGGCGCCACTGTTCGTTGAAGCGGAAACCGCCGCTGGCCGAGAAGCTGGTCGGGGTGAAGTCGCGGTCCACGCCGATGTCGGTCCGGTACTTGACCTTGTCCACGCGTGCGCCGAGTTCGGCGGTGACGCGTTCCCAGCTGTTGCGCGCCACGCCGAACACGCCGAGCGAGCGCGTATCGGTCTTGGGCACGAACGACTCTTCGCCCACTGCCTGGAAGGTGGTGTCGCTGCCCTGCAGGCCGAACGCGGTCTGCCAGCCGCCACCGAAGCTGAAGGAGGCTTCCACGCGGCCTTCGTTGGCGCGCTTGGTGAACACGGTACCGACGTCCTCGCCTTCGAATTCGGTATGCGCGTAGTCGGTGTGGCCGAAGCTGTAGCGCAGCGCGCTGCCTTCGCCCCACGGATCGGTCAATCCGCCCTTGAGGTCGTAGCGGTCCTGCTGCAGCTTCAACGACACGCCGCGCTCGCCGATCGACAGATCGCCCGGCTCGCCGGGGTTGCCGTAGTTGTCGCGGAAGCGCGAGGCCGACAGGCCGACAAAGCCCCAGTCGCCGGACAGCGAGGCGCCGACCGAGCCGACCTTGGAGTCGATCCAGGAATTGGCCTGGCGTCCCTGCGGGGTGTCGTAATCGTTCTGGTTGCGGTACACGCCGTCGGCATGGATCGACAGGCCGCTGCCGTTGCCGGCATCGACGCGGAACATGTCGGTGTTGCCGTCCTTGTCACCACCGTCGAAGCGCACCTCGGCGCGGCCGCTGAAGCCGTCCACCGGGGTTTCGGCAATGCGTCCGTCGACCACGTTGACCACGCCGCCGATCGCGCCGGAGCCGTACAGCAGCGTGGACGGACCCTTGAGCACTTCGATCTGGTTGGCCAGGAACGGCTCGATCGCCGGCGAATGGTCCTGGCTGACCGTGGACACGTCCTGGGTGGACAGGCCGTCGCGCAGCACCGCCACGCGCGGGCCGTCCAGGCCACGGATGATCGGCCGGCCGACGCCGGGGCCGAAGTTGGAACTCTGCACGCCGGGCAGGCTGGCCACGGTTTCGCCCAGGCTGGAACTGCGCGCCTCGTCCAGGCGCTCGCCGGCCAGCACCTCGACCGGGCGGCTCAGCTCGCCGGCGGCATCGCGCAGCGGGCTGGCGGTGACGACGACCTTGTCCAGGTCCTTGATGTGGCGGCCACTGGACGCGGTGGCGTCGTGGCGCGTGTCCGAGCTGGGCGGGGTCTGCGGATCGGCAACCGCCGGTGCGTCCTCGGCCATGGCCAGGGCGGGAGTCAGCAGGCTGGTCAGCGCCAGCGAGAGGGCGGAGCGACGGAACGAAAACGCGGGGCGAGGGTGCATGGCGGGCCGGACTCTGTAGTTGTTACTTTATATCAATGATAAGGCGCAGCTTGGCCACTGCGCCGACGGCGGGACCCGCTCAGCTGCGCGATGCAGTGGTGCGGGCCTGGAACGAGGAAGATGTTATATTATTCCACATCGCCGCGAGCCCCTGCTGGAAGTCATGCCCCTACCGTCCCTTCGCCATGTGCTCGACCGCTTCGGTGCGACCGGTTCGCTGCTGTGCGCGGTGCATTGCGCGGTGTTGCCGCTGGTACTGGCCCTGGCGCCGTCGCTGGGCCTGTCGTTCTGGCTGGGGGACGGGGTGGAGCGGGTCATCGTGGTGTTCGTGACGCTGCTGGGCCTGTTCAGCCTGGTGCTGGGCTACCGCCGCCACAAGGCGCTGCATGCGCTTGCGTTGTTGCTGCCGGGCCTGCTGCTGCTGTGGGCCGGCCTGCTGTACGACCCGTTGCACCACGCGGTGCTGCCGCATGCGGTGGTGATGACGCTCGGCGGCGCGCTGGTCGGCATCGCCCACCTGGTCAATCTGCGCCTGAACCACGGGCACGCCCACGTCCACGACGCCAGCTGCGTCCACTAGCCCGGGCTGCGCGGGCCGGGGCCTACGTGATAGGCTTGCCGGCCTTGCGCGAGGGCGCCGCCGGCGTAAACCTCGCCAGACCCGTGTTCAGCGCGGGGATTTTGTATTCAGTATTCACATTCAGGAGTCGACGAACATGGGTAAGGGTGACCGCAAGACCGCCAAGGGCAAGCGCTACAATTCCAGCTACGGCAATTCGCGTTCGCACGCGGTGAGCAAGGTCGTCGTGGGTGCAGCTGCCCCGGTTGCCAAGAAGGGCGTGGTCAAGGCCCCGGCCAAGAAGGCCGTCGCCAAGAAGACCGTTGCCAAGGCCGGCTGATCCCTCAGCCCGCTTCGCGACACCGGAACGCGGCGCTTGCGCCGCGTTTTTTTTATGTCCGGTATCGGCGCAGACGCGCGCTGGAGCACTTGTCCACCAGCCGTGCCGCTACCGGTGTGCGTCGCACTGGCAAGGCGTGCGCGCCGCCGGCGAGGGCTGGCTCGGCCCCAGCAACTGTTCGGCCAGGCCGCGGTAGATCGGCGTCCTGCACACCAGCCCGGACATGGCACGGGCAATCAGCACGGTGGCCAGGATCGGCAACAGCATCTGGCTGGTGTCGGTGAGTTCCAGCGAAATCACCGCCGAGGTCAGCGGCGCCTGGGTCACGCCGGTCAGGTATGCGCACATGCCCAGCAGCACGAAGGTGCGCGGATCCACGCCCGGCATCAGCACCGACAGGTTGTGGCCGATGCCGGCGCCCACTGCCAGCGCCGGCGAGAACAGCCCGCCCGGAATGCCGGCCAGGTACGAGACCAGGTTGGCCAGCAGCTTCACCAGCCCGAATTCGTGCCCGACCACCGCATGGCCCTGCACCAGGCTGCGCGCCTGCTCGTAGCCGGTGCCGAACGCGCCTTGCCCGAACAGCAGCGCAAGGCCGACCAGGGCCACGCCGCACAGCGCGGCCAGCAGCACCGGATGGCGCTGGCGCAACGCCGCCAGCCAGCGTGGCTTGCCGCCGACGCTGGCCAGCACCAGGCGCGCGAAGATGCCGCCGAGCAGGCCGGCCACGCCGCCGCAGAGCGCGATCGCCAGCCAGGCCTGGCCCAGCGGCAAGGCCACCGCCACCTTGCCGAAGTAGGTGTAGTTGCCCAACAGGCCCAGCGAGACCACGCCACCGACGATCACCGCGGTCAGCAAGGTGCCGGAGAAGCGGTGCTCGAAGCGCCCGCTCAATTCCTCGATCGCAAACACCACCCCGGCCAGCGGCGTGTTGAACGCCGCGGCGATACCGGCAGCGCCGCCGGCCAGCAGGAAATGCGACAGCTCGCGCGGATCGTGGAACCCGAACCAGCGCCCGAACACATGCATCAGGCTGGCGCCGACATGCACGGTGGGGCCCTCGCGGCCGACCGAGGCGCCACCGAGCAGCGACAGGGTGGTCAGGGCAAGCTTGCCGATCGATACGCGCAGCGACAGATTGGCCTGGCGGAACGCCGCGTCGTCATGGTCCAGCGCCGCGATGACCTGCGGGATGCCGCTGCCACGCGTGGGCCGCATCGCGCCGGAGGTGAGCCAGGCCAGCAGGGCGAAGATGCCTGGCGTCAGCAGCAGCGCCCACCAGATCGAATGCGCGGTGATGCGCTGGAACACCTGGAAGGCGGCGTCGCTGGCCTTGGCGAACACGATCGCCACCAGTGCCACCGCAATGGCGCCACCCCAGAGTGCGGCACGGCGACGCCAGCCCTGGCTGGACAACAACGGCCGCAGCCGACGTCGGCGCGGCGAGGGATCAGAAGCAGACATGCCGCCATTGTCGCATCGACGGGTTGCGGCGGGGCCGTCTTGAAGTGACCGATAACACGATGGCGCTCACCGCAAGGCGCGTGCGGTGAGCGCTCGGTGCGGCATGTAGCCCCACATGCCGGTTTCCAGCGCGTCTGCCTGAAGTGCATCGGCTATACGTGCAGCGGCTACATGTATCCAGTCAGCGGCTCTCGCTCAGCGTGCGTCGGCCGGCAGCACGCGCAAGGCCGGCAACAGCGTGCGTGGATTGCCATCGTTGGGCGCTGCGGGAATTCCCAACAGCCGTGTCATCAGGGAATACACATCGACATTGTCGAACCCCGGCAAGGTCGTGCCCTGCGCCAGGTCCGGGCCCTGCGCCAGGAACACCGCACGCATCGACGGCAGCGCCGGATCGAAGCCGTGCGAGCCGCGCATCTGATCGCGCGGGCGCCTGGCCAGCTTGTCCGGGAACAGTGCATCCCAGCCTTCGTGCATCTGGCATACGATCGGCGGAATGCGCGGATGCGTGCCGTAGTGCCAGCGTGCGGGCAGCGCCGCCTTGCGCCAGCAGTCGTACTGCGCATGCGCACCGAGCAGGCGGGCTTCGGCGCGCGCCTGCTGCCCCGGCAATGGCGCAAAGCCGATCACCTGCCCGTCGGTCACGGCAGTGGCGATGTCCGGCGCTGCCATGTCGTTCACGCTGATCGCCTGCCCGGGCGGCACCTCGGCCATGCCGTGATCGGACACCACCACGATATTGGTGCGCTCGCGCGTGCCGTCGCGCTGCATGCCGGCCAGCAGCCGGCCGATCGCGCCATCCACCGCGCGCACGCTGTCGGCGTATTGGCGCGATTCCGGGCCGTGGTCGTGGCCGGCTTCGTCCACGTGTTCGAAGTACAGCGTGACCAGGCGGTTGCGGTCGGCGCCGGAAGCGGACAGCCAGCCCAGCACCTCGTCCACGCGCGCGTCCAGGCCGGTGCCCTCTTCGTAGTGGCGCCAACGCGAGGGGCGCACGCCGCCGATCGCCGCCTCGCTGCCGGGCCACGACCAGGTCGCCGCGTGCTGCCCGGCCTTTTCGACGCCGACCCAGAGCGGCTCGCCGCCCCACCAACGCGCATCGCCGACCGCTTCGGGCTTGCTCAGCCAGAAGCTGCCCAGCGTCGCATCGCGGATGCTGTTGTGCACGATGCCGTGGTGATCCGGACGCAGGCCGGTGACCAGCGTGTAGTGATTGGGGAAGGTCAGCGACGGATACGACGGCGTCATCCAGCGCGCACGGACGCCGTCGTGCGCGAGCTGCGACAGATGCGGCGTGATGCCGCGATCGAGCATGTCCGCGCGCAGGCCGTCGATGGAGATCAGCAGCACGCTGTGCGGTAGATCGCCGTGCGGTGCGCCTGCCGACGCGGGCGCCGCCGGGGCGGGTGCTGGCGGACTGCGCGAAGGGGCGTGAGAACTACAGGCCGCGAGCAGCGCGAGTGCGGTCGCGGTGAACACAAGACGTCGATCGATCATCGCCGCAGTTTACGGCGTCGCAATGACGTGGCGAAGTCAGCGCGGGCCGGTGGTGGAGGCTGCGGCGAACAGATCGTCGGCCGCCGCGCGCTGGCGCGGCGACCAGCCCTCCAGCTGCAACAGCGCCTGCTTGGTCGGCAGGCCGCCGCCGAAGCCGGTCAGCGCACCATTGGCGCCGATCACGCGATGGCAGGGCAGCACGATCGGCAGTGGATTGCGTCCATTGGCAGCGCCGACCGCGCGGCTGGCGGCGGGGCGTCCCACCGCATGCGCGAGTTGCGCATAGCTCCAGGTCTGCCCGAACGGAATCTGCGCCAGCGTGTGCCAGACCTGCAGCTGGAACGGCGTGCCGGTCGGGGCCAGTGGCAGGTCGAAGCTGCGCCGCCCGCCATGCAGGTAATCGAGCAATTGCTCGCGCGCCTCGCGCACCAGCGGCGCCTCCGGATCGTGCTGCCAGCGCGCGCGGCCGATCGCGTCGTGGCGGTTCTGCGCGAACAGGATGTGGTGCACGCCGGCCGCATCGGCGGCCACGCTGAGTGCGCCGATCGGCGAAGGGAAGGTGTCGTACTGCAGTGTGCTCATGAACGGGTGTCCTTGCGATCGACAGCGAGATGCCACAGGTGCAACACGGCGTAGGCGCGCCAGGGTCGCCAGGCCTGCGAGCGCGCTTCGGTGGCACGCTCGCTCAGGCGTTCGGGGGTGCCGAGCACCTGTTGCAGGATCAGGTCGCCGGCCGGAAACGCATCCGGATGCGACAGCGCACGCATGGCGACGTAGTGCGCTGTCCACGGCCCGATGCCGGGCAAGGCCGTGCAGGCGGCGACGAACTCGGGCAGGCGCTGGCCGGCGCCGAACTGCAGCCGCCCCTGCGCGCACGCCGATGCCAGCGCACGCAAGGTGGCGGCGCGTGCACGCGGCAGGCCGAGTTGCTCCAGCGGCGCCTCGGCCAGTTGTGCCGGGGTCGGAAAGATGCGGTCCAGGCCCAGCGGCATGTCCACATGATGGCCGCCATGCCGATCGACCAGCCGCGCCGCCAGCGTCGCCGCGCCGGCCACGCTGATCTGCTGGCCCAGCACGGCGCGCACGGCCACCTCGAAGCCATCCCAGCCGCCCGGTACGCGCAGGCCGGGGCGGCGCGCGATCGCCTCGGCCAGCAGCGGCTCGGCCGCCAGCGTCGCGTGCACCGCCTGCAGGTCCGCATCCAGGTCGAACAGCCGGCGCACCCGCCGCACGATCTGCGGGATCTGGCGCGGGTCGGTCGCGCCGATGCGCAGCAGCAACTCCGCACGCTGCGGCGCCGCGCTGACCTCGATCAGCGTCGCGTTGCCCGGGGTGCCGATCACGCGCCGGTAGCCGCTGGCGTCGACCTGCTCGATGCCGGGAATCGCGCGGCGCTGCAGGAATGCCAGCATCGCCTGCAGGTCCAGTGGCGGGCGATAGCCCAGGCGCAGCGTCAACGCGCCGCCCGGCACCTCGGCACGCTGCTTGCGCAGCGCCGAGGGCGGCATCCCGCAGCCTTCCAGGAAGGCCGCATTGAAGCGACGCAGGCTGTTGAAGCCGGCCGCCAGTGCGACCTCGGTCACCGGCAATGCGGTCTCGGTCAGCAATTGCTTGGCCAGCAGCAGCCGGCGCGTGCCGTGCACCTGGATCGGGGTGGCACCGAGCTGCTGCACGAACTGCCGCTGCAGCTGGCGCGCGCTCAGCCCCACCGTGTCGGCCAGGGTCTGCACCGGCTGTTCCTGCAGGGCGCCGTCGGCAATCATCGCCAATGCGCGTTGCACGCTCTCTTCGCCCAGGTGCTGCTGCGCCTGTGGCGACAGCTCGGGGCGGCAGCGCAGGCAGGGCCGGTAGCCGGCGGCACTGGCTGCCGCCGCGCTGGGGTAATAACTGATGTTGCCCGGCTTGGGCGGCGGCGCCGGGCACACCGGGCGGCAGTAGATGCCGGTGCTGCGTACCGCAGTGAAGAACAGCCCGTCGAAGCGTGCATCGCGCGCCAGGCGGGCGCGGTCGCATTGGAGTCGGTCGGGCGTGACGGTCTGCATGGCGCCAGTCTATGCGCTCGCCCTGGCCCCGGCTGGCCGTTTTCGGACACGGCTGCGCCGGGCTGCGGTGTTCATGGCAGGGTCAAACGCCTGGCCCATTCAGCCATAGACTGAGGGTGATCTCCGTCGCGGTCCGTTGCCTGCCACCATGCTGAAACTGCTCTGCCTGTCCCTTTCCTGCGTGCTGGCGCTGGCGGCCTGCGACCGCGCCAGTCCCTCGGCCGATGCCGCCGCGACGCAACAGGGCAGCACGGTGCAGGGCGATGGCGACCATATGGTGTCGGTGGATACGCCCGAGCCGGAGGCGCCGCCGCCGCGACCGCGTGCACAGGCGGGCGAGGCCGGCTGGCCGCAGGCGGAGCTGGACGCCGGCAAGGCCTGGATCAGTTGTGCCACCGATTACAACGGCGACGCCGGCGACGGCACGCTGCTGCCGGCGCTGGACCGCGCCAGCGTGGAAGCGGCGCTGGCACCGTGCCGCGAGACCGGCCTGCTGCGGGTGCGCTATGCCGGCAAGATCAACGCCGGCTTCGCTGCGTTGGTGTGGCGGCTGGCCACGGTGGCCGGGCAACTGCAGTTGCCGCATCGCATCCTGGACCTGGATTCCAGCGGCGGGCAGGTGGAAGCGGCGATCCGCGCCGGCGATGCGATCGGGGAATCCAACTGGACCATCTGGGTGCGCGAAGGCTCGATCTGCCACAGCGCCTGCGTGTTCGTGCTGGCCGCCGGCGACAACCGGCTGGTGGCCGGCAAGGTCGGCATCCACCGCATGATGCGGATCAGTTCCAAGGCCACCTCGCGCGCGGAACTCAATCGCGAATTGCGCGAGGTCTACGGCAACGTCAAGGATTATCTGGAGCGCAACGGCGTGGCGGTGGCAGTGGCCGACCTGATGATGACCGTGCCCAACCGCAGCCTGCGCCTGCTGACGATGGAGGAACTGCGCGAGTACGGGCTGGACGGCACCAATGCGGTGCAGGACGACCTGGAACGCATCCGCCAGATGCGCAAGTGCGGCGACGCCTTCGTGCGCCGCAAGGACGCGTTCCTGGTCGCCTTCGACCAGCAGTGCAAGGGTGCGGGCGCCGATCTGGAGGCAGTCAACGCCTGCGGCCTGGCCTTGAAGCAGCGCTTCGGCTTCCCGGATGCGGCCTGCCCGGAAGAAAGCCCGCTGGCCGAAACCGATGCCGCCGCGCGCGATCTCGCCCTACGCCGACTGCGACACGGTGCTGCAGGTGATCGATGCGCAACTGGCCAGGGGCGACTATCTGTTGGGCGA
>NZ_QREM01000007.1:806043-1045253 GCF_003353015.1 Xanthomonas arboricola | reverse complement strand
CCACAGATAGGGGTCCGGCGTGGCCTTCGCTGCGGCCGGAGCATCCGCCGCGCGGGCAACGGCAATGCCGGNTCCAGACCTCGGCCACGCAGATCAACGCGGCCGCCAGCGAGTCCGCGCCGGGTCCCGCCCAGGGCGAGGGCTGAGCTTCACGCGCACCGCACTGCTCGCTGCCTATGGTCGCGGCATATCACGGAGCCGGGGGGGGCGACATGCTCGGGAAGACGAAAGGCGTTGCGCTGGCGTATCTGCCATCGGCGTTGCTGGTACTGGCCGGATTCGGCGTAGCCGAACTGCTGCAGGTGATCGCCGCGGCCAGGCAGGTGCAGTGGCCGGCGACGCTGGCGGTGTGGCTGAGCCTGCTGGCGCTGATCGCGGCGATCGCCCGCGCGCTGTGGATCAGCTGGCGGCTATGGCGGCCGCGCGGGGTCGCCGCGGTCCCGCCCGGCGGCGACGTCTGATGTTGTCAGGGCCGGCGCGCAGTGTCCGCAGCCGGCTGCTGCGATCGATGCGCGTGCACCGCGACATGCAGCGCAGGTCTTAAACTGCCGCACCCGCCGCACCCGCCGCACCCGCCGCACCCGCCGCACCCGCGTTGGCTCCCCTTTGTTTGCTACGTACAAGGTCAATCTGCCCCATGGTCCGTCCCTGTCTGCTTGCCACGCTGCTGTTGGCTCCCTCGCTGGTCCTGGCACAACAGCCGCAGACCGCTGCACGTCCGGCTGCCGCTGCGTCGACCACGGCACCCGCGGCCAGCACCGCGCAGCAGGCGCAGCTGGTCAAACAGAACACCGAGATGACCCAGGCGGCATTGCGGGTAGCGCAGATGGTCGATGCCAACCAGGTCGCCTCGCTGTGGGATGGCGCCTCCAGCGTCGCCAAGACCGCGGTCAAGCGCGATGTGTTCGTGAGCCAGATCGGCGCCGAACGTGCGCGCCTGGGGGCGGTGGTCGGACGCGGACAGGGCTCGGTGACGCGGGTCAAGTACGCCGCCGGCGCGCAGGTGCCGGAAGGCCTCTACGTCAACGTCAGCTTCCCGACCCGCTTTGCCAAGGCCCAGCAGCCGTTACGCGAGCTGGTGTCGTTCCGGCTGGACGAGGACAAGACCTGGCGGCTCGCCGGTTACAGCCTGCGCGCCTCGATCAAGTGATGCCGCAGCGCATCGGGAGACCCGCTTGGAACTGACCATCGAACTGCAGATGCTGGGCTGGGCCCTGGTGCTCGGCCTGGTGCAATTGCTGGCCGCCTCGGCCGGGATGACCGCCCAGCGCGGGACCAAATGGAATGCCAGCGCCCGCGATGGCGATGCCAAGCCGTTGACCGGCGTTGCGGCACGGCTGGATCGCGCATTCCGCAATTATCTGGAAACCTTCCCGATCTTTGCCGCCGCCGTCCTGGCAGTGAGCGTTGCCGGCCGTACCAATGCAGATACCGCACTGGGCGTGCAGCTGTACCTGTGGGCGCGCGTGGCCTACGTGCCGGCGTATGCGGCGGGCATTCCCTACCTGCGCAGCGCGATCTGGGTGGTGTCGTTCTGGGGCATCGTCAAACTGCTGCGGGCGTTGCTGGGCTGGTGACGCAGGCCCGGCGGGGTGCGCGCAGCCAGTGGGGCAGTGGCTGAGAAAACACAGCGACCGATGCGTCGCTGCAACGGCGGCCCGTCGGCTGCCTGCCCGCTGCTTGATCCTGATCAACGGCCCGCCGCTACCACTGCCGTTAAACTGAGGGCCGCTACCAGGACTGCTGCGCGCAGCGCCAGGCGGATGCGGTCCTTGCCCGGTATGGCAGGGCCACGCGAGCTCGCGGCGCCTTCGCACCGCCGCTGGCATCTGCCCGTTGCATGCGCGGTTCTGTTAGCTCCCCTGGGGGTCGGTGGTGAAGGAGCGCAGCATGCAATCGGTGGATATCGCGGTCGTTGGTGCCGGGCCGGTCGGCCTGAGTTTTGCGCGCTCCCTGGCCGCCAGTGGGCTGTCGGTGATGCTGGTCGAGCAACAGCCACGCGCGCAGCTGGCCGAGCCGGCCTTCGATGGACGCGAAATCGCGCTGACCCATGCTTCGCGTGCATTGCTGGAGCAACTGGGCATCTGGCAGCAGTTTCCCGCCGATGCGATCTCGCCGCTGCGCGACGCCCGCGTCATGGACGGGCATTCGCATTTCGCATTGACCTTCGCCGCCTCCGCGCGGGGGGCCGGCGATCTGGGCTGGCTGGTGCCCAATCATCTGATCCGCCGCGCGGCCTGGCAGGCGCTGCAGGCGCAAGCCGGGCTGGAGATCCGCTGCGCCTGCACGCTGCAGGCCGTGCAGCAGGAGCGCGACCGCGTGGCGCTGCAGTTGTCCGACGGGGAAACGGTGTCGGCGCGCCTGTTGGTGGCGGCCGACAGCCGCTTTTCCAGCACCCGGCGCCTGCTCGGCATCGGCGCGCAGTTGCGTGACTTCGGCAAGACCATGCTGGTGTGCCGGATGCGCCATGCGCTGCCGCACCGGCATGCCGCCTGGGAGTGGTTTGGCTACGGCAAGACGCTGGCGTTGCTGCCGCTGCAGGGCCATCGCGCCGGCGCGGTGCTGACCTTGCCGCCGCGACAGGTGGAGGCCTTGCTGGCGATGGAGGCGGTGGACTTCAGTGCGGCAGTGACCGAGGCGTTCGAGCATCGGCTCGGGCCGATGCAGCAGGACGGCAGCCGGCATGCCTATCCGCTGGTGGCGGCCTATGCGCAACGCTTTATCGCCGAGCGTGCCGCGTTGATCGGCGATGCGGCGGTGGGCATGCATCCGGTCACCGCGCATGGCTTCAATTTCGGACTGCAGAGCCAGGCGCGCCTGGCCGAGCGCGTGCGCGTCGCTGCGGCAGCCGGGCGCGACATCGGGGCTGCGGCCCTGCTGCAGGGCTACGAGCGGGCGCACCGGCTGGCGACGCGGCCGCTGTATGAAGCGACCAATGCGCTGGCCGCGCTGTACACCGACGACCGTGCACTGGCCCGCCTGCTGCGACGTGGCGCCCTGCGCGCCGCGCATGCGGTGGCGCCGTTCAGGCAGGCGATTGCGGCGCATCTGACCCAGCGCAGCGTCTGACGTATCGACGTGGGAGCAGGCAGGCGCAGTGCGTGCAGCGCTGCGCTGCTGTCCTCATGCGCAGGGGCTTGCACCGATGTTCGACGCGCGGGCGGGCAATGTGGTCAGCGGCCCGTTCGCGGGTGTTGGTGCGGCAATCGTGCGGGCTCGGTCAGCTCGGCTGTCATCGGGGCTGTCATCAGGCGCGCCGCAGTCAGGCACGCAGCCATCAGGCAGGCGCGTTGACCCGTGCAAGAATCGCATCGATCGCGGTGCGCGCATCGCCGCTGCGCAAGGCGTCTTCCAGCAGTGGAATCACCCAGGCGCAGCCGGCCTTGGTCACGTCTGCGCGCCAGCCGCCGGGCCAGCCTTCCAGTTCGTGCAAGGCCAGCATGCTGCAACCGCCGCGCTCGGCGTGACCGCCACGGATCGACTGCTCGAACCAGAACGGCGTGGCCGACTCGACGTCGATCGAAAAGATGTAGACATCGTGGTCCGGATCGTCGGCCGAGGGCGCGTTGTTGCGCCAGCTGACCTGCACCACGCTCATCCTGTCGGCTCCGCATCGGGGTCCAGCGCCAGCACGCGGATCTCCACATCGTCCAGTTGCACGCACTGGCCGGGGCGGATCTTGGCGGTCTTGCGCAGTTCCTGCACGCCATCGACGCTGACCGCGCCGCTGGCGACGATCGCCTTGCCCTGGCCACCGCTGTCGGCAATCCCCGCCAGCTTGAGCAGCTGGTTGAGTTCGATGTACTCGCCGTCCAGGTCGAATTCCAGAAATTGCATGGTGTGCTCGGTGACAGGAAGACGGCGATTATCTGCCTGTCGCAGCCGGCAACACCACCGTGCCGAATGCGGCCCCGGTAGGTGGAGTCGGGGCAACAGCGCGACGCAGACGCGCCAGCGGCGTGCACGATGCCGGCGTCGCGGTGCGGCGTTGGCAAGCTTATTCGCATCGAAAGCGTGCAATCTCGTCCAGCATGCTTTCGGCGCGCACGATGCCGGGCCCGGCATGCGCGTTGTCGATGCGCTCCAGCCACGGATGGCGGCTGCGCTGCAGCCGTCGATAGCCGAGCCAGGTGCCGATGCCGCCGAGCACGCCCACCAGCAGATTGAGCAGCAGCCAGTCGTGCGGCAGGGTCAGGCCGGTCAGTGCGCGCCAGCCGGCGTCCGCCACGGCCACCCACAGCACCCAGAACGCCACGCCCAGCCACGGGGCCATCCGCGTGCGCCAGCGCCGTAGCTGCGCGAGCGCGCGCTGCGTCGGCAGCAGCGGTCCGGCAAAGTCCAGTTGCGCCAGCAGCTGCAGCTGCCGTAGTGCGGAGATCGCCAGTGCAATGCTCCACAGCTGCAGCAGCACGCCGCCGATGATCGCCGCAACCTGGTCGGCGTGGTCAAGCCAGTTGCGTGCGATCACGATGTGCAGCGCCACGGCGCACAGCAATTGCGCCGATTGGCTCAGCCACAGCGGGCGCAGGCTGGTGCGCGCCGCATGGCCACGCACCTGGCCGAGGATGTGGCCGATCTGCGTGCCGTGCCGATCCAGGCGGTGTTCCATCGCGTGCCAGGCGCGTTGCATCTCGTCGAGTTCCATCGAATGTTCCTTGGGCGAAGTGGGTGGTCAGAGTTCGGCGCGGATGCGCGCCTTGAGGCGGCTGAGTTTCGTGGCGACATTGGTCTCGCTGATGCCGAGCACCTCGCCGATCTCGCGGTCGCTGTGCGCGTCCAGGTACAGCAGCATCAAGGCGCGTTCCAGCGGCGGCAGGTGGGCGATGAAGCCGTGGAGTGCGGCCACCTGCTGCGCGTGTGCCGGGTCGCGCGCCAGCGGGTCGGCGATGCTGTCGGCCACCGCCTCCAGCGGGAGCGGGTCCTGCGGTACGCGGCCGCGGCCGCGCAGATCGCTGATCGCCACGTTCAAGGCGATGCGGTACATCCAGGTGGAAAAGCGCCGGCCGGCATCGTAACCGGGGAACGCGCGCCATAACTGCACGGTGATGTCTTGCGCCAGCTCGGCGCGGTCGTCCGGGTTCCAGCAATAGCTGGCCGCGACCTTCAGGACGATGCCGCGGTGCTGCTGCAGCAGGGCGTTGAAGCGGGTGTGCAGGTCTGTTTCCAGGGACATGGCTCCGGCCGGGTGGGGGAATGACAAGGGTCGAGGAGATGATTCGCCGCAGCGCGCAAATCCTCACAAGCTGAACGGACTGTCACGGAAATTTCGACAGCAGGGGGCCTGAGGGCGCACACTATGCTGCTTTGCGCCTGCCGGCTCCGTGCGGCGCCTCCGGAGTTACCCATGACCCAAGAATCTTCCGCGCCGCTGCTGTTTGCAGACCTCGGCCTCTCGGACGCTGTGATGAAGGCCGTTGCCGCCGTCGGCTACGAGTCGCCGTCGCCGATCCAGGCTGCCACCATTCCCGCGCTGCTGTCCGGCCGCGACGTGCTCGGCCAGGCGCAGACCGGTACCGGCAAGACCGCCGCGTTCGCGCTGCCGGTGCTGTCCAATGCCGACCTCAACCAGCTCAAGCCGCAGGCGCTGGTGTTGGCCCCGACCCGCGAGCTGGCCATCCAGGTCGCCGAGGCGTTCCAGAAATATGCCGAAGCCATTCCCGGCTTCCGCGTGCTGCCGGTGTACGGCGGCCAGCCCTACGCCCAGCAGCTGAGCGCACTCAAGCGCGGCGTGCACGTGGTGGTCGGCACCCCGGGCCGGGTGATCGATCACCTGGATCGCGGCACGCTCGACCTGTCCCAGCTCAAGACGCTGGTGCTGGACGAAGCCGACGAAATGCTGCGCATGGGCTTCATCGACGATGTCGAAGCGGTGCTGAAGAAGTTGCCGGAGAAGCGCCAGGTGGCGCTGTTTTCGGCAACCATGCCGCCGGCGATCCGCCGCATCGCGCAGACCTACCTGAAGGACCCGGCCGAAGTCACCATCGCGGCCAAGACCACCACCTCGGCCAACATCCGCCAGCGCTACTGGTGGGTGAGCGGCCTGCACAAGCTGGACGCACTGACCCGCATCCTGGAAGTCGAGCCGTTCGACGGCATGATCATCTTCGCGCGCACCAAGGCCGCCACCGAAGAGCTGGCGCAGAAGCTGCAGGCACGCGGCATGGCTGCGGCGGCCATCAACGGCGACATGCAGCAGGCCGCCCGCGAGAAGACCATTGCCCAGCTCAAGGACGGCAAGCTCGACATCCTGGTCGCCACCGACGTGGCTGCGCGCGGCCTGGACGTGGAGCGTGTCAGCCATGTGCTGAACTACGACATCCCGTACGACACCGAGAGCTACGTGCACCGCATCGGCCGGACCGGCCGTGCCGGCCGCAACGGCGACGCGATCCTGTTCGTCACCCCGCGCGAGAAGGGCATGCTGCGCGCGATCGAGCGCGCCACCCGCCAGCCGATCGAAGAGATGCAGCTGCCGAGCGTGGATGCGGTCAACGACACCCGCGTGGCACGCTTCATGACCCGCATCACCGAGACCCTGGCCGGCGGCCAGATCGAGATGTACCGCGACCTGCTGCAGCGCTACGAGAGCGAGAACAACGTGCCGGCGATCGATATCGCCGCGGCGATGGCCAAGTTGCTGCAGGGCGATGCGCCGTTCCTGCTGACCCCGCCGGTGCGTGGCGCGCGCGAGGACTTTGCCCCGCGCGAGCGCAACGATCGCGGCGACCGCCACGACCGCGGCGAGCGTCCGCGCTTCGAGCCGAAGTTCGAGCGCGGCCCGCGTGCCGATGGCGAGCGCGCGGCCCGTCCGCCGCGTGCGGAGCGTCCGGCCTTTGCCGATGATGGCGCCGGTGGCGAGCGCCCGCGGCGCGACCCGGTTGCGCCGCGCGGCGAGCCGGAGTTCGGCATGGAGAGCTACCGCATCGAAGTGGGCCACACCCACGGCGTGAAGCCGGCCAACATCGTCGGCGCGATCGCCAACGAAGCCGGCCTGGAAAGCCGCTACATCGGCCGTATCGACATCCAGGACGACTATTCGATCCTGGACCTGCCGGCCGACATGCCGCGCGAGCTGCTGACGCACCTGAAGAAGGTCTGGGTGTCCGGCCAGCAGCTCAACATGCGCAAGCTGGAAGAAGGCGAGGCGGCCGCGTCGCCGTCCAGGCCGCGCTTCCCGCGCGGCGGCAAGCCGTCCGGTCGTCCGAATGGTCCGAACCGTCCGATGGACCGTGCCGGCGCGCCGCATCGCAAGGGTCCGCCCAAGCCGCGCGGCGAGTAAGCGCCGCTGACAACCCGGCGGCCTGCGGCGGTCCGGCCCGCGTTGCCGGACGCCGTAGCCGCTATGTTTGCTGGTGCATATCGATCCGCGGGCGTCGCCCGTCGATCCTGCACCGGATGCCCGCGGCATCGTGTTAGCCGGGCTAAGTTTTTGTTCCGCTGCGGACACGTCGGTGCTGCCATACAGACTGGGCCATTGCGGCCGCTACTGCCTTCAGGCGCCCATCGGGCGCCTGAATCGCATTGGGCGGCGACAGGGTTCGGGGATGACGATGGCGCAGATGGCGGGCGGCAAGAGCGGTGGGCGGACCATGCACCTGATGCGCGGCTGGCTGACGCTTCCCTTGGCCTTGTTGATCGACATCGCGGTCGGCATGGCGGTGCTCTCGGCGCTGGTGATCGAGATCCAGTCCGGCGCGACGGCCTGGATCGTCGGCCAGAGCCACTGGTCCAATGCCCAGCAGGAGGCGGTGTACTGGCTGGAGCGCTACCTGGGGAGCGGCGATCCGGCCGACCTGCAGGCCGCCTGCCGCGCGCTGGAGGTGCCGCTCGGCGACCGCGCTGCACGCGAGGCGATCGAGCAGCCGGTGATCGACTGGGCCTCGGTCCATGCCGGCCTGGCCGCCGGTCGCAATGCCCGTGAGGACATGCCGCAAATGGTGCGGCTGTATCGTTACGGCCATGCCTTTCCGTATCTGGGCGATGCCATCGCGATGTGGAAGCACACCGATGCCGACCTGCTGCGGCTGAGCGCCCTGGCCGACCGGGCCGCCTCGGTGCAGGCCACCGGCCGGCCCGACCCGCGCGCGCTGCAGGCCTTGCGCGACGAGCTGCACCTGCTCGATGGCCGCATGCGCGGCGATACCGCGCAGTTCCAGGCGCTGCTGATCCGCTGCGCGCGGCTGCTGCACGATGTGATGGTGATCTGCAGCCTGGCGACCCTGTTGCTGGTGCTGACCACCTGCGTGCTGGCGATGCGCCGCATCCGCGATTATCTGCTCTCGCACGAAGGCCGCTTTCGCACCGCGTTTCAGCAGGCGGCGCTGGGCATGGTCAAGTTCGACCTGCGCGGCCGCGTGCTCGATGGCAACGCCTCGATGGCCAACATCCTGCGCTACCGGCCCGACGAGTTGCTGGCCTGCACGCTGGCCGAGGTGATGCACCCGGACGACATCGCGCTGGACAGCCGCGGCCTGATCGACTGGCCGACGCTGCTGCAGTCCGGCGAACGGCGCTTCCTGCGTGCCGACGGCGGGGTGATGTGGGGGCGCTGGAGTGCCTCGCTGGTGGAGCCCGGCCCGGAAGAGCCGTCCCTGGTGCTGGCAGTGATCGAAGACGTCTCGCAGGCGCACGAGCTGGCCGACGAAGTCGCCTTCCATGCGCGCCACGACGCGCTGACCGGCCTGATCAACCGCCGCGAGATCGAACGCCGGCTGCTGCGCCTGATCGAGCCGCCGCAATCGCCGCAGCTCCGCCATGCGCTGTGCTTCGTCGACCTGGATCATTTCAAGCTGGTCAACGACACCTTCGGGCATGCGGTGGGCGACAAGTTCCTGTGCCACTTCGCCGACGTGATCACCATGCAGTTGCGTCCCGGCGACTGGCTGGGGCGACTGGGGGGCGATGAGTTCGCGATCCTGCTGGCCGATACCGACCTGGCGCAGGCGCAAACCGTGCTTGAGCGCATGCACGCGGTGCTGGGCCAGCCGTGGAGCCATCAGGGCGGCCGGCCGCTGACGCCCAGTTGCAGCTTCGGCGTGGTGGAAATCCGCCAGGGCGCCAGCGACGTCAATGCCCTGATGACCGCCGCCGACCTGGCCTGCTATGCGGCCAAGGAAGAGGGGCGCAACCGGATTCGCTGTTTCGGCGAGAACGATCTGGCGCTGGCGCGGCGCCGCCACGACGGCGGCTGGATCAGCGCGGTGCAGCAGGCCATCGCCGAGGACCGCCTGCTGCTGTATGCGCAGAAGATCCAGGTGTTGCGCGATCCGGCACGCCTGCAGTACGAAGTGCTGGTGCGCATGCGCGCGCACGATGGGCGGGTGCTGAGCCCTGGCGAATTCCTGCCTGCGGTGGAGCGCTACGGGCTGGGGCGCATGGTCGATGTGCATGTGCTGGAAACGCTGTGCGCGCAGCTGGCGGCCAACCCGATGCATGTGGCAGCGCTGGACCTGTGCCACGTCAACCTGTCCGCGCAGTCGATCGCGCAACCGGATTTCCTCGATTTCGTGTGGTCCCTGTTCGAGCGCTACCCGAAGCTGGTGCCCAAGCTGTGCATGGAGATCACCGAGACCGCCGTCATCGGCGACCTGGAGCACGCGCGGCGCTTCGTGCAGAGCGTGCGCGCGCGCGGCTGCCATGTGGCGCTGGACGATTTCGGCAGTGGCCTGGCCTCGTTCGGCTATCTCAAGCAGTTCACCGTGGATGTGCTCAAGATCGATTGCGGCTTCGTGCGCAACTACGCGCATGACGCGGTGGACCGTGCGGCGGTGCATTCGATCGCACAGGTCGGCCTGGCACTGGGCATCGAGGTGGTGGCCGAGGGCGTGGAGTCGGAAGCGGACATCCCCGGCCTGCACGAGGCCGGGGTCGGCCAGGTGCAGGGTTTCAGCCTGCACCGTCCGTGCCCGCTGGACGAGTTGCTGCATGCCGGGCAACCGCAGCCGGCGCTGTCCTGATCGCACCTGGATGCACGCGGGCCGCCGCAAATCGCCGATAATCGGCCGATGACGACCCGACTCAACAAATACATCGCCGAAACCGGCTTCTGCTCCCGCCGCGAGGCCGATCGCCTGATCGGCGAACGCCGGGTCACCGTCAATGGCGTGGCCGCCGGCACCGGTGCGGTGGTGGGCGAGGACGACACCGTGCTGGTGGACGGCCAGCCGCTGCGCACGCGCACCGCCAGCAAGCCCGGTGGTCGCACGCATGTCTACATCGCGCTCAACAAGCCGGTGGGCATCACCTGCACCACCGAGAGTTCGGTCAAGGGCAACATCGTCGAATTCGTCGGCCACGAGCAGCGCATCTTTCCGGTCGGCCGGCTCGACAAGGAGTCCGAGGGGCTGATCCTGATGACCAGCAACGGCAACATCGTCAACGAGATCCTGCGCGCGGAGAACCGCCACCAGAAGGAGTATCTGGTCGCAGTCAACAAGCCGGTCACCGACGAGTTCCTGCGTGGCATGGCGCGCGGCGTGCGCATCCACAACGAGACCACGTTGCCGTGCCGCACCGCGCGCATCGCCAAGTTCGGCTTCCGCATCGTGCTGGAGCAGGGCTTGAACCGGCAGATCCGCCTGATGTCTGCCGAATTCGGCTACCGCGTGACCCAGCTGCGCCGTGTGCGCATCGACAACATCAAGCTGGCCGCGCTCAAGCCGGGCCAGTGGCGCAACCTCAGCGATGCGGAACTGCGTGGTTTGCTGCCGCAACGTACCGAGTGGTGAGTTCGTCCGGCGCGCTGGGCTGAACCGCAGCGACACGGTGCGTCGGCTGCCGATGGGCAACCCGATGGTCGCGCATCACCTGCTCGGTCATACTTGCGCAGCTGACAGCCAGCTGGGGAGCGGGCAGGGTGATCAAACCGACATTGCCGGACAACGAAGCCGAACGGCTGGCCGCGCTACGTCAGTACGAGGTGCTGGATTCGCCGCCCGAACGTGCCTTCGACGACCTCACCATGATCGCGTCCACGCTGTGCCAGACGCAGATGGCGGCGGTGGTGCTGGTGGACGAAGACCGGCAATGGTTCAAGTCCGCACACGGCGCGCCGCGCAGCGAGGCATCGCGCGACATCTCGTTCTGCGCGCATGCGATCCTGCGCCCGGACGAGGTGATGATGGTCGACGACACCTTGCTCGACCCGCGCTTCTACGACAATCCGATGGTGACCGGCAGCGCTGCGGTGCGCTTCTATGCCGGCGCGCCGCTGGTGACCAGCGAGGGCATGGCGCTGGGCTCGCTGTGCGTGTTCGACCAGACCCCGGCGCATCTGCGCCAGGAGCAGCGCCAGGCCCTGCAGGCATTGTCGCGGCAGGCCGCGCATCTGCTGGAACTGCGCCTGGCCGGAAAGCGCCTGCGCCAGCAACTGCATGAGCGTGAGTGGTACGAGCAGCAGCTGGCCGGCTACTACGCGCAAATGGATGCATTGAATGCCGATCTGGTCGAGCAGACCCGCACCGATCCATTGACCGGCCTGCCCAACCGGCGAGCATTCGCCGCGGCGCTGGCTGCGGCCATGGAACAGACACGTGCGGCGGGCCAGCCGTTGTCGGTGGCGTTGCTGGACGTGGACCACTTCAAGACCGTCAACGACGTGCACGGGCACGACCAGGGCGATGTGGTGCTGCGCGAGCTGTCGGCGTTGCTGCGCGCGCATGTGGCCGGTGCCGGCACCATTGCCCGTTATGGCGGCGAGGAATTCGTGCTGCTGCTGCCCAATGTGGACCTGCTGCAGGCACGCGTGCAGTGCGAATCCCTGCGCCAGGGCGTGGCGGTGATGACGATCGCGCTGTCGGTGACGGTGAGTATCGGCGTGGCCACGCTGCATGTGCTGGAAAGCGCCGATGCGGTGATCAAGCGCGCCGACCAGGCGCTGTATGCGGCCAAGCGGGGCGGGCGCGACCAGGTGGTGGCGTTGGGGTAGGGGTGTGCGCACGCGGGTGCGTCATCGACAAGGCCGGTCGCGACCTGGACCGCTGCGACGGTGATGTTCGTTGGTTGCGCCGTGCGGTCACTCGACGATGGTCTTCGCCTCGGCGGTGCCGAGCAGTTCCGGATGCACGATCGTGCGTCGGCGTTCCAGCACCGGATGCAGGAACACCGCGCCGAGAATGATCGCCACACCGAGATAGAACTGCACGGTCAGCTCGCGTTGCTCGCCGAGCAGGGCGATCGCCAGCACGATGGCGTAGACCGGTTCCAGGTTGGTCACCAGTTGCACCGAGTACGCGCTGAGATGGCGCAACGCCACCAGCGCCAGCGCAAACGGCAGCAACGTGCAGGCCAGCGACAGCACCAGCAGCAGGACGCCATCGTGCAGGCTGGGGATAATCATCAGGTCGCCATGCAGCGACGGCAGCAACATCGGCATGGCCGGCGCCAGCAAGGTCAAGGTCAGCGTGCCGGCGCCCAGTTCCAGTGCGGTGACCGTGAGCGGGTCGGCATGCGCGACCATGCGCTTGTTGAGCGAGCCGAACAGGCCGACGAACACCGCAGAGATTGCGCCGACCACCACCCCGGCCCGCATGCCATCGGGCACCCCGCCAACCACCAGCGCCACGCCGGGCAGTACCGCCAGGCCGAACAGCAATTCGCGCGGGCGGAACGGGCGCTGCGTCACCCATGGCTCGATCACTGCAGTGAACACCGGCGCCAGCGCGATGCAGGTCGCCGCCACCGAGGCATTGGCCAGCTTGATCGCGCCGTAGAAGGTCAGCCAGTGCAGCGCCACCAACGCACCGATGCCGCAATAGCCCAGCACCACGTGCGCGGACAGGCCGCGCAGCCCGCGCCATACCCGCGGCAACAGCGCCAGTGCCACCACCACGATCACCATGCGCCACCACACCAGCGGCAACGCCGGCAGCGTGATCAGCTTGCCCAGGATCGCGGTGATGCCCCAGAGCAGGACGCAGAAATGGATTTGCAGTTGCGCCTTGCGCAGGTCGGTCGTGGGCATGCGCCATTGTCGCGCAAGACGCGCTGCAACGCCCCTGCTAGCGCGACCCCAGCGCCTGCAATAACGCCATTGCCGCCGCCGGATTGCGCTCCTTGGCGGCGCTGATGAAAAACACGAACACTTCGCGCGGGGTGGACTTGTCTGGCGTGGCCGCATCGATGTGCGGCAGGTCCGCCGGGTCCTCGCCGCGCCGCCAGGCCTGGATGCGTTCGGCCCAGCGTGCCAGTGCCGGTGCCGGATAACCTGCAGTCAGACGCGCCTGGCTGCGCATCAATCGCGCATAGACAAAACCGGTGGACAGATCGGCAAAGGACGGATGCGCGTCCGAGTCGGTGAATACCGTGGCCACTCCATGCCGGCGCACCAAGGCCAGCAACGAGGCATCCACCGCGGCGTGGTCGCGGATTTCCAGCACATGGCGCAGCACGCGCTTGCCGGCGCGTCTGGGCAGCAACGACAGGAACGCGTCCAGGTCGTCGGCCTGCAGCCGGTGCCCCTGTTCGAACTGCCACACCAGCGGCCCCAGCGTGTCGCCGAGCTCGACAATGCCACCGACGAAGTCGTCCACCTGCGCCTGGGTGCCGGCCAGTTTGCGTGACTGGGTGATGCGGCGCGGTGCCTTGGCCGAGAACACGAACCCGGGCGGCACCTGGTCGCGCCACTTCGCGTAGGTGGCCGGTTTCTGCGCCCCGTAGTAAGTGCCGTTGATCTCGATGGCGGTGAGGTGGCGGCTTGCGTAGTCCAGCTCGCGGCGTTGTACCAGCCCTTCCGGATAGAACATTCCCGCCCGCCATGGCGCATACACCCAGCCGCCGATACCGACGTGGATGCCATCGAGCGCGGGCGGGGTGGCGGCGAACAGATCGGTCATGAGGGATTCCACGTTGGCGTGAGCGCGTGCCTGGCATGTCCGGTGCACGCACCTGTGGCAGGCCGCGCCGATGATAGCCCCGCCGGCTCCGCCGTGACGCCCGGCGCTTGCCGCAGCGTCCGCGCGCACGGCCAGGCAGGCGCGGCCGTTGCCCGGGACCGTCTGCAGGCACGCTGTGCACAGCGATCCAGGCGTAGCCCGGCCAGGCGGCGCGGCGATCGGCGGCTCGCTCGGCGGCTTACGCGGACGCGGCCATGCCGCTACCATCGGGACTCGCCACTTGCGGACCGCAGCGATGACCTGGACCACGCCCGATCTGTGCGATCGTTTTGCCGAGGTGAGCATCGCCGAGCCGGTGTTCCGCTCCTACGGCGCACGTACGGCATTTTGCGGGCCGATCACCACGGTGCGCTGTTTCGAGGACAACTCGCGCGTGCGCGAACTGGCCGCCACGCTTGGCGACGGACGGGTGCTGGTGGTGGACGGGCAGGGTTCGCTGAAGCATGCGCTGCTCGGCGACCAGGTCGCCGCACAGGCGGTCGCCAACGGCTGGGCCGGCGTGTTGATCCACGGCTGCGTGCGCGATGTGGAGATCCTGGCCACGCTGTCGCTGGGCGTGCTGGCGTTGGGCGCCTGTCCGCGCCGCACCGAGCGGCGCGATCTGGGCGATGTGGATGTGCCGGTGAATTTTGCCGGCGTGGCCTTCGTGCCCGGCCATTGGCTGTATGCCGATGGCAACGGCGTGTTGGTGGCACCGCTGCCGCTGTCGCTGGACAGCGCCGGCGGATCGACCTGAGCGACATGCGAGGACCTGGGACAGTGACCGTGAACCGATGGCTGAGTGGAGGCATGCTGATGCTGGCAAGCGTGGTGGCGACGACGCAGGCGGCCGAGCTTCCCGCCGGCATGCAGCAGTTCGATGCACAGATGGAGCGCGTACGCGAGCAGTTCGATGTGCCCGGCATTGCGGTGGCCATCGTCAAGGATGGGCAGGTGGTGCTGGAGCGCGGCTACGGCGTGCGCGAGATCGGCAAGCCTGCACCGGTGCAGGCCGAGACGCTGTTCGCGATCGCCTCCAACACCAAGGCCTTCACTGCCGCATCGCTGTCGATCCTGGCCGACGAGGGCAAGCTCTCGCTCGACGACAAGGTCATCGATCACCTGCCGTGGTTCCGCATGTCCGACCCGTACGTCAGCGGCGAGATGCGCCTGCGCGATCTGCTCGCGCACCGCAGCGGCTTGAGCCTGGGGGCGGGCGACCTGCTGTTCTGGCCGGCCACCAGCTACAGCACCGAAGAAGTCGTGCAGCGGCTGGCCAAGGTGCCGTTGAAGGGCGGTTTCCGCGATCGCTACGCCTACGACAATATCCTGTACGCGGTGGCGCAGAAGGTGATCGAGCAGGTCTCCGGGCAGAGCTATGCGGCGTTCCTGCAGCAACGCATCTTCGCCTCGGTCGGCATGCGCGGCACGCGCTTCAATGCCGATCGACTGCAGCCGGGCGACAACGCGGCCGTGGGCCATGCCAAGTACGACTTCAGCGAACTGCGCACGGTCGCGCCGCTGACCTGGTCCAACAACTCCGGTGCCGGCGGCATCTATTCCAGCGCGCACGACATGGCCTTGTGGATGAAGGTGCAACTGGCCGGCGGCCTGCTGCCGGATGGCACGCCGTTGTTCAGTGCCAAGCGGCAGCAGGAGATGTGGTCGATGATCACGCCGATCGCGATTGCCGAACCAGCGGTGCCGGAGCTGGCGGCAGCACGCCCCAATTTTGCCGGCTACGGCGAAGGCTGGAGCCTGAGCGATTACCGCGGCCACCGGCTGGTCTGGCACACCGGCGGCTGGCCGGGCATGGTGTCGCGGCTGACCCTGGTGCCCGACCAGCAGCTGGGCGTGGTGGTGTTGACCAACCAGGAGGTTGGTGCGGCCTTCAATGCGGTGACCCTGCAGGTGCTGGATGCGTTCCTGCAGGTGCCGGCCACCGATTGGACCGCCGCCTATGCCAAGGCGGTGGCCAAGGCCGACGGCGATGCGGACAGCAGCTGGAAGAAGCATCTGGACGCCCGTGCAGCGCACTCCACGCCCTCGCTGCCGTTGCGCGGCTATGCGGCGACCTACCGCGACCCGTGGTACGGCGAAGTGGTGATCCGCCAGGACGGCAAGCGCCTGCGCCTGCAGTTTTCCAGGACCGCGCAGCTGGTCGGCACGCTGGAGCACTGGCAGCACGACAGCTTCATCGTGCGCTGGGACGATCGCAGCCTGAATGCCGATGCCTTCGTCAATTTCGCGCTGACCCCGGACGGCACGGTGCGCGAGATGCGCATGCAGGCGATCTCGCCATTGACCGACTTCAGCTTCGATTTCCAGGACCTGGTGTTGACGCCGGTGGCGGCAGCGCAGCCGCCGCAGAAGTGATGCGTCGCTGATCGCTGCGGCAGGCCGTCGCCATTGCATGCGCGTGCGGTGGCGGTTGCTTGCGGCGCATCGTTGCCATCCGTGCGCTCACCGCACCCTGCGCATGCGCTGCCCAGCGCGGGATCGCGCAACCGGGCCCGGCGCATCTGCCGCGTGGTCCCGGAACATCGCCTCGTTCCATCCAGCCCCGGCCTGCCGAGGCCGGCGAGGCAGCCGCACGATGGCTATCGCCCACCGGCATCGCTCGTTATGATCCGCGCACTTCTCAGGATGTTGCCGAACGCATGACCACTCCGCAGATGTCGGTGTATTTTTTTCTGCAGGCCGCAGCGATTCTGCTGGTATGTCGTCTGGTGGGGCTGCTGGCCAGGCGTCTGGGGCAACCGCAGGTGGTGGGCGAGATGATCGCCGGGGTGATGCTGGGGCCATCGCTGTTCGGCTTGCTGGCACCTGCAACCCAGGCAGCCTTGTTTCCCAGGCAGACCATGGATGTGCTGTACGTGTTCGCGCAGTTTGGCGTGGGCCTGTACATGTTCCTGGTCGGGACCGATTTCCGTGGCGATCACTTCCGCGCGCGCTACCGCAGCGCGATGAGCGTGTCGCTGGCCGGTATCGCGGTGCCGTTCGCGCTCGCCTTTGCGATGTGCCCCTGGTTGCTCACCGTGGATGGCCTGTTTTCCGACAAGGCCAAGCTGATGGAGGCCTCGCTGTTCCTGGGGGCGGCCATCGCGATCACCGCGTTCCCGATGCTGGCGCGCATCATCCACGAGCGCGGTCTGACCAATAGCCCGTTGGGCACGCTGGCGCTGACGGCCGGTGCGTTCGACGATGCAGCGGCGTGGTGCATCCTGGCGGTGGTGCTGGCCAGCTTCGGCGGCAGTTGGGGCAGTGCCTACCTGGCCATCGGCGGTGGCGTGGGCTATGCGTTGTTCATGATCTTCGTCGGCCGGCATCTGCTGCGTCGGCTGGCCGACCACGTGGTGCCGGACCAGCCGCTGGGCAACGGCGTGCTGGCAGTGATCCTGATGCTGTTTTGCGTCAGCGCCTGGGCGATGGATGCGATCGGCATCCATGCGGTATTCGGCGGCTTCCTGCTCGGCGTCTGCCTGCCCAAGGGGCCGCTGACCGAGAAGTTGCGCGAGATGCTGCAGCCGTTCGTGGTGGTGCTGCTGCTGCCGTTGTTCTTTACCTATTCCGGCCTGAAGACCCAGCTCAGCGTGCTGCTGCAGCCGCAGATCATGCTGGCTGGCGTGGCGATCCTGGCCGCCTCGTTCATCGGCAAGGGCGTGGCCTGCTGGGCTGCGGCCCGCGCCACCGGCGAAAACAACCGCGACGCGATGGCGATCGGCTCGCTGATGAATGCACGTGGCCTGATGGAGCTGATCATCATCAACATCGGCCTGCAGGCCGGGGTGATCGAGCAGGGCCTGTTCTCGGTGCTGGTGCTGATGGCGATCCTTTCCACCCTGATGGCCACGCCGCTGTTCAACTGGATCATGCGCCGCCATACCAACATGACCGGTGCGGTGCCGAGTCTGCAGCAGCGCTGAGGCGCTGCCATCGATTCCACCCTTCGGGCACGAGCCATAGCCAGGACACGATGACCAAGATCAAGACCAAGACCAAGGCTGCACAGCCGGTGCTGCCCGCGCCTGCGCCGGTGTATCAGCTGCAGGTTGCGCTGGTGGAGAGCGCGCCGTTGATCTGGCGCCGCGTGCTGGTGGTGGGGTCGCTACGCCTGGCCACGCTGCATCGCGTGCTGCAACCGGTGATGGGCTGGCACGGCGCGCATCCGTACGAATTCGACCTGGGTGGCGGCCGCTACGGCGAGTCCGGGCTGGAGGTGCCGGACCGGCCACGGCTCAAGCATGCCGCGCGCGTCACCATCGCGAGCGCGGTGGGCGAGCTGGAGCGCTTCGACTATGTCTACGGTGCCGGCGCCGGCTGGCAGCACCGCGTCCAGGTCGAGGCGATCCTGCCGCCGGATGCCGGCCTGCGCACGGCCCGTTGCGTGGACGGTGCCAACGCCTGCCCGCCGGAAAACAGCGAAGGGATCGCGGCCTACCAGGCGCTGCTGCAGATCATCGCCGACCCGGATCATGCGCAACATGTGCAGGAGCTGGCCACCCTGGGTGCGCGCTTCGATCCGGGCCATTTCGATCCGGCCGAGGTCAACCGCCTGCTCGCGCGCGTTCGCGAGTAAGCGCCACTGCGCAGGGCGTTGCCCAGCGTGGTCGCGACGCGCGCGCGGCTCGACGCACGGTGGGGCCACTGGCTGACGCCGATGACCTGTCGTGGTCACCAGGCCATGCCTGGCGCAGGCGGCCGCAAGCGATGCGCCGGCGGGCACCTGCAGCGCATGCCCGGACCGCGTGTGTGGATGCAGGCGCCGCGCGCCGGCGCCACTGCAGCTTGACGCGCGATCGGCTAGCCTGCGCTCCCGGTTTTTCCCGAAGTGTCTGCGATGTTCCGCTGGTTCGAATCCCTGATCGATGTCTTCCCGCCCATCGAGCGGGACATGCCACCGCGTAGCGTGTGGCGGTTCTATCTGCATTACCTGCGGCCGTTGTGGCCGATCCTGCTGGCCACGCTGATCGCCGGGTTGCTGCTGGCGCTGGTGGAAGTGGCGATGTTCGACTTCCTCGGGCGCATCGTCGACATGCTGGCCGAGCGACCGGGAGCGGATTTCTTCCGCCGGCATGCCGGCGAGTTGCTGTGGATGGCGGCGATCACGCTGGTGGCGCGGCCGCTGTTCACCGGGCTGCACAACCTGCTGGTCAACCAGGCGATCGTGCCGGGCCTGAGCAACCGCTCGCGCTGGCTGATGCACAACTACGTGGTGCGGCAGAGCCTGGGCTTCTTCAACAACGATTTTGCCGGCCGGATCGCCAACCGGGTGATGCAGACCGGCACCTCGCTGCGCGAATCGGCGGTGCAGATGGTCGATGCACTCTGGTACATCGTGGTCTACACCGGCAGCGCGCTGTGGTTGTTCGCGCAGGCCGACCCGTGGCTGATGCTGCCGTTGCTGATCTGGCTGGTGGTATACGTCGCGCTGATGGCGTTCTTCGTGCCGCGCATGAAGGCGCGTGCGTGGATCGCATCGGATGCACGCTCCAAGGCCACCGGGCGCATCGTCGACGGCTACACCAATATCTCCACGCTCAAGCTGTTCGCCCACGCCGGGCGCGAGCAGGCCTATGTGCGCGATGCGATCGACGAGCTGGCGGTGAAACATCGCGGGCAGACCCGCGTGACCACCACCATGGACACCGCCATTGCGGTGGCCAACGGCTTCCTGATCGTCGGTACCTGCGGGCTGGCGTTGTGGCTGTGGAGCCGCGGCCAGATCAGCGTGGGCGCGATCACGCTGGCGACCGGCCTGGTGATCCGCATCCACAACATGTCCGGCTGGATCATGTGGACGGTCAACGGCATCTTCGAGGACATCGGCAGCGTGCAGGACGGCATGCAGACCATCTCGCAGCCGGTGCTGGTGCAGGACGCGCCCGACGCAGTGCCGTTGCAGGTGACGCAGGGCCGGGTGCAGTTCGAGCACATCCATTTCCATTACGGCAAGCGCGGCGGGGTGATCGCCGGGCTGGACCTGCAGGTGCGTGCCGGCGAGAAGATCGGCCTGGTCGGCCCATCGGGCGCGGGCAAGTCGACCCTGGTCAACGTGCTGCTGCGGCTCTATGACCTGGAGCAGGGACGTATTTTGATCGACGGGCAGGACATCGCACAGGTCACCCAGGAAAGCCTGCGCGGGCAGATCGGCCTGGTCACCCAGGACACCTCGCTGCTGCATCGATCGATCCGCGACAACCTGCTGTATGGCCGGCCGCAGGCCAGCGATGCGCAAATGCTGGAAGCGGTGCGCAAGGCGCGCGCGGAGGGTTTCATCGACACGCTGGTCGATGGCGAAGGCCGGCGCGGATACGATGCGTACGTGGGCGAACGCGGGGTCAAGCTGTCGGGCGGTCAACGGCAGCGCATTGCCATCGCGCGGGTGCTGCTGAAGGATGCGCCGATCCTGATCCTGGACGAGGCCACCTCGGCGCTGGATTCGGAAGTGGAAGCGGCGATCCAGGACAGCCTGGACGCGTTGATGGGCAACAAGACCGTCATCGCGATCGCGCACCGGCTGTCCACCATCGCGCGCATGGACCGGCTGGTGGTGATGGACGCCGGACGCATCGTCGAAACCGGCACGCATGCGCAGCTGATCGCGCAAGGCGGGCTGTACGCACGCCTGTGGGCGCGGCAGACCGGCGGGTTTGTCGCGGCGGATGGGTGAGGGAAACGAGGCGCTTGAGTGTGGCGCGATCTGGACGTTGCAGGTTTGAAGCGCGCCGAATGCAATGGCAACAATCGCGCCGGCAAGTCCCTCTCCCGCGTGCGGGAGAAGGGACATGCGTAAAGCTGCAATAGCCCCTCTCCCGCGTGCGGGAGAGGGGTTGGGGTGAGGGGNATCGCGCCGGCAAGTCCCTCTCCCGCGTGCGGGAGAAGGGACATGCGTAAAGCTGCAATAGCCCCTCTCCCGCGTGCGGGAGAGGGGTTGGGGTGAGGGGCGCGGCTGCGGTGAAGCCAGGTGCGTATGGGTGGCACACCAGGCGTCGCTCGCGCCCTCATCCGCCCCTGCGGGGCACCTTCTCCCGCGAGCGGGAGAAGGGAGATGCGTAAAGCTGCAATAGCCCCTCTCCCGCGTGCGGGAGAGGGGTTGGGGTGAGGGGGGGCGCGGCTGCAGTGAAGCCAGGTGCGTGTGGGTCGCACACCAGGCGTCGCTCGCGCCCTCATCCGCCCCTGCGGGGCACCTTCTCCNCCTTCTCCCGCGTGCGGGAGAAGGGACATGCGTAAAGCTGCAATAGCCCCTCTCCCGCGTGCGGGAGAGGGGTTGGGGTGAGGGGGGGGCGCGACTGCAGTGAAGCCAGGTGCGTATGGGTCGCACACCAGGCGTCGCTCGCGCCCTCATCCGCCCCTGCGGGGCACCCTCTCCCGCACGCGGGAGAAGGGACATGCGTAAAGCTGCAATANTGGGTCGCACACCAGGCGTCGCTCGCGCCCTCATCCGCCCCTGCGGGGCACCCTCTCCCGCACGCGGGAGAAGGGACATGCGTAAAGCTGCAATAGCCCCTCTCCCGCACGCGGGAGAAGGATCGGTCACTCGATCGGCTGGTCCAGCATCAGCTCGCGTGCAAAGCGCACCGGCGGGGCGCCGTAGGACAGCATCTGGTCGTGGTACGCCTTCAGGCTGAACTTTTCGCCCAGCTTGTCCTGCACCGCCTTGCGCGTATCCAGATGTTCCTGCACGCCGACGAAGTAGGTCGGCAGCTGCGCCGACGACAGTTGCGCACGCACCCACTTGCCCGAGGCCTCGCTCTCCTGCTGGAAGGTGTCGTGGGTCATCAGGTGCATCGCCTTGTCGCGCTCCCAGCCATCCACATGCACGCCCTGGTCGAGGATGGCATTGGCAATGGTGCGCAGGTAGAACTTGAGCTGCACCAGGTGGAACAGTGGGTCGTTATCCAGGTAACCCTGTTCCTGCATCATGCGCTCGGTGTACACCGCCCAGCCCTCGGCGAACATGCCCGAGCGCAGCACCGCGCGCAGCGTGGAGGGGAACTTGGCCGAATGCCAGCCTTCCAGGTAGTGGCCCGGGGTGCCTTCGTGGATGCTGAGCAGGTGGATCATGCGGCTGTTGTATTCGCGCAGGAACGAATCGACCTGCTGGTCGTTCCAGTCGTCGGGAATCGGCGAGACCGCGTAGAAGGTCTTGAGATTCTTGTCGAGCGGGCCGGGCGAATCGCAGTACGCCACCGCCACGCCGCGCTGGAATTCCGGCATCAGGATGATGTCCACCGGCGAATCGGGCAGCGTCATCAGGTCCTTCTGGCGCACGAACTCGGTGGACTGCGCCAGTGCGGCCTTGGCGGCGTCCACCACCTTGTCGCGCGCGGGCTTGTCGGCATAGGCCAGTTCCAGCGCCGCCTCGATCGCGGCCTGCTGCTGGGCGTCGTTGGGCGTCTCGGGCAGTGCCGGTGCGCCGGGCTTGTCCTTGAGCACCGTACGCGCGATACCGTACATCTCGCCACGCACGCGCTTGAGCTCGGACTCGGCGCGCTGCTTGATCTCGGCGCGCGACAGCGACGACAGCAGCGCAAATTTCAGTTTCTGATCGTAGAGTTGCGCACCGACGCGGAAATCGCCCTTGGCGTTGGGTACCAGCACGGTGTCCAGCCAGGTCTGCTGCTCGGCCACCGCCTTGCGCAGCGTGTCGATGGCCGCCTGGGCGCGCGCCGCTTCGATCGGGCCAAGCTGGCCGATGTTGGGCGCGATGAAGGTATCGACGATGCTGAGGATGCCCTTGTTCTGCTTGGCCACCGTTTCGGCATGGATCTTCGGCACGCGCGCCGGGTCCAGGTTTGCGCGCGCCTGCGCGAAGATGCCGGGGATCTTCTCCATGCGCTGCGTTGCCGAGGTCAGGCGCTCGGGCAACGGCGCGAATTCGCGCGCCATCAGGCCATACAGCGCGCTGCCGGCCAGGCCGTTGTAGACCTGCGGGTCCCAGGCCCAGCTCTGCAGCACCTCGGTGTTCCAGATTTCCGATTGCAGCTGGTTGCGCAGGATGGCCGCATCGACCTGGTTCTCGCGCGACAGCCTGGCCACCGCGATGGCATCCAGGTCCGCCAGCAGCTGCTTGCCGGCATCCAGGCTGCGCTGGCGGCCGGCGCTGCTCAGATCGTCGATCTGCGTGTCGAAGCGGTGATCGCCGGTCTGGGTGGCGGTCACCGGCGACAGCTGCATCCAGGTGTCGAGCGCGCGCTTGGACAGCGCCGCAAAGCGCGCATCCGGCGTCTGCGCATCCTGGGCGCCGGCATCAGTGGGGCCGGCGCGCGGCGATTCGGGCTGTTGCTGGCAGGCGCCGAGGCCGGCGAGCAGGGCGAGGACGAGCAGACGTTGACGCATGGTGGATCCCGATGGAAGCAATCGGCCAGCATAGGCATCTGCAGGCTTGTCCGCATCCGCCATTGGTTTAGAGTGGCCGCTTCCAAGGAGGATCACCATGCATTACGCCGGTAGCTGTCATTGCGGACGCATCGCGTTCGATCTGGAGACCGAAGCGCCGATCACCGAGGCCTACGACTGCAATTGCTCGTTGTGCCGTCGCCGCGGCGGCCTGCTGTGGTTCGGCACGCGCGTGCAGTTGCGTCTGCAGGGGGAGCCCGAGGCGCTGGGAACCTATCGCTTCAACCAGCAGCACATCGATCACCACCATTGCCCGCAGTGCGGCATCGCGCCCTTCAGCGAGGGGGTGAACTCCAAGACCGGCCAGGCCAGTGTGGCGGTCAACCTGCGCTGTCTGCCGCAGCTGGACCTGGCCGCGCTGACTGTGCACGCGGTCGATGGAGCCAGCCGGTGAGGCGCCGGATGCAGCGGTACGCGGCCGGGTTGCTGCTGGGCTGGGCGCTGAGCGGATGTGCCAGGCCGCCGGCGGAGATGGCGGCAGACGGTGGCGCTCCGGCGCCGGCACCGCCCGCCGCGCAAGGCAACGCGCTGGCCTATGAGCACGATGTGCAGATCACGTTGCCGGCCGACCAGATCGGCCAACGCATCGCGGCGGTCCGCACCGCCTGCCAGTCGGCGCAATTTGGCGATTGCGCGCTGCTGGCCGTGGAGCAGAGCGGTGGGCGCGACCCCAGTGGCAGCGTCAGCGTGCGGATGGCGCCGGACGGCATCGAGCCGCTGGTGCAACTGGCCGGCCAGCAGGGCGAAGTCGCCGCGCGCAGTACGCGTGCCGAGGATCTGGCGCAGCAGATCGCCGATACCGGACTGGCCCAGGCGCGTCTGCAAAAGGAACACGCCCGCCTGCTCGAACTGCAGCAACGCCGCGACCTGGCCGTGACCGATCTGCTGGCGCTGTCCAAGCGGCTGGCCGAAATGGAGGCCGAAGTACAACAGGCCCAGCAGGACGCCGCGCAGCAGCAACGACGCGTGCGCACGCAGCTGCTGACGCTCAACTTCCGTGGCACCGGCGGCGAACAGGGCAGGGGCGAGATTGCCGAGGCGGCCGCCGGGTTCGGCCAGGTCTTCGCATCCAGCGTGGCGTTCGTGATCCGCGCGGTGGCGGCGTTGCTGCCGGTGGCGGTGGTGGGGCTGATCGTCGGCTGGCTGCTGCTGCAGGCGTGGCGCTGGCGTGCGCGGCGGCGCCGGATGTCCTGATCGACCGCGCGGCTGGCTGGCGATGCCGTGCCGGCCGCGCGTGTGTTGGATAGGCGCCTATGTCAGGCAGTTACTCGGCGCGTCGCGCTGTTGTGGATCGCTTTCAGTGATGCCGCTCATCTGCGATGACGGCGCAGCGCCTCGGTGCGACATCGTCACCGACCGACTGCGCACAAGCGCAGCGCAATCGGTACGACGTCCGCTCAGCCTTCGTCGAATTCGTACTCGACGAACACATCCAGCTGCAGCGCCAGTTCCTGCACGGCGTCGCGCACCTTCTGCGCAGTGGCCTCGTTGCCGGCTTCCACTTCGAACTCGTGGCTGCCCGGGCCTTCGTCGTCGGACAGGCCGGCCGAGCTGGAATCGTCGTCGTCCAGATGCGGCATCAGGTCGTCGACTTCTTCCACGTGCTCGATGCCTTCGATGCTCTGCAGCAGGTTGGCGATGGCACGCGCGTCGTCGTCGGTGCCGGTGATACGCATGCGAAGAGTGGGCATGGGAACGTCCTGGGGGTTGGGGAGCTAAAGCCTAGGCATCGGCAGGACAAAACGAGGTGATGGTGTGCGCTGGATGCCCCATCGCGTCTGTCTCCCAGCGAGCGCTTTTGCCGCTCGAGAGAAGGCCCCTTTCCTGCGGGGTGCCAAGGCAGCGCTTGCGCGCCACTGACGCGCGCGTGTCCAGGATCCCGCCGGCGCAACCAGAAGTCCCTCTCTTGCGGGAGAGCGGTTGGGGCGAGGGGACAAGGCGACGCCACACTTGCACGCGCAGTCCGCCAGGCGTCGCTCGTTCCCTCATCCGCCCCTGCGGGGCACCTTCTCCCGCAGGGAGAAGGGACAGCCTCCGGGCTTCGCTGCTACCCCTTCGGACACCTTTTCCCCGGGAAGGGGCAATGTCCCGGAGGCAGAAATGCAGAAGTGATGCTTGCGCCCGGGTGTATGCAAGGACGATTGCTGTGCAACCTCATTCCGTTGCAGACGCCTTGCGCGATCGTCGCCGCGCACGCGGCTCACTCAGCGACTCGCTCGCCGGCAACGCCAGCAGCTCTGCTGGCAATGCGGGCATCGGGGTACGTTCGTCCATGGCTTCGCGCTTGAGCCATTCGATGAACAGCGCCGCCGCGGGGCTGGGCTCGCGGTGGCTGGGGTGCACGATGTAATACGCGTAGCGGGCCTTGAGCGTGGGGCCGGGCAGGCGTACCAGTTCGTAGCGTTGCAGGTAGGGCTGGGCGATGTGCTTGCGCGCCAGCACCGCGCCCAGGCCATAGACCGCTGCGCGCATGGCGTCGGTGCTGTCGTTGAAGGAGTGCATCGGTGGCAACGCGGTGCCGCGCACCTGCGCAGCACGGAACCAGTCGCGCCACCCCTGCGGCGACATGTCGCTCAGCAGCGGCAATTGCGCGATCTGCGCCGGCGTGCGCAGTGCCGCCACTTCCGGCAATGAAGGCGAGGCCACCGGGAACAGTTCATCGTCCATCAAATGGTGCGAGGTCAGTCCGGGCCATGCGCCTTGTCCATAACGGATGCCCAGTTCGGGGCCGCCCTCCTCGAAGCGCGAAAACGCCGGGTCCGATTGCAGATCCAGGCGGATATGCGGATGGGCGCGACAAAAGCGCGGCAGGCGCGGCAACAGCCAGCAGTACGACAGCGAGCGCAGGGTGGTCACGCGCAACGGGATGGCGTCTTCGCGCGGGTGCAGGTTGCCGGCCACCGAGGCGATCTCGGCCAACGCAGCGGTAGCGGCGTCGGCCAGCTGGCGGCCCTCGGCGGTGAGCTTGACCCCGCGCGGCAGCCGCTGGAACAAGGTCACGCCCAGCAGCGCTTCGAGCTTGCGCACGTGATGGCTGACCGCACTGGCGGTCAGATGCAGTTCTTCGGCGGCATGCGCGAAGTTCTGGTGGCGCGCGGCGGCGGCGAACACGCCAAGCGCGGGCAACAGGGTGGGGCGCAGGTTCATCGAGGCATGAGTGAGATTTGTGGCTCGCCTCGATACTACGCGCTTGTCGCGCCTGCGGTTGCAACCGATGCTGCAGGACCCCATCGCGACGATCGTGCCATGTCCACCTGCCTGCCTGCTGTTGTCCTCTGCGGTTCCAGCACATCACGGCAGCCTGCGCAGGTGGGGCAATGAGCGCGCAACCGGCGCCGCAGCCGGTCGTTGCCACCCGCGACTGGCGTACCCCGCTGGAGCTGGGGTTTCTCGGCATCGTGTGGGGCTGCTCGTTCCTGTTCATGCGCGTGGCCGCACCCAGGTTCGGCACCGTGGTGCTGGTGGAAATCCGCCTGGCGCTGGGCGCGGCGGTGCTGCTGCCGTTTTTGTGGCTGGCGCGCGAGCGCTTCCCCTTGCACCGTTGGCCGATGCTGGCCGTGATCGGCGTGTTGAACTCCGCCTTGCCGTTCCTGCTGTTCGCGTGGGGCGCGCAGCACGCGCCGGCCGCGATCGGTGCGATCTGCAATGCGATGACGGTGTTGTTCACCGCCTTGATCGCCTTCCTGTTCTTCGGCGAGAAGATCGGCACGCGGCGCGCGCTGGCCTTGCTGATCGGCTTCATCGGCGTGCTGGTGCTGGCCACCGGCAAGTCGGCCGGGTTGAGCGTGGGGCCGGCGGCACTGGCGGGTGCCACCGCGTCGCTGCTGTACGGCATCGGCTACAACCTGGTGAAGCGCCACATGGGCGACCTGCCACCGGCGGCGTCGGCCGCCTCCACGCTGGGCTGCAGTGCGTTGCTGCTGGCGCCGCTGGCCTGGTGGCAGTGGCCGACCACGCCGGTGCCGGCGGTGGCCTGGGCCTGCGCCACCGCGCTGGGCGTGGTGTGCACCGGGCTGGCGTTCCTGATGTATTACCGCCTGATCCAGCGCATCGGCCCGGCACGCGCCTCCACGGTGACCTACCTGGTGCCAGTGTTCGGCGCGCTGCTGGCCTGGTCGCTGCTGGGCGAGCCGCTGACCTGGACCATGCTGGTGGCCGCGGCGCTGATCCTGGGCAGCGTCGCCTTCAGCCAGCGCGCCCGTTGAGCACGCGCGCCCGAAGTTGCGAAGACGCCCGAGACCGGCCCTGCTTTCCCGAATCCCGATTCCCGAACTAGCCAGCAGGCGGCGCCCGCACCGGCAACGGCACATTGCACAGATCGATATGCCCGGCCGGGCGCTTGTAGAAATCGTCCTTGCGATTGCGGCGCGCTTCGGCCACATCGCGGAAGGTCTGGCTGTCGGTGCGCAGCAACTGCAGTGGCGTGCGTTCGGGCAACGGCACCTCGCTGGCCAGGCGGATGGCGCGGATCGGCGAGCGCTGCGCGGGGTCTTCGTAGAAGCCCATCGGGTCCGGCCCGCGCGGGATCACGCTGAGCAACTCCATGCCCTTGACCACGCGGCCGACCACGGTGATGTTGCGGTCCAGCTGGCGTGGCGACTGCCCGGTGACCACGTACAGCTCGGCACCGATGCTGCTGTCCTCGTCGTTGTTGCGGCCGGCGCCCAGGGTGCCGTAGCAATGCGCCAGCCAGGTCTTGCCGCTGGCGCTGTCGCGCCCGACCGGGAAGCCATCGACAAAGCCCACCTGCGCCGCCCAGCCATCGCTGTCGGGCAGGCGCTGGAAGTCCAGGCCCTGCGAGGCGCGTTCGAATTCGGCCGGCAGGTGCGTCTTCGCCGAACCCAGCGATTTGGCCTTGGCCGGCGTCTCGCCATCCGGGTCGCCGAACTGCACCACGAAGTTGTCCTGCGAGCGATAGATGCTGAGCCCGTCCCAGAAGCGTTCGTGCGCCAGGGTGCGGATGTTGCCGACGTGCGCGGGTGCGAACTGCGGCGCCAGCTCGATGATCACCCGTCCGCCATCCAGTTCCAGGTACAGCGTGCGCGCGGGGTCGAGCACGCGCCATGCACTGGCCGGCGAGGCGTCCAGGATCTGTTGCGGGCTGCGATAAGCCGCGTTGGCGGCAGCGGGCAGCACCAGGGCAAGCAGGCAGGCGGAAGCAACGGTGCGCAGAAGCATGAAGGCAGCCAGCGGGGGAGATGCCCGATTCTTGCCGACCACGCGTCTGGACGCAAAGCGCGTGGTCGCATGGCGGCACGCCGGCCAACCGTGCCGGCGTGCTGCGATGACGCATCTGCCTGCCGCAGCTGCGTGCTTAGGGCGTGTTGCGCACGTGCGGGCTGGTGTGGTGAACCGTGTTGCCGTGGTCGTTGCGGAACAGCGGGACCAGCTGCCACAAGGCGCAGATGCCGACCAGCGTGTAGACCACACGCGACAGCAGGGCATCCTGGCCACCGAACAGGGTGGCGACCAGGTCGAGCTGGAACAGGCCGACCAGGCCCCAGTTCAAGCCGCCGACAATGAGCAGCACCAGGGTGACGACGTTGAGCGTTTTCATGAAGACAGTCCGTGTGGGTAGGAGAACCCAGAGTCCGCATGCCGCGCGCAACACCTCGTGAGCGTGCGCGGGGCGGTGACGGGCGTGCGCACGCCGCGATCACAGCCAGCCGACGCGCATCGGACCGCTGCACTGTTGCCACCATCGGGCAATGCGCAGGCGGCGCAGCGTCAGCGTGCCGGTTTGCGCTTGACGTACAGCTGCTTGCGCACCCGCGCCACCACCTCGCCCTGGCCGTCGTGCACCGCGTTTTCGAACCAGCGCAGATGTTTTTCGCCATTGGCGGTGGCCGCACGCAACTCGGCCAGCACGCTGTCGTCGATGACGAACTCCGCGCTTACCGTGCCGCGCCCGGGCCTGACGAACTCGATGCTGCCGGCCTTGTCCCATACGTAGTAGTCACGCCCCAGGTTCTGCATGGTCAGCAGCATCCAGAACGGATCGGTCATGGCGAACAGGCTGCCGCCGAAATGGGTGCCGACGTAATTGCGGTTCCACGGCCGCTGGCGCAACTCAACGCGGGCGTAACGGTAATCGGCCGACAACACGGTGACATGGATGCCGGCAAACAGGTACGGCGGCCACAGGTTGATACCGAGCTTGAACAGGGTAGCGCGCATGCGGCCGGGTTCCTTGGCGAGGGCAGGTGCGCAGCATAACATTCGCATGCGTATGGTGGCGTGTCGCAGATTGGCATCGCAGCGGTCGTGGTCGTGCTGCAGGCCGGTCCAGCCGGCGCGTCATCGGCGGTCGCGCAGTCGCTCGGAGTGCCTCTCCGCTTGGTGCACACCCGGGCAGCGGCCCGCCGTGGCGGGGCAGCCCTGGTAGGAGCGGACCTGGCCGCGACGGCGCACTACCCGGGACACCCCTGTCAGCGACTGGTGGCAAGGCCTCGTCGCGGCCGGGTCCGCTCCTACGTGTCCATGTGGCGCTGCAGCGCCATCGGCTGCCAGAACACCAGTGGCGGTCGCGCAGTCGTGCGGGGTGCCTCGCCGCTTGGTGCACACCCGGGCAACGACCCGCCGTGGCGGGGCAGCCCTGGTAGGAGCGGACCTGGCCGCGACGGCGCACTACCCTGGGACACCCTTGTCAGCGACTGGTGGCAAGGCCTCGTCGCGGCCGGGTCCGCTCCTACGTGTCCATGTGGAGCCGTTACGTGGACACGTGGCGCCGCAGCGTCATCGGCTGCCAGAACACCAGTGGCGGTGGCGCAGTCGTGCGGAGTGTCTCGCCGCTTGGCGCACACCCGGGCAGCGGCCCGCCGTGGCGGGGCAGCCCTGGTAGGAGCGGACCTGGCCGCGACGGCGCACTACCCGGGAAACCCCTGTCAGCGACTGCTGGCAAGGCCTCGTCGCGGCCGGGTCCGCTCCTACGTGTCCATGTGGCGCTGCAGCGCCTTCGGCTGTCAGAACACCAGCGACGACATCTTGCGGCGGTAGCGACCAACCAGATCTTCGTCTTCGATGACCCGGAACGCGTCGATCAGGCTGCGGCGCGGCAGGTTGTCGTCGAAGCCGCGGTCCTGCCGCAGCATCTCCAGGAACTGTTCCAGCGCCGCCTCGTCGTTGCCCTCGAGCAGGTGGCGCACGCCGAGCAGGTGGCGCGCGCGCAGGTCGGCGCCGTTGGCGGCCACCGTCGCCTGCAATGCGTCGGCATCCGGCGCGTCCTTCAGCACATTGGCAAAGCCCAGCCGCGCCTTGGCGCGCACCGCACGGTCGTCGGTGGCCAGGTTGGCGGGCAGGGCGTCGATCAACTGCTCGGCCTCGGCGGTGTCGCCGGTCTTCAGCAGCGCCAGTGCCAGGTCCAGCCTGAGCTCGTCCTTGTCCGGCTCGGCGGCGATCGCCTCGCGCAGCGCGGCAACCTGGTCCTGCGGCTCAAGCGGCGCCGGCGGCAGGTCTTCCACCACCTGCGCCTCGGCCGGCAGCACGCCGTGCTGGGTCAGGAACTCGCGCACCTGGCCTTCCGGCATCGCACCCGGGAAGCCATCGACCAGCTCGCCGCCCTTGACCAGGAACACCGTCGGCACCGAGCGGATCTGGAACGCGGCGGCGATCTGCTGCTCCTTGTCCACATCGACCTTTGCCAGCGCGAAGGCGCCGTTGTAGTCGGCGGCGAGCTTTTCCAGGATCGGCGTCAACGACTTGCAGGGGCCGCACCAGGTGGCCCAGAAGTCCACCAGTACCGGTGTCGTCAACGATTTCTGCAGGACCTCGGTCTCGAAGGTGTCGGTGGTGGCATCGAATACGTGCGGCTTGTCGGACATGGGCTTCCAGAAGTGAGTGCGGCAACAGTGGGAGGTAATGGTGGCAAACCGGGCCGACACAAGGCTGGCCCGGTGCGGCGCTCCGGCGCGCGGCCGGCCGTCATTGCCGCAGGGGTTCACGCCAGGCGTGCCCGGGCCGACAATGCCGCGTCCTGGTGGCGCACGGCGCCCCGCTCCGGAGCAGCACAATGGGAAGTACCGACGGCGCGCAGCGCTACCTGGGCCTGGTCGCGGCCACCGTGTTCGTGCTGGCGGTGGCCGGTTTCGGCGCCACGCTGCCCGGCTATCTGCAGGCCAGCCACCCGGTCGCCTTGCTGGGCGCGGCGGGAGTGCCGCATGCGCTGGGCTTCAATCTGCTGGCCTTCGTGCTGGTGGGGGCGCTGGGCATGGTGACCGGGGTCAGCCTGCTGGCGCGCATGCCGCCCAGGGCGAGCTGGAGCCTGCGCGTGGGCGGGCAGCTGGTCGTGCTGGCCGGACTGGCCTTCGCCGGCATGGGCATGCTGCCGCTGGACCCTACCGACCTGGATGGCCGCGCCAGCCAGGCGCATGCCACCGCCTGGCTGCTATGGGCGGTGGCCTTCGTGCCGGCCATGCTGCTGATCGCCGCCGCGCTGCTCAACGCCCCCGCAACCCGTGGCCTGGCCTGGCTCAGCCTGGCAGCCGGCCTGCTGGTGGCAGTGCTGGCGTTCGGCCCGCCCGGCCTGCTGCGGCAGGCGATCGCCCAGCGGCTGGCGTTCCTGGCCTGGGTCGGCTGGCTGGCCGTGGCGGCCTGGAGCTGGCCGGCGAAGTCGCCCGCGCTGCGGTAACGGTTTGGAGCACCTGCTGCACTGCGGTACCCTGTGCCGCTTTGCACCGCCCGAGCATCCGCTCCCAATGTCCACCGTCGAACCGAACGCCTACGACCCGCAGCAGGTCGAAACCTCCGCCCAGCAGTTCTGGGATGCCATCCGCGCCTTCCAGGTCGACGAGACTTCGGACAAACCGAAGTTCTATTGCCTGTCGATGCTGCCGTATCCGTCCGGTGCGCTGCACATGGGCCATGTGCGCAACTACACCATCTCCGACGTGGTCAGCCGCTACAAGCGCATGACCGGCCACAACGTGATGCAGCCGATGGGCTGGGACGCGTTCGGGTTGCCGGCCGAAAACGCCGCGATCAAGAACAAGACCGCGCCGGCCAAGTGGACCTACGCCAACATCGAGCACATGCGCGGCCAGCTGAAATCGCTGGGCTATGCCATCGACTGGTCGCGCGAGTTCGCCACCTGCACGCCCGAGTACTACGTGCACGAGCAGCGCATGTTCACCCGGCTGATGCGCAAGGGCCTGGCCTATCGCCGCAACGCGGTGGTGAACTGGGACCCGATCGACCAGACCGTGCTGGCCAACGAGCAGGTCATCGACGGCCGTGGCTGGCGCTCCGGCGCCTTGGTGGAAAAACGCGAGATCCCGCAGTGGTTCCTGCGCATCACCGATTACGCGCAGGAACTGCTCGACGGCCTGGACCAGCTGGACGGCTGGCCGGACTCGGTCAAGACCATGCAGCGCAACTGGATCGGCCGCTCGGAAGGGCTGGAGATCCAGTTCGACGTGCGCGACACCGACGGCACCGCGCTGGATCCGCTGCGCGTGTTCACCACCCGCCCGGACACGCTGATGGGCGTGACCTTCGTATCGATCGCCGCCGAGCATCCGCTGGCGTTGCATGCGGCCAAATCCAATCCGGAACTGGCGGCACTGCTGGAAACACTCAAGCACGGCGGCGTGTCCGAAGCCGAGCTGGAAACCCAGGAAAAACGCGGCATGGCCACCGGCCTGACCGCGGTGCATCCGATCAGCGGCGAGCAGGTGCCGGTGTGGGTGGCCAACTTCGTGCTGATGGGCTACGGCACCGGCGCGGTGATGGCGGTGCCCGGCCACGACCAGCGCGATTTCGAATTCGCCAACAAGTACGCGTTGCCGATCGTGCAGGTGGTCAGGCTGCGCGAGCCGCGCAACGAAGAAGAGCAAACCTGGGACGCCACCCAGTGGCGCGACTGGTATACCGACAAGAGCCGCCCGCTGGAGCTGATCAACTCGGCCGAGTTCGACGGCCTGGATTTCGGCGGCGCCTTCGAGGCATTGGCCGAGCGCTTCGAGCGCAAGGGCCAGGGCCAGCGCCGGGTCAACTACCGCCTGCGCGACTGGGGCGTGAGCCGCCAGCGCTACTGGGGCTGCCCGATCCCGGTGATCTATTGCGCCAAGTGCGGCGCGGTGCCGGTGCCGGAAGACCAGCTGCCGGTGGTGCTGCCGGAAAACGTGGAATTTGCCGGCACCGGTTCGCCGATCAAGACCGACCCGACCTGGCGCCAGACCACCTGCCCGGACTGCGGCGGCCCGGCCGAGCGCGAGACCGACACCTTCGACACCTTCATGGAGTCGAGCTGGTACGTGGCGCGCTACACCAGCCCCAACGCACGCGACATGGTCGACCGCCGCGCCAACTACTGGATGCCGGCCGACCTGTACGTGGGCGGCATCGAGCACGCGATCCTGCACCTGATGTACTTCCGCTTCTATCACAAGCTCATGCGCGACGCGCGGCTGGTGGACAGCGACGAGCCGGTGACCAACCTGCTCACCCAGGGCATGGTCATCGCCGACACCTTCTACCGCGATGCCGACAACGGCGGCAAGGACTGGATCAATCCGGCCGACGTGGAGATCCAGCGCGACGAGCGCGGCCGCGTCACCGGCGCGGTGCTGATCGCCGATGGCCAGCCGGTGCATATCGGCGGCACCGAGAAGATGTCCAAGTCCAAGAACAACGGCGTGGACCCGCAGTCGATGGTGGCCAAGTACGGCGCCGACACCGTGCGGCTGTTCTCGATGTTCGCCGCACCGCCGGAGCAGTCGCTGGAATGGAACGAGGCCGGCGTCGACGGCATGGCGCGCTTCATGCGCCGGCTGTGGGTGCAGGTGCACAAGCATGTGGGCGAGGGCGCTGCCGCTGCACTGGATGCCGCCGCGCTGAACGCCGAGCAGAAGGCGATCCGCCGCAAGACCCACGAAACCATCGGCAAGGTGGACGACGACTACGGCCGCCGCCACAGCTTCAACACCGCCATTGCCGCGGTGATGGAACTGTCCAACGCGCTGGCCAAGTTCGACGATGCCAGCGCGCAGGGCCGTGCAGTGCGCCAGGAGGCCCTGGAAGCGATGGTGTTGCTGCTCAACCCGATCACCCCGCACGCCAGCCATGCGCTGTGGCAGGTGCTGGGCCGCGACGAGACGCTGCTGGAAGATGTCGCGTTTCCGCAGGTCGATGCCGCCGCGCTGGTGCGCGACGCGCTGACCCTGGCGGTGCAGATCAACGGCAAGCTGCGCGGCACCATCGAGGTCGCTGCCGATGCCGGACGCGAGCAGATCGAAGCGCTGGCCCAGGCCGAGCCGAATGCGGCCAAGTTCCTGGAAGGGCTGAGCGTGCGCAAGATCATCATCGTGCCGGGCAAGATCGTGAACATCGTGGCGGGTTGATCGTTGTTGATCGGTCGCGTTGCCATCGCCGTTCCGGGTAGTTCGCCGGCTCGGCGTGGCAATGCGGCTGCAAGGCTGCTGCGGCAATTTGGCGTGTGTTACACAGGCGCGTGGTGGTCGCCGCAGCGGTCCTGGTCAATTCACTGCACCGGCGCGTGACGACACGCCGGTGAGATTGCTGGGTGGCTTCTGGTCATTCATTTCACTGGCGCGTGGCGACGCGTGAGTGGCGTTTGCGCAGTGGTTCCTGGTCATTCGTTGCACCGGCGCGTGGCGACGCGTTTTTCATCCTGGCCGCCGCAGTTTTACTGCGGCGCCTCTCAAGCCCCGTTCACGCGGTGTCGGGCAGGCTAGCCGCCTGTTGCCGCCGCCGGGGCGCTCATCCAGACTGTGCCCATGATTCGATTTCCTACTGCCTTCGCTGCGTCCCTCGTGCTCGTCTCGAGCCTCACCGCCTGCGGCTTCCATCTGCGCAACTCGCTGGCGCTGCCGCCGGACACCCCCGCGGTGAAGGTGCAGTCCGCGGTGCAGTACAGCGAGCTGGCCAAGTTGCTGCGGCGTGGCCTCAAGGCCGCCGGCGCCACCGTGGCCGACGAGGATGCCAAGACCGGCTTTGCGCAACTGCAGGTGCTGTCCGAGCGTTGGGGCGATCTGCCGATCGCCATCGACAGCCAGGGCCGCGCGCAGGAGTACAGCCTGCGCTATGCCGCCATCTTCACCGTCACCACCGCCAACGGCTCGGTGCTGGTGCCGCAGCAGGTGATCGAGCTGTCGCGCGACTACGTGTCGCCACCGGTGGACGCCACCGGTACCGCGACCGAGCGCGAAATCCTCGCCGACGAATTGCGCAAGGACATGTCGGCCTCGATCCTGCGTCGCATCGACAGCGTCGTGCGGGCGCGTGTGGAGCGCGGCGAGACGCTGGAGAGCACACCCAGTGCGCCGCTGCAGCCGGCCACCACACCGCCGGTGCAGCCGTCCACGCCGGAATCGAGCGTGCCGGCATCGCTGCCGCCCGCGTCTTCGTCGAATAACTGAGCCGGTGATCCGCCCGTCCGTGCAGCTGCCGGGCAACCGCGTCCGGTGTCCGGAGCTGGCCTGCGCCAGGCGCCGGTGGCGCTTGCGCGGTAGCCTTGCCGCGACGACCGCTGCCGACGCTGGCTTGTCCGGTATGGTGCAGTCACGCCTGCCTTCGTAGTCATGGAGCTTCCGTAGTCATGGAACTTCGCCCAGAACAGCTGGCCGGCCAGTCCAGCCAGCCGCTGCAGCCGGTCTACCTGATCGCCGGCCCGGAAACCTTGCGGGTGCTGGAAGCGGCCGATGCCGTGCGCGCACGCGCGCGCGCCGAAGGCATCAGCGAGCGCGAAGTCTTCGACGCCGACGGGCGCGAATTCGACTGGAACCAGCTGGATGCGACCTTCAACGCGCCCAGCCTGTTCAGTCCGCGCCGGCTGGTGGAAGTGCGCCTGCCCAGCGGCAAGCCGGGCAAGGACGGCGCCGAGGTGATCACCCGCTTCTGCGCCAACCCACCACCGGACGTGGTGCTGCTGATCACCGCCAACGACTGGAGCAAGGCGCACCAGGGCAAATGGGCCGATGCGGTCGGCCGCATCGGCACCATTGCGGTGGCCTGGGCGATCAAGCCGCATGAGCTCTCCGACTGGATCGAGCGTCGCCTGCGCAGCCACGGCCTGCGTGCGGACGCCGCCGCGGTGCAGCGCCTGAGCGAGCGGGTGGAAGGCAACCTGCTGGCCGCCGCGCAGGAAATCGACAAGCTGGTGCTGCTGGCCGACGGCAAGGTGCTGGACCTGGAGGCGATGGAATCGCTGGTCGCCGATGCCGCGCGCTACGACGTATTCCGCCTGGCCGAAACCACCTTTTCCGGGCAGCCGGCCGCAGCGGTGCGCATGCTCGCCGGCCTGCGTGCCGAAGGCGAGGCGGTGGCCGCACTGATGCCGATCCTGATCAAGGAGCTGCTGCGCACCGCGGCGCTGGCCAGGGTGCAGGCCAACGGCGGCAACCTCGCTGCCGAAATGAAGGCGCAAGGCCTGTGGGAATCGCGCCAGGCGCCGTTCAAGCGCGCGCTGCAACGGCACCCCGAACCACGCCGCTGGGAGCGCTTCGTCGCCGAAGCCTCGCGGGTCGATCGCATGGCCAAGGGCCGCGCCGACGGCGACCCCTGGGTCGGCCTGGAACGCCTGCTGGTGGCCGTGGCCGAAGCCCGCGCGGTGAGATTGCTGGCGTGAACGCCGGCGATGCCGCCCCCGGTGATCGCGCCTGCGCCAAAGATGCGCGACCCGTCTCCTCACGCAGCATCCCCCCCGGCCAGGCCACAGCTGCGGCCACCCCCGGCAGCGCGGCCCGCACCTCGCCGCCCACCAACGCCCACCCGGCAGCGCCGAACCCGCGCTCTTGCGATTCCCCAATCCCGATTCCCGATTCCCGGCCTCACCTCTACTACGGCGGCACCTTCGATCCGGTCCACCTGGGCCACCTCGCCATCGCCTGCGCCGCGCGCGACGAGCTGGGCGCGCTGGTCCACCTGGTGCCCGCCGCCGACCCGCCGCACCGTCCCGCACCCGGCGCCAGCGCCGCACAGCGTGCGCACATGCTGGAGCTGGCGCTGGCCGATACACCAGATCTGGTGCTCGACACCCGCGAACTGCGCCGCGCCAGCCACGGTGGCGCACCGTCCTACACCGTGGAGACCTTGCGCGAACTGCGCGACGAGCTCGGCCCGACGACACCGATCGCCTGGCTTCTCGGTGCCGATGCCTTTATCGGGCTGAGCGGCTGGCACCAGTGGCAGGCCTTGTTCGGGCTGGCGCATTTCGTCATCGCCGCACGTCCGGGCGCCCCCCTGGACCTGGCCGACGCGCCGCAGCTTGCCGCAGCGGTGCAGGGCCGCTGGGCCGACAGGGCCGGCGACCTGGGCACCTCGCCGGCCGGCCGCCTGTGGTCGCTGCAGCAGCCGTTACGCAGCGAATCGGCCAGCGCGGTGCGCTCGCGCATCGCCAGCGGCGGCGCCTGGCAGGCGCTGCTGCCGGCGCCGGTGGCGGCGTTTATCGTGCAGGAAGGCCTCTACGGGCAGGCCCGGCCGACCGGCTGAACACGCGCCCGCCCGGACCGGCCTATAATTCACGCCAATTCCATCGAGTTGCCCGCTTTGACCACCCAAGCCCAAGTCATCAAGACCTCCATTCCGAATCCGCCGCCGTCCGTGCCGGCCCTGTTGGCCACCGTGCGCGAGGCCGTGGAGGAGCTGAAAGCCAAGGACGTGGTCGAGATCGATGTGCGCGGCAAGTCCAGCGTCTGCGACTACATGGTGGTCGCCTCGGGTACCTCGACCCGCCACGTCAAGTCGATCGCCGAAGAAGTGGTCAAGTTCGCCAAGCGGCTGGACGTGATGCCGCTGGGCGTGGAAGGCGAGCGCGAGGCCGAGTGGGTGCTGGTGGACCTGGGCGATGTGGTGGTGCATGTGATGCTGCCGCGCGTGCGCGAGTTCTATGCACTGGAGCGCCTGTGGACAGTAGGCGACCAGCGTCCGGACGACGCGGACGCCGATCCCGAAGAGTGAGTGAGCCGGGCATGCCACGCAATGCCCGACCGCCGACCGATGCGCCTGCCGCGCAGGCGCTGCAACAGCTGCGCAGCCAGCCCGGGCAGCCGGCCGGCGCGCCGCTGTCGCCGGCACGCAAGCGCTTTGACCGCCTGCTGCGCGACCTGGAACGGCATCGCGCCGACCTGCAGGCCTGGCAGCTTGCACGCTCGCAATGGCGCGAGCGTTACCACGCCGAACTGCAGCCCTTGCTCGACCACCGCGGCGCGGCCGACATCGCGCTGGTCGAAGCGCTCGACCGCGCGCATGCCACGGTCAAGTTGGGCAAGGCCGACCGCGCCTTCCTGTCCGAGCTGCTGTGCGATATCGCCGCCCCGCTGATCGAAGCCGGCCACGAGGCACTGCGCGCGATCTACGATCGCCACAGCGCCGTCGGTTACGACCAGGAAGTGGCCGAATCCGATGCGCTGATGAAGCAGATCCTCGGCCAGGCCTACGGACTGGATGCCGACGAGCTGGAGGGCATCGAGTCGCCCGAGGAGCTCTACGCGCGCGTCAGCGAGCGCCTCCAGCACGAACACGCGCAACAGCAGCAGCAACAGCAACGCCGCGCGCAACGGCGCAAGCGTGCCGAGAAACAGGCGGTGGGGGAGAATGCCGAGCCGCCGCCGCTGCGCGAGCTGTATCGCAAGCTGGCCGGTAACCTGCATCCGGACCGCGCCAGGGACGCCGACGACCACGCCGCGCGCACCATCCTGATGCAGCGGCTCAACGCGGCCTACAAGGCCGGCGATCTGCTGGGCCTGCTCGAACTGCAGGCCGAGATCGGCCTGATGGACGCCCGCAGTGTCGACGCGATGAGTGCCGCACGCCTGCAGGAGTACAACCGCGAACTGGATCGGCAGTGCAGGCAGTTGCAGCAGCAGCTGCAGCAGCAAGCGGACGAGTTTTGCGCCGAATACGGGCTGGAGCTGCCGGCGCGGCCCAGGCCCGAGCGACTGGGCCGGTTGATGGCCCAGCTCAAGCGCGAGCTCGAAGACGAGCTGATGGAAACGCGCCGGGAGCTGCGCGAGCTGGAAGATGCGCAATCGCTCAAGCGCTGGTTGAAGCTGCAGCGCGCCATGTCCGACGCGTCCGACCCGCCCTGGTTCTGATCGCGGTTCCGCGCGTCGTGGTCCGGTTGCACACGCGCCACTGCCGGTCAGCGCATGCGCTGCGCAGCCCGGGTGGGACACGCTGCCGGTCATGCAGGCCAGCCGCGTGCATGCACGGCATCGACCAGCGCCAGGGGCAACGCTGCCGAACGGCCGATCCGTTCGGCAGCAGGGGTGGGCCAGCGTGCGGGCACAGGCTTACAACGGCCCGCGCTCCCACGGCCCGGTGATCGCCAGCGTGATGCCCGGTGTCTGGATGTTGACGAACAAGGTGCGCGCCAGCGGGTCCCAGCAGGCGCCGCAGAACTCGGTGTCGCGGTAATCGCCTTCGGCAATGGTCTTGCCGGCATCGGCGATCTGCTGCGAGGTGAGCTGCACGTTGTTCTTGGCCAGGTAGAACGATTCGCCGCCGCGGGTCAGCCCGAGCAGCCGTGCGCCGGGGCCGTAGTCGTCCGGGCTTTCGCCGCCGTCTTCGCACAGCACCACGCCGCCGCGCGCGCTGACGGTGACGTTGTCCGGGTTGTGCGCGGCCAGCTGGTTGCCGCTGACGAACAGCGCGCTCAGGCGCTGCGTGAACAGGTCCAGCACCCACACCGCACCATTGCCGTAACCGCGGCGGCCCTGCGCATCCACGCCGGTGCTGGTGTCGACGATGAAGAGCTTGCCGTAGCTGTACCAGATGCCTTCGCCACGGCTCATGCGCAGCGCGCCGTCTGCCCAGGCCTGCGCAAACGGCCCGCTCAGGGTGTCGTTGGCGCCGATGTCGGCAAAGCCGGCCGGCGCGGCGATGCTGTCCAGATCCGGCTCGTCGATGTCCACCCATTCCAGCTGGAACTGCTGGCCGATGCTGGCCACGGTGAGATCGGCATTGCGCCGTCCGCGCACGCGTGCGGCCTGCAGGCGTCCGCCATTTTCCAGCGAGCCATTCCGGCCACGGCGGTCGTTGGGAATGAAACGATACAGGCCGGCCTTGTTGCGGTCGTCCTCGGTGAGATAGACGATGCCGGTGCGCGGATCGATCGCCACCGCCTCATGGCTGAAGCGGCCCAGCCCCACCAGCGGACGACCGGTGGTGCGGTGGCTGTCCGGGTCGACCTCGAACACGTAGCCGTGCTTGCGGCCGGTGCTGGACACCGCATTGGTCTTGATCTCTTCGCAGCTCAGCCAGGTGCCCCATGGCGTCGGGCCGCCGGCGCAGTTGACCAGCGTGCCGCCCAGGCTCGGCTCCAGGCTGCCCCAGCCGCGGCGGCCGTAACTCAGCGTGGTGGTGCCGCCGCCAGCCAGCTGGGTGCCGCTGACGATGCCGGTGTCGTACATCGCCGGTGCGCGCAACGGCGTGGCCGCACCGCGTTCGTGGTTGCGGATCAGCACATACTCCAGGCCGCGCAGCGGGTCGCTGCCCGGACGCCAGTCCGGCCGACGCAGGCCGACCACGGCCATGCCGTCATGGCGGTCGGGGCAGGGCTGGCCATCGTCCATGCGATCGCCGCTCCAGCCGAACGAGCGGTAGCTGAAACCGCGCGGCAGCTGCAGCAACGGCAAGCCGGTGCTCTGGTCGGCGACCGGCGCGAGCGGGCCATAACGGCTTGGCACCGGGGCCAGTTGCAGCGGCGGCGAGGCGCTGTTGGCGGCCTGGGCCTGGCGCGATTGCAGCGCGCTCAAACTGCCAAGCGCACCGGCGGCCATCACGGCCGCGCTGCCCTTGAGCACCTGGCGGCGGGCGGGATCGAAAATCGGCATCGAAACGACTCCTGCGGGCTGGGTAGTGGGCCGACGCTAGAAGCCCGCTGTAACCGCACCATGACACCGGTGCGATCAATCCCGGTCCGATGCCCGAGCTGTGACGCGGATATCATGTGGGCATGAAATGCCGACTTATCGCCACCGGCGAGCGCGCACCGGCCTGGGTGGCGCAGGGCTTTGCCGAATACCAGAAACGTCTCTCGCACTGGATGCCGCTGGAACTGGTCGAGATCGAACCCGGCCTGCGCGGCAAGGGCCGCGATGGGCAACGCGCGATCGACGACGAAGGCCGCCGCGTGCTTGCCGCGTTGCCAAAGAACGCCTACGTGGTCGCGCTCGACATCCCCGGCCGCCCGCTCAGTTCGGAGCAGCTGGCCCAGCGCATGGAGCACTGGCGCGGGCAGGGCCGCGATCTGGCATTCCTGATCGGCGGACCCGAGGGTCACGCTGCCGAGGTGCTGAAAACCGCCAGCGAAAGCTGGTCGATCGGCCCGTTGACCCTGCCGCACATGCTGGTACGCCTGATCGTCGCCGAGCAGCTGTACCGCGCTGCGGCGATGCTGGCCAATCATCCGTACCACCGCGCGTAAGTGGCAAATACGGTCGCCCGACCCCGCGCGTGGCTGCTTCGGCTCGACGCAGGCCTGCGCCGTGAGGAGCCATGCCGGAAAGCAACCGCTTGGATGCGCGAGTGCATTGGAGCTGATCGCCGCCAGGCGCAGCCGATGGCTGCACGCCGGCCATCGTTCCGCCTACCGCGCCTTGCGACGCGCGCGATTGCGCCGGTTGCCTACGCGACCGGCGATCCTGCGGCGTGACGGTGTAGCCGATGCCACCGTCGGCACCGGAACGGGGCGGTGTGGGCAAGGCGCCAGGGTCTGCGGCGCAACGCTCGACGCTGCGGCGACCGGGCATCCGGGTCGCCGCACGCGATGACGCATCAATCCAACGAAAAACTCACCGGCACCAGGCCATACGCCTGCACGGCCTGGCCGTTCTGCATCGCCGGCTGGAAGCGCCAGCTGCGCAGCACCTGGCTGCGTGCGGCCAGGTCGAGTGCACGATGACCGCTGCTGGTCTGCACGCTCACCTCGGCCGGGCGGCCATCGGTGCCGACCAACACGCGCAGCAGGACCGTGCCCTGCTGCCCGGCACGCAAGGCCGCCACCGGGTAACTGGGCGCCGGCGAGCTCAGGTAGTGCAACTGGCCTGCCTCGACCGGGCCGCTGGGTGCGGCAATCGCCGGCGCGCTGTCGGTGACCGCGTCCGTGACTGCAGGCAAGGCGACCGCTGCGTCCTCGACCACGGCCGGCTGACTGATCAACGGGGTCTGCACCGGCACCGGGACCGTGGTCGGCGGTGTGTGCGGCACCTTCGGCGTGAGCTCCCGCTTGATCTCGACCAGCGGCGGTGGTGGCGTCGCGATGGTGACGGGCATGACCCAGCGCTCTTTCGGCGTGGGCGGCTGCGGAACCGCCCGGTACGAGAGCGGAATCAACAACAGCCCGCCGGCCAGCAGATGCAGGGCCACCGCCGTGCTCATCGCCAGGACGCGCGAGCTGTCGATGCCTGTGGATCGGGAAGAAACCTGGGATTGCGTGCGAACCATCATCCACCTCCTCAACGGAACTGCGGAAAGGACCAGCGCGACCCGGACGCACTACACCATCCGGTAGCGTAGGTTTACCGCGCCCTTTGCACGGGCACAAGTGATTTCGAAGCGCTGGAGGTCGGCTGGCTGACTCGCCCGGTTGCCGCGATCCGCACAGATGAGTCGGCGGCGCAGGCTCGTGCGGTTCGAAGGACCGGCGGCATCGCAAGGCCAGGTGCCGGAACTTGCGGCGTGCCCCCAAAAAAAACTGCCCTCGAGGAGGGCAGTCTGGAAATCACAGCGAACGCGATTGCGGCTGGGTCAGCGACCCAGCTCGAAGGTCACGTCCAGGTTGATCGACAAGGTGCTCTCGCCCGGGGCGACCTGGGTGTCCATCTCGGCCTTGGCCGAGCGCATCGAGGCGGCCATCATCATCGGGCGCACGCCGCCGCCGCTGCGGCCTTCGGAGATGCTGACGATGCGGCGTACCTTCAGGCCGAGCGACTTGGCGTAGGTGTCGGCGCGGGCCTGGGCCTTCTTCAGGGCGGCCACGCGGGCTTCGTCATACGCTGGCTCGGGCTGGTCGACCGAGAAGCTGGGGCCGTTGATGTCGTTGGCACCCTGGGCGACCAGCGCGTCCAGTACCTTGCCCAGGCGCGAGATGTCGCGGACCTTGAGGCTGACCGTGTTGCTGGCCTGGTAGCCGTTGATCCTGGGCGCCTGGTTCTCCTTGTAGATGTATTGCGGGCTGAGGTTGATGCCGGTGGTCTGCACGTCCTTGTCGGCGATGCCGGCCGCCTTGATCGCAGCCATGACCTTGCTCATCTGCTCGGCGTTCTGGCGCATGGCGGCGTTGCCGTCGGCAGCCTGGGTGACCACGCCGGCCGACAGCGTGGCGATGTCCGGGATGCGCTTGGCCTCGGCCTCGGCCGACACGTTGAGCAGCGTGCCATCGTTGGGAATGGTGTAGCTCGGCGTCTGGGCGTGGGCGGTCATGGCGGTTCCGGCAGCGATGGACAGGGCCAGCAACAACGGTTTGAGGATGGTACGCATGCGATCTCCTTGTCTGTGCCGGAAGCGTGTTGCCGCTTCGATGAACATGTTGTGAGTCGAACGCGACCACTGCCGCCTAGATCGGCAAGCGGGCGGGGAGGAGCAACAGGTATGCTGGACGGATGCTCTATCTCGCCTCCCGGTCGCCGCGCCGACAAGAATTGCTGCAACGCCTGGATGTGCCGTTCCAGACCCTGCAACTGGACGTGCCCGAACTGCGCGCCGCCGACGAATCGCCTGCGCAGTACGTGCAGCGCGTTGCGCTGGACAAGGCGCGTGCCGGCCTGGCGCAGGTGCAGGCCGGCGACCCCGACGCGATCGTGCTCGGCTCCGATACCGAAGTGGTGCTGGGCGAGCGGGTGTTCGGCAAGCCGGTCGATGCGGACGATGCGATCGCCATGCTGAGCCTGCTGTCCGGGCGCACCCACCAGGTACTCACGGCCGTGGTTCTAGTCTGCGCACAACGCGCGCCGGTGCAGGCCCTGGTGGTGTCGGAGGTGACTTTCGCGCCACTCGATGCTGCGCAGATCGCCGCCTATGTGGCGTGCGGCGAGCCGATGGGCAAGGCCGGTGCCTATGCGATTCAAGGCCGCGCCGAACGTTTCATCAGCCGTCTGTCCGGCAGCTATTCCGGCGTGATGGGATTGCCGCTGTTTCACACCTCGCAGTTGCTCACAGCCCTCGGAGCGCATTGATGTCGGAAGAGATCCTGGTCAACGTCACCCCGCGCGAGACCCGCGTGGCGGTGATCGAGAACGGCATGCTGCAGGAGCTGCATATCGAGCGCGGCTGGCGCCGGGGCGTGGTCGGCAACATCTACAAGGGCAAGGTGCAGCGGGTGATGCCGGGCATGCAGGCGGCCTTCGTCGAGCTGGGTCTGGAGCGCGCGGCGTTCCTGCACGCCAACGACGTGGTGCGCCCGGCGCCGGCGCCGGCCAGCGTGGTCGATACCGAGGAGACCCCGATCCCGCCGCCGCCGGCGGCGTCGGTGCCGATCGTGGAGCTGCTGCGCGACGGTCAGGACATCGTGGTGCAGGTGGTCAAGGACCCGATCGGCACCAAGGGCGCGCGGCTGACCACCCAGATCAGCATCCCCTCGCGCTACCTGGTGCTGCTGCCGCAATCCAAGATCGTCGGAGTGTCGGCGCGGATCGAGGACGAGGCCGAGCGGCTGCGCCTGAAGACCATCGTCAGCGAGGTTTCGGCCCAGCACGGCGGCTTCGGCTACATCATCCGCACCAATGCCGAAGGGCAGCCGGCCGAGGCGCTGGCCGAGGACATCGCCTACCTGTCGCGGGTGTGGAACGTGGTCGAGCGGCGTGGCCGCGAAGCGCCGCCGTGCAGCATCATCTACGAAGACCTGAGCCTGCCGCTGCGTGCGGTGCGCGACCTGATCCGCCGCGACGTGGAAAAGGTCAAGGTCGACTCCAACGAGACCTTCGTGCAGCTGCAGGCCTTCGTGGCCAAGTACATGCCGGTGCTGGCCGAGCGGCTGGAGCTGTACACCGGCGACCGGCCGATCTTCGACCTGTACGGGGTCGAGGACGAGATCGGGCGCGCGTTGAACAAGCAGGTGCCGCTCAAGTCCGGCGGCTACCTGGTGATCGACCAGACCGAAGCGATGACCACCATCGACGTCAACACCGGTTCGTTCGTCGGCCAGCGCAATCTCGAGGAAACCGTGTTCCGCACCAACCTGGAAGCCGCGCAGGCGGTGGCGCGCCAGCTGCGGCTGCGCAACCTGGGCGGGATCATCATCATCGACTTCATCGACATGGACGATGCCGAGCATCGCCGCCAGGTGCTGCGCACGCTGGAAAAGGCGCTGGCGCGCGACCATGCCAAGACCACCGTGTACGAATTCTCGCCGCTGGGCCTGGTCGAGATGACCCGCAAGCGCACCGTCGAGAGCCTGGAACGGCAGCTGTCGGAAACCTGCGGCCAGTGCAGCGGGCGCGGCACCATCAAGACCGCCGAGACGGTGACCTACGAGATCTTCCGCGAGATCACCCGCGCGGTGCGCCAGTTCGATGCCGCGCGGTTGCTGGTGATCGCCTCGTCGAAAGTCGTCGCCCGCATCACCGACGAAGAGTCGGCCGCGGTGGCCGAGCTGGAGGAATTCCTCGGCAAGAGCATCCGCTTCCAGTCCGACGACCAGTATCTGCAGGAGCAGTTCGATGTGGTGCTGCTGTGAGGCCAGGATTGGGGAGTCGGGATTCGGGATTGGTCAAAGCCGGCTCTGGTAGCGTGGCTTGCTCCGATAATGGCGCTTGACGGCACCGTGCGCGGCTTTGCTTTGACCAATCCCCAATCTCCAATCTCCAATCCCCAATCCCCGCCCCTGATGCCCACCCCGCTGCGCCGCCGTCTCCGTCTGTTTCGCCGCTATGCGATCACCGCCACTGCGCTTGCGCTGGTGGCGATCGCCTTGCTGGTGGGTGTGGCCAGCCAGGCGTTGCCGTTGGCCGAGCAGCGGCCGCAGCAGATCGCCGCGTGGCTGAGCCAGCGCGCCGGCCAACCGATCGCATTTGATCGCCTGCAGACCGAATGGACCCGGCGCGGCCCGCTGTTGCGGCTGGATGGCCTGCGGATCGGCCCGCATGGCGAAGTGCGCGTGGGCCAGGCCGAAATCCTGCTGGCGATGTACGCCGGCCTGTTGCCCGGACACTCGCTGACCGAGGTGCGCCTGCGTGGCCTGGCGCTGACGCTGCAACGTGGCGACGATGGTGCGTGGTCGGTGCAGGGCTTGCCGGCCAGGCGGCATTCGGACCCGTTGGAAGCGCTGCGCCGTCTCGGCGAGATCCAGGTCGCCGAGGCGCGCCTGCGGGTGGCGGCGCCGTCGATCGGGGTGGACACCACGCTGCCGCGCATCGACCTGCGCCTGCGCGTCAGCGGCTCGACCGTGAACGTCGGCAGCCACGCCTGGATCGACCTGCAGCGCGCACCGCTGACCACGGTGATCGCGTTCGACCGCGACAGCGGCGACGGCAGCGCGTATGCGCAAGCCGACCCGGCCGACCTGGCCGCCTGGGCGGCGTTGCTGCAGTTCGGCGGCCTGCGCGTGGACGGCGGCGGCGGACGCCTGCAGGCCTGGGCGCAGCTGCGCGCGCGCCGCATCAGCGCGGTCACCGTGAATGCGGACCTGCGACAGCTGCGACTGTCCGGCGCGGCGTTGCCCGGGGAGACCGCACGCCGCACGCTGCTATGGGAGCGGCTGCAGGCGCGCGCGCGCTGGCAGAGCACCGACGGCGGTTGGCGGCTGGATGCGCCGCTGCTGCGGCTGGGTCCGGCGACCAGGCTGCAGCGGCTCGACGGGCTGGGCATTGCCGGCGGACGGCGGTATGCAGTGGTCGGCAAGCACCTCGATGTTTCCGGCCTGATCGCGGCCGCGGCATTGAGCGAGCAACTCTCGCCTGGCTTGCGGCGCTGGCTGAGCCTGTCCCGACCGCAGGTGCGCCTGGCCGATCTGCAGATTGCAGGCGAGCAGGGCGGCGCGGTGCGGGCGCAGGGGCGGATCGAGGAGCTGGGTTTCCTGCCGGTGGGCAATGCGCCCGGCATCAGCGGCCTGCGTGGGCGGATCGATGGCGACGCACAGGCGATCGCGCTCGACCCCGCGCCCGATGCCACGCTGCGCTTCGACTGGCCGACCGGGTTCGGCGTGGTGCACGAGCTGCGGCTGGCCGGCAGCATCGTGGGCTGGCGCGACGGTGCCGGCTGGCAGGTCGCCACGCCGGCGTTGCGCGTGCAGGCCGAGGACTATGGCGCCAACGTGCGCGGCGGGCTGTGGTTCCAGAACGATGGCAGCCGCCCGCGCATCCAGCTGGCCACGCAGCTGGACGATGTCGCCCTGCCGGTGGCACGCAAGTTCTGGATCCGCTCCAAGATGAGCAAGGCGGCCATCGACTGGCTGGACACGGCGGTGGCCGGTGGCGTGATCACCGGCGGCACCGGCCTGGTCAGCGGCGATCTGGACGACTGGCCGTTCGACAACAACGATGGCCGGTTCGAAGCGTTCGGGCAGATCCGCGACGGCGTGATCCCGTTCAATCCGGACTGGCCGGCGATGGAGCAGGTACAGGCCGACCTGCGCTTCCTCGGCAACGGATTTTCCCTGCAGGGCAGGGGCGCGCTGGCCGGTACGCCGATCGCGTCGCTGGAGGCCGGTATTCCGAGCTTTGCCACCTCCGAGCTGTATGTGCGCGCTTCCACCCAGGCCGACGCTGCGCAATTGCTCGGGATGCTGCGCAAGAGCCCGCTGGAACAGCGCTACGGCGACACCTTGCGCAATCTCACGGTGTCCGGTCCGGCAGCGGTGAGCTTCGATCTGCTGCGCCCGCTGCGCAGCAATGGCGTGGGTGGCCATCTGCAAGGCACGGTCGCGCTGCAGGGCGCCAGGCTGGCCGATGCGCGCTGGAACCTGGCCTTCGACCAGGTCAGCGGGCGGGCCGAGTACCGCGACACCGGCTTTGCCGCCGAGCGCCTGAGCGTGCAGCACCAGGGCCGCAGCGGCGAGTTGTCCTTGCGTGCCGGTGGCTTCGTGCAGGACCCGGCGCAGGCATTCGAGGCGCGCTTGGGCGCCACCCTGGACGCGAAAGAGCTGTTCGATCGCGCGCCGCAGATGGAATGGCTGCGTCCCTACGTGCATGGCAGCGCCCCCTGGCAGGTGGGCGTGGACGTACCGCTGCCGACCCCCGGGCAGGCAGACCCGCAGGCGCTGCTGACGCTGCGCTCGGCACTGGTCGGCACCACCCTGGACCTGCCTGCGCCGCTGGACAAGGCGGCCACGCAACCGCTGGAGACGCAGGTCAAGGTGGCCTTGCCGGTGGGCGACGGCGACATCGACGTGGCCTTCGGCAAGCTGGTCGCGCTCAAGGCCAGCAGCCAGGGCGACCAGACCGGCGTGCGCGTGGTGATGGGCACCGACACGGTCACCGAGCGTCCGCCGGCCAACGGCCTGGTGGTCACCGGCCGTACCGCCTCGCTGGATGCGATCGACTGGATCAGCCTGGCGCGCGGCAGCAGCGCGCCGGACCTGCCGCCGCTGCCGGGCCAGCCGGCAACGCCGAAGAAGGACGCGGTGCCGCTGCAGCAGGTGGATGTGCAGGCCGACCGGTTGCTGATGATCGGCGGCGTGTTTCCGCAGACGCGCCTGCGCCTGCGGCCGACCCGCGATGCGGTGGCGGTGACCCTGGACGGCCCGTCGCTGGCCGGCCAGCTCAGCGTGCCCAATGCCGATGGCGCCGCCGTGCAGGGCAGGCTGAGCACGGTGCACTGGCAGCCGGTGGCCGCGCCGCCCGAACCGGCCGCGCCCGAACCAGGCGATCCGCTGGCCGGTGCCTTGCCGGAGCCGGCACGCCGCGCGGTGGCCGAGTTCGACCCGGTCTCGATCCCGCCCCTGTCGCTGGATATCGACGACCTGCAGGTCGGCAAGATGACCCTGGGCGCGGCCACCCTGCGCAGCAGCCGGCTGACCGACGGCATGCAGGTGGACCAGCTGCAACTGCGCTCCAACGACCAGAACATCGGCCTGACCGGCGCCTGGCGCGGCAAGGGCGATTCCGCCAGCACCCGGCTGTCGGCGCGGGTGGACAGCCGCAATCTCGGCAACCTGCTGCAGAACCTCACCCTGGGCGGCCAGCTGCGCGGCGGCGAAGGCCAGCTGGAGCTCAATGCCGGCTGGCAGGGCTCGCCGACCGGATTTGCGCTCGGTTCGCTGGATGGCGACCTCAAGATCGAGGTGCGCAACGGCCAGCTGCTGGAAGTGGAACCCGGCGCCGGCCGCGTGCTCGGCCTGCTCAGCGTGGCGCAGCTGCCCCGCCGGCTGATGTTCGACTTCCGCGATTTCTTCTCCAAGGGGCTGGCCTTCAACAAGCTGGACGGCCAGGTGCGCTTCGGCGAAGGCTTCGCGCGCACCGATGCGATCCGCATCGAAGGCCCGGCCGCCGACATCGCCATCCGTGGGCAGACCGACCTGCGCGCGCAGACCTTCGACCAGACCGTGGACGTGAACCCCAAGGCCGGCAACCTGCTCACCGTGGTGGGCGCGGTGGCCGGTGGCCCGGTCGGTGCGGCGGTGGGCGCGGCTGCCAATGCGGTGCTCGGCAAACCGCTGGGCGCGATCGGCGCCAAGACCTATCACGTCACCGGTCCGTGGAAGGATCCGCAGGTGGATGTGGTGGAGCGCGAGGTACGCGAGCGCGCGCCGGGCAAGCCGCCCGCACCCGGCGCGCCGACGGCGGCTCCAGCGACGACCCCAGGCCGGTCGCCCCGCTGACGCTCAGTTGCGGGTGCGCCGGCGCGTGGGGCTGTTGAGTGTTCGGACTCTCAAGCCTGCGGCAAGTCGATCCAGGCCGGTACGCGCGCCAGCGGGCGAGGCCCGCGCGCCGAGATGGCGATGCACTCAGTCGACCGGACTGTCGCCGTCGCGCCCGGCGCGCGCGAACATCGGCAGGCGCAGGCGCGAACGGTGGCCCTGCACCGGCGCCTGATCGGCGCCGGCGACACCGCGGAAGTAGCCGCGCTGCCATTTCTCGCGCGCCGCGGCCGATTGCGCATCCGGCAGCTCCTCCAGAAACCGCGTGCGGCTCCGGGTCCAGTCGGCATGCTGCTGCGCCAGGTGCGGCGCCTCGGACAAGGGCTTCCACTGCGGCTGCACCTGCTCGATCAGCTGCCGCGGCAGCGGGAACAGGTGGCAGAACGGCTCGCCGGCCGCGAAGCGCACCCGCCCGGGCCGGGTGAACTTCCAGTTCATGGTGAAGGTGGACGGGCTCCAGTCGGTTTCGACCAGCCCGCTCAGCGCGCCGATGCCGTCCTTGGGCCGGTTCAACGGCCCGGTGACGAACAGATCCACGCCGGTATCGGTACGGAACAGGCAGGGCACGTGGAAGGTCAGCACGCCGTAGCCGAAATGGCTGATCGCCGGTGCCGCGGCGCCGGCGTCGGCACTGATCCGGAGCGCGTCCAGGCCGTCGCGGCCGTCCCAGCTGGCCTCGAATCCGGCCTGGCACAGCAGCTCCCAGCCATGCGCATTGGCGATCGCCAGCGGCAGGCAGCGGTAGGCATAGCGCTGGTCGGTGGCGTCCATCCAGTCGCGCTCGTGCGGGGCGGGGCGGATGTCCAGCGTATGGCCATCCAGGACGTGGGCAATGAGCTTCATGCGCGGGCGTCGGCGTGGCGATGGGCCCGCGATGATAGCGGTGCGGCATGTTCAGCCGGACGACTTGTCTCCCCGGCGCGCGGGCCCCATCCTGACTGCATGACCGATAACGCTCTCACTCTGGCCGAAACCCGGCTGCTGCTTCCTTCCGGCCTGGACACCGGCCACCTCGACCGCACCTTCGGCGCCCTGTTGGGTCCGGGCATCGACTTCGGCGACCTGTACTTCCAGCATTCGCGGCGCGAGAGCTGGAGCGTGGAAGACGGCATCGTCAAGGACGGTGCGCACTCCATCGAACAAGGCGTGGGCGTGCGTGCGATTGCCGGCGAGAAGACCGGCTTCGCCTATTCCGACGACATCCAGCGCGAGGCGCTGCTGGAAGCGGCGCAGTCCGCGCGCGCGATCTCGCGCGACGGCAGCGCACAGTCCACCCGCTCGCTGGTGCGCGGCGGCGGCCGCGCGCTGTACCCGGCCACCGACCCGATCGACGATATGGACAGCGCGACCAAGGTCGAGTTGCTGCGCCGTATCGACCAGTACGTGCGCGCCGCCGATCCGCGCGTCAGGCAGGTGATGGTGAGCCTGTCCGGCGGTGTGGATACGGTATTGATCGCACGCAGCGACGGCGTGCTGGCCGCCGATGTGCGCCCGCTGGTGCGCATGAACGTGCAGGTGATCGTCGAACACGGCGGGCGGCGCGAATCCGGCTATTCCGGTGGCGGCGGCCGTTACGGCTATGCCGAGCTGTTCGCCGACGGCCGCCCGGAAGGCTTCGCGCGTGAGGCCCTGCGTCAGGCGCTGGTCAATCTGGAGGCGATTCCCGCACCGGCCGGCGTGATGCAGGTGGTGCTCGGCCCGGGCTGGCCCGGCGTGCTGCTGCACGAGGCGGTCGGACATGGCCTGGAAGGCGATTTCAATCGCAAGGGCACCAGCGTCTACGCCGGCCGCATCGGCGAGCGCGTGGCCTCGCCGGGCGTGACCATCGTCGATGACGGCACCCTGGATGGCCGGCGCGGCTCGCTCAACATCGACGACGAGGGCACTCCGACCCAGTGCACCACGCTGATCGAGGATGGCGTGCTGGTCGGCTACATGCAGGACAGCCACAACGCGCGCCTGATGGGCGTGGCGCCGACCGGCAACGGCCGTCGCGAATCGTTCGCGCACCTGACCATGCCACGCATGACCAACACCTACATGCGTGCCGGCGCGCACGATCCGCAGGAAATGATCCGCTCGGTCAAGAAGGGCATCTACGCGGTCAACTTCGGCGGCGGCCAGGTCGACATCACCAGCGGCAAGTACGTGTTCTCGGCCACCGAGGCCTACCTGATCGAAGACGGCAAGGTCACCGCGCCGGTCAAGGGCGCCACGCTGATCGGCAATGGCCCGGAGACCATGCAGAAGGTGCGCATGATCGGCAACGACCTGGCGCTGGACGAAGGCGTGGGCGTGTGCGGCAAGGACGGGCAGAGCGTGCCGGTCGGCGTCGGCCAGCCGTCGCTGTTGATCGACGGCATCACCGTTGGCGGAACGCAGGCCTGAGATGCGGGGATTTGGGAATCGGGATTCGGGATTCGCAACAGCAGGGAGCGCCGGGCGCGGTGGGTTCCGCTTGGGTGATCGGCTGTGTGTGCGGGGATCCGGGAGCCCGGATTTGGGATTGGCAACAGCCGGGATGGCTGTTGCGGGTTTTGATGGATCGGGCGGAGCCTTATTCGTCGGTTTCCGACACCGGTTCGTCGTCTTCCAATCCCGAATCCCCACTCCCCACTCCCAGCTCCTGCGACAACTCGCGCAATACCTGGAACAGCTCGCGGTAGGCGCGCGGCGGCTTGTTCTTGGCGCGCTCGTGGATCGCGTTGCGCACCAGCTGGCGCAATTGCTGGCGGTCGGCGGCCGGGTAGGCTTCCAGCAGTTCGGCCAGCGCCACGTCGCCTTCGGCGAGCAGGCGCTCGCGCCAGCGCTCGACGCGGTGGATCGCGGCCACCTCGCGGCGCGCGGTGTCGCTGTTGGCATCCAGCGCATCGCGGATCGCGGCCAGCGTTTCATCGTCCTCGCGGCGCATGTGCTTGGCCAGAAACGCCAGCTGCCGCTTGTGCGCGATATGCGAGGTGATGCGCTTGCTCTCCTCGATATGCGGGATCAGCGACTCGGGCACCGGCAGCTTGGCCAGCTGCGCCGGGGTGAGCGCCACCAGCTTTTCGCCCAGGTCGAAAATTTCCAGCGCCTCGCGCCGCTGCTGGCTGCGGCTGGCGCCGCGAAATTCACCGGTCTCTTCATCGCGTCCGCGCATTGCCACTACATCCCGAAACTTGGTTAGTTAAATGTCCGGCCGTGAACGGCCGGACTCCGGCGGAAGACTCCGCACCAAATTCAGACACTGCGGCCATGGAGGGCCGAGCGTTCTGCGGAAGGATCCGCATCCAAATTCAGACAGTCCGGCCATGATGGCCGGGCTTTCGCGGACGGATCCGCATCCAAAGGATAAAGCATTGAACGCACTCTCCTCCGAAACCCGTGTCACCGATGACAGCCTGCAGCGTCTGGATGCGCTGACCGATATCTCCCAGCGCCTGCTCGAGCGCGCCCGCGCGGCCGGTGCCACCCAGGCCGAAGTGAGCTGCAGCGAAGAGCGCGGCCTGGACGTGAATGTGCGCCTGGGCGATGTGGAAACGGTGGAATCCACCCGCGACCGCGGCATCGCGGTCACCGTGTACTTCGGCAAGCGCAAGGGCAGTGCCAGCACCGCCGATCTGCAGGAGTCCAGCCTGGAATCGACCGTTGCCCAGGCCTGCGCGATCGCCCGTTACACCGAGGACGACGTCGCTGCCGGCCTGGCCGACCCGGAGCTGATGGCGCACGAGTTCCCGGAGCTGGACAGCTGGCACCCCTGGGCGCTGGACGCCGATACCGCGGTGGATCTGGCGCTGGCCTGCGAAACCGCCGGCCGCGATGCCGATGCGCGGATCAGCAACTCCGATGGCGCCTCGGCCAGCACCGGGCTCAGCCTGTCGGTCTATGCCAACTCGCATGGCTTTGTCGGCCGCGAGCGCGGCACCCACCATTCGATCAGCTGCGCGCTGATCGCCGGCCAGGGCGACGGCATGCAGCGCGATGGCTGGTACAGCAGTGCGCTGGCGCGGCAGGACCTGGAGGCACCGGAAGCGATCGGCCGCCACGCCGCCGAACGCACCCTGGCGCGACTGCAGCCACGCTCGCTGCCGACCGGCCAGCTGCCGGTGCTGTTTGCGCCGGAAGTGGCGCGCTCGCTGGTCGGCCATCTGCTTGGCGCGGTCTCCGGCGGCGCGCTGTATCGCCGCGCCAGCTTCCTGCTCGACAGTGTCGGCAGCAAGCTGTTCCCGGATTGGTTCAATATCGAAGAGCTGCCGCACCTGCGCCGCGGCCTGCGCTCGGCCGCCTTCGACGGCGAAGGCGTGGCGACGCGGCGCTCGGCGCTGATCAGCGACGGCGTGCTGCAGCGCTACGTGCTGGGCAGCTACTCGGCGCGCAAGCTGGGCCTGCAGACCACCGCCAATGCCGGCGGCGTGCACAACCTGCAGGTCACCGCCAACGCCGGCGATCTGGCGTCGATGATCTCCGGCATGCAGCGCGGCCTGCTGGTCACCGAGTTGATGGGCAATGGCGTCAACCCGGTCACCGGCGATTATTCGCGCGGTGCCGGTGGCTTCTGGATCGAGAACGGCGCGATCGCCTATCCGGTCGACGGGCTGACCATCGCCGGCAACCTGCGCGAGATGTTCGCCGGCATCGAGGCGGTCGGCAGTGACGTCGATCCACGCTCGCACGTCAAGATCGGTTCGGTGCTGGTCAACCGCATGACGGTGGCAGGCGACAGCTGAGCGCGGCTGGCCAGGCTGCTGCGCCCATCACCCGCCGCGCGCGTCTTGCCGCTGTGCTTTGCGGCAGCCGGCGTGCACCGGCGAGACCATGTCTTCCCGCACTGGTGGCTGGCTGAATCGTTGCTATAGTCCGCCGCACTACAACCATGCATGGGGAGACATGATGAGCGAATTCGAGCCGCACGCCGCATCGCCGCCGCCACCGATTGATAGCAGCACGCCGTCGGAGGAACGCACCCTGGCGCTGGCCGCGCATCTGCTCGGCATCCTGACCTCCTTCATCGGCGCGCTGGTGATCTGGCTGATCAGCAAGGACGCCAGCCCGTCCAAGCCGTTCGCCACCGACCAGGCCAGGGAAGCACTGAATTTCCAGATCACCGTAATCATCGCCTATGTGGCTGCGGTGATCCTGGCCATCGTGTCGTTCGGCATCCTGTTCTTCGTGCCGACGCTGGTATGGATCGCCAATCTGGTGTTCTGCATCCTGGCCGCGGTCAAGGCCAACAACGGCGAGCATTACCGTTATCCGTTCACGCTGCGCCTGATCAAGTAATCCGGCGCAAGGCCAATGACAAAGGCCCGGCAGCGATGCCGGGCCTTTGCCGTTTCAGGCAAGGACGCGATCAGTTCTGCGCCGGGGTGTTCTCGGCGAAGTACTCATGGCTGTCGGCATTGGTGATCGCCTGGGCCGGGTTGCTGATCGCCAGGCTGCGCGCACCGGATTGCCCATACACGCGGTCCTGGGTGCCGGCCACCACGGTGAAGTGGCTCATCTCGTGCACCAGCGTCCCGGCCTTGGAGTCGGTGCCCTGGGTCGGCGCGTTCCAGAACGCGTTGCAGACGTAGATCTCGTAGGGTGCATTCGCATAGACGTATGCAAAGGCGCTGTCGGTGCAATCGCAGTTGATGGTGATCTGGCCGTTGTTCTGGTCCAGCGCGTTGTCGATGTTGACGAAGTTCGAGCTGACCCGGCTGTAGCGCGAGGCGTTGTAGGCGCCGAACCAGCTGGTGTAGCGCGCGCCGGTGCTGCCGGCATTGAGGTAGTTGCGCGCGTTCTGCGAGTAGGCGCGGGCCGCGGTGACCGCACTGCCGATCTGACTGGTGCGCGTGGTGCTGCAGTTGAGGTAATTGATGCCGTTGACCACGGCGGTCGGCCCGATCGCCATCCGGCGCTGCACGCCGCGGTTGACGCCGTCCAGCCACACCGTCAAGGGCGCGCTGCCGGCCACCGCGGTCTTGCCGTCGGCGGTCTTGAGCAGGCTGCCATCGGCCAGCGAGGCGTACTGCAGCGGCGAGCTCACGCGGATGGTGTAGTTGCCGCTGGTGGACAGGTCGTAGGCGGCCGCCAGGTCGACCACGCCCTGCACGGTCTGGCCCGGCTTGAGGATGGTGAAGTCGGCCGCCTTGGGCAGGCCACGCTTGACCAGGCGCCCGGTATAGGCCACCGGCGCGCCATCGCGGCTCACTTCCAGGATGCCGTTGTCCAGCGATTGCAACGGCAGCTGATAGGTCGGCACGCGGGCGATCTGGCTGCCGTTGTTGGTGACGGTCACTGCGATCCTGCCCTGGTGTCGCCCGGCCTGATCGGCGACCGGCGCCAGTTCAATGGTCAACGGGACCGGGCCGCGCACGGACTGCGCCTGCGCCGAACCGAGCACGCCGACAACGGCCAACGTACCTGCTGCAAACGATGCGAGAAAAACGTTCTTCACCAGTGACTCTCCATGTGGTCGGGGGATGTCCGCGAACGCGGGCAGGCCAACCTAGGCAGAGCGAACAGGCCCAACAAGAGAATCGATTGCCGCCGTTTTTGGCGCGTCGATGGCTGTTTGATGACAAATACGGACACCGTTGGCGCCAATTCAGCCGAAAACTGCGGTATCAGCCACACTTTTTCGTGTGGTTGGGGGGCATGCCAATGTGAAAACGTACCGAAAGAAAATTTACATTTTGTGATCCAGCGCATCCCCTGCAGGGTGCCCGCCTTTGCGCACACCGTGCGCCAGCGCACGGTGTGCGCAAAGGCCGGCGCGATCGTTCGATCGCCGCAGCGATTGCGCTGTGCGAGAGGGCGAGTTCGCGTTCGCCGGGATCGCCGCGGCGGCTGCATGCAGGCCACTGGCTGCCCGGAATCCTGACCGCTGCCGTGACCTCAGGCCGCCGGCGGACCGGCGGTCAGGCGGTCGTGTGCGACCAGGGCGCAGCCGCCGGGTCGGTGATCGGTGGTCGGCTGGCCGGCGCGATCACATGCGCGCGTGTCACCGCATGCCGGCCGAGGACTGTCCGTACTGTGCCTGCGGCGATGCCCGTACCTGCCCGGGCACCGGGCAGTTGCGCGCAAGGCGCGGCCTTGCCGCTGCAGGGCCGCTCGAACGAACGGCGCAGCCTAGTGCGCGCGGTCCACCGCAAACCGGCCCAGCGTTGCCAGCGTGTCGCCGGGCGAGCCGTAGGGCTGCAGGACGTCGTGCATGCGCGTGGCCAGTTCGGCCAGCTTGGCCTTGGCGCCGTCCATCCCGAGCAGCGCGGGATAGGTGGACTTGGCTTGCGCGGCGTCCTTGCCGGCAGTCTTGCCCAGCTGCGCCGAGCTCGATTCCACGTCCAGGATGTCGTCGCGGACCTGGAACGCCAGGCCCAGCGCGTCGGCGAACGCATCCAGGCGCTGCTGGTCGTCGGCCGTGGCAGCGCCGGCGAGCGCACCCATGCGCACGGCAGCGCGGATCAGCGCGCCGGTCTTGAGCGCGTGCATGCGCTCGAGGTCGCACAGCGCCTGCAGCTGGCCGGTGGCGTCGATATCCAGCGCCTGGCCGCCGCACATGCCGGCCGCACCTGCGGCAGTGGCCAGACTCTGCAGCCAGCCGACCCGCAGCTCCGCGCTGACCGGGGCCGCAGCCAGCAGCTCGAACGCACGCGTCTGCAAGGCATCGCCGGCCAGGATCGCAGTGGCTTCGTCGAAGGCGATGTGCACGGTGGGCTGGCCGCGACGCAAGGCGTCGTCGTCCATTGCCGGCAAGTCGTCGTGCACCAGCGAGTAGGCGTGGATCAGCTCCACCGCCACCGCGGGCGTGTCCAGGCTGTCCTCGTCGGCGCCGAACAGCGCGCCGGTGGCATACACCAGCAGCGGACGCATGCGCTTGCCGCCGCCCAGCACCGCATGCCGCATCGCCGCGTGCAGTCGTTGCGGCGCCAGCGCCGGGCTGGGCAGACAGGCTTCCAGGCGGCGTTCGGTGCGGCCGATCCAGTGGTCGAACAACGCCGAACTCACTCAGCCGCCGTCCTGCGATGGCGATTCGAAGGCTTCGGCCAGGTCCGGGCGCGCCGGGTCGGTGAGCATGCGCACGCGCAGTTCGGCCTGTTCCAGTGCCTGCTGGCAGTCGCGGTACAGCCCGATGCCGCGCTCGTAGGCCGTGAGCGATTGCTCCAGGCTCTGGTCGCCGGCTTCCATCTTCTGCACCAGGTGCTCGAGTTCTTCCAGCGACTGTTCGAAGCGGGCGACCGGGGAGGTGTCATTCAAGGATTTTTTGACCATCGTCAAAGTGTGCGGCGCGCAGGCAGGCGGGTCAATTCGCATTGGCGGCGTCGCGCCAGTGCAAGGATGCGCCGTTGGCCTGCAGCCACGCGCTCAATGCCGCCGAGACGATGCGGTCGCCGGCCGCCAGCACCTGGCCGTCGCCCCACAGCACCGGCAGGCGCGCGCGTTGCCAGGGCGGTAGATCCAGCGCCTGCAGCAGCTGCTTGAGCCGATGCGAATGCGCGCGCTGCGGCAGCACGATGCGTTCGCCCCCCTGGCGTGCGCGCACCAGCAGCGGTTGCGCGAAGCGCAAGCCGGGCGCGCCATGCAACTGCAGGCAGGCGCCATCCGGCAGTGGCAGCGGGGTTGCGCCATCCCAGCACGCCTGCCATGACGCCGGCCAGGCGGCATGCGGATGCAGCAGGTACAGGCACTGGCGCCAGCGCCGCACCTGCACCTGTTGCCAGGCAAAGCAGGCCTGCCGATCGGGCGCGTCGTCGTCGATCTCCTGCTCCAGGGCGGCCACGCCCTGCGCGGGCAGCGGTGGCGCCTGCGCTGCACTGACCCAGGCGCGCAGCAGCCGTGGCCGACGTGCGGCCGGCTGTGCGCGCAGGACGCGCAGATCCAGTGCGCCGGTGGCGGTCAGCAGGCCCGGCAGTCGCACGCTGTCCTCCTGCAGCAGCAGGTCGCTGGCATCGGCGCTCAGCTGCGCGCTGCGCGCCAGTGCCTCGGCGGCCTGCGGCCAGCGCTGCCGCAGCACGGGCATCAGCTGGGTACGCAGGAAGTTGCGGTCGTGGCGGGCATCGGCATTGCTGGGGTCTTCGATCCACTGCAGGCCCTGCGCCTGGGCATAGGCCAGCACCGCGGCACGTGCGTGCTCCAGCAAGGGACGCCACAGCATGCCGGCCGCGAATGGACGCTGGGCGCGCATCGCGGCCAGCCCGTCCGGGCCGGAAGCGCGCAATGCGCGCAGCAGGAAGGTTTCGGCCTGATCGTCGCGATGGTGGGCCAAGGCCAGCCATTCGCCGGACGCCAGTGCCTGCGCAAACGCGGCGTGGCGTGCCTGGCGTGCTGCCGCCTCCAGACCCAGGCCGCTGTCGCGCGCGACCTGCACGCGCGCGACCTGCAGCGGGACCTGCAGGGCATCGCACTGGCGCTGGCAGTGCGCGGCCCAGGCATCGGCATCGGCGTGCAGGCCATGATGCACATGCACCGCACGCAGCCCTGTCTTGCGATAACCCGGCGACGCTGCCAGCAGATGCAGCAGCGCGCTCGAATCCATGCCGCCGCTGTAGGCGACCAGGACCGGGCCGGGCGGCGATGCCGGTGGCAGCAGTTCGGTCATCGATGCGGGTGGCTCGCTGCGCCGCTGCATCCGGAGGCAGTCGGCGACCGATGCCTCGCCGCCGCCGCCGCTCGCGCTGCGCGCAGCCGGCCCATCAGCGCCTGGCCGCAGTCTCGAACGTGGCCGGTTGCGGCAATGCCACCGGCACGCCGGCGCTGTCGCAGGTGCCGGCCTTGCACAGGCGCGCGCGCAGGCGCGGGGTGGCCTGGACGATGACGTGGTAGATCACGTTCTCCTCCAGCGTGCCGCGGAAGGCCGCGCTGCCCGGGCCGGTGGCCCAGATGCCGACGTCTTCGCCGCCATGGCTTTCGGACCTGGTCGGCACCAGCGATTCCTGCATGTAGCTGGGCGACTCGGTGTCGACGTGGGTCAGGTCCGGGCGGCCGGCGGCCGGCTCGCTGCTGCCGGGGTCGTGCGGGTACGTCTTGGGGCCGGCCGGCTGCGCGTTGCTGGCGCCGGTGTAGCCGGGTCCGTTGGCGTAGCTCAGCGTGGTGTAGGGGTGGCCAGTCAGGTCGGTGGCGAGCTGGCTGCGGTTGCCTTCTTCGCCGCCGGTGCCGCGCACCTTGCCCAGGATCGGGTTGCCGCGCACCGGGTAGCCGACGAAGTTGAGCGTATGCGAATGGTCGGCGGTGACGATGATCAGCGTGTCCGGCGGTGCGGTCTGCACGGCAGTGCGCACCGCATCGGACAGCGACACCGTCTCGTCGAGCGCGCGGTAGGCGTTGCCGGCGTGGTTGGCGTGATCGATGCGGCCGCCTTCGACCATCAGCACGAAGCCGTTCGGATCGCGCGACAGCGCCTGGATCGCGGTGCGGGTCATCTCGGTCAGGCTGGGCTCGCCTTGCGGGCTGCGATTGCGATCGTGGTCGAACTGCATGTGATCCGGCTCGAACAGGCCCAGCAGCGCGGGCGCGCCGGCCGCCGCCTGCAGCTGCTGCTGGTTCCAGACATAGGCACCCTGTGGATGCGCCTGTTTCCATTCGGCGACCAGGTCGCGGCCGTCCAGGCGCCGGCCGACCTTGCCGTCGTATTCCGGGTCGCGTTGCTGCACGGTCTGGAACTGGCTGCGTCCGCCGCCCAGCACCACCTGCGGGCCACGCCCGAAGCGGGCAGTGGACAGCAATTGCCGGGCGATGTCCTGGCACCCGGCAGTACGGGCCGACTCGGGCAGGTCGGTGTCGTTTTCCCAGTTGCGCTCCGGCGAATGCGCATAGGTCGCCGCCGGGGTGGCATGGGTGAGGCGGGCGGTGGTGACGATGCCGGTGGCCATGCCGGCGCTGTCGGCCAGCTGCAGCCAGCTCAGCAGGCCCTTGCCCAGGCTGTCGGCGCAGTCGCTGCGGCTGCCGCTGCTGACGCCGATCGCGCCCATATGCGATTTCACCCCGGTGGTGATCGCGGTCATGGTGCCGGCCGAATCCGGCGTCTGCGAATCGGTGTTGTAGGTCTTGCTGAAGGCGGTGGCCGGGAACTGCTCCCACGACAGCAGGTTCTCCTCGCCCGGCCCGCCCCTGCGCTGGCCATCCAGGATGCGCGCTGCCGCCACCGTGGTCAGGCTCATGCCATCGCCGAGGAACAGGATCACATTGCGCGCGCGCCCGGCCATCGCGCCATTGCCGGCCGCGCGCGCCGCACCCGAGCGGTACCACCATTGCGGCGTCTCGCCGGCCGGATGCGTCACCTGCGGCACCTCCACGCGCACGGTGGCAGGCGCCGAAGCGCTGGTCCCGGCGCTGGAGGCGCAGGCGGCGACACACACGGTGGTCAGGACGGCGAGGGCAGGCAGGCGGTAATGCATCGGCATCGAACTCGTGACTGAATCGGCGCCCATTATGCCGGCATGCCTGGCGTCACACCGATGACACGCCGCTGTTCCAGTCGTGGCCTCGCGGCCAGCGCGGGCGTGGGCTATGGTGCATGCACTCTCCCCCCGGATGATTCGACGCATGACAGTGGTCTCGGCCTGGTTGCGCATTCCGTTCTGGCAACGCGTGGTGGCCGGCTTCGTGCTCGGCGCGCTGGCCGGCTGGGCCATGGGCCCGGCGGCCGATGTGTGGTTCGGCCCACTCGGCGACCTGTATGTCACCCTGATCAAGATGATCGCGATCCCGCTGGTGTTCTTTGCGGTGATCAATGCGATCTCCTCGCTGCACGGGCAAAAATCCGTCGCCGCGCTCGGTGGGCGCACCTTCCTGTGGTTCGTGATCACCGCCGCGCTGGCGGTAGGCGTCGGCCTTGCGGTGGGCACGATCATGCAGCCGGGCGCCGGGCATTTCAGCCTGAGCGTGGATTCGGCCTGGAAACCGCGCGATGTGCCCAGCCCGATCAAGGTGCTGCTGGACGTGGTGCCCTCCAACCCGTTCTACGCACTGACCGGCATCGGCACCAAGACCAATGCGGCCGGCGAAACGGTGCTGGCGGCCGGGCGTGGATCGATCCTGCCGGTGATCTTCTTCGCTGCGCTGCTGGGCTTTGCGATGGTCAAGCTCGGCGAGCGCGTGGCCGAGGCGCGCAAGCTCACCGCGCAGTTGAGCGACATCATGATCCAGGTCACCCGCTTCGTGCTGGAGATGACCCCGCTGGGCACCTTCGGGCTGATCGCCAGCCTGGTCGGTAGCTATGGCTTCGAAAAGCTGCTGCCGTTCGGCAACTTCGTGCTGGCGCTGTATGTGGCCTGCGCAATCCATATCGTGGTGGTCTACAGCGGCCTGTTGTTGCTGCACGGGTTGAATCCGTGGAAGTTCTTCCGCGGTGCCGCGCCGGGCATGCAGGTGGCGTTCGTCAGTTCGTCGAGCTTTGCCGCGATGCCGGTGGCGATGCGCTCGATCACGCACAACCTGGGTGTCAGCAAGGACTACGCCGCATTCGCAGTGCCGCTGGGCGCCAGCATCAAGATGGATGGCTGCGGCGCGATCTTCCCGGCCCTGTGCGCGGTGTTCATTGCGCAGTACACCGGCGTGCCGCTGACCGCAAACCAGTACTTCGTGGTGTTGATCGCCTCGGTGCTCGGCAGCTTCGGCACGGCCGGCGTGCCGGGCACGGCGGTGATCATGGCCACGGTGGTGCTGAGCGCGGCCAACCTGCCGCTGGAAGTGATCGGCTACCTGTATGCGATCGATCGCATCCTCGACATGATGCGCACCATGACCAACGTGACCGGGCAGATGCTGGTGCCGGTCCTGGTGGCCAAGGAAACCGGGTTGTTGGACAAGGCGGTCTACGAGTCGGCATCGACCAACGTGGGGTTGGAAGATCCATTGAACGATCGCACCCCCTCGCAACGCTGACCGCGATCGATGACCGTTGGATTTCCCGCGCTGCGCGATCGGCTGCAGCAGTCGTCCGAGCTGGAGAACATCGACGGCGTGTTCGTGCAGCGCGCGTTGGCCGATGATCCGTTCGAGCAGCAGTACCTGGAGATCCGGCGCAAGGAAGGCCGGCTCTATACCGATGCGCAGGTGCGTAGCCTGCCGCGGCCCGGCGGCAAGCTCGGCGCGAGCCTGGAATGGCAGGTGCGCGCACTGTCCAGCGCCTTGCTGGTGCAGCATCTGCAGGCGCGTGCAGGCGAGGGCGCCATTGCCGAACTGGGGTGCGGCAACGGCTGGCTGTCGCAGCTGCTGGCACAATCGCTGCAACGCGATGTCTGCGGTATCGACGTCAATCGCACCGAACTGACCCAGGCCGCACGCGTGTTCTGCCACGACCAGCGCCTGAGTTTCATCGCCGCCGATATCCAGACCGTGACGCTGCCACGCGAGGCCTTTGACGTTATCGTGCTGCCGGCCTGTATCCAGTATTTCGCCGACCCCGCCGCGCTGGTCATCCGCTTGCTCGCCCAACTGCGCGACGGCGGCGAACTGCACATCCTCGACAGCCCGCTGTATGCGGATGCCCAGGCCGCCGATGCAAGCGCGGCGCGCAGCCTGCGCTATTTCACCGAGCTGGGGGTTCCGGCGCTGGCCGCGCACTACCACCAGCACACCTACGCCAGCTTCGACCGTTTTGTAGTGCAGCCACTGTTCGACCCGCGACGCCCGAGTGCGCGTTTGCGGAAGATGTTCAAGTTGAAACAGCCGCATTTTCCCTGGTTGTGTTTCCGCAAGCAGGACAACATCGAAGCAGTACGTGGTTGAGGAAGTGCACCAGCCATGCCGGATGGGGGTTTCAGCAGTTTTGATTGAATCGATTTTTACGCCGTGGAAAGTGTCCGTTGCTGCTCGGCCTGAAAACGCGCTATCCAAGGCGCGATAGAGGCTTTCCACGCGTGCGCCCACTGGGCCGATGGTGATGTTCTTGCTCTGGCGCAGCACCCGGACATCTCTGCGCACCGACAGCGCACCCGCATGGCACACTTCCAGCTCATCCATTGACGAGGGCGGGCGGTGACTGGCCAACAGCGTGATCTGACATTTCGTTTTCTGGCCGAGCCCAGCGACGTCAATTTCGGCGGCAAGGTGCATGGCGGCGTGGTGATGAAGTGGATCGACCAGGTGGGTTTTGCCGCGGCCAGTGGCTGGAGCGGGCATTACTGCGTCACCGTGGCGGTGGGCGGCATTCGCTTCGTGGCGCCGGTGCGGATCGGCGACCTGGTCGCGGTGTCTGCCAAGCTGGTCTACACCGGGCGCACCAGCATGCATTTCGCCATCGATGTGCGCGCACGCAGCCCGATGGGCGGCGACTCGCGGCTATGCACGCATTGCATCATCGTGTTCGTGGCGATGGACCCGGACGGCATCACCCCGGTGGCAGTGCCGTCCTGGCAGCCGGGTACGCCGGAAGACCAGCGCCTGGCCGAATACGCGCTCAAGGTAATGGAGCTGAGCAAGGGCATCGAGGACACCATGGCGCATTACCAGGCCGACACCGCGCGGTAACCTGCAGCGCACGCTGCGCTGCGCCATGCGCGAGGTGCTGCGTGCCGCTGACGTGCGCTGCCTGCCGCGTAGCCCGGCGATGGATGGCACCCGCTGTCATGCAGCGGTCATCGGGGCTGCGGAACGCCGATGCGCAACGACGACGCAACAAAAAGGCCGCGGGATCGCCGCGGCCTCTGTCATGCAATCGACGCAGTCCCCACGCGGTGGGTCAGAGCACCCGACGTGCCTGGATGAACTTTTCGCTCCAGTAGCCGCTGGCCAGCGAATCCACCCGCACGTCCTTGCCGCGGCTGGGCGCGTGCAGGAACTTGCCGTCGCCGACCACCAGGCCTACATGGTCGATGCGGCCGCGCCGGCCGAAGAACACCAGATCGCCTGCCTTGAGCGCGTTGGGGTCCTTGATCAATTCTGCGGACTCGTCGCGTGCGATGTCGCGCGAGACGCGCGGCAGGTCGATGCCCAGTGCGGTCTTGAACACATAGCCGACCAGGCCGCTGCAGTCGAACCCTTCGGTGGACTCGCCGCCCCAGACGTACGGGGTGCCGAGCAGGGCCATGGCGCGTTGCAGGATCACCTGGACACGGCTGTCGGCCACGGCGTTCTGGGCGGCGTTGGCCGCGCTCTGGGACACGTCGTAATTGGCCAGCAGGCGGCTGAGGTCACCGGCGAACATCGCCGAGCGGTCCATCAGCGGAATGGCATCGTTGGCGGCCAGGTGCGGAAGCAGGGCGGCCAGTGTGGCGGTGGCAGCGGCGTCGGCGCGGCTGCGGGTTGCGGCTTTCTCGGCGGCGACGGTGCTGTCCGGCGGGGTCGTCTGCGGAGCGGAGGCGGTGCCGTTGGCGGTCTGGGCCAGGGCGGGAAGGGCTGCGAGCCAAAGGGCGGTGGCGCATAGCAGGCGGAGCGGTTTCCGGGGCGGAAGCGGTGCGGCGCCAGTGATGATCTGTTCGTCGTTCGTCACGCGGGAATCACAATTCTGCTGTCGATGCGGGATGATGCCTTGGTGAACGAATCGTTACGTTCAAAAAAGGTTAAATTTCCGTTTTGTGAAATGTGATGTGCATCACATATCAAGGCAAAACCCGCTTTGAACCTGAATAATGGTCACGCCAGTAGGCGCCATCCAGGAAATCCAGGCGGACGGTACCGCCGGTGGTGGGGGCATGCACGAAGCGGCCCTCACCGACATAGATGCCGACGTGGGTCACGTTGCCACTGGAGCCGAAGAACACCAGATCGCCGGTGGTCAGTTTCTCCTGCGGGATGCGGGGTCCCTGCACCGCGGCCAGGTCACGCGAGGTGCGTGGCAGCGCCAGCGCCAGCACGTCCTTGTAGACATAGGTGACCAATCCGCTGCAGTCGAAGCCGGTCTCCGGCGTATTGCCGCCGAAGCGGTACGGCGTGCCGACCAGGCCCAGCGCACGCATCAGGATGTTGTTGGCGGCGGCCGGGTTGGACGGCGGCACCTGCGGCCAGACCCGCGGTGCCGGTGGCGGGGTGGCGGCCGGTCGGCGGACCGGCGCCTGTGCGCAACCGCCCAGCAGCACGAGCAGGCCCAGCAACGAACTGGCCGCGACGCGGCGGGCGCGGGCGGCGACAACTGGCGTGATATGCATGGAGCCGGGATAATGGGCGGTTCGAAAGGTCGCCATGATGGCGGCGCACCCGGCGGCCGACAAGCCGTCCTCCACCGTCTGCCACCGGGCAGCCTATCCAGAGCCAGGCATGAAGATCGAAAAAGACAGCGTCGTCCGCTTCCACTACACCGTTTCCGAGCTCGGCCAGGAGCCGATCGAGAGCTCCAAGGAGCGTGACCCGTTGGCGATCATGATCGGCCACGGCAACATCATTCCGGGCCTGGAAGCGGCCATGATGGACAAGCAAGCCGGCGACAGCTTCGGCGTGGACGTCAAGGCCACCGAAGCGTACGGCGAATACCGCGAAGGCCTGAGCCAGCGCGTGCCCAAGAAGCACTTCGGCGCCACCAAGCTGGTACCCGGCACCCAGGTGGTGCTGCAGACCAACTTCGGCCCGCGCGCGGTGACGGTGCAGAAGGTCGGCATGAGTGTGGTCGACGTCGACCTCAATCACCCGATGGCGGGCAAGGACCTGCACTTCGACGTGGAGATCATCGAGGTGCGTGAAGCCACCCAGGAAGAGCGCGACCACGGGCACGTGCATGGCGAAGGCGGCCATCACCACTGAGCACAGCCGTTATACGGTCTGTGAGGCGGGCGGACCGCTGCGGGCAATCGCCAGCATCGGCATGCACCGCGTGCTGATGCCGAGTCGCCTGCGCCGGTCGTGTTCGCCCGGCCAGCGTTCGCTGGATGTGTTTTTGCGGCCCGCCCTCCCGGCGGGCTGCTTGCATGGTGCGCGCCGCGATCGCCGCGCCGTGCTGACCGGGCCGCGATGAGCCCGCGCGATCTTCTGCTGCCCGTTGCCACCAGCGAGCGCATGGTGGTGCTGGACGTGCTGCGCGGTTTCGCGCTGCTGGGCATCCTGCTGATGAATATCGAAGCCTTCGTCGGCCCGCTCGATCTGGCGGTCACCGGCGTGGAGCCGCATTGGCACGGTGCCGACCGGATTGCCGATGCGCTGGTGTACCTGTTCGTGCAGGGCAAGTTCTACACACTGTTCTCGCTGCTGTTCGGCATGGGGTTTGCGGTGATGGCGCAGCGCGCCGCGCAGGCCGGGCGCGGGTTGGTCGGCCCGTATCTGCGTCGCACCGTCGGGCTGCTGGTGATCGGGCTGGCGCATGCGCTGCTGCTGTGGTCCGGCGATGTTCTGCTGACCTACGCCTTGCTCGCGGTGTTGCTGCTGGCCACGCGCGCGGTGCCGACGGTGACGCTGCCGTGGCTTGCCGTGCTGGTCTACTGCTGCGCGCCGGGATTGATGCTGCTGTACGGCATCGCGGGCAGCTTGATGCAGCTCGACCCGGTAGCGTCGGTGGAGTGGAAGGCCGCGGTGGCCGATGCGGCGCAGCAGGCGGCAGCCAACGTGCAGGCGCAGCGCGCGGCCTTCGGTAGCGGCAGCTATGCGCAGGCCACGCTGCAGCGCTGGCATGACCTGCAGCAGGCAATGACCGGGCTGAGCATCAATGGCCCGGCGATGCTCGGCATGTTCCTGCTGGGCAGCTGGTTCGTACGCAGTGGCGCGATCGCCGCGCCCGAGCGTTTCCCGCGCCTGTTCCAGGCCCTGCGCTACGGGGTGCTGCCGCTCGGGCTGGGCGTGATGGGGGTGAGCTACGCGCTGGAACCGTGGATCGATCCGGCGCGCCTGGATCTGCGCCTGTCCGGTGCGTTCGCGTTGTCGCTGGTTGCCGGCCCGCTGATGAGCCTGGGCTATGCGGCGTGGGTGGTGCGCCTGGCGCCGCGCCTGCCATGGCTGGCGCCCGCCGGGCGCATGGCGCTGACCAACTACCTGATGCAGTCGTTGGTGTGCACCTGGATCTTCTACGGGTACGGGCTTGGCTATTTCGAGCAGTTGCCACGCGTGTGGCAGCTGCCGTTCGCGCTGGCGCTGTTTGCGCTGCAGGTGGTGCTGAGCCAGCTGTGGCTGCGCCGGTTCCGCTTCGGGCCGATGGAGTGGCTATGGCGCAGCGTGACCTATCTGCGCGTGCCGCCGATGCGTCGCAGCAGTGCGCGCGCGCGGTAGTGCACCGATGAGCGCCGCGCCTGTCGATGTGGTGGTGGTCGGTGCCGGCGCCGTCGGCCTGGCGACTGCGCTGGCGCTGGTCGAGGCGGGGCGGCAGGTGCACGTGCTCGATGCCGGTGCGGTGGGGGCGGCAACCTCGTACGGCAACTGCGGCACCATCACGCCGAGCCATGCGCCGCCGCTGGCAGCGCCGGGCATGATCGCGCAGGCGCTGAAGTGGATGCTGACGCCGGACGCGCCGCTGTATATCCGGCCACGCCTGGATCCGGCGCTGTGGCGTTGGTTGCTGCGGTTTGCGCAGCGTTGCAATGCGCCGCACTGGCAGGCCAGCGCGCAGGCGCGCGCGGCGTTGCTGGGCGATGCGCGACACCGCTTCGACGACTGGGTCGAGCGCTATGCGCTGGACTGCGAGTTCCGCAGCGATGGGCTGGACTACGTGTTCGGCGATGCGCGCCGCTTTGCGCAGTATCGCGCCGAGTGCAGCGTGCTTGCGCAGTGGGGCATCCAGGCCGAGATCATCGAGGGCGCCGACTACCTGCGCCAGGACCCGGCATTTCGCGCGGGCATTGCCGGCGCGATCCATTTCCCCGGCGATGCGCATCTGCTTCCGGAGCGCTACACCGCAGAGCTGGCGAGGGTGCTGCGCGCGCGCGGTGCGGTGATCCAGGCGCAGTGCCGCGTCGATGCGCTGGTGCCGGATGCACGCGGCGCGTGCGTGCACACCGAGCGCGGGCGATTGCAGGCGCGCGAGGTGGTGATCGCCACCGGCCCATGGTCGCCGGTGCTGGCGGCGCAGCTGGGGGTGCGCTTGCCGGTCCAGGCCGGCAAGGGCTATTCGATCACCTATACCGCTCCGGCATTGATGCCGCGTCGCCCGGTGGTGCTGAAGGACCGTTGGGTGTTCGTGGTGCCGTGGCGCGATCGTCTGCGGATCGGCAGCACGATGGAATTCTCCGGGCGCGACACCCGCCTCAACCCCACGCGCCTGGCGGCGCTGGAGCGCGCAGCGGCCGATTATCTGCATGCGCCGGCCGGTCCGGCCGTGATCGAGCGCTGGTATGGATGGCGGCCGATGACCTGGGACGATGTGCCGGTGCTGGGCGCGGTGCCGGGGCGTCCTCACGTCTGGCTCGCAGCCGGGCATGGCATGCTCGGCATCAGCATGAGCACTGCAAGCGGACAACTGATGGCCGACCTGATCACGGGCCGCGCACCTGCGCTGGACCCGCATCCTTACCGGGCGGAGCGCTTCGCATGAGTGCCCGATACGACTACGACGTGGTGATCCTGGGCGGCGGCTCCGGTGGACTGGCCGCTGCGTTTCGCGCGGCCCGGCACGGCGCGCGCGTGGCGATGATGGAGCCGAACGAATTGGGCGGCACCTGCGTCAATCTCGGCTGCGTGCCGAAGAAGGCGATGTGGTTGGCGGCCGATCTGGCCGGCAAGATCGAGCTGGCCGCTGCGCTGGGTTTCGATGTGCCGCGACCGACCCTGGCCTGGCAGGAACTGGTCACCCACCGGCAGGGCTACATCAATAACATCCACGCCAGTTACCGGCGTCGGCTCAACGAAGATGGCGTGGTGATGATTCCGCAGCGCGGCGTGCTGCAGGACCGCCATACCGTCATGGGCGGCGATGGCGTGCCGGTCACCGCCGAGCACATCGTGATCGCCACCGGTGCGCATCCGCTGCGGCCGGACATCGACGGTGCCGAGCACGGCGAGGTGTCCGACGATTTCTTCAATCTCTGTCATGCGCCGGCGCAGGTGGCGATTGTCGGCGGCGGCTACATCGCGGTGGAGATCGCCGGCCTGCTGCAGGCACTGGGCAGCCGCGTGCATCTGTTCGTGCAGGGCGAGCGGCTGCTGGAGCGCTTCGACGCCGAGCTGACCCTGCAACTGGCCGACAACCTGCGGCACCTGGGCGTGCGCCTGCATTTCGGTTTTTCCACCACCGGCCTGGAGCGCGATGCAGAAGGCAAGTTGCGCGTGCATGGCCACCCCGCGCACCCCGGCGAGCAGGGCAACGACGTCTTCGACCAGGTTTTTTTCGCCACCGGCCGACGTGCCAACACGGCGGGGCTGGGTCTGGAAGCGGTTGGCGTGCGCCTGGGCGACAAAGGCGAGGTGCTGGTGGACGAAGGCCAGACCACCAACGTGCCGAACATCCATGCCATCGGCGATGTCGGCGGCAAGGTCGGGCTGACGCCGGTGGCGATCGCCGCCGGACGCAAGCTGATGGACCGCCTGTTCGGCCAGCAGCCGGATGCGCGCATGGACTACGAAGGCGTGCCGAGCGTGGTGTTCTCGCATCCGCCGCTCGGGCAGGTCGGACTGACCGAGGAGCAGGCGCGCGCGCGGCACGGCAGTGCGGTACGCATCTACTGCAGCAACTTTCGTCCGATGTTGCACGCGCTGGCCGACGCGCCGCAGCGCAGCCTGTTCAAGCTGGTCTGCGTGGGCGAGGAAGAGCGCGTGGTCGGCGTGCACCTGCTGGGCGAGAGCGCCGATGAGATGCTGCAGGGTTTCGCGGTGGCGGTGAAGATGGGGGCGACCAAGCGCGACTTCGACGAGACCGTGGCGATCCATCCCACGTCGTCGGAAGAGATCGTGTTGATGCACTGATGCACTGATGCACTATGCATCGAAGCGGCTGTTGTGGCCGGACCAACGAGGGTATCAGTCCCTTGCCTGATGCAGGTACTGACGTCGGCCCCTGCGTTTCCTAACTTGCTGCAGCCCCGCGCAATACCGCACGCTAGTTCTGCACCCGACGTAAGTGCGCTTGACGCAGGCCAGGGTCCTGCGAGCGAACAGATCAAAGCCCCTCTCCCCTCGGGAGAGGGGTTGGGGTGAGGGTCAGACGCATCCGATGCGTCAATCAACTGCCGATCTGCCGTCCACAGCCGGCCATGCCTCATAGCTGGCATCCTTGCGCGATGTCCAAGCCCCGCAACCCAGCGACGCGTCCACCGGCCGGCCCACCTGCGCGCGCCGGCGCCAGCGGCAAGAGGCCCTCCAGCGAACAGGCGCGATTGCGCATCCTCGCGGCGATCCGCGCAATTCCCTCCGGCCAGGTCGCCGGCTATGGCGAGGTCGCGCTGCACGCCGGCCTGCCCGGGCGGGCGCGGCTGGTCGCCCGCGTGCTCAGCGGCAATGACGATCCGCAACTGCCCTGGCACCGGGTGCTGCGCAGCGATGGCCGGATCGCCTTGCCGGACGGTTCGTCCGGCTACCGTGAGCAATGCCGGCGGTTGCGTGCCGAAGGCGTGGCGGTCGAGCAGGGCCGGGTACGCCGCGCCAGTGCCGCGCAGCGGCTGGATGCGGCCGTGTGGGGACCTTCATAAGCCTGACGTTATGATGGCCGGCATTCCGAAGGATGCCGTCATGCCCCAACTGCCGCCCGTCACCAAAGCGTTGTTGATCGCCAATATTGGCTTGTTCCTGCTGCAATGGGCACTGGGTGACCTGGGCGCCGGTGTGCTGCCCTCCGATGCGACGCTGTCGTGGCTGATGCTGTGGCCAATCTCCAACGGCTTCGATGCATTCTCGCCAGGCGCCAGCTTCATGCCATGGCAGTTGCTGACCTATGCGTTCCTGCATGGCGGCTTCAACCATCTGTTCTTCAACATGCTGGCGCTTTTCATGTTCGGCGCGGCGCTGGAGCAGACCTGGGGCCAGAAGCGCTTTCTGACCTACTACCTGGTGTGCGTGGCCGGTGCCGGCGTGTGCCAGTTGCTGATGGCCTGGTTCACCCAGAGCGGGGCGCCGGTGGTGGGGGCGTCGGGCGGTGTGTTCGGCCTGTTGCTGGCCTACGGCATGCTGTTTCCGAATCAGCGGGTGATGCTGCTGTTTCCGCCGATCCCGATGAAGGCACGCACCTTCGTGATCGTGTTCGGTGCGATCGAGCTGTTCCTGGGCGCCACCGGCTGGCAGCCGGGCGTGGCCCACTTCGCGCATCTGGGCGGCATGCTGTTCGGCTGGCTGATGATTCGCTACTGGCGCGGGCAATCGCCGTTTGGTGGCGGTGGCGGCAAGAAGGGCGGCGGCAAGGGACGCAAGCCGCCGCTGCGGGTGGTGCGCTGATATCGGGCAACCCATCGGCTCGATCGTGCAACCCATCGACTTGATCGCGGAACNAAGGGACGCAAGCCGCCGCTGCGGGTGGTGCGCTGATATCGGGCAACCCATCGGCTCGATCGTGCAACCCATCGACTTGATCGCGGAACCCATCGGCTCGTAGGAGCGGACCTGGCCGCGACGTGGGGTGTCGGTAATGCCCCGGTCGCGGCCGGGTCCGCTCCTACGACAGAGCCATGAATGCCGGAGACAAGCGGCAAGGACGCAAGCCGCCGCTGCGGGCGGTGCGCTGATATCGGGCAACCCATCGGCTCGTAGGAGCGGACCTGGCCGCGACGCGGGGTGTCGGTAACGCCCCGGTCGCGGCCGGGTCCGCTCCTACGACAGAGCCATGANATCGGCTCGTAGGAGCGGACCTGGCCGCGACGCGGGGTGTCGGTAACGCCCCGGTCGCGGCCGGGTCCGCTCCTACGACAGAGCCATGAATGCCGGAGACAAGCGGCAAGGGACGCAAGTCGCCGCTGCGGGCGGTGCGCTGATATCGCGCAACCCATCGGCTCGATCGTGCAACCCATCGGCTCGTAGGAGCGGACCTGGCCGCGACGCGGGGTGTCGGTAACGCCCCGGTCGCGGCCGGGTCCGCTCCTACGACAGAGCCATGANATCGGCTCGTAGGAGCGGACCTGGCCGCGACGCGGGGTGTCGGTAACGCCCCGGTCGCGGCCGGGTCCGCTCCTACGACAGAGCCATGAGTGCCGGAGACAAGCGGTAAGGGACGCAAGTCGCCGCTGCGGGCGGTGCGCTGACATCGGGCAACCCATCGGCTCGATCGTGCAACCCATCGACTTGATCGCGGAACTCATCGGCTCGTAGGAGCGGACCTGGCCGCGACGCGGGGTGNATCGGGCAACCCATCGGCTCGATCGTGCAACCCATCGACTTGATCGCGGAACTCATCGGCTCGTAGGAGCGGACCTGGCCGCGACGCGGGGTGTCGGTACCGCCCCGGTCGCGGCCGGGTCCGCTCCTACGACAGATCCATGAGTGCCGGAGACAAGCGGCAAGGGACGCAAGCCGCCGCTGCGGGTGGTGCGCTGACATGTGGCGACCCATCGGCTTGATCGCGCAACCGCATCGGCTCGATTGCGCAACCCATCGGCTCGTAGGAGCGGACCTGGCCGCGACGCGGGGTGCCGGTACCGCCCCGGTCGCGGCCGGGTCCGCTCCTACGACAGATCCATGAGTGCCGGAGACAAGCGGCAAGGACGCAAGCCACCGCTGCGGGTGGTGCGCTGATATCGGGCAACCCATCGGCTTGATCGCGCAACCCATCGGCTCGTCGGAGCGGACCTGGCCGCGACGCGGGGTGCCGGTACCGCCCCGGTCGCGGCCGGGGCCGCTCCTACGACAGAGCGATGAATGCCGGAGGCAAAAAAAGAGCGCGGATTCCGCGCTCTTTTTCATTGCCTGCCACTGCGTGTTGTTTGCCAGTGACGTCCTGGCGCCTGGATCAGCGCCAGATCTTCAATTGCTCGGCGTCCACGCGCTGCATCGGCTGGCCGGCCTTGCAGCTGAAGGCCGCACCGAATTCCGGCAGGTTGGACAGCGGGCCGTTGGTGCGCCACTGGCCCGGGGCGCGGATGTCGGCGCTGGCGCGCTGCACCGCTTCGTTCGGCGACAGCTGCTGGGCCCACAAGCCGGCCCAGGCAGTGAAGAAGGCCTGCTTGTCGGCCTCGGTGGCCGCCGGCTGTGCCTTGCTGAAGGCCTGCCACGCCAGTTCGATACCGGCCAGATCCGCCAGGTTTTCTTCGGCGGTCTGCGCGCCGTTGACCTTGACGTTGGGCACGCCCGGATACGGGTAGGCGCCAAACTGCTCGGCCACCTTGCCGGTCAGCAGGGTCCAGCTGGTCTTTTCGGCCGGGGTCCACCAGCTGCGCAGCTCGCCCTTGGCATCCACCAGCGAGCCCTTGGCGTCGATGGCGCGGGTGATTTCGTGGGCGACCAGCGCGCCGTAAGCGCCGTACTGCGCGGCCGGCGTGCTGCCGGCAGTGAGCACCGGCGGCTGCAGCACGGCAGCGGTGATGATCAGGCGGTTCTGCGCGATGTCGTAGGCCACCGCCGGCTGCTGCGGCAGCACGTCCCAGCGACGGTCGGCGTTGCCCTTGCCGATGCGCTTCATCTCCTCGCGGTGACGCCAGGTCGAGGCGATCAGCATGTTGCCGCCGAAGCTGCCGCGGCCCATCGGCTGCACGGTGTAATCCAGATCGCGACGCGGTGCGCCGACTTCGATCTTCATCGCCGCCAGCTTGGCCTTGGCTTCGGCCACTACCTCACCGTTGCCCCAGCCGGTGCGCTCCAGCGCGGCCAGCTGCGCGTCGCGGACCTGGTCGGCGATGGCTTCGGCCTGGCGGCGCGTGTCGCTGCTCAGGTAGCGCGCCACGTATTCGCGGCCGAGCATCGGGCCGGCAGCCACGTTGATGGCATCGAGCACCTGCTGCCAGCGCTGCGGCGGCAGGGCGTCGCCACGCAGCAGACGGCCGCGGAACTGGTACTCGGCATCGTGGAAGCTCTTGGACAGGTACGGCGCCATCGCATCGCCCACGCGCCAGCGCAGGTAGGCCTTCCACTGGTCCGGCTTGATGCTGACGATCATGCTGTCGAGCTGCTTGAACATGGCCGGGTCGGCCATCGACACCAGGTCGTCCTTGACGCCCTGGGCTTCCAGGAAGTCGGCCAGGCGCAGGTTCTTGTACTGCTTGGTCAGCTCCTTGGTGGCGATCGGGGCGTAGTTGTTGAACGGGTTGTTGATGCCCTGCACCGACTGCGCGCTACGCGCCAGCGCGGTTTCGATCTGCAGCACCGAGGCGGCATCGGCGTCGAGCCTGTCGGCAGCGGTGCCGGTCAGCGCCAGGATCTGCTTGACGTAGGCGCGGTAACGGCCCATCAGCGCCTGGGTGTCGGCATCGGTCCGGGTGTAGAAGGCCGGGTCGGGCAGGCCCATGCCGCCCTGCATGAAGTAGCCGATGTGGCGGTCGAGCGCCTTCAGGTCCACGTCCGGACCGAAGTTGAAGCCGACCGGGATGCCGACCTGGTGCAACGCAGCGATCGAGGCGGGCACATCCTTGGCCTTCTTGATCGCGTCGATGCGCGACAGCAAGGGGGCGATCGGATTGGAGCCGTCCTTTTCCACGGCGGCCTCATCCAGGCCACTGGCCCAGAAGTCGCCGAGCAGCTTCTGCACGTTGCCCTGCGGTGCCTTCATCGAGGCGTCCAGCAGTTCGCGCTGCTGCTGCAAGGCGCGGTCGGACAGCTGGCCCAGCGCAGTCACGGCGCCAGCCTGCGGGACCGGGTTGGCCTTCAGCCAGCCGGCGTTGGCGTAGTCATAGAAATCGGTGCAGGCCGCGGAGACGGCCGGGGCCTTGGGAGCTGCCTTCTTCTTGCGAGCGGCGTCGGCGTCGGGGGCGGACAGCAGCGTGATCAGGCTGAAGCCAAGAGCGAGGGCAAGCGGGCGAATGGTGGGCATCGAGAAGACAGGTGGCCAGAGTAAAGTCGGCGGAGTTTAGCAAGGCTGCGTGCTGTGCAGGCATGTGCCCGCTGCCGTTTGTCTGCGCTCCTGGCCGTTTGCGTGAACGCGACAGGCCCGTGTGTGCGGGCCTGTGCGGTCGGTGGGAGTTGGAAGCGCTTGCAGCCGGTTACCAGATCACCACGCGGTCCTTGTCCGGGCGCACCATCGCATCGCCGGGCTTGCAGGCGAAGGCTTGGGCGAACTGCGGCATGTTGGACGGCGAGGCGTTCGCGCGCAGGTTGTCGGGGGCATGCAGGTTGCTTGCCAGATCGACCAGTTGCTGCTTCTCACGCTTCTGCCCGCGCCAGCTGAGCGCAAACCCCAGGAAAAAGCGTTGATCCGGAGTGTAGCCATCGATGGCGGCTGCCCGCTCGGGATGCGCCCGCAATGCAACCTGTAGCGCGTCGTAGGCGACATTGGTGCCGCCCAGATCGGCGATGTTTTCGCCAAGGGTGAGCTTGCCATTGACGTGCAGGTCGGGGTGGTCGGGCAGTGGAGCGTAGGCATCGAACTGTCGAACCAGGGCATCGGCCCGCTGCTCGAATACCTTGCGATCCTGTGGCGTCCACCAGTTCACGTTGTTGCCCGCACCATCGAACTGGCTGCCCTGGTCGTCGAAGCCGTGCATGGCTTCATGCCCGATCGTTGCACCGATACCGCCATAGTTGAGGGCATCGTCGGCCTTGGGGTCGAAGAACGGTGGCTGCAGGATGCCTGCCGGGAAGTTGATGGAGTTGGCGCTGGGGTCGTAGTAGGCGTTGACGGTCTGCGGGGTCATCGCCCAACGGGTGCGGTCGGTCGGCTTGCCGATCTGGGCGATGTCGTAGCGATAGTTGAATGTGGCCGCCGCCTGCAGATTGCGGTGGTACGCGCCGGGAACGATCTCCAGCCCGGACCAGTCGCGCCAGGTATCGGGGTAGCCGATCTTCGGCTGGAAGGTTTGCCACTTGGCCAGGGCCTTGGCCTTGGTCTGCGCGCTCATCCAGTCGACGTGTTCGATACGCACCTTGAGCGCAGCGCGAATGTTGTCCACCAGCTCGCTGGCGCGCTGCTTGGCTTCGGGGGTGAACATCCTGGCCACATACAGCTGGCCCAGGCCTTCGCCCATGCTGGTATTGACCCTGCGCAGCACGCGCTTCCAGCGGGGTTCCTGTTCCGGTTGCCCGTGCAGCGTTTTGCCGTAGAACGCAAAGTTGTTGTCGGCGAAGGGCTTGCTGAGGTCGCCGGATGCATCGTCGATGGTATGGAAGCGCAGGTAGGCCTGCCATTGCGCGACCGGAGCGCTGGCGAGCTGATGGTCGAACTCTGCGAAGAAGCGCGGATGCGACAGCGAGAAGCCGGATCCTGCGTCCACGCCCTGGGCGGCGAAGAAGCGCGTCCAGGAGAAGTGCGGCGTCAGTTTGTCCGCTTCGGCCAGGCTGACGAAGTGATACTGATTCTGCGGTTGACGTGCCTCGACCCGGCTCAACGTAGCAGCCGCCAGGCGCGTTTCCAGCGCAAGCACGTCGTTGGCTTGCGCACGCGCTGCGTCTTTGACAATGCCGGTGAGTTCGAGCGACTTGGCGATGTAGTCCAGATACGCCGCACGGATGGGCGCGTACTCGGCGGCGCTGTAGTACTCCTTGGTCGGCAGACCCAGGCCGCCCTCGGTGGCGAAGGCAATCTGCATGTCCGCCGTGTGGAAATCGGCGCCGGCGCCGAAGTAGAAGACCTGCGCGTCGCCCTCTGCGTAGCGGCCGGTGATGTAATCGGCGACCTGCCTGCCGGAGGTCAGCGCGGCGATGGCGTCCAGTTGCCGACGGATCGGTTGGTCACCCGCAGCCTCGATCGCGGCTTCGTCCATGCCCGACGCATACAGCATGCCGATCTTGCGGGCCACCGGATCGGCCTGTGCGCCTGCTTGCCTGGCTGCCGTTTCAGCGATGTCGCGCTGCACGAGTTTGCTTTGTTCAGTCAGGATGTCGCTGACGCCCCAACTGGTGCGATCTGCCGGAATCGGGTTGGCCTTGCGCCATTTTTCGTTGACGAAATTGTCCAGGTCCTGGCATGCGCTTGTTGTCGGATCCAGTTCGCCGATGTCCAGCGCCGACTTGGATGGGGCGACGGTCGCGGCAGGCGCCAGCGTGTCCGGCGTCTTCGTGGCGCTGCCGTCGTCGGATGCGCGCTTGCAGCCGGCCAGTGCGATCAGCAGGCTGAGGGCGAGTGTCGAGGTCTTGATGGCTGACATGGCGGAAACGGGCAGGAAGGAGCGCCGAGGATAGGCCGGCGCTGCCGTGCCGGCACGCAGGCGTGAGCTTTGTTGAGACTTGTTTTTGAAGGCGATGAAGGGTGGGTCACCGATGCCCGACCGCATGGCCCGAAAAAGGAACAAGGGTGCGCCGCAGCAGGCCGCCTGAGCGCGTAAATGGCAGGGGGCAGACGCAAAAAGACGCGGCCTGCAGAAGTTGCGCCACCTGCAGCAAGCCGTGTCCGATGCGCGATGCACGTCTTGGATCTGCCACCTGCAGGCGTAGCGCGCGATCTTGGCGGCATCGCGCTCCACTGCCGCAAAACAAAGGGGCGACGATCCCTCGATCGCCGCCCCCGTTGTTTGCAGCTACCGTGCAGTTACCAGATCACCACCTGCTTGTCGCCCTGGCGCACCATCGGATCGCCGGCCTTGCACGAGAACGCGGCGGCAAACGCCGGCATGTTCGACGGGGCGCCGATGGCGCGGAAGTTGGCCGGTGCGTGCGGATCGGTCTTCAGGCGCACCACCAGTTCTTCCGGAGTGAAGTTGCGGCGCCACACCGTGGCCCAGTTGAGGAAGAAGCGCTGGTCACGGGTGATGCCGTCGGTCTTGGGATCGTCCTTGCCGGCGGTGGCGGTCTTCATCGCGTCGTAGGCGGTGTTGAGGCCGCCCAGGTCGGCGATGTTTTCGCCCAGGGTCAGGTCGCCCTTGACCTTGTCGCCGGCCGGGGTGCGGTAGCCGTCGAACTGCGCGACCAGCTTGCCGGTACGCGCCTTGAACGCGTCCAGGTCCTTCTGCGTCCACCAGCCCGGATCGGCGATGAAGTTGCCGTCGGCACCGAAGCGGCTGCCTTGGTCGTCGTAGCCGTGGGTCATCTCATGCCCGATCACCGCACCGATGCCGCCGTAGTTCATTTCCTCCGGCGCATTCGGGTCGAAGAAAGGCGGCTGCAGGATCGCGGCCGGGAACACGATCTCGTTCTGCAGCGGGTTGTAGTAGGCGTTGACCGTCTGCGGGCTCATGCCCCATTCGGTCTTGTCCACCGGCTTGCCGATCTTGGACAGGTTCCACTTGTAGTTGTATTCGGCCGCGGCCATCACGTTGCCCAGGTAGCTGTCGCGGCTGGTGCTCAAGCCGTTCCACTCGCGCCACTTTTCCGGGTAGCCGATCTTGGGCGTGAAGCTTTCCCACTTGGCGATCGCCTTGGTCTTGGTCTCCGGGCTCATCCAGTCCAGCTTTTCGATGCGGGCCTTCAGCGCGGTGCGCAGGTTGGTCACCAGGGTTTCCATCTTGGCCTTGGAATCGGCCGGGAACGCGACCTTGACGTACATCTGGCCCAGCGCTTCGCCGGTCTGGCCGTTGATGGTGGCCAGCACGCGCTTCCAGCGCGGCTTGATCTGCTTCTGCCCGCGCAGGGTCTGGTTGTAGAACGCGAAGTTCTCATCGACGAACGGCTGGCTGAGGAACGGCGAGGCGCCATCGACGGTGTGGAAGCGCAGGTAGGCGCGCCAGATCGCCGGATCGGTGTCGGCGATCATCTTGCTCACTTCCTGGTGGAAGGCCGGGATCGCCAGCGAGAACATCGCCGGAGTGGGGATGCCCTGCGACTTGAAGAACTCCGTCCACGACCAGTTGGGGGTCAGCTTGTCGGCATCGGCCGGCGAGATCGGGTTGTAGGCCAGCGACGCATCGCGCGACATCTGGGTGCTGGTCTTGGAGACCTTGGCCAGACGGGTCTCGAACGCGACCACCTGCTTGGCCTGCGCGGCGGCATCGGCCGCGGCCACGCCGGACAGTTCCAGCACCTTGGCCACGTGGGCCTGGTAGGCCTCCAGCTTGGCCTTGTTGGCGGCGCTGGTGTAGTACTCCGGATCTGGCAGGCCCAGGCCGCCCTGCATCGCGTAGGCGATGTTCTGGCTGGACTGCTTGAAGTCCGCCTCGGCGCCGAAGCTGAACAGCTCGTTGTTGCCCTTGGCCGCGCTGCTGCGCAGATAGTCGACCAGCTTGGCCTGGTCGCTGATGGCGTCGATCGCGGCCAGTTCCGGCTTCAGCGGCGCGATGCCCTGGGCATTGATCTTGGCCTCGTCCATGCCGGTGGACCACAGGTCGCCGACGATCTTTTCCACGCCGGTGGCGCTGGTGTCGGCCGCCGCCTGTTCGACCAGCTGCTGCTGGATCGCATTGGAGCGCTCGTCGAGCATCTCGAACGCGCCCCAGCTGGTGCGATCGCCCGGCACCGGGTTGGCGGCCAGGAACTTGGCGTTGGCGTAGGCGTTCAGGTCGGTGCAGGCGTTGCCGGTGGGGTCCAGATCGGCGGCGGTGAACTGGTTCACGGCCGGCAGTTTGCTCTGGTCCAGGGTCAGCGTCTTGGGAGCCGCCGGGACGCTTGCGGCGGTGTTGGCCGCGGGCGCGGCCGGCGCGGCGTCTTCGGATTTCTTGCAACCGCTCAGCGCGGCGGCCACGGCCAGGGACAGGGTCAACAAATGAGGTGTACGAATCACAAAGGGCTCCAGGAGCAGATGTGGGAAGCCCCGTCGCCGGAGCTGTGGCCGGCACTCTACGCTTCGCCAGCCGGATGGCATGGTGTCGAAGGTCATGGGTGCAGCGTGTGTAGGTGAACCGGCCTGACGTTGTCCGGATGGGCGGCAGTCCTGCGCAGGACACCCGGCGCAGTGGCAATCCGACGTTTGCGAGTCCTGCGCGCTGTGGCTTCGGACCCCGTTCTTGGTCTCCTGGCCTGACCGTCGATTTCTATAGCCGGACAGCCATCTTGATGGCCGCGAAAGCCCAATGGTCCGGCTGTGCAAGCAGTGCTATATACAAGCGCATGTCTACCGCTTCCGAACCGTTGGATGCCCTGATTATCGGCGCGGGCCACAATGGGCTGGTCTGCGCCGCCTACCTGGCCAAGGCCGGCAAGCGGGTGCTGGTGCTGGAAGCGCGCGACGTTGTTGGCGGCGCAGCGGTCACCGAAGAATTCCATCCGGGGTTTCGCAACTCGGTGGCAGCGTACACGGTGTCGTTGCTGCAACCCAAGGTCATCGCCGATCTTGACCTGGAGCGACATGGCCTGCGCGTGGTGGCGCGCCGCCTCAACAACTTCCTGCCGCTGCCCAATGGCGAGTACCTGCTGGCCGGCGCAGGGCGCACGGCTCTGGAAGTCGGCAAATTCTCCGCACGTGATGCCGCTGCGCTGCCTGCCTACGAAGCGCGTCTGGAGCAACTGGCCGATGTCTTGCGTGCGCTGGCATTGCAGCCGCCGCCCGATGTCACCGATGCTGGATGGCTGCGCGCGTTGCCGCAGCTATGGCGCGCGGGCAAGCTGGGGCTGCAGCTGCAGGAGCTACCGCTCGCGTTGCGGCAGGAGTTGCTCGACCTGTTCACGATTTCGGCTGCCGAGTATCTGGATCGCTGGTTCGAAAGCGCGCCGATCAAGGCGCTATTCGGCTTCGACGGCATCGTCGGCAATTACGCCAGCCCCTACACGCCTGGCACCGCCTACGTGTTGTTGCATCACGTGTTCGGGCAAAGCAATGGCGTCAAGGGCGCCTGGGGACACGCCATCGGCGGCATGGGTGCGATCACCCAGGCGATGGCTGCCAGTGCGCGCGACTCTGGCGTGACGATTCGTACCGGCTGTGCGGTGGAGCGCGTGCTGGTGGAGCAGGGGCGTGCGGTCGGTGTCATCACCGTTCAAGGAGAGACGCTGCGTGCGCGTGCAGTAGTGGCCAATGTCAATCCGAAGCTGCTGTATCAGCGTTTGATGCAGCCAGACGATGTCCCCACGGCGACACGTGAACGCATGGCGCATTACCGCTGCGGATCGGGCACGTTCCGTATGAATGTCGCGCTCTCGCGGCTGCCGGATTTCACCGCCTTGCCCGGCACGGGCGATCATCTGACTGCCGGGATCATCCTGGCGCCGAGCCTGGATTACATGGATCGTGCCTGGCAGGACGCGCGCGCTTCGGGATGGTCACGCGAGCCGGTGGTCGAGTTGCTGATTCCCAGCACGCTGGACGACACGCTGGCACCGCCCGGTCAACACGTGGCCAGCCTGTTCTGCCAGCACGTGGCGCCGCAGCTGCCGGATGGCCGGCATTGGGACGATCATCGTGAGGAAGTTGCCGAGTTGATGATTGCGATGGTCGAGCGCTACGCACCCGGATTCGCGGCCTCGATACTGGGCCGGCAGATCCTCAGCCCGCTCGATCTGGAACGCATCTTCGGGCTGATCGGCGGTGACATCTTCCACGGCGCCCTCAGCCTCAACCAACTCTTCAGCGCACGCCCGATGCTGGGGCAGGGCGCCTATCGCGGTGCGATTCCCGGGCTGTATCTATGCGGGTCCGGCACGCATCCCGGTGGCGGGGTGACCGGAGCGCCTGGGCATAATGCGGCGCGGGTGATGTTGGGTAGCTGATGCTGCCAGCGGTGGCAGCCCAAAAAAAGGCCCCGGAAAGACCGGGGCCAGAGGCAGTACGTCTGCAGGGTGAAGGTGAGTGAACCCACCTTCGCCTTTGCACGCGATCAAACAATCAGAAATCGTAGGACGCAGTCAGACGCATGTAGCGCGGCTGGTTGTAGCTCCAGGCTTCGGTGCCAAGCCCATACGTGTTGGACACGGTTCGGCGAGTGACTTCATTGGTGCTGGAGACGCGATTGACCGAACGGTCATTCAGTACATTGAACACATTCAGCGACAACGCCAACTTGTGATCGGCGAAGCCTGGACGATACGTGACGCCTAGATCGAGATTTTTGATCCATGGAGTCTCGCCAGCGCCGCCCGCAGATACAGGTTGACCGTAGCAGTAGTGATACGAAGAACCATAACCGACCGGATCGTAATTCACCGCTGCAGCGTCAGGGCCGGCGTAATAACCCAGGCATGACTTCGGTGTGCCCGACATCACCCTGACCGTGGCAGATGCCAGCCATTCTGGAGTGAATTGGTAGGCGCCGAACGCCTTCAACTGATGGCGACGATCGTTGGCCAGATTGCCACCGGCGTAGTACATCAGCTGGGCTGCGTCCCAATCCTGGGTTTTGGAAATGTCTGCTTGCCCAAGATCCGACTTCACCTGTCCTTCGGTGTTGCCGTACAGGTGCGACCAGGTGTAGTCGACACGGCCATACCACTTTTCATCGAAGGGATGCTCGATGAATAGATCCACGGCAACGTAGTTGCGCTTGGCCTTGTCGGTGAAGCCCCAATCGGACTGCGACATCCGCAGCTGGGTGTAGCCAGAGCCATCGTTGTTGGCAAGGTTGTAGGTATTGGTTTCGCCAGGATTGAACATTACGCAACCAGGAATGGCCACGCTACTCGGGTCGCCGCCAGCTGCTTCCAACGTATCGGACATGCGTCCTGGATCGCAGACATCGTCGATCGCGGTCTGCAATTTACGGTAGGTGACTTTGGCGCCTGAATTCCACTTCTCGCCAAGCGTCTTTTCGAAGCCGATCAGGAACTCGTCTTGATACTGCGACTTCAGATCGCTTGGCGCGAACGAGTTCGGATCCGGGGCTTGACCATATTCGCCATTGGAGGAGACCGGGCCGGGGCCAAGTGCAGCCAGTCCGGTCGGTTCGCCGTTGGCGTCGATCCCGGTGTAAGTGAAATATTCGTTCGTGAACGTCGAGGCCGATGCCCCGCGAATGGCGACCTGATTGGGCAGCGCCAGATAGTAGCGACCGACATTGGCGAACAACTTGAAGGAGGAGTCGCCAAAGACATCCCAGCTCACCCCGACGCGCGGAGCCCACTGGTCACCACTATCTACGTAAGCCACATGATCGCTGTTGTAGTTGGTGAACTTGTCGTTGCGGATACCCAGCGTGAGGAGCCAGTTATCGTTGACCTGCCACCGATCTTCCAAGTAGTAGGCCTTTTGCTCGACGGCCATGCTGGTGACTGTGGTCAAGATACGGCGGTTCACGAAGTAGCCATTACCTCCGGAGGGGCCGACGCCCAGAGCACCATTGATGGGTTCGCTGGGATCGTCCTGCCTGCCGTAGATCCAGCGATACCCTGGACCACTGGTAAACACGCCTTCGTCGTAAGCATTGAAGTACATATTATCCACGCCGGCGGTCAAATCATGATCGCCCAGGCGATAGTTCAGCTCCAGGCGCAGATTGCGGCTCTTATTGATCGGGTCTGCCGCCTTGACCGTCGTGGTGGCCTGCCCGTTGGTGATGCGCCGACCTCCGGTGATTGCGGGGTCCTGTAGAGTCGAACTGGCGATGTTGGGCAATGCCGATGCGCCGGGATTGAACTGTTGGTTGTGCTGAGTATCGCGTCCCCACGTTGCATTGAGGGTCAGGTCGTCTGTGATGTAACTGGTGAACTTGACGATATCGACACTGTCTTTGAGCTTGTACGTATCCGTGAACAAGCCAGAAGGGCCCTGATCCGTAAGTGTTGCGTAGTCATAGTTGTTGTATACGCCAGAACGTCGGTCGTTATTTTCGATGCGCGTATATTCTAAAATATTGCTGTCATTGATATTCCAGTCCAGTTTGCCGTAGAACTTCGGCGAACTGTTCTCGTAATGGTTACGTCCCTGATCTTTCGCGGCCGTCGCGATATTGGTGGTCGCGCCATCCACTTTGTCGGATTCGCCAGCCACGAACAGGAACAAGCGATCTTCGATCAGGGGACCACCTGCGTAGGCGCTATAGACCGTTCTATTCTGCACATCGCCTTTGCCGCGACGGTAAATCGTCCCTGGCAGTTGATCATCTTCATATCCATAGTCGGCCGGAAGCGTGCTATTCGGATACCAGGCATCGCCACGCGAACTCGCCAGCGACTTGGGTTCCCACACCGCCTGCGCTCCGAAATGCCATTCGTTGGTGCCGCGCTTGCCCACCTGGCTGATGACGCCGCCGGTCGAGCGGCCGTATTTTGCGCTGTAACCGCCTGTATAGGTTTCCTGCTGGTCGATGGCGCCATAAGGTAGGCTGAGCCCGCCTAGGTTATTGAAAGGGTTGGTGACGTTAACGCCGTTGATGTAATAAGCGTTTTCCGTCACACCCGCGCCGCCAAAGGAGATGGTGGAGCGCGACCCGTTGTTGAAAGCACCACTTCCGGAGATGGCACCCGGCGCCAACAACGCAATCGCTTCGGCACTACGGCCCAGCGGCAGGGTTGCCAGCTGTTCGGAGGTGATCACCGAGCGCGAGCTGGTGGAGCTGACGTCGATCTTCGGTGCATTGGCGGCGGTGACGGTGATTGCCCCTAGCGTGGTCGCATCGGCGTTACCGCCAGAGGCAGCTGCGCCAGCAAACGACACCTCGGTGCCGGATCCGACGCGCAACTGCACGTTGTTGCGGGTGTCGACGACCTGATCGCCACGCTTCAAGGTGACGGTGTAGGCGCCGACCGGCAGCGAGCCGAGGTTGTAACGGCCATTGGCGTCGATGGTGATCGTGCGGCTGAGGCCGGTGTCGCTCTGCACAACGATGGTGCTGCCCGCTTCCGAAGGAGCGCTACCGTAGATGCTGCCGGTCGTGCTCTGTGCGTAGACTGCACCGTTGGCGAGACAGGCGCCGAGCACGACTGCCAGGGCAGTGCGCTTGAGGGCGTGGCGACGAAATTGATTGCTCATTCCTAACCTTTCAACTGGGTATCGGGAGAAGTGGCGGTCATCGGACAGTCAGATGGCCTTAACCCGAACGTAATGAATCTGTGGCCCCGGTCGCAAGCGCTTTGAATGATTCGTTAATGAAAAGGGTGAGATCCGCATCGAATGTGCGGATCTGCGCACAAATCCCGGCCCTGCAAATGAGTCCGCACGTTGCATGCACAGCTATTCATTTTTCGCATGCAGCGCAACGCGGCATGAACTTGCGCCGGGATTGCCGAGCGCTACGGTGAGGCTCCATCCATCGCGGATCGCCGAGCCTGCCGGGCTGGTTTCATCTGACACGTGATCCAAAAAAAGACCCCGTCGAGCGGGGTCTTTTCGATGCAGCGTCAACAGGCCTCAGAACCGGACTGTCGTGCCCAGGTAGAAGAACCGCCCGACGTTGTCGTACAGCGCAGAGGTGAAGTCCGAGCCAAAGTAGTTACGCGGCGGATCCTTGTCGAAGGCATTGTCGATGCCCAGGTAGACGTCGATCTTCGAGCCGGGGAACTGATAGCCGAACTGGAAGTTGTGGTAGGTGTACGAGCCGTTCTTGATCGGGCTGGCCGAGCCCGGATTGCTGTTGTAGCTCTCCGGCGTCACGCGCAGGTTGCCGTCCACATAGTTCATGTCCCACGAGGCACGCCATTCGTTCCAGTTGTACTTGGTCTGGAACTGCGCGCGCCAGCGCGGGTCGGTCACGTAGGTCACGTACTCGTCGTATTCGGCCGGGAAGTCCTGGAACACCCATTCGCGCGACTGGATCAGGCGCGTACCGACCAGGCGCAGCACTGTGTTGCCTTCGCCGAGCTGGAAGCGGTAATCCATTTCCAGATCCACGCCCACACGCCGCGAGCGTGACAGGTTTTCATTGAGCGCCTGCCAGCCGATGATGCTGTGCTCGGGATAGATGCGGCCCTGCGGGTCGGTGAATCCGCCCAGCGGGGCGCGCTGCACGAAGCCGCAGAAGCTGTTGTCGATGCCGCCGGGATTGTCCACGCAGCGCGTGGCATTGGTCTCTGCGGTCACCGTGCCGATCGCGTCCTGCAGGTCGATGCGCCAGTAGTCGATCGACATGCCGAAGCCTTCGAAGAACTCCGGTTGCCACACCAGGCCATAGGACAGGCTGCGCGCGCGCTCCGGCTTCAGCTCCGGGTTGCCGCCGCTGACGCCGGGGCGGGTGGAGGTGAAGGTATCGATCCAGCCCACCGGCACGCCCAGCGCACTGCAATTGGCCTGGCGCAATGCCACGTCGCCGGCGGTACCGGGGCGATTGGAATTGGTCGGCAGGTAGTTGCAGGGATCGTTGATGGTCGCGAAGTTTTCGCTCTGCGAGTCGTACAGCTCACCGATGCTGGGCGCGCGCACTGCCTGTGCCACGGTGCCGCGCAGACGCAGCGACGGGATGATGGTCCAGTCCAGGCCCACGTTCCAGGTCTTGGTCGAGCCGATGCTGTCGTAGTCCGAATAGCGGCCTGCCACGTCCAGTGCCAACCGGTCCACGCCGGGCAGGCCGGCGAGCAATGGAATGGTGCTCTCGACGAAGATTTCCTTGACGGTGTACTCGCCACCGCTATTGGGGATGGCATTGAGGAAGGTCGCGCCCGAGGCCGCCAGCGGATCGGTGATCTCTTCGCTCTGCTCCTTGCGGTACTCCACGCCGCCGGCAAAGCCGATGTCGCCGGCCGGCAGCGACAGCAGGTTGCTGTTGGCCACCGAGGCGCTGAACACGGTCTGCTGGATCTTGGCCTGCGAGCGCGCGGTGGTGTTGAACCACGCCGCTGCTTCCGGGGTCACCGCGCCGTTGCCGAACACACTAAACGGCACGCAGCCTTCGCGTGCCAGCGCCGAATAGACGCGGTTGGTGTTCGGATTGATCGCGTTCGGATCCAGCGTGGTGCGGCAGACGATATTGCCGCTGGCATCGCGCGCGGCGTCGATACCGGCCTGCCAGCGCTCGTTGATGCGGTTGTTGAGGTTCAGGCGGTCGACGGTGGTCTTGCCGTAGTTGGCAGACACGTCGTAGCTCCAGTTGTCGGTGAAGTTGCCTTCGGCACCGAGCACTGCGCGATAGGTCTTGCGTTCGATGTTCTCGCCGCGACGGCCGGCATCGACGTTGAAGCGGTTCATCAGGATCTGCGTGGCACCGCGCGAATCCATCAGCGCACCGAGTTCGGGGCTGACATACGGATTCTGGCGACGCACGCGCAGCGAACTGTCGAAGGCCGGCTGGCCGAAGAATTCCGAATCGGTTTCGCTGTACTTGCCTTCGAAGAACAGGCGATGGTTCTCGCTGACCTCGAAGTTGATCATGGTATTGACGCTCTTGCGATCGAAGCCGGGCTGCAGGTCGGCGACCGCATTCAGATCAACGAAATCGCAATTCACGCACGAGGTGTTGCTGACCACCGTGCCGTTGTAGCGGTTGCGGCGGAAGCTGCCGTCCTGGTTGAACAGGTAGCGGTTGCCATAGCTGGCCGGGTTGCGGAAATCGAAGGTGCCCAGGTTGAAGGTGCCGCCGTAGGACGTGGAATGATTGCCGCCCGGGCCGCTGAGCACGTTCTGCGGATTGCGCTCGCTCGGCGGTTGGCTCGGATCGAACCCCGGGTTAGGAACCGACACCAGATACTCGCGGCCGATGGCGCGGTTGCCGCGGCCGAAGCGGTCCTGCTTGCTGTACTCGCCCGAGATCGCGATGTTGCCGCGGCCTTCGGCAAAGTCGGTGCCGGCGGAAAAGCTGGCAAACGAGCGGTTGTAGTTGCCCTCATTGGCCAGGCCGGTCTGCGCGCGCGTCTCGAACCCGGTGAAGTTCTTCTTGAGGATGAAGTTGACCACGCCGGCCACCGCGTCGGCGCCGTACACGGCCGAGGCGCCACCGGTGATGACTTCCACGCGTTCGACCCATTCCACCGGAATCGTGTTGACGTCCACCGCGGTCGAGCCCGGGCTCGAACCCACGTGGCGGCGGCCGTTGACCAGGACCAGGGTGCGGTCCACGCCCATGCCACGCAGGTCGAGCAGGCCCAGCCCGGCAGTGCCGATGAAGCGGGTGGAGTTGCCCAGCGTGTAGCTCGGTGCAAGCGCGGGCATGCGCGCCATCAGGTCGCTGATGGTGGTCGCACCGGTGGCGCGGATTTCCTCGGCACTGATCGCGGTGACCGGCGAGGGCGTGACAAAGCCGGTACGCGCAATACGCGAGCCGGTGACGGTGACCTTGTCCAGGTCGGTGGTGCCGGGCGCGACTCCGCTTTCCGACTGTGCGGCGGCATGGCCGGCAGACGCGGCCAGCACGGCAAACAACGCGGTGCTCAAACGATGACGCTGGGTGTGTTGCGGAAGACGGCTCGACATGACCTTGCGGATTCCTCGCTGGGATTTTTGCGAAACAGCTGTGCTCGCTGAGCGCTGGCTGAACTGGATTCCGCACGTAACAATTACTTAATCATGTGTCTACATTTGTTAAATATGTCGCGACCCGACACATGCGCGCGTCTTCGGTGCGCCTGGCCAATGACGCCCGCAACGTCTCTGCCCCTGGCCGGTTCGGTAAACTTGCGATCTTTCCAGTGTTGCCGCTGGCGATGCAGCCATCGCTGCGGTGGCAGCGCACGAGCAATCAGGCAGGCAATGAAGACGATGGTGCAACGCGCTTCAAGCAACGCGATCGATCTCTTCCGGAGCGCAGGCGCATGACCGGCGAACGCAGAATTCCCGCACATGCGGTACAGGGCGCGCTGGCGCCGCATCCGCGGATCCGCAATGTGATCGCGGTCGGCTCCGGCAAGGGTGGGGTGGGCAAGTCCACCACGGCGGTGAATCTGGCGCTGGCCTTGCGTCAGCAGGGCGCGCGCGTCGGCGTGCTGGATGCGGACATCTACGGGCCGAGCGTGCCGGCGATGCTGGGCCTGAGCGGGCGGCCGGACAGCCCGGACAACAAGTCGATCGAGCCGTTGCGCGCGTTCGGCATCGAGGCGATGTCGATCGGCCTGCTGGTCGATCAGGACACGCCGATGATCTGGCGCGGGCCGATGGCCACCTCGGCGCTGACCCAGCTGTTCAACGACACGCTGTGGGACGACCTGGATTACCTGTTGATCGACCTGCCGCCAGGCACCGGCGACATCCAGCTGACCTTGTCGCAGAAGATCCCGGTGGCCGGTGCGGTGATCGTCACCACGCCACAGGACATCGCCACGCTGGATGCGCGCAAGGCCTTGAAGATGTTCGAAAAGGTGGATGTGCCGGTGCTCGGTATCGTCGAGAACATGGCGGTGCATACCTGCTCCAGCTGTGGTCACCGCGAGCACCTGTTCGGCGAAGGTGGCGGCGAGCGCATGGCCGCGCAGTACGGTGTGCCCCTGCTCGGTTCGTTGCCATTGGCGATCGCGATCCGCGAGCAGGGCGATGCCGGCCAGCCGATCGTGGTGGCCGCGCCGGAGTCGGCGGCAGCGCAGGCCTATCTGGCTGCCGCAGCGCGGCTGTCCGAGGAGCTGGGCAAGCGTCCGCGCGCCAGCATCCCGATTTCGGCGTCGTTGCTGTAGCGCGCAGGCCGGCCGCTGGTGCCGACCGCTTGCTAGAATTCGCTGCCTTTCGCGCGGGCCGCTCGGCCTGCCGCCTTCCGTCTTCAAGGAACACCGCATGAGCATCAAGAGCGACCGCTGGATCAAGCGCATGGCCGAACAGCACGCGATGATCGAGCCGTTCGAACCCGGGCAGATCAAGCACGATGCCGCCGGCCAGCGCATCGTCAGCTTCGGCACCTCCAGCTATGGGTACGACGTGCGCTGCTCGCGCGAGTTCAAGATCTTCACCAACATCAACTCGACCATTGTCGACCCCAAGCACTTCGATCCGGGCAGCTTTGTCGATATCGAATCGGATGTGTGCATCATCCCGCCGAACAGTTTTGCGCTGGCGCGCACGGTGGAATATTTCCGCATTCCGCGCGACACCCTGGTGGTGTGCCTGGGCAAGAGCACCTATGCGCGCTGCGGCATCATCGTCAACGTCACTCCGCTGGAACCGGAGTGGGAAGGCCACGTGACCCTGGAATTCAGCAACACCACGCCGCTGCCGGCGCGCATCTACGCCAACGAAGGCGTGGCGCAGATGCTGTTCTTCCAGTCCGACGAGGTCTGCGAGACCTCGTACAAGGACCGCGGCGGCAAGTACCAGGGCCAGACCGGCGTGACCCTGCCGCGCACCTGATGCCGTGGTGCGGCCGCGACCCTCAGCAGGTGGCGGTCGCCCGCTCGCGGTAGCGCAGCAGGTGGCGCACGCCCGCGGCGATCAGCAACGCCGGCCACCAGGCCGACACCAGGTGGCCCACATCGAGACGGGCCAGCCCGAGGTTGTCCAGCAGGAACAGCGTGCCCAGCGCGATCAGGAACAGGGCGGGAATCAGGCGATAGTGCATGGTGGCCTCCTCGGTAGGTAGGAGGCCATGCTGCGCGCAACACGCCCGTCGATCAGGTGCCGGAAGTCAACACGTGCGGATGACAGACGTCATGTCGGCAAGGCCGCAAGGTCATGGCTGCATTGGTGGCCGTGTCGTGTTCGCCGGCAGTCCCAGGGATACAGGAGCCCTGGCTTTGTCCGGGTGCAGTCGGCTAGCGCATGAGGCTTCGCGCGTCCCCTCATCCGCCCCTTCGGGGCACCTTCTCCCGATGGGAGAAGGGATGTCGGCGCTCTGACCAGGCGCTGGGGCTGATCGACTGCTGGAATCGCTCCATTCCATATTCATGGGAGCTGACGCCGATCATGCGCACAGGCCATAGGGCCGCGCGCCAAGGCGCATTGCCGCGTCCAATCAGTGACAGATCAGCAGCTACGGCCGGATAGTTCGGGAATCAACAGCGCCAGAAGCGCGCTCTTAACGATTCCCGATTCCCGATTCCCGGCTATTTGCCGCGCCCAAACAACATCCCCACGCCGCAGGCGACCAACGCCGCCGGCCACCAGGTGGCGATCAGCCGGCCAAGACTGACATTGGTCCAGCCCAGGTTGTTGGCCAGGAACAGCAGGCCGACGAGGATCAGGATCAGCGCGGCGACGACATTGGATTTCATGCGGGAAGGTGGTTGTGAGGCGGGCGCCTATCGTAGCCGCTGCGCCCACGCAGCGACACGCTGCTGCAGCGTATCGGGGTCGAAGCGCTGCGCGCTGCCGCTGCCCCAGACCGGGCCGGGCCATGCCGCATCGCCCGGATGCCGGCCGATCAGGTGCACATGCAACTGCCGCACGATGTTGCCCAGCGCGCCGATATTGAGCTTGGCGACCCCGGGTTCGACCCGCAGCAGCTGCGAGAGCTGGTTGATCTCGGCCAGCAACAGGCGCTGCTGGCCGCCATCCAGATCGATCCACTCGCTGGCATCGGCCACCCGCGGCACCAGCAGCAGCCACGGGAAGCGGCTGTCGTCCATCAGCCGCACCTGCGACAGCGGTCCGTCGGCGACGAACACGCTGTCTGCGGCCAGCCGCGCATCGGGCTGGAAGCCGCTCTCCCCCGCGGCCGCTACGGTCCCGCTCATCCCAGGTGCGCTTCGAAGAAGCCCAGGGTGCGCTGCAGCGCGCGCTCGGCACTGTCGGCGTCGTAGTGGTTCGGGTCGATGCTGCGGTTGAAGGCGTGGCCGGCGGGATACACGAAGGTCTCCATCTGCGGCAGCTTCTCGCGGTGGGCCTGGATCGCCTCCGGCGGAATGCTGCTGTCCTGCTCGCCGAAGTGGAACATCACCGGTGCGGTCGGAGTTTCGTCCAGCAGCTGGGTGTTGCGGCCGCCGTAATAGCTCACCGAGGGCAGCCCCAGGCGGATCGCCGACAGCAGCGCCACCGAGCCGCCCCAGCAATAGCCCACGGTACCGACCTTGCCGGCGCGGCTGAGCAGGGTTGCAGCGGATTTGACCACCTCCACCGCGCGTTCCAGGCCGACCGCATTGGCCAGTGCCAGGCCGCGCTGCAGGCTTTCCTGGTCGTAGGGCAGCTGCACGTCCTTCTCTTCCAGGTCGAAGAAGGCCGGCGCCAGTACTTCGTAGCCGCGCGCGGCGTAGTCCTCGGCCACCGCGCGGATATGGTCGTTGACGCCGAAGATCTCCTGGATCACCACCAGGCCGCCGCGCGGGCTGGTGGTCGGGGTGGCGTGCCAGGCGGCGACCTGGCCGTCGGGGGTGTCGAGCGTGGTCCAGTGACCCATGGGAACTCCTGCTGCGGTAAGGGGGAAGGCGGCCATTATCGACCGGATCGGCGGCGCTGCAGGTGAGGGACTCGCTAAGATGAGATTGCTTGCCCGGCGCGCGGTTCAGAGCGCTGCCCGCGCGCCGCTATAATTGCTCCACTCAGGCCCCAGGCCGCTCCGTTCCCAGGCTCCTGCTTCCATGTCCCAGCTGAACCCCAAAGTCGGCTTCGTCAGCCTTGGCTGTCCGAAGGCGCTCGTCGACTCCGAACGCATCCTCACCCAGCTGCGCGTGGAGGGCTACGACATCGTGCCCAGCTACGACGCTGCCGACGTGGTGGTGGTCAATACCTGCGGTTTCATCGATTCGGCGGTGACCGAATCGCTGGACGCGATCGGCGAGGCGATGAACGCCAACGGCAAGGTGATCGTCACCGGCTGCCTGGGCAAGCGCCCGGAGCAGATCCGCGAGGCCTACCCGCAGGTGCTGGCGGTGTCCGGCCCGCAGGACTACCAGAGCGTGATGGAGGCGGTGCACGCCGCGTTGCCGCCGCGCCACGACCCGTTCGTGGACCTGGTGCCCGACTACGGCATCAAGCTGACCCCGCGGCATTACGCGTACCTGAAGATTTCCGAAGGCTGCAACCACCGCTGCAGCTTCTGCATCATTCCCTCGATGCGCGGCGACCTGGCCTCGCGTCCCGTGGATGAGGTCCTGCGCGAAGCCGAGCGGCTGGTGCGCGGCGGGGTCAAGGAATTGCTGGTGGTCTCGCAGGACACCTCGGCCTACGGCGTGGATCTGAAATATGCCGAGCGCCCGTGGCGCGACCGCATGTACCAGACCCGCATGAAGGCGCTGTGCGAAGGCCTGTCGGAGCTGGGCGTGTGGACGCGCCTGCACTACGTCTATCCGTACCCGCACGTGGACGATGTGATTCCGCTGATGGCCGAAGGCAAGCTGCTGCCGTATCTGGACATCCCGTTCCAGCACGCCAGCCCGCGCATCCTCAAGCTGATGAAGCGCCCGGGCGCAGTGGAAAAAACCCTCGAGCGCGTGCAGCGCTGGAAGGCGATGTGCCCGGAGATCACGGTGCGCTCCACTTTCATCGTCGGTTTTCCCGGCGAGACCGATGCCGAATTCGAATCCCTGCTCGACTTCCTGGATCAGGCCCAGCTGGACCGCGTCGGTGCGTTTGCCTATTCCCCGGTGGAAGGCGCCAGCGCCAACGCGCTGCCGGATCAGGTGCCGGAAGAGCTCAAGCAGGAGCGCCTGGCGCGCTTCATGGCCCGGCAGGCGGAAATTTCTGCCGCGCGGCTGGAGGCGAAGATCGGCAGCGTGCAGCAATGCCTGGTCGACCTGGTCGAAGACGATATCGCGGTGGCGCGCTCGCGCGCGGACGCACCGGAGATCGATGGCCTGGTGCATATCCAGAACGGCGGCGAGCGCGGCTTGAAGGTCGGCGACCTGGTCGATGTGGAGATCACCGACAGCGACGAGCACGATCTGTTCGGCGATGCATTGCCGGCCAATGTCGCGATCCAGCAAGGACGCTCGTTGAATCTGCAGATGGTGTAACCGGGCCCCGGTTCGTACACATCGGTCCGTAGGAGCGCGCTTGCGCGCGATGGGGCGTTATCGATAACGCTCCATCGCGCACAAGTGCGCTCCTACACCTCAGGCGATTGCAAGCAGGTGGCTACTGGCTGGCGTAATCCACCGACACCACCACGAAGCTGTGCTTGCCCGACGGTAGCTGCGCGTCGAATTCGTCGTCCACGCGTTTTTTCAGCAAGGCGCGCGCCAGCGGCGAGTCGATGCTGATCCAGCCGCGCGCAGCATCGGTTTCGTCAGGGCCGACGATGCGGTAGCGCAGCAGTTCGCCGCTGTCGGCATCTTCCAGCTCCACCTGCGCGCCGAAGAACACCGCCCGCGGATCGGTCGGCGCGGTGTCCACCACGCGCAGCGCTTCCAGCCGTTTGCTCAGGTAGCGCACGCGGCGGTCGATCTCGCCGAGCTGCTTCTTGCGATAGGTGTACTCGGCATTCTCCGAGCGGTCGCCTTCGGCCGCGGCGGCAGCCAGCGCACGCACCACCTCCGGCCGGCGCACGCGCCAGAGCTCTTCCAGCTCGGCCTTGAGCCGGGCGTGGCCGTCGGGCGTGATCAGCGCGGTGCTTTTTTCGGCAGGCGGACGCCAGCGGCTCATGGGCGGTGTGTCGGACGGCGGGGCCGCGATGCTAGCGCGCATGGCCGGCTTGCGCATCTGCCGCCGCACGGCGAAGCTTTGCTCCTTCCCGGACACGGATGTCGTCATGCTGCTGATGCCGCTGCACAAACCCTGGTCGCGCCAGAACATTCCCTGGGTGACGCTGCTGCTGGTGCTGGTCAATGTGGTGGTGTACCTGGGCTATCAGCGCAGGGACGATGCGCTGGTCGAAAACGCGGTGCGGTATTACGTCGAATCCGGTCTGGGTGCCTTGGAGGCGCAAGCGCACCTGCGCTACCTGGAGCAGAGCAACGACGCCAAGCTGCGCGCTGCGCGCCAGGGCAAGCTGGGCAGCGTGCCTGCGCGGCAACGCCTTGCGTATCTGGCGCAGCTGACGATGCACGACCTGGCCTTTATAGAGACATTGCGCAGCGGCGCATTGTTCAAGGACGAGCAGCGTCTGCGCGAATGGCGCACATTGCGCGCCCCCTACGATGCACGCCTGTCCAGGGTGTTCACGCTGCGGCATCTGCAGCGCAGCTCCGAGTGGTCTCCCGCAAGGATGCTGACGGCCACCTTCCTGCATGGCAGCTTCGATCATTTGCTGGGCAACATGCTGTTTCTGCTGGCGCTGGGCACCTTGCTGGAAGGGGCGATCGGCAGCGGCTGGTTCCTGCTGCTGTATCTGCTCGGCGGCTTCGGCGCCAGCGCGGCCAGCCTGTGGTGGCGCTGGGGTGCGCCAGGCGGTGGCCTGGGCGCCTCCGGTGCGATCGCCGCCTTGATGGGGGCGTTCTGCGTGGTCTGGGGCCGGCGCAAGGTGCGCTTCTTCTACTGGTTCTTCGTGGTGTTCGACTACGTGCGCGGGCCGGCGATCCTGCTGCTGCCGCTGTGGCTCGGCTGGGAGCTGTACAGCCTGCTATGGAACGACAATGGCAACGTCGCCTTCGAGGCGCATGCCGGTGGGCTGATCAGTGGCGCGCTGCTCGGCGCCGTCTTGGTGCTGTTGCGACGCACCCGTCCGTCCTTTATGGAAGAGGACGAGGCAGGGCGGGTGGACGATCGCTGGGAGCGCGCGCAGCGGCATCTGGGACGCATGGAAAACGCGGAAGCCGAGCGCCTGTTGGCGGAGCTGGCCAGCGAGCAGCCGCATCGTCTGGACGTGGCGCTCGCGCGCTACCGCACCGCGCGCAATGCCGGTCGCAGCCAGGACAGCGTGCGGCATGCGCAGACGCTATTGCAGCTGCACACCCATTACGACGAACAGACGCGCAGCCAGCTGACGGTGGCTGCCGAGCTGAGCAAGGCCGGAATCGAATACGCGGCATCGGCCCGCATGGCGCTGATCGCCACCTGCCTGCGCACTGGATTGCTGGCCGATGCCGAACGTCTGTTGAAGGAAGGCGGGCTGGGAGTGCCGCGCGACGAGCTGGCGCAGCACTGGTTCGTGCTGGCGTTGCGACACGGTGAGCTACAGGACGGCGCGCAGCGTACCCGCTTGTTACGCCATGTACTGGATCAGTTTCCCGAGCAGGGGCAGGCCGGCAAGGCGCGCTTTCTGCTGGAGAACGGGTGAGTGGTTTCAGCGTGATCCGTGTTGACCCGGTGTCGCGACGGTGGGCGGGCACGGAGCAGTCGAGAGGGTCGGTCTGCACGGCTGCGAGCAGTGCAGGTCGCACGATGAACCGATGATCAGGATCTGCCCTGCACCTTGAATTTTTGCCGGTCGCTCAGGCTGGTTGAATCGCCACCGCTTTCAACACGGCTTCCAGCTTTGCGCGCAGGGCATCATCGTCGCAGTGGGGCAGTGCGTTTTGCAGCACGTCGCGCGCCTGCTCGTCGCGGCCGAACCGTTCGCCCAGCAGCAGGCCTGCATCCAGCGACCAGGCCGGCATCATCCGATCGCGCGGCCATGCGGCGATGGCCGCAAGCAGGCCGTCGGTCGCCAGCTGGAACTGTCCGGCCATCTTGGCGCGTTCGGCCAGGACGGTGGCCTGCTCAGGTGTCAGCGGAGTAAACGTGGCGTCGCCGTCCAGCGCTTCGCGCTGCAAGCCGAGCGCGCGGCGCTCCTGTCTTTCCTGCAGTAGACGGTTGATGTACTGGCGGGTGTGCTCGCGCAGCTCGTCGTTGCGATGGTGTTGACGCAGCAGGCGTTGATACAGCTCGTGCACCGCCAGGCTCACCGTACGCGAACGTACCGCCCCACGCAGCGCCTGGAATGCTTCCTCGGAATGGCCATCGCGCACGTACTGTTCTGCTTCGTCGAGCAGGCGCTGATCCGGGTCGTCGCGCTCGGACGCCGCGCCGCTGCTGGGAACGTAGCCCAGTTCTTCGTGGTACTGGTACACCAGATAACCCATCAGGTGGAAGCTGGCGAACAGGCTCCAGATCGAAGCAATCACGATCGTCGCCTCGCGCACGATCGGCGGCAGGTACTTCACCGCGATGAAGATCGCTGCGGTAGCGCTGCCCTGGATCACGTACAGCAAACCGTATGCGGCCAGATACGGCCAGCCGATGCGCATTGCCATGTCGATCGCCACGGCCGGGTTGAGCGCGCGGCGCAGGCTGCCGTCGATGGCCAGCGCAATCATCATGCCCGGCAGCAGCAACTGCACCACCAGGTACGCGATGGTCAAGCCGGGTTTGCCCGCCAGCCCGCCTGCCGCACCGATGACCATGCCCAGCGCAAACGCCAGCAGGATCAGCCGCGGCACCGCGCTGTCGAAGCTGTTGTAGCCCAGCTGCGGAGCGTCGGCTTGCCCGTCGGCGGTATGGCGCAGGATGTCGAAGGCATAGGTGTAGGTGGCCGTGCCCAGCACGCCGGCAATCACCAGTTTCAGGATGCCCGGCAGCACCAGCAGCGCGCTGCACAGCGTCAGTGCAATCAATGCGTACAGCGCCGAGCCGCGCAGCGGATAGCTCGCGATGGCAGGAATGCGGGTCCAGAACGGTGCCGGCGCGGCCTGCGCGGCCACCTTGCGTGCGCGAAAACGGTCTTCCATGACGCTCCCCAGGCGTGTGATGTGAAGGGATTGTGCGGCGCCGCGTGGCGCCATGCAATTGGGGATTGTCGCCGGGGACGGCTGGGGTGGCGGTGGCGCCCGAGGGGTGGCAGAGGGGCGTGGGCACGGCAGTACCCCCAGCGATTGGAGACCGAGTCGCCCAGTGTGCGGATCAGCTGCGGCACGCTGGCAAAAGGGCGTTTGGCCGATGTCGCAGGCGCATGATCTGGCTGCGGAAACGGGTCTGTCCGTCGAGTCTCCAGTGGTGCCCAGCGCCGGTGGGTCGACTGTCCACGTAAACTTCCTCCTCTGGAGCCGTCCCGCCTCTGCCGGCGATGGCACGTTTCTCTCGACAGTTGTCGCGGGTGGCGCCATCGGCAGCAGTGCCGCGCCGCAGGACACCCGCTTATTCCACAAGGAGCCTGGTTTGGATCCCACCGCCACCGCCACCGCCACCGGCAACCCGCAGGTCCGCCTGCGCAGCATCGATGTGCTGTCTGACAATTGGTACGTGCTGCGCAAGGTGACCTTTGATTTCCAGCGCAAGAACGGCCGCTGGCAGACCCTGTCGCGCGAGGCCTACGACCGCGGCAATGGCGCCACCATCCTGCTGTATAGCCGCGCCAGGCAGACCGTGATGCTCACCCGCCAGTTCCGTTTGCCGACGCTGCTCAACGGCAACCCCGGCGGCATGCTGATCGAAGCCTGCGCCGGGTTGCTGGACCAGGACGATGCGCTGACCTGCATCCGCAAGGAAACCGAAGAGGAAACCGGCTACCGCATCGACAATGTGCGCAAGGTGTTCGAGGCGTTTATGAGCCCGGGCTCGGTGACCGAGCGTCTTTACTTTTTCGTCGGCGAATACTTCGATGGCGACAAGGTCAGCGAGGGCGGCGGGCTCGAGGAAGACGGCGAGGAGATCGAGGTGCTGGAGCTTTCCCTCGATGCAGCGCTGGCGATGATCGCTACCGGCGAAATCGCCGATGCCAAGACCATCATGTTGCTGCAATACGCCAAGTTGCATGGCGTGTTGGGCTGATGTATCGCGCCGCAACTAGCATGTAAGCCAGCCAGTTCGCCGCGCTTTGCCCCTGGGCTCGTGCTTAACGGACGCGTCTCAACATCTTGTCGTGGTGTTCTGGTGGACTGCCGCTATGGCAGTTATGGCCGTCTTGAGCCAATGAGAAGACGGCTTGCTGTCCATTCGGGCCGGTGTCCTGGTTGATCCGAAATCCATACATGTTCGGGTCGAGCGAGAGATCAGAGACGTCGTCGCGCGAGAGAATCAGGCACTCGTCTCCCATTTGATCGAGCCACCAAGGCCCGCGTTCAGTAGTACTTGCTGTGCCGCGTTGCGTCTTGGGTGCGATACATGTCGTCTTCAAAATATAGTGCCGGCTTTGCTTGTTTCCTTTGATGGCTTCAAGCCAAAGTTCTGCGCGGACGGCCTGGCACTGCGTGTTGTTTGGGTGCAGCTTGCCGACATAATGGCCAGCGAGCAGGTGCTGCCTGCTCGCTGGCCACGCGGTGGGTGGGTCGACTTGATGTGCCTTCTGCTCAGCGAGCACTGATCCGGTGCTGGAAAGCAAGATGAATGACGTGATGGCAGCTGCGTATCCTTGCATCTTGCGAGTCTCCTGATTGTGCGGATGTAGCGTTGCAAGAGCATGCTTGCGTGTGATGTCTGGCTCGTATCGCTTGGTGGCAAGCAATCACGCAATCGCCCAAGCAGGGTTGTGTCGTTGCGATCAGCGCTTCCCGCCAAAGATGCTGCCGAAGATGCCGCGCACGATCTGCTGGCCGATCCTGTTGCCGATCGTACGCGAGGTCTGCTTGGCCATCGTTTCGAGCATGCCCTGGCGGCGGCTGGTGCCGAACACCGCGTCCTTGACCGCCTTGCCGAAGCCGCTGTCTTGCGCGTCGTCATCCGCGCGGGTGCGCGCCGGTGGTGCGGCGTTGTGCTCGGCCACCTGTTCGACGCGGCGCGCCAGCAGCTCGGCGGCCGATTCGCGGTTGATCGCGGTGTCGTAGCCGGTGCCCACCGGGCTGGCGGCGCGCACCTGCGCGCGCTCGGTCTCGCTGATGGCGCCCATGCGGCAACGCGGCGGGGCGATCAAGGTCTGCTGCACCGGCGCCGGCACGCCCTTGCCGTGCAGCGGTGACACCAGTGCCTCGCCGGTGCCCAGGCTGGAGATCGCCGTGGCGACATCGAGTTTGGAATTGGCCACGAAGGTCTGCGCCGCGGTCCTGACCGCCTTCTGGTCGCGCGGGGTGAACGCACGCAAGGCATGCTGCACGCGATTGCCCAGCTGGCCGAGGATGGTGTCCGGGATGTCGTCGGGAAACTGCGAACAGAAATACACGCCCACGCCCTTGGAGCGGATCAGCCGGACGACCTGCTCGATCCGCTGCACCAGCGCCGCCGGCGCGTCGTCGAACAGCAGGTGCGCCTCGTCGAACACGAACACCAGCCTGGGCTGTTCCAGGTCGCCCACCTCGGGCAGGCGCTCGAACAGTTCCGACAACAGCCACAGCAGGAAGGTGGAATACAGCTTCGGCTTGAGCACCAATTGGTTGGCCGCCAGAATGCCGATCACGCCGCGGCCGTCCGGCGCTACGCGCATCAGCTCGGCCAGCTCCAGCGCCGGCTCGCCGAAGAAGTGCTCGCCGCCCTCCTGCGCCAGGCGCAGCAGGGCACGCTGGATTGCCGCCACCGACTGGCTGGAAACCAGCCCGTAACTGGTGGACAGTTCCTTGCGTTCTTCCACCACCAATGCGAGCAGTGCGCGCAGGTCGTCCAGGTCCAGCAACAGCAGGCCACGGTCGTCGGCCAGCTTGAACACGATGTCGAGCACGCCGGACTGGGTGTCGTTGAGTTCCAGGATGCGCGCCAGCAGGGTGGGGCCCATCTCGCTGACGGTGGTACGCACCGGGTGGCCGAGCTGGCCGTACAGGTCCCAGAACACCACCGGGCTGGCGGCCGGCGCGTAGTCGGCGATGCCGATCTCCGTGGCGCGCTGCAGCACGCCGGCGGCGCCGTCGCCGGCAACCGCCAGGCCGGCGACATCGCCTTTCACGTCGGCCAGGAATACCGGTACGCCCAGGCGCGAGAAGCCTTCGGCCAGGGTCATCAGGCTCACGGTCTTGCCGGTGCCGGTGGCGCCGGCCACCAGTCCGTGGCGGTTACCGAAGCGTCCTTCCAGCACGACCGGGATGTCGTCGGTGATGCCTTTGCCGAGCAGGAACGAGGCCATTGCGCAGATCCGGTGGGAAAAGCCGGATTCTAGCGGGCAGGAGGCCCGGGCAAACCGCGCGCGGATCGCGCCCGGATGTCGACCGGTCTGGCCGGCTGCCAACCGCCACCAGGCCGTTCGACGACCTCGCCGGCTGCCAGCCGCCGAGCGCCGTTGGCGCGGGCGCTCCAGCCCTGGAGCACTATGGTCAAGCTAACGGCCCACTGACCCTGTCGCCCCCGCCGCCTTGCCCCGGTGTCGCCCCGGCGGCTACCCTGCCTGCCTTTCCGCTGTACTGCCTACGATGCCGCTCGCTCATTTTGGTTTGCGCCCCTGGCCGGTTCTGGTCGTGGTGGCGCTGATGTCTGTCGTCCCCGCTGCCCACGCCATTTCCAAACGCGACACCGAGAAGGCGGCCGTGCTCGATGCGCGCATGGCCGCCGCCGAAAAGCGTTATCGCGATGCGTTGGTGCTGGTGAACAACTCCGACCCCAAGGGCGCCGCCGAAGGCGATGCCGCGCTGGAGGACATGGAAGACGTCATCGACGCCTGCATCAAGCAGCGCGGCTGCCTGGTCACCAATCAGCTGGCCACCTACAAGCGCCTGCTGAAGGCGCGCGCCGATGCCGAAGCGCCGGCCGCCGAGGATCCGGAAGACGACGACACCTTGCTGCAGGCCGACCCGGACCACCTCGGCCCGGCGGCCAACGGCGTGCCCGAGGCGGCGCGTGCGGCCACGCTGCTCAACGACCAGCGCCACGATTTCGACAGGATGGTGCAGTACAACCCGGCGGTGCAGGCCGGCATCCGCCGCTGGCTCACCGACATGCGCCCGGCACTGATGACCAGCTACGAGAACTACAGCAACCTGCGCGGGGTGATGTGGCCGGAATGGCAGAAACGCGGCCTGCCCGAGGCGCTGCTGTTCGGCATCATGGCCAAGGAATCCAATGGCAAGGTGCACGCCAGCTCGCGCGCCGGCGCGGCCGGCTTGATGCAGTTCATGCCCGCCACCGGGCGCCGCTTCGGGCTGGGCCCGGACGGCACCGGCTTCGACACGCGCTTCGATGCACGCAGCGCCGCCGAAGCCAGCGCTGCCTACCTCAACGAGCGCATGGCCGGGCTCAATCGCAACATCGAACTGGCGCTGGCTGCCTATAACGGTGGCGAGGGCAGGGCCGCTCGCGTGTTCACCCAGAGCGGCGGGCGCGGGTTCTGGGAGCAGGACGTGTACAACCAGTTCCCGGCCGAAACCAAGGACTACGTGCCGATGGTGATCGCCGCGGCCTGGATCTTCCTGCATCCGCGGCAGTACGGCGTGGACTTCGCCAAGCTCGACGCGCAGCCGGCCACGCTGAAGCTGGCCAAGTCGACCACCATCTACGAACTCACCATCTGCCTGGGCAGCATGGGCACGCGCGACGGCTACATGCGCGCCTTGCGCAACCTCAACCCGCGCTACGAATCCGATGGCTGGATTCCGGCCGGCACCGTCATCAACGCCACCAACCGCATCGCCAGCCTGTACACGCGCTATTGCGTCAACGGCCCGCGCGCAGACCTGGCGCGCACGCTGATCACCGCCGACCTCAACAGCGCGATCGTGCGCAGCAGCGGCGCTCCCGAGTACGTGCCCAGCGTGGCGGTGGGCGATGTCAGCCCGATGGCCGGCGTGCCGACCACCGTGGCCACCGGCCAGCCCGCGGTCGCCAAGCCCAAGGCCCGGCAGGTGCGCAGCTACACCATCGCCAAGGGCGATACACTGGGGCGCGTGGCGCAGAAGTACCAGTGCGAGATCAAGGAGCTGGCCAAGGCCAATGGCCTGAAGGCGCCCTCGTATGCGCTCAAGCCCGGACAGAGCATCAAGCTGGCCGGCTGCGACCGCTGACTCGCGCGGCGCGCCGCCCCGGCACGCCGCGCCCGGCCGCCCTCCCGTAGGAGCGGCCCCGGCCGCCGCGGGCACACAGCCCCACAAGCTACGCCACACCGCGCATCGTAGGAGCGGACCCGGCCGCGACGAAGCGGTCCCGATAGCTCCCGCGGAGGCGGACGCGCTCTGTAGCTGACGGGTGCGTTCTGCATAGGCGGCAGTAAGCGCGAAACAGCTAACGGGCGGGTTCTACGTAAGCGGCGGTCAGCGCGAAAAACGCCAGCGTTCGAAACGTTGTCGAGAAAGCCCTGTCGCGGTCGGGCCCGCTCCTACGACGGCGTGGTTGTTGCGGGCTGACCAGCGGGGGCGTTGACCAGCGCGGCCACNAAGCCGCAACGAGCACGCCAGGCCGCGCATCGTAGGAGCGGACCCGGCCGCGACGAAGCGGTCCCGATAGCTCCCGCGGAGGCGGACGCGCTCTGCCGTTAAAAGGTGCGTTCTGCATAGATGGCAGTAGGCGCGAAACAGCTAACGGGCGCGTTCTACGTAAGCGGCGGTTAGCGCGAAAAACGCCAGCGTCCGAAACGTTATCGAGAAAGCCCTGTCGCGGTCGGGCCCGCTCCTACGACGGCGTGGTTGTTGCGGGCTGACCAGCGGGGGCGTTGACCAGCGCGGCCACANAAGCCGCAACGAGCACGCCAGGCCGCGCATCGTAGGAGCGGACCCGGCCGCGACGAAGCGGTCCCGATAGCTCCCGCGGAGGCGGACGCGCTCTACCGTTAAAAGGTGCGTTCTGCATAGGCGGCAGTAGGCGCGAAGCAGCTAACGGGCGGGTTCTACGTAAGCGGCGGTTAGCGCGAAAAACGCCAGCGTTCGAAACGTTGTCGAGAAAGCCCGGTCGCGGTCGGGCCCGCTCCTACGACGGCGTCGTCGTCTCCCGCCGATTGCCGCGGGGATGGGGGCGCCGCAGCAAGCGGCGCGCCGCTGCGATCAGCCCACCTGGCAACGTGCGAGCGCCTGTCCCAGGCGAACCGCTGTCTCTGCAGCAAGTCCGCCTTCGAGCTTCGCCACACCCGGCGGCAGCAGCACGATCACCGTCGAGCCGTAGTTGAAGCGCGCCATCTCGGCAAACTTCTCCAGCACGATGCCCCTGCCGCGATAATCGGTGCGCGTGATGCGATCGCCATAGCGGGGGATCTCCACGCCGCTCCACGCCGTTTCCACGCCCGACACCAGCAGCGCGCCCACCATCACCGAGGCCATTGGGCCGAAGTCGGTGTCGAAGTGGCAGACCAGGCGCTCGTTGCGCGCGAACAGCCGCGGCACGTTGCGCACCGCATCCGGTCCCACGCTGAACAGGCGGCCGGGCACGTGCACGGTCTCGCGCAAGGTGCCCGTCCACGGCATATGCACGCGGTGGTAGTCCTTGGGCGAGAGGTAGACGGTGGCGAACAGGCCATCGTTGAACGGCTGCGCGGCGTCGGCGTCGCCGAGCAATTCGGCGGCGGTAAACGACTGCCCCTTGGCCTGGAAGATGCGGCCGTTCTCGATCGGGCCGAGCTGGCTGATGCGGCCGTCGGCAGGCATCAGCAGCGCCGCAGGATCGGCATCGGGCACGCGTGCGCCCGGCTTCAACGCGCGGGTAAAGAACGCATTGAAGGTGGGGTACGCACGCGGGTCCGGTTCCAGTGCCTCGCTCAGATCCACGCCGAACTTGCGCGTGACCGTGTCGATCAGCCATTGCTTGGTGGACGGCGTATCGGAATAGGCCAGCGCGCGCGCCAGCGAAGACAGCAACCGGTGCGGCAGCACGTAGGTCAGGGAAGTGACGAGACTCACGGAGCGGTTACCTTGGTCAGTTGCTGGAGGTCGGCGGCGATCGCCTTGGGGTCGAGCGGGGGACGGATCAGCCCGGCCAGGCGGCCCTGCGGGTCGAGCACGGCAATGCCGGCCGAGTGATCCATGCTGTAGTCGTTGGGATTCTGTTCGAAGCCCTTGCCCGGCACCTTCTGGAACACGAAGCCCAGCGCGGTGGCGAAGCGCTGCAGCGCCGGCACGTCGGCGGTGGCGGCCAGGGTGTCCTTGTGGAAGGCATGCGCGTATTCGCCCAGGCGTGCCGGCGGGTCGCGCTGCGGGTCCACCGACACGAACAGCACGCGCGGGCGCAGGCCGTCGGGGATGGGTTCCCATTGCTGCTGCGCCACCGCCAGGTCGGTCAGCGTGGTCGGGCAGACATCCGGGCAGAAGGTGAAGCCCAAAAACACCAGCGTCCAATGCCCGCGCAACTCGCCGGGCACCAGCTGGGTGCCGTCGGACTGGCGCAGGCTGAATTGCGGCAGCGTGCGTGGTTGCGGATAGAAGGTGATGGTCCGGGTAGGTGGCCACGGCGAGCTGGGCGCGGTGCCGAGGAACTTCTGGCCCAGCAACAGCCCCAGGCCGGCGGCCAGCGCCACCAGCAGCACGATGCCGGTATTGCGATTGAACATGGCGGTTTCCAGTGCAACGGACGCTCATGATACCGATCCGACCTCTATAATCGGGGGCCGATTCCTCTTTAGTTGTTGCCATGACTGCCGCCGCGGCCGACGAACTGCACACCATCATCGACCTGATCCGCTACGGCACCAGCCGTTTCAATGCAGCCGGTCTGACCTTTGGCCATAGCTACGACAATGCGCTGGACGAGGCCACCCAACTGGTCCTGCACAGCCTGCACCTGCCGCACGACCTGGGCCCTGCCTATGGCCAGGCGCGTCTGCTGCGTTCGGAAAAGGAGCAGGTGCTGGGCCTGTTCGAGCGCCGCATCAGCGAGCGCGTGCCGGCGGCGTACCTGACCGGCGAGGCCTGGTTCGCCGGGCTGAGTTTCAAGAGCGATGCGCGCGCGCTGGTGCCGCGTTCGCCGATCGCCGAGTTGATCGAAGCCGGCTTCGAACCCTGGCTGGGCGGCCGCGAAGTCACCCGCGCGCTGGACCTGTGCACCGGTTCGGGCTGCATCGCCATCGCCATGGGCCACTACAACCCGCAGTGGGACGTGGACGGCGTGGACATCAGCGACGACGCGCTGGCACTGGCCGCCGAAAACAAGGCGCGCCTGCATGCCGACAACGTCACCCTGCTCAAGTCCGACCTGTTCGCCGGCCTGGGCGGCCGCCAGTACGACCTGATCGTCACCAATCCGCCGTATGTCACCAACGACGAAACCGACGCGCTGCCGCAGGAGTATTCCTACGAGCCGGAGCTGGGCTTGCGTGCGGGCGACGACGGCCTGGACCTGGTGCTGAAGATCCTGCGCGATGCGCCGCTGCACCTCAGCGAGGACGGTCTGCTGATCTGCGAAGTGGGCGAGTCCGAGCAGCACCTGGTCAAGCTGCTGCCGGAAGTGGATCTGGCCTGGGTCGAGTTCAAGGTCGGGCAGATGGGCATCTTCGCGGTCGAATGCCGCGAGCTGATCGCGCACGGCGCGCGCATCGCCGAGCTGGCCAGTGCGCGCTGAGTCGTCCACGACGCGGCCGCAGCTGGGTGATCTGTTGTTGCTGCTGCCGGTATCCATCTTCGGTGTCGGCATTCCGCTCGGCTTGCTCGACGTGGTGTACCGCCTGTTCGACCCGATGTACGGCGGTCCCTGGCCGCAGCGCTGGTTGAGCGCGGCGGCGGAGATCGGTTTCGGCCTGATGGCGTTTTTCGGCCTGGTCTCGGCCTGGATCGTGGTGGTCAGTCCGGATGCGGCATTGCGCGCGCATCGGCGCCGCACGCTGATCGTGGCGCTTGGCCTGCTGGTCGGCGTCGGCGTGGCGCTGTACCTGCTCGCCGACTGGCTGCTCAGCGGACGCCACGCGCTGGATGGGTTCGTGCTGGTGTTCAGCGGCCTGTTCGCGGCGGCGCCGATGCTGGTGGCGGCACGTCACCTGCCGCGCATCCTGCGCGCCATGCCACCTGCTGCACTGTTGAGAGGATGCCGTCATGGGCAGTAACAGTTTCGGCCGCCTGTTGACGGTCACCACCTTCGGCGAGTCGCACGGGCCGGCGATCGGCTGCGTGGTCGATGGCTGCCCGCCGGGCCTGGAGATCGCGCCGGAAGACTTCACCCACGATCTGCAACGGCGTGCCTCCGGCAAGAGCCGGCACACTTCCGCACGCCGTGAAGCCGACGCCATCGAGATCCTGTCCGGCGTCTACGAAGGCCGCACCACCGGCACGCCGATCGGCCTGCTGATCCGCAATACCGATCAGCGCAGCAAGGACTACAGCAACATCGCCCAGCAGTTCCGTCCCGGGCACGCGGACTACACCTACTGGCAGAAGTACGGCATCCGCGATCCGCGCGGCGGTGGGCGCTCGTCCGCGCGCGAGACCACCATGCGTGTGGCCGCCGGGGTGATCGCCAAGAAGTGGCTCAGGCAGCGCCATGGCGTGCTGGTGCGCGGGTTCCTGTCGCAGCTGGGCGAGATCCGCCCGACCGGGTTCGACTGGAATGCGGTCGAGGACAATCCGTTCTTCTGGCCGCATGCCGAGCAGGTGCCGGAGCTGGAAACCTACATGGACGCGCTGCGCAAGTCCGGCGACTCGGTCGGTGCGCGCGTGGACGTGGTGGCCGGCGGCGTGCCGGCGGGCTGGGGCGAGCCGATCTACGGCAAGCTCGATGCCGAACTGGCCGCCGCCCTGATGAGCATCAACGCGGTCAAGGGCGTGGAGATCGGCGACGGTTTTGCCAGCGCTGCGCAGAAGGGCACCGAGCACCGCGACCTGATCACCCCGGAAGGCTTCCTCAGCAACCATGCCGGCGGCATCCTGGGCGGCATTTCCACCGGCCAGGCGATCACCGCCTCGATGGTGCTCAAGCCGACCTCCAGCCTGCGCCTGCCCGGTGCGACCGTGGATGCGGATGGCAGCGTGGTCGATGTGATCACCACCGGTCGCCACGACCCTTGCGTCGGCATCCGCGCCACCCCGATTGCCGAGGCGATGATGGCACTGGTGCTGATGGACCAGGCCCTGCGTCATCGCGCCCAGTGCGGCGATGTCGGCGAGGTGGCGCCACGTATTCCCGGTCAGGTCGATGTCTGAAGCAAGGCGCCCCAAGGTGTGGGTCAGCCAGCCGCTGTTCGACGATGTCGTCGCGCAGCTGGGCGAACATTTCGAGCTGACCACCACCGCGCGCGTTACCGCGTATTCGCCGGCCGAGCTGGCCGCGCAGCTGGCATCGCTGGACGGTGCCTTGATCACCCTCAACGAGCGTGTCGGTGCGGCGGAAATCGCCGCCGCGCCGCAGCTGCGCGCGATCGCCAATGTCGGGGTCGGCTACAACAACCTGGATCTGGACGCACTCAGTGCAGCCGGCGTCCTGGCCAGCAACACGCCGGATGTGCTGACCGAGACCACGGCCGATCTCGGCTTCGCCTTGCTGATGGCCACCGCGCGCCGCATCACCGAAGCCGAGCGCTGGTTGCGCGACGGGCAGTGGGGGCAGTGGTCGTTCAAGACCATGCTCGGTGCCGATATCCACGGCAGCACGCTGGGCATCCTGGGCATGGGCCGGATCGGGCAGGGCATCGCCCGCCGCGGCGCGCACGGCTTCGGCATGCGCGTGCTGTATCACAACCGCAGCCAGCTGCCGGCCGCCACCGAACAGGCGCTGGGCGCGCGGTACGTGGACTTCGACACGCTGCTGGCGCAGTCCGATCACCTGGTCCTGGTGCTGCCGTACACCAGGCAGTCGCACCACATCATCGATGCCGCCGCGCTGGGCAAGATGCGCGCGAGCGCCACGCTGGTGAACATCGCGCGCGGTGGCCTGGTCGATGAAATCGCGCTGGCCGATGCGCTCGCCACTGGGCGCCTGGCCGCTGCCGGCCTGGATGTCTATGAAGGCGAACCTGCGGTCCGTCCCGAACTGCTGGCCCTGCACAACGTCGTGCTCACCCCGCATATCGGCAGCGCCAGCCTGGCCACGCGCCGCGCAATGGTGCAGCTGGCGGTAGACAATCTGATTGCGGCGCTGGGCAAAGGCCCCAATGCCGGCCATCCGCCGAGCGCGCTGAATGCCGATGCGGTGGCCGCTGCCAAACAGGCCGGCGTGCGCGATGGTAAAGCGATCGGCACCGGCGCCGGCAACACCACCGCGACCAAACGATAGGGAACCTCCGCGGCCAGCGTTGGAGGTTCCCCGAACCCACTGCGCAAGCGCGTTCCTTTCTTCCCTTATTCGATAAAGACAATCTCATGAGCAACGAAAACCGTCGTTTCAACGTCGCGGTCGTGGGCGCCACCGGCGCTGTCGGCGAGACCATGCTGAGCATCCTGGCCGAGCGCAACTTCCCGGTCGCCACCCTGTACGCGCTGGCCTCGGCGCGCTCGGCGGGCGGGCAGGTCGAGTTCAATGGCGGCAAGGTCGATGTGCTGGATCTGGCCGACTTCGACCCGACCGGCGTGGACATTGCGCTGTTCTCCGCAGGTGGCAGCGTGTCCAAGGAATACGGCCCCAAGTTCGCCGCCGCCGGCGCGGTGGTGATCGATAATTCCTCCGCGTTCCGTTACGACGACGACGTGCCGCTGGTGGTGTCGGAGGTCAATCCCGAAGCGCTGAAGCAGCGCCCGCGCGGCATCGTCGCCAACCCCAATTGCTCGACCATGCAGATGCTGGTTGCGCTCGGCCCGATCCACCGCAAGTACGGCATCGGACCTGTCTCTTATACACATNATCTAGATGTGGGTAAGAGACAGGCAGACCAGTGAGTTGCTCAGCTTCCAGGAAATCGACCCGCAGCGCTTCCCGGTGCAGATCGCCTTCAACCTGATCCCGCACATCGACGACTTCCAGGACAACGGCTATACCAAGGAAGAGATGAAGCTGGTCTGGGAGACGCGCAAGATCCTGGGCGACGACAGCATCCAGGTGAACCCCACCGCGGTGCGCGTGCCGGTGTTCTACGGGCACTCCGAGGCGGTGGCGATCGAAACCCGCGACAAGATCACCGTCGACGATGCGCGCGCGCTGCTGGCCGCATCGCCCGGCGTGGAAGTGGTGGACGAGCGCAAGCCCGGCGGCTACCCGACCCCGGTCACGCACGCGTCCGGCAAGGACGCGGTGTTCGTCGGCCGCATCCGTGAGGACTTCTCGCACCCGCGCGGCCTGAATCTGTGGATCGTCTCGGACAACATCCGCAAGGGCGCCGCGCTCAACGCGGTGCAGCTGGCCGAGCTGGTCGCCCAGGAAGGCTGACCACGGTATCCCGTAGGAGCGCGCTGGCGCGCGATGAAGCTTTCCCGATGAAGCCTCCGATGAAGCTTTCCCGGTGAAGCCTCATCGCGCACGAGTGCGCTCCTACCAGTGTGCGTCGGACAACATCCGCAAGGGCGCCGCGCTCAAGGCGGTGCAGCTGGCCGAGCTGGTCGCCCAGGAAGGCTGACCACGGTATCCCGTAGGAGCGCGCTGGCGCGCGATGAAGCTTTCCCGGTGAAGCCTCCGATGGAGCTTTCCCGGTGAAGCCTCATCGCGCACGAGTGCGCTCCTACCAGTGTGCGTCGGACAACATCCGCAAGGGCGCCGCGCTCAAGGCGGTGCAGCTGGCCNAGCTTTCCCGGTGAAGCCTCATCGCGCACGAGTGCGCTCCTACCAGTGTGCGTCGGACAACATCCGCAAGGGCGCCGCGCTCAAGGCGGTGCAGCTGGCCGAGCTGGTCGCCCAGGAAGGCTGACCACGGTATCCCGTAGGAGCGCGCTGGCGCGCGATGGAGCTTTCCCGATGAAGCCTCCGATGGAGCTTTCCCGGTGAAGCCTCATCGCGCACAAGTGCGCTCCTACCCAGTGAAGCCTCGTCGCGCACGAGTGCGCTCCTACCAACGCGTTGCCGGTGGCCTGCTGCATGGATGTCGCATCGCGGTATCGCGACGGCGTGCATGCTCTGCGCGGGGGCGCCGACTTTTTCGTCCATGCAGCGGCTATATTGATGCCCATGAAACATAGGGGCGGGGGCGCGATGCGTCCGATACAAGGGATAGGGACGCTGCTGCTGATGGCCTGCAGCGGCGCTGCGATGGCGTTGGGCCTGGGCGATATCCGGGTGCTGTCCCGGCCGGGGCAGCCATTGGTGGCCGAGATTCCGGTCATCTCCAACGAGCCGGGCGAACTCGACAACGCACGCGTGGCGCTGGCATCGGCGACCACGTTTGCACGGGTCGGCCTGGAGCGCCCGCAGGGCCTGGTCAGCAACCTGCAGTTCCAGTTCGCGCAGGACGCGCGCGGGCGTGCGGTGATTCGCGTCACCAGCAGCCAGGCGGTGGACCAGCCGGCGATCAATTTCCTGATCGAGGTGGAGTGGGGCCAGGGCCGGCTGGTGCGCGAGTATTCCGCGCTGGTCGATGCGCCCAATACCGCGGCCGCGATCGCCGGGCCTGCCATCGAGGCGCCGCGCGCCGGGGCCAGCAACGCCATCGCACGTGAGCCGGCCGCCGCGCCCGCAGCCGTTGCCGAACGCGCCGGGCAGGCTGCCGACGCAGTGCCGCCCGGCACACGTTCCGGCACGCGCGCTGCCGCGCCAGCGCCGGCCGGCGATGCGCTGCCGGCGGTGCGCTCGGGCCAGACCTTGTCCGAGATCGCCGCCGCCGTGGCCCGTTCCAGCGGGTATTCGCTCGACCAGACCATGCTGGCGCTGCTGCGCACCAATCCGGATGCCTTCATCGACGGCAACATCAATCGGTTGAAGCAGGGCGCGGTGCTGCGCACCCCGCAGGAAGATGCACTGGCGCAGGTCGGCGCTGCCGAAGCGGCGGTGATGGTGCGCGAGCAGGCCGCGCAGTGGCGACAGGCGCGCGCGGCGATTCCGCAGCCGGCCGAGGCCGGCGCCGCCGCTGCGACGCCGGCACCGGCTGCCGCCGTTGCAAGGCAGGCCGGCGCCGGCGCGCGGCTCGAGATCGCCCCGGCAGTGGCGAGTCAGACCAACCAGGCCGGCGCCACGTCCGGCACCAGTGCCGAAGGCGAGGGCGATATGGCGGCCAACCAACAGTTGCAACAGGCCAGGGAAGACATCGCCACCCGCGATGCGGAATTGCAGGATCTGCGCACCCGCGTGGCCGATCTGGAAAAGCTCAAGCAGCAACAGCAGGCCCTGATCGCAATGAAGGACACCGACCTGGCAGCCGCGCAGAAGCGCCTGGCGGAAACGCCGGCCGCGGCACAGCAGGGCGGTGGTGTTCCGCTGTGGTTGATCGGCGGGCTGGTGTTGATTGTCGCGGCGGTCGTCGCCTGGCTGGCGGCACGCCGGCGCAAGCCCTCGCCGCTGCCGCCGTTGCCGCAGCGGCAGTTCGACATCGTGCCTGCCGGCGCCGCGGCAGACGCCGTGGCGCTGCAGGACGATGCCCAGGCCACCGTGCCGAGCGAGCACGATGTGCTGCACGAAACTGAATTCGAGCAGGCCGATCTGCGCGAGGAAGAACGCGCCTACGAAGAACGCGCCTACCAGGCGCAGCAACCGCTGTCCGATGTACTGCGCCGCGAGCCGCTGCTGTCCGAGCCTGTCGCGGCGCCGCCGGTGATCGCCAGCGAGGATTGGCGCTCGCTGCGGGCAACGCCGGCGGCGCCCCCGGCCGTGCAGCCGGGGAGCGTTGCGTCTGAGGACCTGGTGCCGGAGCAGGTGCAGTCCGCGCCCGCGGAGCTTCGATACGGCCAGCCGCAGGACGCAGACGCGACGCGTGCCGGCAGCGATTTCGCGCCGGGCGTGCCCCCTGCGGCGGTCGCTACGCAGGACAGCCTGGAGATCGACCCGGCGCCTATCGCCCCGGCCGCTGCGCCCGGCGCGGTGAACACCAGGGGGTTCGTCTCTGCAGGCCGCGATCGTCTGGAGCTGGCCGTGGCCTATATGGATCTCGGCGACACGGACACCGCGCGTGGCCTGTTGCTGGAAGTGGCTGCAACCGGCGATGAGGCCACCCGCGCCGAAGCCGCCGAACTGCTGGAGCGGCTGGCATGAGCCCGGCGCTGGACAGCCTGGCCGCCGCACGCGAGCGCCGCATCGATTACGTGGAGTTCGCCTCGCTCGATCTGGATGCCAGCCGCACCTTTTTCGAAGCCGTGTTCGGCTGGCAGTTTCAGGCCTATGGCCCGGACTATCTGGCCTTCAACGACAGTCGCCTGGACGGTGGTTTCTATCGCGCCACTGCCGCAGTGGCGGCCGACGCCGGTCCGCTGATCGTGCTGTATGCCGACGCGCTGGAGCCCATGAGTGAGCGCATCCGCGCTGCCGGTGGCGAGATCGTCAAGCCGGCGTTCGGTTTTCCCGGCGGCAGCCGGTTTCATTTCCGCGAGCCGGGCGGTAACACGCTGGCGGTGTGGTCCGAGCGCGCGCTGGCCTAGTCCGCGCGCTCCATCGATTCGACAACAGGCAGGTTCCGATGCGTTACGCGCTGGGCGTGGAGTACGACGGCAGCGAGTTCCAGGGCTGGCAGCAGTTGGGTGAGCAGGGTGGGCCGAGCGTGCAGGCCAGCCTGCAGGCGGCGCTGTCGTCGGTGGCCGATGCCCCGGTACAGGTGGTATGCGCAGGCCGCACCGATGCCGGCGTGCATGGCGAGTGCCAGGTGGTGCATTTCGACAGCGACGCGCGCCGTGAGCCGCGTGGCTGGATGCTGGGCACCACCGCGCGCCTGCCGCCCTCGATCGCGGTGCGCTGGTGCGTGCCGGCGGCCGCCGACTTCCATGCGCGGTTTTCCGCACGCGCACGCCGCTACCGGTATCGCCTGCTCAATCGGCAGATACGCCCGGCGCTGTATCGCCAGACCTTGAGCTGGGAACGCCGCCCGCTGGATGCCGATGCCATGCACGCGGCCGCGCAGGCGTTAGTGGGCGAGAACGACTTCAGCGCATTCCGCAGCGTGCAATGCCAGGCCTTGCACGCACGCCGCAACCTGCAGGCCATCAGCGTGCAACGCATCGGTGAGGTGGTGGAGGTGCAGGTCCAGGCCAATGCATTCCTTCATCACATGGTGCGGAATATCGTTGGCTCGCTGATCCTGGTCGGAACCGGAGAACAACCGGGCGACTGGATCGCGACGTTGCTGGCCGGTCGCGACCGCACGGTGGCCGGGCCGACGGCACCGCCACAAGGTCTGGTCTTCATCGGGCCGTTGTATCCCGCAGAGTGGCATCTGCCCGCTGAGGTAACCCAATGAATCGATCGCTGTACCGCACCCGTATCAAGTTCTGTGGCATGACCCGCGCCGGCGATATCCGACTGGCCGGCGAGCTGGGTGTGGACGCGGTGGGCTTTATTTTTGCGCATGGCAGCCCGCGCCGCGTGGCGCCGGCCGAGGCGCGCGCAATGCGCCAGGCCACCGCGCCGATGGTCGATGTGGTGGCCTTGTTCCGCAACAATTCCAAGGAAGAAGTGCGCGAGGTGGTGCGTACCGTGCGCCCGACCTTGCTGCAGTTCCATGGCGAGGAAGACGACGCCTTCTGCCGCAGCTTCAACCTGCCGTATCTCAAGGCCATACCGATGGGCAGCACCGGCATGAACGGCGAGGACGCCAACGCGCGCACCTTGCAGCTCGCCTATCCCAATACGGCCGGGTTCCTGTTCGACAGCCATGCGCCCGGCGCAGGCGGCGGTACCGGCAAGACCTTCGACTGGTCGCGCCTGCCGACCGGCCTGCACCGCCCGTTTCTGCTGGCCGGCGGTATCAACGCCGAGAACGTCTTCGACGCCATCGTGGCGACGCTGCCGTGGGGCGTGGACGTGTCCAGCGGCGTGGAGCTGGCGCCGGGGATCAAGGACGGCCACATGATGCGCAAGTTCGTCGAGGAAGTGCGCCGGGCCGATTGCCACGAGATGGCGTGAGTTGGGGAATCGGGAATCGGGATTGGAGAATCGGAGCAGACAGCCTGCTTCGTGGGTTTGACCGATCTTGAGGTCTTCGATTTCCCGGTGATTGCTTGGCCGCTTGTTTCGTCGATCGCGGCGATTTGAGAGTTCCGATTAGGCGCCTGCGGCACCCGTGGTGTGCTGCTGATCCTCTGAAAGTGCATGACGGAGCCAGCCGGCGAGCTGTTCGATGCGTGGATCGGGGTTGCGCCTTGCGGCGCACAGCACCCAGCGGCCGCGCGTCGGCGTAAAGCCCCAGGGTGCCAGCAGGCGCCCGGCGGCCAGGTCCGCGGCAACCAGCGGTTGCGGTGCGATCGCCACGCCCAGGCCGGCCGCGGCCGCCTCCAGCAGATAGACCAGATGTTCGAATTCGGTGCCGAAGCCCAGCGCCTCGGGTGCCAGGCCGTGGCGTTGTGCCCATTCCGGCCAGGCCTGCGGGCGCGAGCGGGTGTGCAGCAAGGCGTGGTCGAGCAGGGCGGTCGCCGCGCTGCCATCGAGCCGGGTGGCCGATGCCAGCTGCGGACTCAGCACCGGGCCGATCCACTCCACGCCCAGCTCGTGCACCTGCCACTCGCCTGGCCACGGCGGGGTGTCCAGCAGCAAGGCCGCATCCAGGCCATCCAGGTCCGGGCCGGGCGCCTGTTCGTTGGCCGACAGGTGCAGGCGCAGCTGCGGCAGATCCCGCTGCAGCCGGCCCAGCCGCGGGATGACCCAGCGCGCGAGCAGGCTGCCGGAGCAGCCCAGCACCAGCGGCGCCTCGCTGGTGGGGCGCCGCAGCGCTGCCCAGGTGTCGCCGATCAGCGCAAAGCCCTCGCCGGTGGCATCGCGCAGCCGGGCGCCGGCAGGCGTGAGCACCAGGCCGCGGCCCTGGCGGGTGAACAGCGCCGTGCCCAGCGCCTGTTCCAGCGAGCGCACGTGCCGGCTGATGGCGCCATGGGTCACGTGCAGCTCCTGCGCGGCCCGGCTGACGCTCTGCAGACGCGCGGCGGATTCAAACGCGCGCAGCGCCGCGAGCGGCGGAAGCAGTGTGCTCATGTGTGAGTCCAGGTCACAGGTTGCGGCAATCTTATCGATTTATCGTGCGCCGTGGCTGCGCTACAGTAATGCCTCATGTATGACGCATCGCTGCAGAGGATTCCCATGTCGGCCCAGCCCATCAGTGACTTTTACGCCTACCCGGACGCTGCCGGCCACTTCGGCAAGTTCGGTGGCCGGTTTGTCGCCGAGACCTTGATCGGCCCCTTGCAGGAGCTGTCTGCCGCCTACGACCAGGCGCGCCAGGATCCTGCCTTCATTGCCGAATACGACAAGGATCTCAAGCACTACGTCGGCCGGCCCAGCCCGATCTACCACGCCGAGCGCCTGAGCCGCGAAGTGGGCGGCGCGCAGATCCTGCTCAAGCGCGAAGACCTCAACCACACCGGCGCGCACAAGATCAACAACACCATCGGCCAGGCCCTGCTGGCCAGCCGCATGGGCAAGACCCGCATCATTGCCGAGACCGGCGCCGGCCAGCATGGCGTGGCCAGCGCCACGGTGGCCGCGCGGCTGGGCCTGGAGTGCGTGGTCTACATGGGCGCCACCGACATCGAGCGGCAGAAGATCAACGTCTACCGCATGAAGTTGCTCGGTGCGACCGTGATTCCGGTGACCTCCGGCTCGGCCACGCTCAAGGACGCGCTCAACGAAGCGATGCGCGACTGGGTCACCAACGTGCAGGACACCTTCTACATCATCGGCACCGTGGCCGGCCCGGATCCATATCCGCGCATGGTGCGCGACTTCAACGCAATTGTCGGCCGCGAAGCGCGCGCGCAGATGCTGGAAGACTACGGCCGCCTGCCGGATGCGCTCAGCGCCTGCGTCGGCGGCGGCAGCAATGCGATCGGCCTGTTCCATGCCTTCCTCAACGACCCGGGCGTCAGGATCTATGGCGCCGAAGCGGCCGGCGACGGCATCGCAACCGGCCGTCATGCGGCGTCGATCGCGGCAGGACGCCCCGGCGTGCTGCATGGCAATCGCACCTATGTGATCTGCGACGACGACGGCCAGATCACCGAAACCCACTCCATCTCCGCCGGCCTGGATTACCCGGGCGTGGGCCCGGAGCATTCGTTCCTGTCCGACAGTGGCCGCGCGGTCTACCAGGGCATCACCGACGACGAAGCGATGGCCGCCTTTCATCTGCTGGCGCATACCGAAGGCATCATCGCCGCGCTCGAATCCAGCCATGCAGTGGCGCAGTCGATCAAGCTCGCACGCGAGATGCCCAAGGACGCGTTGATCCTGTGCAACCTGTCCGGCCGGGGCGACAAGGACGTGCACACCATCGCCGCGCGCGAGGGTCTGGTGCTGTGATCGAACGGCGCATGCGCAGCCTCGTCGGCGGTGTTGCGCTGCTGTCTGCGTCTGCGCTGGCCGTCGCTGCGGCGGCACCGGCGCTGGACCGCAGTGGCCCGGTGCGCGTAGGCCAGCGTTTTGCCGAGCTCGCGCCGCAAGCGGCCTGGAAGCGGTTCAACGTCGGTCCGATCGAAAGCTGCGACTACGTGGAGGCGGGGCTGCTTCCCGCCGGTGTGTCGATGATGCTGCAGGACGGGCGTGTCGTCCGCTTCGACGTGACCGATGCCGCGACGGTTGGTCCGTTCGGCATTTCCATCGGCGATAGCGAGGCCAGCGCGCGTGCGCGCCTGCCGGCAGGCTATCGCGTCGAGCCGCACCATGATGGCGACGGTGACGGCAACGATCTTTATTTGACCTGGCGCGATCCGCACAGCGGGTTCGCGGTTCGCTATGAAACCGGAGAAGGCAGCGTGAGATTGATGTACTGGGGAACCTGGGACGCCGTGCAGTTGGTGGAGGGGTGCGCATGAGTCGTCTGCCCGACCGCATCGCCGCGCGTTTCGATGCGCTGCGCAACACCGGCCGCAAGGCCCTGATCCCCTTCATCACCGCCGGCGATCCGTCGCTGGAAGCCACGGTGCCGGTGATGCATGCGCTGGTGCGTGCCGGCGCCGACGTCATCGAACTCGGCGTGCCGTTTTCCGATCCGATGGCCGACGGCCCCACCATCCAGCGCAGCTCCGAGCGCGCGCTGGGCCGTGGTGCCGGCCTGGCCTATGTACTGGAAGCGGTGCACGAGTTCCGCCGTGAGGACGCCACCACGCCGGTGGTGCTGATGGGCTACCTCAACCCGATCGAGATCCACGGCACCCGGCGCTTCGCCGAAGCCGCCGTCGCTGCCGGTGTGGATGGCCTGCTCCTGGTCGATCTGCCGCCCGAAGAGGCGGACGAGACCCGCGCGATCTTCACCGAGGTCGGCCTGGCGCTGATCGCACTGGCGTCGCCGACCACCAGCGAGCAGCGCCTGGACATGCTGTGCAGCAGCGCCCAGGGCTATCTGTACTACGTCAGCTTCGCCGGCGTCACCGGCGCCTCGAACCTGCTCGACACCCATGCCGCCAGCGACCGCCTGCGCCAGCTGCGCCGCCGTGCCGGCGCCCCGGTGGTGGCCGGTTTTGGCATCAAGGACGCCGCCAGTGCCGCCGCCATGGCCGTCGACGCCGACGGCGTGGTGGTCGGCAGCGCGCTGGTCGCCGCACTGGCCGAAGCCACCGATGTCCGCAGCGCCCGCGAACGGGCCGAGGCTTTCCTGGCCCCGCTGCGGCAGGCGCTCGACCCGGCCTGACACCACAGCCCTTCTGCGCCCGCGGGCGAGGAGGGGCAAGGCTGGCGCGCCATCGGCACGCCAGCCGTGGGGCGGCCGCACGGCAAGCGTGGGCCGGGCCAGCCAGCCCCTGTTTCGCCTGCGCGCTACCTCGGCTTTCCCGCAGCGCGTTAGACTGTCGCCCCTCTGCGGCCCACATGGCCGCCCTGCATGGATTGTCATACACGCATGAGCTGGCTCAGCAAATTGATGCCCTCCGGCATCCGCACCGAGAACACCCCGGCCAAGAAGCGCAGCGTCCCCGAGGGCCTGTGGGAGAAGTGCAGCAACTGCGGCAGCGCGCTGTACGGCCCCGAGCTCGAGGAGAACCTCGAGGTGTGTCCGAAGTGCGACCACCACATGGCGATCCGCGCGCGTGCGCGCCTGAACTCGCTGTTCGATCCCGACACCGCGACCACCGAGATCGCCGCGCAACTGGGCCCGGTCGACGTGCTCAAGTTCAAGGACCAGAAGCGCTACGGCGAGCGCATCAAGGCCAGCCAGAAGAGCAGCGGCGAGTACGACGCGCTGATCGCCATGCGCGGCACGCTCAAGGGCAACCCGCTGGTCGCCGCGGCCTTCGACTTCGCCTTCATGGGCGGCTCGATGGGGTCGGTGGTCGGCGAGCGCTTTGCGCGTGCGGCCGAAGTGGCGCTGGAAGTGGGCTGCCCGTTCGTGTGCTTTTCCGCCAGCGGCGGGGCGCGCATGCAGGAAGGCCTGTTCTCGCTGATGCAGATGGCCAAGACCTCCGCCGCACTCGGTCGCCTGCGCGAAGCGGGCCTGCCGTACATCTCGGTGCTGACCCATCCCACCACCGGTGGCGTGTCGGCCTCGTTCGCGATGCTGGGCGACATCAATATCGCCGAGCCGCATGCGTTGATCGGCTTCGCCGGCCCGCGGGTGATCGAGCAGACCGTGCGCGAGACCCTGCCGGAAGGCTTCCAGCGGTCGGAGTTCCTGCTCGATCACGGTGCCATCGACCAGATCTGCGACCGCCGCGACATGCGCGACCGCATCGCCGACCTGACCGCGATGATGATGCGTCAGCCGCATCCGCAGGACGCGGCCGCGTGAGGCCAGTGGTCGCGCGCTGGCGCGACACCGTCGCACGCGCCTCCGCGTGTGCGTCCACCCGTAGGCAGGAACACCGCAACGCATGAGCAGTCGCAAGTATTTTGGAACCGACGGCATCCGTGGTCGGGTCGGTCAGGGCGTGATATCGGCCGATTTCGTGCTGCGGCTGGGCAATGCGCTCGGTCGGGTGCTGACCCAGGGCCGCAGCAAGCGCCCGCTGGTGCTGATCGGCAAGGACACCCGGATTTCCGGTTACATGTTCGAAGCCGCACTGGAAGCCGGCCTGGTCGCCGCCGGCGCCGACGTGCAGCTGATCGGTCCGATGCCGACCCCGGCCATCGCCTTCCTGACCAACACGCTGCGCGCCGACGCCGGCGTGGTGATCAGCGCCTCGCACAATCCGCATTACGACAACGGCATCAAGTTCTTCTCCGCCGAAGGCGAGAAGCTCGACGACGCCACCGAAGCGGCGATCGAGGCCGCGCTGGACGAGCCGTTCCACACCGTGGAGTCGGAGCGCCTGGGCAAGGCGATCCGCACCCGCGATGCGATCGGTCGCTACATCGAGTTCTGCAAGGCCAGCGTGGCGCGCGGGTTCACCCTGCAGGGCCTGAAGATGGTGCTGGACTGCGCGCACGGGGCGACGTACCACATCGCGCCGATGCTGTTCCGCGAGCTGGGTGCGGACGTGGTCGTCATCGGTGCCGCACCCGACGGGCTGAACATCAACGCCGGTGTCGGCTCCACCCATATCGACAATCTCGCCGCCAAGGTGCGCGAGAGCGGCGCGCAGCTGGGCATCGCCTTCGACGGCGATGGCGACCGCGTGCTGATGGCCGACGACCAGGGCAACCCGGTCGATGGCGATGACCTGCTTTACCTGCTCGCGTGCTCCTGGCAGGCCAGCGGCCGGCTTACCGGCACCGTGGTCGGCACGCTGATGACCAACTACGGCCTGGAACAGGCGCTGGCTGCACGGAACATCCCGTTCCAGCGCGCCAAGGTCGGCGACCGCTATGTGCACCAGGCGCTGGTCGAAGGCGGCGGCACGCTGGGTGGCGAAACTTCCGGCCATCTGCTGTGCCTGGATCGCGCCACCACCGGCGATGGCATCGTCAGTGCGCTGCAGGTGCTCGAGGCCCTGGGCCGCGATGGACAGAGCCTGCGCCAGGCCCTGGGCAGCCTGAGCAAGGTGCCGCAGAAGACCGTCAACGTGCGGCTGGAGGGCGGTGCGGCCAAGGCGATCGTGGAGGCCGCCGGCGTGCAGCAGGCACTGCAGCAGGCGCAGGCCGCCGTGCACGGCCGGGGGCGTGCGTTCCTGCGTCCGTCCGGCACCGAACCGGTGGTGCGGGTGACCGTGGAAGCCGACGACGCCGGCCTGATGCAGGACACCCTCGACCGCCTCTCCGGGGCCGTGCGTGACGCGGCGTGAGTCGCTGATCATTGGCGTGTGCGTGGTCGTTGCCAAGGCCGCGACGTTCTACCTGTTGTATCGCCTGCTGTCCTGAGCGGCAGGCCTTCCTTTCGACTTCCCGACTTCAACTGCAGATATCCGTATGAGCGCCCGCATCCCGACCCTGGACATCACCCGTTTCGACAGCGACCGCGACGCCTTCGTCGCCGAGCTCGGCGCAGCCTATCGGCAGTGGGGCTTTGCCGGTATCCGCAACCACGGCATCGCGCAGGCCGATATCGATGGCGCCTACGAGGTGTTCAAGGCGTTCTTCGCACTGCCGGAAGAGGTCAAGCAGCGCTACCACGTCAAAGGCAGTGGCGGCGCGCGCGGCTATACCGCGTTCGGCGTGGAAACCGCCAAGGATTCCAAGCATTTCGACCTGAAGGAGTTCTGGCATATCGGCCGCGAAATCCCGGACGATTCGCCGTACCGCGAGGTGATGGCGCCGAATCTGTGGCCGGAAGAAGTGCCCGGGTTCCGTGAGCGCGGCTATCGCCTGTACCAGCAGCTGGACCACCTGGGCTCGCGCGTGCTGTCGGCGCTGGCGCTGCATATCGGCCTGCCGCAGGAGTATTTCGTCGACAAGACCAACAACGGCAACTCGATCCTGCGGCCGATCCACTACCCGCCGATCACCAGCGACGATATCCCCAACGTGCGTGCCGGCGCGCATGGCGACATCAACTTCATCACCCTGCTGGTCGGTGCCAGCGCGGCCGGGCTGGAAGTGCGCTCCAACGATGGCGAGTGGGTCCCGTTCACTGCCGATGCCGACACCATCGTGGTCAACATCGGCGACATGCTGCAACGGCTGACCAACCACGTGTATCCGTCCACCATCCATCGCGTGGTCAACCCGCCGGGCGAACAGGCGCGCCAGCCGCGCTATTCGGTGCCGTTCTTCCTGCATCCCAACCCGGATTTCCTGATCGACGTGCTGCCCTCGTGCATCACCACCGACAATCCGAGCCGGTATCCCGAGCCGATCACCGCGCACGGTTTTCTGGAAGAACGTCTGCGCGAAATCAAGCTGAAGTAGTCCGTTGGCAGCAGTGCGAGCACAGCCAGCAGCCGCGCTCGCACCATCGGCATGACCGCTTGCACAGTTTGATTCATGAACTTCTGCTCGCGACTGGTTAAAGCTTGCAATCCCCTCAGCCGATAACCCAGTCTGATCGCTAGCGCGACGTCGGATTTGCCTGGCGCGCGCTGCCGATTGCACCAGGCCTGGGGGGGCGCATGCAGACGCAGTGGTTCAAACGGATCGGCCCGGTTTCGGGGTTGCTGGCGTACTGCGCCGCAAGCGTTGCATCGGCAACGCCGGTCAACGTCACCGTCGTCGATGCCAATGGCATGTTGGTCGATGCGGTGGTGAGCCTGGAGCCGGCACGTCCGGTGGCCGCCGGCGCGCCCCGGACCGTGGAGATGGACCAGGTCAATTCGCAGTTCGTGCCCGCCGTGCTGGCGGTGCGCACCGGCACCCTGGTGCGGTTTCCCAACAACGACCAGATTCGCCACCAGGTCTATTCGTTCTCCCCCGCCAAGCGCTTCGAATTGCCGCTGTTCCAGGGCAGCACGGCCGCGCCGGTGCGCTTCGACCAAGCTGGCCTGGTGACGGTGGGCTGCAATATCCACGACTGGATGCTGGGCTATATCGTGGTGATGGATACGCCGTACTTTGGCAAGACCGGCGGCGACGGTCGCGTGCAGCTGGAGGCGCCTGCAGGCAACTACACGCTGCGGGTCTGGCATCCACGCCTCAAGGGCGCCGCGCTCACCGAGCCGGTGGCGCTTGCGCGCGAGGCCGTGCAACGCCGCGTGAGCGTGCAGACCACCGGCGCCGCACCTGCGGCCGCGCCACCGGATGCGCGCGTGCGCGCGCTGCAGGACAAGTTCCGCCGCGCCGACCCGAAGACGCCGAAGACGCCGAAGCCATGAAGGCCATGCGCCTGCATACCCGGATCGCGGCCTTGTTGGTGCTGGTCGTGCTCGCCACGCAGGCACTGACCTTCATCGCGGTGCAGGTCGCCACCGAGCGCAGCGTCAAGGCCCAGCTGGGCGAAGAACTGCAGATCGGCGAGCGCGTCTGGCAACGCATCAACCTGCGCCGCGACGAACAGCTGATGCAGTCGGCCTCGGTGCTGGCCGACGACTTCGGTTTTCGCGCGGCCGTGGCCAGTGGCGATGTGCCGACCATGCAGTCGGCATTGCGCAATCACGCCGCGCGCATGTCGGCGCAGACCGCGCTGCTGCTGTCTCCGGACGGCGAATTTCTGACCGGGCTCGCCGATCTGCCGCAGGCCGAACAGCTGCGCGCGGTACAGACCCTGCTGCAGCAGGCCCGGCGCGATGGGCGCGCGGTCGGCGTGGTCGCCTTGGACAGCCGCATCGTCCGGCTGGCGGTGGTGCAGGTGCTGGCACCGAGCCGGGTCGGCTGGATCGCGATCGGCAACGAATCCGGCGACGGCCTGGCGCAGGATTTTCGCTCCACCACCGGGCTGGATGCGACCTTCTTCACCGATGGACCGCCGGTGCGCGTGCTGGCCTCCACCCTGGAGCCGGCCGCGCGTGCCGAGTTCGCGCAGCAGTTGCCGGTGGCCGAACGCGCGCAGGGCGGGGCGATCGCATTGACGCTGGCCCAGTCGCGTTACCTGGTCAAGCTGCAGTCGATCCAGGGCGACAGCCATGTGCGGGTCGCGCTGCAGGCCTCGCTGGATCGCGCGGTGGCACCCTACCGGGTGCTCAAGTTGCGCATCCTGCTGCTGGCGGGTCTGGCAACGGCGGCGGCGCTGGGTGTGGCGATCTTCCTGGCGCGCAGCGTCAGCAGGCCGGTCGCGCAACTGGTGCAGGCCGCACGGCGCATCCAGCGCGGCGACTACCACACCGCGGTCGAAGTGCCATCCGGGCGCGAACTGGCCGAGTTGGCCGACAGCTTCGGGCGCATGCAGCAGCAGATCGCCAGTCGCGAGCAGCACATCCTGCACCAGGCGCGCCACGATGCCTTGACCGGCTTGCCCAATCGCATCTGCCTGCTGGAGCGGCTGACGGAAGTGGTGGACCGGACCGTGGCCTCCGGCGGTACCGCCGCGGTACTGATCCTGGATCTGGAGCGCTTCAAGGAGCTCAACGACAGCCTGGGCCACGACTTCGCCGACCAGGTCCTGGTCGAGGTGGGCCGTCGGCTTGCCGACGTGGTGCAGGAACCCAATCTGGTCGGGCGGCTGGGCAGCGACGAGTTCATGGTGGTGGTGGCGCAGGCCGATGCCGCCACCGTGCAACAGGATGCGCAGCGCCTGCTGCTGCAGTTGCGCCGTCCGCTGGCGCTGCCGCAGGCGCGCATCCAGCTGGAAGCCAGCATCGGCATCGCCCTGGTTCCCGAGCACGGTGCCGATCCTGACACCTTGCTGCGGCGCGCCGACATCGCACGCCGCCAGGGCGGCAACGTGACCACCATCGGTGCCAGCGTGTACCGCCTGGGCCAGGACGAGCAGCATCTGCGTCGGCTGCGGCTGACCGGCGATCTGCGCCAGGCCATTGGCGGCAACGAGCTGACCTTGCGCTTCCAGCCCAAGATCTGCCTGCGCAACGATCGCGTCGAGCAGGTGGAGGTGCTGGTGCGCTGGCACCATCCGGTGCTGGGTGCGATCGGGCCGGAGGAATTCATTCCGCTGGCCGAGCACTCCGGGGTGATCCATCCCTTGACCCGCTTCGTGCTGGACGAGGCGCTGCATTGCCAGGCGCAATGGCGCCGGCAGGGCCTGGAGCTGGGCATGGCGATCAATCTTTCCGCGCTGGACCTGTCCGACCCCGGCTTGCCCGATTACGTGCGCGGCCGTCTGGAGCATCACGCGGTGCCGGCGCAGTCGGTCACGCTGGAACTGACCGAAAGCGCGTTGATGCGCGATGTCGAATTCGCGCTGCACATGCTGCATCAGCTGCGCAGCGTCGGCGTGCGACTGTCCATCGACGACTTCGGTACCGGCTATTCCTCGTTGGCGCAGCTCAAGCGGATGCCGGTGAACGAATTGAAGATCGACAAGAGCTTCGTCATGCAGCTGGCCGAAGGCACCGACGATGCATTCATCGTGCGCAGCACCATCGATCTCGGGCACAACCTGGGCTTGAGCGTGATCGCCGAGGGCGTGGAGAACGGCACCGCCCTGGAGCTGTTGCGCGGTTACGGCTGCGACATGGTGCAGGGCTATCTGTACGCGCCGCCACTGGAAGAAGCACCACTGGTCGCCTGGTGCCTGCGTCAACTCGACCTGGCGCCGGCAGCGCAGGCGGGAGTGCATCGATGACCAGGTGGCGGAGCGCTCCGCTGGCTGCGGCACTGGTCGGGCTGGCCATCGCACCCGCGTCGGCGATCGCGGGCGACGGGCGTCTGCTCGCCACCGGCGGCGTGTCGATGATCGAAGGCAGCAGCGGGGGCGGCATCGTGCCGTGGGCCACGCTGTCGGGCTACGGCACCCGCGACCAACTCGGCACCGTCCTGTTCGCCACGCACGTGGACAGCGGCGATTACCGGCTCGACGTGCAAGGCGCCGCACTCACGGTCGGCAATCGGCTGGAATTGTCGCTGGCGCGGCAGCGGCTGGATCTGGGTACCCTGCAGGATCGGCTGGGATTGCCATGGAATGCGCTCGGCCAGGACGTGTTCGGCGCCAAGCTGCGGGTCCACGGCGACCTGGTCTACGGGCATGCGCCGCAGGTCAGTGTGGGGCTGCAGTACAAGCGCCTGCGCAATGGCACGCTGCCGCTGGCGCTCGGCGCGCGCGACGATCACGGCACCGATGTCCATGTCAGCGCCAGCCGCTTGTTGCTGCAGGGCGCGGGTGGCTACCAGTTGCTGCTCAACGGCACGCTGCGCGCGACCCGCGCCAATCAGACCGGCCTGCTCGGGTTCGGCGGCGATCGTCGCAACAGCTATCGGCTGGTCGGCGAGGCCAGCGCCGCCGTCGTACTGTCGCCGGCCTGGGTGGTCGGCGTGGAGTATCGCGACAAGCCCGACAACCTTGGCTTCGCCCGCGAGCAGGCCTGGGCGGATGGATTCGTGGCCTGGTTTCCGAGCAAGCATGTGTCCCTGACCGCGGCATGGGCCGAGCTTGGCGACATCGCCACGCTCACCGACCAGCGTGGCCCTTATCTTTCCCTGCAGGTGGCGTTGTGATGAAGCGACGGCTGCGCTGGTGCTTGCTGGGCGTGCTGGCGCTGATGGGGGCCTGCGCCACCACGCCACCGCGCGCCACGCTGTATGACGAACTCGGCGGACAGGCCGGCATCGAAGCGCTGGTGGAAACCATGCTGTCGCGCATTGCCGACGACCCACGCATCGTCGACACCTTCGCGCGCGTCAACATCGTGATGCTCAACGAACGCCTCGTGCAGAAGTTCTGCCATGTCGCCGACGGCCCGTGCCCGGATACCGCCAAGTCGATGAGGCAGGCGCATGCGCACCTGGTCATTCGCGACGGCGACTTCAACGCGCTGGTCGAGGACCTCAACTGGGCAATGGACCAGCGCAGGATTCCGCGCCGCACCCAGAACCGCCTGTTGGCGCGGCTGGCCGCGATGCATGGAGAGATCGTCAATCACTGAGTCGCATCCGGTGAGGGGGGCCGGATGTCGCGGCGGCCAGCGATCCTGGTGAGCTTAAGCCGGGCGACTGAGGAGGTAGGACTCAGGCCGTGCGTGAATCGGATGTTTCACCGACTGTGCGACGAAAGAGTAGATGCCTGCAGTCAGGGCCGCGGCCAACCCCAGCTGGATGACGAGCGCCTTCCTGGTGGTGTCTTGAAACGCCAGTGCGCAGTATGCGAGGCAATGGAGGGGGAGGAAGAATCGCGTCTCGATTGCGCCAGGAATGATGGCCACGCAAGGTGCGAGCAAGGTCAGTGCGTACAGGACCCGGGCGCTCACTGGTTGCTGGGATGCGGTGGAAAAGATCGCCCTGCCCAGTTGGGTGATGCCAAAAGTGACGATGACGAGGAAGAGGAGCGAACGAGGATTCTTCTCGGCGGATGGCTGCCTTGTATAGACCTCCCCATCTCGGACGTCCAGCGCTGAGGCAATGTGGCGCAGATAGATCTCAACGAAGGTGATGGGGTGGTCCGCCATCATCGCCAGGATCCTGGGGAACGACTGGTTGGCCGTAAATCCGCCGTTCTTCTCCAGCACCGCGGCACCACGCGTATTGGCGTAGAAGGTCGGGGTTGCCTTTCCGGTGCCGGGGTCAATATAGGTTTCGTACCTGTCAACGACCATGCCCCATGTCAGCTGCCTGGCGAAAAGCGACGCGCCGCGGACATCGGTCACCACGAGCGGCGACACGGTGGCGTGGTGCTTGTAGTTGATCGCCATCTGCGGCAAGGCGCCAAGCAGTGAGCCCATCAGAAAGGTCATGAGCGCAAACGCCCTGCCTCGCATGTCCCTGGCGAAAAAAATCACCACGACGAAGGCGAGGGCGACGAACGAAAATAGGTAGATGGTCCTGATGTTGTATGTCAGATAGCAGATCAGGCCCGCCGCAAACAAACCGTAGAATGACTTTGACCTGATCGATCTCGCCGTGAGGTATGAGGACAATGCCATCAGCCCCAGCGATGGCGCATCGCTCAGAGGGTAGGAGATCAGTCCCGGGAATGCCGATGCAATCAGGAGTGCCGGAATGAGCCTCCTGACGATGGAAAGGGTCCCGCCAAATATCGATCTGTAAAGATCCGGGATCAATATGGAGAATGCGTAGGCATATCCGATCGATTGCCCTATTTTCAGGAAAAATAACCCTGCGGATTGCGAGTGGTCGAAGGCAAGCCTGAAGGGGGTCAGCAGGAGTGGGTAGGCGTAGCCACGGATCGTTTGTGGGAAGCTGCCGTCGATGATGGCTGAGCTTATTGCCCAGTAAGCGCCGGCGTCGCCCGTAAATTCCCTGGCATCAATGCTCAGTTGCACCACGAGGAAGATCGCTGCAGCGACCAGGAACGGAATCGCCCGTGAGTCATTGCGTGTCGCCGGTGCTGCATGCACTGGTGTCGTATCCAACCTGATCATCGCTTTTCGCTCGCGCCCCTGATGGTGATGGCATGCGGCGGCGCTTCGGCCGGACGCACTGCCCAGTGTCTCTCATTCACAAGCCAGGTGCGCATAGGCTGAGTGTGCTCACTGCAGCGGCCGCACCCGGTGCGAGCCGCGCGCCATCAGGCGCAATGCAAGCGCATGCGGCAATACGCGCAACGCGGCGTTGACCAGGCGATAGCGCCAGCCCGGCACGGCCAGCACCTGGCCGCGTTCCAGTGCGGCAATGCCGTACTCGGCCACGTCGTCGGCTTGCAGCCAGGCCCAGCGGGGCAGGGCGGACATCGCCTCACGGGTGCCGGTCACATCGTGGAACTCCGACCAGGCAAAGCCGGGGCACAGCGCGCAGACCTTGACTGCGCAGTCGGCATTTTCCAGCGCCAGCGATTCGCTGAAGCGCAGCATGAAGCTCTTGCTGGCCGCATACAGGGTCTGCCCGTCGGCACTGGGCGTGAGGGCGGCGAACGAGGCCACGTTGAGGATGCGGCCCTGGCCGCTGGCGCGGATCATCGGCAACAGGCGCCAGGTCAGCTCGCACACCGCGCCGACCATCACCTGCAGAAAGCGTGCATGCATGGTCCAGTCGTTGTGCAGATAGCGGCCCGGCACGCCGTAGCCGGCGTTGTTGACCAAGGTGCCGACCGTCCAGCCGTTGCGCCGGATCTGCGCAACCAGCGTTTCCACTGCGTCTGCCTCGGCCAGATCGGCCGGCACGACTTCGACCCGCACCAACGACCGTAATTCCTCGGCCAGTGCCTGCAGCCGGTCGACCCGGCGTGCGGTCAGGATCACGGGCACGCCACGTCTTGCGTAGGCACGCGCAATCTCCCGACCGATGCCGCTGGAGGCACCGGTGACCAGCGCGAAGACAGGCGAAACGGACATGGCAGGTTCCTGTTGGGGGGAGGGAGAGGACAGGCGAAGGACAGGCGTGTGCCGGTTGCCGACCGGGCATGGGCTATTCTGTCGCCTGTCTTCAACTCAGGAACCTGCGCCTGATGCGTCGAAAGATCGTAGCCGGAAACTGGAAGCTGCATGGCAGCCGCGCCTTCGCCACCGAACTGGTGGGCCGGATCGCCACGCACATGCCCCTGGAGGGTGTCGATGTCGTCATCCTGCCGCCACTGCCCTACCTGGGCGACCTGATCGAGGATTTCGAGGAGCACCACCTGTGTTTCGGTGCCCAGGATGTCAGCAGCAACGAGAAGGGGGCCTACACCGGCGAGGTATCGGCCACGATGCTGGTCGATGTCGGCGCCGAGTACGGGCTGGTCGGCCACTCCGAACGTCGTCAGTACCATCGTGAGAGCAGCGAGCTGGTGGCGCGCAAATTCGCCGCCGCCATGCATGCCGGGCTGATCCCGGTGCTGTGCGTGGGCGAGTCGCTGGAGCAACGCGAGGCCGACCAGACCGAGGCGGTGCTGCGCGCCCAGCTCGCACCGGTGCTGGCGCTGGTGGGGAGCACGGGGTTTGCCCGCGCGGTGCTCGCCTACGAGCCGATCTGGGCCATCGGCACCGGCCGCACTGCCAGTCCCGAGCAGGCACAGGCGGTCCACGCGTTCCTGCGTGGCGAAGTCGCGAAGGCGGATGCTAGAATTGCCGATTCTCTGCCCATCCTGTACGGGGGCAGTGTCAAGCCCGATAACGCCAGCGAGCTGTTTGCCCAGCCCGACGTCGATGGCGGGCTGGTCGGAGGCGCCTCGCTGGTCGCCGAGGATTTCCTGGCCATCGCGCGTGCGGCGGCCGCTTGTTAACCCATTAAGTTTTGTCCGGGGACGGATTTCGAGATGCTGATGTTGATCCTCAATGTGGTCTACGTGCTGGTCGCGCTGGCGATGATTGCGCTGATCCTGATGCAGCGCGGTGCAGGTGCGGCGGCCGGTTCCGGCTTCGGCGCCGGCGCCTCGGGCACCGTGTTCGGCTCGCAGGGCGCGTCGAACTTCCTGTCCAAGTCGACCAAGTGGCTGGCGGTGGTGTTCTTCAGCATCAGTCTGTTCATGGCGTGGTATGCCACTCACGGCGCACGGCCGACCGACCAGAACCTGGGCGTGATGTCGCAGTCGGCCACCCCGGCGCCTGCCGCGGCAGGCGAGCTGACTCAGCCGTTGCCGCAGGCGCCGGCTGCAGGCGCGGTGCCGACCGCTCCCGCGCAGCCGGTGCCCGCCGCTCCTGCGGCTGCAGCGCCTGCGCCGTCCGCGCCGGCGCAGCAGGCGCCCGCGGCCCGCGAAGAAAACGCTTCAGAACCAGCACAAAAACGCTGAAGCCGGTTACAATACGCTGCGCACTGGGATGCCCAGCGGCGCAACGTATGCCCAGGTGGCGGAATTGGTAGACGCACTACCTTGAGGTGGTAGCGACTTAGGTCGTAGGGGTTCGAGTCCCCTCTTGGGCACCATTGTTTGGCTGCAGTTCCTGCGCATTGCCTGTCGCGCGCGGGGCCTGCCTATACCCCATGCCGGCACGCGGCGCGTGCGGGCAGAGGCAAGAGAGAATCGCTGTGCTGGCCGAATATTTGCCGAGTCTGCTGTTTCTGATCGTCGCCACCGGTATCGGCATCGTGCTGATGCTGATCGGTCGATTCCTCGCTCCGCGTACCCCGGATGCGCGCAAGCTCTCGCCTTACGAGTGCGGCTTCGAAGCCTTCGAAGACGCGCGCATGAAGTTCGACGTGCGCTACTACCTGATCGCGATCCAGTTCATCGTGTTCGATCTGGAAATCATCTTCATCGTGCCGTGGACGCAGGTGTTCATGGAGATCGGCGCACGTTCGCTGGTCACCATGGGCCTGTTCGTCGGCATGTTGTTCCTCGGCTTTATCTACGTGTGGAAGAAGGGAGCGCTGGAATGGGAGTGATTCAGACCCTGGATCGTCTGATGACCAACCCGATGCCGGAAGGCCGGGTGGAAGACATCCTGCGCCCGGAAGGCGAAAACCCGCTGCTCGAGAAGGGCTACGTGACCACCAGTGTCGATGCGCTGCTGAATTGGGCGCGCACCGGTTCGATGTGGCCGATGACCTTCGGCCTGGCCTGTTGCGCGGTCGAGATGATGCATGCCGGTGCGGCGCGTCTGGATCTGGACCGCTACGGCGTGGTATTCCGCCCGTCGCCGCGCCAGTCCGACGTGATGATCGTGGCCGGCACGCTGGTCAACAAGATGGCCCCGGCGCTGCGCAAGGTCTACGACCAGATGCCGGATCCGAAGTGGGTCATCTCGATGGGCAGCTGCGCCAATGGCGGTGGCTACTACCATTATTCGTATTCGGTGGTGCGCGGTTGCGATCGCATCGTGCCGGTGGACATCTACGTCCCCGGTTGCCCGCCGACCGCCGAGGCGCTGGTTTACGGCATCCTGCAGCTGCAGAAGAAGATCTGGCGTACCCAGACCATCGCGCGCTGACACCCGTCTTCTTCTACTGAGAGCAGCCAAGCCCCCATGGCAGAGCAAGCATCTTCCTTCACTGACCGACTCGCGGCACGTTTCGCCGGTGCGCAGATCGCCGTGGCATTGCCGCGCGGCGAAGTGACGCTGGAAGTCGCTGCGGCCGATTGGCACGCCACCTGCCTGGCCCTGCGCGACGAGCTCGGTTTCGAGCAGCTCAGCGATCTGTGCGGCGTCGATTACCTGGGCTACGGCAGCGACGAGTGGGACACCGCCGACGTGTCGTCGCAGGGTTTCAGCCGCGGCGTCGAGGGCAAGGCCGTCGGCCGTTTCGCCTGGGGCGAATTTCCCAGCCAGGAAAGTTCCGACGGCGCCCATCCGCAGCACATGCCCAAGCAACGCTTTGCGGTGGTCGCGCAGCTGATCTCCTACCAGCACAACCAGCGTCTGCGGGTGCGTTGCTACGCACCGGACGAGCAGGTGCCGGTGGTGGCGTCGCTGACCGACATCTGGCCGGGTGTGAACTGGTTCGAGCGCGAGGCCTTCGACCTGTTCGGCATCGTCTTCGATGGCCACCCGGACCTGCGCCGCATCCTGACCGACTATGGATTTGTCGGCCACCCGTTCCGCAAGGATTTCCCGCTGATCGGCAACGTCGAAGTGCGTTACGACGATGAGCGCAAGCGTGTCGTGTACGAGCCGGTAACCTCGGTCGAGCCGCGCGTCGGTGTGCCGCGCGTGATCCGCGACGATGCCCGTTATGAGACTGCCGCCGGTGAAGTGGGCAAGTCGGAGACCGCCAAGTGAGTGAGTTCCGCCAGGCAACCGATGCCTTCGCGAGCAATCCTGTCGAAAGCAAGCAGGAAATCCGCAACTACACGATGAACTTCGGCCCGCAGCATCCTGCGGCGCACGGCGTGCTGCGCCTGATCCTGGAAATGGACGGCGAGACCGTGGTGCGTGCCGATCCGCATATCGGCCTGCTGCACCGTGGCACCGAGAAGCTGGCCGAGTCCAAGCCGTTCAACCAGTCGGTTCCCTACATGGACCGCCTGGATTACGTGTCGATGATGTGCAACGAGCACGCCTATGTGCGCGCGATCGAATCCCTGATGGGGATCGAAGTGCCCGAGCGCGCGCACTACATCCGCACCATGTTCGACGAGATCACCCGCATCAAGAACCACCTGATGTGGGTCGGTTCCAATGCGCTGGATCTGGGCGCGATGGCGGTGATGCTGTACGCGTTCCGCGAGCGCGAAGAATTGATGGACGTCTACGAGGCGGTCAGCGGCGCGCGCATGCACGCTGCCTACTACCGCCCAGGCGGCGTGTATCGCGATCTGCCCGATCGCATGCCCAAGTACAAGGAATCCCGCTGGCACAAGGGCGGGGCACTGAAGAAGCTCAATGCAGCGCGCGAAGGCTCGATGCTGGACTTCCTCGAGGATTTCACCAATACGTTCCCGTCGCGTGTGGACGAGTACGAGACGCTGCTGACCGACAACCGCATCTGGAAGCAGCGTACCGTCGACGTCGGCATCATCAGCCCCGACCTGGCGCGTGCCTGGGGCATGACCGGTCCGATGCTGCGCGGTTCGGGTATCGAGTGGGACCTGCGCAAGAAGCAGCCGTACGCCAAGTACGACGCGGTGGAATTCGACGTGCCGGTCGGCACCAATGGCGATTGCTACGACCGCTATCTGGTGCGCGTGGCCGAGATGCGTGAATCCAACCGCATCATCAAGCAATGCGTGAAATGGCTGAAGGCCAACCCCGGCCCGGTCATGGTCACCAATTTCAAGGTCGCTCCGCCAAGCCGCGAAGGCATGAAGGACGACATGGAAGCGCTGATCCATCACTTCAAGCTGTTCAGCGAAGGCTACTGCGTGCCGGCCGGCGAAACCTACTGCGCGGTCGAAGCGCCCAAGGGCGAGTTCGGCTGCTACCTGATGTCCGATGGCGCCAACAAGCCGTTCCGCGTGCACCTGCGCGCGCCGGGCTTTGCGCATCTGTCGTCGATGGACGCGGTGGTGCGTGGCTATCTGCTGGCCGACGTCGTGGCGATGATCGGTACTTACGATTTGGTTTTCGGTGAGGTTGACCGATGAAGGCGACGGGTAATTTCGAAGCGGCGCGCGACGTCGATCCGCAGGTGGTGCTGAGCGACAAGACGCGCGCGCACATCGACCATTGGCTGACCAAGTTCCCGCCCGACCGCAAGCGTTCGGCCGTGCTGCAGGGCTTGCACGCTGCGCAGGAGCAGAACCAGGGCTGGCTGACCGACGAGCTGATCGTCGGCGTGGCCAAGTATCTGGAGCTGCCGCCGGTGTGGGCCTATGAGGTCGCCAGCTTCTACTCGATGTTCGAGACCGAAAAGGTCGGCCGCCACAACGTGGCGTTCTGCACCAACATCAGCTGCTGGCTCAATGGCGCCGAAGATCTGCTGGCGCATGCGGAAAATAAACTGGGTTGCAAGCTGGGGCAGTCGACTGCCGATGGCCGCGTCTACCTCAAGCGCGAAGAAGAGTGCCTGGCGGCCTGCTCCGCAGCGCCGATGATGGTCATCAACGGCCATTACCACGAGCACCTGACGAAAGAGAAGGTCGACGCGCTGCTGGACGGGCTGGAGTAAGGCATGGCACATCATCACGCACCCTCAGGCCCGGTCGGTCCGGCGCCGCTGCCGCATCAGGTCGTCTACACGACGCTGCATTACGACACCCCGTGGTCGTACGAGAGCTATCTGAAGACCGGTGGCTACGCCGCGCTGCGCAAGATCCTCGAAGAGAAGATCCCGCCGGCCGACGTCATCGAGATGGTCAAGGCATCCAACCTGCGCGGCCGCGGTGGCGCGGGCTTCCCGACCGGTCTGAAGTGGTCGTTCATGCCCAAGGGCACGATGCAGAAGTACATCCTGTGCAACTCGGACGAATCCGAGCCGGGCACCTGCAAGGACCGCGACATCCTGCGCTACAACCCGCATTCGGTGGTGGAGGGCATGGCGATCGCCTGTTACGCCACCGGTTCGACCGTGGGCTACAACTACCTGCGTGGCGAGTTCCACCACGAGCCGTTCGAGAATTTCGAGCTGGCGCTGGCCGATGCCTATGCCAACGGCTGGCTGGGCAAGGACATCCTCGGCAGCGGCGTGGATATCGACATCTACGGTGCGCTCGGTGCCGGCGCCTACATCTGCGGCGAAGAAACCGCGCTGATGGAATCGCTGGAAGGCAAGAAGGGCCAGCCGCGCTACAAGCCGCCGTTCCCGGCCAACTTCGGCCTGTACGGCAAGCCGACCACCATCAACAACACCGAGACCTACGCGTCGGTGCCGGCGATCATTCGCAACGGCCCGGAGTGGTTCCTCGGCCTGAGCAAGACCAAGAACGGCGGCCCGAAGATCTTCTCGGTGTCCGGCTGCGTGCAGAAGGGCGGCAATTTCGAAGTGCCGCTCGGTACCACCTTCGACGAATTGCTGGAGATGGCCGGCGGCTTGCGTCCGGGCCGCAAGCTCAAGGGCGTGGTGCCTGGCGGCGTGTCGATGCCGGTGCTGAAGGCCGACCAGGTTGCCGGTCTGCAGATGGACTACGACACCTTGCGTGCACTGGGCACCGGTCTGGGATCGGGCGCCATCGTGGTGCTGGACGACAGCGTCTGCTGCGTGCGTTTTGCCTGCCGCATCTCGCAGTTCTTCCACAAGGAATCCTGCGGCCAGTGCACCCCGTGCCGCGAAGGCACCGGCTGGATGCACCGCGTGCTGGAGCGCATCGTCGCCGGCAAGGCCACGATGGAAGACCTGCACCAGCTGCGCACGGTTGCCGGCCAGATCGAAGGACACACCATCTGTGCCTTCGGCGAAGCGGCGGCGTGGCCGATCCAGGGCTTCCTGCGCCAGTTCTGGGACGAGTTCGAGTACTACATCGTCAACGGTCGTTCGATCGTCGACACGCAAGTCGGAGTGGCCGCATGAGCGCCCAACCAGTGAACCCGAACGTGCCGCCGGACCATGTGACCGTCGAGATCGACGGCCAGAGTCTGGTCGTGCCGAAGGGCTCGATGATCATCCAGGCGGCCGACAAGGCCGGCATTCCGATCCCGCGCTTCTGCTACCACGAGAAGCTGCCGATCGCCGCCAACTGCCGCATGTGCCTGGTGGACGTCGAAAAATCCCCGAAGCCGTCGCCTGCCTGCGCCACGCCGGTGATGGACGGCATGAAGGTCACCACGCGTAGCGAGAAGGCGCTGAAGTATCAGCGCAGCGTGATGGAATTCCTGCTGATCAATCACCCGCTGGACTGCCCGATCTGCGATCAGGGCGGCGAGTGCGAATTGCAGGACGTGTCGCTCGGCTACGGCCGTTCGGTCAGTCGCTTCAACGAACGCAAGCGCGTGGTGCAGGACGAGGACATCGGTCCGCTGGTCGCCACCGAAATGACCCGCTGCATCCAGTGCACCCGTTGCGTGCGTTTCACCGCGGACATCGCCGGCACCTACGAGCTGGGTGGCATGTATCGCGGCGAGAACCTGCAGATCGGCACCTACGACGGCAAGCCGTTGACCACCGAGATCTCCGGCAACGTCATCGACGTGTGCCCGGTCGGCGCGCTGACCAACAAGGTGTTCCAGTTCCGCGCGCGTCCGTGGGAACTGATGGCACGCGAGTCGCTCGGCTATCACGATGCGATGGGCTCGAACCTGTTCCTGCACGTGCGTCGCGGCGAAGTGCTGCGCACCGTGCCGCGCGAGAACGAGGCGGTCAACGAGTGCTGGCTGTCCGACCGCGACCGTTATTCGCACCAGGGCCTGTACGCCGAAGACCGTGCGGTCAAGCCGCTGAAGAAGGTCAATGGTGAGTGGACCGAGGTGAGCTGGGCCGAAGGCCTGGCCGCTGCGACGCAGATCCTGCGTGACAACGCCGGCGATCAGCTCGGTGTGCTGGTGCATCCGTCCACCTCCAACGAGGAGGGCGCGCTGCTCGCACGCCTGGCCGAAGGCTTGAACAGCGGCAATCTGGATCACCGTCTGCTCAATCGCGATTTTTCCGACGCTGCAGTGGCCGAACCGTTTGCCGCGCCGCTGGCCGAGATCGAGCACGCCGATGTGGTGGTGCTGTTCGGCACCAACGTGCGTCACGAACTGCCGTTGCTGCATGCGCGCCTGCGCAAGGCCAGCATCCAGAACGGGACGAAGATCCATTCGGTCAATCCGGTCGATTTCGATTTCGCCTTCACCCAGGCAAGCCGTGCGGTCGTTGCGCCGTCGCAGCTGGCGGGAGCGCTGGACGATGCTGCATTGCGCGATGCGGTCAAGGGCGCCACGCGCGCGGTGATCGTGGTCGGCGCACTGGCTGAAAATCATCCGCAGGCCGCCGCACTGCGTGCTGCAGCACGCGACTTTGCGGCTGCAACCGGCGCCTCGCTGTGCCGCATCCCGCAGGGTGCGAACGCGGTCGGTCTGGTGGCGCAAGGTGTGCTGCCGACCGCACGCGATGTCGCCGGCATGCTGGCGCAGCCGCGCCAGGCCTACGTGTTGTATGGCATCGAGCCCGGTCTGGATTTCGCCGATGCCGCCGCCGCACGCAGCGCCTTGGCGGGTGCCAAGGTGGTCGCGTTCAGCCAGTTCGCCTGCGCCTCGACGCGCGACGTGGCCGATGTGATCCTGCCGATCGGCGCACTGCCGGAAATCGACGCATCGCTGACCAATCTGGATGGCCGCGTGCAGACCGCACGTGCCGCCGGTCGCCTGCCTGTCGAAGCGCGTGAAGGCTGGCGTGTATTGCGGGCGCTTGGCGGCGAGCTGGGTCTGGCCGGGTTTGAATTCATCGACCTGGTCGGCCTGCGTGCCGGCATGCAGAACCGTCACGTCAGTCCCGCCGCCTCGGCGCAGCCGGCTGCGAGCAGTGACGGGCTGGAGGTCGCCGCCACCGCGGCGATCTATCGCACCGACGCGGTGGTGCGTCGCGCGGCCGCGTTGCAGTCGCATCCGCTCAACATCGCCCCGTGCGTGGCGATGCACCCGGAGCAGGCCGCGCAGTTGCAGGTCGGCGCCGGTCAGATGGTCAAGGTCGGCACCGATGCCGGTAAGGCAACGTTGCCGGTGGTGCTGGACAAGCGCGTCGCACCGGGCACGGTGTGGATCGAATCCGGCCATGGCGCAACCGCGCCGCTTGGTGCCGGTCGTGTAACGGTGGTGGCTGCATGAACGAATTGCTGTTGAACCTGGTCGATCCCCTGCACCAGTGGTTTGTCGGTCTGGGCGATGGCGGCATCGTGCTGTGGACCGTATTGAAGATCCTGCTGATCGCCGTGCCGGTGATCATATCGGTGGCCTTCTACGTGGTCTGGGAGCGCAAGCTGATCGGCTGGATGCACGTGCGTCACGGGCCGATGTATGTGGGCATGGGCATCTTCCAGGCCTTCGCCGACGTGTTCAAGCTGCTGTTCAAGGAGATCCTGCAGCCGAGCAGCTCGCACAAGGCGATGTTCATCATCGCGCCGCTGCTGACACTGGCACCGGCCTTCGCCGCCTGGTCGGTGGTTCCGTTCGATGCGCAGCTGGTGCTGTCCAATGCCAACGTCGGCCTGCTTTACCTGCTGGCGATGACCTCGCTGGGCGTGTACGGCATCATCCTGGCCGGCTGGGCATCCAACTCCAAGTACGCGTTCCTGGGCGCGATGCGCTCGGCCGCGCAGGTGGTCAGCTACGAGATCGCGATGGGCTTTGCGCTGGTCGGCGTGATGATTGCCTCCGGTAGCGTCAACCTGAGCCAGATCGTGTTTGCCCAGGCGGGTAACTCCGGCTTCTTCGACTGGTTCCTGATTCCGCTGTTCCCGCTGTTCATCGTGTACTGGGTGTCGGGCGTTGCCGAAACCAACCGTGCGCCGTTCGACGTGGTGGAAGGCGAGTCGGAGATCGTTGCCGGCCACATGGTGGAGTACTCGGGCGGTGCGTTCGCACTGTTCTTCCTGGCCGAATACGCCAACATGATCCTGGTCAGCTTCCTGATCTCGATCTTCTTCCTCGGCGGTTGGCTGAGCCCGATCCAGGGTTGGGTCAACGCGGATGTCTCGCCGTGGATCGACTGGCTGTGGAAGGGCGGTTGGCCGTGGCTGCTGATGAAGGTGTTCTTCTTCGCCAGCGCCTACATCTGGTTCCGCGCCAGCTTCCCGCGCTACCGCTACGACCAGATCATGCGTCTGGGCTGGAAGGTGTTCATCCCGCTCACGATCGTGTGGATCGCAGTGACGGCATTGATGGTGTTTTACGGCGTGATCCAGAAGGGCGTGTAACCGATGAACAAGATCACCCATTACTTCAAGAGCCTGCTCCTGCTCGAACTGCTAGGCGGCTTGTGGCTGACGTTGAAATACACGTTCAAGCCCAAGTACACCGTGCTGTATCCGATGGAAAAGTTCCCGCAGTCGCCGCGTTTCCGTGGCCTGCACGCATTGCGTCGCTATCCCAACGGCGAAGAGCGCTGCATCGCCTGCAAGCTGTGCGAAGCGGTGTGCCCGGCGCTGGCGATCACCATCGACTCGGCCAAGCGCGAGGACGGCACGCGCCGCACCACGCGCTACGACATCGACCTGTTCAAGTGCATCTTCTGCGGCTTCTGCGAGGAAAGCTGCCCGGTGGACTCGATCGTCGAGACGCACATCCTCGAATACCACTTCGAGAAGCGTGGCGAGAACATTGTCAACAAGCCGCAGCTGCTGGCGATCGGAGACCGGCTGGAAGCCGAGATCGCCGAACGTCGCGCTGCCGATGCCGCCTTCCGTTGAGGTCATGATGGACTGGGTCACTATTGCTTTTTACGCCTTCTCCGCCGTCGCGGTCGTGTCCGCCGGTGCGGTGATCAGCGTGCGCAACCCGGTGTATGCCGTGTTGTGCCTGATCCTCACCTTCTTCTCGATGGCATGCATCTGGTTGCTGGTCGGTGCCGAGTTCCTCGGCGTGACGCTGGTGCTGGTCTACGTCGGCGCGGTGATGGTGCTGTTCCTGTTCGTGGTGATGATGCTGGACATCGATACCAGCCGCCTGCGCGAAGGCTGGGTCAAGTACATGCCGGTCGGCGTGATCGTGGCGGTCGCCATGCTGGCGCAGATGGTCACCCTGATCGGCGTCAAGGCGCGCAGTGCCGCGCCGTTCCCGGCCGACAATGCCGCTGCGCAGGCTGCCGACGTGTCGAACCTGACCTGGCTGGCCAGGACGCTCTACACCGAGTTCCTGCTGCCGTTCGAGTTTGCCGCGGTGATCCTGACCGTGGCCGTGGTGGCAGCGGTGATGCTGACCCTGCGCAAGCGCACCGGCATCAAGCACCAGAATGCCGGCGAGCAGTCGCGAGTGAAGGCGGGCGATCGTCTGCGCATGGTCAAAATGGCGGTTGAAAAGCCGGTACAGGTCGCGCCGAAGCTCGATGCGGCCGACGGACAGGAGGCGAAGTCTTGATTACCTTGGGCCACCTGCTTGGACTGGGTGCGGTGCTGTTCTGCATCTCCCTGGCCGGCATCTTCCTCAACCGCAAGAACGTCATCGTGTTGCTGATGTCGATCGAGCTGATGCTGCTGTCGGTCAACGTCAACTTCATCGCGTTCTCGCGCGAGCTCGGCGACCCCGCCGGTCAGTTGTTCGTGTTCTTCATCCTGACCGTTGCCGCCGCGGAGGCCGCGATCGGCCTTGCGATCCTGGTGACTCTGTTCCGCACGCGCCGCACGATCAATGTGGCCGAAGTCGATACGTTGAAGGGCTGACCTGTAGATGGAAATCACTCTCTCCAAGAGTCTGCTGATTGCAGTGGTGCTTGCACCGCTGGTCGGCAGCATCATCGCCGGCCTGTTCGGTCGCCAGGTGGGGCGCAAGGGCGCGCAATACGTCACCATCCTCGGCGTGGCGATCAGCTGCGCGCTGTCGTGCCTGACGCTGTATCAACTGGTGGAGCAGGGCGCCAGCCCGTTCAACCAGAACCTGTACACCTTCTTCGACGTCGGTAACTACTCGGCGCATGTCGGCTTCATGGTCGATCGCCTGACTGCGATGATGATGGTGGTGGTGACCTTCGTGTCGCTGCTGGTGCACATCTACACCATCGGCTACATGGAAGAAGACCCGGGTTACCAGCGCTTCTTCAGCTACATCTCGTTGTTCACCTTCTCCATGCTCACGCTGGTGATGAGCAACAACTTCCTGCAGCTGTTCTTCGGCTGGGAAGCGGTGGGCCTGGTGTCGTACCTGCTGATCGGTTTCTGGTTCAAGCGCCCGACTGCGGTGTTCGCCAACATGAAGGCGTTCCTGGTCAATCGCGTCGGCGATTTCGGTTTCATTCTCGGCATCGCCGGCGTGCTGCTGTGGTTCGGCTCGCTGGACTATTCCACCGTGTTCGCCAACGCGACCACCATGGCCGGTGCCAAGGTGCAGCTGTTCGCCGGCCACGAATGGAGCGTGATGACGCTGATCTGCATCTGCCTGTTCATCGGTGCGATGGGCAAGTCGGCGCAGGTGCCGCTGCACGTGTGGCTGCCGGACTCGATGGAAGGACCGACGCCGATTTCGGCACTGATCCATGCCGCGACGATGGTGACGGCCGGCATCTTCATGGTCGCGCGCATGTCGCCGCTGTTCGAACTGTCGGAAACCGCACTGAACTTCATCCTGTTCATCGGTGCGACCACCGCCTTCTTCACCGGCCTGATCGGCATCGTGCAGAACGACATCAAGCGCGTGGTCGCGTATTCGACGCTGTCCCAGCTCGGCTACATGACCGTGGCGCTGGGCGTGTCGGCGTATTCGGCGGCGGTGTTCCACCTGATGACGCATGCTTTCTTCAAGGCGCTGCTGTTCCTGGCGGCCGGCTCGGTCATCATCGGCATGCACCACGAGCAGGACATGCGCAAGATGGGCGGCCTGCGCAAGTACATGAAGGTGACTTACTGGACCAGTGTGATCGGTACGCTGGCCTTGGTTGGTACGCCGTTCTTCTCCGGCTTCTATTCCAAGGACACCATCATCGAAGCGGCGGCCCACCATGCCCACGCGTCGCATAGCTGGATCGCGACCTATGGCTACTGGGCGGTGCTCGGCGGCGTGCTGGTGACCAGCTTCTACAGCTTCCGTCTGCTGTTCCTGACCTTCCACGGCAAGGAGCGCTTCCGCGATGCCCATGCGCACGATGCCCATGGACACCACGACAGTGCGCATGCCGATGCCGAGGCGCAGGTCCACGCGCACGACAGCCATGCGCACGACGCACATGCACCCGAAGCGCACGGGCACGACGACCACGGCCACGGCCACCATGGCGCGCACGAGCCGCACGAGTCGAAGTGGGTGGTGACGCTGCCGTTGATCCTGCTGGCGATCCCGTCGGTGGCGATCGGCTTCTTCACGATCGGCCCGATGCTGTTCGGCACCGACTGGCAGGGCCACCACGCCGCACATGCGATGAGGGGGCAGGCAGTGTCGTTCTTCACCGGCATCGTCGATTTCTACGACCCGGCGCGCGATACCGTTGGCGCGCTGGCCGAAGAATTCCATGGCCCGGTCGCCTTCGCGTTGCACGGCATGATGGCTGCGCCGTTCTTCCTCACCGTTGCCGGCCTGTTGCTCGCTGCACTGTTCTACCTGTGGAAGCCGGAACTGGCGACCAAATCGCGCAAGGCGTTCGCGCCGGTCGTGTGGCTGCTGGAAAACAAGTACGGTTTCGACAAGCTCTGGATCAATGGCTTCGCCGGTGGCGGCGTGGTCCTTGGCAAGGCGTCACGTGCCATCGATACCCATGTGGTCGACGGTGTCGTCGTCAATGGTTCTGCCCGACTGATCGACCTGGCTGCAAATCTGCTGCGTCGCACGCAATCCGGTTTCCTCTATCACTACGCCTTCGCAATGATCATCGGTTTGATCGCCTTGTTGGCGGTACTGATGCATTTCTGGCGTTGACCTGTACGGAATAAGAAAACGTGTCGAACTGGCCTTTACTGTCTATCTTGATCTGGCTGCCGATTATCGGTGGCGCCTTGATCCTCGCGTTGCGCAACGCCGAGACTGCCCGTTGGGCGTCCTTGGCGGTGGCAGTGGCGACCTTTGTGCTGAGTCTGCCGCTGCTGGGCTACGACACGGCCAATGACGCCATGCAGTTCATCGAACTGCATGCCTGGATCCCGGCCTACAACATCGGCTACAACCTGGGCGTGGACGGCATCGCGGTCGCGTTGATCGTGCTGACCACGCTGGTGACGGTGCTGGCCCTGATCGGCGCCTGGCGCTCGATCGACAAGCGCGTCAATCAGTACGTCGCTGCCTTCCTGATCCTGGAAGGCGTCACGGTCGGCATCTTCGCCGCCACCGACGCGATGCTGTTCTATGTCTTCTTCGAAGCCATGCTGATCCCGATGTTCCTGATCATCGGCGTCTGGGGCGGTCCGCGGCGTATCTACGCGGCGATGAAGTTCTTCCTGTACACCTTCCTCGGCTCGGTGCTGATGCTGGTGGGCCTGGTGTACCTGTACCTGAAGGGCGGCAGCTTCCAGCTGGCCGACCTGTACGCGCTGCAGCTGACCGCCAAGGAACAGACCTGGATCTTCTTCGCCTTCCTGATCGCGTTCGCGGTCAAGGTGCCGATGTTCCCGGTGCACACCTGGCTGCCGGATGCGCACGTGGAGGCGCCGACCGCCGGCTCGGTGATCCTGGCTGCGATCGCGTTGAAGATCGGTGGCTACGGCTTCCTGCGCTTCAACCTGCCGATCGTGCCCGATGCCAGCCACGAGTTCGCCTGGCTGGTCATTGCGCTGTCGCTGATCGCGGTCGTCTACGTCGGCCTGGTGGCCCTGGTGCAGGACGACATGAAGAAGCTGGTGGCGTATTCGTCCATCGCGCACATGGGTTTTGTCACCCTTGGCACCTTCATCGCGTTCACCCTGGTGCGTGAGTACGGCAGCACCGATGCCGCCCGTCTGGGCCTGCAGGGCGCGATGGTGCAGATGATTTCGCACGGTTTCGTGTCCGGCGCGATGTTCTCCTGCATCGGCGTGCTGTACGACCGCATGCATACCCGCCGCATCGCCGATTACGGCGGCGTGGTCAACGTGATGCCCTGGTTTGCCACGTTCTCCATGCTGTTCTTCATGGCCAACGCCGGCCTGCCGGGGACCAGTGGCTTCGTCGGTGAGTTCATGGTGATCCTGGCCAGCTTCCAGAAGCATCCGCTGGTTGCCTTCGCCGCGGCCACCACGCTGGTGATCACCGCCGCCTACACGCTGTGGCTCTACAAGCGCGTGTTCTTCGGCGAGGTGGCCAACGCCCACGTGGCCGAGCTGAAGGACATCAATGGCCGTGAGGCGTTCGTGCTGGGGGTGTTCGCCGTTGGCGTGCTGGCCCTGGGCCTGTATCCGAAGCCGCTGACCGATCTGATGGAACCATCGATTGCCAAGCTGGCTACCCAGATTGCCGCGACCAAGCTGTAACAGCTTGCCGTACGTTTTGATTTCCAGGATTTGATGATGACCACGCCAACGCTCGCGCCGTTGACCACCGCTGACCTGGCTCCGCTTGTTCCGGAGCTGGTGCTGATCGGCGGCGCCTTTGCACTGCTGATGCTCGACCTGTTCGTGAGCCAGCGGAACAAGGTCTGGACCCACCTGTTCTCCGTGGCCGTGCTTGCCGTGGTGTTCGCGCTGTTGGCGACCGGCACGGGCGGGCAGGGTGAGATCTTCCACGGCATGTTCGTGCGCGACACCGCGGCCGACGTGATGAAGACGGTGATCGTGCTGGTCAGCGGTCTGAGCCTGGTGTACGGCTGGACCTACCTGCGCGAACGCAATCTCTATCAGGGCGAAATCCCGGTGCTGGTGCTGTTCGCCACCGCCGGCATGATGTTGCTGACCTCGGCCGGCAGCCTGCTGATGGTGTACCTAGGCCTGGAACTGCTCGCGCTGTGCTCGTACGCGCTGGTCGCTTCCAATCGCGACAATGGCCTGGCCACCGAAGCGGCGATGAAGTATTTCGTGCTCGGCTCACTGGCCTCCGGCCTGCTGCTGTACGGCATGTCGCTGGTCTACGGCGCCACCGGCACGCTCAGCCTGGGCGGCATCCATGACGCGATCGAAGGATCCAACGAGCGCACCCTGCTGCTGACCGGCACCATCTTCATGATCGCCGGCGTGGCGTTCAAGCTGGGTGCTGCGCCATTCCATATGTGGTTGCCCGACGTATACCAGGGCGCACCGGCGCCGATCGCCTTGTTCATCAGCTCTGCGCCCAAGCTCGCCGCCTTCGGCATGGCGTATCGCTTGCTGGAAGTCGGCATGGGCCCGCTGTCGCCGCAGTGGCATCTACTGATCGGTGGCCTGTCGGCAGTGTCGCTGGTGATCGGCAACCTGATGGCGATCGCGCAGAGCAATCTCAAGCGCATGCTCGCGTATTCCACCGTCTCGCATATCGGCTTCCTGCTGATGGGCGTGGCCGGTGGCGGCGAGGAAGGCTATGCCGCGGCAATGTTCTACGCAGTGAGCTACACCATCATGTCGACCGCTGCGTTCGGCGCGATCATCGCGTTGTCGCGCAATGGCTTCGAAGCCGAGAACATCGACGACTTCAAGGGGCTCAACGCGCGCAATCCGTGGATGGCCGGCCTGGTGCTGTGCATCATGGCCTCGCTCGCAGGCATTCCGCCATTCCTGGGTTTCTGGACCAAGCTGGCGGTGCTGGGCGCTGCGGTCAATGGCGACATGCTGTGGCTGGCCCTGGTCGGTGTGCTCTGCGCGGTGATCGGCGCCTTCTACTATCTGCGCGTCATCAAGGTCATGTACTTCGACGAGCCGGTGGGCGAGCCGTTGCCTGCCAACAACGATCGTGTGCTCGGCACCGTGCTGGGCGTCAACGCGCTCGCACTGCTCGCACTTGGCCTGGCCTGGAGTCCGATCATGGTGTGGTGCCAACGCGCATTCGCCGGCCTTGCCTGAGTCGGGCGCCCCTGCGAACACTCGGGGCGCGCCCGCTGCGCGCGCCGCTTGATCGGTGTCAGAAAATAAAGTCGTGATTGGTGTTTCGCTTTTGTTGCAATGCGGTTATCATTTGCCGCGACGTTGAAGACCGCCAGGGTTTTCAAACGATGAAAAACTAGGGCTTGCAATTGCCGCTCAAGTTCTTCATAATTCCGCTTCTGCTGCGGGGTGGAGCAGTCTGGCAGCTCGTCGGGCTCATAACCCGAAGGTCGCAGGTTCAAATCCTGCCCCCGCTACCAAGTTTTGAAGTACTGCTTTAATGCAATGCCTTAGGGCAGTACTTCAGCTTCTTGGATCGCAAAGACGCATGTTCCCGTCTTTGCGCCGACCCTGAGAGGTCGGGCTTTTTTCACGCAAGGGGCCCATCGGGCCCCTTGTTTTTTCCGGAACCGGAAAGTTTGCTGCCGGTTGCCGGGGTTCTACTGGCAATCATCTGATCAGGGCAGTCTGTGAGCGAAAAAGCGACCGAAATCGCGAATCTGCTGAGTCCAACGGTTGAGTCCCTGGGCTTGGAACTGCTGGGTGTGGAATATCTTCCCGCTCCAGGTGGCGCCACGCTGCGCCTGTACATCGATGTGCCGCTGGCCGAACAGCCCGAGCGCGTGATCAACGTCGATGACTGCGAGCGCGTGAGCCGCGAAGTATCGGCCCAGCTCGACGTCGAAGATCCCATCACCGGCAACTACACGCTCGAGGTGTCCTCGCCGGGTGTGGACCGTCCGTTGTTCACGCTGGAGCAGTTCGGCCGTCATGCCGGCGAGTCCGCCAAGATCGTGTTGAAGCTGGCGCAGGATGGCCGGCGCCGCTTCCAGGGCCAGATCGTGCGGATCGCGTCCGAGGCGGACGCGGTGGTGTTCGCCGTCGACGGCAAGGACGTGCAGATCGGCTTCGACAACATCGACAAGGCGCGCATTGTGCCGGATTGGGTCGCTCTGGGCCTGGCCCCGCAAAAACCGAACAAGCCCGGCCCGAAAAAACCCGGGCACGAGAAGAAGAAACCATCCAACGAGTCGGCGGCTGGCAAGCCGCGCGCGGAGTGACGAAATGAGCAAGGAACTTTTGCTGGTAGTGGATGCGGTGGCCAACGAAAAGGGCGTGCCGCGCGAAGTGATCTTCGATGCGATCGAGGCCGCGCTGGCGTCCGCAGCGAAGAAGCGCTATCCCGACCAGGACGTGCTGACGCGCGTGACCATCGACCACAAGGACGGTAACTACGAAACCTATCGTCGTTGGGAAGTGGTTGCCGACGATGTCGTGATGGAATCGCCGGATCGCCAGGTGCGCCTGATGGATGCCGTCGACGAGGCTGATGGCGTCGATGTGGGCGACTATATCGAAGAACAGATCGAAAACCCGGACTTCGGCCGCATCGCTGCGCAGGCTGCCAAGCAGGTGATCGTGCAGCGTGTGCGCGAAGCCGAGCGTCAGCAGGTGGTCGATGCCTGGAAGGACCGCGTCGGCGAGTTGATCACCGGTGTGGTCAAGCGCGCCGAGCGCGGCAATATCTTTGTCGATCTGGGTGGCAATGCCGAAGCCTTCATTCCCAAGGACAAGGGCATTCCGCGCGACGTGCTGCGCCCGGGTGACCGCGTGCGCGGCTATCTGGCCGAAGTGCGTTCCGAGCCGCGCGGCCCGCAGCTGTTCATCAGCCGCGCCGCGCCGGAATTCATGATCGAGCTGTTCAAGCTCGAAGTGCCGGAAGTGGGCCAGGGCCTGGTCGAGATCAAGGCCTGCGCCCGCGATCCGGGCGACCGCGCCAAGATCGCAGTGATCGCGCACGACACCCGCACCGATCCGATCGGCGCGTGCATCGGCATGCGTGGTTCGCGCGTGCAGGCAGTGTCCAACGAGCTCAATGGCGAGCGCGTGGACATCGTGCTGTGGAACGAGAACCCGGCCAACTTCGTCATCAATGCGATGGCGCCGGCCGAAGTGCAGTCGATCATCGTCGATGAAGACAAGCACTCGATGGATCTGGCCGTGGCGGAAGACCGCCTGGCGCAGGCGATCGGCAAGGGCGGCCAGAACGTGCGTCTGGCCAGCCGCCTGACCGGTTGGCAGCTCAACGTGATGACCGCCGACCAGGTGGCCGCCAAGTCCGAGGCCGAACAGACCTCCGCGCGCCAGTTGTTCATGGATCGCCTGGAAGTGGACGAGGAAATCGCAGCGATCCTGGTGACCGAGGGCTTCAATACGGTCGAGGAAATCGCCTACGTGCCGGTCGGCGAGTTGCTGGCGGTGGAAGGCTTCGACGAAGACATCGTCGAAGAGTTGCGCGCCCGTGCCCGCGATGCGTTGCTCAACGCCGCACTGGCAGAAGAAGAAGGCCTGGAAGGAACTCAGCCCACCGAGGACCTGCTGGCGCTGGAGGGGATGGACGAGGAAACGGCCTTTGCTCTGGCCGAGCACGGCGTGCGCACCAGCGAGGACTTGTCCGACCTGGCAGCGGACGAGATCGTCGACTTCGGCATCGAGGGTTTGACCCAGGAGCGCGCCGCGGCGCTGATCCTGGCGGCCCGCGCCGAGGAGATCGCCCGTTTGGAGCGCGGCGAATGAGCCGGCAATGAACCGCGCCCTGACCCCATCAGGGCTTAGAATCAGCGTTTCCCTTGCTCTGGGCGAGGGGGCGCCAACCAGATCATAGGATCCGAATGTCGCAGCAAACCACCATCCGCAAGCTTGCCGAACTGGTCAATACGCCGGTCGATAAACTGCTGGTTCAACTGGCCGAGGCCGGAATGAAGTTCAGCGGTCCCGACCAGGTCGTGACCAGCACCGAGAAGATGAAACTGCTTGGCTTCCTGCGTCGTACGCATGGCAAGGCCGACACGCCCGCCGAAGCGGCAAGCGAAGCAGCCAAGAAGATCACGCTCAACCGGCGCAAGCTGCAGGAAGTCACGGTCAGCGCCGGCCGCACCAAGACCACGGTCAACGTGGAAGTGCGGCAGAAGCGCACCTACGTGAAGTCCGAAAACGAAGGCGGCGGCCGTCCCGCGCCGATGACGCCGGACGAGGAGCGCGCCGACATCCTGGCCAAGCTCGCCGCGTCGCGTCAGCGCAATCTCGACGAGCAGCAGGCGCTGGCCGAAAGCGATCGTCTGCGCGATGAAGCAATTCAGCGCAAGCGTGAAGAAGAGCAGGCCGCCAAGGACCGTGCAGAAGCGGAGCGCAAGGCTGCCGAGGAAGCCGCTGCGGCTGCCAGTGCGCCGGCCCCGGTTGCTGCTGCGCCGACGCCGTCGGCGCCTGTCGCGCGTGCACCGTCTTCGCCGTCGTCGGCACCGCGTCCGGCCCGCCCGGCTGGCGCCTCGCCTGCCTCGCGTCCGGCCACGCCGGCACGTCCGGACGACCGCAACAACGCCGCCAAGCACAAGACGCGCGGTTCGCACGTCATGGTGGCTGGTGTCGAAGACGACGATGCGACCAAGCGTTTCGCCGGGCAGCTGCATCTGTCCGCGGCCGATCGTGCGCGCCGTTCCAATGTGCGCGGCAAGCCGACCGGTCGTCCGGGTTCGTCGTCCTCGCGGCGTGGCAACGACAGCGGCCGGGGCGGCAACCAGGGCAATAGCGGCCCGCACGGGTTCGAGCGTCCGACCGCACCGGTGGTGCGCGAAGTGGCGATCGGCGACACCATCACCGTGGCCGACCTGGCGCAGAAGCTCGCGCTCAAGGGCGGCGACGTGGTCAAGGCGCTGTTCAAGATGGGCGTCATGGCGACCATCACCCAGAGCATCGACCACGACACCGCCGCGCTGGTGACCGAAGAACTCGGGCACAAGGCCGTGCGTGCCGACAATGCCGACTTCGAGGATGCGCTGCTGGCGCATGCCGAGGATGCGCAGGGCGAGACCACTTCGCGTCCGCCGGTGGTGACCATCATGGGTCACGTTGATCACGGCAAGACCTCGCTGCTGGACTACATCCGTCGCACCAAGATCGCCTCGGGCGAAGCCGGTGGCATCACCCAGCACATCGGTGCGTACCACGTCGAAACCGGCCGTGGCGTCATCAGCTTCCTGGATACGCCCGGCCATGCCGCGTTTACCTCGATGCGTGCCCGTGGCGCCAAGATCACCGACATCGTGGTGCTGGTGGTCGCGGCCGATGACGGCGTGATGCCGCAGACCAAGGAAGCGGTGGCACATGCCAAGGCGGCGGGCGTTCCGTTGATCGTGGCGGTCAACAAGATCGACAAGACCGGCGCCGATCCGCTGCGGGTCAAGAACGAATTGCTGGCCGAAAACGTGGTGGCCGAAGAGTTCGGTGGCGATACCCAGTTCATCGAGGTGTCGGCCAAGCTCGGTACCGGTGTGGACACGCTGCTGGATGCGATTTCGCTGCAGGCCGAAGTGCTGGAACTCAAGGCAGTGGCCGAAGGCCGCGCCAGCGGTACCGTCATCGAATCGTCGCTGGACAAGGGCCGTGGCCCGGTCGCAACGGTGCTGGTGCAGCAGGGCGCGCTGAAGCGTGGCGATTACCTGGTGTGCGGCATCCAGTACGGCCGCGTGCGTGCGCTGTTCGACGAGACCGGCCACCAGCCGGCCTCGGCGGGTCCATCGATTCCGGTGCAGGTGCTCGGCCTGTCCGGCGTGCCGGAAGCCGGCGACGACTTCGTGGTCGTCGACGACGAGCGTCTGGCCAAGGACGTGGCGCAGCAGCGCGAAACCAAGCGCCGCGAGTCGCGCCTGGTCGCCTCGGCCAGCAACCGCATGGAAGACATCCTGGCCCAGATGGGCAAGGGCGAAGGCCAGCAGGTGCTGAACCTGGTGATCAAGGCCGACGTGCAGGGTTCGGTGGAAGCGCTCAAGCAGTCGCTGGTGGCGTTGTCCAACGATGACATCCGCATCAACGTGATCCACTCCGGCGTGGGCGGCATCACCGAATCGGATGCGAATTCGGCGGCCGCTTCCAAGGCCACGATCATCGGCTTCAACGTGCGTGCCGATGCCTCGGCCCGCAAGATCGTCGAATCCAACGGTATCGATCTGCGTTATTTCTCGATCATCTATGACGTGATCGACCAGGTGAAGCAGGTGGCGTCCGGTCTGCTCGGCGTTGAAATCCGCGAAGAGATCATCGGTATCGCGCAGGTCCGCGACGTGTTCCGCAGCTCCAAGTTCGGTGCGGTTGCAGGCTGCATGATCATCGAAGGCGTGGTGAAGCGCAGCAAGCCGATCCGCGTGCTCCGCGACAGCGTCGTGGTGTTCGAGGGCGAGCTGGAATCGTTGCGCCGCTTCAAGGAAAACGTCGAGGAAGTGCGCAACGGTACCGAGTGCGGTATCGGCGTGAAGGCCTACAACGACGTCAAGGCCGGCGATCAGATCGAGTGCTTCGAGCGTATCGAGGTTGCCCGCACGCTGTAACGGAACTCGGGGCCTGCGGGCCCCGATTTACCGCGCTGGCGCATGGCGTCACGCAAGTTTTGCAAGGCGAGGGCGGCATGGCCGCCCGCGTCCGTTTTTGGCTTCGGTGCCAACTGGCCCTCCGAATCAACCAGGTCCACGACCATGCCAACCAAATCATTCCATCGCACCGACCGCGTGTCGGCACAGGTGCGCCGCGACCTCGGCACCATCGTGCACGCGGCCGTGCGCGACCACGGCCTGCCGTCGGTCAGTGTGTCCGACGTCGAAATCAGCCGCGACCTGGCGCATGCCAAGGTGTTCGTCACCGCGCTGCAGCAGGAGCGCTCGGCCGAAGCGGTCAAGGGGCTCAAGGAAATCGCCGGTCAGCTGCGCACGCAGCTGGCACGCGCGATGAAGCTTCGGCATGTGCCCGAGCTGCATTTCCATTACGACGATTCGGTCGATCGCGGCGAGCGCATCGACAACCTGCTGCGTGACCTGGACGATGTCGGCCCCGAGGCCGCGTCCAGCGACGAGGACGCCGAGCAGCGCTGAGCGCTGCCGACCGGCCGCCTGTTGACCAGCGGCCCTGATTTCAACGGGCGCGCACGGTGCCCGATTCGAGCACTGATCTCTTGAAACCCCGCATCGTCTATCGCCCGTTGCACGGCATCCTGTTGCTCGACAAGCCGGCTGGAGTCAGCTCCAACACGGCATTGCAGTCCGCACGCCGCTTGCTGCGGGCCGAAAAGGGCGGCCACACCGGCAGCCTGGACCCGCTGGCCACCGGCCTGCTGCCGCTGTGTCTGGGCGAGGCGACCAAGATTGCCGGCCTGCTGCTCGGTTCGGCCAAGGCCTACGACGCCGAGGTGGTGCTGGGTGTCACCACCGATACCGACGATGCCGATGGTCAGGTCCTGCGCGAGCGTGCCGTGCCCGCACTGGGCGAAGACGCGCTGCGTGCAGCGCTGGCACCCTTCATCGGGCGCATCCGCCAGCAGGCGCCGATCTATTCCGCGCTCAAGCAGGGCGGCGAGCCGCTGTACGCCAAGGCGCGCCGTGGCGAGGCGATCGAGGCGCCGGTACGCGAGGTCGAGGTACAGGCGATCGAGGTGATCGGCTACGCCGCGCCGCGGCTGCAACTGCGCGTGACCTGCGGCTCGGGCACCTACATCCGCAGCCTGGCGCGCGATCTGGGCGAGGTGCTCGGCTGCGGTGCGCATATCGCCTCGCTGCGCCGGCTCTGGGTCGAGCCATTTCGCGCGCCGCAGATGATCACGCTGGAGGCGCTGTCGGCTGCCCTGGATACGGGTACCGATGCACAGGAGCTGTTGCTGCCGATCGAGGCCGGACTGGCCGATTTTGCGCGGATCGTGCTCGATGCGCCGCACGCGGCACGTTTTCGCATGGGCCAGCGCCTGCGCGATGCGGCGTTTCCGACCGGCCAGGTGGCGGTGTTCGGACCCGACGGAATCCCCTCCGGGCTAGGCCTGGTGGACGCCGAGGGGCGTTTGTCACCGCAGCGATTGTTCAACGGACTGAACGACGCAGTGGCTTGTTAAGGTTTAGTCAACTTGTTCCCCGGCCCGCACGACGTTACAATTTTGCGGCCCTGATCGGGGCACCTCAGCGCCAAGCGCGCACATCCCAAGCAAACGGCGAGTCCGGCGGTGCGTCATGCACGTTCCTGTCGACCACGCATCTATCGAGTAAACATCATGTCCGTCGACACCCAGAAAGTTATTGAAGACAACAAGCGCAGCGCCCAGGACACCGGTTCGCCGGAAGTGCAGGTCGCCCTGCTGACCGCGCGCATCGAGCTGCTGACCGGCCACTTCAAGACCCACAAGAAGGATCACCACAGCCGTCGTGGCCTGCTGCAGATGGTCAACCGCCGCCGCAGCCTGCTCGACTACCTGAAGAAGAAGGACAACGAGCGTTACAAGTCCTTGATCGAGAAGCTCGGCCTGCGCCGCTAATCGAGTCACACCGCCGCGGCGCAGCGATGCGCCGCGGCTTTGTTTTGGTCATTCGCATTACGTTATCTGCAGCATGCAGTTCATGGGCCGGAGCCTCCCGGCCGCCCGTTCTCGGCATGGGTCGACGACGGTCCAACGAAGACAGCAACACCTAAGGGAAAAAACCTCCGTGGCAAAAATCACCAAAACCTTCCAGTACGGCAAGCACACCGTCACCCTGGAGACGGGCGAAATCGCTCGCCAGGCAGGCGGCGCCGTCATCGTCAAGTTCGACGACACCGTACTGCTGGTCACCGCCGTCGCCGCCAAGAGCGCGCGCGAAGGGCAGGACTTCTTTCCTCTGACGGTCGATTATCAGGAGAAGTTCTACGCCGGCGGCCGCATCCCGGGCGGCTTCTTCAAGCGCGAAGGACGTGCGACCGAGAAGGAAACGTTGATCTCGCGCCTGATCGATCGCCCGATCCGTCCGCTGTTCCCGGAGGACTACAAGAACGAAGTGCAGATCATCGCCACCGTGATGTCGATGAACCCGGACATCGACGGCGATATCGCCGCGCTGATCGGCGCATCGGCCGCGCTGTCGCTGGCCGGCACCCCGTTCAACGGCCCGATCGCTGCGGCGAAGGTCGGCTACAAGAATGGCGAATACATCCTCAACCCGACCGTGACCGAGCTGAAGGATTCGCAGCTGGAGCTGGTCGTGGCCGGTACCGCCAACGCGGTGCTGATGGTCGAGTCCGAAGCCGAGCTGCTGTCGGAAGAAGTGATGCTGGGCGCGGTGACGTTCGGCCATCGCGAGATGCAGAAGGTCATCAACATCATCAACGAGCTGACCGTCGAAGCCGGCACCAAGCCGTCCGACTGGGTGGCTCCGGCCAAGAATGACGGCATGATCGCCGCGCTGAAGGAAGCGGTGGGCGATCAGCTCGCCTCGGCATTCCAGGTGCGCGACAAGCTGCAGCGCCGCGATGCGATTTCGGCGATCAAGAAGGACGTGCTGGGTGCGCTGGCACCGCGCGCCACCGTCGAAGGCTGGGCTGCCGGTGATCTGTCCAAGGAATTTGGCGAGCTGGAATACCAGACCATGCGTGGCTCGGTGCTGAGCACCAAGGTGCGCATCGACGGCCGTGCACTGGATACCGTGCGTCCGATCAGCGCCAAGGCTGGCGTGCTGCCGCGTACCCATGGCTCGGCGCTGTTCACCCGCGGCGAGACCCAGGCGATCGTGATCACCACGCTCGGCACCGCACGCGACGGTCAGGTCATCGACGCCGTCTCGGGCGAGTACAAGGAAAACTTCCTGTTCCATTACAACTTCCCTCCGTATTCGGTGGGCGAGTGCGGTCGTTTCGGTGCGCCGAAGCGTCGCGAGATCGGCCACGGCCGTCTGGCCAAGCGCGGCGTGCTGGCGGTGATGCCGAGCCTGGAAGAATTCCCGTACACCATCCGCGTGGTCTCGGAAATCACCGAGTCCAACGGTTCGTCCTCGATGGCCTCGGTCTGCGGCAGCTCGCTGGCGCTGATGGATGCCGGCGTGCCGATCAAGGCGCCGGTCGCGGGTATCGCGATGGGTCTGGTCAAGGAAGGCAGCGACTTCGTCGTGCTGTCGGACATCCTGGGTGACGAAGATCACCTCGGCGACATGGACTTCAAGGTGGCCGGTACTGCCGAAGGCGTGTCCGCGCTGCAGATGGACATCAAGATCGAAGGCATCACCGAAGAGATCATGAAGCAGGCATTGCAGCAGGCCAAGGCCGGCCGTCTGCACATCCTCGGCGAGATGGCGCATGCCCTGACCACTCCGCGTCAGGAATTGAGCGATTACGCCCCGCGCCTGCTGACCATCAAGATCCACCCGGACAAGATCCGCGAAGTGATCGGCAAGGGTGGCTCGACCATCCAGGCCATCACCAAGGAAACCGGTACGCAGATCGACATCCAGGACGACGGCACGATCATCATCGCATCGGTCAATGCCATCGCTGCGCAGGCTGCGAAGTCGCGCATCGAGCAGATCACCTCGGACGTGGAGCCGGGCCGCATTTACGAAGGCAAGGTCGCCAAGATCATGGACTTCGGTGCGTTCGTCACCATCCTGCCGGGCAAGGACGGCCTGGTGCACGTCTCGCAGATCTCCAGCGAGCGCGTGGAGAAGGTCGGCGACAAGCTGAAGGAAGGCGATCTGGTCCGCGTCAAGGTGCTGGAAGTGGACAAGCAGGGCCGTATCCGTCTGTCGATCAAGGCAGTGGAAGAAGGCGAGGGCGTTCCGCCGTCGGCCGAGTAATCGCCACTGTTTGATGCGTCACGAAAAAGCGGGCTTCGGCCCGCTTTTTTGTTGGCTGTTCGGCGAGGGCGGGTGACGTGATCCATCTCCTGCGGGAGAAGGTGCCCCGCAGGGGCGGATGAGGGTGCGAGCGAAGCCTCGTGTGGTTGAACCTTCGCCAGGGCTCCGCTTTCGTACCCTCACCCAACCCTGTCCCGATGGGAGAGGGGCTTGATTCCTTCTCCTGCGGGAGAAGGTGCCCCACAGGGGCAGATGAGGGGACGGGCGAAGCCTAGTGTGGTCGAACCTTGGCCAGGGCTCCGCTTCCGTACCCTCACCCCTCTCCCGACGCGAGAGCGGCTTCGAGCCTTGCTTACCCGGGCTGCTGTGTCGGCGCGGGCTGTGTTTCCGGACGCGGTGGCACGACGCGTGGAAAACCCGGCGGCATCGTTGCGGGCAAGGTGGTTGGCGAAGGCAATGGCTCGACCGGCGGGGGCGCGGTCATCGCCGCATCCGGGCGCAGCTTCAACAAGGCCGCCCAGTCGCGACGATTGAAATCGCACAGTTCCTCGTGTGCCGGCGTGCACTCGCTGGCGATGCCCAGGCCGTCCTCGCTCTGGTCCTGGCTGCCGTCGGACTGCGGTGTCGGCAGTACCACGCGACCGGCGCGGTCCAGCGGCATCTTGCGCATCATCACCGTGTTGAACACATTGCCGCCGATCAGGTACAGGGTGCGATCGCCACCGACATTGGCGGCCACCACCACATCGCAATGCGATTGCCACGGCATCGGCGCGCTGCCGCCAAGTCCGGCCCTGAGGCCGGCGTAGCCAAGCGCGACACTGCGCCCGCGCAACAGGCACAGCAGATCGCCGGGAGCGGGCTTCTCCGCTGCCGGGTCGGTGAACTGGTAAGGCCCGCTGGCGCCATCGTTGTAGGCGTTGCGGATGTAATCCAGATGGCGTGCAGAGCGCTGGAAACCGCTCAGGCCGGCTTGTGTCATCACCCAGGAGATGAAGGCCGCCGACCACGGGTTGTCGACCAGGAACGCACGGCAATCGCTGGCGGTATAGCGCGTGCCATCCAGTGCCGCGCAACTCGACGCGCCCGGGCGGCCGCCCATCGATGCGAGCGTGCCGCTGTCGCGCCAGTAGCCTGCCACGCGTTGCCAGGCGATTACGCCATGGTCGGCGAGATAGCCCGATTCGGCTTCGGTGACGCCCAGGTTGGCCAGGCGACCCTTGGCATCGATAAACGGGTGCTGCCACAGACGATGCTCGTTGCAGGCACCGCGCACGATCGCGATTGCCGCGGGGCTGGTGCCGAAGCGTGGCGGCATGTCGCAGACTTCTGCGGCGGCGGCGGTGCCGCCCCACGCGGCCAACACCAGGCACAGCCACGGCCAAGGTTTTACAGTCATCGCAGATCCTGCATAGAACGATCGCAGCAGGCTGACAGAGCCGGCTGCGGGCACGCGTGAAATCAGTGCGGCGGCGGGCCGAGCTTGAGCGACAGATCGACGGCATGCACATGCTTGGTGAGCCCGCCGATGGAGATGCAATCCACACCATCGGCCGCAATGGCGGCGATGCCGGCCAGATCCACGCTGCCGGAGACTTCCAGCGGAATGCGTTGTTCGCGCGGCAGGGCGGCAACGATGCGCACCGCTTCGCGACGCAGTGCCGGGTCGAAATCGTCGATCAGGATGCGTGTACACCCGACCTGCAAGGCCTCGCGCAGCTGCTCCAGCGTTTCCACCTCCACCACCAGCGGCAGCTGCGGTTGCTGCGCACGTGCGGCATGCACGGCGGCGCTCAGCGAGCCGGCGGCGCGGAGATGGTTTTCCTTGAGCATCACCGTGTCGAACAGGCCGATGCGGTGGTTGTCGCCGCCGCCGCAGCGCACCGCGTATTTCTGCGCGGCGCGCAGGCCCGGCAGCGTCTTGCGCGTATCCAGGATGCGCGTGCCGGTGCCGGCCACGGCAGCGACGTAGGCAGCGGTGGTGGTCGCGGCAGCCGACAGCGTCTGCAGGAAGTTGAGCGAGGTGCGCTCGGCACTGACCAGACTGCGGCTACGGCCCTGCAGCAGCGCCAGCACCGTGCCGGCAGCAACGTGCTGGCCCTCGTGCACCTGCCAGTCGATGCGCACCTGCGGATCGAGCGCGCGGTGCGTGGCGTCGAACCAGGGCCGCCCGGCGATCACCGCATCCTGCTTGCACAGCAGGTACGCGCTGTCGGCCTGATCGGGCAACAGCGCCGCAGTCACATCGCCGCTGCCGATGTCCTCGGCCAGCGCGCGCGCCACATCGGCATCCACCAGCGCGGCCGGCGGCGCCTCCGGCACGGTCGTACCCACGGAAGACGTCACTTCTCGGGGAAGTCGGCGATCTGCGCCGTGCCGATCGCTTCTTCGGCCAGCAGCACCGGAATGCCGTCGTCGACGCGGAAGACCTGCTTGCGGTCGCGCGTGATCAGCGCCTCGCGCAGCGGCTGTGTCTGCGCCGTGCCGTCTGCACGCTGCAGGGTTCCGCCGGCGATGGCGGTATTGAGTGCCTCCAGGCCCTTGCCGTCGAGCAGCGAGAGCGGCTGGCGGGTGTCGGGCGAGCACAGCAGGTCGAGCAGTTTGCGATCCATCGAAGTCTTGTCTTGCGTGGAGATTGGCTAGAATACGTCTTTACCGCAGGGCAGGGCCATGACCTCCAACCACTCCGCGCCGCTGGTCGGCATCGTGATGGGTTCCCGTTCCGACTGGGAAACCATGCAACATGCGGCTCAGAAGCTCGACGCGCTGGGCGTGCCGTACGAAGTCAAGGTGGTCTCGGCGCACCGCACGCCGGATGTGTTGTTCAGCTACGCAGAGCAGGCGGGTGAACGCGGCCTGCGCGCGATCATTGCCGGCGCCGGTGGCGCGGCGCATCTGCCGGGCATGCTGGCGGCCAAGACGGCGGTACCGGTGCTCGGTGTGCCGGTGCAGTCCAAGGCGCTCAACGGCATGGATTCGCTGCTGTCGATCGTGCAGATGCCGGCCGGAATTCCGGTGGCGACGTTTGCGATCGGCAACGCCGGCGCGGCCAATGCGGCCTTGTTCGCCGCTGCGATGCTGGCGCCGGAGCAGGCGCAGATCGGTCAGGCGCTGGCGCAGTTCCGCGCCAGGCAGACCGACGATGTCATGGCCAGCGACGACCCGCGCCAATGACCACGGTCGGTATTCTGGGCGGCGGCCAGCTGGCGCGCATGCTGGTACTGGCCGGCGCGCCACTGGGCTTGCGGTTTGCGGTATTCGACCCGGCGGCCGATGCCTGCGCCGGACAGGTCGCGCCGCTGCAGGTGGGCGCTTTCGACGATGCTGCCGCGCTTGCCGCATTTGCTGCGCAGGTGGATGTGATCACCTTCGATTTCGAAAACGTGCCGGCCGCCAGCGCGCAGCAATTGGCCGCGCAGCTGCCAGTGTTTCCCAGTGCTGCCGCGTTGGCGGTGGCGCAGGACCGGCTCAGCGAAAAGACCCTGTTCCGCGAGCTCGGCATTCCGGTGCCCGCGTTCGCCGCCATCGACGACCGTGCGGGACTCGACGCCGCATTGGCCCGTATCGGCACGCCGTGCGTGCTCAAGACGCGCCGCTTCGGTTACGACGGCAAGGGCCAGTTCCGCATCAAGACGCTGGCCGATGCCGATGCCGCGTGGGACGCGCTCGGTGCGCAGGCCGCAAGGGTGGGCCTGATCGTGGAAGCCTTCGTACCGTTCGAGCGCGAGGTCAGCGTGGTGGCCGTGCGTGGGCGCGATGGCGAGTTCCGTGCCTGGCCGCTGACAGAGAACTGGCATGTGGACGGTGTGCTCTCGGCCAGTCTTGCGCCGGCGCGTGTGGATGCCGGGTTGCAGGCGGTGGCAGAGGCGCATGCGCGCGCGATCGCCGAGCGCGTGGACTACGTGGGCGTCTTCGCGCTCGAGCTGTTCGTGCGCGATGGCCAGTTGCTCGCCAACGAGATGGCGCCGCGCGTGCACAACTCCGGGCACTGGACCATCGAAGGCGCCGAGACCTCGCAATTCGAAAATCACGTGCGTGCGGTGCTCGGTTTGCCGCTCGGCAGCACCGCGATGCGCGGGCATGCCTGCATGCTCAACTGGCTGGGCGCGATGCCCGATGCTGCCGCATTCCTGGCGGTGCCCGGCGGGCACTGGCACGACTACGGCAAGCAATCGCGCGAGGGCCGCAAGGTCGGCCACGCGACGCTGCGCGCCGAGACCCCGCAGGCGCTTGCGCATGCATTGAGCCAAGCTGGCACCGTGCTGCAGCGTGAGGCACAGGTCGGTCCGGTGCTTGCGCGCTTGAGCGAAGCGTCACTCGCAGAATGAGCGTTGGCGCCGCTGCGACCTGGCGCATGTGCCGGGTCGTGGCGGAGCTGGACCGCCGTGCGCGATGCCGCCGGCTGCGCCGCTGCAACCCATCACCCAATCGTCGACCGGTTGCCACGGCGCAAGCGACTAGCCCAGTCGGCTGGCCACGAAGTCCCAGTTGATCAGCTTCCAGAACGCGTCCAGGTACTGCGCGCGATCCTGCCGGTAATCCAGGTAGTACGCATGCTCCCAGAGGTCGCAGGCGAGCAGCGGCGTGTCCGGCCCGGTGAGCGGCGTGGAGGCATTGGGCGTGGCGACGATCGCCAACGTGCCATCCGGCCGCTGCACCAGCCACACCCAGCCCGAGCCGAAGGTGCCCAGGGCGACGCGGTTGAATTCCTGCCTGAAGTGCACGAAGTCGCCGAACGATTCGGCAATGCGGTCGGCCAGCCGACCCAGCGGCTCGCCGCCGCCGCGGGGCCGCAGGCACTGCCAATAGAAGTTGTGGTTCCACACCTGCGCGGCCAGATGGAACAGCGTGCCTTGCGCCCGCGCGATGATGTCTTCCAGCGTCAGCTCGGCGAACTCGCTGCCTTCGATGCGTGCATTGAGCCGATCGACCTCGCTGCGATGACAGATGCCGTGGTGCGCATCGAGGGTGGCGGCGGAGAGATGCGGCTCCAGGGCGGCGCGGGAGTAGGGCAGGGCAAGGTGTTCGATCGGCATGATGGCAAGGGCAGCGAAGGGAGTGCGGCGACAGGTCGCGCCGAGGGCTTACAATGCGCGCCTTTGCGGAAGTCTATCCGACCCGGCGGTCGGGCCTGCCGCTCCCAGTCAGGAGAGTCCAATGCCGGTGATGGAACGGATCCAGGCCGAAGTCGAACAACACCCGATCGTGCTGTTCATGAAAGGCACCCCGCAATTTCCGATGTGCGGTTTTTCCAGTCGCGCCGTGCAGGCCCTGGTCGCCGCCGGCGCCGACCAGCTGCGCACGGTCAACGTGCTCGAAGAGCCCGAAGTGCGCGCCAATCTGCCGCGCTATTCCAACTGGCCGACCTTCCCGCAATTGTTCATCCACGGCGAGCTGATCGGCGGTTGCGACATCACGCTGGAACTGTTCGAAGCCGGCGAGCTCAAGCGCATTGTCAGCGAGGCCTACCAGCCGTGAGCCTGGCGCAGGCCCAGCTCGATGCGCCGGCGCTTGCCGGGCGCGTGGTGCTGATCACCGGCGCAGCCGGCGGTCTCGGTAGCGCTGCGGCGCAGGCATGCGCATCTGCCGGCGCGACCGTGGTGCTGCTCGGTCGCAAGCTGCGCCCGCTGGAGCGCGTCTATGACGCGGTTGCCAAGCTCGGTCCGGAGCCGTTGCTGTATCCGCTGGATCTGGCCGGTGCCACGCCGGACGACTACGCTGCGCTGGCGCAACGGCTGCAGTCCGAACTCGGTGGCCTGCACGGCCTGCTGCACTGCGCTGCCGACTTCACGGGCCTGACCCCGGCCGAACTTGCGGCGCCTGCCGACTTCGCACGCAACCTGCATGTCAACCTCACCGCGCGCGCCTGGTTGACCCAGGCCTGCCTGCCGCTGTTGCGGCAGCAAGCCGATGCGGCGGTGGTCTTCGTCGTCGACGACCCTGCACGCGTTGGTCAGGCCTACTGGGGCGCCTACGGCGCTGCCCAGCATGCGCAGCGTGGCCTGCTCGCCAGCCTGCATCACGAAACCGCCGCCGGCCCGGTCCGCATCAGCGGACTGCAGCCCGGCCCGATGCGCACCGCCTTGCGCGCGCGCGCCTTCACCCATCAGGAAGACAGCGACGCGGTGGACCCCGCGCGCTATGCGTCCGCCTGCATCACCTTGTTGTCCATGGCAGGTGCTTCGCACCGCGGTGCGATCTGGAGCCCTTCCGCATGACCATTCTGTCGGCAGCCCTGCTGCTGTTCCTGATCCTCGACCCGCTGGGCAACATCCCGGTGTTTCTCAGCGTGCTCAAGCCGCTGCCACCGAAGCGGCAGCGCTTCGTGCTCGCGCGCGAGTTGCTGATCGCCCTGTGCGTGCTGATGGCGTTTCTGTGGGGCGGCAAGTACGCGCTGGAGCTGATGCACCTGCGCCAGGAGTCGGTGGCGATCGCCGGCGGCATCGTGCTGTTCCTGATCGGCATCCGCATGATCTTCCCGCGTCCGGAAGGCCTGATGGGCGAGATCCCCGACGGCGAGCCCTTCATCGTGCCGCTGGCGATCCCGCTGGTGGCCGGCCCGTCCGGCATGGCGGCGGTGATGCTGATGGGCAGCAACGAACCCACCCGGCTGTGGGATTGGAGCCTGGCGCTGATGATTGCCTGGATCGGTGCCTCGTCGATCCTGGCTTCGGCCCCGCTGTTGTACAAACTGCTCGGTCATCGCGCACTGACCGCGATCGAGCGCCTGATGGGCATGCTGCTGGTGGCCATTTCGGTGCAGATGTTCCTGGATGGCCTGGGGACGTATTTCAAGCTGCCGGTGTCGATCTGAGCCAGTCGGTGATAGGCGGGCAGGGCGTGGGAGCGACCTGTGACACTGCCTACTGAGAATCTGAAGCCACGCCACTGACGCGTAGCGGTGCAAGCAGCCGGCGGCGCCGGGATGCCCTCTGTAACAAGGGGCCTCCGACAGCCCTCGCCGCGCTTTCGGGCCGGATGAGCCCTGTTTTCGGTAAAACGGCTCAATAGCGCGACGCTGGTCGCAGATGCGGCGCGACCTTGCGCAAGCTGGCGTTTACGCCTTCACATGCGAAATTCATGTTGCACTGCGCGAACTTTGTCACGCCGCCGTCACAATCAGGCCTTAGCGTGTTAATCTGTTGTTAACCGTTGCGGCAGCAACCAGCCGCGCGGCAAGGGACCCCAGATCATCGGCAGCCCACCCCCGGGAACGGTTGGGCTGACTGCGCCTTTTTGTCACTGCCCAACCTGTATCGAGGCTACCGAAATGACCCACCCCCGTTGTCTTCGCATGTCCAAGCTGACGCTTGGCCTTGTTGCCGCGCTCGCTGCCGCCCCCGTGTTCGCTCAGAGCACCTCCGCCGGCGTCGCTGGCCTGGTTACCAGCAGCGGCGGTCAGCCGGTGCCGAATGCCGAAGTGACGATCACCCACGTCGAATCGGGAACCGTCAGCCGCGCCACCACCGATGCCAGTGGACGTTACAACGCGCGCGGCTTGCGCGTAGGTGGGCCGTACACGATCACCATCACCAAGTCGGGCGAAGGCACCAAGACCGAAGAAGGCGTGTATCTGAACCTCAACCAGGTCAACAGCGTCGATGCGTCGCTGGGCGGCGACGTAACCACGCTGGGTGCGGTACAGGCCATCGGTGGCGATTACGGCTCGGCGCTGTTCAGCGCCAACAAGATGGGCACCGGCACCAACGTGACCCGCGAGCAGATCGAATCGCTGCCGTCGATCAACCGCAACCTGCAGGACTACGTACGTCTGGATCCGCGCGTGGCGCAGACCGACAAGGCGCGTAACGAGATTTCCGTGGGCGGCCAGAATCCGCGCTTCAACCTGATCCGTGTCGACGGTATCAGCACCAACGACGCGTTCGGCCTGGAATCCAACGGCTTGCCGACGCCGCGCCAGCCGTTCTCGATGGATGTCATCGACGAAATCTCGGTCGACGTGGCCAACTACGACGTCACCATCACCGGGGCCACCGGCGGCGTGATCAATGCGGTGACCAAGTCCGGTACCAACGAGTTCCACGGTTCGGTGTACGGCACCTACCGTGAGAACGATTGGTCGGGCAAGAACCAGAACGATATCCGCCCGCAGCTGTTCGATAACGAAACCACCTACGGCCTGACCCTGGGCGGCCCGGTCATCAAGGACAAGCTGTTCTTCTTCGCCAACTACGAAAAGTACAAGGGCAAGGGCGTGTTCACCGGAGCCTCCGGCTACGGCCCGATCGGTTCTGGCGCGAGCAACATCGTGGAGATCCCGCAGGCCGACATCGATCGGATCATCGACATCTCGCGTAACGTCTACGGGTTTGACCCGGGAACCCTGGCGCTGCCAGCGCTGGATTCGGATTCGGAAGAAAAGGGCTTCAAGCTTGACTGGAACATCTCCGACAAGCATCGCGCCTCGTTCCGTTATGGCGAGAGCGAGCAGAGCACTGCCAACCTCAACGGTTTCGGCAATCAGGCGCTGTCGCTGAACTCGTTCCACTACGTTCGCGATTTCAGCCTCAAGACGTATACGGCGCAGTTGTTCAGCGACTGGACCGACACCTTCTCGACCGAAGCCAAGGTGTCGTACCGCGATTACTCCGCCGTGCGTACTGCTGCCTCGCAGCTGCCGGCCGTTGCAGTGCGCATCGGTAACAACACCGTCAACCTGGGTACCGAGCAGAGCACCCAGGCCAACGAACTGCGTACCGAAACCTGGAATGCCTTCTTCGCGGGCACGTTGTTCTTGGACGACCACACCGTCAAGTTCGGCTTCGACTACGAAGACAACGATCTGTTCAACCTGTTCGGTCAGCGTGTCTTTGGTTCCTACACGTTCAACTCGGTTGCCGACTACGCGGCCAATCGTCCGTTGAACTACCGTTACTCGCGCTCCAACAGCGGCAACATCGACGACATCGCTGCAGACTGGGGCATGCGCAATGTCGGCGTCTTCCTGCAAGATACCTGGGCCGTCAACAACAACCTGACGCTGACGTTCGGTGTGCGTTACGACGAACCGATGGTCAAGAACAGCCCGGCCTACAACGCAACCGCCTCGACGCTGTTCGGCTTCCGTAACGATCAGACCATCGACGGCAACGGCCTGTTCGAGCCGCGCTTCGGTTTCAACTACACCTTCGACAGCGACCGCCCGACCCAGCTGCGTGGCGGCGTGGGCCTGTTCCAGGGCGCTGCGGCAACCGTGTGGTTGTCCAACCCGTACTCCAACACCGGTCTGGCATATACCGATTACAACTTCTCCAGCCAGACACTGGTGAACACCAATGGCATCCGCTTCACGCCGGACATCAATAACCAGCCGACCGGTAATGGATCGGTGAATGGCGCCACGCAGTCCGTCGATTTCGTCGACAGCAAGTTGGGTCAGCCGTCGGTATGGAAGGCCAATCTGGCATTCGACACCGAGCTGCCCTGGTACGGCATCGTGGCGTCTGCGGAAGCAGTGGTGACTCAAGTCAACGAGGCGATCTACTACCAGCAGCTCAATCTGGGCAACACCAGCCGCGTGGGCCAGGATGGCCGTAACCTTTACTGGAATACTGCAGGCTTGAATCCGGCCTGCTGGCTGGTTGACGGCCGTAACCCGACCGGTGCAGGCGCCCCGGCTGCTTGTGTGCGTGGCACTGCATCCGTGGTCGATGCGCGCGGCTCGCGCGATGCGCGCTTCAACGATGCCATCATCGCGCGTCCCACCGATAAGGGCGGGAGCGAGAGCTTCACCGTCGGTCTGAACAAACCCTTCAACGGCGGCGATTGGTCGTGGGGCCTGTACTACACCTACACCGACGCCGACGAAGTCAGCGGCCTGACAAGTTCGACCTCGGGTTCGCAGCTGGGCAACAACGCGGTCTTCCAGGCCAACGAAAATGTTGCCTCGACCGCTGCGTACGAAGTGAAGAACAGCATCCTCGGCACGTTGAACTGGAAGCATGCGTTCTTCGGCGACTACGAGACCAAGGTGGGCCTGATCTACCAGGGCCGCAATGGTCGCCCGTATAGCTATGCGTTCGACAACGACGCCAATGGCGACGGCCGCCTGAACGACCTGTTGTACATCCCGGCCGGCCGCGGCGACGTGCTGTTCGGTACCGCTCGAGAAGAACAGGCGTTCTGGAACTACATCGAAGGCAACGAGTACCTGGCTGCCCGCCGTGGTCAGGTCGCCGAGCGCAACGGCGCTCGCAACTCCTGGATCAACCAGTTCGACCTGCACATCGAGCAGGAGATTCCCGGCTTCTTCAAGGACAACAAGGCCTCTCTCTGGCTTGACGTCATGAACGTCGGCAACCTGCTGAACAAGAAATGGGGCCGTGTCGAAGAGTACGGCTTCCCGGGCATGCGTGGTGTCGTGGAATACGGTGGTGTCGATGCGGCCAGCGGCAAGTACGTGTACCGCTTCAATACCCCGGACCAGTCCACGGTCTACGACGATCGCGGCATCTCCCGCTGGGCGCTGCAGCTGGGCTTCCGCTACCAGTTCTAAAGCTGGCTAGCGTGTCGAAGCTTGCAAAAACGGCCGGGTTCTCCCGGCCGTTTTCTTTTGTGCGGGTGAGTACGCTAAAGTCCTAAAGATACGACAGGAGCAAGCTATGGAACTCAGCAGTACGGCAGCACGGGCGCTGCCGGTAGTGGATGCGCGGATCTATCCGCGCGGTGGCCTGGATGTGTTGTCCAAGGCGGAAGTGGCGCGTCTGCGCGACGCCTCCAGCGGCGGCATGCACGAGCTGTTGCGCCGTTGCGCGCTGGCCGTGCTCACCAGTGGTAGCGCGTCGGACGACCCGCGCGCCGCGCGCGACCTCTATCCGGATTTCGATATCCAGGTGAACCAGCAGGACCGTGGCATCCGCATCGACCTGAGCAATGCACCGGCGATGGCCTTTGTCGATGGCGAGATCATCCGCGGCGTGGCCGAGCTGCTGTTCGCCGTGGTGCGCGACCTGGCCTACATGGCGATCGAACTGGAAGCCCAGCGCGGTGATCTGGACACCAGCGAAGGCATCACCAACGCCGTTTTCGGCCAGTTGCGCAATGCGCGCATCCTGCAGCCGTCGGACCCGAACCTGGTCGTGTGCTGGGGAGGGCATTCCATCTCGCGCGACGAATATCTGTACACCAAGCAGGTCGGCTACGAGCTCGGCCTGCGCGGCCTGGATATCTGCACCGGCTGTGGCCCGGGCGCGATGAAGGGCCCGATGAAGGGCGCCACCATCGCCCACGCCAAACAGCGCAAGCACCACACCCGCTACATCGGCGTGACCGAGCCGGGCATCATCGCCGCCGAGTCGCCGAATCCGATCGTCAACCACCTGGTGATCATGCCGGACATCGAAAAGCGCCTGGAAGCCTTCGTCCGCATCGGTCACGGCATCCTGGTGTTTCCGGGAGGCGTCGGCACGGCCGAGGAAATCCTCTACCTGCTCGGCATCCTGCTGCGCGAGGAGAACGCCGACCTGCCGTTCCCGCTGATCCTGACCGGCCCGACCATTGCCGCGCCGTATTTCGAGCAGATCGACCGCTTCATCCGGCTCACCCTGGGCGAAGCTGTCGCTTCCCGCTACGAGATCATCGTCGGCGACCCGGTCGCCGTCGCCCGCCGCATGGCCGAAGGCATCCAGCAGGTACGTGCGCACCGCAAGGACCAAAAGGATTCGTACTACTTCAACTGGTCGGTGCACATCCCGCTTGAGTACCAGCAGCCGTTCGAACCCAGCCACGAGGCCATGGCCGCCCTCGACCTGCACCACGGCCGCCCAGCGCCCGCACTGGCCGCCGACCTGCGCCGCGCCTTCTCCGGCATCGTCGCCGGCAACGTGAAGGAAGACGGCATGCGCCGCATCGAGGAATTCGGCCCGTTCGAGATCAATGGCGACCCGGACATCATGCAGGCCCTGGACGAGCTGCTGCGCGGCTTCGTCGAACAGCGCCGGATGAAGATTTCAGGGGATTACCGGCCTTGTTATCGGGTGGTGACCTAAGGCCTGCTGGATGTAGACCACCATTCTGGAGAAGGGAAAAGCCGGGCTGGGTACGAACCCTAGGCCCGGTTCGTCCCCCACGCGCACGCCGACAACCCTAAAACGACCGCTCGTCCCCCCACTGCTTGTTCTTGAGGGGGTGGTCGAAGCATCTTGGTCAGGTCACGCTGGGGAGCGTCCAATGTCTTTTCGCCGATCTACCGGCTTCACACTTGTGGAATTGATCATTGCGATCGCCGTGTTGGCGATTTTGCTTACGATCGCGCTTCCAAGCTTTCGTGGAGTAATACGCTCCAATCGCGTAGCCAGTAGCGCCAATGAGACCCTCGGGCTGCTGTCTCTCGCGCGCAGTGAGGCGATACGCAATCGCCGAGGTGGTGGGGTTTGCGGTAGCGCATCGGGGACCGCATGCGACAACAACTGGGGGAGCGGGATGCTGGCTTGGGCGGATACCGACGTAGATGGAGCCTTCAAGGGTGGCGACACCGTCTTGCGTTTCGTCTCAATTGACCCGTCGCTAAGCAATTCCGGTCCGTCCGGCGCAACGATTGCATTCGATGGACGCGGGCGCAGGGTCGCGTCGACAAATCAACAGATTACGTTGCAACCGATGACGTGCGATGGGCAGGCGCTGCGGCGCACCTTGTTCGTCAATGCCGCCGGCCAGATCACGTCTCAGAAGAGCTCCTGTCAATGATGCGTCTCCGTCCCTTCGTTTCGCCCTCTCGCGCCAAGGGATTCAGTCTGCTTGAGGCGCTGGTCGCCATCGTCGTACTGGCATTTGGCTTGCTTGGCTTTGCGCTGTTGCAGACGGCCAATGTGCGGTTCGTACAGAGTTCCAACTACCGCACCCAGGCAACCAACCTGGCGTATGACCTGATGGACCAGATGCGAAGTAATCGCTTCCAGTCTGCCTGGTATACCGATGCCACCTTTGCCGCAAATAGCGTGACCGCGGCCAGTTGCAGCCGACCTCTCGGAAGCGTGGCCATCGCTGACAATATCGCGCGCTGGAAATGCCAGGTCGTGCGCGCATTGGGCGAAGGTGCCAGCGCAACCGTTCTCAATAACAACGGCCAGGTCACCGTTGGCATTAGTTGGGGAGACCAGCGCTGGGACGCCAATAATCCCAACGCCCAGACCACCTTTACCCTGGTATCGCAGCTATGACGCGGCGGCCTTCTTCCAAGCGTGTCGCTGCGGGCATCAGCTTGATAGAGATGATGATCGCCATGGTGATCGGCCTTGTGCTGATGCTGGGAGTCATCCAGGTCTTTTCTGCCTCGCGTACTGCATCGATGCTGGCTGAAGGCAGTGCGCGCGCACAGGAAAACGGACGTTTCGCCATGGATTTCCTCCAGCGCGACATTCGCATGGCCGGGCATTTCGGTTGCGTCAACGACCAGGCGCATTTTGTGCGCGGGGAGGGCGACCCGGTGGTCACTACCGGCGCGGCCAGCGGCTCGGGTCATCCGCTGGATTTCAGCATCAGCGTGCAAGGCTACGAGGCACCTAATACGACGCCTCCCGGCAGCCTGAAGCTTGGAGATAACTGGGCAGTACCAGCGAATCTCCCAGCATCGATCACCAAGCTCAATCCGCGCGGCGGCAGCGATATCCTGGTTCTGCGTTTCCTTGCTCCGGAAGGCGTGCCAATCACAACGTTGACCACAGGCAGCAACAGCGTCGTGGGCTTCAATGCCTCGGCCGGATTGCGTTTGACAGAGGGGGGGCAGGCGGCTCCGAGCCTGTTCGGGGTTGCGGACTGCGCCCATGCCACGGTGTTTAAGGGTACCTATGCCAGCGGCCAAGTCACTGCCACAGGAACCAATCTGTCCAATTACTCCACCCGTCCCAGCGGCCAGGCAATGCTTTATCGCGCCGAATCGCTGGTTTACTACGTCGGTACATCGACGACCTCGGGCGAGCCTGCGCTGATGCGTGCACGGTCCAATGGTGTCGACGACTATGGCACGCCGGAAGAGTTGGTCGAAGGGATCGAGAACATGCAGCTGCTGTTCGGTCTCGATCAGACCGTGAACATGTCCAATACCTCGCCCCCGTTGGGAAACATCAGCACCCAGGCGATCGCGAGCGACGTATCCACTGCGGTCGATGCCACAGCTGCTGGCCAGTGGAGACGGGTCGGGCAAGTTCAAGTTGGCATCCTGGCGCGCAGTCCCGCACCTTCCACAGCCGAACGCCCGGCAACTGCGTTGAATTATCCCAGTGCATTGGGCGTTTCGTTTGCGCCGCCCGCCCAGACGGATGGCCGCTACCGAATGACCTACGAATCCACGATCGCCTTGCGCAATCGTCTGTTTGGGAATTGATCAATGAATGCAGTCGCTCGCCGCCGCCCAATGCCATCCCGTCCTCGGGGGGCCGTGCTCTATGTTGCCTTGATCATGTTGATCCTGCTGGCGCTGATCGGGATCGCCGGCATGCAAGTGGCAGGCATGCAGGAAAAAATGGCGTCCAATTATCTGGTGACCAATATCGCCTTTCAGAATGCCGAGGGCGTGACGCGCAGGAGCGAGCGGGCGATTGAGGCCATCGCCAATCGCAAGAGTGCTCCCAGCGACGCAACGGTTGCGGACACTGAAATCCAGCAGAACTGCGATACAGCATTCGATCCGATGGCTTGGGCACGTAATAAGGCCGTGTCGGTCAACCAAGCGGTTAATGTGCGTCGCATCGACTCGTGCATCATCGGGGGGGGCTCGCTCGCGATGGGCGATCCGGTCGACCCGGTGACTCCGGTCTATCAAATCACCACCTTCGCCAACGATGCTACGACGGATGCATCTTCGTCGGCGGCGATCGATTCCATCTTCAAGCTCTGAGGCCGTGAGCATGTCTCGTCGCACCGTTCGAACCGCTATCGCCTCCGCCATAGTCCTGATCGCGATGAGCGGTTACTTTGTATACAACCTGATCGCGGCGCAGGGTCAGGAAAAGTTGGCACAGGGTCCACTTAATAATGGCAGTCCGGTCCCGCCGGCATTTATTATGACGGTGGATGATTCGAACTCAATGACGTTTGAGCGCATTTTCAAAGGCGGTGATGGGCGACTGCAATGGAATAGTGTCAATTCCAGCTTCTTTAATGCCGATGGAAGTTTTTTTAATAATGGTTCCGACTGTAATGGTTTTGTCGACTGTTACGTGTATTTATTTCCTTTTCCTTCGTATAATTCGTCATATAGTCCGGGCGTGGCTCTTCCGCCGATTGATCAATTTGGTTTCGCAAGATCGCCAGCATATAACGCAAATTATTTCGATCCGAATATCAAATACGATCCATGGAGTCTATCCAAAGGCGATGAAGTTAATAAGGGCTTATGGCCGCAGGCCGATTTCGACAGTGCTCGAGCGGATTCGCGTGACCCTGATGTTTATTGGGACGATGGCACGATAAACATGAGTCGCTACGGCACTGCGGTTAATCTTGGGGTAAGTAGAGAGGTTAATGGTGATAGTTCATTTCGATTTTTAATTGGAATGACGATTCCTTCTGGGACGCGCTATCGCACGGGCGGTAATGCTAGGGCGTGCAGTACCAACAACTCGAATGGCCTGCCGGGCACGAATGGACTTTGGTCCACTCTTGGCTTTAATGCCCAGGTGGCTGCAACTTGTTCGGTGCAAATCTCCTACGTCCCTGCAACATTCTATTTGCCTGCGGCCGCTCCGGCGCCCATAGGATACCTGACTAGCGACACCAATCGGCCGCTTATCGTAAATGCATGCGGCCCGGGCTGCAATATGCGACGATATCAAATACTTCGCTCCAATTATTCCGCTGCTAATACGTCTGCTTATAATAATGCGAGGCAAAATTTTGCTAATTGGTTTCAATACCATCGGAATCGTATTCTCTCGATCATTGGCTCAGAGTCGCGGGCATTGACCGGCATTGAAAATATGCGGGTCGGTTATTTCACAATCAATAATTTGGCTCAGCCGACCATGTATGATGTCACGAACGATGATTCGCGTGAGGCTTTATTTCAGCAAATTTATCGTCTCAGGCCGAGTGGTGGCACGCCAAATCGGGCGGCCATCGATTATTTGGGTCAACAATTTAGGCGGACGGGGGACGGAGCTCCGGTGGTGCGTGCATGTCAGAAGAATGGCGGCATGCTATTTACTGATGGGTACACGACTAGGAATAATTCGGTCACTGGCTATGGCAATGCCGATTCCACTGGTACGGTAGACTTCCCCATCGTGCCGTTCGCTGATAGTTACAGCGATACAATCGCTGACATCGCTGCGAGCTATTATTCAGGGGCTTCTACGCCACTGGTGACAGGGCCGGGCTTCCCGGCTGGGCGGGTGCCTGTGGACGAAAAGTGCGCTACGCTCGCCAAGACATCTGCGGATTGGAAGCGTTTGGACTGCCAGAAAGATCTGCATATTAACTTCTATGCGATCACTTTAGGTGCGCAGGGGAATATCTATGAGGTCAATCAACCAGCGACAGATGACCCCTACGCCAATGCCCCCAACTGGACTGGCAATGGCAATCCGGTAACCGCTGACGATGGTCGTGTCATTGACGAACTGTGGCACGCCACGATCAATAGTCGTGGTCAGTTTATCAACGCCAAGAGCCCTGATGAAGTGACCAGCGCCATGCGCCGCGTGTTGTCGGCTGCCAGTGCACCCAACTCGCCGTCTGGCACCCTGGCGCTGACAGGTGCGCGTATCGGTGCAGGCTCGTTGACCGTCACTCCTGAGTACCAGATCAGGAACAATGGCACAGATTGGTCCAGTACGCTGAAGGCCAATCAGGTTTCGGTCGATCCGGATACGCGCGAGGCACGCTTTACGCCTCTCTGGGAGGCGTCTGCGCAGATACCAGCCGCCAATACGCGAAATGTATATTTCAATGATGGCAGTAACGTGCGAAAGCTCGATGGCACGACTGTCAGTTTAAGCGGCCTATGCGGTCTGCCTGCGACGTTGTATCCGGCGCAGTCGCTCTGCTCGGAGTCAGATCTGACCAGTCTTGGCGCAACTGCTGCGACCGCGGCCAACTATCTGCTAGGCGACCGCAGCGGCGAAGTTCAGCAGGGTGGCAAGCTACGCGATCGGAGTACTGTGCTCGGCGATATCGTCAATTCCACACCGGTTATCAGTGCCCCGGTCGATGACTACGGATATCGTGGCCTGGGCGGCACGCTTGGGACTAGCTATGCCAACTACCTAAATAGCAAGCGCAACAGGGGCTATATGGTGTATGCAGGAGCCAACGACGGCATGCTGCATGCTGTCGATGGCGGCATCGACAGCACTGGTGCCGTCACCGGAGGTGGTGGTCGGGAGCGCTTTGCTTATGTGCCGGCAACCTCCTATGGCCATATGGGGAATTTGTTGCTACCGTACCAGACCATTAAGTCATCTACGGTGCCCAGTTTTGAGCATCGTTATTTTGTCGATGGTCCGCTTGCCGTAGGAGATACCTACTACAACAATGCCTGGCAGACGACGCTGGTCGGCACCACGGGAGCGGGAGGTCGGGGTGTCTTCGCACTTGACGTTACCAATCCCGCAAGCTTCGGTGCCGGTAGTCGCCTCTGGGAGATCAACGATCTTGCTGGCGATGCCGCTGTGCGCGGGAACATCGGGCATGTGCTCGGCAAGCCCGTCATCGTCCCGGTGCGCGCGTCCAATGGGACGGTCAGCTGGAAGGCGATCTTTGGTAATGGTTACGCTAGCGCCACTGGGAAGGCGGTATTGTTCGTTGTCGATATCGGAACAGCCACCACACCGACGATTCGGATGATCGAGGCAACTGAGTCGGGAACCTCAATCAGTGGCAATAACGGGCTAGGCAATATTATCGTACTGGATCGCATCGACAATCTGACAATCGATCCGACGACCAATAAGCCAGCTCGCACGCGTGATGGATATGCCGATACTGTCTATGCGGCCGATCTCCGCGGCGCAATCTGGAAGTTCGATCTCACTTCGACCGCAACCTCAGTAACCGTTCCCGCGTTCACGACCGGGATCTATTCCGAGGGTGGTCTAAACTACCGTCAGCCAATAACTGGTGGGCTGCAGGCCGCTTCCGGCGAGAATGGAGGGGTGCTGATTTTGTTCGGCACGGGGAGTTTCTCGTTTAGTAAAGACAATCTGGCAAGCTCCTCGCTGCAGACGCAAAGCTTGTATGGCTTCACCGATCAGGTCGATGGAGTGGTTTCCTCAACTCTCACAAGGGCGAACCTGACTCCGTATTCGGTCAGCATTGGCGCCTCCAGTACCACTCGATCCCTGCAGCAAGGGACTGGTCCCGCTCTGGCACTAGGCTGGTACGTGGATCTGCCCGCCGGTGAGCGATTTGTGGGTTATCCGGAACTCGTGTCGGGAATCTTGTTCATGCCCACTTATTCGCCGCTCGCGATCAGCAGCGGGTGCAGCACCGATGGTGTGAACTGGTTGTTCGGACTGAATCCACGGACGGGTAGGGGGGCCCTATCTGGTGTGCGAATGGGCGGCATCGGTGGCTCCACGCTTGCCACCGATTCGGCTGGAATCTCGCTCAATACCGGCGGCAATGCGCCGGTTAAAGACGTGGGCGTGTCAGTCGTGCCCAGGCTCGAGCCCAAGGTCAATCCCAAGGATGGTTCTGCGGCACCCACCGTGCCTGCAGGATCGGGCTGCTGGATGATCGTCAGCGTGGCTGGCGCCCCGCCCATGTATGTCCCTTATCCTTGCGGCCGCCAGTCCTGGCGCCAGCTTCAGTAACGGAGATTGTCAATGCCCTTAGACCTATCGCGGTCCCTGTCCACGCAACTTCGTCAGCGTGCTGGTGCCGGTGGTTTCACCTTGATCGAGTTGATGATCGTCGTCGCGATCGTCGGCATCCTGGCTGCCGTCGCCTATCCTTCCTATGCCGATCATGTTCGCAAGTCTCGCCGAGCGCAGGCCAAGGCCGATCTGGTCGAATACTCGCAGTTGCTGGAACGCTCGCATACGACCAACAACACCTATGCCAGTTTCAAGTTCGGGAACGGCTCGACGACCATCCAGTCGCCGCGCGAAGGTGATACGGCGCAATACAACATTACGCTCGCGACTACGCAGTCGACCTTTACCTTGACTGCTGCGCCCCAGGGCAATCAGGCCAAGGACAAGTGCGGCACGCTGACGTTGAACCAGACAGGGGTGAAGACGCCGAGTGCAACTACCACTCCAGGCTGCTGGTAGCTTCGTTACGAGGTGTTGCGCTGCTGCAAAGTTGCCTATAGAATGTGCCTCCCCGCCCGAATAGCTCAGCCGGTTAGAGCACTTGACTGTTAATCAGGGGGTCGTTGGTTCGAGTCCAACTTCGGGCGCCAAGATGTTGAAGAGGCCGCGACTAGTCGCGGCCTCTTTGTTTTTGCAGTGGCTCACCGGCCGGGGCAGTCAGTTGGTTGCCTGTAGCGGACAGAGCGCGTACGCCCTGAGTTGTTGACGATGACATCCGCCAGGCGTTGCGCGCCCGTGCAGAGGCTGATCGTGATGTTGGTGCCGCTATTGCGGCCGTTCGGAAGAAATCGGACGAGCGATCGGCCGATCGTTCCAGTGATGCTGATGTTGTCGCTCGCAGCATACTGCTCGATCCGCAGGATCGAGCCCGCGTCCGCAGGCTGCCCACTACGCGCTGGATCTTTGAAAAGAATCCATCCCCGGCTCCAGTCCCTGTCTGGTCGGCAATTCGCGCCGTCAACGGATGGGCAGACGCTAACCGGCAGGCGATGCGTGATGGCCATGCTCCTGGCCATCGCCAGATGTACGGTAAGCACGTGAACCCGTGCCTGTGCTCGCTGCCATTCGATCAAAGCATTGAAGCTAGGCAGGCCGATGGCCGCCATGATTCCGATGATCGCCATCACGATCACTAGCTGTACTGCCGTGTACCCTTTTGCGCACGAACGAGTCACTGCTTTCACCGTCCTGCTCCCTGGCTCGGAGCAAGCAGTCTCTACGGCGTCTATGGCCCAGGTAAGGCCGGCTCTCAGTGATGGGGTGTCGGACTTTTACCGAAAGTGGCATCCGCCGTTCGTGCAGTCCTTCCCCGAGACCCGCTCCATGACCGACCGTTTTCAGCTCGTATCCCCGTACTCCCCAGCCGGCGATCAGCCTGCCGCCATCGACAAGCTGGTCGCCAGCTTCGAGGCCGGCTTGGCCAAGCAGACCCTGTTGGGCGTGACCGGCTCCGGCAAGACCTACACCATTGCCAACGTGATCCAGCAGGTGCAGAAGCCGACCCTGGTGATGGCGCCCAACAAGACGCTGGCGGCGCAGTTGTACGGCGAGTTCAAGTCGTTCTTTCCGCACAACGCGGTGGAGTACTTCGTCAGCTACTACGACTACTACCAGCCCGAGGCCTATGTGCCGTCGTCGGACACCTTCATCGAGAAGGACAGTTCGATCAACGAGCACATCGAGCAGATGCGTCTGTCGGCGACCAAGACCCTGCTGTCGCGTCGCGATTCGCTGGTGGTGGCCACGGTGTCGGCGATCTATGGCCTGGGCGCGCCGGAAGACTATCTGTCGCTGCGCCTGATCCTGTCGGTGGGCGAGCACATCGACCAACGCCAGTTGATCCGCCATCTCACCGACCTGCAGTACACCCGCAATGAATTCGAGCTGACCCGCGGCGCGTTCCGCGTGCGTGGCGAGGTGCTGGACGTGTTCCCGGCCGAATCCGACACCGAAGCGTTGCGGATCGAGTTGTTCGATGGCGACATCGAGCGGCTGACCCTGTTCGATCCGCTGACCGGCGAAACGCTGCGCAAGCTGCAGCGCTACACCGTGTACCCCAAGACGCACTACGCGACCACGCGCGAGCGCACGCTGAGTGCGGTGGATACGATCAAGGAGGAATTGAAGGAGCGCCTGGAGCAGCTGTACTCGCAGAACAAGTTGGTTGAAGCGCAGCGCCTGGCGCAGCGCACCCAGTTCGATCTGGAGATGATGGCCGAAGTCGGCTTCTGCAACGGCATCGAGAACTATTCGCGGCATCTCACCGGCAAGGCGCCCGGCGAGCCGCCGCCGACCTTGTTCGACTACCTGCCGCCGGACGCGCTACTGGTCATCGACGAGTCGCATGTGACCATTCCGCAGATCGGCGCGATGTACAAGGGTGACCGCTCGCGCAAGGAGACACTGGTGGAGTTCGGGTTCCGGCTGCCGTCGGCGCTGGACAACCGTCCGCTGCGTTTCGAGGAATGGGAGGCGCGTTCGCCACGCAGCATCTATGTCTCGGCCACGCCAGGCCCCTACGAGCTGCGCGAGTCCGCGGGCGAGATCACTGAACTGGTGGTGCGCCCGACCGGCCTGATCGATCCGGTGGTCGAGATCCGCCCGGTGGGGACGCAGGTCGACGACCTGATGTCCGAGGTGCACGAGCGCATCAAGCTTGGCGACCGCGTGCTGGTCACCACGCTGACCAAGCGCATGGCCGAAAATCTCACCGAATACCTGGGCGAGCATGGCATTCGCGTGCGCTACCTGCACTCGGATATCGACACCGTGGAGCGCGTGGAAATCATCCGCGACCTGCGCCTTGGCAAGTTCGACGTTCTGGTCGGCATCAATCTGTTGCGCGAAGGCCTGGATATGCCGGAGGTGTCGCTGGTGGCGATCCTGGATGCGGACAAGGAAGGCTTCCTGCGTTCGACCGGCTCGCTGATCCAGACCATCGGTCGCGCCGCGCGCAACCTGCGCGGCAAGGCCATTCTGTATGCCGACAAGATGACGCGCTCGATGCAGGCCGCGATCGACGAAACCGACCGCCGCCGCGAGAAGCAGGTCGAGTACAACCTGGAACATGGCATCACGCCCAAGTCGGTGGCGCGTCCGATCTCCGACATCATGGAAGGTGCGCGCGAGGACGCCGCAGAAAAGAAGGCCGGCAAGGGACGCGCGAAGTCGCGCCAGGTGGCAGAGGAGATGCCCGATTACCGTGCGATGGGGCCCGCCCAGATTGCCGGCAAGCTCAAGAGCCTGGAGCAGCAGATGTACCAGCACGCCAAGGACCTGGAGTTCGAGGCGGCCGCGCAGATTCGCGACCAGATCCAGAAACTGAAAGCTGCCAGCCTGGCGTAGGGCAGGGCGACGGCGTTGCACTTAGTGTGCAGGGAGGGCTTGTGGCGATCCAAACCCTGCGCTAGAATGCGCGCCCTGCACAGCGCAATGCTGACGCAGGAAACGGGCGGTTAGCTCAGCGGTAGAGCACTACCTTGACATGGTAGGGGTCACAGGTTCGAACCCTGTACCGCCCACCACTCAAGCCCCTGAAATTCGGGCAAAAAGTGGACGTGAAGAAAGCCGGCCCTGAGCCGGCTTTTTTGTTGTCCTGCAATCGTCCTGCAAACCGCAAAAGCGCGTCATCCGCGAGCGCCGCCGGGCGAGAAGATGCCTCCCGGTCGCATCTGCTGCTGGAGCACGCGCACCACCACCGGCTGAATCATCTGCGTCAGCGCGCGCATCATCGCGTTCTCGTCAGTCTCGGTGGTAGTTGTTGTGGTTCCGTCGCTGTTGATCACATTGGTGATGTTGACCGAAACCCCACCAGCCGCGCCGGCTGTCACGTCGCCGACCGTGCGGCCTGCGGTGATCGGCACCACGCGGCCGCCCTGGTTGCCCGGGATCATGTAGGTCCTGCCGCCGGCTTCGTACATCTCCGGCCTGCCGCCTTCGCCCACCTCGTAGATCGAACCAGCAGCGACAGGGCCGCCGCCCGCGCGGCCGCCGGCGATGGCGCCACCGATCGCAGCTACCCAGCTGTTGCCGGAACTGGCCGCCATGCTGCCGAGTGCTTTCAGCAGCTGCGAAGCCGCGAGATCCGCCATCATCCGCTGTATGGTCTTGGCGAAGCCCTCAACCATGCCACCCAGCCCCTCATCGAACGGGTCGAACAGGAAGTCGGAGAACGCGCCCTGCATGCTGCGGGCGGCCTCCAGACCGAACTCCTTCATCATGTCGCTGCCTTCCTTGGTCTTGGCGATCATGCTTTCGTAGCCCTCGCCGTAGATCGCGGCGAAGTCGTCCATGGCGTCTTTGGTCTGAGCGTAGCTCTCCAGCAGCCGGGCCTGCTCCTCGCTCAGCGCGCCGAACGCGCCGGTGCGGATGTCATAGGCAACCTTGGCCGCCTCGCCGATCTGCCCGTGCAGCGCCAGTTCCCGTTCCAGGCTCGCGAGGTAGCTGTTGACCTTCTCGTCGGTCGCCCCGTAGATCGCCGCGATGTCCTCGTTGACGTCCTTGATCTCTGCCAGCTGCAGCAGGCTCTGCGCCTGCGCGCCGGTGATGCCCTTAAGCGATCCGCTCTGCAGCTCGTACAGCACCTTGGCGTATTCGGTGTTCTGGCCGGTGAGCGCCAGTTGCTTGGCCAGCTCCGCCGACATCGCGGTATAGGTCTTCTGCAGCTCAGCCGCAGCCTTGCCTGCTTCCTTGTCTGTGTATTCGAAGCTCGCTGTCTTGGCGGGTCGCACCAGCGCCGCGTCGTCGGGCAGCGCGCCGTTCTCCAATAGCTTGACCTCGGGCCGATTGCGCCTAGTGATCTCGCGCTGTAGCCGCACGCGCTCGGCGACGAGATCGTTGATTTGCTGCTGCCGCTTTACCTCCTGCCCGTCGGTCAGCGGTAGGCCGAAACTACCGGTAGTTCGGCTGCGGGCATTGTTCAGCCGCTCTTGCACCCGCGCTAACTGGTCGTTCAAACCCTGCGTGCTGGCGTCGCCCAGCGCGCTACCGGTGTCCAGTGCGCGCAGCTCGCTTAGCTTCCCAGTATAGTTCACCAGCATGATGGTGCCGTTTGCCATTTCGGCGGTCAGGCCACCTATCCACATCGTCAGGTTGACGATTGCGGTCTTGGTGCTGTCGCTGCTCATGAATGCCGTCAGCTCCTGGACTTGTGGCAGTAGCTCGGCACCTACCTGATTCTTCAGACCCTGGAAGGCCAGATCCATCTCGGCAGTCTGGGTGCGCAACTCCTTCATGGACTTCATGGTTTGTGCGTCGAGCACGACGCCGAGCCTCTCGGCCTCGTCACCCCACTTGCGAAAGCCATCGCCGTTCTGGGCCAGCAGTGGCGCGAGTAGCGTTGCATCGTTCGCGATCGCCTCAAGGTAGGTCACCATGTCGGCTTGCGGCACGCCGGCCTTTTCGAGCGCGCTGTAATACTTGCCCAGCGCCTCCGGACCGCTGAGGTTACGGAACTCCTTGGCCGTCAGCCCGACCTTGGGCGCGATCTTCGTAAAGAAGTCCTGGAGCTCGCCTCCACCGGTTTGTAGGAACTGCCCGACCTTTTCCTGGGTGTCCTTGAAGATGTCGGCTAGCTTGTCCTGCTGGATGCCGACCGTCGACGCGCCAGCGGCGAGCCGCTGGAACGTCTGCTCGCTGGTGCCGGACAGGCGGGCGAAGCGCTCGATCTCCCCGGAAGCGGTGGCCAGCTGGCGCGTCCAGTTGAGGATCGCAGTACCGGCCACGGCCAGGCCGCCCACCACCGCGCCACCGATCTTGCCGAATGCCGCACCGACGTCGACGGCGGCGTTCTGTGAGTCCTTGCCGAACTTGCGCACCTGCTTGCTCGCGCGATCGGTGTCGGTCTCGAACGAGCCGGTCCGCATGAGTAAATCAACGACAATACTTCCGGCCGTACCCATCAGGTTTGATCCTCTGCGAAGATGCCTCCGCTGATGACAGCCGATCCTATCCAGCACCGGCCGTAAGCGAGTGGCACGGGATTACCTTGCGCCTGCACGTTCACCGGCCCATTGAATGCGTAGCTCGGGCGGTTGTCCGGGCTGTCCTGCGTGCCCAAGCCCTTCTGCGTCGGGGAGAGCATCTGCACCACTCCGCCGATCACCATTGCTGCTCCGGCGTTGACCAGGGGAATACCAATTAACCCGATGCCGTACGCAGTTAGAACTGCTCCGGCGACGACCAAGACCGTCCCGACGATGGTCTGCAGCACGCCACCGCGCTTGGAACCCTGCAGCACCGGCGCGATGCGGATTGCGTCATCTCCAGGCGGGTCATGTAGCTGATCCTCGGCAAGGTTGCGCCGGCCGTTGAACACGGCGAATGTCAGGCCGCGGTCCTTGGCTCCCATCAGGAATGCCTGGAAGCCTGGCAGCTGCACCGACAGCGCGCGGATGGCCTCGGCTGCCGATGCCACTGCCAGCCGGAACTCCTTGCCGAACTTGGCGCGCAGCACGCCGTAGAGGCGGACAGTACGTACCTTTGGAATCTCCATCATCGTGCCGGCTCCGAATTTTCGAATTGAGCGGAGTGGATGCGATGCAGCCAGCGATTGGGAGCAATCTCCACATCCCAGCTACCATCGTCGTGGTTGAACTTGGCGCGTTGCTTGGGCTGGCCTCTCGGCAGCTCCCTGGTGAGGAAGCTGGCAGGGCTCAGGCCGCGCTCACCAGTGCCACCGGTGGCAAACGGATCGGGTGAGCTGTCGCGGCGCGCGAGGGCCTCTAGGCTGTAGTTCTGCTGCTGCAGGTAGACGCTGTCGCCGCCAGTGAGCGGAGAGAGTCCGAAACGGCGGCGTGCTTCGTTGGGCGCTTCGATGCCAGCGCCGGTGAGCGCTGCATGCACTTCTGCCTGCTTGCCGAGATCCATGCGCAGGAGCGGCTCCAGATTGAGCTCCACACCGATCTCATCCCCCAGGCCTAGCGCCTGATCCAGGCAGTCCTCCATCGCCTCGATGCGCGCCTGCAGCGCGTCGGCGTAATACATCTGGTTGAGGTCGTCGACCTTCATGCCGGCGGGGATACTGCCGATGCCCACCTTAAACGGGGGAATGCCGAAGGCATGCGCAATCTGCTCATCGGAATAGCGCAGCTGCTCCACCATCTGCGAGTCGATCGCCTTGAACGCGAAGGCCGTGAACTTCATGTCGGCGCCGATGACCGCGACCTTGCCAGCATTCGCTCCTTGGAAGTTGGTGTTCCAGTATTCCTTGACCGCCTGTGCGTCGGTTTCCGTCATGCCCGCGGGTGCCGTCAGGATGCCGCCCGGGTTCGCTCCGTTCGTGAAAAATTTGGTGGCATCTTGCTGGATGCGGATGTTCTTGTTTGCAGCCAGGGTGGCAGCATCCAACGGGCCCACACCAATCAGCTGATGGAAAAGCGCCATCTCTCGATCGTGGATGATCTCGCTGGCGGGCACGATCAGCTCATCGCCCGAATACTTTGCGGGCAGCAGGTTCTCCGGCCGGCCATATCGCAGCCGGTAGAAGACGTCGCCCTCTGGGGCGATCATCGATTCAACGCGATTGGGATCTAGCACCCACAGATGCGTAACAGCACCGCTGCTGTTCCTGCCTTTCAGCACGTAGGTGTTGCCGTGGCTAAGCTTGGATAGGATCCAGGCCTCGCGGAACTGCGCGGGCGTCTGGTAGGCATTCTGCCGCCGTAGCAACGGGGTGATGGTCTGGTGCCGGTCAGCGCCCCAAAGGCCGTTTGCATCGCGCCGTTTGAGCGTGAAAGGCAGCTTGCCGATATCGCTGGAAATGCGCGACATGCATGCGTAGACCGTGCTGTACGTCTCCAGCTCTCTGGGTGCGGCGATCGACTGGTTGCGCTGCCAAGCGCCGGTGAACGGTTCGAGGATATTCCGCCACCCACCACCGCCAGGAGACTCGACCGCTGTTGCAGCTTCCGGCGCGCGTCGAGTGATCAGCGACATCAGTCGATCAGCGATACCCATCGAGCACCTCACGCATGCACTGACGAACGATGTAAGCAGCACCCTCTTCGATGCTGAGCCGCTGGGAGATCACCGCCCGAGCATCGTGTTCGATGCGCGCGCGCCTTTCATCCGTCCAGGGATCGCCGCCCAAAGCCAGTGGCACCCAACACTCTGTGCCAGTTGCATCGAACGTGGCAGTGACCGCGATCATGGTGTTGCCTTGAATCAGTCCGGCGGACACGTGGAAGCTGCAGCAGTCCTCGCGGTATGCGCGGGCAACCTGCTCAGCCAACGCTTTCAGCGCCTCCTGGTAGGCAGTCCCGATGCTCATGGGTTCGGATCCTCGCCAACAACCACCATGGGCGAAGCGGCCGCCAGGTGGAAATTTCTCTCTGCGAGCAGGCCAATGCTGTTGGTCTGGAACAGCGACACCAATTGCGAGGGGCTGGTGGGCGTATCGACCATGTTGACCGTTGCATGCCCTGCGCTGCGCACCTCGAGCCCCTGATCGCGGACGGCGATACGCGAAGCGGGGATGACGTACATGTCCGAGATTTCGTCCATGGCGACGACTTGAACTCCTGGGATGAAGGTGCCGCCGCGCAGGCCCATGCCGCCGCGATTTTCCAGTCGCGTGGCCAGGTCTATAACCTCGATCGCCGGCGCGGCGACTACGTACCCTTCGGATGGTCCAGCAGCAAACATGCCGGCACGGAGGTTGACCAGAGCGTCGTCGCTCGGCGCGACATACTTCGGCGCGCTGTCCAGCAACTGGGCCAGCACCGATGAATTGACAGCGCGCGTGACGCTCTTGCGGAGCTCGCTCTCGAAAATGGCCTGCCCGCCGATTGCGCGAACAAGCTCCTGCGTCATCACCACGATCGCAGCGGCCTTGTGCAGCTCCACGTCGGTCGTGCTGAGCTCCAAGTTCTTGACGACCTTCGGGTCGCCTTCCTTAGTGACGTTGGCGCTGTAACCGCTGCCGACCAGCACACCGGGGACGTTGAGCGGTAGCAAGGAACCATAGGTGATGATCTGGTCGAGCAGCGAGCCCTCGGCGATGCTACCGATGTAGCTGGCCGCCAGCGCCGCAGCATTTGGGGTCTGCCATACCTCGCCGAAGGTGGATTCCGCCACAGCCTTCTGGACCAGCGCAGATGGATGAGAGGCGATGGCGGCGCGGAAGTTCTTGCCGTTGAGCATCATGCCCAGAGCAATTTCAACGAAAGCCTTCGCCTTAGCAGAGCTGCATTCGTTGGCTATCGCCACGTCGAGAGCAGTGCGGGCGCGGGAAAGTGCAGCATGCTGCATGGGGTCCATCTGGGGCGTCTCCGGTGGTTGATGGGAACACCGTACCGAGACCGCCTAAAATCAATCGCTATCGTGCGATTTTACGGAGCTGCTCGATTTCGTCCGGCACTACGGCCAGTTCCGGCACTGCGGGGCAGCGCTCGCGCAGGTGATCCAGCACAGCGTTGGTCGCCACGTACCAGGTCGCCGCCTGCACACCTGCGAGCCGTTTCTTGTCGATCCCATTGGCGAGGCGCATTGAATTGCATGCCGCGTGCGCGATTACGGTGGGTACCGCGCTGGCGAGCTCAAGGTAAATCTGCTGGCGGGCGCCGGCCTCCCGCCACTGCAGCACCTGTGCGGGATCGACCAGCGCCGCATGGCCGCGCCCGCGGTGGCCCCGGTGGACAACCGGACAGCCTTGCCGCACCCAGCGCCGCAGCGTTCCCGTGGGAATGCCTAGCTCGGCCGCGGCCCGGTCAAGCGGAACCCCATGCATGGTGGGCCTCTCAGGGTCCAAAGTGCCTCCCGATATTTTCAAAAGCTAATTTTGACGGTGCGAAAATTTGGCTGAGCGGCCGGTGTCCGGTGGGGGCGATTTCTATTTTTCGCACGCCCCCCCGGGGCCGCTCGGCTGTCATCGATCAGGTCCGCACGCGGCGACCTTGCCGGCGCGTCGATGGCTGGTCTTCGCGGTGCGGCGCGGTGCTCGCCAATGGCTGGGCTCCGGCTCAGCCAGTCCGGGATGCACCAGCTCGCCGTAGTGCAGCAGGCTCGCCGCGGCCACGATCGAACGCATGGCGCGTGGGAGCCTCAGCAGCACCGTGGCGATGGGTAGCGTTGCGACTTCCTCGCGTGCTTCGCTGTTGGCGCCAGTGCGCTCCAGGTATGCCGTCAGGGCACCGCGTGCGGCCGTGTCCAACCATGCGGCTCTGTCAGTTGGTGTGTGGGTGCTGGTGCTCATGCTCGTCTCCGCAATGCCGTACGTCCGTAGTCCATCGGGGGGACAGGCAGGCAGATGCCGTCCCATCGCTTGCTTGCCAGGCCGGTTGAGTAGAGGTCTGCCAGTGCGCACTGCACGCCGAGTGCATCGGTGCAGCAGTAGGTGGCCAGCCGGTTGTGGTCTGGCGAATGAACCAGGCCCTCGGGATCCGCAATGTCTGCCAGCAGCACCAGCAGCAACTTGGATTCAGGGGTGGGTGCGAGTTGGGTGAATGCCCATGCGAGTGCTTCAGTGCTCATGGCTGTATCCGTGTGTGGGCGCCGACGAAAAGCCAGAGCAGATGCGCTCCGCTTGGTTTAGATCTATAGAGCTGTACACATAGCGACCTCAAACGGCTGTGGATAACCGCTCGACTGGTACACATAGCGACCTCTGAGGTCTGTATGTGGGCTAATTCCTCAGTCGATTGGCCTGCATGGCGACCTGATTGGCCCACATAGCGACTACGCATTGCGTTTTTGCTGCCAGAGATTGAGCGGCACAGTTGTCGGGCGCTCTGTGTGCTTTTCTGACTCATCGATCGCGTAGTAGCTGATGGCGTACAGGCTGCACAGATGCTTCCCGCCTTTGCGCGTTTCGACGACCCAACCAGACTCCAGTAGCTCGAGCTTCGCGGCGTGTACCGTCGCCTTGCTGCGCCACCCACGGTCCTGCAGCAGCGACCACGGGATGCTGAGATCACCGTTCTTGCCCGGCCGGTACTGTCTGGCCAGTTCGAGCAGCAGCTTGACTGCGTTGCCGGAGAGGCGGCCAAACTCCTCGCTGTCAGCGATGCGGTGCTCGATCGCCAGGAACGGTGCACCCTTGCTCCTGCCCTTGAACTTGGCTCGCTTGTTCGCCGCGATTGGCTTGCGGTATTCATCGGGCATCACACTCACTCGTTGGCGTTGCGTTGGCCTGGGCAAGCAGCTGCATCCGCCGCCGCGCGAATGCGCTGCTGGGATCGCTGGCGATCCGCTCCAGCACCGCCACGAGGGCATCGACACGACTGGGGGCAGGGCGGGGTGCTCGGCGGACGATGCGCGCCGGCGGGAAGGTGAGGACAGTCGCGCTCATGCGTCACCGCCGGTCACCGCGCGATAGGCGGCCTTGTAGCGGTAGGCGGTGGCGCGGCTCATGCCCCAGCGTTCCATCATGTCGCTGACGGTCGGCTTCTGCCGGCGCGCCTGCATCCACTGGGTGAAGCGCAGGGCGAACTCGAGGTGTGATTGCATCCCCGGGCATTCGCCAAACCACGCTGCCTTGCGGGTTGCAGCAGCGCGCGGATGATGTACAGTTGTGCTCATGGCTTGGTCGTTCCTTGGTAGGGTTCGGGCTTGTCTTCTACGGCTCGGGCGTTGGCGCGCTCGGGCCGTTTCTATTTGCGGGGTCAAGCGACACTCCGCCGGGATGCTTCGCGCTCCTGCGCCTCGATGAACTGCTGCAGCGCGCGCGCCGACACCATGCGGCGCTTGCCCAGCTTGAAGGTCACCAATCCAGCCTTGCTGATTGCCTTGTAAAACGCGCTGCGGCTCATGCCGGTGGCGCCCATGGCCTGTTCGACGGTATAGCTGAGCTTCTCTACGGGGGCCTGCTGTGACATAGTTCTTCCTGTCTTATGTTGTATGTGTTTGTGTGTAATAAACCCACGAAACACATTGAACTGGAAGAATCTAAGCATGTCAAGCGAAAATTTAGAGGGGCCGAGCAGGTCCAAGGGTGGCCGTCCGCCCCGCGTGGAAGGCGAAAAACTGAAACGAGTTAACTTGTCCTTGAGACCGTCTCTGCTCTATGGCCTGGAGCTACTCGCAAAAGCGCAGCACCGCTCGCTTAGCCAATCGATGGAGTGGGCCTTGCAGGTCGGCCTCAACTCTTTCAACGTCGATAATGGAGGGCTCACTATTGGTGACATGCTCGCTGGCATATCGGGCGATCCGCATGAACCGCGCAATTTGTTCCATGTCTTCATGAGCGCGCCGACACTCCTCGCCTTTGAAGACGCTATGACCTGCGAGGCCGTATGGACCTTCCCAGATGCGAGCGCACTTGAAGGCGAACTAGCGCGCTCGCTTTCACCCGATGAGGCCCATAACGAACTCCAGAGGCTCTATTGGGAGCCTGCATTCGCATGCTGGGAGAAGATCCGAGAAGAGGTTATTGCAGTGACTTCGAGGGGTGGAAAACCGTCGCACGTGCCTATTCGCGAGATTCTCGGAGTTGAGAACAAGGGGCCATTGCTCGCGGCATACCAAAAGGCTGTAGCGGCCAGGTCGGCTGCAAACCGTTGATTTCGTCGGAATCCTGCACCGCAGGAAAGCGGAGCGAGAGGGATCCGAACCCGCTCGGCTTCTCCACCAATGGTGGGTATGTCGGATAGGCTGGGATTCGAACCCGGAACTGCCGGGATTCCGGCAGTTGGTCCATACGCCAGATATGGCGTTTGCCCCCTTCTCCTCACGGTGAGGAAAAGCCCCTGGCGCCGAATCTCCTCAGGTTGAGGAAATTCCACCGACCGCTCCTCAGATGTGAGGAGCGTATGGAGCACGGCTGGCGGAACGGAGCAAGGCGGTTCGTCCGCCGTCGGCGGTTGGATGCGGTCAGAGCCTGGCCACTGCCTCGGCCAGCTTGTCCGGCGCCAGGTGTGCATAGCGCAGCGTCATGCGGATGTCGGAGTGCCCCAGCAGCTCGCGCACGGTGTTGAGGTCGACGCCGGCCATGACCAGGCGGCTGGCGAAGGTGTGCCGCAGGTCGTGGAAGCGGAAGCCGGGCAGGGCGATCGTGTCGCACAGCTCCTCCCAGCTGCTACTGATGTTGTCCATGCGCCGGCCTGTCCTGGGCGAAGGGAACACCAGGCCGGTACCGGCGCCCCCGCCGCCCCAGCGCGCGAGCGTGTCGTGCGCCTCGCTGTTGAGCGGTATGTGGCGGGCCTTGCGGCTCTTGGCGTTGGCCACCGTCACGGTGACGAGCTTGCCTGGCAGGTTGACGTCTGCCCAGTCCAGGCCGAGCAGCTCGCCGCGGCGCATGCCGGTGTTGAGCGCCACCAGCACCATCGGCAGCAGGTGAGGCGCGCGGCGGTCGTGCTCGCGCTGCTGCAGGCCGGCGCGCAGCTGGCGTTCCTCCTCGTGTGTCAGGTAACGCACGCGGCTGTCGTCGGCGCCCTTGGCCTGCTTCACGGTGCGCATCGGGTGCTGCTCGAGCATTCCCCAGTCGACCGCGCGGGACAGCGCGCCGCGGATCCGGGACAGGTCGCGGTTCACCGTCGCCGGCTTGATGCCGGCCTTCAAGCGCTGCGACTTGAACCGCTCCAGGTCGAACGCGCAGATGGCGGCGAGCGGCTTGTCTACGATCTCGGTGAAGTGGGCGGCGAGCGCATCGATGGTGGCCTGGCCGGCCTTCTGGTTGGCCTTGGCCCATGGGCCGTAATGCTCACGCACGAACGAGCCCAGCGTGGCCGGCTTGGGCTTGGCCGCCTCGATCACCGCCAGCGGCGCGCCGTGCGCGGCGATCTCGCCGGCGAGCTTCCTGGCGCGCTCGCGTGCTGCCTCCAGCGGCAGGGCGGGGTAGTCGCCGAAGGTGCGTTCCTGCCCGCGGCCCCAGACGATGGCCCAGCAGCGCGCGCCGGTGGCGGAGACGCGCAGCACCAGGCCGGGGACGGTGGCATCGCGCATCCGGTAGGCTTTGCCTGTCGCCTTCGCGCTATCGACGGAACGCCGCGTTAGCGGCTCGCGGTTGATCTTCGGCATGGCTGTCCTGCAAGGCTCCTGCAAAAAAGCAAACGTATATGGACGCACTCGCATCCAATGAGACGTTTAATCAAGGCTTTGCAGGTTATTCCCTTGCTACAGCTACCCCTAGAATCCCGTTGACATGGTAGGGGTCACAGGTTCGAACCCTGTACCGCCCACCACTCCAAGTCCAGACGGCATGGCGACTTGAGTGGCTTCAACATCGGCAGCGACTGCTGCCGCGGATCCCAGGTTGGCTCATGCATTTGCGCTTGCAGCGTCCGTGCGTCCTTTGCCAGGTCTTCGATGATCGCTTTCGCTTGCATCCTTGGCGTCCCCAAGTGCATTGAATCGAACATCGTGCAGCGGCTAGGCGTCACGCGCGGCTGCACGCCGGCCTGGCAGGCCGGGTGCTTTTGCGCCCGTGCGGCAAGATTCCTAGGTCAGGCTCGGGTCGCTGTTCAACCTTGTTTCGTCGCGGCGCTGGGCACCGCACCCATAGCTGGGCACCTCATCCATAAAGGCGAGTTGTCATCGCCACGCATGTGTGTGGCTTTGAAAGCATTCAAGTGCCAACCGAATTCCGCCAGCACTGACACATCCCGATCCTCGCCTTGCGTCGAATGCAGGCCTTGTTGTGCCGGCTTCGCCGAAACCGCTTTCTCCATCACACGGCATGCTTTAGCATCGCCTCCGCGCTGACGAAAAGGAAGGCTGGCGATGGACGAGTATCAGCACACCGTGCTGACCAGGGGCGGGTACCGTGTCGTGGCAATCACCCGGGAGGACACCTACGCGCCAGACGCCGTGGTGGCCTATGCCGTCGTGACGGACGCTGGTACTCGGATCACGCCGGACCTGTCGCTGGATCAAGCCAGGGTCTGGATCGACTCGCTCGTCGAGAGCGAGAGTGGTGGACGCAAGTCTGATCTGGTTGACCACAAGCCCGTCGTCCGTCGCTAAGTACCGTCGAAAAACAAGCCAGGGAGAAGGGGCGCGTGTCCAAAGCCAAAGTAATCGCAATCGCCACCTTGGTGACATTGCTTGTCGGGTATTTTCTGTCCGGATATCTGACGCTGCTGTTGTTGCGGCTCGATACCGGGCTGTACGCGTGGGATACCTACTACCGCTACGTCAAGGCGCTGGGCTTACCGGAAGTGGCGCCTTACGCAACCAAGATCAAGATGTCCGGCATTCTCGGCTTTGGTCTGCCCGGGATCATCTGGGCCATCACGGTCGTGCTCCTGGTCAAGCCGAAGGCACGGGCGCTGCATGGTGATGCGCGCTTTGCCGGGGCGGCAGACCTTTCCAAGCACGGTCTGTTCAAGCCGAGTGGCAATGGCATTGTCGTGGGCAAGTTCAACGGCAAGCTTGTACGGCTGAGCGGGCAGCAGTTCGTGATCCTCGCCGCGCCGACGCGCTCCGGCAAGGGCGTGGGCGTGGTCATTCCCAACCTGCTCGAGTATCAGGAGTCGGTGGTGGTCCTGGACATCAAGCAGGAGAACTTCGACCTCACCAGCGGTTGGCGCGCCAGTCAGGGGCATGAGGTGTTCCTCTTCAATCCCTTTGCGGAGGATCGTCGTACCCATCGCTGGAATCCGCTGACCTATGTGTCCAGCGATCCGGCGTTCCGGGTGTCGGATCTGATGAGCATCGCCGCCATGCTGTATCCGGATGGATCGGACGACCAGAAATTCTGGGTCAGTCAGGCGCGGAACGCGTTCATGGCGTTTGCCCTGTATCTGTTCGAAAACCAGGACGAAGAGGTGTCGCTCGGCTTCCCGGGTGGGGCAGGGGCTCCCACGCTTGGCGGCATCTACCGCCTCTCGTCCGGAGATGGCACAGACCTCAAGAAGTACCTCAAGTCGCTCTCCGAGCGCCGGTTCCTCAGCGGCAATGCACGCTCGGCATTCGCCAACATGCTGTCACAGGCCGACGAGACGTTTGCGTCCATCATGGGCACCCTGAAGGAGCCGCTCAACGCGTGGATCAATCCGGTCCTGGATGCGGCGACCAGCGCGGATGATTTCCTGCTCACCGATCTGCGCAAGAAGAAGATGACGATCTACATCGGCATCCAGCCCAACAAGCTGGCCGAAAGCCGGCTCATCATCAATCTGCTCTTCAGCCAGATCATCAACCTCAACACGCGCGAGCTGCCGAAGTCCAACCCGGAGCTGAAATACCAGTGCCTGCTGTTGATGGACGAATTCACCTCGATCGGCAAGGTCGACATCATTGCCACCGCAGTCGCCTACATGGCGGGTTACAACCTGCGTCTACTGCCCATCATCCAGAGCATGGCGCAGCTGGACGCGACCTACGGCAAGGACCTGTCGCGCACCATCATCACCAACCATGCGCTGCAGATCCTGTATGCGCCACGAGAGCAGCAGGACGCGAACGACTACTCCGAGATGTTGGGCTACACCACCATCAAGAAGAAGAACGTCACCCGAGGCAGGGAAACGACCCGAAGTATTTCCGAGGAGCGACGTGCGCTGATGCTTCCGCAGGAGCTGAAGGCGATGGGCAACGAAAAGGAGGTGTTCCTGTACGAGGGCATCCCGCACCCGGTCAAATGCGACAAGATCCGCTACTACGAAGATCGATATTTCACCGCGCGTTTGCTGCCAAAGACCGACGTGAAAACGCTCGCTATCATGGTGTGATGACTGTCACATTACGACTTGGCAGAGGGGCGGGTAATTCTTGACTCATGTGCTCGTTAAGGGCAAAGTGGCCGAGAATTTGCGCATTGTTGATTTTTTGTTAAGGGGGCGGCGCCGGACGGGGTCGTACAGGAGTAAGGCTATGGATGGTTCTTCTGCGTATTCATTTTTATCCGTTGCCCGTATGCGGGACGCCCACCGGCCTGTGTGGACTGGTTCGGGCGGGCATGCGTGCTCGACCGAGTCATCGAAGGCAGATTCCCTCCGCCACCCAAAGGTGAGCGGGGTCGTCGTGCTATCTGTCTCAAGCCCGAAATCTCATGAGTTGGAGAAGTCAGAGTGAATCCGATGTATGTGTCCAAGCTGTCGCTGGTCTTGGTAGTCGCTGCCTTGGTCGGGGCCTGCGCGACCAAGCCCGCTCCCGATTTTGGTGGACGTTGGAAGCACGTCAATCACTTTGACGAAGCCCCGACTGAAATTCCGCTCTACACCTCCTACACGTACCAGGCCACGCCGATGGATGGCACGTTGAAGACGATGCTGGAACGGTGGGCCGCCGATTCCAACATGCAGCTGTCCTACAACCTGCCTTCGGATTACACCCTGATCGGCCCGGTTTCCAGTATCAGCACCACCAGTGTGCAGCAAGCTGCCACGGAGCTCAGCGCGGTGTACGCCGCGCAAGGCGTGTCGGTTTCGGTCTCCGCCAACAAGCTGCTGGTACAGCCGGTACCGGTATCGGCTGGAGCCAAGCTCTAAGGGCTGATTGCTGATCCGGTACGCTCAGGTATCCGGGCGGCGAGCCAGTTCACACCTCCCATGTGTCCGCGCTTGTCGCGGCGATAGTTTCAGGCCTGACAAGGCCTCACGGTGACGGATCTCGACATGTTGCGTAAGAAGGTGAGTGAAAAGGACGGTTCCGCCCAGGTTGGTGCGGCCGTCCAGAAAGCGGTGAACTACGAGGTCAGCATCGCCGATCTCGCACGCCGCAGTGAAAAGCGCGCATGGACGGTGGCCAGTTTGTCAATGTTGGTGACTGTCATGACTGCAGGCGGCTATTACTACATGTTGCCGCTGAAGGAGAAGGTGCCGTACCTGGTCATGGCAGATGCTTATTCGGGTACCAGTACCATCGCCAAGCTCGAAGCGAATTACGGCGGACGCACTATCAGTACTAGTGAAGCATTGGCACGCAGCAATATCGCGCGTTTCATTCTGGCGCGCGAGTCATTTGATGCGTCCACGATTGGTGATCGTGATTGGAACACAGTTGCCGCGATGGCAGCGACGAATGTGCTTTCCGAATATCGCACGTTGCATGCCGGCAACAACCCAGCGAGACCTTTCAATACCTATGGCAGATTGCGGGCAATCCGCATCAACATCCTTAGCATTACCCTTATTGGTGGCAAGGGTAAGGCTTATACTGGTGCGACTGTACGCTTTCAGCGGAATGTCTACGACAAGACATCCACTGTAACCACGCTCCTGGACAACAAGATCGCGACGCTGGGGTTTGCTTACCAGGATAATCTTGAGATGAATGACAGCCTCAGGGTGGAGAATCCCCTGGGTTTTCGGGTAACTGATTACCGTGTCGATAACGATTATTCGGCATTGCCCGCCGCGCCGTCCGCGATCAGCACGCAAGCGCAGGCAGCACCACAGGCCCCGGCCTACCAGCAACCGATGACCCCTGGCGTGGTTGATCCCAATGCAGCTGGCGCTGCAGCGCCAGCCGGTGTTCCGTTGCAGCAGGGCACGCCGGCAGCGCCAGGTAGTGTCCCGGTCCAGCAGCAGCCGGGATACCCAGGTCAGGCACAGCCCCAGCCGGCCGGTCAAATTCAAGTCCAGCCCACGATTCAACCCCAAGGGATGCCGAACAATGTCAATGGAGCAAGCGGTCGATGAAACCCTCTAACCCCTACAGGGCGGCATTGGCTGCAGCACTGCCACTTGTACTGTGCGCATTCTCGGCTGCTGCCCAGGTCGTTCAAGAATATGAGTACGCACCCGACCGTATCTATCAGGTGCGTACCGGACTGGGCATCACCACCCAGATCGAACTCAGTCCCAATGAAAAGATTCTTGACTACAGCACGGGTTTCACCGGAGGCTGGGAGCTGACACGTCGTGAAAATGTCTTCTATTTGAAGCCCAAGAATGTCGATGTCGATACGAACATGATGATTCGTACCGCGACGCATTCTTATATTCTCGAGCTAAAGGTCGTTGCGACCGATTGGCAGCGCCTGGAGCAGGCCAAGCAGGCAGGTGTGCAGTATAAAGTCGTATTCAGTTACCCAAAGGATACGAGCTTCAATAATGTCGAGGATGCTGCGGCTGCTAAGGATGGTCCTCTATTGAATGCGAAGATTCTCAAGGATCGTCGCTACTATTATGACTATGACTATGCTACGCGAACCAAGAAGTCCTGGTTGATTCCGAGCCGGGTCTACGATGATGGTAAGTTCACTTACATCAATATGGATTTAACACGATTTCCTACGGGTAACTTTCCGGCGGTGTTTGCTCGTGAGAAAGAGCATAGCGAGGACTTTCTCGTGAATACGACCGTTGAGGGTAATACCTTGATCGTTCATGGAACTTACCCCTTCCTGGTAGTTCGTCATGGCGATAATGTCGTCGGTCTGCGAAGGAACAAGCAAAAGTGAACTCGAATATTCCAAACAGTCCTGATGAGCGCTCCCGGGACAATCGATCGGATGAGCCTGCGACCAACGAGTACGACGAGCGCAGTAATCCGTATTTCGCACGCCAGCAAGCAGCTGCGGAGCCGGATCTGGATTCGAACGAGCCTGTGTTGCGGTCCAGCGACATCAAGCGGTTGAATCGGAAGGCGCTAGTTTTTCTCGCACTGGTTGCCGGCTTGTTGCTTTTGGCCATTTTCTGGTTGGCAAAGCAGGATTCTGACGATTCTGCGCCGGTGAAGCAGCGTGCCGAGACGGTTGTGGCGCCTGCGCTTCCACAAAATATGACAGCACCCGTCGAGACGGCTCCGGTGCCTCTTGTGCAACAACCGAGTTTGCCGCCACTGCCGCCCATGCCTGTCGACGATAACGACAGCATGCCCTCCGCCGCTCCAGAGCGTCCGCGCGCGCCTACCTTGCTGGAACGACGCATTCTTGCTGAGCAGTCCGCTGCAGCTGGCGGTAGCGCTGCGGGCGTTCCCGGGATGGCGGGTCAGACTGGCGCACAGCCTGGAGCACGAGAAGATGAGCAGGTGACGCTGGCAAAGCCGATCAGCAATCCTGACGGTTTGCTCGTGCGCGGTACCTATATCCGCTGCATTCTGGAAACGCGGATCATTTCCGACTTCGGCGGCTATACCTCCTGCATCGTGACCGAACCTGTTTATTCGATTAACGGGCACAATCTGCTGCTGCCGAAGGGTTCGAAGATGCTGGGTCAGTACGGTGCAGGCGAACCAACTACCCGGCGCCTGCAGGTTGTCTGGGATCGCGTGACTACTCCTACCGGGCTCGATGTCACTCTGGTTGGCCCGGGTATCGACACGCTCGGCAGTGCTGGTCATCCTGGCCAGTACGACGCTCACTGGGGTAACAAGATTGCCTCGGCGTTGTTCATCAGCCTTTTAAGCGACGCTTTCAAGTACGCGGCTGCGGAGTACGGTCCGGAGACCACCACCATCGGTGTGGGCTCCGGGATCATCACGCAGCAGCCATTCGAGAGCAATACCGCCCAGAGCGTGCAGCAACTCGCGCAACAGGCGGTGGAAAAATCGGGACGTCGCCCTGCAACGCTGACGATCAATCAAGGAACGGTCCTGAACGTGTATGTTGCGAAGGACGTCGATTTCTCTGCGGTGCTGCCTAAGTGAGCGCGACGACCGCCACGACGATCGACGATTCTCCGACTGCGCGGATCTCGAATGATTTCCTGGATTACCAGTATTCCGTCCTGGGGATCCTGGACTACTTGAATTCGCCCGAAGTCACGGAAATTTGCATCAATCGTCCCGGCGAGCTGTATCTGGAGACAATCAATGGCTGGCAACGCATGGATGTGCCGTCGCTGACCTTTGATCGGGCCAGGCAGTTCTGTACGGCGGTCGTCAACGAAAGCAACACCGGGCAGCGCATCACCGATGCTGATCCGGTGGTCTCTCTGACCTTTCCAACGGGACAGCGCGCGCAGTTCGTCATTCCGCCTGCCTGCGATGCCGGCAAGGTCTCGATCACGATTCGCCTGCCCTCCAAACACACCAAGACCCTCGAGCAGTACACCAGCGACGGATTTTTTGATCAGGTGCTCGAGCAGGCTGCCGATGTCAGCGATCACGATCGCGAACTACTCGAGTTGCGTCGCAACAAGGAGTACTCGGAGTTCTTCAAGAAAGCAGTGCTTTACAAGAAGAACGTTGTGGTTGCCGGTGCAACCGGTAGCGGCAAGACCACCTTCATGAAGGCCTTGGTCAATCACATTCCGAACGAGGAACGCCTGGTCACCATTGAAGACGCACGCGAGCTCTTCATCAGTCAGCCCAATTCGGTGCACCTGCTGTACTCGAAAGGCGGCCAGAGTGCGAGTAATGTGACTGCCAAGAGTTGTATGGAGGCTTGCCTGCGCATGAAGCCGGATCGAATCATCCTGGCCGAGTTGCGTGGCGATGAATCGTTTTATTTCATCCGTAATTGCGCATCTGGCCATCCTGGTTCGATCACCAGCTGCCATGCCGGCAGCGTTGAACAGACCTGGGACCAGCTTGCGCTCATGGTGAAGGCGTCCAACGAAGGCTCCGGGCTGGAATTCGAGGTGATCAAACGCCTGCTGCGTATGACCATCGATATCGTGGTGCACATCAAGGCGCACGCTGGGCGCCGCTTTATTACCGGGATCGATTTCGATCCGGCAAGAACCCTGCGTGGTGGTTGACCGGCCGCCAATGATTGACGTCGATCCAGTTTCAAGGAGACCGTTATGCTGCCCGGCATGGAATTGATGGGATGTACTGGACTTGCTGTCCCCGGCGAGGTCATGCAGCACGTCGTTCGCGTTGAGTCTTCGCGCAATCCGTACGCCATCGGCGTAGTCGGTGGCCGCCTTGCACGCGAACCGCGCGGGCTCGAAGAAGCGGTAGCCACGGCCAAGATGCTGGAACAGAAGGGTTACAATTTCTCCCTGGGACTTGGTCAGGTCAATCGCTACAACCTGCAGAAGTACGGGCTGAGCAGTTATGAAATGGCCTTTGCCAAGTGTCCCAACCTGGTTGCTGCATCCAGGATCCTGGCCGAGTGCCACTCGCGATCCGGCGCCAACTGGGGCAAGTCGTTCAGTTGCTACTACTCTGGCAACTTCGAAACCGGCTTCAAGCATGGGTATGTCCAGAAGATCTATGCCTCCATTCGTCAGTCGGTGGCATCTTCGGGGGCCGAGCCGATCGCCGTGATTCCGAATCGCCCGATCAAGGTCCGTGTCGAAAATCCCTTGCGTCAGGCAGCCGCCGAGCTGGCTGATGCAATCGTGGCGCGTCGAATTCAGGATCTCGCAAGTCCCGGGCGCACAGAAGCTTCACAGCAGGGTCCTATGATTGCATCGCCCACGCCTGCACAGCTGCCACCGCCCCAGGTATCCCAGGCCAGTACGGCCGACAACGAACTATATGTGGTCAAGGCAACTGGACAGGGGCGGGGTGTTGCCCTACCTGCCGGCGGCGTGCCGCAAGCCCCAACGGTGACAAACCAAGCGCCAGCCAGCGCCGTTCCTGCCCGACCGGTGCCTGCGACACAGCAGATAGATACCGCATTCGTTTTTTAACCAGGAAGGAAAACCTGCCACGGATTGGCTATTACACCCCCCCGTTCCCAAGGAGATTGATATGAAGTTTGAAATTAACAAGAAGACGGCCGCTGACGCCAAAATGATTGGAGCCCAGGCCCTGAAAGCGTTGGCATTCACTTCGTTACTACTAGTTGCGGGTGGGGCCTCGGCAGAAGGCGGTCTCGGAGAGACCGGCGAAAAGATGTGCGGCTTCCTTGAAAACGTCAATGGTCTGTTGAACATGGGCTCAGCGCTCGTTGTCACGATCGCTGTGATCATTGCCGGCTACCAGATTGCATTTGCTCACAAGCGAATTTCCGAAGTTTCCCCGATTTTGATCGGTGGTGTTCTGATCGGTGCCGCTGCCCAGATTGCCAACATGGTGATCGGTAAGGAAGGTGGTGGTCAGGATTGCACCACTGCGTCGATCACGCTGCTTCACATCGCTCAGTATTATGCATAAAGACGTTCTCTTCCGTGGGTGTACCCGTCCGGCGATGTTCCTGGGAGTGCCTTATATCCCGTTTTTCATCGGAGCCGGCAGTGGCCTGCTGCTGGGAATGTATTTCGATCTTTGGTACCTGTTGACAATCCCAGTCATCATTTTTGCCATGCAGCAAGTGGCAAAGCGAGACGAGATGATCTTCAGGCTGTTGGGACTGCGATGGTTGTTTCGCATGCGTGTGCGAAATGCCCAGCGTTACTCGGGAATGTGGGTATTCAGTCCCAATGAGTACCGCAAGAACCCCACAGGAAAACGTCAGTAGGCACGTAGGCCGCTAACCAACCCCACGCCCGCAAGTCGCGTGGGGTTGGTGTTTTGCACGACTGCATCACCATGATGCTTCCTCTTAAATTGGTAAGGCCATGTTCAGCCCAGATAGTCCGATCAGCGAATTCGTCTCCGTTTCGACGCACGTCGCACCGTCCGTTCTAAAGACGACCGGTGGTGACTATCTGTTGATCTGGCATCTTGCAGGCCTGCCTTTCGTTGGACGTGACGAGTTTGAGCTGGAGCAGCGGCACAACACGTTCAACCGTCTTGTCCAAACCCTGCGCGCGCCGGATTTCGCAAACGTTGCGTTCTGGGCACATGATGTTCGACGTCGGCGCAAGATCAGCAACTCCGGCCGTTTCAAGCAGGCGTTCAATCAGTCGCTGTCCAATGAGTACTACGCAGCGCTGTCGTCCCAGAAGATCATGCAGAATGAATTGTATTTCAGCATGATTTATCGCCCTGTGGTTACCGGGCGTCGGTTGGTCGAAAAATCCAGTGATCCTGACAGGGTTCGAGTCGAAGAAGAACAGGCGATTGCGAAGGTGATCGAGCTGGCGACCAACGTGGAAGCGGTGCTAAAAGACTATTCGCCCTATCGCCTTGGAATGTACGAGGCAAAGAATGGGATCGTTTTCTCCGAGACGCTGGAATTTCTTGGCTATCTATTGAACCGGATTGACGAGCCGGTTCCTGTGCTGCAGGCGCCGGTTCCAGCGTACCTGCCCGTCAGCAAGCACATGTTCGCCAACAAGACTGGTGACTTTGTCATTCGCACGCCGGACGGCATCAACCATTTCGGGGCCATCCTAAACGTCAAGGAATACGCCGATGGCACCTATCCCGGCATCCTCAATGGCTTGAAGTACCTGGACTTCGAGTATGTGGTCACTCACTCCTTCAGCCCTGTTGGTCGCCACGACGCACTGAAGGTGCTGGAGCGTACCAAAGGCATGATGATTTCATCGGGCGACAAATCTTCCAGCCAGATCCGTGATCTGGATCTGGCGATGGACGACGTGGCCTCAGGCAACTTCGTGCTGGGCGAGTATCACTTCACCGTTGCGGTGTACGCCGACAGCCAGGAAAAACTTGCCCGGCAAATCGCGACCACGCGCGCTGAGCTCTCCAACGCCGGTTTCGTCTCATCAAAGGAAGACCTGGCAATCGCCTCGTCGTTTTACGCGCAGCTGCCTGGCAACTGGCGCTTCCGTACGCGCATTGCCAATCTGAGTTCGCTCAATTTCCTGGGCCTGTCGCCGCTGCACAATTTTGCCCAAGGCAAGCTGCACAACAATCCGTGGGGCGATTGCGTCACCACGTTGCAGACCACCAACGGTCAACCTTACTACTTCAATTTCCATGCCACGCACCCGGCTGAGAACTCGTTGGGCGAGAAGGCGATCGGCAACACCATGGTGATCGGCAAGTCCGGTACCGGCAAGACGGCATTGATCAACTTCCTGTTGAGCCAGGTGCAGAAATTCGACCCCATTCCGACAATTTTCTTTTTCGACAAGGATCGTGGCGCGGAGATCTTCGTGCGTGCCTGCGGCGGCAACTATCTGGCGTTGGAAAACGGCGCGCCGACGGGATTTAATCCGTTCCAGTGCGAACGCAATGAGGCCAACACGCAATTTCTGGCCGAGCTGATCAAGGTGCTGGGCGGCAAGACCGAGTACAGCGCACGCGAGGAAGAAGATATCTATCGCGCGGTGGAAGGCATGCTGGATACGCCGATGCACCTGCGCAGCATGAGCAACTTCCGCAAGAGCCTGCCCAATATGGGCGACGACGGGCTGTATGCACGCCTGCGCCGATGGACCGCCGGCAATTCGCTGGGCTGGGTGTTTGACAACCCAGTGGACACCGTCGACCTGACGCGCGCATCGATCATCGGTTTCGACTATACCGACGTGATCGACAACGCCGAAGTGCGCGTGCCGGTGATCAACTATCTACTGCATCGCCTGGAAGCGCTGATCGACGGCCGCCCATTGATCTATGTCATGGACGAGTTCTGGAAGATCCTGGACGGCAAGGGCGGCCTGAAGGACTTCGCCAAGAACAAGCAGAAGACCATCCGTAAGCAGAATGGCCTGGGAATTTTCGCTACCCAAAGTCCGGAAGACGCACTGGCCAGCGACATCGCAGCGGCGTTGATCGAACAGACTGCAACCATGATCCTGCTGCCCAATCCCAGTGCCAGCCGCGACGACTACATCGAAGGGCTCAAGCTCACTGATGCCGAATACCAAGTGGTGGTATCGCTGGACGAACGCTCGCGTTGCTTCTTGGTCAAGCAGGGCCACGCCTCAGCGGTGTGTCAGCTCAATCTGCGTGGGATGGATGATGCTCTTTCGGTGATTTCATCCTCGACCGATAACATTGAAATCATGCATCAAATTTTGTCGCGCAAAGCCGACAAGTTGGGTGTAAGCGTAGACCAGTTGACGCCAGAGCAGTGGCTGGAAGACTTCTATGCGAACCGAAAAGGCTCAGGTAAGCGCAAGCACGCCAAAGGCGCCGATCTTGAGGATCACGCATAATCTCAAGTCAGTATCCGTAGTGTTTTAAAGCCCGTTGCAGATTACCGGACGGGCGAGGCGGTTGTTACTGGCAGCTTCGTGATGGGTCGCTTTTTAGTGTCGGCTCATCAGCCGCCAGTTTCAGTTGCCGAAAGGAATTTTTACAAGCGATGCTTCGATGCGCTTGAGTCTGAAGTCTTTTTCATGCCGCGCCCTCTTGGCGACCGGTGAGATGCTGCGGATCGTAATGGAGCTTTCTGAGCTATCGCGTCGTCGCCGCCCGGCGACATGAATACGTATGCACAAGTGCGCTGCGTGCTGCGTGCGCCGCTACGCTAACGGCCTTGGTTAGGCGCTTGTTCTAGCGCCCGCAATGGCCCGGGAGGGGCGTACATGTCGCAGACACCATGGTGGCGCGGGGCCGTCATCTATCAGATTTATCCGCGGAGTTTTCTGGATTCCAATGGTGATGGGGTGGGCGATCTGCCCGGTATCATCGCCAAGCTCGACTACATCGCCGGACTCGGCGTGGATGCGATCTGGATTTCGCCGTTCTTCAAGTCGCCGATGGCCGATTTTGGCTACGACATCGCGGACTACCGTGGGGTGGATCCCTTGTTCGGCACTCTGGACGACTTCGATCGTCTGCTCGACAAGGCGCATGGACTCGGCTTGAAGGTGATGATCGATCAGGTGTTGAGTCATACCTCGATCGCGCATGCCTGGTTCCAGGAGAGCCGGCAGGACCGGACCAACGCGAAAGCCGATTGGTACGTGTGGGCCGATCCGCGTGAGGACGGGGCGCCGCCCAACAATTGGTTGTCGCTGTTCGGTGGGGTTGCGTGGCAATGGGAGCCGCGGCGCGAGCAGTACTACCTGCACAACTTCCTCGTTGACCAGCCGGACCTCAATTTCCATAACGTCGAGGTGCAGCAGGCGACGCTGGATAACGTCCGCTTCTGGCTGGATCGCGGGGTGGATGGGTTCCGCCTGGATGCCATCAACTTCTGCTTCCACGATGCGCAGCTGCGCGACAATCCGGCCAAGCCGGCCGACAAGCGGGTGGGGCGCGGGTTCAGTGCGGACAATCCGTACGCGTATCAGTACCACTACTTCAACAATACGCAGCCGGAAAATCTGGCGTTCCTGGAGCGCTTGCGCCGGCTGCTGGATCGGTATCCGAATGCGGTGAGTCTTGGCGAAATCTCGTCGGAAGACTCGTTGGCGACCACTGCCGAGTACACCGCTCACGGCCGTCTGCATATGGGCTACAGTTTCGAGCTGCTGGTGCAGGACTACAGCGCGGCCTATATCCGCGAGACGGTGAGTAGGCTCGAGGCCACGATGTTGGAGGGTTGGCCGTGCTGGGCCATTTCCAACCACGACGTGGTGCGCGCGGTGACGCGCTGGGGCGGTGCCGACGCATCGCCGGCATTCGCGCGGATGGTGGTGGCGATGCTGTGTTCGCTGCGCGGGTCGATCTGTCTGTATCAGGGCGAAGAGCTGGGCCTGGGCGAGGCGGACGTGGCGTACGAGGATCTGCGCGATCCGTACGGCATCACCTTCTGGCCAACCTTCAAGGGGCGCGATGGCTGCCGCACGCCGATGCCGTGGACGGCTGCGCCGTCAGCGGGATTCACGAGTGGCAAGCCGTGGCTGCCGCTGTTTGATGCGCATCGTGCGAACGCGGTGAGTGTGCAGCAGGACGATCCGTTGTCCGTGCTCAGTGCGGTGCGCCAGTTCCTGGCCTGGCGCAAGGGCGAGCCTGCGTTGCGCGAGGGGGCGATCACGTTCTACGACACCGCTGAGCCTGTGCTGATGTTCCGGCGCGAGCATGCCGGCCAGGTGCTGTTGCTTGCATTCAATCTGTCGGCCGACGTAGCCGAACTTGGGCTGCCGGCGGGCACGTGGGAGCAGGTCAGTGTGCCCGGCGTGGAGCATGGAACAATCGCACAGGGACAGCTGCGCCTTGCCGGGCATGCGGTTGTGTGTGCGATCGGGGATGGTTGATGCGGCATCGCGGGCGGTCGTCGTGCTTGCGTGATCGCTTGAAACGTAGCGAGGCATTCCTGACAGGCTGCCTCACTTTTACTACCTCGCCGGTGCTTGATTCGCTGAGTGCCTGCGGTGCGACGCCGGCTGTGCGATATCGCTCGATAGATTACCCGGCTGCTGTGTGGACGCTGCATGCGGTAGTGCCTTGCAGACGTCCGGAGTGTACCCACCGGTAAGTGCAGCTCTATGGTGATCGACTGCGTGGATGGCTGTGTCGTGGGCGGTCTTGGCGCTATCACGATGCGGCAGGCGGATGCCCTGCGCAGCGTGCCGCTTTTATGTCCGGTAATGCCGTGATCGTCTGTTTACCTTGGGCGGTCTCTAGAAGTGGGTGCAGGTTCTGGTGGAAAGCCTGGAAAAAAGAAACCCGCCGACATCACGTCGGCGGGTTTCTTTTGGTTGATGGCGCCGGTCTGATCAGAAAAAGTGTTCGTTGTTTATTGCTCAGCAGGGCTGCCTCCTGAGTGACGGCGCATGGGGCAACGCTGGGCACTGCGTGGGTGCACGCTGCGCTTGCGCCGTACCCTCACCCCAACCCCTCTCCCAGTGGGAGAGGGGCTTTGGTGCTCCTGGTGCAGAGGGCTGGCCGTGGGCGGTCAGCTCACTTGCACGCAGGGAACGCTGCAGCCACAGGCAACTAGTCAGCTACAGGCAGTGAGTCAGCTACAGATAATGATGCAGCCTCAAGTAACGCTGTAGCTAGGGGCCACGATAGCCACAAGTGACGCTGCAGCCACAGGTGACGCTGCAGCCACAGGTGACGCTGTAGCTACAGGTGACGCTGTAGCTACAGGTGACGCTGTAGCTACAGGTAGCGATGCAGCCACAGGTGACGCTGCGGCTACAGGTAACGATGTAGCCAAAGGTAACGATGTAGCCACAACTAAGGATGTAGCCAATCAGCGCATCGCTTGCAGCTCACATCCCGTCAAAACTTGTAATTGACGCCCAGCACGAAGGTGCGGCCCCATTCGATGTATTCCAGTGGACGGTCCCTGGTTTCGGCGTAGGTGCGGTAGGGCGAGTTGCTGAGGTTGCTGGCCTGCAGCAGCAGGGTCAGGCCGGACAGGCTGCTGCCTTCGCTGAAGTTGTAGCTGATCTGCGCGTCGGTGATGTTTTCGCCGACTACGTAGCGCAGCGTGCGGTTGCCGTTGAAGTTGCCGATCTCGCCGATGAAGTCCGAGCGGCGACGCTGGCTGACGCGTGCCTCGAAGCCCTTGTGCTCGTAATAGGCGGTGAGGTTGTAGACGCGTTCGGACAGGCCGGGCAGGCTGATCTCGCCATCGCCGACACTGGAGGCGCTTTCCGGGTCACGGATCTTGACGTCGCTGTCGTTGAAGGTGGCGCTGGCCTGGATGCCGAAGCCTTCCAGTGGCGCAAACAGCAGATCCAGCGGCAGCGATGCAGTGAGTTCGACGCCGCGCAGCGTGCCGCCCTTGCCGTTGAACGGGGCGCTGAAGGTACCGGTGGTCAGCACCGGCGCCGAGCCCGGCGGCGGTACGTAGCCGGCGACCAATGCGGAAAAATCGTAGTTGTCGCGGCTCTGGGTGTAGATGTAGCTCTTCAGGTCCTTGTAGAAGAACGCCGCGGCCACGTAGGCGCGCTCGGCAAAATATTTTTCGTAGGAAAGATCGATGGCGTTCGCGCGCCAGGGATCGAGCATCGGGTTGCCGCCGCTGGCACCGGGGCGGCCGGTGGAGGTGTCGACACCGAATTCCAGCGAGGCGCGCAGCTGATCCACGCGCGGGCGTGCAACCTGCTTTGCCATCGCAAAACGCAAGGTCTGCTCGTACGGGAACTGAAACGCAAGATTCAGGCTGGGCAACCAGTCGCGATAAGTCTTGCCGTCGTCGATCGGGCGCACTTCACTGCCCACCGGTTGCGAGGCATCCCAGTAGTTCGCGCGCGAGGATTGATCGGCGCTCTGCAGCTGCACGCCGAAATTGCCGCGCACGCCCACATCGCCCCATGCGGTATCGAGATTGGCACGCACCCAGGCGGTGGTGATCTTCTCTTCGACCGTCCAGGCCTTGGACACCAGGAACGAGGCGTCGTCGCTAGGGTTGAACAGCATGTAGCGCGACACCACTGCCGGCACGTTCCACGCGGGCAGGGCGCCGATGCCGGCAAAGCCCAGGTTGACCGGCGCGTATTGCAGGTCCGGCGCGATGGTGGATTCACCCTGCGCGCCCAGGGTGATGTTGCCTTCCGGCTGGGTCTTCTGCTTTTCGCGATTGGCGTAGTTGACGCCCACATCCAGATCCGAGAACCAGCTCAGCGCTTCGGGCATCGGAAAGCTGGCCTGCAGGCGCGCACCTTTCAGCACGTCTTCCACGCTGGGCACCTTGCCGTAGCCGGAGCCATAGATGGTGTTGGTCAGGAACAGCTCACCCGGATTGGAATAGTTCATGCCTGGCGCCAGCTGCGAGAAGCCGTTGCCGACGACCGACACGCCCACGGTGTCCAGCTGTGGCATGGGAGCGCGCTGGAGATTGTTCTCCAGGTTCAATTCGTCGCGGGTGGCCTTGGAGTAGTTCAGGTCGGCGACGATCCTGACCGCGCCGGCGGCGATTTCGTTGTTCCAGCCGAATGCGTCGATGGTGTCTTCGCGCTTGTTGTACATGCCCCGCACCAGTGGGTAGACGCCGCTGGCGGTGCCGCCGACGAAGCTGCCGTTGTCGTTGACCCGCACACCGGTGATGTTCAGCCCCGGCGTATAGCCACCGTTGTAGTTGCTCAGGTTGAGCTCGAACTGGTTGGCGGTGTCGATCTGCTCGGCTTCGGTGTGGAAGGCGTCGAGCGTGCTGGTCCAGGCGTTGGACGGGCGGTACTGCAACGTGGCCATGACGCCGTCGCGCTTCTGGTTGCCGGTGCGGCGCAATGCCTTGATGCCATCGGAAAAGTACACGCCATCGGCCACGCCTGGGCGCGGGCGCCGTGCATTGACCGGTTGCCAGGGTTCGTACAGACCCACCTGGTTTTCCTGCAGCGGCATGTCGGTGTGGGCGTAGCCGATGGTCAGGCCGATGGTGCGGTCGGCGAACTGGTCGATGTAGCTGACATTGAAGCGGTTGCCGTATGGATCGACGTTGGCAGCCTTGCCCAGTGAGTTGCGCTGGTAGCGGCCACCGATGGCGATCACACGTTCTTGGTAGCTGAGCGGGCGTGCGGTCTGCATGTCGACGGTGCCGGACAAACCCTGGCCGACCAGGCCGGCATCGGGCGTCTTGTAGACGGTGACGCCGCTGACCAGTTCGGACGGGTATTGGTCGAATTCCACGCTGCGGTTGTCGCCGGTGCTCACCACTTCGCGGCCGTTGAGCAGGGTGGTGGAAAAGTCCGGCGACAGGCCTCGCACGCTGATCACCTGCGCGCGACCGGCGACACGTTGCGCGGCCAGGCCGGGCAGGCGCGCCAGCGATTCGGCAATGCTCACGTCCGGCAGGCGGCCGATGTCTTCGGCGGAGATGGCTTCCACGATCGAGGTGGAATCCCGCTTGACCGAGATGGCGCCCTCGATCGCGCGGCGCAGGCCGGTGACCTGGACCTTGTCCAGCTCGGTCACCGTGCCGGCGGTGTTTTCGGAAGCAGTCTGTTCGGTGTCGGCTGCTTGCGCCGGCGCCGCCGATTGCGCGGCCGCCAACGTCGGTGCCATGGCAACGGCCAGGGCGATACTCAGCGCGGAGCGCTTGTGCTTCAACATTTTCCCCTCCCAGGTACATGTTGTTCTTCGATTTTCGATCCGGCAGACGCCTGGATGCATTGCATCGCACGCCACTACCGGCATCACGACTGCGACGTATGGTAGACACCGCACCTGCATGCAAACGGGCACTGCATACGTATTCAATCCGGCCGATTGCGCTGGAATCGATTCCACGCAAGCTCCGCTGCAGCGCGGTACGACATGCGCCCGGCGTGAGGCAACGTCATTGCGCGATCCGCAGCGGCTGCAGTGCCGCTGCGTGATGCAATCGAGCCCGTTGCAAGCGGCCTGGGCGCGCCGTCGCCAGCAAGTCAGCGCTTCCCATCCATCGGCACGAAGCGAATCGCCTGCCCACCGCCTGGCGCAAGACGCAGTTCCAGCGTGTCAACGCTGCTGACCTGGCGTTGTTCGCGCACAAAGGCGAACGGGTTGCCGACATAGTCCGCATCGTCACCGTCGCGGTAGATCTGCGCGGTGTAACGCACGCCGGGCTCGAGAAACCCGAGCGGCACCTGCAGCAGCCGGCCATGCTCGTCGGTGATGCTGCCCAGGAACCAGTCGCGGCTATGCCGGTCCTTGCGCGCGATGGTGACGTAGTCGCCGACTTCGCCATTCAAGGCACGGGTCTGGTCCCAATCCACCGCCACGTCCTCGATGAAGCGGAAGGCGTCACGGTGCTGCAGGTAATGCTCGGGCAGATCGGCGGCCATCTGGATCGGGCTGTAAAGCGTCACGTACAGCGCCAGCTGGCGTGCGAGCGTGCTGGGAATCGCCTGGCCGTCGCGGCCTTTCAGGCTGACGATGCCCGGCGTGTAATCCATCGGCCCGGCCAGCAGGCGGGTGAACACCAGGTTGACCTCGTGCTCGGGCGGATTCGGTGGCTGGCCCCAGGCGTTGTACTCCATGCCGCGCGCGCCTTCGCGCGAGATCCAGTTGGGATAGGTGCGGCGCAGGCCGGTGTCCTTGATCGGCTCGTGCGCGTTGACGGCGAGATGCCGCTCGGCGGCCTCGCGCACCACGCGCAGATGATGGCGCGCCATCCATTGGCCGTCATGCCATTCGCGCAACGGCGTGCCGCCTGCGGGATTGCGACGCTCCACCTGGCCGTCGTCGCAGACATAACCGGTCTTGACCGAGTCCACGCCGAAGCGGGCGTACAGGTCCATCGCTTCGGCGATCTGGTCTTCGTAATGATCCACTGCGCACCCCGTTTCATGATGGCCGATCAGATGCACGCCCTTGCCGGCGGCGTAGTGGCTCAGTGCGGGCAGGTCGAAATCCGGCGTCGGCCGGGTGAAATCGAAACTGCCGCCGTTGCCGAACCATTCGCCGTTCCAGCCCGGATTCCAGCCTTCCACCAGCACGCCACGAAAGCCGTGCGCCGCGGCAAAATCGATGTAGCGCCTGGTGTTGGCGGTGGTGGCGCCGTGGGTCGGCCCGGTTGCCCAGGTCTGCTGGTTGAGATGCATGGACCACCACACCCCGACATACTTGGACGGCTTGACCCAGCTCACGTCGCCCAAGGCGTTGGGCGCGTTGAGGTTGAGGATCAGGTTGGATTCCACCAGCCCGGTGGCCTGGTCGGCGATCTGCAGCGTGCGCCACGGCGTATCGAACGGCAGCTTGCGCCGCACCTTCCAGCCTTCGGCGGCGGGCGACAGCTGCGCGCGCAGGCGCTGGCCTTCGGTACGGCGCAGCCACATGCCGGCGTAGTCGACTAGCGCCGCCTCATGCAGCGCGACATGCAGTCCGCTCTCGGTGCGCAAGGTGAGCGGCGTATGTGCCAGCGCGACCTGGTTCAACGGCGTGCGCTGATACAGGTATTCGTAGTGGATCGGCTCGCCTGCCGGAATCCACCATGCCTCGGACGGTTGCGCGATGGCGAATTCGGTGACTTCTTCGTCGATGATGGCTTCGCGCAATCCCGCCTGCTCGGGAAAGTGATAGCGCAGGCCGATGCCATCGTCGTACACGCGCAAGATCACATCGAAGCGGCGTTGCGCGCCGCTGCGTTCGCCCAGGCTGACGCTTAGTTCGTTGTAGTGGTTGCGCACCAGGCGCGTCTCGCCCCAGGGTTGTTCCCAGGTATCGTCATGGGCTTGGCGTGCTTGCGAGAGGACGACCAGGCCGCGGTCCAGCCGCCCGTCGCGCAACTGGAAACCCAGGCGCGAGCGTTCCAGCACTGGCTGGCCCAGGCGTTGCACGCGGTAGTAGGGCGTGCCGCCGTTCACTTCCAGCGTGACCTGCAGGATGTTGCCGGGCGAATCGGCACTGATGGCGATGCGCTCGGCCTGCGCGATGCCCGCAAGACTGCCAAGCAACAGGACAAGCAGTCGCGCACTGCATGCGGCGCGCGCTATCGAACGCACGCGATGTGGAACCAGCGGCATATCCCCTCCCAAGGCGGCCGTTGCGTCAGCGGCGACTATGCAGCGCTGTGGCGTGGATGGACCATGCTGCACTGCAGCCATTGCCATGAATACGTATGCATTGATGCGGAACCGCTGAGCGCGCGTCTACCATGGCGTCACGGCACCTGGGAGGGTCCGCGCCCGTGGCACGCCAGTGCCGCGCACTACAACGCGTGCAACGAGGGAGGGAGGCCGACGGTGCAAGCCGTCTGGCCGCTTCGATGCTGAAGATGATCTGCATGGCTGCAACGCTCGGCGTTGCGGCAAGCTCGCCGGTGTTGGCCGATGAGCTGGAATTCCAGGGCCGCCGTGCGCAAGCGCAGGCGCTAGAAGACGGCGGTTTCGTGTTGCGCTGGCCGCAGGGCGAGCGCCGCATCGGGCCGCAGCCGATGCGCACCCATACCGCCAGTCCGTTATTCGACGCCCTGTTCGCCATGGCGCAGCAGGAAATGGCCGACGACCGTGTCGAGGCGATCCGCGATCCGGCTTTCAACGACGGCAAGCCGGTGCCTTGCGCCTGTTTCGAAACCGGTGAGCGCTGGCCTTATGTGTGGACGCGCGATGTCAGCTTCGCCGCCGATCTGGCGTTGGCGCGGTTGGAGCCGGAGCGCACGCGCACTGCGCTGCGCTTCAAGCTGTCGGCGGCGCGCGATGGGCAGACGGCGGGGGGGTTTGTTGCGCAGGACACCGGCTCCGGTGGCAGCTGGCCGATCAGCAGCGACCGCGTGGTGTGGTTTCTTGCCGCGCGCAGCCTGCTGGATGACAAGGCGTTCGCTGAAGACGTCTGGGAGGCGTTGCAGGCCACCCTCGCGCAGGATCGTGACGCGGTCTTCGATGCGCAGATCGGCCTCTACCGCGGCGAAACCTCGTTTCTGGATTGGCGCGAGCAGACTTACCCAGAGTGGACGCGCCAGGATGTGCGCTTCATTGCCGAGTCCTTCGCCCTGTCCACCAACGTATTGCACTACCAGGCCCTGCGTCTGGCCGAGCAACTGGCGCGCCAGCATGGCGATGCGCGCGCAGACCAGTACGCCCAGTGGGCGGATACCTTGCGCCAGGCCATCGCTGCGCGCTTCTGGGATGCGCGCAGCAAGCAGTACGTGAGCTACCTGGGCAATGCCGCACACCCGGTGCGCTACGCCAAGGTCGATCTGCTCGGCGTGTCGCTCGGCGTGCTGGCCGATGTCTTTCCGAAAGACCGCGCGCGTATCGCACTGCGCAGGTATCCGCTGGTTGCCGGCGGCAGCCCGGTGGTGTGGCCGCAGGAAGCCGAGCAGCCGATCTACCACAACCGTGCCGTCTGGCCCTTCGTCAGCGCGTATGCGCTGCGCGCCGCACGCCAGCTGGACGATGCGCCGCGCATTGCGCTGGAGCTGCAGTCGTTGATGCGCGGCAGCGCGTTGGCCGGCTCCAACATGGAAAACTACGAGATGCAGAGCCTGGCCGTGCACGTGGAGGAGGGCGCCCGCAGCGGCCCGGTGGTGAATTCGCCGCGGCAGTTGTGGTCGGTTGCCGGTTATCTCTCCGCCGTGCTGGAAGGCGTGTTCGGCGTGGGCGCCGATGGCAGCGTCGCTCCGAAACTGCCGCGTCCGTTGCTGCCGTCGTTGTTCGGCGAGCGCCAGCAGATCGTGCTTGAACAGGGTGCCCGCCGGTATGTGCTGCAGCGGCCGACGGCGGATGCAGGCGAGTTGCTGGTGGCGGGGCAGGTCGAGCAACAAGGCCAGACCACGCTGGTGCATCTGGTCGGCCGCAACGCCGACACCACGGTTCCACCGCAGCCAGACCAGGTGTTCGCACCCGGCACGCCCGATGCGCCTGTCGTGCAACGGCAGGGCGACGGCTACCGCATCGCGGTTCCGGAAGGGACGACGTTGTACATGGATGGGCAGGCACTGGACGCCACGCGGCACTGGGATCTGCACGACGATGGCCTGGTGCATGTGCTCAGCCTGACCCGTCGTGCCGATGGCCTGGAGTCGCTGCACAGTCCATCGGTGACGCTCGGCCCGTTGCAGGAAGTCGCGGGTAGCCGGGTCTGGGCCTGGACTCCCACGCGCGCGGGCCGGCATCGCGTAACGCTGCGTTATCGCAACGCCAACGGCCCGATCAATACCGGCGTCACTGCGGCGGTCAAGCGGCTGGTGCTGGAATGCCCCGGGCAGGCACTGCAAGCGCAGGTCGTGGTGATGCCGCATAGCGTGGGCGAGCAATTGTCCACGCAGGTCAGCTTTACTGCGGTGGCCGGGCAGCCATGCCGGTTCCGGCTGGAAGATGGCTTCAACATGAGTGCGCTGGCGCATTTTGCGCAGTACAACGGCGGCCGCGGCGGTCGCGATGGCGTGGTCAACACCGCGCAGGTGAGCGCGCTGCTGGTCGGACCTGCGGCGGGCACGGAGGCTGCGCAATGACCGCCAGGCCGCGCCTGAGTTTCTGGCAGATCTGGAACATGTGCTTCGGCTTTCTCGGCATCCAGTTCGGCTTCGCGCTGCAGAACGCCAACGCCAGCCGCATCTTCCAGACCCTGGGTGCCCAGGTCGACGACGTGCCCGGCTTGTGGATCGCCGCACCGCTGACCGGCTTGATCGTGCAGCCCATCATCGGCTACCTGTCGGATCGCACCTGGACCCGCTGGGGCCGCCGGCGCCCGTATTTCATGGTCGGCGCGGTGTTCACCACACTGGCCTTGCTGGTGATGCCCAACGCGCCGATGCTGTGGATTGCCGCCGGCACGTTGTGGGTGCTGGATGCCTCGATCAACATCTCGATGGAGCCATTCCGCGCCCTGGTCGGCGACCAGCTGCCGCCTGCGCAGCGGCCCGTCGGCTATGCGATGCAGAGCTTCTTCATCGGCGTCGGTGCCATCGTGGCGAGCTTCCTGCCATGGTTGCTCACCCACTGGGGCGTGGCCAATACCGCGCCGCCGGGACAGGTGCCCGACAGCGTGCGCTACGCTTTTTACCTTGGTGCGGCGGTGCTGTTTCTGTCGATCAGCTGGACGGTGTTGCGTACGCGCGAATACAGCCCGCAGCAGCTGGCAAGCTTCGACGATGCACATCCGCCTGTCGCCACTGCGGCAATCGCCGGCAGCTTGCCGTCGCCGCGTGCAGGTGTGCTCTGGTGCGGCATTGGTGTGCTGCTTGCCGCTGCGATCGCCTGGCAGCACGGCGACCGCATGCTCTACGTGCTGGCCGGCTTGTGCGTCGCCTACGGTGCGTTGCTTGCATTGGCGCGCGTGCTGCCATCCACCAGCATGTTGGTGACGATCGTGCAGGACGTGCGCAGCATGCCGCTGACGATGCGGCGCCTGGCCTGGGTGCAGTTCTTCTCCTGGTTTGCGCTGTTTGCGATGTGGATCTACACCACCGCAGCGGTGACCCAGGTGCACTTCGGTGCGAACGACACCGCATCGGCCGCCTATAACGACGGCGCGAACTGGGTGGGCGTGCTGTTTGGGGCCTACAACGGGTTTGCGGCGTTGGCGGCCTTGGTCATTCCACTGCTGGTGCGTGCGATCGGCCTGCGCTGGAGTCATCTGTGCAATCTGTGGCTCGGCGCTGCCGGGCTGCTGTCGATGCTGGTGATCCGTGACCCGCAGTGGCTGTTGCTGTCGATGCTGGGCGTGGGCTTTGCCTGGGCCTCGATCCTGTCGCTGCCCTACGCCCTGCTGTCCGACAGCGTGCTCGCGGCCAAGATGGGCGTGTACATGGGCATCTTCAATTTCTTCATCGTGATTCCGCAGCTGGTCGCGGCCAGCGCGCTGGGCTTCGTGTTGCGCGTCTGGCTCGACGGTCAGCCGATCTATGCGCTGGCCATCGGCGGCGCCAGCTTGCTCATTGCCGGCGTGTGCGTGGTGCGGGTTCCAGTGGCCTCGGGAGGGCAGTGATGCGTGTGATGATGGCTGGAGTGATGATGTGTGCAGGCGCGGCGAATGCAGCGGCTGCACCTGGCGATTACTACGGCACGCTGGAGCCGTTTGCCGCCGACGCGGTGTATTTCGTGGTCACCGACCGTTTCGTCAATGGCGACCCCGGCAACGATCAACGTGAGCAGGGCGGTGCGCATCGCAGCTTCGATGTGCCGACGCCGTGTGCCGATGGCGTCGGCGACAACATCGGTTATCTGGGGGGCGATTTCAAGGGCATCGTCGACCATGCCGACTACATCCGCGACATGGGATTCGGCGCGGTCTGGATCACGCCGATTGTCGACAATCCGGATCAGGCCTTCACCGGCGGCAAGCCGATCAGCTGCGGCAGTACGCTCAGCGACCACGGCAAGACCGGCTATCACGGCTACTGGGGCGTGAACTTCTACAAGCTCGATGAGCATCTGCCCAGCCCGGGCCTGGACTTTGCCGGCTTCACCCGCGCCATGCATGCCCACCAGTTGAAAGTGGTACTGGATATCGTGGGCAATCATGGATCGCCGGCCTATACCATGCCGGTGGCGCAGCCTGGCTTCGGCCTGCTGTACGACGCCGCTGGTCGCCTGGTCGCCGACCACCAGAATCTGCCGCCTGCGCAGCTGGATCCGCAGCACACTCCGCTGCATGCGTTCTACAACACCGGCGGCGGCCTGGCCGAGCTGTCCGATCTCAACGAAAACAATCCTGCAGTACTCGATTACCTGGCCGGCGCGTATCTGCAGTGGATGGAGCAGGGCGCCGACGTGTTCCGTATCGACACCATCGGCTGGATGCCTGACCGCTTCTGGCATGCGTTCGTGGCACGCATCCGCGAAAAACGTCCCGGGTTCTTCATGTTCGGCGAGGCCTTCGATTACGACGCCAACACGATTGCCGGGCATACCTGGGCGCGCAATGCCGGCGTCAGCGTGCTGGATTTCCCGTTGAAGCAGCAACTTTCCGCTGTCTTCGGCCATGAGCAGGCCGGGTTCGAAAAGCTCGCCGCGCCGTTGTTTCTGCGCCAGGGGCCGTATGCCAATCCGTACGAGCTGATGAGCTTCTACGACAACCACGACATGGCGCGCCTGGATGCCAGCGACACCGGTTTTATCGACGCGCACAACTGGCTGTTTACCGCGCGCGGCATCCCGGTGATCTACTACGGCTCGGAAACCGGCTTCATGCGCGGGCGCGCCGAACATGCAGGCAACCGCAATTACTTCGGTGCCGAGCGCATCCGTACTGCACCGCACAGCCCGATCTTCGGCCCGCTGCAGCAGATCGCGCGGCTGCGCCGCGATACGCCGGCATTGCAGCGCGGCGTACAGGTGGATGTGCTGCTACGCGGGGATCAGGCGGCGTTTTTGCGGGTCTATCAGCATGCGGGCGCCAACCAGACGGCGTTGGTGCTGCTCAACAAGGGCGATGCAGCGGCGACCATCGCAGTGACGCGGTTTCTGCAGCCCGGCACCTGGCGCGATGCGATCAGCGGCGAGCAGGTGCAGGTGCAACGTCGGCTGCTGGCTGCGGTGCCCGCGCACGGCGTGCGCGTGCTGCTCTCGGATGCGCCGGTGACCGATCCGGCCTTGCGCAAGCAGCTCGATGCGCAGATGGCCGAGCAAGCCGCACGCGACGCCCGCAACCGGTAGGAGCACACCCGGGCGCGACAGGGCTTGCCGGTAATGCTCCGTCGCGCCCGGGTGCGCTCCTACGAAGCGCTTGATGGGGCGGGACCGAGCAAGGCTGCGCGTGACCCTCGCAACCGGTAGGAGCGCGCTGGCGCGCGATGGGGCGTTACCGGTAGTGCTTCATCGCGCGCAAGCGCGCTCCTACAAAGGATTCGGCGGGGCGCGATCCATGCTGCAGGCAGCCATGCATGCTCTAACGATTCCCCATTCCCCATTCCCCATTCTCCAGTCTCCAGTCTCAGCGTCCGGCAACCCCGCTGGCCGCCTGTGCGCACACCACATCGCCGGACGCCGTTGCCGGCGATGGCGTCCAGCCCAACGGCGGTTGCAGGCCGCTGCTACGCGAGGAGTCGCGTACTGCCAGCTTCACCGGGATCGTGCGGCTTTGCGCCGCTTCGCCGCGGATCAGCGCCACCAGGCTTTCCACCAGCAGCGTGCCGGCCTGCTTGGTGTCCTGCTGCACCGTCGACAGCGCCGGCGCCACCGACGCCGCCAGGGCGATATCGTCGAAGCCGCTCACCGCCACATCCTGCGGCACCCGCAGGCCGCGCTCGCGCAAGGCGCGCATGGCGCCGATCGCAATCAGGTCGCTGGCTGCACACACCGCATCGAATGCCTTGCCGCTGTCGAGCAGCTCCAGGCACGCGGCATGGCCGGACGACTCGGTGGTGATCGCGTCGAACTGCAGCGCGCGATCGGCCACCAGACCCTGCTGCTTCAGCGCAGCCACGTAGCCGCGGTAGCGCTCTTCGAATTCGGGATAGTGGTTGGACGCGTGGCCGAGAAAGGCGATGCGGCGACAGCCCTGCGCCAGCAGATGGTCGGTGATATCCAGCCCGCCCTGGTAATTGTCGCTGCCGATCGAAATGCCCGGCTGCCCCGGCAGCGCCGCGCCCCAGCGCACGAAATGCGTGCCTTGCTCGACCAGCAGCTGCAGCCGCTGGCGCGATTGCTGGTAATCGCCGTAGCCGAGCAGGATGATGCCGTCGGCCTTGTTGCTGTCTTCGTAATCGGCCTGCCAGTCCTTGGACAGCTGCTGGAAGGACACCAGCAGGTCGTAGCCCTGCAGCGCGCAGGCGCGGGTGATCGAGCCCAGCATCGAATGGAAGAACGGGTTGATCAGCGAATCGTCGGCGGTGGGGTCTTCGAAGAACAGCAGCGCCAGCGTGCCGGCATTGCGCAGCCGCAGCGACGAGGCGTTCTTGTCGACCTTGTAGTTCAACTCCTTGGCGATGCGCAGGATGCGCTTGCGGGTTTCTTCGTTGACCATCGGGCTGCCGCGCAGGGCGCGCGACACGGTCGGCTGCGAGACGCCGGCCAGGTAGGCGATATCCAGCGAGGTGGCTTTACCCTTGATGGTCATGGTCGGCACTGGCAGCACAGGTGGCCGGCATCATGCCACGCGCCCGCCGGCCCCGTGCCGGCATGCGCAACAGCGGGCTGATTGGTTTACCATTCGCTTCCAAGACCCCTTGCGAGAAGGTGGCCCGCGCCCCGCGCCGGCCCAGCGTGCGACATGAGCACTACCACCGCCCACCGCTGATTCCGGCCGCGCCAGTCCGCAAGGCGCCCGCACGGCGTTCGTTCTGCCCCACCTCTCGCCATACCCTTATCCGAGCCTGTCCCGCCACGGGCAGATCTCCCTTGCAGCCGCCGCGCTGCAGCCAGCACAGACCTCATTCTTGCCCATGATCAACATCACGCTCCCCGACGGCAGCCGCCGCGAATTCGAATCCCCCGTCTCGGTGATGCAGGTCGCCCAGTCGATCGGCGCCGGCCTGGCCAAGGCCACCATCGCCGGCCAGGTCGACGGCCAGCTGGTCGATGCCAGCGACGTCATCGACCACGATGCCAGCCTGCGCATCATCACCGCCAAGGACCCCGAAGGCGTGGAGATCATCCGCCACTCCTGCGCGCATCTGGTCGGGCATGCGGTCAAGCAGCTGTACCCGGAGGTCAAGATGGTGATTGGCCCGGTCATCGCCGAAGGCTTCTACTACGACATCTACAGCGAGCGCCCGTTCACGCCGGACGACATGGCCGCGATCGAGCAGCGCATGCAGGAATTGATCGCGCAGGACTATGACGTGATCAAGAAGGTCACTCCGCGCGCCGAGGTGATCGAGGTATTCACCCAGCGCGGCGAGGAGTACAAGCTGCGCCTGATCGAGGACATGTCCGCCGACATCACCGCGATGGGCCTGTACTACCACCAGGAATACGTGGACATGTGCCGCGGCCCGCACGTGCCCAACACGCGCTTCCTCAAGGCCTTCAAGCTGACCCGCATTTCCGGCGCCTACTGGCGTGGCGATGCCAAGAACGAGCAGCTGCAGCGCATCTACGGCACCGCCTGGGCCGACAAGAAGCAGCTGGACGCCTACATCCTGCGCATGGAAGAGGCCGACAAGCGCGACCATCGCCGCATCGGCAAGCAGCAGGACCTGTTCCATCTGCAGGAAGAGGCGCCCGGCCTGGTGTTCTGGCATCCCAAGGGCTGGTCGCTGTGGCAGGTGGTCGAGCAGTACATGCGCAAGGTCTATCGCGACAGCGGCTACGGCGAGGTGCGTTGCCCGCAGATCCTGGACGTGTCGCTGTGGCAGAAATCCGGCCACTGGGACAACTACCAGGACGCGATGTTCTTCACCGAGTCGGAAAAGCGTACCTACGCGGTCAAGCCGATGAACTGCCCCGGCCACGTGCAGGTGTTCAACCAGGGCCTGCACAGCTACCGCGACCTGCCGATCCGCTACGGCGAGTTCGGCGCCTGTCACCGCAACGAGCCGTCCGGCGCGCTGCACGGCATCCTGCGCGTCCGCGGCTTTACCCAGGACGACGGGCATGTGTTCTGCCTGGAATCGCAGATCGAAGCCGAAGTCACTGCCTTCCATCAGCAGGCACTGGCGGTCTACACCGCGTTCGGCTTCGAGGACATCGAGATCAAGATCGCGCTGCGCCCGGAAAAGCGCCTGGGCGACGACGTGACCTGGGACAAGGCCGAAGCCGCGCTGCGCAGCGCGCTGGGCGTGTGCGGGGTGGAGTGGCAGGAGCTGCCGGGCGAGGGCGCCTTCTACGGTCCCAAGATCGAGTACCACCTCAAGGACGCCATCGGCCGCACCTGGCAGCTGGGCACCATGCAGGTCGATTTCATGATGCCGGGCCGCCTCGGCGCCGAGTACGTGGACGAGCACAGCCAGAAGAAGCATCCGGTCATGCTGCACCGGGCGATCGTCGGTTCGATGGAGCGTTTCATCGGCATTCTGATCGAACACCACGCTGGCGCCTTCCCCTCCTGGCTGGCCCCGGTCCAGGTCGTTGTCGCAAATATCACCGATGCCCAGGCAGACTATGTCGACTCGGTTCGGAAAACCCTTGCAAATCAAGGCTTCCGTGTCAGCGCCGATTTGCGTAACGAGAAGATCGGTTATAAGATTCGCGAGCATACGCTGCAACGCGTGCCCTATTTGCTCGTGGTCGGCGACCGTGAGAAGGAAAATGGCGCGGTTGCCGTGCGGACGCGATCGGGGGAGGATCTTGGAACCATGACGGTTTCGGCCTTCATCGAGCGTCTGCAGGCAGAGCAGGCAGCGTGAGCCAACCCCGGCCGGTCTGGATGATCCGGATGCGCCGGTTCGATTCCCCTGGGAGATTGCAATATCAGTACCCCTGACAACAAACAGAACCGCAAGAACCAAGAAATCCGTGTGCCGCGCGTCCGCGTGATCGGCAGTGACGGTGAGATGGTCGGCGTGTTGTCGCGCGACGAAGCGCTCGCCAAGGCCGAGGAAGAAGGCCTGGATCTGGTCGAAATCCAGCCGCAGGCCGATCCGCCGGTCTGCAAGATCATGGATTTCGGCAAGTTCAAGTTCGAGCAGCAGAAAAAGGCCAACGAGGCCAAGAAGAAGACCAAGCAGGTCGAGATCAAGGAACTCAAGTTCCGTCCGGTCACGGACGAGGGCGACTACCAGATCAAGCTGCGCAACATGCGCCGCTTCCTGGAAGAGGGCGACAAGGTCAAGGTCAACATCCGCTTCCGTGGCCGTGAAATGAGCCACCAGGAGCTGGGGCGCGAGATGGCGTCGCGGATCGAGGCCGACCTGGGCGACGATATCGTCATCGAGTCGCGTCCGCGCCTGGAAGGGCGCCAGATGGTCATGATGATCGCGCCGAAGAAGAAGATCTGATCCCGCGCTGGGACGGGCCCGGTAGGGCCCGCCTGGCCGGAGACGGCATCCATTTGCAAGAATTCCCGGCAACGGGTAGACTGCGCGGCCCGGTTTTGCCGGGGCGCCGCACACGCGGTACAGGACCTGTCCGGATCGTGTTCGATCAAGGACTTACAAGCAGGCAAGGGCAAGGATGGAAAGCGTGGTCGCAAGACTGCCGCCCGGGTCAGTGACAAAACACCATCAAGGACATAGCAATGCCCAAGATCAAGACCAACCGGGCGGCGGCCAAGCGTTTCCGCAAGACCGCCTCCGGCAAGTACAAGTGCGGCCACGCCAACCGTAGCCATATCCTCACGAAGAAAGCGACCAAGCGGAAGCGCAACCTGCGGCAGACGAATCACGTCCGTGCCGAGGACGCTGGCCGTCTCGATCGTATGCTTCCCTACCTCTGAGGACTGACCCATGGCACGAGTAAAGCGTGGCGTACAGGCGCGTCGCCGCCACAAGAAAATTCTGACCCTGGCGAAGGGTTACTACAACGCTCGCCGCAAGGTCTTCCGCGTTGCCAAGCAGGCAGTCATCAAGGCGCAGCAGTACGCCTACATCGGCCGCAAGCAGAAGAAGCGCAATTTCCGTTCGCTGTGGATCACCCGCATCAACGCGGCTGCCCGCATCAACGGCTTGAGCTACAGTCGTTTCATGAACGGCCTGCTCAAGGCGGGTATCACCCTGGACCGCAAGGTGCTGGCCGATATCGCCGTGCACGACGCCGCAGGCTTTGCCGCGCTGGCCGAGAAGGCCAAGGGCGCGCTGGCGGCGTAAATGCAGGTCCCTCTGCAAGAGCCCGCACATCCATGTGCGGACTTTTGAAAGGGTAGTTTCTTGTCGGGGTTTGCGCATTCGTGTGCAGGCCTCTGACGAGGGCAGGCAGATATGCAGGGGGGAAGGGCGCGAGTCCTTCCCCTTTTGCGTTCTAGGTGACCGGCATCGTTGACTGGATGCCTGGTGGCACGAAATTTGGGTGGCAATGCGTTCCGGTGCATCCGGAAACACCGTTCGGTTGACGCAGTTGAGGCGTGAGTGCAATGAGTGAGATTCAATCCCTGACCGAGCGTGCGCTGGCCGATGTCGCCGCCGCGCAGACGCCGGACCAACTGGAAGCCCTGCGCGTCGCCTTGCTGGGCAAGAGCGGCAGCATCACCGCCCAGCTCAAGCAGCTCGGCACGCTGCCGGCCGACCAGCGCAAGGCTGCCGGCGAAGCGATCAACCTGTCGCGCGACGCGCTGACCGCTGCGCTGTCCGAGCGCAAGCACACGCTGGAAAACGCCGCACTGGACGCGCGTCTGGCCGGGGAGCGGATCGATGTGACCTTGCCCGGTCGTCGCAGTGAACGCGGCGGATTGCACCCGGTCACGCGCACGCTCGAGCGCATCGTCGAGATCTTTGCGCGCCTGGGTTATGAGCTGTCCGATGGTCCGGAGATCGAGGACGACTGGCACAACTTCGAAGCCCTGAACTTTCCGCCGCACCATCCGGCGCGCGCGATGCACGACACGTTCTACTTCGGCGATGGGCGCCTGTTGCGTACCCACACCTCCGGCGTGCAGGTGCGCTACATGGATGCACACCAACCGCCGCTGCGCATGATCGCGGCCGGCAAGGTATACCGCTCCGATTCGGACCAGACCCATTCGCCGATGTTCCACCAGGTCGAAGGGCTGCTGGTGGACGAGCATTCCACGTTCGCCGATCTCAAGGGCACCTTGTCCGAGTTCGTGCGGGCGTTCTTCGAGCGCGACTTCGAAATGCGCTTCCGCCCCAGCTATTTCCCGTTCGTGGAACCGGGCGCGGAAGTGGATATCGCCTGGCAGCAGCCGGACGGCAGCACGCGCTGGCTGGAAGTGCTCGGCTGCGGCATGGTGCACCCGAACGTGCTGCGCAGCGTCGGCATCGACCCGGAGCGCTACACCGGCTTCGCGTTCGGCCTGGGCGTGGAGCGCTTTGCGATGCTGCGCTACGGCGTCAACGACCTGCGCGCGTTCTTCGAAAACGATGTGCGTTTTCTCCGGCAGTTCGCCTGACGGCGGGGATTGGGGATTCGGGATTGGGGATTTGCAACAGCGCCCCGGTCCGCCCCGGACTCCGTCGACGCGTTTTTGCTAATCCCCAATCCCGAATCCTGAATCCCGGCTCCTCATGAAATTCTCTGAAAATTGGCTGCGCAGTCACGTTCCCACCCAGGCGAGCCGTGACGAGCTTGCCGCGACGCTGACGGCGATCGGTCTGGAGGTCGAAGAGGTCACGCCGCTGGGCCAGGCGCTGGGGCAGGTGGTGGTGGCGCGTATCGTCGAGGCGGTACGTCATCCGGAAGCCGATCGTCTGCAGGTCTGCAGCGTCGATGCAGGGCAGGGCGAGCTGCTGCAGATCGTGTGTGGCGCGCCCAACGCGCGTGCCGGTCTGGTGGCGCCGTTGGCGCTGGTCGGTGCAAAGATCGGCGAACTGACCATCACCGCGGCCAGGCTGCGCGGGGTCGCGTCCAACGGCATGCTGTGCTCGGCCAAGGAACTGGGTCTGGACAGCGATGCGTCCGGCCTGTTCGAACTGCCCGACGATGCGCCGGTGGGCCAGGCCCTGGCCGAGTATCTGGGGCTGCCCGATGCCAGTATCGAGATCAAGTTGACGCCCAACCGCGCCGACTGTTTCAGCGTGCGCGGCATCGCCTTCGACGTGGCGGCCGCATGCGCCAGCGAAGTGGTGGCCTTCGATGCCGGTGCGGTAGCGCCGGTGTCAACGCGCACGCTGGCGGTGGAATTGCAGGCCGGCAGCGAGGCGCCGCGCTATTGCGGGCGCGTGATCGAAGGTATCGACCCTGCCGCGAAAACGCCGGTGTGGCTGGCCGAGCGGCTGCGCCGCAGCGGCGTGCGTCCGGTCTCGCTGCTGGTGGACATCACCCAGTACGTGATGCTGGAACTCGGCCAGCCGATGCATGCGTTCGATCTGGACACGCTGCAGGGCCCGATCGGCGTGCGCCGTTCGCGCAGCGGCGAGCAGCTGGCGTTGCTGGATGGCCGGCAGGTGACGCTGGACGACAGCTTCCTGGCCATCACCGACGCCGACCGCCCGGTGGCACTGGCCGGCCTGATGGGCGGGCTGGACACGCGCGTCACCGAGACCACGCGCAATGTGTTCCTGGAGTCGGCGTATTTCGATCCGGCTGCGATCATGGGCCGTGGCCGCAAGCTCGGCCTGCATACCGATGCCGGTCATCGCTTCGAGCGCGGCGTGGATCCTGCGCTGCCGCCGCAGGCGATCGAGGTGGCGACGCGGCTGGTGCTGGAGCTGGCCGGTGGCACGCCGGGCCCGGTCGTGCATGCGCAACTGCCGCAGCATCTGCCGCAGCCGGCGCGGATCCTGCTGCGGCGTGCGCGGATCGTGCGCGTGCTCGGTATCCGGATCGACGATGCCGAGGTCGTGCGCATCCTGGGCGCGCTCGGCATGCGGCTGGAGGCGGTTGCCGAAGGCTGGCAGGTGATGGCGCCGAGCCGTCGCTTCGATATCGCCATCGAAGAGGATCTGATCGAAGAGCTGGCGCGTATCCATGGCTACGACCGCGTGCCGACCACGTTGCCGGGCGGGGCAAGCCGGATTGCGATGCCGAGCGAAACCCAGCTTGATGAGCTCAGCGTGCGGCGCCAGCTGGTGGCCCGCGAGCTGCAGGAAACCATCAATTACGCCTTCGTCGACGCCACCTTGCTGGAGCGCTGGCAGCTGACCGACGGCCTGGTGCCGTTGGCCAATCCGCTCAGCGCCGAGCTGGCGATCATGCGTCCGCGCCTGCTGCCGGGCCTGGTGGCGACGCTGGGCCGCAATGCCGCCCGCCAGGCCGGGCGCGTGCGCCTGTTCGAGCTGGGCAAGGTGTTCGCGGCCGCTTCCGATGCCGGCGCTGCCCCGCAGGAGTCGCAGCATGTCGCCGCGGCCGTGTGTGGCGATGCCCTGGCGCTGCAGTGGGGCGAGCCGGCGCGCAAGGTGGACTTCCACGACCTGAAGGGCGACCTGATGGCGCTGGCCGCGGCCAGCGGCGCGGTGCTGGACTTCCAGCCATCCGCCCAGCCCTTCGGGCATCCGGGGCGCTCGGCCGACATCCATCGCGACGGCGTTTGCATCGGCTGGATCGGGCAGGTGCATCCGCGCCTGGCCAAGGCGTTGGACATCGACGTGGACGTGATCGCGTTTGAACTGCAACTGACCGCGTTGGTCCAACGCACGTTGCCGCGTGCCGGCGACCTGTCGCGGTTCCCTTCGGTCCGTCGCGACCTGGCCTTCCTGGTGCCGGATGAGATCAGCTGGGCGGCCCTGTCGGCCAGCGTGCGCACCACCGTCGGGCCGTTGTTGCGCGAGGTGCAGCTGTTCGACCGCTACGTCGGGCAGGGGGTCGAGCCAGGTTTCAAGAGTCTGGCTATGGGCTTGATTTTGCAGGATAACTCGCGCACTCTCACCGACCGGGACGTCGACGCAGTCGTTGCCGATGTGGTGGCCGTGATCGAGCGCGAGCACCGCGCCCGGATCCGGAGTTGAGGCGGTAACCAGGGGATTGGCATGGCATTGACGAAAGCGGAGATGGCCGAACGTCTGTTCGACGAGGTCGGTCTGAACAAGCGCGAGGCGAAGGAATTTGTCGACGCGTTCTTCGATGTGCTGCGCGATGCGCTGGAGCAGGGCCGTCAGGTGAAGCTGTCCGGTTTCGGCAACTTCGATCTGCGGCGCAAGAATCAACGGCCCGGTCGCAATCCCAAGACCGGCGAGGAAATTCCGATCTCGGCGCGCACGGTGGTGACCTTCCGTCCGGGCCAGAAGCTCAAGGAGCGGGTGGAGGCTTATGCTGGATCCGGGCAGTAATCGTGAACTACCGCCAATCCCGGCCAAGCGCTACTTCACCATCGGCGAAGTCAGCGAGCTGTGCGACGTCAAGCCGCATGTGCTGCGCTATTGGGAAACCGAATTTCCCAGCCTGGAACCGGTCAAGCGGCGCGGCAACCGGCGCTACTACCAGCGCCACGACGTATTGATGGTGCGGCAGATCCGCGGCCTGCTGTACGAGCAGGGCTATACCATCGGCGGCGCACGTCTGCGTCTGGAAGGCGATGGCGCCAAGAGCGAGTCGGCACTCAGCAACCAGATCATCAAGCAGGTGCGCATGGAGCTGGAAGAGGTTCTGCAATTGCTGCGCCGCTAGGAAAACGCGTCACAAAGCCGCTATAATCGCAGGCCGCCCTCGTGGCGGATGCAACATCTTCGGGGTATAGCGCAGCCTGGTAGCGCACTAGTCTGGGGGACTAGTGGTCGTCGGTTCGAATCCGGCTACCCCGACCAAACACCGAGCCCATGTCTTCACGGACATGGGCTTTTTTGTTGCGCCGCAACATGCGTTCGGCGGCGCTTCATGGGGGCGTCGCGATATGCACATCGGCATACTGCAGGGCAGCATGGAAGGCCTGGTCGAGTCCGCTCGTTTGCGGTTCCGCTCGTATGGACCTGGATCACGCTATGGTGCTAAGTATCCGAAAATGCTCCGAAACATTAGCGCTGGATCAGTAACTGGATCACGTTTTGTTAACGTCGTAACGACGAACTTGAATCAATAGGCCAACGCCGTCAAAAAAATGGCGAACAGCGTCTTGCGATGCCTTGGTTCTATGCCATAGTGCACTGCAACACGTCACACCTGTCGTGATCCCGAGCGTCTTGGGATGAATTTCTCTGTCGTACGTTCTTGCTGGCGTGTTGGCCGGTTGAATGCTGCGCGAGGTCCTGTCCCACCCAACCGAGGCAGCCAGCCACACGCATGAAAAAACTGATCGGACGATTCTGCCAAGGCCTCAGCCTGGCGTTGATCTGCTCGATGGCACTGGGCGCATGCAGCACCGGTCCGAAGATGGCAGATTCCCTGCCGCTTCCGGATCCGCTCGCAATGTCGGCAGTGCAACCGGAGTATCGACTCGCCCCAGGCGACCTGCTGTTGTTCAAGGTGTTCCAGGTCGACGATCTGGAGCGGCAGGTCCGCATCGATCAGAACGGCCACATCTCGCTGCCGTTGATCGGCGACGTCAAGGCGGCCGGTCTGGGCGTCGGCGAGCTGGAAAAGCTGGTGGCGGAACGCTACGCCGCCGGGTATCTGCAGCATCCGCAGGTGTCGGTGTTCGTGCAGGAGTCCAATGGTCGCCGGGTCACGGTGACCGGTGCGGTTGACGAGCCGGGCATCTATCCGGTGATCGGCGCCAACCTGACCCTGCAGCAGGCCATCGCGCAGGCCAAGGGTGTCAGCACGGTGGCCAGCCGCGGCAACGTCATCGTGTTCCGCACCGTCAACGGGCAAAAGATGATCGCCAGATTCGATCTGACCGAGATCGAGAAGGGGACCAACCCGGACCCGGAGATCTACGGCGGCGACATCGTTGTGGTGTACCGCTCGGACGCACGCGTCTGGCTGCGCACCATGCTGGAACTGACCCCCCTCGTGATGGTGTGGCGCGCTTACCGATGAGTATGAATTCAGACAATCGTTCTTCCCCGTCTCATCGTCATGGGCATCTTGAGCTGGCTGACGTCGGCCTGCTCGACTACTGGCGCGCATTGGTATCGCAGCGCTGGCTGATCATCCTGATCACCATCGCGGCGGTGGCGCTGGCGTTTGGCGTCACCCTGCTGATGCCGGAAAAGTACCGCGCCACCAGCACGCTGCAGATCGAGCGCGACTCGCTCAACGTGGTGAACGTCGACAATCTGATGCCGGTGGAGTCGCCGCAGGATCGCGACTTCTACCAGACCCAGTACCAGCTGCTGCAGAGCCGCTCGCTGGCGCGTGCGGTGATTCGCGAGGCCAGGCTCGACCAGGAGCCTGCCTTCAAGCAGCAGGTCGAGGAAGCACTGGAGAAGGCCGCTGCCAAGAACCCGGAAGCCGGCAAGTCGGTCGACTCGCGCCAGGCCATCATCGAGCGCAGCCTGACCGACACGCTGCTGGCCGGGCTGGTGGTCGAGCCGATCCTCAACTCGCGCCTGGTCTACGTCAATTACGACTCGCCGGACCCGGTGCTGGCTGCCAAGATCGCCAACACCTACACCAAGGTCTTCATCGTCAGCACGCAGGAACGCCGCATCAAGGCGTCTTCGTTTGCGACCAAGTTCCTGGCCGAGCGTCTGGAGCAGTTGCGCGACAAGGTGGAAGATTCGGAAAAGAGTCTGGTGTCGTATTCCACCGACGAGCAGATCGTGTCGGTGGGCGACGACAAGCCGTCGCTTCCGGCGCAGAACCTGAGCGACCTCAATGCAATGCTGGCATCGGCGCAGGACACCCGCATCAAGGCGGAGGCAGCCTGGCGCCAGGTCAGCAGCGGCGACGCGATGGCACTGCCGCAGGTGCTGAGTAACCCGCTGATCCAGAGTCTGCGTGGCGAGCAGATCCGCCTGAACACCGAGTACCAGCAGAAGCTGTCGACCTTCAAGCCGGACTATCCGGAAATGCAGCGCCTGAAGGCGCAGATCGAAGAGTCGCGCCGCCAGATCAACGGCGAGGTCATCAATATCCGCCAGTCGCTGAAGGCGGCGTATGAGGCGTCGGTGCATCAGGAGCAGTTGCTCACCCAGCGCATCGCCGGTTTGCGAAGCGACGAGCTGGATCTGCAGAGCCGCAGCATCCGCTACAACATGCTCAAGCGCGACGTCGATACCAATCGCCAGCTCTACGATGCGCTCCTGCAGCGCTACAAGGAAATCGGCGTGGCGAGCAACGTCGGCGCCAACAACGTGACCATCGTCGACACCGCAGACGTGCCTACGTCGAAGACTTCGCCGAAACTCAAATTGAACCTCGCTTTGGGCTTCATCTTTGGCGTATTCCTGGGCGTGGCTGTGGCTCTGGTGCGCTACTTCCTGCGAGGCGCGCCAGCGCAGACGCGGTTGGACTGACATCGTGGTGTTGCACAACGATGGGTTAATTGAAGTGACAACTGATTCAGCGTGGAAAAGGTTGGATCCCGTATGTTTCGGGCTCCTTCGTTTGAAAGTTTGTCTCTGTTGAAACAAAGGGCTGTCGTGCGATCTGGGGTCGGTAGGTATTACCGCGGTGATCGCTCGACGGAGATGATTGAAAGCTCGCGTGCGATTCGTATGTTCCCCCGCATGCACCGTATCGAGTTTGGAGGACATCCCCATGCTTTTGGCAGACTTGAGTAGCGCGACTTACACGACATCCTCGCCGCGATTGTTGTCCAAGTATTCGGCTGCGGCCGATCTGGTCCTGCGCGTCTTCGACCTGACCATGGTCGTGGTCTCCGGGCTGATCGCCTATCGCATCGTCTTCGGCTCCTGGGTGCCTGCGGCGCCGTACCGGGTTGCCATTGCCACCACGCTGCTGTATTCGGTGATCTGCTTTGCGCTGTTCCCGCTGTATCGCAGCTGGCGCGGGCGCGGGTTGTTGAGCGAGCTGATGGTGCTGGGCGGTGCATTCGGCGGCGTGTTCGCGCTGTTCGCGGTGCACGCACTGATCGTGCAGGTTGGCGAGCAGGTCTCGCGCGGCTGGATCGGGCTGTGGTTCGTCGGTGGCCTGGCCTCGCTGGTGGCGGCGCGCACGGTGCTGCGTGGTTTCCTCAATCACCTGCGCACCCAGGGTGTGGACGTGCAACGCGTGGTGGTGGTGGGTCTGCGCCATCCGGTGATGAAGATCAACCACTACCTCAGCCGCAATCCCTGGGTCGGCATGAACCTGGTCGGCTACTTCCGCACGCCGTACGACATCGCGGTGACCGAGCAGCGCCAGTCGCTGCCGTGCCTGGGCGATCCGGATGCGCTGATCGAATACCTGCAGGACAACCAGGTCGAGCAGGTGTGGATCTCGCTGCCGTTGGGCGAGCGTGACCATATCAAGCAGCTGCTGCAGCGCCTGGACCGCTACCCGATCAACGTGAAGCTGGTGCCGGACCTGTTCGACTTCGGCCTGTTGAACCAGTCCGGCGAGCAGATCGGCAACGTGCCGGTGATCAACCTGCGCCAGGGTGGTGTGGACCGTGACAATTACTTCGTGGTGGCCAAGGCACTGCAGGACAAGATCCTGGCCGTGATCGCGCTGATGGGCCTGTGGCCGCTGATGGCAGCGATTGCGGTCGGCGTGAAGATGAGTTCGCCGGGACCGGTGTTCTTCCGCCAGCGTCGGCATGGCCTGGGCGGTCGCGAGTTCTACATGTTCAAGTTCCGCTCGATGCGTGTGCATGACGACCACGGCACCACCATCCAGCAGGCGACCAGGAACGACAGCCGTATCACCCGTTTCGGTGCGTTCCTGCGTCGCAGCAGCCTGGACGAGTTGCCGCAGATCTTCAACGTGCTCGGCGGCAGCATGTCGATCGTGGGGCCGCGTCCGCATGCCGCGCAGCACAACACCCATTACGAAAAGCTGATCAATCACTACATGCAGCGCCATTACGTCAAGCCGGGCATCACCGGCTGGGCGCAGGTCAATGGATTCCGTGGCGAAACCCCGGAGCTGCGGACGATGAAGAAGCGCATCCAGTACGACCTGGACTACATCCGTCGCTGGTCGCTGTGGCTGGATATCCGCATCATCGTGCTGACCGCAGTACGTGTGCTCGGACAGAAGACCGCGTACTGATGATGGCGGGGAGTGTGCGACCTGGCGCTTCACGCGCCGCGGGCGGCTGCATCGCAGCCGCCCCTCTCAAGCAGGCGTCTGCATGCTGATCCGAATGAGCGACCAGGCCCGCGTTCGCTGGCACAACCTGCTGATCGAACTGACGCTGCTGGTCGGCGTCGGTTACAACCTTGTGCTGGCGCTGATCAACGCGAACGTGTTCACCGTCCGTCCGGTGATCACCTACGCCGTCGAGTTCATGGTCTATGCCGCGTGCTTTCTGCTCGGCCTGGGCTCGATGAGCCGCAAGCGCATTGCGCTGATCATCAGCGGGCTGGGGCTGATCGTCACCCTGATGTTCGTGCGCTTCCTGGTGAACTGGCAGATCGATCCGAAGTTCTTCCGCGATGCGCTGGTGGTGTTCGCGTTCGTGGTGCTCGGTTCGGCCTACACCGGCTCGGTGCCCAAGCTGTTCGTGCGCATGACCATCATCGTCTCGCTGGTGGCGGCATTCGAGTTGGCGATGCCCAGCGCCTATGGCGACCTGGTCAACCCGAAGAGTTTCTTCGTCAACGCACGTGGCATGAGCGCGGAAGGGTTCTGGAACGAAGACAGCAACCTGTTCGTCAGTGCCACGCGACCGGGCGAGCGCAACTTCCTGCCGGGCTCCAATCTGCCGCGCGCCTCCTCGATGTTCATCGAGCCGGTGACGATGGGCAACTACATCTGCTTCTTTACCGCGATCGTGCTGGTGTTCTGGCGCTGGATGCGGCCGGCGATGCTGGTTCTCTCGGTCGGCCTGATCGGGTTCATGGTCGTGGCCTCCGACGGACGACTTGCGGCGGGCACCTGCGTGCTGATGGTGCTGCTGTCGCCGCTGTTGAAACGCCTGGATCAACGCCTGGCCTTCCTGATTTTCCTGGTCGTGATCATGACCGCGTGGCTGCTGGTGTGGATCACCGGGATCACTGCCTATCAGGACAACACCATGGGCCGGGTCTTCTTCACCGTCTACTCGATGAACAACCTGTCCTTCAACTCGTGGATGGGCCTGGATTTCGCGCAGGCCTACCGTTACTTCGACAGCGGCATCGCCTACTTCATCGCCTCGCAGTCGATCGTGGGCGTGCTCGCGTTCCTGCTGTCGTATTCGTTCCTGTTGTTGATGCCGAGCAAGGAAGGGCAGCTGTTCAAGAACCTGGCGATCTTTGCGTTCGCGCTGAGTCTGCTGGTGTCCAACGGCTATTTCTCGATCAAGACATCGGCGTTGTGGTGGTTCGTCTGCGGCTGCATGTGGCACATGCTGCCGACCTGGTCCGCTGCAACCGCTGCGCGGCTGCCCACACAGGCTCCAGCCGGCGACCAGGCGCCATTGCCACTCCCCGCAGGAGGCACGCGGTGAGTGTGGCGGCAACGCCGGCGCCGCCATCGGTCGCGCCGGTTGCCCGCAGCGGGCGCAGCCGCGATCCGCGGATCGATGCCGCCAAGGCGCTGGCGATCCTGCTGGTGGTGTTCTGTCACGCCAAGGGCGTGCCGCATGCGATGACCTTGTTTGCCTACAGCTTTCATGTGCCGCTGTTTTTCATGGTGTCCGGCTGGCTGGCATCCGGCTATGCGTCGCGCACCACCGGGTTGTCGCAGACGATCAGCAAGCAGGCGCGCAGTCTGCTGCTGCCGTATGTGACGTTCTATCTGCTCGGATACGCGTACTGGTTGCTGACGCGCAATATCGGCGAGAAGGCGGCGCGGTGGGGCAGCCACCCGTGGTGGGAGCCGATCGTGGCGATGTTCACCGGTATTGGCCCCGATCTGTACGTGCAGCCGCCGCTGTGGTTCCTGCCGGTGATGCTGGTGACGGTGGTGAGCTATGTGGTGCTGCGCCGCTGGATGTCGCCGGTGGTGATCGCGCTGGTGTCGTTGATCCTGGCCGGGTACTGGATGCACTGGTTCCCGGGCCAGCAGCTGCGACTTTTCTTCGGCCTCGACGTACTACCGGTGTCGCTGTGCTTCTACGCGCTGGGGGCCTTGCTGATCCATGTTTCCGCGCGTCTGCCGACCTCCTTGACGATGAGCGCGCTGGCGACGCTGCTGCTGGCGTTGCCGGTGGCCTGGCTGGCCGATCGTAATGGCCGCATCGACGTCAACATGCTGCAATTCGGTCGCAGCCACGCCGGGTTCGTGGCCAGCGCCGTACTCGGCTCGTTGATGGTGATCTGTGCCGCACGGCTGGTGCAGGGCTGGGCCTGGATACAGTGGATCGGCCGCAATACCTTGCTGATCCTGTGCACCCACATGCTGGTGTTCTTCGTGCTCTCCGGTGTCGCGGCGCTGGCCGGCGGATTCGGTGCCGCGCGCCCTGGCCTGGGGTGGGCGTTGTTCGTGACGGTGTTTGCGCTGCTGGCATGCGTGCCGTTGCGCTGGGTGCTGATGCGGTTTGCGCCGTGGACCCTGGGCGCCCGCGCGGTGGCGGCATGAGCGGTACTGCGCCATGACCGCCGCAGCGTCTTCCGGCGCTGCCGGGCACCGCGACCTGGAAGCCAGGGTCGCCCCGGCGCCGGCCTTGACCCGCGATTGGCAGATCGATGCCGCGAAGGCGCTGGCCATCGTGCTGGTGGTGTTGGGGCATGCCAACGGCATGCCGGCCGCCTACAAATTGTTCGCCTACAGTTTTCATGTGCCGCTGTTTTTCGTGCTGTCCGGCTGGGTGGGCGAGCGTTTCGGCCACCGCACCCTGACGCCGGCGACGATCGGGAAGCTGGCGCGCACCTTGCTGGTTCCCTATCTGGCGTTTTTCCTGGTGGCCTACGCCTGCTGGTTGCTGATGGGAGTGACCAGCCGCGCGCCGCATCCATCGCATGTCCTGCCGTGGTGGGATCCGTTCATCGGTCTGTTCTGGGCCAATGGCACGCGTCTGTACGTGCTGCCGGCGTTGTGGTTCCTGCCGGCCTTGTTCGTCACCACGCTGGCCTACCTGGCCTTGCGTATGCGCCTGACGACCGCGGCCGTGACTGCAGCCAGCCTGTTGCTCGCCTTGGCATGGGCGGGCTGGTTTCCATCAATGCACCTGCGGCTTCCGTTCGCACTGGATGTGCTGCCGGTCGCGCTGTTCTTCATCGCCGTTGGCGGGTGGCTGTCGCGCTACGCCGATGCACTGCGCGCGCTTGGCGCCGCGGTGTGGGCGTTGGCACTGCCGGTGCTGGTGGCCGCGTGGTGGTGGCTGGCCGGCTGGAACGGGCAGGTGGATGTGAACAATCTGCAGTTCGGGCACTCCGCTGTGGTGTTCCTGCTGGTCAGCCTGCTGGGCACCGCGATGACCTTGTGCGTGGCGTATTTCATTCGGCAGTGGCGTTGGCTGCAGTGGATCGGTGGCAATACCTTGCTGATCCTGTGCACGCACACACTGGTGTTTCTGGTGCTCACCAGTGTGGTGGCACGAACGGGCGTGATCGCGCGCAGCCTGATCGGTACACCGCCCTGGGCGATGAGCCTGAGCGCGTTTGCGGTGGCGGCCAGTGTGCCGATGCGTGCTGCGCTGGTGCGCGTTGCGCCGTGGATGTTGGGATTGAAACGTATATGACGAGCTTCCAGAATGAGCAGCCGCGCATGCAGATGCGTCTGCGTCGCTGGCACAGGAGATTGGCGTAATGAAAGTGGTGCATGTCGTCCGCCAATTCCATCCTTCGATCGGAGGCATGGAGGAAGTCGTTCTGAATGTGGCCCGTCAACACCAGGCCACCAGTGCCGATACGGTGGAGGTCGTGACCCTGGACCGGGTGTTCACCGATCCGGGTGCACAGCTCGCGGCGCAGGAGACGCACCAGGGCCTGCCGATCCGGCGCATCGGGTATCGCGGTTCCTCGCGTTATCCGTTGGCGCCGTCCGTGCTGGGCGCGATCCGCTCGGCCGACCTGGTCCACCTGCATGGTATCGATTTTTTCTACGACTATCTGGCGCTGACCAAGCCGCTGCATGGCAAGCCGATGGTGGTGTCCACGCACGGCGGCTTCTTCCACACCGCGTATGCCTCGCGGATGAAGCAGCTATGGTTTCAGACGCTCACGCGCGCCTCTGCGTTGGCGTATGCGCGGGTGATCGCCACCAGCGAGAACGACGGCGAGCTGTTCGCCAAGGTGGTGTCGCCGGCGCGTTTGCGGGTGATCGAAAACGGCGTGGACGTGGAGAAGTACGCAGGGCAGGGCGCAGCGACGCCAGGGCGGACCATGATGTATTTCGGCCGCTGGTCGGTGAACAAGGGCCTGATCGAAACCCTGGAGCTGCTGCAGGCGGCACTGCAGCGCGATCCGCAGTGGCGCTTGATCATTGCCGGGCGCGAATACGACTTGAACGAGGCCGACCTGCGCAAGGCGATCGCCGAGCGGGGCCTGCAGGACAAGGTGCAGCTCAGCATGTCGCCGTCGCAGGAACAGCTGCGCAGCCTGATGCAACAGGCGCAGTTCTTCGTCTGCCTGTCGCGCCACGAAGGCTTCGGCATCGCCGCGGTCGAGGCGATGAGTGCAGGCCTGATTCCCATCCTCAGCGACATCCCGCCGTTCGTGCGCCTTGCCAGCGAATCGGGCCAGGGCGTGATCGTCAACCGCGACAGGATCGATGCGGCCGCAGACCAGGTGCAGGCGCTTGCGCTGCAGGCGGATGCGGACTTCGCTACGCGTCGTGCAGCGTCCATGGCGTACGTGAGCCGCTACGACTGGAAGCATGTGGTCGGGCGCTACGTCGACGAGTATCACGCCGCGTTGGGCACCCGCCGTCCACAGGGGGCAGTGCGATGAGCGCGCCTGCGACGGCAACGGCTGGGCGGGCGGCCGCGCAGCCGCAGGTCACCGTGCTGTTCTCTACCGAGAAGCCCAATGCCAGCACCAATCCGTATCTGACCCAGCTGTATGCGTCGCTGCCCGATGCAGTGCAGCCGCGCTTCTTTTCGATGCGCGATGCGCTGGTGTCGCGCTACGACGTACTGCATCTGCATTGGCCGGAATACCTGCTGCGCCATCCCAGTGCGGTCGGCACCCTGGCAAAACAGGTATGTGCGGCGTTGTTGCTGCTCAAGCTGCAGGCGACCGGCACGCCGGTGGTGCGCACCCTGCACAACCTGGCACCGCACGAGGATCGCGGCTGGCGCGAGCGCGGCCTGTTGCGCTGGATCGATCGGCTGACGCGTCGCTGGATCCGCATCAATGCAACCACGCCGCCGCGACCGCCGTTCACCGACACCATCCTGCACGGCCATTACCGCGAGTGGTTTGCGACGATGCCGCAGGGCACGCCGGTGCCGGGGCGGCTGCTGCACTTCGGCCTGATTCGCCCGTACAAGGGAGTGGAGACGCTGCTGGAGGTGATGCGTCAGGTCGATGATCCGCGCCTGAAGCTGCGCATCGTCGGCAACCCGGCCACGCCGCAGATGCGCAGCCTGGTGGAGGAGGCCTGCACGCAGGATCCGCGCATCAGCGCCTTGCTGGCCTACGTCGAAGAACCGGTGCTGGCACGCGAAGTCAGCGAGGCCGAGCTGGTGGTGCTGCCGTACCGGCAGATGCACAACTCCGGCACCTTGTTGCTGGCGCTGTCGTTGGCGCGTCCGGTGCTGGCGCCGTGGAGCCAGTCCAATGCGGCGATCGCCGAAGAAGTCGGCCCCGGGTGGGTGTTCCTCTACGAGGGCGAATTCGATGCGGCATTGCTGACCGGCATGCTGGACCAGGTGCGCGCCGCGCCCCGCGGCCCGGCGCCGGATCTATCGCAACGCGACTGGCCACGGATCGGACAGCTGCACTACCGCACCTACCTGGAAGCGCTCGGCAAGGATGGAGACGCCGCGCTGTGACCGCAGAGATCCCGACGATGAATTCCCCCACGCCGCCGCCACAGCGCAGCCTCGGTTCGCGCGCCGCCGGTGGTGCAGCGGTGACCATGATCGGCCAGTCGGCCAAGATGGTCGTGCAGTTCGGCGGCATCATCCTGCTGGCGAGGCTGCTGACGCCTTACGACTATGGCCTGATGGCGATGGTCACCGCGATTGTCGGCGCGGCCGAGATCCTGCGCGATTTCGGCCTGTCTGCCGCTGCCGTGCAGGCCAAGCACGTCAGCCGCGAGCAGCGCGACAACCTGTTCTGGATCAACAGCGGCATCGGCTTGTCGCTGTCGGTGGTGGTGTACGCCTGCGCGCATGTGATCGCCAACTTCTACAAGGAACCGGCGCTGGTGACGATCTCGCAGGCGCTGGCAGTGACTTTCCTGATCAACGGCATGACCACGCAATACCGCGCGCACCTGAGCCGCGGGCTGCGTTTTGGCCAGGTTGCGCTCAGCGATGTGGGATCGCAGGTGCTGGGCCTGGGCGCTGCCGTCGCTGCCGCCTTGCTGGGCTGGGGCTATTGGGCGCTGGTGGTGCAGCAGGTGGTGCAGGCGGTGGTCAATTTCATCATCGCTGCGAGCTGTGCGCGCTGGTTGCCGGGTGGGTATCAACGCTCGGCGCCGATGCGCGACTTCATGAGCTTCGGCTGGAACCTGATGGCCGCGCAGTTGCTGGGCTATGCCAGCCGCAACGTCGGCCAGGTCATCATCGGGTGGCGGACCGGCCCGGACGCACTGGGCCTGTACAACCGCGCGTTCCAGTTGCTGATGATGCCGTTGAACCAAATCAACGCGCCTGCCACCAGCGTGGCGTTGCCGGTGCTGTCGCAGCTGCAGGACGACCGCGAACGCTTCAGCGCCTTCCTGCTGCGCGGGCAGACGGTGATGGTGCATCTGATCGTGGCGCTGTTCGCCTTCGCCTGTGCGCTGGCCATGCCGCTGATCGTGCTGGTGCTCGGCGAGCAGTGGCGCGAGGCCGTGCCCTTGTTCCAGGTGCTGACGCTGGGCGGTATCTTCCAGACGGCGTCCTATGCAACCTACTGGGTGTTCCTTGCCAGGGGCCTGATGCGCGCGCAGTTGCTGTTCTCGCTGGTCAGCCGCATCGTGCTGATCGGCTGCATCTTCGTCGGCTCGCGCTGGGGCGCGATGGGCGTGGCAATCGGCTATTCGTTCGGTCTGCTGGTGACCTGGCCGTTGTCGCTGGTCTGGGTCGGCAAGATCTCCGACGCGCCGGTGGGTGCGCTGTTCACCAACGCGGTGCGCGCGATGACTGCGTATGGCGTGGCGGGGGGATGCGCGTACTACGCCTCGATCACCGTCGGTGGCCCGCTATGGCAGCAACTGGCCGTCGGTGCGGCCACGATGGCGGCGGTCTGCCTGCTGGCGTTGGCGATCTGGCCGGCATTCCGTCGCGACGTGATCGCCATCCTCAACATCCGCAAGTTGCTGAAGCAGGCCAAGGCACGCCAATGAGATCGACCTCGTCTTCGCCTGCGTTCCTGCATGCTTTCTCCCACTCATTCATAGGACACGGCCCATGAGCGATACACCCGCCGCCGCTTCCGGCATTCGCCGGCCTTGCTATCTGGTCCTGTCCGCCCACGATTACCGCACGCCACGGCGCGCCAATATCCATTTCATCACCGACCAGCTCGCGCTGCGCGGCACCACGCGGTTTTTCTCGCTGCGCTATAGCCGGCTGTCGCGCATGAAGGGCGACATGCGGCTGCCGCTGGACGACACCGCCAATACCGTGGTCTCGCACAAGGGCGTGGAATGCTATCTGTGGCGCACGACGGTGCATCCGTTCAACACGCGCCGCGCCTGGCTGCGCGCGGTCGAGGATGCGATGTTCCGGTGGTATGCCGCGCACCCGCCGCGCCAGTTGCTGGACTGGATGCGCGAGGCGGACGTGATCGTGTTCGAAAGCGGTATCGCGGTGGCGTTCATCGAGCTGGCCAAGCGCGTCAATCCGGCAGCCAAGCTGGTCTATCGCGCCTCCGATGGCCTGAGCACGATCAATGTCGCGTCCTATATCGAACGCGAGTTCGACCGGGTTGCACCGAGGCTGGATGTGATCGCACTGGTGTCGCCGGCAATGGCGGAAGAAGTGGCAAGCCGCGACAACGTGTACCACGTCGGTCACGGCGTGGACCACAACCTGGATCAGCTGGGCGACCCGTCGCCGTATGGCGAGGGCATCCATGCAGTCGCGGTGGGCTCGATGTTGTTCGATCCGGAGTTCTTCGTGGTGGCCAGCAAGGCGTTCCCGCAGGTCACCTTCCATGTGATCGGCTCGGGCATGGGCCGGCATCCCGGCTACGGCGACAACGTGGTGGTCTATGGCGAGATGAAGCATGCCGAGACCATCGGCTACATCAAGCACGCCCGGTTCGGCATCGCACCCTATGCGTCCGAGCAGGTGCCGGTGTATCTGGCCGATAGTTCGATGAAGTTGCTGCAATACGATTTCTTCGGCCTGCCTGCGGTGTGCCCGAATGCCGTCGTGGGGCCGTATCAATCGCGTTTCGGCTACACTCCCGGCAATGCTGAGTCCGTTGTTGCGGCCATCAGTCGCGCGCTGGAAGCACCGCGGGTGCGCTACCGCCAGTGCCTGAATTGGTCCGACACCACCGACCGCGTACTCAATCCCGGTGCGTATCCGGAAACCCGTTTGTACCCGCAGCAAGATGGTGCAGCCGCACGTGCTTCTTCGGAGGCCGCGCTCTCGCACTGACGCGGCGCACCCAACTTTAGAAGGAGACTGCTCGTTATGGCCAATGCTTTGCTGCAGAAATGGATCGAACATGCGGAACGCCGTGCCTTGTTCTGGTGGCAGCCGAAAAATGCCGGCGTCAACATGGGCGATCATCTGTCCAAGGTGATTGTGTCCTGTGTGCTCTCCCTGCAGGACAAGACGCTGATCGAGAAACGCGATCTCAGCAAGAAGCTGATCGCCATCGGCTCGGTGCTGCATTTTGCCAAGGACGGCGACACCGTCTGGGGCAGCGGCATCAACGGCAAGATTCCCGCCGAGCGCAATACCTTCAGCACGCTCGACGTGCGTGCAGTGCGTGGGCCGAAGACGCGGCAGTTCCTGCTCGATCGCGGGATCGCGGTGCCGGAAGTGTATGGCGATCCCGGCCTGCTGACACCGATGTTCTTCCCCGCCGATGCGCTGGGAACGGCGAACAAGCGCCCCTTCGCCATCGTTCCGCATTTCAACGAGCCGGTCGAGAAGTACAGCGCGTACGCCGATCACCTGGTGTTTCCCAACGTCAAGCCCGCGACGTTCATGGGTGCGCTGCTGGGTGCCGAGCTGGTGATCAGCAGTTCGCTGCACGGGCTGATTCTCGCCGAGGCGTACGGAATACCGGCGGTGTACCTGGACTGGGGCAACGGCGAGGATCGTTTCAAGTACGACGACTACTACAACGGCACCGGACGCATGCAGTGGCACTCGGGCAACAGCGTGGAAGAGTGTCTGCAGCTCGGTGGCAACGGCGACTTCGACCTGGAAAAACTGCAGGCCGGGCTGCTGGCCGCGTTTCCCTACGACCTTTGGTGAATCGATGATGCAGGGCCGGCACGTGGATACGGAGGGGACGGCAACCGCCAGCACCGCGGTGCCGCAAGGCGTGGTGATTCCGCTGGGCGGATTTCCGGTGCTTTCCACCACGCAGGAAGCGTTTGCGCTGGAGTTGTTTCACGCATTGGCCGCCCGGCAACCACGCCGGGTGTTTTTTGCCAATACCAACTTCATCGTGCAGTGCCAGGCATTGCGTCTGCGCATGCGCGAGCCCAGCGTGCGCATCGTCAACGACGGCATCGGCATGGACCTGGCGGCACGCCTGATCCATGGCCGCCGCTTTGCCGGCAACCTCAATGGCACCGACCTGATTCCGTACCTGTGTCGCGAAGCCGCGCAGCCGCTCAAGTTCTTCCTGCTCGGCGGTCGCCCGGGTGTGGGCAAGACCGCTGCCGCGACCTTGACCGGCACGCTGGGCCAGCAGGTGGTGGGCATGTGCGACGGCTACGGCGAATTTGCCGCCGCCGGCGAGGGCCTGGCCGAGCGCATCAATCGCTCGGGCGCCGATGTGCTGCTGGTGGCCTTCGGCAACCCGTTGCAGGAGCGCTGGATCCTGGATCATGGCAAGGCCTTGAACGTGCCGCTGGTGTTCGGCGTCGGCGCGTTGCTGGATTTCCTGTCCGGCACCGCCAAACGTGCGCCGGATTGGGTGCGGCGCGTGCATATGGAATGGATGTACCGGCTGCTCAACGAGCCGCGCCGCCTGCTCAAGCGCTACAGCTGGGACCTGCTGGTGTTCTTCCGCACCTGCCTGCGTGCGGGCAAGCATCTGCCGTGATGCACGCGCGGCGCTGGCTGGCTTAGCATGTCCGCATGCATCCGACCGCCGCCGCCCTGATCCGTTCGCTGGAACTCGCCCCGCATCCCGAGGGTGGGCATTTCCGTCGTGTGTATGCGTCCGCGCGCCAGGTGAGCGATGGCGGCCAGCCGCGGCCGGCGCTGACCGCCATCCGTTTCCTGCTGGCTGCCGGCGAGTCCAGCGCCTGGCATCGCGTGGATGCGGAAGAAAGCTGGCATTGGCAGCAGGGCGATGCGCTGGAGCTGTCGATCTACGACGAAGCCAGCGGGCAGCTGCAACGCCTGATCCTGGATGCCGCCGGGCGTGGCGAGCTGATGCACGTGGTGCCGGCAGGGTGCTGGCAGGCGGCGCGCTCGCTGGGTGATTTCACCCTGGTGGGCTGCACGGTCTCGCCGGGCTTCGTCTGGGAAGGGTTCGCGCTGCTCGACGGCGACTCGCCGCTGGCGGCGCACCTGGCCAGCCTGGAGCCACGCTGAGCCCTTGGCCGCGGCGGCGTCGAACGTTTCCCTAACGCGGCCAGCGCCGGCTTGGCGTAGTGTCCGCGTCTCACACAGGGGGCGAGACGTGATGCGAGGCCAGCGGGCGGTATGCGGCGTGGGAGCGATGCTGGTGTCGTTGCTGGCGGTTGCCGGCGATGGCGTCAAACCGCAGCTGACCGCGGCATCGCCGCCGGCCGTGGTCGAGCTGGAAGCGATGGTGGTGCGTGGCGTGCAGCCCGGCCCGGGCCTGTGGAAGGTCAGCAAGGGCGATCATGTGCTGTGGATCCTGGGCACGGTCTCGCCGCTGCCGAAGCGGCTGCAGTGGCAGTCGGCCGAGGTGGAAGCGATCATCGGCCAGTCGCAGCAGGTGCTGATGGCACCGACCGTCCAGATCGATGCGGACATGGGATTCTTCGGCAAGCTGACCCTGCTGCCCTCGGCGATGAAGGCGATGAAGAACGAGGACGGCCGCGAGCTGCGCGAGCTGCTGCCGGCCGAGTTGTATGCGCGCTGGTCGGTTGCCAAGGCACGCTATCTCGGCAATGACCGTGGGGTGGAGCGCAAGCGCCCGATGCTCGCCGCCGGGGAGTTGTATCAGGCGGCGATCAAGCGTTCCGGCCTGGCGCGCTCGCCGGTGATCTGGTCGGTGGTGGAGCGTGCCGCCAAGCGCGCCGGGATCAAGCCCACTCCCACCGCGCTGGATTACAAGATCGCCGACCCGCGCCAGGCCATCAGGGAGTTCCGCGCCGGCGGCATGGACGACACCGCGTGTTTTCGCAGCATCCTGGTCACCGTCGAGCGCGACCTGCCGACGATGGTCGAACGCGCCAACGCCTGGTCGGTGGGCGACATCGAGGCACTGCGCCAGTTGCCACGCGAGGATCCGCAGGCCGCCTGCATGAGCGCCATGGCCAGTTCCGGCGCCGCCAGGAAGCGCGGCATCGACGATCTGGAACGGCGCATGCGCGAGCATTGGCTGGGCATCGCCACCACCGCGCTGCAACGCAATCGCAGCACCTTCGCGGTGCTGCCGATCAGCCGGCTGACCGCGACCGATGGCTATCTGGCGCGCTTGCAGGCGCTGGGGTACGCGGTGGAAGCGCCCTGAAACGTGGGCGCGCGTGCGTGGCAATCGTCGGCTGGAACGAGGTGGTGAGCGGCTGAGCGCCGCCCTGTCTCTTATACACATC
>NZ_QREM01000007.1:644210-806033 GCF_003353015.1 Xanthomonas arboricola | reverse complement strand
GGCTCGGCCCACGCCCGCCACGGTATGCTGCGCGCCTTGTCCAACGAGACCTCCGTGTTGAACGCATTGCCGCTGCGCATCCTGGGCACCGGGCGCCATGTCCCCGCGACGGAGGTGACCTCGCAACAGCTGGATCAACGCTGGCAGCTGCCGGCGGGCACCACCTTCGCGCGCTCGGGGGTGGCTACGCGCCATTACGTGGGCGAGGGCGAGACGGCCTCGTCGATGGGGGCGGCGGCGGCGGCCCAGGCGCTGGCAAGCGCGGGCATCGACGCCGATCAGATCGATTGCCTGATCTCGGCCTGCAGCGTCATGGAGCAGCCGATTCCCTGCCAGGCGGTGCTGATCCAGCGCGCGCTCGGGCTGGGCGATTCGGGCATTCCTGCCTTCGACGTCAACGCGACCTGCCTGAGCTTTCTGGTGGCGCTGGACATGGCCGCCAATGCGTTGGCGCTCGGGCGTTACCGGCGCGTGTTGATCGTCTCCAGCGAAGTGGCATCGGCTGGGCTGGATGCGTCGACGCCGGCCACGGCCGGCTTGTTCGGCGACGGGGCGGCCGCGGTGGTGGTGACGCGCAGCGCCGCCGATGATGGCTCGGCGCTGCTGTCCAGCCGCCTGGCCAGCTACGGCGATGGCGCGGAGCTGTGCCGCATTCGTGGCGGCGGCACGCGCTATCCGCGTGGCGAAGAGCAGGCGCCCGATGCCTTGCGCAGCTTCAGCATGGATGGGCGCGGTGCCTACCGGTTCGCGGCACGCCAGCTGCCTGCCTTCTGGGAACAGCTGCTGCGCGAGGCCGGCACCAGCACCGCAGCGTTGCGCTGCCTGGTGCCGCACCAGGCCTCCGGCGGCGGCCTGGAGCATGTGGTGCAGGCGCTGGGGCTGCGTCCCGATCAGGTGATCCGCATCCTGCAGGACACCGGCAACCAGGTCGCCGCCTCGCTGCCGCATGCACTGCATCACGCCCGGGTCGAGCAACGCCTGCAGCGCGGCGATCTGTTCGCGCTGCTCGGCACCGGGGCCGGGCTGGCGATCGGCGGCATGGTGTTGCGGTACTAGGGCGTGTGCGCATGTCCCGACCAGGTCGCGCGCTGATGCCGCCGCGCGTGTCGCTCGAGTTGCTGCGTATCGGCCATTGCCGCCACTGCGAGCGCATGGTGCGTGCGGACGGCCACTGGCATGCGGTGGAATTCCCCGCGTTGAGCGTGCTGATCCGGCATCCGCAGCGCGGCGCGTTGTTGTACGACACCGGGTATGCCGCGCATTTCTTCCGCGCGACCGATCCCTGGCCCGAGCGCCTGTATCGCTGGACCACGCCGGTGCGCCTGCCCGCGCACGCAACGCTGGGCGCACAGCTGGCACGCCGCGGCGTGCAGCTGGAGGAGATCGCCTGGTGCCTGATCTCGCACTTCCATGCCGACCATGTCGGCGGCCTGCGTGATCTGCCGAACGCCCGCTTCATCTGCCTGCGCGCGGATCATCAACAGCTGCGTGCCTGTTCACGCATCGGCGGCCTGCGGCGTGCCTTGTTGCCCCAGCTGCTCCCCGAGGATTTCGATCGGCGCCTGCAGTTTGCCGAGCAGGCACCGATGCGCGCGCTGACCGGCGCCTGGCAGGGCCTGGGCGCGGCCTACGATCTGTTCGACGACGGCAGCGTGCTGGCGGTGCCCTTGCCCGGGCACGTACCCGGGCAGATGGGACTGTGGGTGCGCGACCAGCACGACCGCGAGGTGCTGCTGTGCGCCGATGCGGTGTGGTCGTCGGCAACCTGGGCGACGCTGCAGTGGCCGGCCTGGCCCACGCGCTTGTTGATGCACGATTGGCACGCGTTCCGGCGCACCGTGCAGCAATTGCACGCGCTGTCGCTTGCCCATCCCGAGTTGGCCATCCTGCCGTCGCATTGCCAACCCAGTCTTGACCGTTATCAACCGGAGTGGCGATGAGCCTGCGTATTCTCGTGACCGGCGCGTCCGGCTTTGTCGGTGGTTCCTTCCTGCGACGTTTTCAGGAGCAGCCGGGTGTGGAGATCCACGGCATCGGTCGTCGTGCCAGCGATCTGCCCAACTACCATCGCATTGATCTGAGCCAGCCGTTCGCGCTGCCGTGGCAGCCGGACGTGGTGATCCACGCCGCGGCATTGGCCTCGCCGTGGGGCACGCGCGCGCAGTTCCAGCGGCACAACGTCCAGGCCACCGCCAACGTCATCGACTTCTGCAAGCGTCACGGCTGCCCGCGTCTGCTGTATGTGTCGTCCAGTTCGGTGTTCTATCGCGAGGCGCATCAATACGACCTCAGCGAGGACAGCCCGATCGGGCCGGCGTTCGTCAACACCTACGCGCAGACCAAGTACCTGGGCGAAACGCTGCTGCAGCACTATCCGGGCGACACCTGCGTGCTGCGCCCGCGTGCGGTGTTCGGGCCGGGGGACACGGTGCTGTTCCCGCGTGTGATCGCCGCTGCACGCAAGGGCGCGCTGCCACGCTTCGTCGGCCAGACGCAGCCGGTGATCGGCGACCTGATCTACATCGACACGCTGTGCGATTACCTCTATCGCGCGGCGACGGCGCCGCAGTTGCAGCCGGCCTACAACCTCACCAATGCGCAGCCGGTGGATCTGCAGCAGTTGCTGTTGGACCTGCTCACGCGCCTGCAGCTGCCGCTGCCGCGACGCGAGGTGCGCATCGCCACCGCACTGCGCATGGCCAGCGTGGTGGAAGCGGCCTATCGCGTGCTGCGCCTGCGCGGCGAGCCGCCGATCACGCGCTTCGGCGTGGGGGCGTTCGCCTATTCCAAGACCTTCGATCCACGACGCACGCTTGCCGATCTCGGGCCGCCCAGCGTCAGTCTGGAACAAGGCATCGAGGCATTCGTGCGTTGGCAGGCGGCGCAGTGGGCGTAGTCGTTCCGATAGTGGCAGCCGCCTACCTGGCGGTGCTGACGGTCAAGACGGCTGCAGTGCTGTGGGTGCTGCGTGGTGCGCGCACACTGCCACCGGGTGGCGCCAGCGCAACCCAGGCCGAGGTGGCGATCCTGCAGCCGGTGCTGGGGGGCGATGCGCAGTTGCAGCAGGTGCTAGCCACCAACCTGCAAGCGCTGCCGGATGCGCAGTTTGTCTGGTTGCTGGATGCAGACGATGGCCCGGGAAATGCGGTTGCCGACGCCTTGGTGGCGCTGCATCCGCATGTACGCATCGCGCGCATGCAGGTGCCGGCCGCGCCGGCCGGGATCAACCCCAAGGCCTGGAAGCTCGACCACGCGCTGGCGCATGTGCAGGCGCCGATCAGCCTGATCCTCGACGACGACGCACAACTGGGCGCCGGCGCGCTCGCACGCCTGCTGCAGGATCTGGCCGACGCCGATGTGGTGACTGCATTGCCGTACTACCAGGACGGCAGCACGCTGGCAGGCCGGCTGTTGTCGCAGTTCGTCAACAACAATGCGGCGCTGACCTATCTCGGTTGGCTGCCGTTCGCCGCGCCGCTGACCATCAACGGCATGTGCTATGCCGCGCGGACCGAGCAACTGCGCGCCTGGGGCGGCTTTGCCGCGTTGCTCGACCAGCTCACCGACGATCTGGCCGTTGCCACCTTGGTGCGTGAGCGCGGCGGGCGACTCCGCCAATCCGTCGCGCCGGTGGCGATGCGCACCGCGCTGCCGGATCTGGCCAGCTATGCGCGCCAGATGCATCGATGGATGCTGTTCGCATCGATCCTGCTGCGTCGGCAGACCGTCGGCGTGCGTTTGGCGATCGGCGTGCTGCAGGGGCTGCCGCCGTTGCTGCTGCTGGCCTTGCTGGCCTGTGCCTGCGTGCAGGCGAGCTGGCCGGCAGCGGCCGGCGTGCTGGGCACCGTGCTGCTGCGTGCGCTGCTGCTGTGCCTGGTGCAATGGCGGGTGACCGGGGCGGTGCGCCACCGTCCGTTGCTGTCGGTTGTCGCGGAGTGCCTGCAGCCGCTGCATCTGCTGCATGCCGCGCTGGTGCGCACGATCCGCTGGCGCACCCGGCGTTATCGCGTGTTGCCGGATGGACGTTTCCGTGCGGACTGACGGCGCCGGCCTGCAGGTGGCCTTCCTCACCGGGCAAAGCGATCCGGAGCGCTGCGCGTTGAGCGGGGAACAACAGCAGTTTCTGCACCAGCTTCAAGGCGAAGGCCGGCGGCTGATCGACTGCAATTATCCGTATCGCTCCGCTGGCCTACCGCACCGGCGCACACCGCTGTGGCGCGCCAGCGTGTGCAACGCGCGCCAGTATCTGGCCGCACGCGGCGCACGCGTCGCGGACGCCGATCGCATGCGCGTGGTGGCGCTGCTGGAGCAGGCGCCGAGGACGGTGCTGTTGGCCGGCAGTTGTGGCCTGCAGCTGCTGACCGCGTTGCAGCTGCCGCAGGCGCTGCGCGCGCGTCTTGCGGTGTTTGCCTATGGCCCGGTATGCACTGCGCCTGCGACGTTCGGACAGCTGCGCATCGTCCAGGGCCGTGGCGACTGGATCTCGCGCCTGCTGTTCGGCGCTGCGCCAGATCTGAGACCGGCATGCGGGCATCTGCACTATCTGCGCGATGCAGCGGTGCTGGCCGAGTGCCAGGCCTTTGTCGCGCAGATCGAGCAGGCAGTGCAGGGGAGGGACCATGCGCATTGATCTGATCGCACCCCCGTACAGTGGGCATCTGCATCCGATCCTGGCGATCGCCCTGCAGTTGGCGCCGCATCACGAGGTCCACGTCATCAGCACGCCGGCGGCACTGGCGCGCATCCAGGCCTGCGGGCTGAGCGGCGTCGGCGTGCTGGACGCGCAAGCCGACCGGCAGTTACGCGAGATCGCCAATCCGCCGTATGCGGTGGGCCACAACCCCTTGCGGCTGCGCCGCCAGTTGCACGAGGCGCTCGGCCTGATGGCGCGGCTGGGCGATGCGGTCCGGCAGCGCTGGCGCGACCGCAGGCCGGACCTGGTGATCGCCGACTTCACCTTGCCCAGCGCGGGATTGGCGGCACAGGCGATGGGCATCGCCTGGTGGACCAGCATGCCGTCGCCCTGCGTGATCGAAACCGGCGACGGGCCGCCGGCGTATTTCGGTGGTCTGCTTCCGGCATCCACGGCACGGCAGCGGATCTGGCATGCCGTGGCGCGGCGGCTGACGCGTGGATTCAAACGGAGCCTGCACCTGTGTTATCGCGGTCAGATGCGTGCAGCCGGATTGCCGGCGATCTATCGCAACGACCGCAGCGAGGCGGTGTATTCGCCGCACTGCATCCTGGCCCTGGGGCTGCCGTCGTTCGAGCTGGCCCGGCGCTGGCCTGCGGCGGTGCGCTTCGTCGGGCCGCAGCTGTGCACGCCGCCCTCGACGGTGGCGCCGCCGCCGTTCGTCCCCGGTCGTCGGCACGTGCTGGTGACGCTGGGCACGCACCTGCAGTGGGTCAAGCAGCGGATGGACCAGGTACTGCGTGCGGTGGCCGTGCAGTTCCCGCAGGTGATCTTCCACTTCAGCGATGGCGATACCGCCGCGCCGCCAGCGCAGGCACACGGCAACTACCAGCGCCTGCCGTACGTGGACTACGCACGGCAGCTGCATCGCTACGACTTGGTCGTCCACCATGGCGGTGCCGGCATCCTGTATGCCTGCCTGGCTGCGGGATTGCCGTCGCTCGTCTATCCGCTGGATTACGACCAGTTCGATCACGCCGCGCGCCTGCACAGCGCAGCTGCGTCGCGGTGGTTGCGCAAGCTGGATGACCTGCCTGCGTTGTTGCGCCAGGCGCTTGCTGCCACCGGGGTGCCGGCGGGCGTGGGTAGATTGCAGGCAGAACTGCGCGACATCGAGGCGCAGGCGCGCATCGTGCGGCTGGTGGATGCGTTCGCGCGTACCGGGGCGGTGCCGCAGCTCTGATGTCCCACCAGGCGGATCGGTCACGCCCGGCGCCAATCCATCAGCGTCAATACGCCGCACATGGCATTGCCGGGACCGGCCGGCGATTTTCCAACCGCCTGCCGCAACGACCGCTGCGTGCAAGCAGCGCGGGCCTCAGCCCGCAGCCGCGTTCAACGTGGGCGCCTTGCCTGCCATCAGCTGCGGCCAGCGCCTGAGCACGGCGGCGCGGATGCCGGCCTGGTCGATGCCGGCCTCGGCCAGCAGGTCTTCGCGGCTGGCGTGGTGCTGGAAGCTGTCCGGCAGGCCCAGGTGCAGCATCGGCAGGGTGACCGCTTCGGCGTTGAGCAGTTCGGCCACGCCCGAGCCGGCGCCGCCGGCGACGACATTGTCTTCGATGGTGACGAAGCCTTCGTGGCTGGCGGCCAGCTCCAGCAGCATGGCCTTGTCGAGCGGTTTGACGAAGCGCATGTTGACCACGGTCAGGCCAAGTTCGCGGCCGACCGCTTCGGCCGCATCCACGCTGGCGCCAAAGCCCAGCAGGGCGATACGGCTGCCACTGTGACGCAGCTGCGCCTTGCCGATCGGCAGGGTGGTCAGCGAGGCATCCAGGGCCACGCCCGGGCCGGTGCCGCGCGGGTAGCGCACGGCCGCCGGGCCTTCGTAACGCACGCCGGTGGTCAGCATCTGACGGCATTCGGCCTCGTCGGCCGGCGCCATCACCACCATGTGCGGGACGCAGCGCAGGAAGCTCAGATCCAGGTTGCCGGCGTGGGTGGCGCCATCCGGGCCGACCACGCCGCCGCGATCGATCGCAAACAGCACGTCGAGCTTCTGCACCGCCACGTCGTGCACCAGCTGGTCGTAGCCGCGCTGCAGGAAGGTGGAGTAGATCGCCACCACCGGTTTGGCGCCTTGCGTGGCCATGCCGGCGGCCAGCGTCACCGCATGCTGCTCGGCGATCGCCACGTCGAAATAGCGCTGCGGGTATTCCTTGCTGAAACGTACCAGGCCCGAGCCTTCGCGCATCGCCGGGGTGATCACCAGCAGCCTGGGCTCGGCCGCCGCCATGTCGCAGACCCAGTCGCTGAAGACATCGGTATAGGTCGGCTTCTTGGCGCCGGGCTTGGCGACCAGGCCCTTGCTCGGGTCGAATGGTCCGACGGCGTGGTAGCCGATCTGGTCGCCTTCGGCCAGCTCGTAGCCCTTGCCCTTGGTGGTGACGACGTGCAGCAGCTGCGGGCCCTTGAGGGTCTTGAGCGTCTTCAGCGCGCCGACCAGGCCGGGCAGGTCATGGCCGTCGATCGGGCCGGTGTAGTGAAAGCCCATTTCCTCGAACAGCGTGGACGGCACGAACATGCCTTTCCAGTGTTCTTCCCAGCGCCGCACGAAGCGCGCGGTGGGGTTGTTCTTCTTGTCCCCGAGGATCTTCTTGCCGCCCTCGCGGATGGCGTTGAGCGTGCGGCTGCCGCTGGCACGCCCCAGCATCTTGGTCAGCCCGCCGACCGCTTCGGAGATCGACATGCGGTTGTCGTTGAGGATCACCAGCAGGTTCGGCTCCGGGTCCATGCCGCCGGCATGGTTGAGTGCCTCGTAGACCATGCCGGCGGTCATCGCGCCGTCGCCGATCACCGCCACCACCTTGCGCTCGTCGCCACTGCGCTGCGCGGCGATCGCCATGCCCAGCGCAGCCGAGATCGAGGTCGAGGAATGGCCGACGCCGAAGGTGTCGTAGATGCTCTCTTCGCGCTTGGGGAACGGCGCCACGCCGTCCTTCTGCTTGACCGTGTGGATCTGGTCGCGGCGGCCGGTGAGGATCTTGTGCGGATAGGTCTGGTGGCCCACGTCCCAGACCAGCTGATCGACCGGGGTCTGATACAGGTAGTGCAGGGCGACGGTGAGTTCGATCACGCCCAGGCCGGCCGCAAAATGCCCGCCGCTCTTGCCCACCGATTCGATGAGGTAGGCGCGCAGCTCTTCGGCGATCGCGGTGAGATCGGCCTCGTCGAACGTGCGCAGATCGTCGGGGGTCTGGATGCGGGACAGGCGCGGGTAGCGGGTGGAGTCGATCATCATCGTGTCAATGTTCTGAAGCCGTATTGTCCTCCCCATGCGAAGGCCCGGCAAGCAAACCGGTTCAGCTGTCAGCGGGAAGTGATGGCCCGGGCACGGTCGTCAGTGCAGGCGCGCGCGCTGCCTTCTTGGACCCGGGTGCGGCAATCCGCCGCACGGGTCCAAGGGCCTGGAACACCGGCCGGCGAGGCTGCGAGGCTGCGTGGCTGAGCGGCGGCCGGCTGGCCGGGTCGCCGCGATGATTGACGCAGCGGTAGGGCGGCGCATTGCGTGGAGGAGCTGCGGGCTGCGGATTGCGTCGAGTCGACGCGCCCGCCAATGCACGCGTTGCTACATGTCGGTTGGACGATCCCGACGCCTGTCCCGGCGATCCAGCCGGAGCGTCGTGTCGTGCCAGCCGGTGGCGGCCTACAGCGACAGTTTCGAGCGCTTGGGCAACTGCGCGCGCAGGAACGCCATCTGGTCGGACAGGATGTTGCGGTTGGACAGGATCAGGTGCTCGATCCAGCTCGGCCGGTACGGCACCGCCAGCAGCGGCATGTGCGCCTGCTGTGGCGTCCGGTTGGCCTTGCGCGAGTTGCACTGGAAGCATGCCGTGACCACGTTCTCCCAGCTGTCGCGGCCGCCCTTGGAGACCGGCATGACGTGATCGCGGGTCAGCTGCGGGCGACTGAAGTGCTGGCCGCAATACATGCACAGCTGCGCGTCGCGCGCGAACAGGGCGGTGTTGCTGAGGGTGGGCGTCGGGTCCAGCGCGCGCGAACGGGCGTGCCCGCGTGCGGCGATGATGGGATGCAATGCCAGCGTGCTGCGCTCGCCGGTGAGCCGCGAGATGCCACCGTGGATCTGCATGCAGGGCTCGCCCAAGGTCCAGGACACCGCATCGCGCGCGTACAGGCAGGCAGCGTCCTGCCAGTTGATCCAGTCCAGAACGCGACCATGCGCATCGAGCGAGAGCAGGCGCAAGGTGGGAAGTTGCTGGATTGCAGCGACAGCGCTGCCCGCGACCGGGGCTGAGGAGCCTCCGGGGACGATCACATCACCTGCGTGCGTGTCTGTCTCCATCGGGAAAACAGCTTATACCCGATCGTTGACAGTTTGTGTATCGCAGCGACGGGCCGTGGCGCGCGTCTTGCAATCAGGGGATCAGCACGTGCCCGCGCGGCTGCGATGCTTGCGTGCTGCGGGATCGATCCTTGGGCGCGTCGAGGGCCTGGTTTAGCCGTAGGAGGGCACCTGGGCGCGACGTCTCGTTGATCGGTCATGCCTCGTCGCGGCCAGGTCCGCTCCTACGACGGTGGTGGGGTGCTGTGAGGTGCCGTAGGAGNGCACCTGGGCGCGACGTCTCGTTGATCGGTCATGCCTCGTCGCGGCCAGGTCCGCTCCTACGACGGTGGTGGGGTGCTGTGAGGTGCCGTAGGAGGGCACCTGGGCGCGACGTCTTGTTGATCGGTCATGCCCGTCGCGGCCAGGTCCGCTCCTACGACGGCGGTGGGGTGCTGTGAGGTTGCTGTAGGAGCGCACCTGGGCGCGACGTCTTGTTGATCGGTCATGCCTCGTCGCGGCCAGGTCCGCTCCTACGACGGTGGTGGGGTGCTGTGAGGTGCCGTAGGAGCGCACCTGGGCGCGACGTCTTGTCGATCGGTCATGCCTCGTCGCGGCCAGGTCCGCTCCTACGACGGTGGTGGGGTGCTGTGAGGTGCCGTAGGAGCGCACCTGGGCGCGACGTCTTGTCGATCGGTCATGCCTCGTCGCGGCCAGGTCCGCTCCTACGACGGCGTTGGGATGCTGTGAGGTTGCCGTAGGAGCGCACCTGGGCGCGACGTCTTGTCGATCGGTCATGCCTCGTCGCGGCCAGGTCCGCTCCTACGGCGGCGGTGGGGTGCTGTGAGGTTGTGGTAGGAGCGCACCTGGGCGCGACGTCTTGTCGATCGGTCATGCCTCGTCGCGGCCAGGTCCGCTCCTACGACGGCGGTGGGGTGCTGTGAGGTTGNGTAGGAGCGCACCTGGGCGCGACGTCTTGTCGATCGGTCATGCCTCGTCGCGGCCAGGTCCGCTCCTACGACGGCGGTGGGGTGCTGTGAGGTTGTGGTAGGAGCGCACCTGGGCGCGACGTCTCGTTGATCGGTCATGCCTCGTCGCGGCCAGGTCCGCTCCTACGACGGCGGCAGTCCGCCGCGAGGAGGGCGCTTGCTCAGGCTTCGCCGAACAGCTCCGCTTCCAGCGTCATCAACGGCGCGGCGCCGCTGCGAATGGTGGCGGCATGGGTCAGCGTGCGCGGCAACACGCGGGCGAAGTAGAAGCGTGCGGTTTCGCGCTTGGCGCGTTTGAAGTCCTCGCTGTGCGCGGAGGCATCGGCCGCGGCCACGCTGCGCGCCCACCAGTACGCCAGCACCACGTAACCGGAATAAAACAGGTAGTCGTAGCTGGCGGCACCGAGTTCGTCCGGGTTGCGCGCGGCGCGATCGAGCACGTCGCGGGTCAGCATCGCCCACTCGCTGCACTTGTCGCGCAGCGGCTTGATGAACTCGGCCAGCGCGGCGTTGCCTTCCTGCGCATTGGCAAAGCTTTCCACATCGGCCAGGAACAGCTTCAGTCCGGCCGCCTGGCTGGCAGCGGTCTTGCGGCCGATCAGATCCAGTGCCTGGATGCCGGTGGTGCCTTCGTAGATGGTGGTGATGCGCGCGTCGCGGGCCAGCTGCTCCATGCCGTATTCGCGGATGTAACCGTGGCCGCCGAAGCACTGCAGCGCGTGGTAGGTGTTCTCGATCGACCACTCGGTCTGGCAGGCCTTGGAGATCGGGGTGAGGAAGCTCACCAGGGTTTCGGCATCGGCGCGTTCCTGTTCGGTGGCGCCGCGATGGGCGACATCGACCAGGCTGGCCGCGTGCAGCGCCAGCAGGCGGCTGCCTTCGGTCAGCGACTTGATGGTCAACAGCATGCGGCGCACGTCCGGATGCACGATGATCGGGTCGGCCGGCTTGTCGGGCGCCTTGGCGCCGCTGAGCGCACGCGACTGCAGGCGCTCGCGGGTATAGCGCAGGGCGTTCTGGTACGCCCGCTCGGACAGGCCGATGCCCTGCAGGCCCACGCTCAGGCGCGCGGTGTTCATCATCGTAAACATCGCCTGCAGGCCCTTGTGCGGCTGGCCGACCAGGTAGCCCTGCGCGCCTTCGAAGTTCATCACGCAGGTCACCGAGCCCTTGATGCCCATCTTGTGCTCGATCGAGCCGCAGTGCAGCGCGTTGCGCTCGCCCACGTTGCCGTCGCGGTCCACCTTGAACTTGGGGGTGACGAACAGCGAGATGCCCTTGGCGCCGGCCGGTGCGTCCGGCAATTTGGCCAGCACCAGATGCACGATGTTGTCGGTGAGATCGTGCTCGCCGGCGGTGATGAAGATCTTGGTGCCGGTGATGGCGTAGCTGCCGTCGGCGTTGGGCTCGGCGCGGGTCTTGAGCAGGCCCAGGTCGGTGCCGCAATGCGGCTCGGTCAGGCACATGGTGCCGGTCCAGCGGCCGTCGATCAGCGGCTTGAGGAACACGTCCTGCTGCCAGGTTTCGCCATGCTGGCGCAGCGCTTCCATCGCGCCGTGCGAGAGCAGCGGGAAGTTGCCCCAGGCCAGATTGGCGGCGTTGATCATTTCGCTCAATGGCACGCCCAGCGTGTGCGGCATGCCCTGGCCGCCGAATTGCGTCTCGGCGGTCAGCCCGTTCCAGCCGGCGCCAACGAACTGGTCGTAGGCGGCGCGGAAGCCGGGCGGGGTGGTCACCGCGTGGGTGCCCTTGTCGAACGCGCAGCCGATTTCGTCGCCGATGCTGTTGAGCGGCGCCAGCACCTGCGCGGTGAAGCGGCCGGCCTCTTCGAGCACGGCGTCGATGATGTCGGTACTGGCATCGGCATAGCCGAGCCGGGCAAACAGGTCCTGCGCGCCGAGCACGTCGTGCAGGGCGAAGCGGAAATCGGTCAGCGGGGCGGTGTAGCTGCTCATGCGGGATCCTTCAAACGAGTGCGGGAAGGCGTGCGCGTCAGCGCAGCACGCCGTTGAGGCCCGGGGCCGGGCTGAGCGTATTGCGCGACTCGACGCTGAAATCGCGCTGCTTCTTGTCCTGCGGCGTCGCCCACACCGTGCCCTTGAGCGCGTAAGGCAGCGAGCGGCCACCGGCCAGCACGTCGGCGACGGTGATGCGGCCCAGCGAGGTCGGCTGCACGCTGACGGTCACCACGTCGGCGGTTTCCGGGCCGATCGAGATGCCGACGCTCTGGTCGAGCTTGCCGGCGACCTGATCGCCGGCGGAAATCTCCAGCGCCACGCGCTCGAACTGCATCGGGATGCTGCTGTAGTTCTGCAGCCGCAGATCGACCGACCAGGAACCATCGGCACGCACGGTCAATTGCTGGATGCTGGCGGCCGGCTCGGACACGCGGCGTACCGCACCGCCGCAGGCGCTCAGCAACAGGCCGCAGGCCAGCGAAACAATCAGGAGACGATAGGCGCGAGGCATGTGCTGAAGTCCTTGGCGGGATGAGGCGGCGCCAAGAATACTACGCAGTACGGTTGCTGCCTTGCTGCCTTGCTGCCTTGCCCCCTGCGTGTGCAGGGAAGGCGTGTGTTGCGGTACCGCGCGCGGCGGGCCGGCCACAAGCGTCAGGGCAGCGGCGCAGCCACGATCAGCGGCGACAGGTCGTAGCCCATCTGCGTGGCCCGGGCCTTGAGCTGCTCGAACTGCGCGCGCGGCATCTGCGGCGAACGCGACAGGATCCAGAGGTACTTGCGCTCCGGTTCGCCGACCACTGCCCATTGGTAATCCGGGTCGAGCGCGATCACCCAGTAGTCGGCCCACACCAGCGGCAACCAGCTCAACCATTCAGGGGCGAAGCGCACCCGCAGCTGCCCGGGCTGGCCAGCGACCGGGCGCGCCACCCCGTCGGCCTGGGTCAGCTCGCCATCGGCGGTGCGGCAGCCGTTGCGCACGCCGATCAGGCCATCGTCGCGCAAGGTGTAGCTGGCAGTGATATCGCGGCGGCACTTCTTCTGGAACGACACCGGAAGATGCGCGATCTCGTGCCACTGGCCCGCATAGCGGGAGATGTCCAGTTGCGGCACTGCGCGTACCGGCGGTTGGGCGGCAGCCGCCAGCGGCAGCAGCAAGGCGAACGACAACAGCAGGCGGGGCAGGCGCATGACGATCTCCTCGGGACCTGCGCAGGCTAGGCCATGCCGCCCGCCGCGCGGCGTGAACCGTTGCAGGAAAGCATGGGCATTGCGCCGGCCCGCAACAAAGTTCATCGCAAGGCTTGCCCAAACTGCGCCTGCTCGCTATGATGCGCGTCCTCGCAACGCAGGCAGCATGTTGCGATAGTGGCCGAGTAGCTCAGTTGGTAGAGCAGGGGATTGAAAATCCCCGTGTCGGCGGTTCGATTCCGTCCTCGGCCACCATTTTTTTCAAGCCTTCGTTCGCAAGGCTTCCCGGCAACCGCCGGAGATGCACTCCCCTCTTTCAACTCATGTCGGCGCCACGTCGCAGCGTTTGCTGCGGGCGGGTTTTGCTGCGTTTGCCGGCCGCCGTTTCGCATGCGTCCGGACGATGTCGAGGTCGATGTTGCCCGCGCTGCGTCTGGGCGGTGCGTGAATCGCGTCCTGGGAATGGCTGGCAGGCTGCGTCGGGGGAGTGGCGCAAGGGGCTGCGGCCGGCGCGCGCTGCCGGCGCGCGGCGGGTTTCCACGTGGTCTTCAACTGCGCATGGTGATACTTCCGCGCATGACGCACAGAACACTTCGACGCACGTTGATTCACGGCTACTGCGGTGAGTTCCGCGTGGAAACGATGGAAAGTCAGGCCCCTGGACAGACGCAGTGGTCGTCGACGGCGTTCGTGTACCACCGCGACCACCCCTCGCCGATCGCCACCATCGAAGGCGCAGGGCAGGGCGAGTACCGCGGCGATGCGCGCGAGCAGGCGCTGCGCGTGGGGTCGTGTCTGGCGGAGTTCCTGGACCCCAAGGAATACCGGCTCTGAGGTCCGCCGCCGCTACTGCGGCGCCGGACGGTGCGCTCTGGTTTGTCGATGGTGCCGGCAGGTTGCGCCGTCTGCCGGCACGCCTGCAGCGGAGTGGCGCGGCCAACCGGTCAGCCGCCCGCCGGCCACCAGTTGTCCATGTTGCGCCGGTAGACGAACAGGCGCGGCGCCTTGGTCACCTGGGCCGCGGCCTGGCGCTCGCCGGCGACCAGTGAAAACCCGATGTCCGCCAGCATGCGCGACAGCGCATTGGCATTGCCGCGGCCCGGGTCGCTGATGACGATCTCGCACGAGGGCTTGGCCAGTGCGGGAATGAGGGTGGCCAGCATGCTGGCGTGGCGGCTCTCGTAGAGCACGTCGCTGGCGATGATCATGTCGAACTGGCCCGTGTTCAGCGCCCCGGCATCCCAGTCGAGCCGGCGATACGGCACCGAGTCCAGCGAGTTGAGCGCCGCGTTGTACGCCAGGAACACCTCGGCCAGCGGGTGATGGTCGCTGGCGACCACGTCGGCGCCGCGCCTGCGCAACACCAGGCTGGCCAGCCCCAGGCCGCAGCCGAGTTCGAGAATGCGCCTGCCGTCGATCGGGCGCGTGGCCATTGCTTCGGCCAGCAGCCGGCCGGCAGGCCAGACCTGTCCGAACAGGCTCCATTGCGCCGAGGAGATGCCGGCATCGGCCGCACTCTCGTCCGGATCGGCGTATTGCTGCTTGTCGGCAAGTGCGCGGATGACGTAGGTCAGTTGCCCGAAGGTCAACGCGTGAATCTGGGTCTGATAGCCCGGCATGGTGGCATCGCATGATCGCCAGAGCCTGCGCTGGCTGGAAAGACGCGCGCAACGGCGCCGGAATGGCCGAATGAAGCGCAGGAGCTGCTTGCTGCCCGCGCATGCTACGGCAAAACCGCTGCTGCACCTGCCGGCCACGGACGGCCTGTCGCGGCACCATTCACCAGCTTTTTCAGCAAGCGACGGTGCAGGCAATGGCTCACAGCCGCGCGCTTGCATGCGCGCCGGTCGTGTGGCGACGGCTCGCCCCATGCTTCGCGGTGGCCCGGGCCATGCACGGATAATCGCGCAGCGTGCCGGTGCTGCTGGGATGGGGCTGATGGTAGCCGGTGCGGAGGGCATCGACGTGTTGCCAAAGCGGGCGCCGCAGCAGCACGTGCTGTGTCAGACGCGTCGGGTTGCATCGGCAGGGGCGGCCGTACGGGAAAGGCTCATGGATGTGAGGGATCAGCTCACCGGCCCCGACTAGACTATCGCCACGGGAATGGCCCCGCGGAGAACATGCACTTGAACGATTCTGGTCACGTCGAGCCACGGGCGCCTCACATCGGCGAATCGCGCAGCCTTCCTGTCGACAAGCGTCGCTCGGACATCTTCTTTGCGGCGGTGGAAACCACGCGGATGCCGATGACGGTGACCGATCCGCATCTGCCCGACAATCCGATCGTGTTCGCCAACCGGGCATTCCTGGAAATGACCGGGTATTCGGCCGACGAGATCATCGGCAACAACTGCCGCTTCCTGCAGGGACCGGAAACCGATCGCTCCAGCATCGACGATGTCCGCGAATCGATCGAAAACCGGCGCGAATTCGCCACCGAAGTGCTGAACTACCGCAAGGACGGTTCGTCGTTCTGGAATGCGCTGTTCGTCTCGCCGGTGTTCGACGAGAGCGGCCGTCTGGTGTACTTCTTCGGCTCGCAGCTGGATGTGAGCCGGCGTCGCGATGCCGAGGACGCCTTGCGCCAGGCGCAGAAGATGGAAGCGCTGGGGCAGCTGACCGGCGGCATTGCGCACGATTTCAACAATCTGCTGCAGGTGATGGCCGGCCATCTGGAAGTGATCCAGATGATGGCCAACAAGGGCGGCGACAATGCGCAGCGCATCGCCTTCAGTGCCGAGCACGCGGCCGCGGCGGCGGCCAAGGCGGCCACGCTGACGCAGCAGCTGCTGGCGTTTTCGCGCAAGCAGAAGTTGCGCGGGCGGGTGGTGAACCTCAATGGCCTGGTGGCGGGCATGAACAACATGGCCGAGCGCGTGCTGGGCGGTGGCATCACCATGCAGCAGTCGCTGGACGAGCAGTTGTGGAATTGCCAGATCGATACCACCCAGGCCGAAGTGGCGCTGTTGAACGTGTTGATCAATGCGCGCGATGCGATGGCGCAGGTCGAGCGCAAGCAGGTCACGGTGCAGACGCAGAATGTGGAAATCACCAACCACGATCTGGCGATGTATCACCAGCTGGCACCGGGCCGTTATGTGAGCCTGGCGGTGAGCGACACCGGCTCGGGCATGCCGCCGGACGTCGCCAGCCGGGTGATGGAGCCGTTCTTCACCACCAAGGACGAAGGGCAGGGCACCGGCCTGGGCCTGTCGATGGTGTATGGCTTCGTCAAGCAGTCCGGCGGCACCGTGCGCATCCATAGCGAAGTGGGCGAGGGCACCACGGTGCGGCTGTACTTTCCTGCCTCCAGCGAGTTCGAGAACGAACTGCTGGCAGCCAAGGGCCGCGCGATCGACAAGGGCGGCAGCGAGACCATCCTGATCGTGGAAGACAAGCCGGATGTGGCGGTGGTGGCGCAGATGTTCCTGGAGGATGCCGGTTACCGCATCCTCACCGCATCCAGCGGACGCGAGGCGGTCGAGGTGCTGGAACAGCATCCGGAAGTGGACGCGGTGTTTACCGACCTGATCATGCCCGGCGGCATGAATGGGGTGGTGCTGGCCCGCGAGGCGCGGCGCATGTTGCCCAGGATCAAGGTGCTGCTGACCACCGGTTATGCCGATGCCAGCATCGAGCGCACCGACGTCGGCGGTGCGGAATTCGACGTGGTCAACAAGCCGTACACGCAGAAGGAGTTGCTCAAGCGGATCCGCATGCTGCTGGACGGGCCCACCGGCGTCGGCTGAGCGGCGCGCATCCGGGCATTGCGATACCCGGATGTCGGTTGCAGCTGGTCGGCGATCGTGCAGTGCCGCTGCACTGCCGGGGATGCGCTGCGCTGCGCCAGGCGGACTCCCGCTCAGGAACGGTCAGCCAGTCGTGGCGAGCAATCCTTCCGCTTGCGTAAACGGCGCAGGATCCGCACGGCACACGCGATGCACGCCGATGGCATGCACTGGCCGCGCCTGCCCGGCACGAGCGCAGCCGTCGGTGAGCGGCGTCGAATCCTGCCGCGCTTACTCTTCGCGCATCGGCGCGACATAGCCATCGGGCTTGTCGGCATTGCGTTCGAACAGGAACTTCTGCAGCTCGGCCTCGAGAAACGCGCGGTGCTTGGGATCGCGTGGCGAGAGCCGGTTCTCGTTGATCAGCATGGTCTGGTGCGCCAGCCACGCCTGCCATGCGCTCTTGCCGATCTGCGCGAACACGCGCTGGCCGAGCTCGCCGGGATACGGCACGAAATCCAGGCCTTCGGTGTCGCATTGCTGGTACTGGCAGAACACGGTGCGGGACATGCGGATTCCTTTGGGTGCGCGCCTAGAGGGCGTCGAGCAGTTTGCGGATCGGCGCCGGCAGGCCCAGCGCGGCGAGATCGGCGCGGGCGACCCAGCGCAGAGCGTCATTGTCGCGCAGCGCCGGGCGCAGCGCGACCTTGCCGATGCGCAAGGGCTGCAGATGCAGGCGGTAATGGCTGAAGGTGTGCACGATCGGCGGCAGTTCGTCGGCGCGGTCGTAGTTGCCATCGATGTGTGTGTCGAACCATGCGCGCATGCCGCCATCGGTCTCGGCCTGCGGCAGCGTCCACAGCGAGGCCCAGATGCCGGTCGGCGGGCGGCGCTGCAGCAGGATCTGCCTGTCTGCGTTTTCCAGCAGCAGCGCGGTGGCTTCGCGCTCGGGCAGGGTCTTGCCGGGCTTGGGCGTGGGCAGTGCCTCCACCAGGCCATCGCGGCGTGCCACGCAAGCGTCCTGCAGCGGGCACAGCACACAGGCCGGTCTGGCGCGCGTGCACAGCGTGGCGCCGAAATCCATCTGCGCCTGCGTGTAGTCGGCCAGGCGGCCGACCGGCACGTGCGCCACATGCGTCGTCGCCAGTTGCCACAACTGCCTTTCGATCACCGGCAGGCCGGGATAGCCGGCAATGCCGTGGAAGCGCGTCAGCACGCGCTTGACGTTGCCGTCCATGATCGCGAAACGGTCGTTCCAGGCCTGGCTGAGGATCGCCCCGGCGGTGCTGCGGCCGATGCCGGGCAGGGCGAGCAAGGCGTCGACATCGCGTGGCAGTTCGCCATCGTGCAGGGTCACGCATTGTTTGGCGGCCGCGTGCAGGTTGCGTGCGCGTGCGTAGTAGCCCAGCCCGGCCCAATGCGCCATCACGCTGTCGTTGTCGGCGGCGGCCAGGTCGGCCAGGGTCGGAAAGCGGGCGACGAACTTCTGGAAATACGGAATGACCACCGCGACCTGGGTCTGCTGCAGCATGATTTCCGACAGCCACACCCGGTACGGCGCACGTGGATGCTGCCAGGGCAGGTCGTGGCGGCCGTGGCCGTCGAACCAGTGCAGCACGCGGTCGACGAAAGCGTCGGTGGTGGGAGTGGCGTGGTCGGCTGGCATGGGCTCTGCTGGCGATGGAGGGCAATGGCGTCGGGGCGGGGCCGGCTGCGTGGCTGCGGCGGCGGGGCCGCTCAGCGCAGCGGAAAGGCCATTCCGACCAGGCACTGTTCGCAGAAAACGCCCTCATCGCCAGGCCAGTGTGGTGCGGCCGGTGCGTGGTAGTAGACCACCGCCGGATGGGCGCGGGCCTGTCTGCGCAGCGCCGCCGGAAGGGGCTGGGCAAACTCCAGGACACGTCTGGCACGCGACCAGTCGCGGGACACCGCCCTCACCGTGCAGCCGGCCTGCAGCGCCTGTGCGCACAGCGGCTGCAGATGCGGGCAGGTGTCTTCCACTCAGCTGCCCAGGGCTTCCGGCAGCAAGGCATCGACGAAGGCGACCGGGTCGAACACACGCAGGTCTTCCGGGCGTTCGCCGATGCCGGCGAAGCGGATCGGGATATTGAACTCGCGCGCCAGGGCGAACACCACGCCGCCCTTGGCGGTGCCATCGAGCTTGGTCACGACCAGGCCGGTGACACCGACCGCGGCATGGAACTGGCGCAGCTGCGAAATGGCGTTCTGGCCGGTGGTGCCGTCGATGACCATCAGCACTTCGTGCGGCGCGGCGGCATCGATCTTGCCGAGCACGCGGCGGATCTTGCCCAGCTCGTTCATCAGCCCGGTCTGGGTGTGCAGGCGGCCGGCGGTGTCGGCGATCAACACCTCGGTGCCGCGCGCCTTGGCGGCCTGCAGGGCGTCGAACGCCACCGAGGCGGCGTCGGCGTTCTGTCCCTGCGCGATCACGGCCACACCGTTGCGATCGCCCCAGGCCTGCAGCTGCGCCACCGCGGCGGCGCGGAAGGTGTCGCCGGCCGCCAGCATCAGGCTGTTGCCGTCGTCCTTGAAGCGCTTGGCCAGCTTCCCGATGGTGGTGGTCTTGCCGACGCCGTTGACGCCGACGGTGAGCACCACGAAGGGCCTGGCCGCGCGGTCGATGACCAGCGGCTTGGAGACCGGCTGCAGCAGCGCGATCAGGTCGGCGCGCAAGGCCTTGAACATCGCCTGCGCATCGACGAACTCGCGCGACTTCATGCGCTTGCGCAGGCCCTCCACCAGGGCGGTGGTGGCGCCGATACCGACGTCGGCGGTGATCAGCGCGGTTTCGATCTCGTCGAGCAGGTCGTCGTCGAGCTTGGGATTGCGCGAGAACAGGCCGCCGAAGCTGCGCGCAAAGCTGCTGTTGCGCAGGCGGTCGCGCCAGCCCGGTTTGCCGGCCGGGGCGGCCGGTAGCGCATCGCGCTGGCCGCCGATGCCGTCGTCGATGGAGGTGGTGGCCGGCGGGGCGGCGATCACGGCCGGGGCGACGACGCCGGGCGGCGGGGCGGCGACCGGCGCCGCTGCGGGTGCCGCGGTGACTGCGGCAGGCGCCGCCACGACGGGTGCAACGACCGCAGGCGTTGTGGTCGAGGGTGCAACGGCGGGCGTGCTGCTTTGCGAAGGCGTGGCGGTGCCAGCCGGCGGTACGGGGGCGCTCTGCGGCTGCACGACCACCGGCGGCACCACCACTGCAGTGGACGGACGCGGCGCGGCAGCGGGAGCCGGATCGGGCAGCGCCTGCAGCGCCGAAGGCGCCGGTGTTGCCGGCGGCGTGGGTGCGCCGGGGACTGCGGCAACGCTCTGCGCCTGGCCGGTCCGCGCGGCGATGTCCTGCGCATGCCGTTCGGCCGGTGCGGCGGCGGGCGGCGGTGCGGCGGGTGTCTGCGCTATCGGTTCGCTGCGTGCGGGTGCGGCGGGGGCGGGCGGTGCCGTCGTTGCCGTCGTTGCCGACGTGCCGGGTTCGGCGGTCGGCATTGCCTCGACCGGCGACGCCGGGGTGGCGGCGGAAGGTGCGGTGGGGAATGCGGCTGCCAGTTCTTCCAGGCTATAGCGCGAGGTACGCGCGCTGTCGGGCGTGGTTGGCTTGTTACGGCGGAAAAAGCTGGCCATTGGCAACGCAGTAGGGGAAACCCCGAATTCTATCATCCGGGTCTGGTCTCGCCTTGACGCGCGCTTCAGCGGGGTCCTGTGCGGGCCATGGCCGGCGCGCCGCAACGGCTGCGCAACAGCCCTGGCGATCTGCACCGCCACGGCACCATCGATGCTGCCGAATTCGGCATTTGTGCCAGCGCGGTGTCGGGGCCTGTCTGCGTGCCTACAACTGCCCCTTGAGCGCACGGTAATCGCGCGGGGTCATGCCGACGGTTGCCTTGAACTGACGCGCGAACGCGCTCTGGTCGGCAAAGCCGCAGCGTTGCCCGATGCTGGCGATGCTGTCCTCGCCATACAGCAGCCGCATCGCCGATTCGATCCGCAGCTTGGTCAGCAGTTGCTGCGGGGTCACCTGGAACACGCGGCGGAAGTGCCGCTCCAGCTGCGCCACCGACAGGCCGGCCAGGTCGGCCAGGCTCTGCACGCGCAGGTTGTCGCCGAAGTTGGCCTGCATGTGGTCCATCACCTGGCTCAGCCGCTCGTAGGCCGAGTGCCGGCTGTCGGGCTGGCCCAGGTCGCGCGAAATGCCGACCACGCCGATCACCTCGTTTGCTTCGCAGAGCGGGCGCTTGAAGGTCAGGCACCAGCCGGGCAGGCGGTTGGGATACAGATGCACTTCCAGCTGGTTGTCGATGAGCTCGCCACACAGCACGCGGCGGTCCTGCATCATGTAGCTGCCTCCCAGCGGCAGCGGAAACACTTCCAGTGGCGAGCGGCCGATGATGTCGCTACGCAGCTTGCGCCCGAGCCGGCGTACCAGCGTCAGGTTGCAATGGGTGTAGCGGCCCTCGCTGTCCTTGATGAAGAACACCACGTCCGGCAGTGCATCGAACAGCGTCTGCATTTCCAGCGCGGGAAGGTTGAGGTCCATCGGCGTCATGGTGGAGATCACGATTGACGGCTGCACGAAAGGCGCGGCCCTGTATGGATCCTAGCGCAAACGCGGGGCTGTGAACCGGGTTGTCGATTGTGCGGATTTCCGCATTTGCAACTCGCATTGGACGCTAGTCGTCCGGCCGCCGGCAGTGGGAGCATGAGCCATGCACACCATCGACGTCATCGACTCCCATACGGCCGGCGAACCTACCCGCGTGGTCCTCTCCGGCTTCCCCGATCTGGGCGATGGCGACCTGGCGCAATGCCGCGAGCGGTTTCGCCGCGACTTCGACCCGTGGCGCAGCGCGATTGCCTGCGAGCCGCGCGGCTCGGACACCATGGTCGGCGCCTTGCTGCTGCCGGCCCGCGACCCCGACGCCTGCACCGGGGTGATCTTCTTCAACAACGTCGGCTACCTGGGCATGTGCGGGCACGGCACCATCGGAGTGGTGCGCACGCTGGCCGAGCTGGGGCGCATCGCGCCGGGCCGGCACCGCATCGAGACGCCGGTCGGCACGGTGGGCGTGGAACTGGCCGAAGACGGCACGGTGTCGGTCGACAACGTCGAGAGCTACCGCTTCGCGGCGGGTGTGGACGTGGACGTGCCCGGTCATGGCCGGGTGCGCGGCGACGTGGCCTGGGGCGGCAACTGGTTCTTCATCACCGGGCAGGCGCCGTGCGCGCTTGAGCTGGCGCATCAGCGCGAACTGACCGCCTATACCGAAGCGATCCGGCTGGCGCTGGAAGCGGCCGGCATCACCGGCGAGGCCGGTGGCGAGATCGACCATATCGAAGTCAATGGCGCCGCGCCCGATGGCAGCGGCGTGGCACGTAATTTCGTGCTGTGCCCGGGGCTGGCCTACGACCGCTCGCCGTGCGGCACCGGCACCAGCGCCAAGCTGGCCTGCCTGGCCGCCGACGGCAAGCTGGGCGAGGGCGAGCAATGGGTGCAGCAGGGCATCCTGGGCAGCGCCTTCGAGGGCAGTTACCGCCTCAGCGGGCGCGGCATTGCGCCACGCATCAGCGGGCAGGCCTACCTCACTGCGCGATCGCAGCTGCTGATCGACCCGGCCGACCCGTTCGCCTGGGGCATCGTGGCCTGATGGACGAGCAGCTGCGCGCGCAGGAGGGACATGCCGGCGCAGCGTCTGCTGCGGCCGCCCCCTTGCCCGGCGCGGCGCTGGCCGCCGCGGACGCGCCAGCCGCGCACACCGGCAGCGTGCCGGCCGCTGCCGGCACGCGACGCAGCTACGACCTGATCGTGGTGGGCGCGGGCATCGTCGGGGCGGCCTGCGCCGAGGCGGCGGCCGGCGAAGGGCTGCGGGTGGCGATCGTCGAGCCGGGGCCGATCGGCGGCGGTTCCACCGCCGCGGCGATGGGGCACCTGGTGGCAATGGACGACGATCTGGCCGAGCTGGCGTTGTCGGCGTACTCGCTGCGTTTGTGGGAGCGGTTCGCCGAATTGAGCGAGGCAGAATTCAGCCGCTGCGGCACGCTGTGGGTGGCCCGCGATGCGCGCGAACTGGCGGCGGTGCCGGCCAAGATCGCGCGGCTGGCGGCGGCCGGCCTGCAGGCCGACGCGATCGATGCCGGCCGGTTGTACGCGCTGGAGCCGCACCTGGTGCCGGGCCTGGCCGGCGGCATGCTGGTGCCGGGTGAGGCCGTGGTGTATCCGCCGCGGGTGGCGCGGCATCTGGTGAGCCTGGCCTGCAAGGCGGGCGCGCAGCTGTTTGCCGGCCGCAAGGTGGCGCAGTTGCAGGCGCAGGGGGTGCGCCTGGACGATGGCCAGCTGCTGGGCGGCCCGGTGCTGGTCGCCAGCGGCGTGGCCTTGCCGCAGCTGTTGCCCGAGCTGGCGCTGCGCCCGCGCAAGGGCCATCTGGTCATCACCGACCGCCATCCGGGGCTGATCCGGCATCAGTTGCTGGAGCTGGGCTACGCCGATTCGGCGCATGGCGCCGACGCCACCAGCGTGGCCTTCAATGTGCAGCCGCGGCCGACCGGTCAGATCCTGATCGGTTCCTCGCGCCAGTTCGGCGAGCACGACCGCGCGCTGTCGCTGCCGGTGCTGCAGCAGATGCTGCAGCGCGCATTCGCCTATCTGCCGGTGCTGCGCGAGTTGCAGGCGATCCGGGTGTGGACCGGGCTGCGCCCGGCGACCCCGGACGGGCGCCCGTATCTCGGGGCGGTGCCTGGCCGGCGCGATGTCTGGGTGGCCGCCGGTCACGAGGGGCTGGGGGTCACCACGGCACTGGGGAGCGCACGGGTGATCGTGGACAGCCTGCTCGGGCGCACCCCGGCCATCGACCCCAGCCCGTACGCTCCGGCGCGCGCCGTGCACGGTGCCGCCGCATGAGCGCCACGGTGCGCCTGCACGTGGACGCGCAAGCGGTCGAAGTGCCGGCCGGCGCCAGCGTGGCCGCGGCGGTGGCGCAGGCGACGCTGCAGTTCCGGCAGTCGTGCAGTGGCCAGCCGCGCGCGCCGTTGTGCGGCATGGGCGTGTGTTTCGAATGCCGGGTGCGCATCGACGGCATCGGCCAGCAACGCGCCTGCCTGGTGGATGCGCGCGACGGCATGCAGGTACGCACCGATGGCTGAGCGCGTGCAGCATTTCGATGTGCTGGTGATCGGCGCCGGCCCGGCCGGGCTGGCGGCGGCGCAGGCCGCGGCCGGTCATGGCGTGCGGGTCGGCGTGGTCGACCTGCAGCCGCGTGCCGGCGGGCAGGTGTGGCGCAGCGACGTGCGGCATGGCGCGCCCGCCGATGCGCGCACGCTGTTGCAGCAGGTGCAGGGCGCGGCGTCGATCACGCTGCTGACGCGCACGCAGATCCTGCTGGCGCAGCCGGGCTGGCTGCTGGCCGATGGCCCGGATGGCACCCTGCAACTGCATTACGCCGCGCTGGTGCTGGCCACCGGCGCACGCGAGTTGCTGCTGCCGTTCCCCGGCTGGACCTTGCCCGGGGTGACCGGCGCCGGCGCGGCGCAGGCGCTGGCAAAACAGGGCTGGCCGCTGGCCGGCAAGCGCGTGGTGGTCGCCGGCAGCGGCCCGCTGCTGCTGGCCAGTGCGGCCACCTTGCAGCGGCATGGCGCACAGGTGCTCGGCATCCACGAACAGACCTCGGCAGCCGCACTGCGGCAGTTTGCGCTGCAACTGTGGCGCTGGCCGGGCAAGGCGGCGCAGGCGGTTGCGCTGCGCCTGCAGTTGCGTGCGGTGGCCTATCGCGCCGGCAGCATCGTGGTTGCCGCACACGGCGACACGCAGTTGCGCGAAATCGAAATGGAAGGGCCAGCCGGCCGCAGGCGTGTCGCCTGCGATCAACTGGCGGTGGGCTATGGCCTGGTGCCCAATACCGAACTTGCGCAGTTGCTGGGGTGTCAGCTCGACGCCTGCGGCGCGCATCAGCAGGTACAGGTGGATGCCTTGCTACGCACCAGCGTCACGCAGGTCTTTGCAGCGGGCGAGGCCTGCGGCATCGGCGGGCGCGATTGCGCACTGGTCGAAGGTGCGATGGCCGGGCATATGGCTGCCGACGCACCGGACGCTGCGCTGCGGCTGCAGCCGCGGCGGCGTGCCGCGCGTGCGTTTGCCGAGCTGTTGCAGCGGCAGTTCGCACTGCATCCACGCATCCACACGCTGGCCCGGCCCGACACGCTGGTGTGCCGCTGCGAAGACGTGCCGCTGGCTGCGCTGGACAACTTCGACGATGCCCGCGATGCCAAGCTCGCCTCGCGTTGCGGCATGGGCGCTTGCCAGGGCCGCATCTGCGGCACCGCACTGGCCGAACTGGGGCGGTGCCCGCCCGCGTTTTCCACCGACGCCGGCCGCCGGCCGCCGTTGTTCCCGGTCCGCCTCGCGGCGCTGGCCGACCCGTTCACTTCCGACTCGCAAGGGAATCATCCATGAGTATTGCTGCGTTCTGGCACGGCGTGCTGCCGGCCATCACCACCCCGTTCACCGCCTCCGGCGAGATCGACCACGCCTTCCTGGGCAAGCACGCCAATCAACTGGTGGACGCCGGCTGCACCGCGATCGTGCCGCTGGGTTCGCTGGGCGAAGCGGCCACCTTGAGCGTGGACGACAAGATCGCCGTGCTCAAGACGCTGATCGGCGCATTGGACGGCCGCGTGCCGGTGGTGCCGGGCATCGCCAGCCTGGCCAGCGGTGAGGCGGTGGCGCTGGCCAAGGCGGCCAAGGAGCTCGGTTGCGGCGGGCTGATGGTGTTGCCGCCCTACGTCTACTCCACCGACTGGCGCGAGATGGGCGCGCATGTGCGCGCGGTGATCGCCGCGACCGACCTGCCGGTGATCCTGTACAACAACCCGGTGGCCTACAAGACCGACTTCGGCCCGGCGCAGATTGCCGAGCTGGCCGCCGAATTCCCCAACCTGCAGGCAGTGAAGGAGTCCTCGGGCGATGTGCGTCGCTTCGCCGCGCTGCAGGAATTGCTGGGCGACCGCCTGGCGCTGCTGGTCGGCATGGACGATGCCATCGTCGAAGGCCTGAGCATGGGTGCCAAGGGCTGGATCGCCGGCCTGGTCAACGCCTACCCGAAGGAATCGGTGCGCCTGTTCGAACTCGCGCGCGATGGCGGCTACCCGGCGGCCAAGGAACTCTATGACTGGTTCCTGCCGCTGCTGCGCCTGGACACCGTGCCCAAGTTCGTGCAGTTGATCAAACTGGTGCAGGAAAAAGTGGGCCTGGGCAGCGAGCGCGTGCGCGCGCCGCGCCTGGTGGTCGACGGTGCCGAGCGCGAGGCCGCGCTCAAGGTGATCGATCACGCCATCGCCACTGCGCCCACACTGTCCTGACGATGCGGTCTCGCCGCACGTCCCCGGATACGCGACGCGCACGGAGTCATGCGCGCACAGGGTGGCCGGTGTAGCGAGACGCGGGTCGCCGAGGGTGTCGCATCGACATGGCATCCTCGGCGTTTTTTGGTCGGCCGCTGCCGCATGGCGTGCAGCGGCCGTCCTCATGCAACCGAAGGTGCCGCAATGAACGAGACGCTCCACTCCACCCCCATCCAGGAGGCCGAGGTATTGCTGGCCGGCCGCTGGCAACCCAGCCGCGGCGCGACCGGTCGCTTCCGTGCCGCCGACCCGGCCACGGGCGAGGCGATCGGGCCGCAGTTTCCGGTCAGCGGTGCGGAGGATGTCGAAACCGCACTTGCGGCAGCGCAAGCGGTTGCAGCAGAGCTTGCGGCGGCGCCGGTCGACAGGATCGCCGCATTCCTGGACGCCTACGCCGACGCGCTGGATGCCGATGCCGACACCCTGGTGGCGCTGGCCCATGCGGAAACCGCATTGCCGGCGCCCACGCGCCTGCGCGGCAACGAACTGCCGCGCACCAGCGGGCAGTTGCGCCAGGCCGCACAGGCGGTGCGCAGCTACAGCTGGACCCAACCCATCATCGACACCGCTGCCGACCTGCGTTCGCATCTGGCACCGCTCGGCAAGCCGGTGGTGGTGTTTGGCCCGAACAATTTCCCGTTCGCCTTCAACGCGATTGCCGGCAGCGATTTCGCCTCGGCCATTGCCGCGCGCAATCCGGTGATCGCCAAGGCGCATCCGCTGCATCCGGCCACCAGCCAGCGCATGGCGCAGCTCGCGCACACAGCCTTGCTTGCGGCGGGCCTGCCGGCTGCGGCGGTGCAGTTGCTGTATCACGTTGACAACGCCACCGGCCTGCGACTGGCCGGCGATGCGCGGCTTGGAGCCATCGGTTTCACCGGCAGCCGTGCCGGCGGGCTGGCGCTGAAGGCCGCCGCCGATGCGGCCGGCGTGCCGTTCTATGCCGAGCTGTCCAGCGTCAACCCGGTGTTCCTGCTGCCGGGCGCCCTGGCCGAACGCGGCGCGGCGCTGGCGCAGGAATTCTTCTCCTCGTGCACCCTGGGCAGCGGCCAGTTCTGCACCAATCCGGGGGTGGTGGTGGTGCCGCACGGCGCGGCCGGCGATGCCTTCGTGGCCGCGACCACGGCGCATTTCGACGCTGCCATGCCGATGGTGCTGTTTTCCAGCGCAGGCGTGGACGGCGTGCAATACGGTGTGGCAGCCCTGCGCGCTGCCGGTGCCGCGCTGCTGGCCGGCGGGCATACCGGCGAAGACGGCTATCGCTATGCGCCGACCTTGTTGAGCGTGGATGCACAGGCGTTCCTCGCCAGTCCGCATGCATTGCAGACCGAGGCCTTCGGCCCGGTGAGCCTGCTGGTGCGTGCGCGCGACGTGGCGCAGATGGCGCAGGTGGCCGCGGCATTCGAAGGCAACCTCACCGGCACCTTGTATCGCGCAGCCGATGGCAGCGACGATGCGGCCTGGCAGGCCATCGCCCCGGTGCTGCGGGCGCGGGTGGGGCGCTTGATCAACAGCAAGATGCCGACCGGCGTGGCGGTGAGCGCGGCGCAGAATCACGGCGGGCCATTCCCCAGCACCGGGCATCCGGGGTTCACCGCAGTGGGCATGCCCGGTTCGATCCGCCGCTTTGCCGCCCTGCACAGCTACGATGCGGTGCCGGACGCGTTGCTGCCGGCCGAGTTGCGCCAGCGCAATCCGGGCGGGGTGGCGCGGCTGGTCGATGGGCAATGGAGCACCGCCGATCTTGGAGCGGGCACATGAGCGGCCAGATCGGCGGGCTGTCGCTGGAGCAGGCGCGCGCGCAACTGGCGCCGTGGACGCAACGCGCCGCGCCGATCGCCGCGGACGAATACCAACAGCGCATCGAGCGCGCACGCAGCCTGATGCGCGCGCACGGCGTGGATGCGCTGCTGATCGGCGCCGGTACCTCGCTGCGTTATTTCACCGGCGTGCCGTGGGGCGCGAGCGAGCGCCTGGTCGCGCTGCTGCTGACGCCGGACGGCGACCCGGTGCTGATCTGCCCCGCGTTCGAAGAAGGCTCGCTGGATGCGGTGCTGCAGGTTCCGGTCGCCAAACGTCTGTGGGAAGAACATGAGGACCCGTACGCGCTGGTGGTGCAGGCGATGGACGACCGCCATGCGCATGCACTGGCGCTGGACCCGGGCATCGCCTTTGCCGTGCACACCGGCCTGCGTGCGCATCTGGGCACGGCCATCCGCGACGCCGGGGCCATCATCGACGGCTGCCGCATGTGCAAGTCGCCGGCCGAGCTGGCACTGATGCAGCAGGCCTGCGACATGACCCTGCGGGTGCAGCGGCTGGCCGCCGGCATCGCGCAGGAAGGCATCGGCACTGATCAATTGGTGCGTTTCATCGACGAGGCGCATCGCGCGCTGGGCGCGGACAACGGCTCGACCTTCTGCATCGTGCAGTTCGGCCATGCCACCGCCTTCCCGCACGGCATTCCCGGCGTGCAGCACCTGCGCGCCGGCGAGCTGGTGCTGATCGACACCGGCTGCACCGTGCAGGGCTACCACTCCGACATCACCCGCACCTGGATCTACGGCACGCCCGATGACGCGCAACGGCGCATCTGGGAGCTGGAACAGGCGGCGCAGGCGGCGGCGTTCGCGGCGATCCGCCCCGGGCTCGCCTGCGAGGCGGTGGACCAGGCGGCGCGTAGCGTGCTGCAGGCGGCAGGGCTGGGCCCGGACTACCGCTTGCCCGGCCTGCCGCATCGCACCGGCCATGGCTGCGGCCTGGCGATCCACGAAGCGCCGTATCTGGTGCGCGGCAATGCGCAGCCGCTGCAGCCGGGCATGTGCGCCAGCAACGAGCCGATGATCGTGGTGCCCGGCGCGTTCGGCGTGCGCCTGGAAGACCACTTTCATGTCACCGATGCCGGCGCGCAGTGGTTTACGCCGCCGTCGCCGGCGATCGATCAACCGTTTGCGTGAGCCTGTACGGGCCCACGCATCCGTAGGAGCGCACCCGGGCGCGACGGGCTTTATCGATAACGCCCGACGGGCATTTCCGATAAAAGCCGTCGCGCGCAAGCGCGCTCCTACCGCCGCCATTGCATCCTGGAGTCACTGCATGAACCATCTGCGTCCCGTCGCCATCGGCCTGCTGGCCGCCGCCTTGTTCACTGCCTGCAAGCCGGCGCCGCCCGCAGCGGAAACGTCGGCTGCGGCCACTCGCGCGGCGCCGACCGGCGAACAGGCCGCCAAGGCCTTCGACGCGCTGCTGGACAAGCAATGGCAGTATCAGTTGCAGCACAACCCGGAGTTCGCCAGCATCATCGGCGACAAGCGTTACAACGATCGTTGGAGCGATTATTCGCTCCAGGCCGTGCAGGCCGAGCGCAGCGCCACTGCCGAGCTGCTCACGCAATTCGAGGCGATCGACAGCACGACGCTGGACGAGCAGCGCCAGCTCAGCCTGCAGATGATGCTCGGCCAGCTGCGCGACACGCTGGAAGGCATCGACCTGAAGACCTACGCGATGCCGCTGGAGCCGATCGGTGGCATCCAGCTGGCGTTGGCCGGGTATGGGGATGCGTTTGCGTTCGAGAACGCCAAGGATTACCAGGACTACATCACGCGCCTGCAGACGATTCCGACGGTGATCGACCAGGTGATCGCGGTGTCGCGCCAGGGTGCGAAGGAAGGCCTGGTGCAGCCGCGTTATCTGCTGGAGCGCCTGCCCGAGCAGATCGACAAGATCGCCGCGCTGACCGGCGAGCAGAGTCCGTTCGCCTCGCCGCTGAAAAAGCTCGATGCCGCAGTGCCGGCCGAGCAGCGTGCTGCGCTGCGCACGCAGCTGCTTGCGGCGATCGCGCAGCAGGTGCGCCCGGCCTACGCCAAGCTGGCCGCGTTCGTGCGCGACGAATACGCCGCGCAAGGGCGCGCGCAGGAAGGGCTGTGGTCGCTGCCCGATGGCGAACGCCGCTACCGCTACGCCATCCATACCCAGACCACCACCGACATGGCGCCGGAGGAAATCCACCAGATCGGCCTGAAGGAAGTGGCGCGCATCGAAGGCGAGATGACGGTGATCGCCAAGGCGCAGGGCTTTGCCGACCTGGCCAGCTTCCGCAAGGCGGTGGACACCGACAGGCGCCACTTCGCCCGCTCCGGCGAGCAGATCCTGCAGCAGTACCGCCAGTACATCGCCGCGATGGAGCCGGAGTTGCCCAAGCTGTTCGGCCACCTGCCGAAGACGCCGCTGGAGGTGCAGGCGATGCCCGCATTCCGACGCAGCGCGCCCGGCGCCGAGTACTGGCAGAGCAATCCGGAAGGCAGCAAGCCGGCGATCGTGAAGGTCAATACCAGCGACTTCGCCAGCCGCACCCTGGTCAACATCGAAACCACCGCCTACCACGAGGGCGTGCCGGGCCATCACCTGCAGATCTCGCTCGCCCAGACGCTGCCATTGCCGCCGTTCCGCCAGCAGGCCGGCTACAACGCCTATATCGAAGGCTGGGCGCTGTACGCCGAGCGCCTGGGCAAGGAGATCGGCTTCTTCAAGGACCCCTATAACGACTACGGCCGGCTGTCGGGCGAGCTGTTGCGCGCCAACCGGCTGGTGCTCGACACCGGCGTGCACTACAAGCGCTGGAACCGCCAGCAGATGGTGGACTTCTTCCACGCGCACCCCTCCGACGACGAACCCAGCATCCAGTCCGAAACCGACCGCTACATCGTCTGGCCGGGCCAGGCGTTGGGTTACAAACTGGGGCAGCTGCAGATTCTTGCGCTGCGTGCGGAGGCGGAAAAAGAGCTCGGCGATCGCTTCGACGTGCGCGCCTTCCACGATGCGGTGCTCGGCGGCGGCGCGATGCCGCTGGCGATGCTGCAGCAACGCGTGCGGCAGTGGATTGCACGTGCCAAGGCTGCGCCGGAGGCACGCGGATGAAGACGAGCAGCGTTTTACGCGCGAGCGCATTGGGTATGTTGATTGCGACGAGCTTGAGTGGCATTGCCGCGACCGCCGATGCCGCCGAGCCGGTCGCCGCCACGCAGAACGCGGCAGCCGCGCGCTTCAAGGCGCTGTACACGCGTGAATGGCGCTGGCGCCAGGCGCAGCTGTCCGGCGCGGTGGATGAAGACAACCAGGCCACGCAAGACAAGCAGTCCGACCATCTGCCCAAGGTGGATGTGGCCACCCAGAACCTGCGTACCGCGTACTGGCAACAGGCCTTGAAGGAACTGGATGCGATTCCGGCATCACAGTTGCCGGCCGAGGACCAGGTGAGCTACCAGGTGTACCGGCAGCAGCTGCAGGTACTGCTGGACCAGCAACGGTTCCGCGCCTGGGAAATGCCGTTCAACAGCGACTCGGCGTTCTGGAGCGACCTGGGCTTCAGCGCCGAGGCCAAGTTGCGCACCCGCGAGGATTACCAGCGCTATCTGAAGATGCTGGCCGACATCCCGCGCTACTTCGCCGAGCACACCGACAACATGCGTGCCGGCCTGGCGCGCGGTTTCAGCCAGCCCCGGGTGACGCTGACCGGGCGCGACCAGTCCATCGCCGACGTGGTGCAGGCCAAGGGCGAGGCCAATCCGTTCTACGCACCGTTCAAGCAGATGCCGGCGACGCTGCCTGCCGACGTGCAGGCGCAATTGCGGCAGCAGGCGGTCAACACCATCGATGCGCAGGTGCTGCCCGCTTACGCCAAGCTGCTGGACTTCATCCGCAACGAGTACCAGCCGCGTGCGCGCACCACGCTGGCCGGCGAAGCCTTGCCGGACGGGCCGGCGTACTACCGCGCGCAGATCCGCGAGTTCACCACGCTCGATCTCAGCCCCGAGCAGATCCACCAGATCGGCCTGCAGGAAGTGGCCAGGCTGCGCACGCAGATGGATCAGACCATCGCCGCCAGTGGTTTCAAGGCGCCGGCCGGGCAGGCGGTGTTTCCGGCCTTCCTGCAGTTCCTGCGCAGCGACCCGCAGTTCTACGCCAGGACGCCGGAACAGTTGCTCAAGCAGGCCGCGTGGATCGCCAAGCGCGTGGACGCCAAGGTGGGCGATTACATCGGCCGGCTGTCGCGCCGTCGCTTCGCGATCGAGCCGGTGCCGCCGGAACTGGCGCCGTTCTACACCGGCGGGCGCGGTGGCCCCGGCATCTACCTGGTCAACACCTACAACCTGCCATCGCGTCCGCTGTACAACCTGACCGCGTTGACGCTGCACGAGTCCTCGCCCGGCCACGCGCTGCAGATGCCGCTGGCGGCCGAGGCGCAGGGGCTGCCGGAGTTCCGCCGCTACGCCTACATCTCTGCCTATGGCGAAGGCTGGGCGCTGTATTCGGAGTATCTGGGCCAGGAAATGGGCATGTACGACACGCCCTACGATCGTTTCGGCTATCTGACCTACCAGATGTGGCGCGCCTGCCGCCTGGTGATCGACACCGGCATCCACCACCAGGGCTGGACGCGCGCGCAGGCGCAGGCTTACCTGCGCGACAACACCGCCCTGAGCGAGCATGAAGTCACCACCGAGGTCGATCGCTACATCGCCTGGCCGGGGCAGGCGTTGTCGTACTACCTGGGCGAGCTGAAGATCCTGGAACTGCGGCGCAAGGCCGAAGCCGCATTGGGCGAAAAATTCGACCTGCGCCATTTCCACGATGCGGTGCTGCAGACCGGCTCGGTGCCGCTGCCGGTGCTGGAAGCGCGCATCGACCGGTTCATCGCCGATGGCGGCGTGTCTCCCTATCCGGACGACACCACGGCCGGCGCCGCCGATGCAGGGCCGGCGGCGGCTGCCGATGACTGAGTGCTGCCGGATGCGCCTGCATCCGCTGGCCAGCGCCGTGTTGCCGCTGCCGGCATATGGCCGCTGCTGCACGACCACCAACGCAGGGGCGCAGAACCACTGACCGCCATATGCCACGCACCACCACGCCATCTTCCGCAGCACGCGCACTTTCCATTCGTTCGGGGCCAGCTATGACCACACACGGTGCGACCACGCAAGGCAAGTTCCACAAGCGACTGAGCCTGACCGACCTGACCTTCATCGGCCTGGGTTCCATCTTCGGCTCGGGGTGGTTGTTTTCCGCAAGCCATGTGTCTTCGATCGCCGGCCCGGCCGGCATCCTGTCGTGGATCCTCGGCGGCATTGCGGTGTTGTTGCTCGGCCTGGTGTATTGCGAACTCGGTGCCGCGCTGCCGCGCGCTGGCGGGGTGGTGCGCTACCCGGAGTATTCGCACGGTGCCTTGCTCGGTTCGTTGACCGGCTTCATCACCCTGATCGCGTTTTCCAGCCTGATCGCGATCGAAGTGGAAGCGGCGCGCCAATATGCGGCGGCTTGGTTTCCGGTGCTCAACCAGCCCAACGGCACCCATCCCAGCGTGTGGGGCTGGCTGGTGCAGCTGGTCCTGCTGCTGCTGTTCTTCCTGCTCAACTACTTCAGCGTCAAGACCTTCGCGCTGGCCAACAACATCGTCAGCATCTTCAAGTTCCTGGTGCCGATCCTGGTGATCGTGCTGCTGATGAAACACTTCAACGCAGACAACCTGAGCGTGCATGGGTTCGCACCGTCGGGCATGGCCGGGGTGGAAGCGGCGATCTCGGCCGGCGGCATCATCTTTGCCTACCTGGGGCTGACGCCGATCGTGTCGGTGGCCAGCGAGGTGCGCGACCCGCAGCGCAATATCCCGATCGCCCTGATCCTGTCGGTGGCCTTGTCCACGGTGATCTACGTGCTGCTGCAGCTGGCGTTTCTGGGCAGCATCCCGGCCGCGCAACTTGCGCCTGGCTGGAGCGGTATCGACAAGGTGTTTGCGCTGCCGTACCACGACATCGCGCTGGCCTTGGGGATGGCGTGGCTGGCCGCCCTGGTGATCTGCGATGCGATGGTCTCGCCCAGCGGCACCGGCAACATCTACATGAATGCCACCCCGCGGGTGGTGTATGGCTGGGCGCGCAGCGGCGGGTTCCTGCCGGTGCTGACGCGGGTGGATCCGCAATCGGGCATTCCGCGTCCGGCATTGTGGCTGAGCCTGGGCTTGTCGATCTTCTGGACGCTGCCGTTCCCTTCGTGGGAGACCTTGATCGGCGTGGTGTCGGCCGCGCTGGTGCTGAGCTATGCGGTGGCGCCGGTGACGGTGGCGGCGTTGCGCCGCAGCGCGCCGGCGCTGCCGCGGCCGTTTCGCGTCCGTGGCCTTGCCGTGCTGGGGCCGCTGTCGTTCATGGTCGCGGCCTTGATCGTGTACTGGTCGACCTGGCCGACGCTGTCGTGGTTGCTCGGCCTGCAGGTGCTCGCGTTCGCGCTGTACGTGCTGTATCGCCTGCCTTCGCGCGCGGGCAGGGCACGCCTGCTGCGCCAGGTGCGCGCATCGCTGTGGCTGATCGTGTTCTTCGTGCTGGTGATGGCGGTGTCCTGGGCCGGTACGTTCGGTGGCCACGGCTGGATCGCGCATCCGTTCGACACCGTGAGCGTGGCGGTGATTGCGTTCTTCATCTATCACTGGGGCGCGCGCAGCGGCCTGCGCAGCGACGAGCTGGCGCTGGAAGAAGACGATGGCGAATGACGCGCGGCGTCCCGCATGGGCAGTGCAGGTCTCGCGCGCCATGGCCGCCTGCATGCTGTTGCTCGCTGCCACTGCGCAGGCGGTGCCCGGGATGGCCGATTACCAGCGTTCGCTCGGCCTGCGCGCGCACTGGAGCACGCTGACCGAAAACGTCGCCTGGCCGGCGCAATGGCAGGACGACGGTACGTTCTACTACCGCAAGACCGTGCCCGGTGGTTTCGCCTTCGTTCGCGCGGACGTGGCCACAGGGCGCAAGCAGCCGGCCTTCGACCAGGCGCGCGTGGCGCAGGCGCTGCAGGCCGCCACCGGCACCGCCTATGCGGCGTTGGCGTTGCCGTTCGAGCAGTTTGCGTACTCGCAGGAAGGCGCGCGCGAAGACGGCGCGATCGTGTTCGCCATCGAGGATGCACCCTGGCGCTGCAGCTTGGCCACGTATCAATGCGCGCCCGACGCCCCCGGCCGGCAGCCGCAGCCGCGACCACGCGGCTTCGGCGTGGTGCGCGACCCGGACGTGGCGGCCGACGCCACCCCACGCCGTTCGCCCGACGGGCAATGGGAAGCGCTGGCCGATGGCTGGAACCTGATCGTGCGCCGGGTGGCCGATGGCCGGCTCGTGCAGCGCACCGACGATGGCCGCGCCGAGGATTATTTCGATCCGGACAGCATTGCCTGGTCGCCCGATTCGCAACAGCTGGCGGTATATCGGGTGCGGCCGGGCACTGCGCGCCGGGTGACGCGTGTGGAGGCCGCGCCGGCCGGACGCCTTCAGCCGATGGTGCATACCCAGCTGTATCCCAAGCCAGGCGATGCGGTGGATGTGGAACGGCCGGTGCTGCTGGCGGTGGATGGCACGCGGCGGGTGGTGGACAACGCCTTGTTTGCCACGCCGTACTCCCTGTCGCCGCTGCAATGGCGGGCAGATGGGCGCAGCGTGAGCTTTGAGTATGTGCAACGCGGCTTTCAGCACATGCGCGTGATTGCGGTGGATGCCCGCAGCGGGCGTGCGCATGTGGCCGTGGCCGAGGACGCATGCACCTTCGTCTATGCGGACCGCAGCTTTCGTCACGAAGTGGACGCGCATGGCAACGAGATCGTGTGGATCTCCGAGCGCGACGGCTGGCGGCATCTGTACCTGTTCGATGGCCGCAGCGGCAAGCCCAGGCGCCAACTCACCCGTGGGCCCTGGGTGGTGCGCGATGTGCTGAAGGTCGACGATGCACAGCGCCGCATCTGGTTCACTGCCAGCGGCATGGATGCAGGCAAGGACCCGTACTACCGGCAGCTGTACAGCGTGGATTTCGACGGTCGCCGCTTGACCCGGCTGACCCACACCGATGCCGATCACGAGGTGGCCATTGCAGCGGACGGCCGGCATTACGTCGATGTCTACTCGCGTCCGGATCTGCCGCCGGTGATGGAGCTGCACGCCATCGATGGCCGGCTGCTGCAGCAGGTGGAGCAGGGCAACATCGACAAACTGCTGGCGGCCGGCTGGCGCGCGCCGGAGACCTTCGTGGCCAAGGGCCGCGATGGCCGCACCGACATCTGGGGCATGGTGGTGCGCCCGCGCGATTACGACCCGCGCAAACAGTATCCGGTGATCGAGAACATCTATGCCGGCCCGCACGACGCTTTTGTGCCAAAGACATTCTGGCCGTTCGGTTACCACTCCGGTGGCGACAAGCAGATCGGCATGCAGGCGCAGGCCGACCTGGGCTTCATCGTGGTGATGATCGACGGCATGGGCACCGCCAACCGCTCCAAGGCCTTCCATGATGTGGCGTGGAAGAACCTGGGCGATTCCGGCTTCCCCGATCGTATTGCCTGGCATCGCGCCCTGGCGGCAAGGGACCCGTCCTACGACATCAGCCGCGTCGGCATCTACGGCGCCTCGGCTGGTGGGCAGAGCACCTTGGGCGCGCTGGAACGCCATCCGGAGTTCTACAAGGTGGGCGTGGCGTTTGCCGGGTGCTACGACAACCGCATGGACAAGATCAGCTGGAACGAGCAGTGGATGGGCTGGCCGGTGGATGCCAGCTATGTCGCTGCCTCGGGCGTGGTGAACGCGGCCAAGCTGCAGGGCGACCTGCTGCTGATCGTCGGCGAGCAGGACAGCAATGTGGACCCGGCCTCCACCGCGCAGGTGGTCGATGCGCTGATCAAGGCCGGCAAGGACTTCGACCTGCTCAATGTGCCGGGCGGCGAGCATTCGGTGGGCCGCTCCAGCGGGCCGATCGACTACGTGCAGCGTCGCCAGTACGACTTCTTCGTGCGCCACCTGCTCGGGCAGCCCACGCCGCACTGGAATTCATCCGCCCCGGAGGCTCGCTGATGCTGTTTTCCCGTTTATTCGCCTTGCGCCGGCGTGGCCGCGCGGTTGTCTGCCTGTGTGTGCTGTCGCTGCTGACAGCCGCGCTGGCACCGGCAGCGTGCGCAGAAGAAATGCCGCGCTTCGTCAGCCAGAACGGCCGCCACGCGGTCTTTGTCGATGGGGCGCCTTACACCATCCTGGCCGCGCAGTTGCACAACTCCAGCGCGTGGCCGGCGGTGCTGCCCAAGGCGCTGGACGAGGTGGTCGCGCTGCATGCCAATACGGTGGAAGCGCCGGTGTACTGGGAGCAGTTCGAGCCGGCGCCGGGCCGCTTCGACACCACCAACGTGGATGCGCTGATCGCCGGCGCACGCAAGCGCGGCCTGCGCGTGGCCCTGCTGTGGTTCGGCAGCTGGAAGAACGGCCAGATGCATTACGTGCCGGAGTGGATCAAGCGCGACGACGCCACCTACCCGCGCATGCGCGATGCCAATGGCGAGCCGGTGGACGTGCTGTCGCCGCATGTGGCCGCCAACGTGCAGGCCGATGCGCGCGCCTTCACCGCGTTGATGCAGCACCTGCGCAAGGTCGATGGCGAGCGCCACACGGTGATCCTGGTGCAGGTGGAAAACGAGCCCGGCGCGATCGGCACGGTGCGCGACCATGGCCCGGCCGGCGAGGCGGCGTTCGCACAACCGGTGCCCGCGGCGATCGCGCAGGCGCTGGGCAAGCCGCAGGGCAGCTGGCAGCAGCTGTTCGGTGCCGAGGCGGCCGAAGCCTTCAATGCGCATGCCACCGCCGCGTATATCGAACAGGTGGCCGCGGCCGGCAAGCGCGCCTATCCGCTGCCGCTCTACGTCAACACCTGGCTGCGCTACAAGGGCAAGCGTTATCCGGGCATGGATTATCCGTCCGGCGGTGCGACGGTGAATGTGTTCGCGCTGTGGCGCGCGGCCACGCCGTCGATCGACTTCATCGGCACCGATATCTACACCAGCGACTACAACGAGTACACCAAGGTCATCGGCCAGTACGCGCGGCCGGACAACCCGGCCTGGGTCTCGGAGACCGGCTTCGAAGCGGCCACCGCGCCGTATCTGTTTCATGTGCTGGGGCAGGGCGGGATCGGGTTTTCGGTGTTCGGCATGGATGGCAACCCGGACAGCGCCGCCAACCGCGCCGCGATTGCAGCGCACGCCGCCAACTTCAAGCTGCTGGCGCCACTGCAGCGCGTGATCGCCCAGGCGGCCTTCGACGGCCGGCTGCAGGCAGTGGCCGAACAACCCGGCGCGCCGCAACGCACGCTGCGCTTCGGCGACTGGCAGGCCAGGGTGTCGTTCGGGGCGCCGCTATGGGGCGATGCGCCGGCGATCCTGCCCGGTAACGACGATCATGCCGGGCGGCTGCTGGTGGCGCAGCTGGGGCCGGAGGAGTTCCTGGTCACCGGCATGGCCGCACGCATTGAATTTTTCCGCGAGGCGGCCGATACCCGTCATGGGCAACTGGTGCGGGTGGAGCAGGGGCGCTATGTGGACGGGCGCTGGCAGGTCGAAAGACAGCTCAACGGCGACCAGACCGACTACGGGCTCAACCTCGGGCGGGTGGATGCGGCCGGCGAGGTGCCGGTGGTGTTGCGCGTGCGGGTGGGCACCTATTGAGCCTGCGTGAGGCGACTGCGCAGCCATGAGGTGGGCGTGATCGGAATCGGAGGGTGGGACACGTCATTGCGGTTCCTGTTGGATGGTTCCAACTCGTGAGACACGCTCGCCACGTGCATTGGGTGGCGTAAGTGGGTTGCGTAAGAGCGAAAGCGGTACGGCGCAACTGCCCGCAGCGGTTGTGCTGATTGTTTGGTAAGCAAACGTCATTGGTATTTCTCAGTTTCTGCACCGGAGCCATCATGAGCATCAGCAGCATCGCCAGTTCCGGAATGCAGGTCGCCGCACTGCGCCAGCAGGTGGCCGCCAGCAATGTGGCGCGTCAGCCGGTGGACGGCAGTCCACGTCAGGCCGTTGCGGCCAGCACGCAGCTCAATGGTGGAGTGGCCGCCAGCGTGGTCGACGCCACCGCCGATCCAGCGGCACCGGCCACCGATCTGGTCGAGGGCCTCTCGGCACGCAACGACTTCCAGGCCAACGCCAATGCGCTACGGCGTTCCGACCAGATGCTGGGTAGCTTGCTGGATGTGCTGACCTGAGAGCCTGGATTGACGAAGGCCGGTTGTCGATCTAGTGCATTAAGTGCACGGCCTTCGCCTTGATGCCGCATCTGGCGATCACTGCGGTTCTCTTGTCTGCGGGTGTTACGACCGTGCGGGACCGTGCGGGCAGCCCGCAAGCGTAGAGGGGCTGATCTGTTACCTGGCTGCCGGGCCCTTGCCCGCCCACCATCGCGGGACACGCCGTGAATCCATCCATGGAGGCTCTTACGCGGCATCCATGCCGCGTAAGGTCCCGCGACGGTAGGCGGGCAAGGACCAGTCGAGATGGTCGGCGCGCAAGGTCGCGAGCAAAACATGACGTGTGTTGTTTGGAGCGTCGCCTCCGATCAGCCTTCCAATGCACCCCGAGCAACAAGCAGATTTCTGCCAAATCACCGACCAACTCTCTGATGCGGTGTCCTCGCCGGTTGCGGGACCGTATGGCGGCACGGATGCCGACACCGAGCCACTAGCGAAAGGTTTACGGCGTGTCCCACGAGCGGCGAGGGCACCGCGGCCTCGGCCAATCAGGCTTTTGCGTTAGAGCGTCACGCTGAAGTCGTTGTACTCACTTTCCGTCAGCACCCAGCACCTGCGCCGCATCCACGATATCCACGCCCTGCAGCTGTCCCAACCAGTTGTCGAACCAGGGCTTGTGCGTAGCGCCCACCACCGCCAGCACACGTGCACCGGGTTGATCGGCAAAGCTGGCACGCACGTTGGACACCATGCGCAGGTTGCGGATCTCCCAGCCGGAGACGTAGCGATAGCGGCGAGGCCTCGCTCAGTGCGGCGCGAAAATCCACCGCGATGGCCAGCTGCTGGCTGGCCGGCAGGTTGATCGCGCGATAGAGCTCCAGCACCTTGCCGTCGCTGGCCAGCTGGTCCTCGCGCTCGCGCATGCCGCGCGCCTGCGGCGCGGCCCTGTCCCAGGCGGCCTGGATCGCCTTGCCGTACGCCGCCGGGTCGCCCAGGTCAACGTTGTCGCCGGTGTGATCGTCGGCCGGGTAGACGCGCTGCAGGCCAAGGCGCGCCGCCAGTCGCGCGGCGATCTGGTAGCTCTCGTCAGGACGCTGTTCAAGCGTGCGCAGTCGCGCCACCAGTGCCGCATCCAGGCCATCGCCGCTGCGCTGGTCGGCTTGCGCAAGCTGCAGCCATTGCACCAGCGCAGACGCCGGCTCGCCCGAGGCCAGGAACAGCGCAGCCAGGTGCCGACGCTGTGCCGGCGTGGGCGCGGCCGGCCAGGTGCGCAGCGCTGTGCGGACCTGGCCGATGGCGGTGGGAACATCCAGCCCGGTGGCACGCGCGGCCTCGCTGGTCGCCGGGCAATAGGTCGTGGTGTCTTCGGGCAGGTAGACCGCAGGATGGCGCCGCATCAGGTCGCAGGTTTCGCCCGACAGGTCCTCCGTGGTGATGATGTCCGGCCTGTAGGCGGCCAGCCGGTCCAGCAACGGTTGCAGGCGCGCGGCACGGATGTCGCTGCCCTTGGGCAACTGCGACAGGTGCACGCTGCCAAGCACCAGCACCTGGGTGCGTGGCGCGGCCATCTCGGCATCCAGCTGCGACAGGTCCACCTGCGCCTGCGCGATGCAGGGCGCGATCACGGCCAGCCACAGCCAGGACGGCGCTGGAGGTCTTGACCGCCTGGCGGACGTGGGGGCGGCGTCAAGAAGCCGCGTTGTTGCGCGGGCAACGTGCGCGATAAGCGGTAAGGCTGGCGGCATGACGGTCCTTGTACGTGGGCGTTGGTTGCGGGGCTGCCTGGCGACGCGGCAGGCTGCGTGGGCGCAGCCAGTGTGGCTGCCAGCGCAGATGCCGGCGTGGCCAGAAAGTCACGCGGCTAAATGGCAGGGGCGACGGACAGGCGCTGCACTGCTGCCGCGAGGGCCGTGCGTCACCAACTGCAGCCGACATCCGGCAGCCGGCAGCCTGCGGGTTGGAACAGTCTGCTCAGATGCGTATCGTCGATGGCGCCACGGCTGGTGTCGGCGTCTCGCTGGCGATGCGCGGAAGCCGCTCCGTCGGCACGCCAGCGCTGCTGCCGCGCTCACTGCCGGTGCTCGATCACGCGACAGCCAACCGGCACGGCAGCGCAACCGGCGCGATCGTTGCTCGACCGGTGCGCGGTTATGTGCGGATTTCCGCATACGTGCCAGATACGCGCCACAAGACGCAGGGTGCGCGGTCGCGCACGATGTGGATGAAATCACTCGAGGGCGTGACGATGGACCGCAGGACCTTTTTGCGTCAGGGCATGGCGGCGACTGCGGCGGTGGGCGCAGGTGCCGCGCTCGCAATGCCGGGCACGTCGCACACCCCGGCGACGTTGCCGCCAGCGGCGCTGCCACGTCTTGAAGCGCTGCCGTCGGCCGCGCATGTGGGCCGCAAGCTGTGCAGTTTTGAACACCTGCAGCAGCAGTGGACCGTCTACGAGCACCTCGACAGCCCGCAGGGTGCGCTGACGCTGTGGAGCGACAGCGGCATGCTGCGCCTGGACAAGCGCACCGAGCCGGCCTATCCGGCCGAGGGCAAGCCGTACTTCGGGATGTCGCTGGCCGAGGTGGCGATGCCCGAGGCGGATCTGCTTGCCGACCGCCTGCTGCGCGATGGCGACCCGGACGAGGCGCAGGTGCGCGATGTCGCGCCACCGCCGGCCTCGCTGCTCGACCCCAAGGACACTGGTGGCCGCTGGCCGTGGACCACCTTCGTCGGCACCCGCGAAAGCCTGGACACCATGCCGATCCTGCCCAACGGCCGTAGCCGCACCGCGCGGCCCGAACACGCCTTCCCCGAGCTGGGCGACGAGGCGCTGATCAAGCGGCGCGAGGAAGGCCTGCTGGGCGGCTGGATGCCGGCGGTGCGCAAGGTGATGCGGCGCGACGGCGAGGCCGATGGCTGGTACGACGTGCTGGTGTTTGCCGATGTGCGTGCCAGCGATCGCTTCGTGGTGCAGACCTGGCACCGCACGATGCATGTGCGTGGCGGGGAGATCGTCGGCGTGCATTACACCCACAGCTATCCCGCGTTCGCACCGTCGCGCAAGCCGGCCACTGCCGAACAGTTCTACGCGGCCTTGCTCGATTTTGCCGCGTACTGGCAGCAGGCCCTGGACGGCACGGTGCAGGCGCAACTGCCCGATGCCAGCTGGAATGCCATGGCGCAGTTCGCCTTCGCACGCGAGCTGGTGGTGCGCCCGGGTGGCGATTACCCGAAGTACGGTGCGGTGGAGCGCGACTACTACGGCAACGAATACGACGGCTTCCAGGACACCTTCACCAGTTCGTTCTACGCCAATCTGGAATGGGGCCGCTTCGCGCAGGCCGCTGCGGTGCTGGACAATTACTTCGACGAGTTCGTGCAGGACGACGGCCTGCCGAACATGCGCGGGCCGGAGGTCGGGCAGTTCGGGCTGACCCTGTCGCTGCTGGCGCGCTATCTGCGCTACACCGGCGATGCGGCGCGGTTGCGGCGCCTGCTGCCCAAGATCGCCGCCACCGCGCAGGTGCTGTGCGGCCTGCACGACCAGGCGCTGGCCTTGCCGCGCAGCGCCCACGGCCATGGCCTGCTGCATGGCTGGAACGAATCCGATGCCTGCCTGTTTCCCGACCCGTCGCTGTGGTGGAAACCCTATTACGCCAACAGCGCGCTGACGATTCGCGGCTGGGAAGACATCGCCCAGGTCTGGAGCACGCTCGGTGGCGATGCCGGTCTGGCCGCCCAATGGCAGCGTCGCGCCAGGCAGTTGCGCACACGGCTGCACGCCAGCCTGCGCGCCAACGTGCGCCGCGATCTGTCGCCGCCGTATATCGGCCCGTTGCCGGGCACCACATTGACGTTTCGCCAGTCGTTGCTGCAGGAAAAACCGAGCGAGCAGCAGTGGCCGCATCGCGCCTATGCCGAATTGCTGCAGGCCGATGTGCTGCCCGACGACCTGGCCAACCTGGTGATCGACTGCCTGCGCGGCCACGGCGGCACCAGCATCGGCGTGGTGGCCAATATCGCACCGCCCGAGCCGGGCAGCCGCGACCTGCTCGGTTTCATTTCCTACGGCTATGCGCAACAGCTGCTGCGGCTGGATCGCATCGAAGAGTATCTGTTGTTCGTCTACGCGCATCGCTACCAGGTACATACGCGTGGCAGCTGGACCGCCGGCGAGGTCAGCGGCATCACCGGCGGCATGCCGCTGTTCTGCATGCCGGCGCAGATGACCATCCCGTTGCTGTTGCGCTGGATGCTGGTCAGCGACGATAGCGCAGGCGAGCAGTTGTTCCTGGCGCGTGCGCTGCCGCGCGCGTGGCTGGGCAGCGGTGCGGCGGTGGGCATCACCGCAGCGCCCACGCGCTGGGGCAAGCTCACGCTGAGCCTGCGCAACGACACGCAGGCACGCCGCATCGATGCCGAGGTGCAGTTGCCGGAACGCGCGCCGCCTCGGACCTGGCTCAGCCTGCGCGCACCGGCAGGCACGCGCCTGCAACGCGTGCTGGTCGATGGCGCACCGGCGCGCCTGCAAGGCCCGCACGCCGACCGCGTGGCGCTGCCCGCAGCCGCGGCAGCGGTCAAGGTGCAGGCGTGGTACGGCTGAGGCAGGGCACCGCGTACTAGCCCGGCGGTACGGCGCAGCCGTGCGTTGCACGCCGCCGGGAGTGGCCCGGCGGGCCGGTCGCGCGTGCACCTGTGTGCAGCTCGGGCATGCATGCGGCGCTGCGGTGCCGCAGATCGCAGGCCGATCCGGACGGCGTCGATGCACGCGCAGGAGCTCGGTCGCACGATGCCGCGCAGGCATGTGCCAGTGCCACGCCCGACGCCGACACAAGCTGCAGCTTGCGTCTCCACCCTGGGCAGCAGGCACGATCAGGCGATGCGGCGGGAAGGCGCGCCCTGCAGGCTGCTATGCCGATAAACGGGCACAAGCACGTCAATTTCCGCATGCGAGCCGGATAAATTCGTCAAGACGTCGTGCTGGCGTTGCCGCAAGCTTTTTTTGCGTCGCCCGGCAATGCCTGGGCACGTGCTCTCAGGGGGGAGCCGCACCGTCGCGTGGTGGACAGCTGCCGTTCTATCGGCAGCGCAGTGCCGTTTTTTTGTCGTGATCTCTTTCCGCTGGCGCCAATGCGGTGCGGCCTGGCCGTGCGCGCTGGATGAGCCGTTGCCCTGTTCAAGCACAAGGACTTCCGATGTCGTCGAGCCGCTCCGTGATTTCGTCGTCGTGCCGTCGTTTGCAACCCACGTCCTTGCGCAACGCCATCGTGCTGGTCCTGGTGCTGGCCACCGTGCCGGCGGCAGCGCAGCAGCTGGCCGACGCAGGCAGCGCCCCGCAGACGCTGGAACAGATCAATGTCACCGGTACCCATTTGCGGCGTGTGGATGCCGAAACTGCCAGCCCGGTGATCGTCATCGATCGGCAGCGCATCGAAGACAGCGGCCAGAGCACGCTTGGCCGGCTGCTGCAGCAGATGCCGGCCATGGCCGGGTTCATGCCCGGTCCGGCGCTCAACTCCGGCTTCAGCCATGGCCGCGCCTTGGTGTCGCTGCGTAACCTGGGCCCGGAGCGCACCCTGGTGCTGGTCAACGGGCATCGCATGGCCGGCCCCGCCAGCAGCGTGGCTTCGGCCCCGGGCGTGGATGTCAATGCGATTCCTGCGGCCATGGTGGAGCGGGTGGAGGTGCTGACCGACGGTGCATCGTCGGTCTATGGGTCCGATGCGATCGGCGGCGTGGTCAACATCATTCTCAAGGACAAGTACGACGGGGTTGCCGCCACCGTCGACTACGCACAGAGTACCCACGGCGATGCCAACAAACGCACGCTGGGGCTGGAATGGGGCAGGAGCTGGGACCGCGGCGGGCTGATTCTGGGGCTCAGTCGCAATTCGATGAATCCGGTCTTCAACCGCGACCGCAGCTACGCGGCCAAGGCGGTGGAGTTTCTCGATGGGCAGGTCAGTGAAATCCGCGGCGGAAATACGCGTGCGCTGCTGACCGATGGGCGCGTGGTGACGCCGGTGGACGGCGTGGCGCCCGGCCCGGTGGACGCGCAGGCCTTTCGCCCCTATCAACGCGCGACCGACAGCTACAACGCCTACGACGCGCAATACCTGATCACCCCGATCGAGCGCACCAACGCTTCGCTGCACGGCAGTTTCGACGTCACTCCTGCCGTGCAGGGTTACATGGACGTGTTCTGGACGCGCAGCAAGACCACTTCGCGGCTGGATGCGTTCGGCATGGAGATGCAGGATGCGGTGGACAACTACTACAACCCGTTCGGCGACCAGCTGGACCGCTATCTGCTGCGTTCCACCCAAGCCAACACGCGCGTCTATACCGCCACCATGTTCCAGACCAACCTCGTGGCCGGGGTGCGTGGGCGGGTGGAGGGCAGCAGCTGGCAATGGGACGCAGCGGCCGGCTACGCGCGCTACAAGGACACCTTGGTGCGCACCGGCTTTTCGGTGACCTCGGCATTGAACGCTGCGGTGGGCGCCTCGTTCCTGGACAGTGATGGCGTGGTCAGGTGTGGTGCGCCAGGCGCAGTGATTGCCGGCTGCACGCCGATCAACATCTTCAACCCCGACGACCCGGCCACCATTGCCGCGTTACGCGGCACCCAGCGGGCGGTGGACCTGATCGACGAAAGCCAGATGCGGTTTGTCGACATCAGCGCCAATGGCGACCTGTTCCCGCTGCCGGCCGGCGCCGTGCAGGCGGCAGTGGGGCTGGTCTACCGCACCAACAGGTTTGCCCAGGGCACCAGCAGCGACGTGGCCGCTGCCGACGCCGACGGCAACTGCGATTACAACGATGGCTGCATCCTCCAGCAGGGGCGCGAGGAATCGGTACGCGAGGCCTACGCCGAGCTGCTGCTGCCGTTGCTCAAGGATGTGCCGTTTACCAGCAGCCTGAATCTCAATCTGGGCTCGCGCTATTCCAACTACGATGCCTGGGGCAGCACGACCAACAGCAAGGTGGCGATCGAGTGGCGGCCGATCGCCAACCTACTGCTGCGTGCCACCGGCTCGCAGGTGTTTCGCGCACCGGCGCTGGGCGATCTCTACGGTTCGCCGTACAACGCGGTGGTCGACACCACCGGCGATTTCCAGGACCCGTGCGATGGCTACGCAGGCCCCGGCAATCCGGCCTGCGCCAACGTGCCCAACGATGGCAGCTTCACCAACACCGCGCAGTTCAACGTGGTCACCTCCGGTGCCAACAATCTCGGCTTCCGGCTCAAGCCCGAACGCGGCCGTTCCTACAATGTCGGCCTGGTGTACGACCCGGAAGCGGTGCGTGGGCTGTCGCTCAACGTGGACAGCTGGCGCGTGGTGCTGGACGACATGCTGAGCGGGATCGGCCTGCAACAGGTGGTCAGCGATTGCTTCGACGCACGCGATGCTGCGCTCTGCCCGTTGATCCAGCGCGATGCGTCCGGCCAGCTGACCCGGGTGTCGGTGCCGTTCGCCTACAACAGCGGCAAGGTCGATATTCGCGGCTACGACGCCGGCCTCCACTACACGCTGACCGAGGCCGCCTGGGGCGACCTGTCGGCCGGGCTGGATGCAACGTTCTTCTCCCGCTATCGCTTTGCTGGCGACGCGCACAACTACGTCGGCGAAAACTCCAGCTGGGGCAACATGCCGCGCTGGCGGGCGGTGGCCAACCTGGCCTGGGACAGGGGCCCGTGGCACGCGAGCTGGACTACCCGCTATCTGGGGCGCACCGTCAACGGCAGCCGGTACGAGGCATTCTGTGCCGACACCAATGCCGATGGCAGTTGCCGCTATTTTCCGATCGGCTCGATGGTGTACCACGACGCCTCGCTGAGCCGGAAGATCGCGGCCGTGCACGGCACGCTGGCGGTGGGCGTGGATAACCTGGGCAACCGCGCGCCGCCGCGTTTCTACAGCTATTCCAACGCGGCCAATACCGAGGCGACCACCTACGACACCCTGGGCCGCTATTTCTGGAGCCGGCTGCGGGTGGAGTTTTGACGGGCGTCGATGGGTGCGCGGGTGCTGCCCGTGCCGGCGATGCGCATGCGGCCACGCCGTCCTCGCCGCTGCTCCGCCACGGCGCACCGGCGCTGCGACGCAGCCGGCCGGCGCGGTGGCCGTGCATCCAGTGCATGGGCGGTGGTGCCCGCCTGCGTGGCCGCGCGCGGGCAGTGGCCTGCCGCCACGCCGCCGGATGGGTGGCGCTGGTGCGTGAGCGGCGAGGGGCCTTGCGCCGGTGCGTCGGCAGTGTCCACCGGGGCAGCGCGGCATGCTGAGCCATCACCTGCAGCCAGGGCGACGCCTGCAGCGGCGCGGCATCGCCGCGCTGCGCTGCCGGGTCGCCGCCGCACTGTGCGGAATGGCCAGCCTGTCGATCGCCTGCGCGGCCACCGCCACACAGGCGATCGAGCCGCCACCGGCCATCGCCAACGCGGCGATCGGTGCGCCGCAGTTTCGCGGGCTGGCGCATCCGGTGCCGGACACCGGCGTGGCCTTCGCACCCGGCGGGCAGCTGGCCCGCATCTACGCCGCCGACCTTGACCATGGCGCGGGGCAGGCGCCCGGGCAGGATTTCTGGATCGATCGCATGCTGGTGCGCGAGGGCAGCGCCGGTGGTGCGGAGGAGACCAACAACTGGCTGTTCACGCGCGGCCGCGCGGCCTATCTGTCGGCGCATCTGCCGGAGCTGCCCGGCTTCGTCGGGCAGGCCGCCTATTGGCATGCCACCGATTACGACGCGTTGTTCCGTATCGAATCCACCCAGGGCAGCGCGCCTGTGCACTGGACCGAGCGTGCGCAGCAGCGGCGGCAGACGCCCAGCTATTTCAGCACGGTGTTCGAAGATGCGGCTGCCGGCGTGCGGATGCACCTGGTCAAGTACATCACCGAGCAGAACGTGGCGGTGGCCAGCATCGTGCTGTCCAGTCTGGACGGTGCGGCGCATACGCTGTCGGTCCAGGCACGCTCGCCGATGGCGCAGCACGCCGACGGTGACGAGCTGACCGGCGCGTTCGATGCCTACAACGCCATCACCACGGTATTCCCGCGCCTGTCCGGCGACGGGTTCCGGGTCGAGGGCCAGCGCCTGGTGCGCGAGGTGGCCGTGCCGGCGGTTGGCAAGACGCCGGCGATCAAGCTGCAACTGGGTCTGCTGACCGACGAGCTGCCCGAAGCACGCGCCGACTACCGGCAGATCGCGGCGCAATCGCCGCAACAGGCCTATCGGCACCACGTTGCCAGCTACAACCGCTGGTGGGTGGACAACGTGCCGTATCTGGAAACGCCGGACGAAAACATCACCAAGAGCCTGTTCTATCGCTGGTGGCTGCTGCGCTTCAACCTGCTCGATGCCAACGTGCCGGGCAACGACTACCAGTTCCCGGTCGCCATCGAAGGGGTGCTGGGCTACAACAACGCCATCGTGCTGACCACCGGCATGTTCGTGGACGACCTGAAATACCTGCGCGATCCGCTCTATGCCTACGGCAGCTGGCTCAGCGCCGGCGAAACCGCTGGCGGGGGCAAGTACACCGACAACCCGGGTTCGCCGGAACACTGGTCCAACTCCTACGCGCAGTACATCACCGCGGCCGCATGGCGATCGCTGCAGGTGCATGGCGGCCCGGCGGCATTGGCAGCCAAGCTGGCGCGTTACGGCAGCGGCGACGTGGACGGGCTGCTGGCCGCCTACGATCTCAACCACAACGGCCTGATCGAATACGAGTGGGCGGCGATGACCGGCAACGACGCCGATGCGGTGTCGTTCGATTGGGCCAGGCGGCATGGCGGCATCCGCATGGACCGCACCGAAAGCGCCTATGTGTATGCCAACGCGCAGGCTGCCGCCGAAGCTGCCGCACTGGCCGGCGACACCGCGACCGCGCACCGCATGCAGGCCACCGCGCAACGCATCCGCAAGGCAGTGCTCGCCGTGTTGTGGCAGGGCCATGGCGCGCATGCCGATTCGGTGGGCCTGCACGGCGATCTGCTCAAGCATCGCCAGGCCGGGGGCGCGCGCCTGCCGGTGGACTGGAAGGAGACCAACAACTACTACCCCTTCAGCGTCGGCCTGATGCCCAAGCGGGGCGATGCCGATGACGACCCCAGCTACGTGCGGGCGTTGCGGCTGTTCGCCGATGCGGCGCAGTACCCGCTGTTTCCGTTCTATACCGCAAACCAGGTCGACCTGAAGGCGCGCGGCAGCGGCGCCGCTGCCGGCAGCAACAATTTTTCCACCATCAATGCGACCGTGGGATTGCGCCTGCTGGGCACCGCCCTGCGCACGTATCCCAGCCCGTATCTGAGCGCGCGCAGCTACCGCAGCCTGCTGTACTGGAATGCATGGGCGACCTACATCGACGGCGACAACCGCTACCCGGACCAGAACGAGTTCTGGGCCCGGGGCAGCGCCGCTGCGGGCGGCAGCATCGGCTACCGCTCATGGATCCACCATACCCAACTGGGCGCGACCAACTTCAGCATGATCGAAGACGCGATGGGCCTGCGTCCGCGCAGCGACAGCAAGATCGAGCTGTATCCGATCGCGATCGGCTGGGAGCATTTTGCCGCCGACAACCTGCGTTACCGCGGCCGCAACCTGAGCATCGTCTGGGACCGCGACGGGACGCATTACGGCGGCAACGTCGGCAAGGGGTACGGCGTTTACCTGGATGGCCAGCTTGCGTTTCGCGTCGATCGTCTGGCGCACGTCATCTACGACCCGGCCAGCGGGCAGGTAAGCGCGGCGCCGGACGCAGTCAATCCTGAGGGGCCTGCACGGGTGCTGGAATCGCATCCCGCGCAGATCGCCTCGATCACCCAGGTGCCGGTTGCCGCCGACGCGCGCACCGCGCAGATCCTGGCCAAGGCCGGGGTGGATGTGACGCTGGCCGGCGCGGCGAGCCGCAACCTGGCCCAGGGTGCGGCCGTTGTCGCCAGCTTCGCCACGCCCGGGTACGCCGCCGCCGCGGCAGTGGATGGCAGCACCGCCAGCGCGCCGTTCTGGGGCACGCGCGGCTCGCCGGCGCGCAGCGACTGGATCGCGCTGGACCTGGGCAGCCCGCAGCTGGTCGATCAACTGGTGCTGTATGTCTACCGAAGCTCCTCGCCGGAGGGTACCCAGCACGGCTTTCCCTCCGGCACGCGTGCCGGCTATGCCGCGCCCTGGAGCTACACCCTGCAGTATTTCCGCGACGGGGACTGGAAGACGGTGCCAGGCCAGGTGCGCGACCTGCCGTTTGCCGCGGGCAACCGCAACCGTGTGCGCTTTCCGGCGATCCGTGCGCAACGGCTGCGCGTGGTCGTCAGCCATGCGGGCGATGCACGCACCGGCATCAAGGAGCTGCAGCTGTTCCACACTGGCGCGGCGCCGCCCGCCGTGGACGGCGCCGGCTCGCCGCAGGCGGGCGTGCAGGTGCAGGCCTGGCAACTGGACGACCCGGCAGCGGCCGGGCACGTTGTGGTCCGTGGCCGCATAGGTGCCGATGGGCGGTCCGCTGCGCCGCTGCAGCTGCATTGGGAGGTGTGGCAGGGGCCGGATGGCGGTGATGCGGTGTTTGCCGATTCCGCCGCGCTGCAGACATCGGTGCGCTTTACCCGCGCCGGGCACTACACGCTGCGTTTGACCGCCAGCGACGGCACCGAGCGCGCTCACGCCGACGTCGCGGTGGACGCGCCCGCAGCGCCAGCGCTGCAGTGGATTGCATTGCAGGGGGTGGCGACGGCCAGCGCCGAGGTCACTGCCGCGCATCATCGCGTGCAGGCGCTCAACGACGGCTTCGTTCCGGCTGCCGGGAGCATGCCGGGCAACGCGCGTCGCTGGGGCAGCTACGGCCGCGCGCAGCCTGCGTCGGTATGGCTGCAGTACCGCTGGCCGCTGCCGGTGCGCGTGTCCTCCAGTGCGCTGTTGCTGTGGGACGACCAGCCCGAGGGCGGTGTCGCACCCCCGACGGGCTGGAAGTTGCAGGCATTGCGCGACGGCCGCTGGCAGGACATCGCCAGCCCCGGCGGCTACCCGGTCGCTGCACACGGCGCGGCCAGCACCGCCATGTTTGCGCCGATCGTGACCACCGGCCTGCGTGCGGTGCTGACGACGCAGGCCACGCCGCGTGGACGCCTGGCACTGGGCGTGGACGAGTGGCAGGTAGCATCGGAGCTGCCCAGGCAGCTGGAAGACATCGACCTGCGCACCGCGCCCGGTCAGCGCCCCGCGCTGCCGCAGACCGTCACCGCGTTCTTCGCCGACGGCAGCGTGTTGCCGATGGCGGTGCAATGGCCGGAGGTGCCGCCGAGCAAGCTCGCCAGCGAGGGCAGGGTGGAGCTGCAGGGCCTGCTGGCAGGTGTGTTGCCGGTCAAGGCCAGCATCTGGGTGCGTGCAAGCCCGCCGGGCCAGATCACCACCGTGCAGGCATTGCCGGTGGTGACGGCCGCGCCGGGACAGCCGCCCACGCTGCCGGGCTTTGTCAGCGTGCAGTACAACGACGGCTCGCGCGAGCGGCTGCCGGTGCAGTGGCCGCTGCTCGCGCCGGCGCGCTATGCGCAGCAAGGTTCGATCGTGCTCAGCGGCACGGCGCAGGGGCGTGCGCCCACCGGGCAGGTTGCGGTGCCGCTCACCCTGCAGATCACGGCACCCACGCCATGACGCGCACGCTCGCCCGCGCATGTGCCCTGGCGTGCAACGTGGCGCTGGGCAGCGTCGCGTCCTGTGCGGTGCTGCCGCCGCGGGGCGCGCACCTGCACGTGCCGGGCAACCCGATCCTCGCCGACGGCAGCGAATACTCGGCAGACCCGGCTCCGCTGGTGGCCGACGGCAAGCTGTACATCATCGCCGGGCGCGATAGCGCCGCCGCCAACCGCAATGCCTTCGTGATGCCGGGCTGGCAGGCGTTCGTCAGCGCCGAGCCGGCCAGCGGCGAGTGGACGCACTACCGCGACGTGCTGCGACCGCGACAGGTGTTCGCCTGGGCCCGCAGGCGCCATGCCTACGCCGCACAGATCGTGCAGGGCCCGGATCGGCGCTACTACCTGTATGCACCGGTGCAGCAACGCAACTCGCCCAACCCCGATCCGTTCGCGATCGGCGTGGCGGTGGCCGACAGCCCGCTCGGGCCATGGACCGACGCGCATCCGCAAGGCCCGGTGGTGTCGCAGTCGGTGCCTGCCCGCAACACCATCCAGAACATCGACCCCACCGTGCTGGCCGACGACGACGGGCGTGTGTATCTGTACTGGGGCACGTTCGGCGCGCTGTATGGCGTCGAGCTGCAGCGCGACATGGTGACCTTCAAGGCAACACCGGTGCGGGTGCAGACACCGGACGGCTATTTCGAGGCGCCCTGGCTGTTCAAACGCAACGGCACGTATTACCTGGCGTATGCGGCCAACAACGCCGGCCGCGGCTCGGCGTGCACGCCCACGCTGTATCACGCGTGCATCGCCTACGCGAGCGCGCCCACGCCGCTGGGGCCATGGACCTACCGTGGCATCGTGTTGCCGCCGGTGTCCTCGACGACCGCGCATCCGGGCATCGTCGCCTTCCATGGGCAGTGGTACCTGGTCTATCACACTGCCGACGCGGCCGGCGGCGGGCATTTCCGCCGCAGCGTGGCGATCGATCGCCTGGACTGGGACGACAGCACGCAGCCGGCCCGCATCCGCACCGTCGTGCCAACCCGCCGTCCGCTGCCGTCGGCGCCGCCGCGCCGCAACCAGGCGCCCTCGGCCCATGCCAGCGCATCCAACGGGCCGCAGATCCCGGTGCAGTACTGGATGGGCGCGCTCAACGACGGCATCGTCAAGGCCAACCCGCTGCCGCCGCAACTCTGGGGAAGCTGGACGCCACACAACCCGCCGCAGCAATGGCTTCAATACAGCTGGACGCGGCCGGTCACGCTGGATCGCACCCGCATCGTGTTCTGGGCCGACCAGCCAGCCGGCGCCACAACCGGCGTGGCCCCGCCGGCGCACTGGCACCTGGAGGCACGCCAGGGCGGACAGTGGCAGCCGGTGCAAACCCGCGAGCGCTACCGCACGCGCACCGATCGCTACCAGGCGGTGTCGTTCGCGCCGGTGACCACGCGTTGCGTGCGGGTGGTGCTGGACGCGTCCGGCGCCGGCACCCGGCATGCCGCGCTCGCCGTGCAGGAATGGGAAGTTCTGGCCCCGCAAGCGCAGCGTCTGCCAGCCGCCAGCGCCGCCGATGCCGCACGCTGCGACGCGCCCTGAGCGCAAGCCGCTCCATCACCGCCCCTTCTGCGAGGACGCACGTGCCATCCGCCTTCTTTCGTCATCTCCGCAACCTCTCCGCCTGCTGTTTGAGCATGGCACTGTGGCCAGGCCCCGGCCACGCGGCTGCGCCGCCCACCGCCGCGCAGTACACCCAGGCGCTGGGCCTGGCCGATCACTACGAATCGCTGGTGGATCACGAACCGCTGCTGCCGGTATGGGTCGATGCCGGGCATTTTCTGTATCAACGCAAGGTGGCACGCACCGATCGGTTGCCGGCCGTCGAATACCGGCTGGTGGATGCGGCCAGCGGCCGCAACACGCTGGCGTTCGATCATGCGCGCCTGGCAGCGGCGCTGACACAGGCCGGTGCGCAAGGCGTCGATGCCGCGGAATTGACGCTCCGGTGGCCGACCCTAGAGCAGCAGCGCCTGCGCTTTCAATTGGCAAGGCTGGGCTGGCAATGCGATCTGCTGCGCTATCGCTGCGAGCACCTGCCAGAGCGCGACGCGCCGCCGCAGACGATGGACCCGCGCATGCCGCTCAAGCAGGGCGAGGCCGCTGCCAAGGTATCGCCGGATGGACGTTGGCGCGCGTGGGTGGAGCAGGGCAACCTGGTGATGGCGCCGGCGGGCGGTGGCGCGCGCAGCGTGCTCAGCCACGATGGCAGCGCCGATGACTACTACGCCATGGACAGCGTGGCGTGGTCGCCGGATTCGCAGCATCTGGCCGCGTACCGGGTCAAATCGCCACCGCCGCACATGGTGTACTACATCGAGTCCGCGCCGGCCGATCGCGTCCAACCCAGGCTGCATCAGCAGGTCTATCCCAAGGCCGGCGACCCCTTGCCGGTGATGCAACCGGTGTTGTTCGACATCGCCACCCGCGCCGCGCACCCGGTGGCGATGACGCTGCTGCCCAACGCCTTCACCCTTGGCGACCTGCAGTGGTGGAAAGACAGCCGCGGCGTCACCTTCGAATACAACGCACGCGGGCATCAGCTGTACCGCGTCATCGAAGTGGATGCGCGCACGGCACAGGCGCGCACGCTGATCGAGGAGACCTCGCCCACCTTCATCGAATACTCCCCGCTCAGTGGCGACCACGAGGACGGCGGCAAGTATGCGCGTGAGGACCTGGCCGATGGCCGGCAGATCCTGTGGGCGTCCGAGCGCGACGGCTGGGAGCACCTGTATCTCTACGATGGCCAGCGCGGCGAGGTGATCCGGCAGGTCACGCGCGGGCAGTGGGTGGTGCGCAAGATCGACCGGGTCGACGAGGCCACCGGGCAGGTGTACTTCACCGCCTCGGGCATGCAGCCCGGCGAAGACCCGTACTACCGGCACGCGTACCGCATCGGCCTGGACGGCACCGGCCTGACTGCGCTCACGCCGCTGCAAGCGGATCATCAGGTGAGCTATTCGCCGGATGGCAAGTGGTTCGTGGACCTGTATTCGCGCGTGGATCTGGGCCCGGTGCTGGAGCTGCGCCGCAGCACCGATGGCGCACTGGCCAAGACGGTGGAGCGCACCGACCTGAGCCGACTGCTGGCCAGCGGCTGGCAGCCGCCGCTGCCGTTCCACAGCGTCGGGCGCGATGGCAAGACCGAGATCTGGGGCGTGATCCATCGCCCGCAGCAGCTCGACCCGCAGCAGCGCTATCGCGTGATCGAAGACATCTACGCGGGCCCGCAGGGGTCGTTCGTGCCCAAGACCTTCACCGCGCGCACGCCAGCGTTGACCGCAATGGGTTTTGCGGTGGCGCAGATCGATGGCATGGGCACCAACAACCGTTCGCGCGCCTTCCATGATGTGGCCTGGCGCAATCTCAAGGATGCCGGCCTGCCCGATCGTATCGCCTGGCACACTGCCGCCGCCGCGCAGTATCCCTGGTACGACATCGACGGCGGCATCGGCGTGTTCGGCACCTCGGCCGGCGGGCAGAACGCCTTGGGCGCGCTGCTGTTCCATCCGGAATTCTATGTCGCAGGTGTCGCCAATTCCGGCTGCCACGACAACCGCATGGACAAGATCTGGTGGAACGAGCAATGGATGGGCTGGCCGGTGGGGCCGTGGTACGCCGAATCGTCCAACGTGGAAAACGCGGCGCGCCTGCAGGGCCATCTGCTGCTGGTCACCGGTGACATGGACATGAATGTCGACCCGGCCAGCACCTTTCAGGTGGCCGATCGGCTGATCAAGGCCGGCAAGGACTTCGATCTGCTGGTGGTGCCGGGCGGCGACCACGGCGCCGGCGGCGACTACGGCAAACGCCGCCTGCTGGATTTCTTCGTGCGCTGGATGCGCGACGCACCAACGCCGGACTGGAACCGGACCGGTGCCACGCTGCCGGCCGGCTGAACGCCTGCAGCATGCCGCAGCGCCTTGCGCGTGGCGCGCCAGGCGCGCAGCAGAAGCGCCTGGCAGCCACGCGGCCATCGTTGCCGGGCGCGGGGCAGCTGCCGGCAGCGGGCGCGCCGCTTGTGTGTGTTGCCGACCTGGTCAATGCCGGTTGCGGCGCGCCTTGCCAGCACGCACCACGGTGTATCCGGGTGCAACCGGCTTGCCCTGGGCGCAGGCCGGCGACCGCACACCGGCACCGCGACGCCGCACCGCTGACCAGTGGCTCCCGGCGGAGAAGGGCAACGGGCTGGCAGGGAACATGCGGCTCATTCCCGACTCCCCATTTCCGGCCGCTCGATGACCCGCATCCTGGGCATCGATCCCGGCTCGCAGCGCACCGCGGCCGCGCAGTCTGCGTACGAGGTCGGTATCCACGGCGCCGTGTCGTCGATGGGCGCGGCGATGAGCGGCCGGGCCTATGCGGCGACCGCTGGCCTGCACCGCACCTGGAGCTGCAACATGCACCAGGTCGCAGCGCAGCCCTGCCGCTGGCATGCGCGGCTACGCGACGATGCGGCTCCGGCGCACCGATGCGATGCCCGGGCCGGCAGCAGCAGGCGTCGCCGCACCGGGTCGGCGCAGGCTGTCCGCATTGAGTGCATCGGGTGCATCTGGGCAGCGACGGGGATGTGCAGGAAACCGCAGTGTCGGCCAAGCGCTGCGGCGGTGCGCAGGCCGACGACGCATGCCCGTACAAGGCCGGGCATGCGGGCGCGGACATGCCCGGCGGTGCGCTGCGTGACGCACCACGGCGCAGCCAGCGCCGGCGTCGACCCATCATGCGATTTTCCGCACGCGCTTTCGCCAAATGCGACAAGACGCCGCGCGTGCGCACAGGCACATTGTGACCAGCTGATGAAAGCGGATCGCATCGAACGACACCGCTCTGTGACGACATCCATCCGACACTGCGCAGTGCGACACGGCCGCTAGCGGACGTGCGCGTGCACGGTGCCGACCATACCCGCCGCGCATGCGTCGCACACGCCGTGCGGCGGCATCACCGCTCTCCAGGTTCCGACCCACGCTGAGGCTGGCGCACGCCGGCACGGACCTGTGTTGCCGATCGTTCGCCCAAGTTGCCCCAGGAGTCCCGCATGCCGATCTCGCCGTTGCCTTACGCCTCCACCCATGCTGCCGCTGCGCGTCCGATCCCGCATGTGCTCGCCACCGCCTTGTCCCTCGCGCTCTGTGCAGGTGCCGCGCTACCGGTGCAGGCGCAGCGGGCGCCCGGCGGCGACGCGACGCAAACCCTGGACAGCGTGGTCGTCACCGGCTCGCGTCTGCGCCGCGTGGATACCGAAACCGCCAATCCGGTGGTCACGGTCAGCCAGGAACAGATCGCCGCGACCGGCAAGGCCACGGTTGGCGATCTGCTGCAGGAGCTGCCATCGATCGCCGGCAACGCCACCAATCCGTACACCAACAACGGCGGCGGCACCGGTGCGTCGGCGATTTCGCTGCGCGGGCTGGGCGACAAACGCACGCTGGTGCTGGTCAACGGCATCCGGCTTGCCTACAACGACGTCAACGCGATTCCGTCCAGCATGATCGAGCGCATCGAAGTGCTCAGCGACGGCGCCTCTGCGGTGTATGGCTCCGACGCCATCGGCGGCGTGGTCAACTTCATCCTGCGCAGCACGTTCGATGGCGTGCAGTTCAGCAGCGACTTCGGCACCAGCAGCGAGCGCGACGGCAACCGCCGCAACTTCACCCTCACCGCCGGCAGGAGCTGGGAGCGCGGCAGCCTGATCGGCGGGCTGTCGTATCACAACATCGACCCGGTCTCGGCAGCGGCGCGCGACTATTCCAGGGACGCGCTCGCACTGACCAACGGGCAACCGGTGAAGCAGGGCTCGTCCGCAACGCCGACCGGCACCGTGAATTTCAACGATGGCTCGGATCAGTCCGCGCAGCTGGCGCAGGCCAACGGTTGCGGGCGGGTCACCTTTAACAGCGGCGTCAGCGGTCGTGCCGGCCCGGGCGATTTCCACTGTTACAACGCCAGCGCCGACTCCTACAACTACCAGCCATTCAACCTGCTGCAGACCCCGCAAAAACGCACCAACGCGTTCCTGCTGGGCAGCTATCGCTTCAGCGACAACGTCGAAGGCTACGTCAACACCTGGTTCAGCAAAACCGAATCCGCCTCGATCATCGCGCCGATTCCGATCTTCTCCAACGGCGACAACATCCTGGTGTCGGCGCAGAGCTACTACAACCCGTTCGGGGTGAACTTCGGCACCGATCGCGGCACCGGCACGTCCTACAACGACCTCAACACGCGCGCCACCGTGCTGGGCAATCGCAGCTATCAGTACAATACCTACAACTTCCAGATCAGCCCCGGCCTGCGCGGCCGCTTCGGCGACAGCTCCTGGCAATGGGATGCCACCTTCAACTACGGCAAGGTCAAGCAGAAGTCGATCAACAACGGCTTTCTCGACTATGCCGCGTTCAATCAGGCCATCGGCTCCTCGTTCCTGGACAGCGATGGCGTGGTCACGTGCGGCAGCGCGGGCGCGGCGATCGCCGGCTGCACGCCGCTGAACTTCTTCAACCTCAACGACAGCGCCAACCTGTCCACCTTGCAGGGCATGGTGGTCAACCCCATCGTGACCAGCGTCTATACGGTCAAGCAGTTCGAAGCCAATGCCAACGGCTCGCTGTTCGATCTGCCGGCCGGCACGGTCAGCCTGGCGACCGGCGTCTCCTATCGCAAGGAGCGCTCGACCACCGCCTCTGACGCGCTGTGGACCGGCGATGAGAACGGCCTGTGCGGAGTGATCGAATTCTGTTCGTCCACCCTGGCCGGCAGTTTCGACGTCAAGGAAGCCTATGCCGAAGCGCTGTTCCCGCTGCTGAAGGACCTGCCCGGCATCAACGCCTTGAACATCACCCTGGGCACGCGCTTTTCCGATTTCAGCTCGGTCGGCAGCAAGACCAACAGCAAGGTGGCGCTGGAGTATCGCCCGATCGAGAACCTGCTGGTCCGCGGCACGGTGTCGGAGGTGTTTCGCGCGCCCAACATCAACGAGCTGTACGCCGGCGTGGCCGGCGATGCGGCCACCGTCAACGATCCGTGCAACGGCTACACCGGCGGCAACGCCGTGGCCTGCGCCAATGTGCCCATCGACGGCAGCTACCAGCAATCCGATGGCCAGGTGTCGGGCAAGGTGTCCGGCGCGGTGGTGGCCGGGTACCAGCTCAAGCCGGAAACCGGCAAATCCTACGACGTGGGGCTGGTCTACGACCCGCAGTGGATCGATGGCCTGTCGCTGAGCGCGGACTGGTGGCGCATCGACCTGGAAGACACCATCACCACGGTGTCGGCGCAGACCGTGCTCAATCAATGTTTCGCCAATTCGGGCAGCGCCTTCTGCGCCCTGATCCATCGCAATGGCAACGGCACCATCAACTACATCGCCGAACCCACCGTCAACCTGGGCAAGCTGTGGGCCAAGGGCCTGGACGTCAACCTGACCTACCGCGCGCCGCCTACCGCCTGGGGCAATCTCAGCGCCGGCCTCAACGGCACCTATCTCACCCGCTACGACGTGCTGCCCGACACCACCGACCCCAGTTCGGTCACCATCCACAACGTGGGCCGCTACACCCAGGCCTACGGCAATTTCCCGCGCTGGCGCGCGCTGGGCACGCTGAACTGGGCCTTGGACGACTGGAGCGCCACCTGGCGCATCCGCTATGTCGGCCACACCGCCATCGGCAGCACGGATCCGGACCAGAGCCTGTCGGCCGATTCCAGCGAACCGATGGTGGTGCGCAAGATCGGTGCCTACGTCTACAACAACCTGCAGCTTGGCTACAACGTCGCGCCGTGGCACACGCGTTTTGAAGTGGGCGTGGACAATATCGCCAACAAGCAGCCGCCGCTGTATTACTCCAACAACGTCGGCAATGCCAATACCGATGTGGCCACCTACGATCTGCTGGGCCGGTTCTACTGGGCGCGAGCCACGGTGACGTTTTGAGCGCCGTCGTGTCGTCGCTACCGCTTCAGCGCGCCGCCGTGTATCGCTTGATCCCGGCGCGCGCACTGAGTACGTCCCGGGCAGCCGCGTTGATCGCGGTTGCCGACATGGGTTGCCACGGTGCGCGCAGTCTGCGCGCACAGACAGGAGCCAAGCTGATCCCATGACCGATGCCTTCGATACCGAGCACGCTGCCGGCCACGCGTTGAACCTGTCGCGGCGCCGTTTTCTGGCCTGGAGCAGCCTGGCGGTTGCGGCGGGTTTCCTCAGGTTTCCGGCGCAGGCCAGTGCCGCGCAACCCGGCAGCGTGCGCGCCGTGCCGCTGGCGCAGGTGCGGCTCACGCCGTCGTTGTTCCTGGATGCGCTGCACACCAACCGTCGCTATCTGATGCGGCTTGAGCCGGACCGGCTGCTGCACAACTTCGTGCTGTACGCAGGGCTCGATCCCAGGGCCAAGGCATACGGCGGCTGGGAGGCAGACACCATCGCCGGGCATACGCTGGGCCACTATCTCAGCGCACTGGCGCTGATGCATGCGCAGACCGGCGATGCGCAATGCCGCGCACGCGCAGCCTATCTGGTGGGCGAGCTGGCGCGGTGCCAGGCACACGCAGGCGATGGTTACGTGGCCGGCTTCACCCGCAAGAATGCCGCAGGCAAGATCGAAAGCGGCCGCGCGGTGTTCGATGAGCTCAAGCGCGGCAAGATCGACCCGGCGCCGTTCTACCTCAATGGCAGTTGGGCACCGCTGTACACCTGGCACAAGCTGTTTGCCGGCCTGCTCGACGTGCATGCGCATTGCGACAATGCGCAGGCGCTGCAGGTGGCGGTCGGCCTGGCCGGCTATCTGCAAGGCGTCTTCGCCGCACTCGACGACGCCCAGCTGCAGAAGGTGCTGTCGTGCGAATTCGGCGGCCTCAACGAATCCTTCGTCGAGCTGCACGTGCGCACCGGCAATGCGCAATGGCTGGCGCTGGCCCAGCGCCTGCACCACCATGCCGTGCTCGATCCGCTGATTGCCCAGCGCGACGAGCTGGTGCACCAGCATTCCAACACCAACATCCCCAAGCTGATCGGCCTGGCACGCGAGTACGAGGTCACCGGCGATGCCGCTTCGGGCGCGGCGGCGCGCTTCTTCTGGCACACCGTCACCGACCACCATACCTACGTGATCGGCGGCAACGGCGACCGTGAGTACTTCCAGCAGCCGGAGAGCATCTCGAAGTTTGTCACCGAGCAGACCTGCGAGCACTGCGCCAGCTACAACATGCTCAAGCTCACCCGCCATCTGTACCAGTGGGGCCCGCAGGCCGAGTTCTTCGATTACTACGAGCGCACGCTGCTCAACCACGTGATGGCGCAGCAGCATCCGCGCACCGGCATGTTCACCTACATGACACCGATGCTGGCCGGCGAAGCGCGCGCTTGGTCGTCGCCGTTCGACGATTTCTGGTGCTGCGTCGGCAGCGGCATGGAGGCGCACGCCCAGTTCGGCGATTCGATCTATTGGCAGGACGGGCAGGGCGTCTACGTCAACCTGTATGTGCCCTCCAGCGTGCGCGACGCCGCCGGGCTGGACATGACCCTGCACAGCACGATGCCCGAGCAGGGCAGCGCCTCGCTACGCATCGATGCCGCCCCGGCCGAGCAACGCACGCTCGCACTGCGCGTGCCCGGCTGGGCGCAGTCGCCGAAGCTGCAGCTCAACGGCCAATCGGTCGATGCCGCCGTCAACGAGGGCTACCTGCGCATCACCCGCCGCTGGCGCGCGGGCGACACGCTCACCCTGTCGTTGCAGATGCCGCTGCGCCTGGAAACCACACCGGACGACCCGGCCTGGGTCTCGGTGCTGCGCGGGCCGCTGGTGCTGGCGGCCGACCTGGGCGATGCGGCAAGACCCTGGTCGGGCACCGCTCCGGCATTGATCGGCGGCGATGAGGTCTTGCAGCGCCTGCAGCCGGTGGCAGGCCAGGCCGCGTTCGACTACCGCGACGGCGACCAGCAGTGGCGCTTCTCGCCGTTCTATGCCCAGTTCGATCGCCGCAGCGCGCCCTACCTGGAGCATCGCGATGCCGCTGCATGGCAACAGCACCGAGCCGAGCAGGCCGCAGCAGATGCGAAACAACAGGCGCTGGACACGCGCGCGCTGGACCGCATCGCCCTGGGCGACGACGCGTCCGAAAAGGCCCATGGCCTGCACAGCGAAAGCTCCTACGCACTGAGCTACCGCCGCCGCGCCGGCCGCGACGCCCGCACCGGCGGCTTCATCGCCTTCACCCTGCGCAACACCACCCGGGCCCGCATCCTGCGCCTGCGCTACTGGGGCGACGAAACCCGCCGCCGCTTCCGCATCCTTGCCGACGGCGAACTCATCGCCAACGAACGCCTGGACGGCAACCGCGGCCTCGACTTCGTCGATGTGGATTACGCCATGCCCGCAGCGGTCGCCGGCCGCGACACGCTGCAGATCCGCATCGAACCGGAAACCGGCTACTCGGCCGGGCCCGCGTTCGGGTGCTGGGTGCTGGAGTCGGCGTGATCAACGCATGGACCGCCATGTTGCCCTGCTTACCTACGCGCTGCGTCAGGTGTAGATGGCACATCACACAGCGATCCCGAGCGCGCAAGGAGCGAAGCATCAAGAGCAGCCTGCGCAGAAGATAAAAGCCCCTCTCCCGCCGGGAGAGGGGTCGGGGTGAGGGTACGGGCCAAGCGCCGTGTCATTCAGTCGCGCCAAGCCTGTAGTTCAGTGCCTCACTGCCCAGCATTGCGCGCCACCGGCATCACCAGCTCGCCCGCGCGCAGTGATCTGCAGCTTGCAACTAGATCGTTCATTTGCCGCCGGTTCGCCGCACCCTGGGGGCTTCTACGCGGCCTCGGTCGGTGAGGCTGTGTGGCAGGCACAGCATGGCCTTGAAGCTTCGTGGTGAATGACACAAGGTTATTCACCCAGCCCCTTGCCGGATGCCACGGCCTTCTTGACGTGCCGTAGCTTTGCGCGCAACTCCGATATGGGCGGCAATCCCATGGATTCCCGCCGCTTGTCGACGTTGCTTTCGTCCTCAATGGGATACAGCTCAAAAGATTCATTTGCTTGGGTGCCAAAACGTTGAGGCTTCCCGGCGTAGACCAGCTGGCGATCAATGAATGTGGCGAAGGCATCCTTGGGAAATTCACCCTTCTCAACCAGCTCTTGCAGCTGTTGGGCCATGTCCGCATGGAGCGTGCGGTTGTCGGAGTGTTGGAGGATGAGAAATTGCGCGGACACCGCAGCTTCACCCACTTCGCTCAGGCCCAGTAGCCTTCCCGAGGTGATCTCAAGCCAGGCTGCCTCCCGGCGCCGGTCTGCCTCTGCAAGTCGGGCGTCATCGAACCCGGGTGTCATGGCCTGCTTGCGATCACGCTGATCTTCTTCGCCAAGCGCAATCAATTGCTGCGCGACCCCAGCTGCTGATGGTTTGTCGGTTGGATGGCCTGCGACCTCACGAGACGCACTCGCCAAGTTTGAGGCAGTCACAGTCCCTGCTGCCAAGCCCATGGCGATAAAAACTAAAGATGCCGCTCGTGGTTTCATGGATGCTCTACCCACTGTTCATGGCGTTGCCTGGTCGAAAAGCTTGCTCCTGGCGAATTTATACGATCCTGCATCTGCGCAACAGCAAAGGAAGTCTGTGGCTTGCGTAGCTTTGGAATGTCTTTTGAAGCGCGGAGCCAACCCTGCTTTGCAAGGAATGAGCGGAATTTTGAAAGAATATTGGAATCCGGCGTATTGGTTGCCAACAACAACCAGGTGCCGGAGCGGTTTGAATTCAGGAAATGATGCGGTCGTTCTGGTCTGGGGGCGTTCCATGCAGGCCACTTCGGTACCCGTCCTCGACGTCAAAAACCTGCCTTCCCCCGCATCTCTGCGCTGAGCCGTCTGGCATCGGGTACGCCCATTTCAACCAATTCGTTGTGCTACAGATAGCGCGAGGCTTCGCTGAAGCCAGGGCGCCGGCAGGTCAGCCACGCCACCTTCGGCTACGCGTAGGAAACCGCGCCACAACAGGATAAATCGATGGGTTTTTTGTCAGCGATGCTTGAAGCATCTTTCAAGTCTCGCGAACAGCGCTGAATGGACAGGAGACTTTGTCTGCGGTTAAGCATCGAGGCATCTGGTCGAAGCGGTGCAGGGGCAATGACTCGAACAGTCGGCAGATTCAATACAACGGCCAGCACCCGCGCTGGCCGTTGTAGTCTCAGCTACGCCATCGCAGCTCTCAGGCCGACAACTCCAACAACAACTTGTTCAACCGCTTCACATAGCCGGCCGGGTCCTTGAGGCTGTCGCCCGCCGCCAGCGCCGCCTGGTCGAACAGCACCCGGCTCAGATCGCCAAAGCGGTCCATGTCGGCTTCCGCATCCAGCTTTTCGATCAGCGGGTGGGCCGGGTTGAACTCGAATACCGGCTTGGTTTCCGGCACGGCCTGGCCGCTGGCTTCCAGCAGCTGACGCATCTGCAGGCCCAGGTCGCCCTGGCCGATGGCCAGGATGGCCGGGGAATCGGTCAGGCGGTGCGACACGCGCACTTCGGCCACGTCGTCGCCCAGGGCGGCTTTGATGCGCGAGGCCAGGCCTTCCTTGGATTTTGCGACTTCTTCCTGCGCCTTCTTGTCTTCTTCCGAATCCAGCTTGCCCAGGTCCAGGTCGCCGCGGGCCACGTCCACGAACGACTTGCCGTCGAATTCGGTGAGGTAGCTCATCAGCCATTCGTCGATGCGGTCGGTGAGCAGCAGCACTTCGATGCCCTTCTTGCGGAACACTTCCAGGTGCGGGCTGTCCTTGATCTGCGCATAGCTTTCGCCGGTGAGGTAGTACAGCTTGTCCTGGCCATCGGCCAGGCGGCTCACGTAATCGGCCAGGCCCACGCTCTGCGCGCCGGTGCTGTCATGCGTGGAGGAGAAGCGCAGCAGGCCGGCGATCTTTTCGCGGTTGGCATAATCCTCGGCCGGGCCTTCCTTCAACGCCTGGCCGAAGTTGCGCCAGAACGTCGCATAGTCGTCCGGCTTGTCCTTGGCCAGTTTTTCCAGCATGTCCAGCGAGCGCTTGGTCAGCGCGGACTTCATCGAGTCCACCACCGGGCCGGATTGCAGGATCTCGCGCGACACATTGAGCGACAGGTCGGACGAATCCACCACGCCCTTGATGAAACGCAGGTACAGCGGCAGGAACTGCTCGGCCTGGTCCATGATGAAGACGCGCTGCACGTACAGCTTCAAGCCCTTGGCCGAATCGCGGTGATACAGGTCGAACGGGGCGCGGCCGGGCACGAACAGCAGCGAGGTGTACTCCAGCTTGCCTTCGACCTTGTTGTGGCTCCACGCCAGCGGGTTACCGGCATCGTGGGCGACGTGCTTGTAGAACTCCTGGTACTCCTCATCCTTGATCTCGGACTTGGGCCGCGTCCACAGCGCGCTGGCGCGGTTGACCGCTTCCCATTCGGGCTCGGCGGGCGCGTCGGCCTGTTCGCCGTGGTGCTCCTTGCGCATCTCGATCGGCAGGCCGATGTGGTCGGAATACTTCTTGAGGATGCCGCGCAGCGTCCAGCCGTCGGCAAAGCTGTCCTCGCCGTCCTTCAGGTGCAGCACGATGCGGGTGCCGCGCTCGGGCTTGTCGACGCTGGCGACTTCGAACTCGCCCTCGCCACGCGAGGACCAGTGCACGCCCTCGTTGGCCGGCAGGCCGGCGCGACGCGAGTACACGTCGACCTGGTCGGCGACGATGAAGGCGCTGTAGAAGCCCACGCCGAACTGGCCGATCAGGTTGGCGTCCTTCTTCTGGTCGCCGCTGAGGTGCTTGAGGAAGTCGGCGGTGCCGGACTTGGCGATCGTGCCCAGATGCGAGACCGCGTCCTCGCGGCTCATGCCGATGCCGTTGTCGTCGATGGTGACGGTGCGCGCGTCCTTGTCGTAATCCACGCGGATGCGCAGCTCGCCGCCGCCTTCCAGCAGCTCCGGCTTCACCAGTGCCTCGAAACGCAGCTTGTCGGCGGCGTCGGCGGCATTGGAGACCAGCTCGCGCAGGAAGATTTCCTTGTTCGAGTACAACGAATGGATCATCAGCTGCAGCAGCTGCTTGACCTCGGTCTGGAAGCCAAGCGTCTGCTTGTCGGTGTCAACGGTCATTGGGGTCGTGCTCCATGGTGGCCCAGGCCGCAACGCGGCCGATGGCCTGGGGGATGAGGCCGTGTGGGGATTTTTCAAGGCGAGCGTGCGCCAGATCGCCTGCGTCGATGCCGGTCGGGGGAGGGCGGTTGCGGCAATCGCGGCGGTATCATGGCCGGCCAACCGTCCTGCCCTGAGCCATGTCGCCATCCGTGCCGCCGCTGTCCCGCCTCCGTTCGCCCGCCCCCGGCGCGCAGCGATGAGCCGCCCCGCACGGCCGGCGCCACGCGGCGCGGAAGGGCAGGTGCGCATCGTCGGCGGGCGTTGGCGCAACACCAGATTGTCGGTGCCGGACCTGCCCGGCCTGCGCCCGAGCAGCGACCGCGTCCGCGAGACGGTGTTCAACTGGCTGATGCCGCGCCTGCCCGGCGCGCGCGTACTGGACCTGTTCGCCGGCTCGGGCGCGCTGGGCCTGGAAGCGGTGTCGCGCGGTGCGGCGCATGCGACCCTGGTCGAGCGCGATGCCGGCCTGGCGCAGCGCCTGCGCCAGCACGTGACCCGGCTGGACGCGGCCGACCAGGTGCTGGTGCTGCAGGAGGATGCGCTGCGCTGGCTGGAGCGCGCGCCGGTGGCGCAGGCCAGCATCGTGTTCGTCGATCCGCCGTTTGCCGCCGGCCTGTGGCCCAGCGTGCTGGAACGCCTGCCCGCGCACCTGAGCGCCGATGCCTGGCTGTATCTGGAAGCCCCGGCCGAGCTGCCGCCGCAGGTGCCGGCTGGCTGGCACCTGCACCGCGAGGGCGCCACCCAGCAGGTGCGCTATGCGCTGTACCGCCGGGCCGCTGCTACACTGAACGGCGATCCGACCCCGGTAGTTTCCGTATGAGCGTGGCCAATAGCCGCACCGCCGTCTATCCCGGTACCTTCGACCCGATCACCAACGGGCATATCGATCTGGTGAACCGCGCCGCGCCGTTGTTCGAGCGGGTGGTGGTCGGCGTGGCCTACAGCCCCTCCAAGGGCCCGGCCCTGCCGCTTGAACGCCGCGTCGAGCTGGCCCAGGAAGCACTGGCCGCGCATGCCAACGTGGAAGTGCGCGGCTTCGACACGCTGCTGGCCCACTTCGTGCGCGACATGGGTGCCGGCGTGCTGCTGCGCGGCCTGCGCGCGGTGTCCGACTTCGAATACGAATTCCAGATGGCCAGCATGAACCGCCATCTGATCCCGGAGGTGGAAACGCTGTTCCTCACCCCGGCCGAGCAGTACAGCTTCATCTCGTCCTCGCTGGTGCGCGAAATCGCGCGGCTGGGCGGGGACGTGTCCGGTTTCGTTCCAGCTTCGGTCGTCGAAGCCTTGCGGCAGGTGCGGCAAGCCCGCGCGCAGGCCTGATTCTCTAGCAGTCACACCACCACATGCTTTTCAACGGGAGGAGTTTCATGAAACACACCATGCGCGCGCTGGCGCTCGCTTCGATCGCCGCTCTGGCCGTCACCGCCTGCAAGAAGGAAGAGCCGGCACCGACCGCCGCTGCGGCTCCCGCGCCGCTGAAGGCGCCGGCCAAGGACGACAACGCCGGCTGGAAGAAGTACCTGCAGGAAGTGGTCGGCCAGAACCTGGGCGCCACCACCAACAGCCCGTTCCTGTACTACTTGCCGCCGGAGTCCGATGCCGAGTTCTCCGGCAGCTACGAGCGTCAGCTGGAAAGCGTCAAGACCGCACTGGCGCGTGGCGTGCAGCCGGGCAACATGCTGGCCTTCGGTTCGTCGGCGTCGACCAAGATGGCCGACCTGATCGAGGCCGCATTCAAGGACGTGCAGCCGGATTCGATGAAGGGCGTGCGCGTGCTGTTCATCGGCGATGCCGCCGAGAACGCGCGGGTGCAGGGCATCGTCCAGCCCAAGGGCGTGGAATACACCTTCGTTGAAGCCAAGTAATGCCGTCCCAGGCCGGAGGCGCGGGAGGGCGCGTCCGGCCGCCGTGCGGGATCGCGGCATGCCGCTGATTCCGCACCCCATCGGGGCCGGTCCGCGCGGACCGGTTGCCGACCACGTGCGTGGCAGTGTGCATGCCTGGTCCCGGGCCGGGCGCGTTGGCGTCCGGCAGTACGTTGCGTTCCAGCACCTGGCGTTGCATCGCGCCGCGTTGCATCGCAGGGTGATGCCGCCATGTCGCTGAAGATCAACGAGCTCTGCGTCAACTGCGATGTCTGCGAGCCGGCGTGCCCGAACCAGGCGATCTCGATGGGCGAAACCATCTACGTGATCGACCCGGCACGGTGCACCGAGTGCGTGGGCCATTTCGACGAAGCGCAATGCGTGGTGGTGTGCCCGGTCGAATGCATCGACCCGGATCCGGACATCCCGGAAACCCACGATCAATTGCTCGCCAAGCTCATCCAGCTGCAGCGCGATCACCCCGAACTGTACGAACAGGAGCCTCCCGCCCCGTGAGCATCTTTTCCCGACGTTTTCCTTCGCGCGGCCTGTTGCTGCTGGCCTTCGTACTGGCGCCGCCGGCCTGGTCGGCCGATGGCGCCAGGCCGGCGGCGGCCGCGACCTCGCCGGTGGCGGGGCATCCGCCCGGCGCGGCGATCGCCAGCGGGCACGCCCTGGCCACCGACGCCGGCCTGCAGATCCTGCGCGAAGGCGGCAATGCGTTCGATGCGGCGATCGCGGTGTCGTCCACCCTGGCGGTGGTCGAGCCGATCAGCTCGGGCCTGGGCGGCGGCGGGTTCTTCCTGTTGCACGATGCCAAGACCGGCAAGGACGTGATGCTGGATGCGCGCGAGACCGCACCCGAGTCGGCCAGCGAGGCGCAGTTCCTCGACAAGCAGGGCGCGCTGGACCGCGACCGCTCGGTCAACGGCCCGTGGTCGGCCGGCATTCCCGGGTTGCCCGCGGCGCTGGTGGAACTGGCCACCAAGCACGGCCGGCTGCCGCTGAAGCAGTCGCTGGCGCCGGCGATCCGCATCGCCAGCGAAGGTTTCCCGGTGTACGCGCGCATGGCCGAGGGCTATGCCTCGCGGCGCGAGGTGATGGAGCGTTATCCCGGCACGCGCGAGGTTTATCTGCGCGGCGGCAAGCCGATTGCCGAAGGCGACATCTTCAAGCAGCCCGAATTGGCCCACACCTTGACGCTGCTCGGCGACAAGGGCTTTGATGGCTTCTACAAGGGCGAAACCGCCAGCAAGCTGCTGGCCGGCGTCAAGCAGGCCGGCGGGCAGTGGAAGGCCGCCGAGCTGGCCGGGTATCGGGTCAGGCAGCGCACGCCGATCCAGTTCGATTACCGCGGCTGGAAGATCACCACCGCGCCGCCGCCGTCTTCCGGCGGGATCGCACTCGCCGCCATGCTGCAGATCCTGGAAGGCTGGGAGCTGGATACGCTCGATGATGCGCATCGCACCCATCTGGTGGTGGAAGCGATGCGCCGCGCCTACCGCGACCGCACCTTCTTCCTCGGCGACCCGGACTTTGTCGCGGTGCCGCAGCGCGTGCTGACCAGCAAGGACTACGCGCAAGGCCTGCGTGCCACGATCAACCCGGACAAGGCCACGCCCAGCGATCTGTTGTCGGGCAATCCCACGCCGCTGGAAGACGACGAGACCACGCATTTTTCCATCATCGATGGCGAAGGCAATCGTGTCGGCGCCACCCAGACCGTCAACCTGCTGTACGGCTCGGGGCTGATCCCCAAGGGCACCGGCGTGCTGCTCAACGACGAGATGGACGACTTCGCGCTCAAGCCGGGCACGCCCAATGCCTTCGGCGTGATGGGCTATGCCGCCAACGCGCCCAAGCCGGGCAAGCGCATGCTCAGCTCGATGACGCCGACCTTCATGGAATCGGCCGACAAGGTCGCGGTGATCGGCACCCCGGGCGGCAGCCGCATCATCACCATGGTGCTGCTCGGCATCCTGGGCTACGACGCCGGCCTGGACGCACAGCAGGTCAGCGCCTTGCCGCGCTATCACCACCAGTGGCTGCCGGACGTGATCGAGGCCGAGAGCAACGCGTTCTCGCCGCAGACCGCCCAGGCGCTGCAGGCGATGGGGCATGCGCTCAAGCTGCCCGGCGACACCGCCGAAGGCGGCCGCGGTTCCAGCCACGTCTGGGGCAACCTGCAGACGGTGGAGTGGGACAAGCGCAGCAACGTGCTCAGCGGCGGCAGCGACCCGCGCAACCCGGTGGGCAAGGCGCAAGTGCAGCTGGCGACACCTGCACGCTGAGTGCCGCATGCCTGCTCCGTGCATCGGGGCAGGCGTGACACGGCCGGCGATGAGAACCGGCGTGCGCTGAGGCGCGGGCCTGGCCTGCCGGTTCGGCCCAGCCGGCACCGGTGCCGAACACGCGGCGCGGCAAACCGTGTCCCTCGGCAACCACGTGCAGCACGCCTGCAGCGGCCCGAGTGGGTGCCGGAAGCCCACTGCCTGCCAGCAGCAATGCGGTTTGCTGCCGTGTCCTATGCCGGGATTGGACTTGTCGCTGTGCAGCGATTTGGAGACCATCGTGGCATGACCATTTTGCAGACCCTGCTCACCGCCATGGTGATCGCATCGCCCATCGCCGCCTGCGCGGCCGATACGACCGGCACTGCCGGTAGCACGGCGGCTGCCGGCGCCGCGATCCACGTCAATCAACTCGGTTATCTGCCGGGCTCGGCCAAGCTGGCAGTGGTCGGCTTGCCGCCGTCCGCTGCGGCGGCGACAGACCGCTTCACGGTGGAGGATGGCAACGGCCGCCGCGTGCTGGAGGGCCGCTTGTCGCCGGCGGCCAGCTGGGCACCAGCGGGGCAACAGGCGCGCGTGGCCGACTTTTCCGCGCTGCGCGCCCCGGGGACGTACCGGGTGAAGATCGCCGGTTTGCCGGCGTCGGATCCATTCCCGATTGCGGCCGCTGCCTACCAGCCCGTCGTGGATGCCTCGCTCAAGGCGTTCTACTTCAATCGCGCCAGCACCGCGCTGCCGGCGCAGTTCGCCGGGCGCCATGCGCGTGCGGCCGGGCATCCGGACACCGATGTGCGCATCCATCCTTCCGCGGCCTCGGCCACGCGCCCGGCCGACAGCGTGATCCGTGCGCCCAAGGGCTGGTACGACGCCGGCGACTACAACAAGTACATCGTCAATTCCGGCATCAGCACCTACACCTTGCTGGCCGCCTACGCGCAGTATCCGGCGCTGTTCAAGGCGCAGCCGCTGACCATCCCCGACGACGCCCCCGGCGTGCCCGGCATCCTGCAGGAGACCTGGTGGAACCTGGAATGGATGCTGGCCATGCAGGACCCGGCCGATGGCGGCGTGTACCACAAGCTCACCGACAAGCAGTTCGACGGGCTGGTGATGCCCGACCAGGCCAGGCAGCAACGCTACGTGGTGATGAAGGCCACTGCCGCCACGCTGGATTTCGCCGCGGTCATGGCGGCCGCCAGCCGCGTGTATGCGCCATTCGACACGCAGTATCCGGGCGCGTCGGCACGCATGTTGAAGGCCGCGCGCAGCGCCTGGGCGTGGGCGCAGCAGCATCCGGATGTGATCTACCGCCAGCCCGACGATGTGCGCACCGGCGGCTACGACGACGCGCAGGTGGACGACGAATTCGCCTGGGCCGCGGCCGAGCTGTATGTGAGTACGCGCGAGGACGGCTTCTACGACGCAATGATGGCGCGCAACGTGCCGGCCAGCGTGCCGGGCTGGAGCAACGTCGGCGGCCTGGCCTGGATGTCGCTGGCCGAACACCGCGACCGGCTCACCGCGCATGCCGATCGCGCGCGGATTACGCGCGAGATCGCCGGCCTGGCGCAACGCCTGGGCGACCAGTGGCAGGCATCGCCGTGGCGTTTGGCCATGGCCGACAACGACTTCGTGTGGGGCAGCAACGCGGTGGTGCTCAATCAGGCGATGATGTTGCTGCAGGGCTATCGCGTCACCCAGCAACGTCGCTATCTGGACGCCGCGCAGTCGCAGCTGGATTACATCCTGGGGCGCAATCCCCTGGGACTGTCGTTCGTCACCGGGGTCGGGCTGCGCAGCCCGCTGCATATCCATCATCGCCCTTCCGAAGCCGACGGCATCGACGCGCCGGTACCGGGCTGGCTGGCTGGCGGCCCGCAACCGGGCCAGCAGGACGCCAAGGACTGCAAGGTGGCCTATCCCTCAAAACTGCCGGCGTTGTCGTATCTGGATAACGCCTGCAGCTATGCCAGCAATGAAGTGGCGATCAACTGGAACGCGCCGCTGGTGTATGTGAGCGCGGCGATCGAAGCGTCCACGCGCTGAGGCGGCGGGCTCCAGGCGGCAGCGCGATTTTCCCTTCTCCCATCGGGAGAAGGTGGCGCGCAGCGCCGGATGAGGGTGCGGCAACGGCAGCACCACCGACACACCGTACCCTCACCCCAACCCCTCTCCCGTGGGGAGAGGGGCTTCAATCCGCCGATTACCTCACCGGCGCTATGCCGGCGCGATCGGCAATCGTCCAGCGCGCATCAGTTCTTGAATTGGTCGCTGTAGCAACTCACTCCACCCGCGTGCCGAAGATCCGGTCGCCGGCATCGCCCAGGCCGGGCAGGATGTAGCCCTTGTCGTTGAGGTGGTCGTCGATCGCGGCGGTGTAGACCTCCACGTCCGGGTGCACGGCTTCCAAGGCTTTCAAGCCTTCCGGTGCGGCCACTAAAAAGATGCCCTTGATCCGCCGCGCGCCGGCGCGCTTGAGCATGTCGATGGTGGCGATCAGCGTGCCGCCGGTGGCCAGCATCGGGTCCAGGATCAGCGCGTCGCGCTCTTCCAGGCGGCCGGTGAGGCGTTCGAAGTAGGGCACCGGCTGCAGGGTTTCTTCGTCGCGCTGCAGGCCGACCACGCTCACGCGCGCGGCCGGGATCAGCGCCAGCACGCCGGGCAACATGCCCAGGCCTGCGCGCAGGATCGGCACCAGGGTGATTTTTGCGCCGGCAATCCGCTGCACGGTCACCGGGCCGGCCCAGCCGGGTTGCACGTGCGATTCGGTATCCAGATTGGCGGTGGCCTCGTAGGCCAGCAGCGTGCCCAGCTCGGTGACCAGTTCGCGGAAGCCCTTGGTGCTCAAGGCGGCATCGCGCAGCAGACCGATCTTGTGCTGGACGAGGGGGTGACGGACTTCGACGATTTTCATGGGCAGCGACAGGCGGGAGAGACCCACAGTGTGCCGCAGCCAGCGGCAGCGTCGCCACACATTGCGCGTGATCGCGCTTGCAGATGTCATGTCGGTGAAACGTCGTGGACATAGTGTGCCCACCCATTCTTAACCGATTGGGGAAGCACCCGTGTTGAACAAGACTCCGCTGTGCCTGGCGATCACGCTGACGTTGGCGGCGGCCACGTGGAGCCCGCTTGCGCAGGCGGCCGAGGGTGCGGCAGCGGCGACCGGTGCGTCCGGCGCGGCAGCCATCGACCTGGAGCGCCTGGAAGTGCGCCCGCAGGTGGAATCGCAGGTGCGCGCGGTCGATCTCAAGCGGGGTTCCGATGCGATCCAGGATGCGGTCGCCTCCGATGTGCTGGGCCGCTACCCCGACAAGAATGTTGCAGAATCCTTGCAGCGCCTGCCCGGCGTCAGCGTCACCCGCGACCAGGGCGAAGGCCGCTTCGTGGTGATCCGCGGCCTGGATTCGGCGCTCAACAGCGTCACCATCGATGGCATGACCATGGGCACGCCCGAAGACGGCACCCGCTCGGCGCCGCTGGACGTGATTCCCTCCGACTCCACCGAACGCCTGAAAGTGGTCAAGTCGCCGACCCCGGACATGCCGGGCGACTCCATCGGCGGTGCGATCCAGGTCGAGTCCACCTCTGCGTTCGATCGCGACGGACGCACGCTGCGTGGCTCGGTCGAAGGCAGCCACCAGTCGCTGTCGGGCAAGACCAGCCCCAAGGGCGCGTTCAACTACAGCGACATCTTCGACGGCACCTTCGGCGTGGCGGTCGGTATGAACTACCAGGACCGCGAATTCGAGTCCGACAACACCGAAGTGGCCTACGACAGCTTCGACGGCGGTGCGGCCGACGATCTGTTCGCCGGCGAGGTGCAGCGCCGCAAGTACTTCATCGAGCGCACCCGCATGGGCGCCAACCTCAACCTGGACTGGCGCCCGGACGCCGACAACCGCTACTACCTGCGCACGCTGTACAGCCGCTTCGACGATGCCGAAACACGCCAGCGCACCCTCTTCGGCCTGGCCGACGGGCAGGTCAGCGCCAATGGCGATGGCACCTACACCGTGGCCGACCTGCCGGCCGATTCCATTTCCAAGCGCGTGCGCTACCGCACCAAGAAGGAAGACACCATGGCCTTGAGCGTGGGCGGCGAAAACCGTCTGAGCGCAGCCACGGTGGACTACAAGCTGGGCTACACCAAGACCACCGAGCGCGTGGACGACGAGATGGAAGCGCGCTTCAACTATGCCGGCGACGATCTGTCGGCCACGGTCGATCAGAACAGCGGCATTCCGCGCCTGGGGTTCTCCGACAACGGCTGGCAGCGCAACGACGATTTCGTGTTCGACCGCTTCGTGCTGGCGCCCAAGCGGGTGGACGACAGCGAGCGCAGCGCGCAGGTCAACGTGCGCTTCGATGGCGAGCATTCCAGCCTGAAGATGGGCGTGCTCGGCCGCTGGCGCGAGCGCGATGTCAACGTGGACGAAAACGAGCTGCGTCGTGGCCCGGCGATCGATCCGGGCGACTGGACCACCGCCGCACCGGAACACCGTGGCGGCACGCTGGGCGAAAGCATCGGCTCGGACGGCATGCGCCGTTACTGGAACACCTCCGGCACGCTGTACAGCGCACGTCCGCAGGATGTGGGCGGCAACCTGCAGGTCTCGCTGCAGGACGACTACAGGGCCACCGAAGACGTGTTTGCGACATACGCGATGGGCACCTGGGACATCGGGGCGCTGCGCATGATCGCCGGCGTGCGGGTGGAGAACACCCAGTTCAATGCCACCGGCAACCAGGTCGAGGTGGCCGAGAACGGCCGCACCGCCACGGTGACACCGCGCGAGGCCTCCAGCAGCTATACCAACGTGCTGCCTGGCCTGCACCTGCGCTACGACACCGGCAACGACTGGGTGCTGCGGTTTGCCGCCAACAAGACCTTGTCGCGGCCTGCGTTCGGCGATGTGTCCCCGCGTGTGAGCATCAATCGCGGCGACAACGAGGTGAACGTCGGCAACCCGGATCTCGATCCGTACCGCTCCAGGAACCTGGATCTGTCGTTCGAAAAATACATCGGCAGCACCGGGCTGATCTCGCTGGGCGTGTTCGACAAGTCGATCGACGACTACATCGTGCAGACCATCAGCACCAACGATGCCCAGTTCCCGGGCCTGCAGGTCACACGTTCGATCAATGGCGACACCGCCAAGGTGCGCGGCGCCGAATTCAATTGGCAGCAGGCCCTGGACTTCCTGCCCGAGGGCTGGAATGGCCTGCTGGTCGGCGCCAGCGGCACCGTGCTGGACAGCGATTTCAATCCCGGCCTGGCCGGTCGCGCCGGCGACGACTTCACCTTGCCGCGCTCGTCCAAGCGTATCTACAGCGGCCACCTGGGCTATGAGAAGTACGGTTTCAGTACGCGCGTTGCGGCGGTGTATCGCAGCGAGTACCTGGACACCATCGGCCAAAGCCGCGCATACGACATCTACGTCGCCCCGCACACCCAGCTGGATGTCAGCATGAACTACCAAATCAACAGCCACGTCAGCCTGTATCTGGAAGCGCAGAACCTGCTGGACGAACCGCTGGAGCTGTACCAGGGCGTGCCCACGCGCACGTTGCAGAACGAGCAATACGGCCGCACCTATGCGCTCGGCCTGAAGGTGGCGCTGTGATGGCAATGCGCACGCGGCTCCACGCCACGTCACTTCACACCACCTTGCTCGCCACCACGCTGGCACTGACCGCCTGCGCCAGCATGCCGGCCGACCGCGAAGCCGACGAGGCGCTGTTGAAGGACCCCTTGCTCCGCGAGGCCAAGGTGGCGCACCAAGTGGTGCCGGAAGCCTTCATCACCGCGCTGACGCCGGCCGACAACCTGGACTCGCCGGCCAGCTGGAGTGCGCCCGATGGCCGCCGCTGGTTGATCGCCACCGCGAAGGCCACGCATGCGCTGGTGGTGTTCGATGGCGACAGCGGCAAGCGCCTGCGCGTGGTCGGCGGCAAGGGCAAGGCGCTGGGCAAGCTGGATCGCCCCAACGGCATTTCGGTGGTCGACGACCTGGTGTTCGTGGTCGAGCGCGACAACCGCCGCGTGCAGGTGTTCTCGCTGCCCGACTTCAAGCCGCTGACCAGCTTCGGCCAGGACGAATTGCGCGAGCCCTACGGCCTGTGGGTGCGCAAGCACGACGGCGGCTACGAGGTGGTGGTCAGCGACAACTACATGTCGCCGGCCAACAAGGATCAGCCGCCGCCGCTGGCCGAACTCGGTCAGCGTTTCCGTCGCTATCAGGTGAACAACGCAGGGCAGGGCTGGCAGGCGCGGCTGACGCAGAGCTTCGGCGATACCAGCGAGGCGGGCGCGGTGCGGATCGCCGAGTCGGTGTTCGGCGATGAAGCCCATGCGCGCCTGATGATTGCCGAAGAGGATGTCGCCGTGGGCACGCAGTTGCGCGAATACGGCATGGACGGGCGCTATCGCGGGCGCAATGTCGGCGGCGGCCTGTTCAAGGCGCAGGCCGAGGGCATGACGCTGTTCGCATGCAAGGACGGTAGCGGCTACTGGATCGCCACCGATCAGTTCAAGGACCGCAGCGTGTTCCAGGTGTTCGACCGCCAGAGCCTGGCGCATGTCGGTGCCTTCGCTGGCCGGGTGACCGCCAATACCGACGGCGTGTGGCTGGATCAACGCGGCGATGCGCGCTTTCCGGGCGGGGTGTTCTACGCCCTGCACGACGACCAGGCGGTGGCGGCCTTCGACTGGCGCGATATCGCGCGCACGCTGCGCCTGAAAGAGTGCGCGCCATGAGTGCTGCACGTACGGCGCTGTCTGCAGCGCTGTTGCTGGGGGCCATGGCGGGCACGCGATCGCTGGCCGCCGAGCGTGCCGCCGAACCGAATACGCAGGTGCCGGCGGGTTCTACCCACTATGTTGCCGATGGCTTCCCGGACCGCATCGTCGCCACGCCCGCGCAGGCGGCGGCGACCGGTTTCGCGGTGGCGTGGCGTACCGATGCCAGCGTCGATCGGCCATGGCTGGAACTGGTGGTTGCCGGCGACTCGCCCGACGTGGGTACGCCGCGCCGTATCCGTGCCAGCACCACCACGCTGGCCAGCGAAAACGGCAGTTCGCACCACCACCGCGCCGATATCGACGGGCTGACGCCGGACACGCTGTACGCCTACCGCGTGCAGGGCAACCGCACCTGGGGCGCGTGGAATCATTTCCGCACCGCCGCCAGCCCCGACACACCGCTGACGCTGCTGTACTTCGGGGACACCCAGAACAAGAACCTCAGCCTGGTCTCGCGGGTGATCCGCCAGGCCTGGCGCTCGGCACCGGACGCCAGGCTGGCGCTGTTCGCCGGCGATCTGGTCAGCGGCAAGGACGGCCAGGACGACAACGAATGGGCCGAATGGTTCGACGCCGGGCGCTGGTTGCTGGAAGGCACCGCAGTGGCGCCGGCGCCGGGCAATCACGAGTATCACGAACAGGGCGAGGACACCCCGCAGGCCACGCGCACGCTCGGCAACCACTGGCCGGTGACCTTCGCCCTGCCGCGCAACGGGCCGTCGGCCACGGCGCGCACCAGCTACTGGTTCGACTATCAGGGCGTGCGTATCGCCGTGCTCGATGGCACCTCCGTCCTGGATCTGGGCACCGGCCCGGCACAGGCGCAGTGGCTGGACAGCGTGCTGGCCGACAACCCGCACCCGTGGTCGATCGTGCTGATCCATCAGCCGTTCTTTTCCCCGCGCGCCGATCGCCAGAACCAGACACTGGTCGAGCAGGTGCTGCCGGTGATCCGCCGCCACAAGGTCGATCTGGTGCTGCAGGGCCACGACCACACCTATGGCCGGCGCGGCGATGCGGCAGGGCAGGCCACGCCGGTGTTCGTGGTCTCGGTGGCCGGGCCCAAGCAGTACCGGCTCTCGGACATGGCGCGCAAGACCATGCATCCGGTCGGCGAGGACACCCAGCTCTACCAGGTGCTTCGCATCGACAACCAGAAGTTGCGTTACGAGTCGCGCACCGCCACCGGACGTCTCTACGATGCATTCGAGCTGGAGCGCGGCAGCGATGGCGGCAAGCGGCTGGTGGAGCAGGAGGCTGGACGCATCGCACCGCGCGATTGCCCGCGCAGCGCAACCCTGAAGGGACGCGCCGATCGATGCTGGGAGTGAGGTGAGATGACGACAGCGTGGCGAGGCCAGCCGTGCCGGATGACGAGGCTGTGAGCGAACTTCGGTTCTGGATTGATTGTGCAAATCGGGGGCAGGCGTAATCATTTAAAATTGTGAATTACGTCACACTAATAATGCGACTACTGTTATGGCTGACCGGGGCTCCATCCGGGTAGCCGGCTTCGGTGCGGTGCTTCGGTGGAGGTCTGGTTCCCCCAGCCCCCGGAGAAGCGCCCATGATTCCCCACGTGTTCCATCTCACTGCGCCGACCAAGCACCTGCTCTGGGAAGAGCGCAAGATCCAGGCCCGTCTGCAGCGGCTGCTGCCGGGCTGGACCAGCCATGTCTGGGACGACGCCGACAACTCCGCGTTGATGCGTCGCGCCTTTCCGGAACTGGCCGACCGCTACGAAGCGATCCGCTTCGGTGTGATGAAGGCCGACATCGCCCGCTGCGCCTACATGCATACCTATGGCGGGTTCTATTTCGACACCGACTACAAGCTGCTGCGCACGCTTGGCGCGGACGTGCTGGCGCAGCAATGCGTGTTGCCGATCGAAGAAGGCGCGCCCGGCAACGAGCAGTTCAAGATCGGCAATGCGGTGCTCGGCTCGGAGGCAGGGCATCCGTTCTGGCGCGCCTTCATCGAGCACATCTTCACCATGCATGCGCCCGAGACGCTGGAGGACCATCGGCAGATTCCGATGATTTCCGGCCCGCGCGGCCTGACGCGTTTCTACAACGCACATGCCGGCGAGTTTGCCGGCATCGTATTTCCGGCGCGCGATGCGTTCCACCCGGATCGCACCTGGTTCGGGCTCGGCCACCGTGGCGGCGCGGTCGCGGTGGGTTCGCATCTGTGCTGGGCGTCCTGGCGCGGCAAGTCGCCACGCCGGGCGGTGACCAATTACCTGCGTCGCAAGCTGAGCGCCGTGCCGATCTGAGCGGGACGGGTGCGGCCGTCGGACCGCAGCGCGTGACGCCCGTGGGCGCGCGTTGGGCGCCGGGCGTCTCGCATGTCCGCCCGGCAACGCGTAGCCGCTACCTGCGTCGCCCTGGTGTCAGGCAGCCCGCAGAATCGCCGCGCTCACCGCGCGACAGGCGCGACAGGCGCGGCCGGTGCGCGCATCCGGCGCGCATCGCTCGGGCAGTGCCGTTCCCGCGGGCTGTCGGCTAGCGCCCGAGGGCTGCCCGCCCAGGGTTGCCGATGTGGTCTCAGGCCGCCTGGGCCTGGCTCTGGCGCGGGCCTTCCTTCAGCGCACGCCCGATCAATCCGACCAACAGGTCCAGCTCGTCTTCGTCCATCGCAAAGTGCGGAGTGAAGCGCAGCGAATTCTCGCCGCCATGGATCACGTTGACGCCGCGGTGGCGCAGCCATTCCTCGGTGGAGCCGGCGCCATAGCACTTGAACTGCGGCGCCAGCTCGCAGGAGAACAGCAGCCCGGTGCCCTGCACCTTGGTGATCAGGCCGCCCAGCGCAGACTGCAGTGCCTGCAGCTTGGCGATCGCCTGCGCGCCGCGGGTGCGGATGTTGTCGCGCACCTGCGGGGTGAACAACGCCAGCGTGGCGCAGGCGACATCCAGCGCACGCGGATTGGTGGTCATGGTGTTGCCGTAGGTGCCCTTGCGGTACACCTGCGCGGCGTGTTCGGTCACCGCCAGCACCGACAGCGGGTATTGCGCGGCATTGAGCGCCTTGGAATAGGTTTCCAGATCCGGCGGGTCGAGCTGCTCGAAACCGGGGTAGTCCACCACCGACAGCACGCCGTGCGCGCGCAGGCCGGCCTGGATCGAATCCACCAGCAGCAGGCTGCCGTGCAGGCGGGTCAGCTCGCGCGCGGCGGCGTAGAACTCGGCCGGCAGTGCGCGGCCCGGGTCGCCTTCGCCCATCACCGGCTCCAGGAACACCGCCTCGATGAACCAATGATTGCGCGCGGCCTCGTCGAAGGCATGCTGCAGCGCCGCCACGTCGTACGGCGCGATCGCGATCACCGAGTCTTCGTCGCGGTAGCTGGCCAGGTACTTGGTATAGGTCTTGCGGCTGGAATCGGAGTACAGGCCCGGCCGATCGGTGCGGCCATGGAAGCTGCCCTTGACCACCAGGCGCTTGATGCTGGCCCCGGCATGGCGCGCGCCCGGGTCGGTGTGCAGCTTGGCGTTGGTATCGACGATACGTGCAGCCAGGCCGACCGCTTCGGAGCCCGAGTTGAGACACATGAAGCGTGCAAACGGACAGCCGCCACGGGTATGGCCGATCTCGGCGCGTAGGGCGCGGTCGAGCCGGCGCTGCGCCAGGCTCGGCGTCATCACGTTGGCCATCACCTGCGGACGCGCCATCGCCTCCAGCACCGGCGCGGGGGTGTGGCCGAAGCCGAGCATGCCGTAGCCGCCGGCGTCGTACAGCACCGCGCCCTTGAGCGTGATCACCCAGGGGCCGCGCGCGGCCAGCGCCACGTACGGGGTCACCGCATCGTCGGCGTAGAAATTGATGAAGCCGTCCTGCACCGCGCCGATCTGGGCGTCTTCGTCCAGCTCCAGCAGGTCGGCGGCCTCCGCGCGCACCTGCGCGTACTCGGCGGCCGCCGCGTCGATGGCGTGTGCGAGATCCGGGTGCGTGGCGGCCAGACGCGCGATGCTGGCATCGTCCAGGCCATCGGTCAGGCGGCGGCCGGCGTGGGTACGCAGCGGGGCGAGCGGGGCGAGGACGGACATGGCGCATCTCCTGCAAGGTGGCGTTCCCTTCCTATTATCGGCAGAAGATCGGCGGTTGGCAGCGTGAATCCGGGCAGGAAGTCGGGTATTTTCGTCGAATCGCCGAACCATTTGGGCAAAAGTGAAAATCACTCCCTCCGACGAACGCCTGCTGTCGCTGTTGCGCGAGGACGCGCGCGCCTCCACCGCGCAGATTGCGCGCCGGCTCGGGCTGTCGCGCACCACCGTGCAGAGCCGGATCGACAAACTCGAGCGCGACGGGGTGATCAGCGGCTATACCGTGCGCACCCACGACGCCTACGAACAGGGCCGCATCCGCGCGCACATCCTGATCACCGTGCTGCCCAAGAAGATGCCTGCCGTGGTCAAGGCGCTGCGCGACATCCCGCAGGTGCGCCTGCTGCACTCGGTCAGCGGCGCCTACGACCTGATCGCCCTGGGCGTGGTCGGCGGCGTCAACGAGATGGACGTGCTCACCGACGCCATCGGCGCGATCGACGGCGTGGAGCGCACGACCACGTCGATCATTCTGTCAACGAAGTTCGAGCGGTGAGGGGCGGAAATCGGAAATCGGAAATCGTGAATTGGGAATCGTAAGAGCCATGATTCGGGAGCTAGCAAAGCCCCTCTCCCCCCGGGAGAGGGGTTGGGGTGAGGGTACGGGGCGAAGCCCATGTGTCATTTCAACTCCATGAGGCTTCGCTCGTACCCTCATCCGGCGCTGCGCGCCACCTTCTCCCGGCGGGAGAAGGATCTGCTACCTCCGCAGGTCTTGTTTGCTGGGAGGAAAAGCCCGCCAAACCTGCCTCAGCATGTCCCGCTAAACTAGCGCCCCCAAACCGCTGTACCGCCACGCCTTGAAGAAGTCCGATTTCCATTACGACCTACCCGACGAGCTGATCGCCCAGGCGCCGTTGGCCGAGCGCGCGGCCAGCCGCCTGCTGGTGGTGCCGCCGTCGCCGCAGGCGCTGGTCGACCGCCAGGTGCGGGATCTGCCCGAGTTGCTGCAGCCGGGCGATCTGCTGATCTTCAACGATACCCGGGTGATCCCGGCACGGCTGTTCGGGCAGAAGGCCAGCGGCGGGCGGGTGGAGATCCTGATCGAGCGCCTGCTGGGCGAGCGGCAGGCGCGGGTGCAGATCGGCGCCAGCAAATCGCCCAAGGCAGGCAGTTGGATCGCGCTGGATGCCGGCGGCCAGGCCGAGGTGCTGGGCCGCGACGGCGAGTTTTACCTGCTGCGCTTCGAGATCCCCACGCCGCTGGAGCACTGGCTGCTGGAAGCCGGGCGCCTGCCGCTGCCGCCGTACATCCGGCGCGAGCCGGGAGTGGAAGACCGCGAGCGCTACCAGACCGTGTTCGCGCGCGAAGTCGGCGCGGTGGCCGCGCCCACCGCCGGCCTGCATTTCGACGAGGCGTTGCTGGCACGGCTGCGCGAGCGCGGTGTGGAGTTCGGCCATGTCACCCTGCACGTGGGTGCCGGCACCTTCCAGCCGGTGCGGGTGGACAGCCTCGAGCAGCACGTGATGCACACCGAGTGGCTCAACGTCGGCGCCGCGCTGGTCGAGCAGGTGCGCCGCACGCGCGCCCGTGGCGGCCGCGTCATCGCTGTGGGCACCACCGTGGTGCGCTCGCTGGAAAGCGCCTGGCGCATCACCGAGGCCGCGCCCGAGGGCGAGTTGCTGCCGTTTGCCGGCGAAACCCAGATCTTCATCCTGCCCGGCTACCGCATCCGCAGCGTCGATGCGATGGTCACCAACTTCCATCTGCCCGAAAGCACCCTGATGATGATGGTCTCGGCCTTCGCTGGCCGCGAGCGCATCTTCGCCGCCTATCACCACGCCATCGAACAGCGTTATCGCTTCTTTTCCTACGGCGATGCGATGTTGCTGTGGAGCAGGGATTGGGGAGTCGGGAGTGGGGATTCGTAACGGCCCTCCGCTCACCGCCTTCCCGCTTTTGCCAATCCCGAATCCCCAATTTCCAATCCCGGCCTTTCAATGTCCCGACTCCAGTTCCAGCTCCAAGCCACCGACGGCCACGCCCGCCGTGGCCGCCTGACCTTTCCGCGCGGCACCGTCGAGACGCCGGCGTTCATGCCGGTGGGCACATACGGCTCGGTCAAGGGCATCCTGCCCGAGCAGATCCGCGCGCTGGGTGCGGAGATCATCCTGGGCAATACCTTCCATCTGTATCTGCGGCCGGGCCTGGAGGTGATCGGCGATCACGGCGGGCTGCACGGGTTCGCGCGCTGGGATGGGCCGATCCTCACCGATTCGGGTGGCTTCCAGGTGTTTTCGCTGGCGCATCGCCGCAAGATCACCGAGCAGGGCGTCACCTTCGCCTCGCCCACCGACGGCGCGCGAGTATTCCTGGGCCCGGAAGAGAGCATGCAGATCCAGAAGGTGCTCGATTCGGACATCGTGATGATCTTCGACGAATGCACGCCGTACCCGGCCACCGAGGAGGTGGCGCGGCGCTCGATGGAGCTGAGCCTGCGCTGGGCGCAGCGCTCGCGCGATGCGCACGACGGGCTGGGCAACGACGCGGCGCTGTTCGGCATCGTGCAGGGCGGGGTGCATCCGGACCTGCGCAGCCGCTCGCTGGACGGTCTGCAGGGCATCGGGTTCGACGGCTACGCGATCGGCGGGCTGGCGGTGGGCGAGCCGGAGCATGAGCGCAACGCGATGCTGGAACACCTGCATCCGCGCCTGCCGGCCGAGCGCCCGCGCTATCTGATGGGCGTGGGCCGCCCGGAGGATCTGGTTGAAGGCGTGGCGCGTGGCGTGGACATGTTCGACTGCGTGATGCCCACCCGCAATGCGCGCAACGGGCATTACTTCACCTCCTTCGGCACCGTGCGCATCCGCAACGCCAGGTACGAGCGCGACCTGGACACCATCGAGCCGGGCTGCGGCTGCCATGCCTGCAGCAGCGGCTACACGCGTTCGTATCTGCGCCACCTGGACCGCTGCAACGAGATGCTGGCGCCGATGCTGGGCACCCTGCACAACCTCTGGTACTACGAGAAATTGATGGCCGACCTGCGTGCGGCGATCGCGGCGGGAACCTTTGTGCAGTTCCGGCGGTCCTTCTATGCGGCACGCGGCGCCATCACGCCGCCGTTGCCGGGGGAAACCAGCTGAAACCGGCCGTCGGCGCCCTTGCGCGGACGGTTGGGAACCTGCATGGCATAATTCCTGGCTGTTCCGCTCCGGCGGTACCTGAATAGCGAGCGGGCCGGTTGGCGCGCTGGCACCAAAACTAGGACGCACTGAATGAATCTGCTCGATTTCCTGATCCCCGTCGCCCAGGCGCAGGCCACCGGCGGCGCGCCGGCGCCCGGCCCGATGGGCGGCCTGTCCACCTTCGCGTTGCCGATCATCCTGATCGCGGTCATGTACTTCCTGATGATCCGCCCGCAGATGAAGCGCCAGAAGGAGCACAAGTCGCTGCTGGACAAGCTGGCGCGCGGTGACGAAGTCATCACCTCCGGCGGCGTGGCGGGCGTGATCACCGACATCGGCGACAACTTCATCACCGTGGAAGTGGCCGATAACGTGCGCATCCGCGTGCAGAAGAGTGCCGTGGGCCACGTGCTGCCCAAGGGCACGCTGAAGTCTGCCAACTAAGCGGCAAGCCAAACCGCTGCGCCCACTGTCAGGTGGGCGCAGCGGTGCCTGGGACCGGCGCGCTCCGCTCCGGCCCGCGCGCGCCGCCGCATCCACCTGACGACCGCCGGCGACGTTGTATTGGCCGCTGGACGTCGTTTTCACTGCTAGGCGCGTCGCCGGGATGGTGTCGCGCGGGACTGTCGCAATGCTCGAATTTCCTCGCTGGAAGTATTTCCTGATCCTGCTGGTGCTGGCGGTCAGCGCGTTGTACGCGTTGCCCAACATCTACCAGAAGGACCCGTCCGTGCAGATCACCGCCAGCCGCGGTGCCCAGCTGGACGACGCCTTGCGCAGCCGCATCGACGCCGACCTCAAGGCCGCCGGCATCACGCCCAAGGCCGTCACCCGGGAGGGCGACAGCCTGATGGTGCGCCTGCCCAGCCTGCAGGCACAGACCCGCGCCAACGACGTGCTGCGCCAGCAACTGGGCGAGAACTACACGGTGGCGCTGAACCTGGCCTCGACCGTGCCGGACTGGCTGGCCAAGCTGGGCGGCCGCCCGATGGTGCTGGGCCTGGACCTGGTCGGCGGCGTGCACTTCGCCATGCAGGTGGACCAGAAGGCCGCGCTGGAAAAGCGCCTGGACGGCTTTGCCGAAGACATCCGCACCACGCTGCGCGACGGCCGTATCGCCTATCGCTCGGTCGAGCGTCGCGGCGACAACAGCATCCAGGTCAGCCTGAGCGAAGGCGCCAGCGCCGACGCCGCGCGCACCGCGCTGGCCAAGTCGCAGCCGACGCTGACCTACGACATCAGCGGCCAGAACATCTCGGTGAAGGTGCCCGAGGCCGAACTCAAGCAGATCGCCAGCGGCGCGATCGAGCAGAACCTCACCACCTTGCGCAACCGTGTCAACGCGCTGGGCGTGTCCGAACCGACCATCCAGCGCCAGGGCGAAGACCGCATCGTGGTCGAACTGCCCGGCCTGCAGGACACCGCCGAGGCCAAGCGCCTGATCGGTGCCACCGCCTCGCTGGAATTCCGCGCGGTGGTCGAAGGCAATGCCGAAGACGCCGTGCGCAGCGGCAGCATCCCGCCCGAAGCCAAGGTCTACCGCGTGCGCGATACCGGCGCACCGGTGCTGCTCAACAAGCGCGCGTTGGTGACCGGCGACCAGATGGTCAGCGCCAGCGTCAGTACCGACCAGAACGGCATGCCGGCGGTGGCGGTGACGCTCAACAACGTCGCCGGCCAGCGCATGCTCGACTACACCAGCGCCAACGTCGGCAAGCTGATGTCGGTGGTCTACATCGAGCGCATCCCCACCGTGACCATGGTCGACGGCAAGGAAGTGCGCAGCGTGCGGGTCAAGGAAGAAGCCTTGTCGCCGACCCGCATTGCCGGCGTGTTCGGCAAGAACTTCCAGACCACCGGGCTGGAAAAGACCGAGGCCGAAAACCTGGCCAAGCTGCTGAAATCCGGCTCGCTGGCCGCGCCGATGGATTTTGTCGAGGAATACGTGATCGGCCCGAGCCTGGGCGCGGAGAACGTGGAGCGCGGTGTTACCGCAGTGATCTACTCGTTCCTGTTCACGCTGGTGTTCTTCACCATCTACTACCGCGTGTTCGGCGCGATCACCTCGGTGGCGCTGCTGTTCAACCTGCTGATCGTGGTGGCGGTGATGTCCTTGTTCGGTGCCACCATGACGCTGCCGGGCTTTGCCGGCCTGGCGCTGTCGGTGGGCCTGTCGGTGGACGCCAACGTGCTGATCAACGAGCGTATCCGCGAGGAGCTGCGCCTGGGCGTGCCGGCCAAATCGGCGATTGCTGCCGGTTACGAAAAGGCCGGCGGCACCATCCTGGACGCCAACCTCACCGGCCTGATCGTGGCGGTGGCCCTGTACGCGTTCGGCACCGGCCCGTTGAAGGGCTTCGCGCTGACCATGATGATCGGTATCTTCGCCTCGATGTTCACCGCGATCACCGTGTCGCGTGCGCTGGCGGTGCTGATCTATGGCCGCCGCAAGAAGCTGAAGACCGTCGCCATCTGAGATGCGAGCCCGGCCTCGTCCCTGCAGCGCGCTGCAGGGGCGGGCGATGAATCCCTTCGCAAGCGTTGCGCGCCTTGAGGGTGCGCAACGTCTAAACGGAAGATCTTTTCCATGAAATTGTTCCCGCTCCATCTCATTCCCAACGACACCAAGATCGACTTCATGCGCCTGCGCAAGCCGGTGCTGCTCCTGATGCTGGTGATCGCGGTGGCCTCGGTCGGCGTCATCGTCGGCAAGGGCTTCAACTACGCGCTGGAATTCACCGGCGGCACGCTGGTGCAGACCTCGTTCCAGAAGACCGTGGACGTGGACCAGGTGCGCGAGCAGCTGGCCAAGGCCGGCTTCGAGAACGCCCAGGTGCAGAACGCACGCGGCGGCAACGAAGTGATGATCCGCCTGCAGGCGCGCGAGCAGCACAACAACCGCGACGATGCCGCCAGCAGCGTGGCCGAAGAAGTGCGCAAGGCCGTCAGCACCGCGCAGAACCCTGCCACCGTGCAGCCGGGCGAATTCGTCGGCCCGCAGGTCGGCAAGGACCTGGCCTTGAACGGCGTGTACGCCACGGTGTTCATGCTGGTGGGCTTTCTGATCTACATCGCCTTCCGCTTCGAGTGGAAGTTCGCGGTGGTCGCCAGCCTGACCGCCTTGTTCGACCTGCTGGTCACCGTGGCCTTCGTGTCGCTGACCGGCCGCGAGTTCGACCTGACCGTGCTGGCCGGCCTGTTGTCGGTGATGGGCTTTGCGATCAACGACATCATCGTGGTGTTCGACCGCGTGCGCGAGAATTTCCGCGCGTTGCGGGTGGAGCCGCTGGAAGTGCTGAACCGCTCGATCAACCAGACGCTCTCGCGCACGGTGATCACCGCGGTGATGTTCTTCCTGTCGGCACTGGCGCTGTACATCTACGGCGGCGAGTCGATGGAAGGCCTGGCCGAGACGCACATGATCGGTGCGGTGATCGTGGTGATCTCCTCGGTGATCGTGGCCGTGCCGATGCTGAGCATCGGGCCGTTTGCCGTCACCAAGCAGGATCTGCTGCCCAAGGCCAAGGACGTGGAGGCGCTGGCGCGCCGTCCTTAATTTGCTGACTGCTGTGCAACCACGAAAAAACCGCGCAGTGCGCGGTTTTTTCGTGTCGTCGCTTCAATCGCTGGCGTTCCAGGGCGTTTCCTCGATTTCCGAGCAAGCCCGACCCGAAGGACCGCGCTTGCGCGTGCCCGGTACTGGATCATCGCTCGTGCGTGGACGCGCATTCCTTCCTCCAACCGCAGGTTGCACGCGCGGTATGTTCAACGCTGCTTGTCCAACAGCTGGGTGCGCACTGCAGCCATGCAGGGCGCCTTGCTGGCACCGTGTGGAAAAAATGCGCCAGATGTCACGGCAACGAGTTTCACCTGATTGCTGCCATTGCGCTTGAAGTCGGCCAGCGACTCTTGCGCAACGCTGAATGGCACCACATTGTCGTCCTGCACCCCGCACAGCAAGGTGGGCGTGCGCGGGGTCCAATTGACCAGATCGTTGCGCATGAGGTCTTTGATGAATGCGTTTTTGGCGTTGCTGACGACATCGCGCGCGAACTCCGGCTGAAACACGTCCTTGACGTCGGTCAGTTGTTCGAGCCCAAGCGTGATCGCATCGAATTTCCCGGGGAACAGACTCTCGACCTTGTTCGCCAATGGCTGCTGAAACACCTGCATGGGTGTCGTGTAGAGATTGGAGTAGGTGTGCTGCATGCCGATCAAGGTAAAGGTGTTGAGTACGAGCGTGAGCGTATTGAGTCCCTCGGCCTTGGGGCCGCCCCAGTTTTTCAGCACGGTCTTGGAGAGGGAATAGGGCCCGGAGATAGGACCACTTGCGACCAGGTTGAATTCGCTGGACAGGTGCAGCTCGATCTCGCGTTGGGCAGCCATCACGGCGTGGGCACCACTGGAAAAACCGGAGAGCATGACCTTGCCCGAAAGCGGCGCATGCTGCTGTGCAAGCAGGACACGCGCGGCGCGTAGCGCGTCCACGATGGCGCTGGCTTCAGGGGCAGCTTGAAGATGGGGCGCGAAGGGATAGGCCGACTTGCCAATACCCAGATAGTCGGTGCCCACGACCGCATAGCCTTGTGCCGCAAATTGGCTGATCACCTCGTGGTTGCCGCGCGATGCGCGGAACCCTTGTGCCTGTGAGCTGGCCCTCTGCAACTGCGCGCCCTGTCCCCATCCCAGCAACGGATACGACGTCGGACAGTTGATGCCGGAGGGGATCAGGACGGCGGCGGAGGCGGTGGTGGGCTCGTCATGGACGCCGACGGTGGCGTAGACGATTTCCGCCACGCTGACGTTGCAGCGTGGCGGCGGAGCATCGCGCTGTTTGCCCAGTTGCTTGGCGATCTGAGTGCTGGTGAAGGTGGTCAGTACGCGACTGCTGATCACGTCACCGCGCTGGGTTGCCGCGGTTGCCATACAGGGCAGGGCCAGGAGGGGCAGTAGCGCCAGACGGTTTGGGTTGGAGCCGGAAGCGCGCACTTTCATGTTGCGAATTGCCTCTAAAGTGCACACGACATTCCGGTGTTATCCATGAAGTCGCAGCTGTAGATGATGGTGAAGATGTTTGGGATTTGTCGTGGTGGAGCGTTCGGCGGATGCGCCATCGTCTCGTGTGTAGGCGAGCCATGAGCGTTTGCCCGGATCGCAGCGGTAATGGACATGCGAAAATGCATGCAGATCGCGATCTGTACGTCAGTCTCCGTCAGGTTGGCGCGCTGTGCTTTGATACGGTTCGTCTATGTCGCTGACGCTTCGCGCTAGCGTCAGCGTTGCAGGAGCACACTTGCGCGCGACCGCATAGCATCGATAACGCTTCATCGCGCAGGCACGCCCCTACGGGGTTACGCAACGCGGACACACCCGCCAACCCACTCACAGATTCCAGTCGATCCGCATGCCCGCAATCAGCGCGTTCTTCAGATCGTTGGTGCGCGTCGGCTCGTTGAACTGGTCGGGGTTGATCACGTAGTGCAGGTTCGGTGCGATGCGCAGGCGCTTGGTGACCTGGATGCCGTAGCTGAGCTCCATCATGATCTGGTTGTCGGCCGGGGTGCCGGTGCCGCCGGCGGAGGCGCGCGCCAGGCGCAGGTTTTCCAGGGCCTCGTCGCTGTACTTCTGCTGGGTGATCACGAAGGCGATGTTGTCCTGCGGGCGGCTGGCGAAGGTGCCTTTCTGCACCAGGCCCAGTTGCACGAAATGGTCCTCGATCGCCTGGCCGCCGGTGCTCTTGAGGATGGCGCCGAACACGGTCAGGCCGCGGGTGCCGGACGGATCCGGATTGGTGACCTGTTGTTCGAAGCGGCCGAACAGGCCCGAGCGCCCCTGCTTGTTTTCGTAGCCCAGGCCGCTGAGCACGGCCGGGTTGCCGTTGCGGTCGCGCAGCGGGTCGGTGTAGTCGGAGTTGTCCTGCCAGCCGCCGAGTTCGTACATCGCGGCCATGCTGCCGTCGCCGCCCTTGTTCTTGTAGCCGACCGCGTACGGCACCACCACGCCGGTGGTGTCGTCGGTGCTCCACTTCAGGCCGTGCTGGCCGTCCTGGGCCTGCACCGGGTTCACCTCATACGCGCCCACATGCACATAGACCTTGGGCGTGACCCAGGCGGTGGCGTGCGCGGCCCAGCTGGAGACCGGCCAGTAGGTGAAGTTGCTGGTGCGGAACACGAAGGTGGGGTTGCCGCAGGCCGAGTTGCCCTGGAAGTACTGGCACAGGTCCGAGCCGAGGAAGTGGATGTTGGCCACGCTGCGGCCGGCTTCCAGTTCCAGGCGGTCGTTGAAGAGCTTCTGCAGCAGGGTGAAGTTGGCCAGGCGCGTGCCCTGGCCGCCGTAGATTTCCTGCACCGAAGTGCTGTTGCCGATGCTGCTGTTGGACAGGTTGGTGCCATGGCGGTTGGTGACGTGCAGCTTGACGGTGGCGCCGCCCCAGCCGAACAGGCGGTCCATGTCGACGTCGGTGCCGACCATCAGCTGGCCGGCGTAGGCGTCGCCGCTCTTGCGACCACCGTCGATCATCGAGGCGGCTTCGCCGGTGTAACCCAGCTTGAGCTTGAAGGCGTCGGCGGCATCCTGCGCGTGGGCGAGCGGGGTCAGCGCCAGTGCCAGCGACAGGCACAGCAGGCGGGGACGGGCATGGCGGGGGGCGAGGGCGGTCATGGCAGGACTCCGAACAAAGAGGGCGTGGCCGAGGTGGCGAACGCGACAGCTAGGGGATGGGCAAGCCGCCGGCCGCGCACGAAGGTGCGCAGCGCAGCGGTGAAACCGGTCAGGGGCGGGCGGGGCGGCGATCAGGCGTGTCGAATGCGCGAGGCGGCAATCGGCAGTGACGCGGCGGCCGACCGTCAGGCGACCACGTCGGCCACCGGCTTCTTGAGCAGGCGCAGCGCCACCGCTGTGACCACCACGCCGACCACCAGGGCCAGCACGTAATTGAGCAGGTGTGTCACCGCGTTGGGGATCAGCAGCACGAAGATGCCGCCGTGCGGCGCCTTCAACTCGGCACCGGCGGTCATCGAGATCGCGCCGGCCACGGCCGAGCCGATCACCAGCGCCGGGATGGTGCGCAGCGGGTCGCGCGCGGCGTAGGGAATGGCACCTTCGGTGACAAAGGCCAGGCCGAGCACGCCGGCGGCGGTGGCCGATCCGCGTTCTTCCACGGTGAAGCGGTTGCGGAACACCCAGGTGGCCAGCGCGATGCCCAGCGGCGGGGTCATGCCGGCCACCATGGCAGCGGCCATCGGGGTATAGACCTGGCTGGCGATCAGGCCAGTCGAAAAAGCGTAGGCGGCCTTGTTGACCGGCCCGCCCATGTCGAAGGCCATCATGCCGCCGAGCAGCAGGCCCAGCAGCAGCGCGCTGCTGCCCTGCATGCCGCGCAGCCAGGCGGTGAGCCAGGCCAGCAGGTCGGCGACCGGCTGGCCGAACACGTACATCATCGCCAGCCCGACCAGCAGCGTGCCCAGCACCGGCAGGATCAGTACCGGCTTGAGCCCTTCCAGGTTGCGCGGCAGGCGGATGTAGCGGTTGAGCGCGGCCACGCCGTAGCCGGCGATGAAGCCCGCGATGATGCCGCCGAGGAAGCCGGCATTGAGGTTGGCCGCGACCAGCCCGCCGATCATGCCCGGCGCGATGCCGGGGCGGTCGGCGATGGAGTAGGCGATATAGCCGGCCAGCGCGGGCACCATCAGGGTGAAGCCGGCCTTGGCGCCGATCTGGAACAGCGACCAGGCCAGCGTGCCCTGGTGCGCATCGTCGCCGGCATAGATGCCACCGAGCGCGAATGCCAGCGCGATCAGCAGGCCGCCGGCGGTGACGAAGGGCAGCATGAACGACACGCCGGTCATCAGGTGCTTGTAGGCGCCGGTGCGGCCGTTGCCCTTGCTTGCGGTCGTGCTGGCGGCGGTGCCGGTGGCCGGTGCCGCGCCGCCGTGCACGCCGGCTTCGGCCAGCGCCTTGTTGATCAGGGCCGGGCCGTCGTTGATGGCCGGCTTGGTGCCGCTCTTGAGCACGCGCTTGCCGGCGAAACGGGCCAGGTCCACTTCGCGATCGGCGGCGATGATGACCACATCGGCCGCGCGGATTTCCTCGTCGGTCAGTGCGTCCTGAGCGCCGACCGAGCCCTGGGTTTCCACGCGGATCTGGTGACCGAGTTTCTTCGCGGCCTGCTGCAGGCCTTCGGCGGCCATGAAGGTGTGCGCGATGCCGGTGGGGCAGGAGGTGATCGCGACGATGTGCTTGCTGCCAGTGCTGGCGCTGCCTGCGGCAGCCGATGGGCTTGCAGTAGCCGACGCGTTTGCGGCGGCCGGCGCGGCCAGCTGGTTCACCGCAGCGGCCGGGTCGTCCAGCACCGCGCCCAGGCTCAGGCGTAGCAGCTGCGCATCGCCGAAACGGGCGGTGTCTGCATCGGCATCGCCGATCACCAGCACCTGGGTGGCGCCGCTGGCCAGGTCGTCCGGCAGTGCGCCGAGCACGCCCTGGTCGCTGCGGATTTCGATCGTCACGCTGCGCCCGGCGGCGGTGGCCGCGCGGCGCAGCGCTTCGGCCGCCAGGACGGCTTCGGTGCTGCGGTCGCCAGCGGCGATGACCACGATGGAAGAGGACATGCAAATCTCCTGCGTTGTTCGGTCGCCGGCGAGCGCCGGCGGGATACGTGGTGTCTTGCGCAAGACCCGTGCACGCTGCGGTGGTGCTCCCACCGGGCGCGCCGCCGGCCTTGCTAGGAGCGCTGGTCGATGACGACCTCGCCGGCGAGCTTGCGTACCTGCTGCGGGTTCAGCCGGCGCGCATCGCCGCTTTCCAGCCGGCTGACCGAGAACGCCGTCGCCAGCCGCGCGCACTGTTCCAGGTCGGTGGAGTCGTCGAGCAACGCGGCGGCCAGGCCGGCCACCATCGCGTCGCCGGCGCCCACGCTGCTGCCCTGCGCCAGCCGCGGCGGACGCGCGATCAGGCGCTGGTCGCGCTGCACGAACAGGGCGCCCTCGGTGCCCATCGAAATGACCACCAGCTGGATGCCGCGGGCGATCAGTTCGTGCGCGGCGGCGCTGAGCGCGGCGCGGTCGGCCAACGGGCGGCCGGTCCAGGCTTCCAGTTCGTGCCGGTTCGGCTTGACCGCGTACGGCAGCGCCTGGCGTGTGGCGCCGAGTGCGGCCACCAGCGGCGCGCCACTGGTGTCCAGCAGTACGCGTGCGCCGGCGGCGCCGGCCTGGGCCTGCAACTGCGCCCAGCTGTCGTCCGGCAGGCCGGCCGGCAGGCTGCCCGACAGCACCACCGGCAGGCCGGGCCGCAGCAGCGGGGCGAGGTGGTCGGCCACGCCCTGCAGGTGCGGCTGGCCCAGGCGCAGGCCGGGCAGGTTGATGTCGGTGGTGTCGTTGCTGCGCGCTTCGACCAGCTTGAGGTTGGTGCGGGTTTCGCCGGCCACGCGCTGGCAGTGATCGGTGATGCCGCGCTCGCGGAACAGCGCCTCGAACACGCCGGCATTGCCGACCCCGAGCACGCCCAGCGCGGCGACCTGGCTGCCCCAGTCGGCCAGGCAGGCGGCCACGTTGATGCCCTTGCCGCCGGCATCGTTGCGCACGCTGCTGGCGCGATGCACCGCGCCCGGCTGCAGGCTGTCGAGCTGGATGGTCTGGTCGATCGCCGGGTTCAGCGTCACCGTGATGGCGTGCAGGCTCATGCCTGGCCCTCGCGCGTTGCTTCGAGCGCGCGCACCTGCTCTGCGGTTTCGCAGTTCAATGCCTGCTCGGCCAACTGCTGCAGCGCGCTCAGCGCGGTACCGCGCAGGCGCGCCTTGACCGCCGGGATGTCGTTGGGCGTCATCGACAGTTCCTGCACGCCCAGGCCGGCCAGCAGGCTGGCGCCGAACGGATCGCCGGCCAGGCCGCCGCACACCCCGACCCAGCGCTCGTGTTTGCGCGCACCCTCGATGGTGCTGCGGATCATGCGCAGCACCGCCGGGTGCAGGCTGTCGGCCTCGGCGGCCAGCTCCGGGTTCTGGCGGTCGATCGCCAGCACGTACTGGGTCAAATCGTTGGTGCCGATCGAGAAGAAGTCCGCATGGCGCGCCAGCACGTCGGCCTGCGCGGCGGCGGCGGGCACCTCGATCATGATGCCGATCGGCACTTCGGGCGCGTCGAGTTCGGCGCGGAGGCGCGCACAGATCGCGCGCAGGCTGATCAGCTCCGGCACCGAGGTGATCATCGGGAACATGATCGACAGCCGCGCCCCGTCCCTGGCGGCGCGGTACAGCGCACGCAACTGCGGTTCCAGCAGGTCCGGGCGACGCAGCAGCAGGCGCGCGCCGCGCACGCCCAGGAACGGGTTTTCCTCGTGCGGCAGCTCCAGATGCGCCACCTGCTTGTCGCCGCCGATGTCCAGCGCACGCACGATCAGCGGGCGGCCCTCCAGCGCCTGCGCCATCGCCAGGTAGGTCTGGTACTGCTCGTCTTCGCTGGGGGTGGTGCCGCTTTCCAGGAACAGGAATTCGGTGCGCATCAGGCCGACGCCTTCGGCGCCCTGGGTCAACGCCATCGCCACTTGATCGGGCAGGTTGACGTTGGCGCCGATGTCGATGTGGTGGCCGTCGGTGGTTTCGGCCGGCAAGGCGCGCTGGGCGGCCTCGCGCTCGCGGATCGCCAGCTGCTCGGCGATATGCGTGCGCGCCGCATCCAGGTCCAGCGCGGACGGGTTGATGTACAGCCGCCCGCTGCTGCCATCGATGATGGCGGTGACGCCGTCTTCGATCTCCAGCAACTGGCCGCCGGCCGCGACCAGCGCCGGCAGGCCGAGCGTGCGCGACAGGATCGCGGTGTGCGAGGTCGGCCCGCCTTGTGCAGTGGCCAGGCCGAGCACGCGCGTGGTGTCCAGGTTGGCGGTGTCCGACGGCGACAGATCGCCGGCCAGCAGGATGCAGGGCTGCTCCGGCAGGTCGGTCAGGCCGGCGCCGGCGGCGGCCGGGTCGAGCTGGGCCAGCACGCGGCGGCCGACATCGCGCAGGTCGGCCGCACGGCCGGCCAGCACCGGGTTGCCGAGTGCGGCCAGGCCCGAGGCGATCTGTTCCACCGCCTGATGCCACGACCACGCCACGCCGTGGCCTTCGACCATCAGCTGGCAGGTGCGGGTGATCAGGTCGGTGTCGTTGAGCAGCTCGGCCTGGGCCTTGAAGATCGCCGCGTCCGAGGCACCGAGCCGGCGTTGGGTGTCGTCCTGGATCGCCGCCAGCTGCTGGCGGGTGCGGGTCAGCGCGTCGTGCAGCAGCGCGCCGCCATCGCCCAGGCCGACCGGTTGATCGGCCACTTCGGTTTGCGCCGCACGCAGCCGGTGCACGATGCCGATCGCCACGCCCGGGCTGGCGCCGATGCCGACGATGGCCGGCTGTGCCTGCGGCGGCGTCCAGCCGACCACCGGCGCGGCGCGGCGTTGCGCGGCGCGTTCGGCATCGGCCTTTTCCTGCGCGGTCAGGCTGTCCATCACCGCGCGCAGGCGCTTGAGCAGCGCGGCGGCATCGTTGCCTTCGGCCGAGACGGTGATGCTGTCGCCGGCACGCAGGCCCAGCTGCAGCAGGCCGACCAGGCTCTTGGCATCGGCGGCCTGGTCGCCGGCGCGCACCTGCGCGCGCGCCGAAAAACCGCGCGCGGTCTCGGCCCAGCGGGTGGCCGGGCGGGCGTGCAGGCCGCTGGGGTAGGCGATGGTCCACGCGAAGGATTCGGCCAGGTCGTTGGCCGGTGCGGCGCTGGTGTCGGGCGCACGGTCGCCGGTGAGGGCGGCCACGATCACGCCGGGGTCGTCGGTGGTGAACAGCGCTTCCAGCTGGGCCGGGTCCTGGATCAGGCGGGTCAGCCGGCGCAGCAAGGTGATGTGGGTGTCGGACTGGGCGGCGATGCCGACCACCAGCCGGGTGGTCTGGCCCGGGTTCCACTCCACGCCCTCGGGCAACTGCAGCACCGCGATGCCGTCGCGGCGCACCAGGTGGCGGTCTTCGCCAACGCCGTGCGGGATCGCCAGGCCATGGCCCAGGAAGGTGTTGGCCAGGCCTTCGCGGCGCCGCATGCTGGCGTCGTAGCCCGGCGCCACGCAGCCGGCGGCGACCAGCAACTGGGCGGCCTGCGCGATGGCATCGTCCTTGTCGCGGGCATGCGCACGCAGACGCACGAGTTCGGGAGTGACGGGGGCTGGCGACGGAGAGGACAAGACGGACTCCGGGGTGGGAACGGGCTGGGCAGTATAGTGGGAACGTTCCCACGTTCCAGGTCAATGTGCGCTGCACAAAAACGCAGTAGTGCTTTCGGGTTAGCATCGGATCATGCACTGCACCTGGCTGCAGGTGCGCAAATGGAGCGGGAACGGTCCCAGTGAGTATCAGCATCAATGACGTGGCCCGCGTGGCCGGGGTTTCCAAATCGACCGTCTCGCGCGCGCTGGGCACCGGCCCGGTCAGCGAGGAGGTACGGGCCAAGGTCGAAGCGGCGGTGCGCCAGACCGGCTACCGGCCCAACCTGATGGCGCGGCGCCTGCGCTCCCAGCAGTCCGGCATCCTGGGGGTGATCGTCGCCGACATCCGCAACCCGTACTTCACCGCGCTGATCCGCGCGGTGGAGGAGGTGGCCTACCGCGCCGGCATGCGCGTGACCCTGTGTAACACCGACGAAGACCCCGAGCGCGAGGCGCTGTACCTGCAATTGATGCAGGAAGAGCGCATCACCGGGCTGATCTTCGCGCCGACCCGCAGCACGGTCGGGCGCATGCACGAACTGGTGCTGGACTACCCGACCGTGCTGGTGGACCGCGCCGGCCCCGGCAGTCGCTACGACAGCGTGGTGCTGGACAACGCCGCGGCCATGGGGGCGCTGGTCGCGCATCTGCAGGCGCAGGGGTACCGGCGCATCGGCGGGCTGTTCGGCACCAGTACCACCGCGAGCGAACGCCGCGATGGGTATCTGGCTGCGATGGCTGCGCAAGGACTGACGCCGGCCTACCGGGAAGTGGCGCCCACCGCCGAAGCGGCGATTGCCGAGGTCGGCCAGTGGCTGGCTGGTGCAGACCGGCCCGAGGCCATCGTCACCAGCAACAGCCTGCTGTTGATGGGCGCGCTCAAGGCCGCCCGCACCGCCGGTCTGCGCCTGCCCGACGACCTGGCCCTGGCCGGCTTCGACAACGAACGCTGGACCGACCTGGTCGAGCCCGGCATCACCGTGGTCGAGCAGCCGGTCGAGGACATGGGCCGCGCGGCGATGTCGCTGCTGCTGGAACGCCTGGGCAATCCGCAGTTGCCGATCCGCCGCATGGTGATGACGGGCCGCTGCGTGGTGCGCGGCTCCACCGCCGCCCGCACCCCAGCGTAGGAGCGCACCTGGGCGCGACGGGGGTGTTCCCGGTAAGGCCCGTCGCGCCCGGGTGCGCTCCTACAAGGGCATGGGGTTTGTTGCGGATGCGTTGGGCGCGTCCTGCCCGGGCACGCCATGCCGCCGATCGCCGTTACACCGTAGGAGCGCACCTGGGCGCGACGGGGCGTTCCCGGTAAGGCCCGTCGCGCCCGGGTGCGCTCCTACAAGGGCATGGGGTTTGTTGCGGATNCGGGTCCTGCCCGGGCATGCCATGCCGCCGATCGCCGTTACACCGTAGGAGCGCACCAGGGCGCGACGGGGTGTTCCCGGTAAGGCCCGTCGCGCCCAGGTGCGCTCCTACAAGGGCATGGGGTTTGTTGCGGATGCGTTGGGCGGGTCCTGCCCGGGCACGCCATGCCGCCGATCGCCGCCACACCGTAGGAGCGCACCTGGGCGCGACGGGGCGTTCCCGGTAAGGCCCGTCGCGCCCGGGTGCGCTCCTACAAGGGCATGGGGTTTGTTGCGGATNGTTCCCGGTAAGGCCCGTCGCGCCCGGGTGCGCTCCTACAAGGGCATGGGGTTTGTTGCGGATGCGTTGTGCGGGTCCTGCCCGGGCACGCCATGCCGCCAATCCCCGTTACACCGTAGGAGCGCACCTGGGCGCGACGGGGGCGTTCCCGGTAAGGCCCGTCGCGCCCGGGTGCGCTCCTACAAGGGCATGGGGTTTGTTGCGGATGCGTTGTTCGGGTCCCGCCCGGCCATGCCATGCCACCGATCGCCGCCACACCGTAGGAGCGCACCAGGGCGCGACGGGGCGTTCCCGGTAAAGCCCGTCGCGCCCGGGTGCGCTCCTGCGGGACATCGCTGGCGCAGGCCAAAAAAAGCCCCGGCAGTGCCGGGGCTTTTCGTTTGACGCCTGGTGCCGGATCAACGATCCGGACGATGGCTTCCGGCGTCGCCCTGTGCCGCGAGATAGTCCTTCGACTGCTCGTCCAGCTTGTCGCCCAGCATGCGCCGCACCACCACGAAGAACAGCGGGATGAAGATCACGCCGAGCACGGTGGCGAACACCATGCCGCCGATCACGCCGGTACCGATGGAGTGACGCGAGTTGGCGCCGGCACCGGTGGAGATCGCCAGCGGCAGCACGCCCAGGATGAAGGCGAACGAGGTCATCAGGATCGGGCGGAAGCGCAGGTGCGCCGCCTCCAGGGTCGCCTCGCGCAGGGTCTTGCCCGCCGCACGCTGCTCCACCGCGAACTCCACGATCAGGATCGCGTTCTTCGCCGCCAGACCGATCACCGTGATCATGCCGATCTTGAAGTACAGATCGTTCGGCAGGCCGCGCAGCATCGAGAACACGATCGCACCCAGCACGCCGATCGGCACCACCATCAGCACCGCCACCGGAATCGACCAGCTCTCGTAGAGTGCAGCCAGGCACAGGAACACCACCACCACCGACAACGCCAGCAACAGCGTGGCCGCATTACCGGCGATGATTTCCTGGTACGACATGCCGCTCCAGTCGAAGCCGAAGCCCGGCGGCAGATCGTTGTTGACGATCTCTTCCATGGCCGTCATCGCCTGGCCGGAACTGCCGCCCGGGGCAGGGTTGCCGACGATGTTCACCGCCGAATAGCCGTTGTAGCGGTTCAAGGCCGGCGAGGCGTAGGTCCATTCGGCCTTGACCACATTGCTCAGCGGAATCATCCCGGGCTGACCGTCGCTGCCAGTGGCCGTGAGGCTCGGGCTGAAGAAGCTGCGCAGCGACTCCGGACCGGTGCGGAACTGGTCGTCGGCACGGATGTTGACGCGCTTGATGCGGCCTTCGGCGAAGTAGTCGTTGACGTACACCGGCGCCAGCATCAGCTGGATCGAGCTGTAGATGTCGCTGACCTCCAGGCCCATCGACTGCGCCTGCACACGGTCCACGTGCAACTGCAGCTGCGGCGCGTTTTCCAGGCCGTTCGGACGCACGCCGACCAGGGTGTCCTGCTTTTCCGCGGCCTTGCCGAGCACGATGTTGCGCGCTTGGGTCAGCGCCTCCTGGCCGGCGCCGGCGCGGTCCTGCAGCCACATGTCGAAGCCGCCGAACTGGCCCAGGCCCTGTACGGTAGGCAGGTTGACCACGAAGATCTGCGCGCCCTTGATGCCATAGAAGGCGCCGTTGAGCTGCTTGATCAAGTCCTCGGCAATCACGTCGCGTTCTTCCCACGGCTTGAGCCGGATGAAGCCCATGCCGACGTTTTCGCCCGAGCCCAGGAAGCTGAAGCCGGCGATCTGCAGCATGCCTTCGACGGCCGGCTGCTTCTCCAGCACCGCACGCATCTGCGCGAACGTCTCGTTGGTGCGGATCTTGGTGGCGCCCGGCGGCAACTGCACGATGGCCAGCGCAAAGCCCTGGTCTTCTTCCGGCAGGAAGCTGCCCGGCATGCGGGTGAACAGGAAGCCGCACAGCACCACCAGCACCACGAACACGATCATCCACGGCGGCGAGCGCTTCAAGGTATGTCCGACCACGCCCACATAGCGATGCGCGAGCTTGTCGTAGTACTTGTCGAAGGTACGGTAGATCCAGTTCTTCTTGGTCGAATGGGTCGACTTGAGGAACGCGCCGCACAGCGCCGGGGTGAAGCTCAACGCCAGGAACGCGGAGAACCCCATCGACATGGCGATGGTCAACGCAAACTGCTTGTAGATCGCGCCCGAGGCGCCGGGTTGCAGCGAGGAGGGGATGAACACCGCCGCCAGCACCACGGTGATGGCCACCACCGCACCGGTGATCTGGGTCATCGCCTTCTGGGTGGCCGCCTTCGGCTCCAGGTGCTCCTCGCTCATGATGCGTTCGACGTTCTCGATCACCACGATCGCGTCGTCGACCACGATGCCGATTGCCAGCACCATCGCAAACAGCGTCAGCTGGTTGATGGTGAAGCCGATCATGTACATGCCGAAGAACGTGCCCAGCAACGCGACCGGAATCACCAGCGTGGGAATCACGGTGGCGCGGAAGTTCTGCAGGAACAGCAGCATCACCAGGAACACCAGCACGATGGCTTCCACCAGCGTGTGGATCACCTCCTCGATGGAGATGCGCACGAAGGTGGTCGATTCGTACGGCGCAAACCAGGTCACGCCCTGCGGGAAGGTCGGCTGCAGTTCGTCGAGCTTGGCGCCGACCGCCTCGGACACGTTCAGGGCATTGGCGCCCGGCAACAGCTGGATGCCGAAGGCACCGGTGGGCTTGCCGTTGTACTGGGTATCGAAGCCGTAGTTGCTCGGCCCCACCGACACGCGCGCAACATCCTTCAGGCGCACCGTGGCGCCGGTGTTGTCGGTACGCAGGATGATGTTTTCAAATTCCTGCGGCGAGCTGAAGCGGCCTTCGGCCGACACCGTGGCGGTGAAGCTGATGCCTTCCGGGGTGGGGTCGGCGCCGACCGAACCGGCGGCGAACTGCACGTTCTGGTTGCGCACCGCGGTCAGCACCTGGGTCGCCGACAGGTTGTAGCCCTGCAGCTTCTCCGGGTTCAACCAGATGTTCATCGCATACTCGGCGCCGAACTGGTTGGTGCTGCCGACGCCGGGCACGCGCGAGATCTGCTCCAGCACGCGCGAACCGACGATGTCGTTGAGCGCGTCGCGGTCGATGGACGGGTTGTCCGAGCGCAATGCGGCCACCATCAGGAAGCCGGCATTGGCCTTGGCCACCACCACACCCTGCTGGGTGACTTCCGAGGGCAGGCGCGGCGTGGCCAGCGACACCTTGTTCTGCACCTGCACCTGCGCGATATCCGCGTCGGTGCCGGTCTCGAAGGTCAGGGTGATGGTCACGCGGCCGTTGGCGGCCGAGGACGAGTTGAAGTACAGCAGGTGGTCGATACCGGTGAGCTGCTGCTCGATGACCTGGGTCACCGCCTTTTCGGTGGTATCGGCGCTGGCGCCGGGGAAGTTGGCGGTGACGGTGACCTGCGGCGGGGCGATCGTCGGGTACGACTCGATACCCAGATTCAGGATCGAGATCACGCCCGCAAGCGAGATCAGGATCGCCACCACCCAGGCAAAAACAGGGTGTTCGATAAAAAACTTAGGCATGTCCGGGTTCCGTCACTGCTGCTTGGACTGGGAGTCGGCCGGCTGCGCCGCAGCGTCCGGCGTGGACTGTTCCTGCGCGGCCGGTGCCGCGGCATCGGCCTTGTCGGCGGCCGGTGCGTTGCCGCCCTGGGCCGCGGCGGGCGCCGCGCCCGGTGCGCCCGGCTGGCCGCCCTGCGCCGGCTTGTTCGGATCCCACGGCACGCCCTTGGCCGGCTGACCTTCCTTGGCCTTCTGCACGCCGTCGACGATCACCTGGTCGCCGGGGGCGACGCCACCGGTGACGATCCACTGACCCTTCTGCTGGCCGTCCACGGTGAGGTTCTTGCGTACCACCTTGCCGTCCTTGCCCAGCACCAGCGCATAGGCGCCCATCGCATCGCGCTGCAGTGCCTGCTGCGGCACCAGGTAGGCATTGTTGCGCTGGCCCAGGCTGGCCTTGAAGGTCACGAACGCGCCGGGCAGCAGTGCCTGTTCGGGGTTGGGCAGGGTCGCGCGCAAGGACACCGCGCCGGTGCTCGGGTCCACCGTCACCGCCGACACGTCCAGGGTGCCGGGGTGCTGGTACTGCGTGCCGTTGCCCAGTTGCACGTTGATGGTGGACTTGCCGTCGCCGCTGAGCTGCACGTTGCCGCTGCTCTGCGCCTGGCGCAGGGCGGCCAGTTCCTCGCTGCTCATGGCGAAGTTCACGTACAGCGGGTCGATCTGGTCGACCGTGGTCAGCAGGGTGGCCTCACCCGAGCCGACCAGGGCACCTTCGGTGACGCGCTGGATGCCGGCACGGCCGGTGATCGGCGAGGTGACGCTGGCAAAGCTGAGCTGGATCCGGGCCGCTTCGACCATGCCGCGCATCTGCTGCACGCTGGCACGGGACGAGCGCTCGGTGGCTTCGGCATTGTCGATGTCGGCCCGCGAGACGTACTGCTGCGGCGCCAGGCTGCGCGCGCGCTTGGCGGCGACCTGGGCGTTGGCGTAGGTCGCCTCGGCGGCGGCCAGCTGGCCCTGGGCCTGCAGCAACGTGGCCTTCAGCGGCTCGGGGTCGATCTGGAACAGCGGCTGGCCTTCCTTGACGTCGGTGCCTTCGGTGTACAGGCGCTTGAGCACCACGCCGTCCACGCGTGCGCGCACGTCGGCCGACCGGAATGCCGACAGGCGGCCGACCAGGTCGCGTTCCAGCGGCAGGGTCTGCGGCTTCATTTCCAGCACCGAGACTTCCGGCGGCGGCGGTGCCTGCTGTTGTTCGGGCTTGCTGCAGGCAGCCAGCGCCAGGGTAATGGCACAGGCCAGGCCGAATGTGCGGAGCGGGGCGATCATCGGGAGGAACTCCGTTAGGGTCTTGAAGTGAGAAAGGAAAGCGGGGACAGCGAAGGCGGGGCAGTAACCGCGGCGAATGCGCGCAGGAAACCGTCGACAGCAAATTGCGCCCACTGCTGCCTGGCGGAGAGGCCGGCGCGGTGGGGAACCTGAAAGCGCTGCCGGTCGAAATCCAGACCAACGATCATGCTCAACAGCAGTTCGGCCATACAGTGCGGATCGTCATGGCGCAGCTGGCCGGCCTGCATCGCCTGCTCGAAGCGTTGCGCCAGGCGTTGCTGCATGCCGACGATCCCATCCTGGAAGATCTGCTGCGACTGATCGGGGAACCGGTGCGATTCGGCTTCCACCAACCGGCAGGTCTGTAACACATCGGGACGGTTCAGGCGGTCAAGGTGGGCCAGCGCAAACGCCAGCAGATCCTCGCGCAACTCGCCCGAGGCGGTGCCCAGCGGCACCGTGGCCAGGTGGACATGGTCCTGAAGCACATCGCGCAGCAGGTTTTCTTTACAACCGTAATGACTGTAGAGCGTCTGCTTGGAACAGCCGGCACGCTCGGCCACCGCGTCCATGCTCAGCCGCATGCCGCGCTCGGCAAGCAGGGTATGCACAGCCGCATGGATGCGGCGATCGCAGTCCGAGCGCCGGGCAGCACGGTGGGAATGGGGGGTCATGGCGGTAGACTATACCGTCCAGTTTAGTTTTTAAACAGGCTTGACGGACGCCGCCCTGTCTGCACAACCCCTGCTGCACCGGGCGCCCGGGCGGACTGTGCCGAGTGTGGCGGTCCGCCCGGGCGGCAGGGCGGGCGCCCATCCGGCGCCGCCTGAAGAATGACCGTCGGGTAATGCTTCGGCGCCGTGCTCCGGCCGGCGCCGGGCCGGGAATTTGCGCTATGCAGCAAGGCGTCTTCATCCGGCGTCAGTACAATTCAGGTTTTCCACCGAGCATCCCAGCGCTCTCATGACAGCCAAGAAAGCTGCTTCGAAATCGTCCGCGACGTCGGTCAAACCGGTCGCCGACCATGCCGTTCCCGTGCTTGCCACCGCGCCGCAGGCGGTCACCCTGGAACCGGTCTTTGCCGCGTTGCGCAAGCGCTACCCGGCTGCCCGCCAGTCCGAGGTACAGCTGTTTGCAGCGGACTTCTATCGGCGCATGGAAGAGGACGAGTTCCCCAACCATCCCCCCGAGCAATGGGCGGCCCTGGCGGCCGACATGCTGGAATTTGCGCGCACGCGCAAGGCCGGCACGGTCAATGTGCGGGTGTTCAACCCGACCCTGAAGAGCCACGGCTACGAGTCGCCGCACACGCTGCTGCAGATCGTCAACGACGACATGCCGTTCCTGGTGGACTCGGTGAGCATGACGCTGTCGGACCTGGGCATCGGCGTGCACGTGCTCGGCCACCCGGTGCTGCGCATCGCGCGCGACAAGGCCGGCAAGCTGGCCGCGGTGGGCGAGGGCAAGAGCGAGTCGCTGATGGTGCTGGAGATCGACCGCCAGCCCGCCGACGACATGCCCAAGGTGGAAGCGGCGGTGCGCAAGGTGCTGGCCGAAGTGCGCGCGATCGTGCACGACTGGGCGTCGATGCGCGAAAAGATGGTGATGCTGGCCGACGACCTGGCCACCCGCCGCCTGCCGATGGACGACATCAGCCGCCACGAGGCGCAGGAATTCCTGCGCTGGGCGGCCGCCGACCACTTCACCTTCTTCGGCTATCGCGAATACCGCGTGGAGAAGCAGGACGGCCAGGACGTGCTGGCGCCGGTGGAGGAAACCGGCCTGGGCCTGATGCGCGGCCGCGACACCTCGCCGGCGCGCCCGGTGACCACGCTGGCGGCGCACGGCCTGAACACCTCGGCCAAGCTCAAGGACGCGCTGATCCTGACCAAGACCAATGCGCGCTCGCGCGTGCATCGGGTCGGCTACATGGATTACATCGGCATCCTGGAATTCGATGCCAAGGGCCGCATCGTCGGCGAGCAGCGCTTCCTGGGCCTGTTCACCTCCAGCGCCTACAACCGCCGCCCGTGGGAAATCCCGCTGGTGCGCCAGCGCCACGAATACGTGATGAGCAAGTCCGGGCTGACCCCGAGCAGCCACAGCGGCAAGGCGTTGCGGCACATCCTCGAGACGCTGCCGCGCGAGGAGCTGTTCCAGTCCAACGAGGAAGAGCTGTACCGCACCGCGATCGGCATCCTCGGCCTGCAGGAGCGCGTGCGCAGCCGCATGTTCCTGCGCCGCGACAAGTACAGCCGCTTCATTTCCGCGCTGGTGTACATCCCGCGCGAGCGCTTCAACACCGATGTGCGGCTGCGCATCGAAGCCCTGCTCAAGGATGCTTTGCACGGCGAATACATCGATTCCAGCGTGGTGCTGGGCGAATCGCCGCTGGCGCAGCTGCACCTGATCGTGCGGCCCAAGAGCGGCGAGGCGCTGGAATTCAACACCACCGAGCTCGAGTCGCGGCTGGCGCATCTGCTGCGCAACTGGCGCGATGCGCTGCGCGAGGCGCTGGTGGCGCGGCACGGCGAGGTCAATGGCCTGCGCATGGCCGCCAACTTCGGGCGTGCGCTGCCGGCCGGCTATATCGAGGACTCGTCGATCGAATCGGCGGTGTCCGACGTCGAGCACCTGGCGGCGCTGGATGGTCCGGACGACCTGCACCTGAGCCTGCAGGAGATCCGTCGCGACGACGGCATGCGGCTGGACGCCGGCGAAGGCCTGCGCCTGAAGCTGTATCGCCAGCTCGACGACATCCCGTTGTCCGATGCGATGCCGATGATGGAGAACCTGGGCCTGCGCGTGATCTCCGAGCGGCCATACCGGCTGCAGGTCGGCGAGACACCGGTCTACATCCAGGATTTCGAGGTCGAATCGACCTCCGGCAAGATCAATGCAGCCAATGCCGACGCCGGTTTCGGCGAAGCCTTCGAACGGATCTGGAATGGCGATGCCGAGAACGACGGCTTCAACCGCCTGATCCTGGCGGCCGGCCTGCACTGGCGCCAGGTCGCGCTGCTGCGCGGCTATTGCAAGTATCTGCTGCAGACCGCGGTGCCGTTCTCGCAGGCCTACGTCGAAGCGACGTTCACCCGCTATCCGCTGCTGGCGCGCCTGCTGGTGGAACTGTTCGAGGCGCGCTTCGATCCGGCCACCGGCAGCGAGACCAAGGCGCAGATCGTTGCCGGGCAGGAACGCCTGCGCGAGGAACTGTCGGTGCTGGCAGCGGGCGACGAGGCCACGCTCAAGGCGCTGGAGCCGGTGCTGCAGGCACGCGGCAGCGACCGCGATGCGCAGCAGGAAGCTGCGCGCGCCACGCTGCTGAAGTTGATGGACCGGGTCTCCAGCCTGGACGAGGACCGCATCCTGCGCAGCTTCATCGGCGTGATCGACGCGACCCTGCGCACCAACTACTACCAGACCGACAAGAGCGGCAAGCACGGCCATTGCATCAGCTTCAAGCTGGATTCGTCGATCGTGCCGGACCTGCCCAAGCCGCGTCCGTACCGCGAGATCTTCGTCTACAGCCCGCGGGTGGAAGGCGTGCACCTGCGCTTTGGCGCGGTGGCGCGTGGCGGCCTGCGCTGGTCGGACCGGCGCGAGGATTTCCGCACCGAGGTGCTGGGCCTGGTCAAGGCGCAGATGGTCAAGAACACCGTCATCGTGCCGGTCGGCGCCAAGGGCGGTTTCTACGTCAAGCGTTCGCCGGTGGGCGGCGACCGTGACGCGATCCAGGCCGAAGGCATCGCCTGCTACAAGCTGTTCATCCAGAGCCTGCTCGATATCACCGACAACATCGTCGGCGGCAAGATCGTGCCGCCGACGCAGGTGGTGCGCCATGACCTGGACGACCCGTACCTGGTGGTCGCGGCCGACAAGGGCACCGCCACGTTCTCCGACATCGCCAACGGGCTGGCGCTGGACCACGGCTTCTGGCTGGGCGATGCATTCGCTTCCGGCGGGTCGGTCGGCTACGACCACAAGGGCATGGGCATCACCGCGCGTGGTGCGTGGGAGTCGGTCAAGCGCCACTTCCGCGCGATGGGGCGCGATTGCCAGAGCCAGGATTTCAGCGTGGTTGGCATCGGCGACATGTCCGGCGACGTGTTCGGCAACGGCATGCTGCTCTCAAGGCATATCCGCCTGCTGGCCGCGTTCGATCACCGGCATATCTTCCTGGACCCCAATCCGGATGCCGCCGCTTCGTTCGCCGAGCGCGAGCGCCTGTTCAAGCTGCCGCGTTCCAGCTGGGCCGACTACGAGGCCACACTGATCAGCGCCGGTGGCGGCATCTATCCGCGCACGCTCAAATCCATCGACATCAGCGCGCCGGTACGCGAGGTGCTGGGGTTGGAAGCCAGCATCAAGCAGCTCTCGCCCAACGAGCTGATGAACGCCATCCTCAAGGCGCCGGTGGACCTGTTCTGGAATGGCGGCATCGGCACCTACGTCAAGGCGTCCAGCGAGTCGCACGCCGATGTGGGCGACCGCGCCAACAACGGCCTGCGCGTCAATGGCGGCGAGTTGCGCTGCAAGGTGGTGGGCGAGGGCGGCAACCTGGGCCTGACCCAGCTCGGCCGCATCGAGGCCGCGCAGGCCGGGGTGCTGCTCAACACCGACTTCATCGACAACTCGGCCGGCGTGGACACCTCCGATCACGAGGTGAACATCAAGATCCTGCTCAACGACATGGTGCAGGCCAAGAAGCTCACTTACGACGCACGCAATACGCTGCTCGCGTCGATGACCGACGAAGTGGCCGACCTGGTGTTGTGGGACAACTACCGCCAGAACCAGGCGATCAGCCTGATGGAGCGGATGAGCGTCAAGCGCCTGGGCTCCAAGCAGCACTTCATCCGCACGCTGGAACTGCAGGGCCTGCTCGATCGCCAGATCGAGTTCCTGCCCTCCGATGCCGAACTGTCCGCACGCAAGGCGCGCGGGCAGGGCTTGTCGCGCCCGGAGCTGTCGGTGCTGTTGTCGTACTCCAAGCTGGTGGCGTTCCAGCAGCTGCTGGAATCGGATATCCCCGAAGACCCGTATCTGTCCAAGGAACTGCAGCGCTACTTCCCGCAGCCGCTGCAGAAGAAGTACGCCGATGCGATGGAGCGTCACCGCCTCAAGCGCGAGATCATCGCCACCGCGGTGACCAACACCACCATCAACCGCATGGGCGCCACCTTCCTGATGCGCATGCAGGAAGACACCGGCCGCAGCATCGCCGAGGTCGCCAAGGCGTACACCATCAGCCGCGAGACGCTGGATGCACGCGCGCTGTGGACGCAGATCGACGCGCTGGACGGCAAGGTGCCCGAGTCGGTGCAGATCGATGCACTGGAAGTGATCTGGCGCCTGCAACGCTCGTTCGTGCGTTGGCTGCTGCTGCGTCCGGGCCAGATGCCGGGCATCACGGCGGCGGTGGAGCGTTACCACGGCCCGTTCAACGACATCCGGGTCGCTTCCGGCGTGTTGTCGGATGCACAGCGCCCGCAGTACGAGGCCAGCGTGCAGGAATGGCAGGACAAGGGCCTGCCGCCGCAACTGGCGCAACAGCTGTGCGAGTTGCGTTACCTGGAACCGGCCTTCGACATCATCGAAACCGCGCGCACCCGCAAGCTCAAGCCGGTGGACGTGTCCAAGGTGCATTTCCGCCTGGGCGAAGCGCTGCGCCTGCCGTGGTTGTTCGAGCAGATCGACGCGCTGGAGGTCAACGGCCGCTGGCATGCAGTCGCACGTGGCGTGCTGCGCGACGAGCTGGCCGCGCACCAGCGTGCATTGGTGGCGCAGGTGCTGACCCTGCCCGGCAGCAGTGCCGAGGACAAGGTGGCCAACTGGCTGGCACGCGACGATTCCAGCCTGCGCTTCACCCTGGCGATGCTGGCCGATGTGGCCGAGCAGAAGACGCTGGACTACCCGACCGTGTCGGTGGCGGTGCAGCGACTTGGGCAGCTGGCGGCGCACGGGATGTAACAACGTGCAGCGAGGTGATGGCGGAGCAGGTGCTTCGCCATCACCTTGGCTGAGCTGGTGCAGTTATGGAGTTGTCTGCCCATGCACAAGGCGGCCCAAGGGTCGCCTTGTTTACATGCGGAATTGCTCCGTACGATCGCGAGCCCAGTGCGTCGTTCGGGTGTGACCAATCGCGTGGACCACATCCGGTTGGCGACGACACACGCGCTGCCTTTCTGTGGGCATGTCTGCATGCCAGAGGCATGTCAGGCAACGCACGCGGGTAGGTGAACAATCCCGGGCTTCTTGACACTGTCGAGTAGTCCGATGAGTATCACCTTGCTGCAGTGGATCCTGCAGACGGGTGTGGAAGCCCGAAATCCAAGGCGCACGAGCGCCGGTCAACGATGGCGGTGCTCTCCACTCTCCAAGGAGATCCCTCATGCCGCGTACCAATCCTGCCCATTCGGCCACTACCGCAACCGCCTCGCAGCCGACCGCCCATACCGTGGCCGATCATGGTGATGCGCGTGAGGACGTGTTCTTCCGTCGCCTGTCTGAGTCACGTGGTGCGGAAGCCACCAATGGCCTTCATTGGTCCGATCTGCCGATGCAATTTGGCCTGGCTCTCAAATGCGCGCATATCGATCACTGCTTGCTCGGGCTGCAGGGCGTGTTGGAGATGCTGCACGCCGGCGAGGCGGCCCGCGATGCGGGTCAACCTGGCCTGGGTGGCGAGCTCACCGATCGCCTGCTTTATGCATCGCGTGCGCTGGCTGCGTCGGGAAAAGAATCGCTGCATGCGTTGCAACAACGTATCGCAGATACGCTGTAAACGCTTCGATTGCAGCCGGGCGGTCTTGATGCCTAAGCCCGGTGCCCGCTCATTTCCTGCCCGGCATCCTTGTCGAAACGCAGGTGCCACCAGGTGGCGCTGAGCGAGATCAGGCTGACCACGCAGAACGCCAGCGAAAAATCGCGTTGCGCCGGTTGGCTGTGATCGCCGGCCAGCATCGCCAGCTTGAGGATCATCGCGCCGGCGCACACGCCCACCGACAGCATCAGTTGCTGCAGGGTGGTGTACAGGCTGCTGGCGCGGCTCATGCGCGATGCGGGGACGTTTTCGTAGGCGATGGTGTTGTAGGCGGCGAACTGGAACGACATGAAGGCGCCGCAGCACAGCAGCAGGCCGAACATCAGCACCGGCGGCCAGTCGGGCCGGAACAACGCACACACCATGTAGCCCAGGCTGGCGAGCACGCCATTGCCGATCAGGCTGTTGCGGTAGCCGAAGCGGCGCAGCAACTGCGGCGTGATGCTGCGCATCAGCAATGCGCCAAGTGCGGTGGCCAGAATCAGCCGTCCGCTGTGTGCGGCGCTGAAGCCGAAGCTGATCTGGAACAGCAACGGCAGCAGGAACGGGTGCGCGCCCTGGGTGATGCGCATCAGCGCGCCACCGATCACCGATAAGCGGAACGAGTCGATCCGCAGCAGGCTCAGGTCCAGCAGCGGAGCGGGGTGGTGGCGCGCATGCCACAGATACCCCAGCGCTGCGCTGGTGCCGATGGCCAGCAGCCAGCTCGCGGTGCCGATGCCGTCCTGCTGGCTGACCATTTCCAGGCCGAACAGCAGGCAGCCCAGCGCGGTGCCGCACAGCACGAAACCACGCAGGTCGAAACGTGCCGGCGTGGTTTCGGTGGGAATTTCCGGGATGAAACGGCGGACCAGCAAAAAGCCGGCAATGCCGATCGGCACGTTGATGTAGAAGATCCAGCGCCAATCCAGATACGACACGAAAAAGCCGCCCAGCGGCGGACCCAGCATCGGGCCGATGAAGGCGGGGACGAGCGTCCAGGCCATCGCCGACACCAGATGGCGGCGCTGCACGGTGCGCAGCAGGATCAGCCGGCCGAGCGGGGCCATCATCGCGCCGCCGGCGCCTTGCAGCACGCGTGCGGCCACCATGGTGGACAGGCTGTCGGCCAGCGAACACAGGATCGAGCCGCCCACGAACACCCAGATCGAGGCGCCGAACACGCGGCGCAGGCCGAAGCGGTCGGCGATGGCGCCGCTAGCCGGGATCAGCACCGCCAGTGCCAGCAGATAGCTGGTCATGGCGATGCTCATCGCCGGCGCGGCCACGCCGAAGTCGCGTGCCAGGGTCGGCAACGCGGTTGCCAGCACGGTGGCATCCATCTGCTCCATGAAGATGGCGCAGGCCAGGATCAGCGAGATGATGCGGTAATCGGGATAACGCGGCGGCGTGACGCCGGCCTCGGACACGCTGGAGGACATCGGACTCTCGGTTGCGGGGCCGCAGCGGTGGGGCGCCGATGGCGATGGGAGCGGCCCGCGTCGCACGGTGTTGTGCGGCGCAACATGGGTATTGTCCGCCGCTGCGCAGCGGGGTTCAAGCGTGCAGGGGCAACAGTGCGTGTGGCTTGATGGGGGATGCGCGGGGGCTGTTCCGGGACGCTGGGGATCTGCGCTGGCGTCCGGAGTGCCGTCAGCGGTGTTCCGGACGGCGCGGGCGGCTGATTGGTGTGGCGAGTCGGTCGCCAGGCTGTGCGTCCCCTCATCCGGCGCTACGCGCCACCTTCTCCCGAGGGGAGAAGGGAAGCAACGACCCCGCCTCTCATTCGGCCGGAGAAGGAAAGCAACGACGCCGCCTTTCATTCGGCCGGAGAAGGGAAGCAACGACCCCGCCTTTCATTCGGCCGGAGAAGAGGAGGTACTGGCGCTCGTCTTTCTCCCGATCGGAGAAGAGCATCTGGCCGGTTGGGGGAGATGCCGCCAGCGGCCGCAGCGCGCATCTTCCAGCTCAACGCTGTGCGGCCGGGTTGTCCCAGGCCTGCATGATCTGCAGGACCTGTGGCACGGCCTCGCGGAAATGCTGCACCAGGCGCGGTTCCAGTCGCTTGCCGGCCATGCTGTCGAGCTTGCGCATGGCCTCGTCCACCGTCCATGGCGCCTTGTAGGCGCACCGCCCGCACAGCGCGTCGAACACGTCGGCCACCGCCACGATGCGCGCCGATTCGGGAATGGCAGCGCCGGCCAGGCCACGCGGATAGCCGCTGCCGTCCCAGCATTCGTGGTGGTGCAGCGCGATTTCCGCAGCCAGTTCGAACACCGGCCCGCGGCCCCGGCGCAGCAGGTCGTGGCCGACCTGCGGGTGCTGGCGCACCACTGCGCGTTCCTGTTCGTCCAGCGCATCGGGCTTGTGCAGGAGCCGGGCGGGCACGGCGATCTTGCCGGCGTCGTGCAGGGGCGCGGCATCCTGCAGCAGTTGCGCCTGTTGCGCCGACCAGCCGACCTTCTCTGCCAGCAGCTGCGCATAGGCGGCCATGCGCCAGATATGCGCGCCGGTGTCGGCGTCCCGGCCCTGCCCGGCGGTACCGAGCAGGTGGATCGCATCGCGGTATTGCTGGGCCAGACGCGCGGCGTCGGCCAGCTGCAACTGGGTGGCGATGCGGACCTTGAGCAGGGCGGGCGAGTAGGGCTTGCTGACGTAGTCGGCCGCGCCCGCTTCCAGGCCCGCGCGTTCGTCGCGCTCGCCGCTGCGCGAGGTCACGAACAGGATCGGGATGGCCGCGCTGGCCGGTTGCTGCTTGAGCGTGCGTGCCACCGCATAGCCGTCCATGTCGGGCAGCTCGACATCCAGCAGGATCAGCGACGGCGCATGGCGGATCACGGCTTCCAGCGCTTCGCGGCCGGACTTGGCGAACACCAGCGGAAAATCGTCGCGCAGCAACTGGCGCAGGGTGGCCAGGTTGCTGGACTCGTCGTCGACGCACAGCAGGGGACGATGCGGCATGAAGACTCCTTGCGACCCTGCGTGGTGATCGGTCAGCGCAGCTGGGTGGCTTGCCAGTCGCGCAACGTGGCCTCGGCGCGACGGAAGTCGAAATCGTCCACCGCACGCTGCAGTGCTTCCTGCAGGCTGCGCGGCAGGCGCGGCGCGCAGATCAGCAGCGCGTGGTCGATCCGGTCGGCATCGTCGCTGGCCAGGGCCGCTTCCAGGATCTGCACGCTGTCTGCGTCCAGCGCGACTGCGTCATCGCTTGCCGCCTGGTCGCTGGCGCCGGGTTGCAGGAAGGCGTGGATCGCGGTGGTGGTGCGCTGCATGGTGTCCCCGAGCGCGAGCAGCGCCGAGGTGATGTCGTGGCCTTCCTCGATGCGGGTCTCCAGATCGCTGGCGGCGCCGGCCAGGGCAGGCAGGGCCAGCGAGCCGGCCGCGCCACGCAGCTTGTGCGCCAGCGCGCCGATCGCCGCCAGCTCGTTGCGACGCAGATGCTCGGCGGCGGTCGCGGCCGGGTCGGGGTTGTCGCGCAGCAGCTTGAGCAGATAGCGCTCGTACGGTTCGCGTTCGCGCCACAGGCTGCGTGCACGCGCCGCATCCAGCACCTCCGGGTCGGTGTGTTCCCACTCCGGGCCGGCATGGGCATCGGTCTCGTGCGGCAGCGATGGGATGCGCCGCACACCCGGCTGCAGGAAATGGCGGATGGCGGTGACCAGTTCCTCCACGTTGAACGGTTTGGCGATGAAGCCGTTCATGCCGGCTTCCAGCGCCTTCTCCTGCTGCGGGCGGAAGGCGCCGGCGGTCAGCGCGATCACCGGCAGGCTGGCCAGCGCCGGGATCTGCCGCAACCGCCGCGTGGCTTCGTAGCCATCGACCACCGGCATCTGCACGTCCATCAACACCAGCTGGAACAGCTCCGGCGCACGCTTGAGCGTGTTGATGGCCTGCTCGCCATCGTGGGCGACCGTGACCATGGCGCCTTCGCCTTCGAGAATGCGCTGGGCCACTTCGCAGTTGATCTCGCTGTCGTCCACCAGCAGCAGATGCGCGCCTTCCAGGCGACGCGCCACGACGGTGGGCGTCGCCGGCCGTGCGCCGGGGCGTTGGTCGACCAGCTGCTCCACCAGCCGGTGCAGCGCCGCAGTGGTGACCGGCTTGGTCATGACCGCGTCCAGGTCCTGTTGCTCGGGATGCTGTTCGAGCAGGCGGCGCTCGTACGCGGTGACCATGACGATCACCGGATGCGGGCCGGGCACGGCCCGCGCGCGGATCTGCCGCGCGACCGCCACGCCGTCGATATCGGGCATGCGCCAGTCGAGCAGGAAGATGTCGTAGGGCTCGCTGGCCTGTTCGATCGCCTGCAGGGCGGCCTGGCCGCTGGCGACCGCATCCACGCGCCAGCCGAGCTCGGTGGCGATACGCACCAGGTTGTTGAGCGCGGCATCGTGGTCGTCGGCGATCAACACGCGCGGCATCGCCTCGGGCGGCAGCGCGGGCAGCTCGCGCTGGGCCGGTGGCGGTGCGGATTTTTCCAGCGTCACCACGAAATAGAATTCGCTGCCGCGGCCGGGCACGCTTTCCACTTCCAGCTCGCCGCCCATCAATTCGATCAGGCGCCGGCTGATGGTCAGGCCCAGGCCGCTGCCGCCGTAACGCCGGCTGGTGGAGGTGTCGGCCTGCAGGAACGGCGAGAAGATCAGGCTCTGCTTTTCCTTGGAAATGCCGATGCCGGTGTCGCGCACCGAGAACAACAGCTTGAACTTGTTCGGATCGCCGCTGGGAAAGCGCCGCACCGACAGCACCACTTCGCCCTGCTCGGTGAACTTGATCGCGTTGCCGACCAGGTTGACCAGCACCTGGTTGATGCGCAGCGCATCGCCGAGCAGCCAGCGGCAGTCGCGCGGCAGCGGTTCGACGATCATTTCCACCGGTTTGGCGCTGAGCGAGGAACGCATCAGGTCGGCGATGTTGTCGAACAGTTGGTTGAGGTCGAACGGTGCGCGTTCCAGGTCGATGCGCCCGGCCTCGATCTTGGAGAAGTCCAGGATGTCGTTGATGATTTCCAGCAACGACCGCGCGGAGCGATCGATCTTGGTCACCATGTCCTGCGCCGCAGCGGGCAGTTCGCTGCGCTGCAGCAGGTACAGCATGCCCAGGATCGCGTTCATCGGCGTGCGGATTTCATGGCTCATGTTGGCCAGGAAATCGGACTTGGACTGGTTGGCGCTCTTGGCCGCATCCATCGCCAGGCGCAGTTGTTTCTCGTGCAGTTTCTGTTCGGTCAGATCCACCGCCATGCCCAGGTAGCCGATCACCTGGTCGTTGTCGTCGCGCAGCGTGCTCAGGGTCAGCAGCACCGGCAGGCGGCGGCCTTCGTGGCTGACGTAGGTCCATTCGCTGGTGTCGCTGCGGCCCAGGCTGGTCAGTGCGGCGATCGCCTCCAGGGTGTGCGCCACCGGCGCGCCGGTCTGCTCGGCGAGCAGCTGGGCGCGCTGCTGCAGTTCCTCGGGCTCGATGAACTGGCCGGCCTTGCGGCGCCCGATCACCTCGTCGGCGTTGTAGCCCAGCAGTTTCTCCGCGGCACGGTTGAACAGCGTGACAAAGCCGCCGGAGTCGGTGGCGATGATGGCAAAGCCGGCATGCGCCAGGATCGCCCGATGTAGCGCGGAGAACTTCATCAGTTCGCTGGTGCGTTCGGCGACCTGGTGTTCGAGCGACGCATTGAGGGCGACGATGCGCTGGTGCGAACGCACCCGCTCGGAGATGTCGCGGAAGAAATGCGAATGCCCGCTCAGGGTGGCATTGCGTTCGATGATCGGCGCCTTGCTGGCCAGCACATGCACCAGATGCCCGTCGCGATGGCGCATGCTCTGCGCCGCCGAGGTATCTGCCGAACGATGTTCGTCGGCATGCTCGATATCGGGAATCGTGTACGGCTGCGGCGACAGCAGCTGGGTCAGGTTCTGGCCGATCGCCTCGTCTGCGCCGTAGCCGAACATCGCTTCGGCAGCGGGATTCCAGTGGGTGATGTCTCCGTCCGGGGTTTCGGCGACGATGGCTTCGCTGGAATGGCTGACCAGTGCCGCCAGTTCCATCTGCTTGCGCAGCACTTCCTCGCGCCGCAGTCCATTGCTGAAATACAGCACAAGCAAGGCCGCAAGCAGCACCGACACGCCCAGCACCAGGCCGCCCATCAGCCATGGCGAGGTCTGGTTGAGCGAGGCCAGGAAGCTGGCGGTGGGGTGGGCGGTGATGATCCAGGTGCGGCCATAGATCTGCAGCTGCTGGATCACCGGCGGGCGACGCGCACTGTCGCTGGACGGCGTGCCGCTGCGGAAGAAGTTGTGGGTCGGCTCGTTCCTGTCGGACAGGTCCAGCGCCATGTCGTTGCGCTCGCCCAGGGTGCTTTCCACCATCTGCCCGACACTGAAGGGTGCGTACACCCAGCCGGTGGTCGCGGCCATGCGCTGTTGCGGCGTCTGCAGCGGCATGCCCTCGCGATAGACCGCCAGCAGCACCAGGAATCCGCTCTCGCTGGGAATGCGATAGCCGGACAGCGAGATCGGCGAGGTCATGATCGGCAGGCCGCTGCGTGCGGCCTGCAGCGCGGCGGCGCGGCGGCGCGGCTCGGAGGCGATGTCCAGCCCGATCGGACGGTTGCCCGAGGACTCCGGTTCGAAATACAGCACGATGTAGCGCTCGCCGTCCCACGGCTCCAGCAGCCGGCGCTTGATGTCCGGTGCGCCGTCGGCGCGGGCGGCCTGCAGGAAGGCCTGTTCGTCCGCAGGCGCGACACGATGGATGTAGCCGTACCCCAGCACGCCGGGAAACTCGCGCGCGTAATCGCGCGAGCGGCTGTACAGGGTGAAGCGGTCGCGACTGATGACGTCCTTGCCGGCGCCGATCACGGCCCCGCGCGCGCCGCGCAGTCCGTGTTCGAAGGTATACATGCGCTCGCTGATGTTGCGCGTCAGCGTGCGCACGACGTAGTTGAAACGCTGCTCGCGCTCGAGTTCGTTGTGCCGCTGCAGCGACAGGCCGGCGGAAATGGCAGCAATCAGACCTGCGGCGAGAACCAGCAGGGCACCGATCGACGCACGGCGCCCGTATTTTCTGCGCAGATCCCAGCGGCCATTCGGCATTTTTTTCCCTTTGCCTTGCCTGTTGCGTGCCCGGTGTGCTGACCGATAGTGAGGTCGGCTTCGTGGTGGCGCCTGACGATCATCGAAAGACGTGCAGTCTCCCCGGTGTCTGCACGTGCTTCCGGTGGGCGATCAACGTCATTGCCAATGCATCAGAACGCCAGCCAGATCGATAGTGCGTGAAGGGCCAGGCCGATCAGCCCGCCTACCAACGTTCCGTTGAACCGAATGTATTGCAGATCGCGTCCGACACCCAATTCCAATTGTTCGACGAGGTGACGTTCGTCCCAACTTTTCACCGTCGAGGCGATATGGTCGGTCACCGATGCGCGCAGGCGCGTGGTGAGTTTGTCGGCCGCCTGCAGCATGTGCTGGTTGAGTGCTTCCCGCAGCGAGGGATCCTGCGACAAGGCCTGGCCGAGCGATTGCATGGAGCGCTCCATGTGCGCGGCCATCGATGATTCCTCCCGCGCCAGGTCGTTGCGCAGTGCATCGCGAATCTCGCCCCATAGCCCTTGCACGTAGTCCTGCAGGGCCGGATGTTCGATCGCGCGCTGCTTGAGCTCTTCCACACGCTCGGCCATGGCCGGCTCGTCGCGCAGGCGCGCGATGTAGCGTTGCAGCCACGCCTCGTAGTCGAGCCTGATTGGATGCTCGGGTGTCTTGAGGATGTCCTGCAATTCCTCGATCGCCGCACGCGCCATGCGGTCGGCCAGGCTGTCGCCGATCTCCTCGATCGGCTTGACCCAGTTCACCGTGCCGACCAGCTTGGGCCACTCGCGTCGCGCGTAGCGCACGATCAACGCCGAGGCGCGCGTCTTGACCTGTTCCTGGTCCAGCCATTCGCCCAGGCGCAGCAGCACCTCGTCCAGCAGTTTCTGATGCCGGCCATCGGTGGTGAGCAGCGCCATCACATCGCCGACGGTGGCGGCGGCGTTCCACTTGCGCAGACGGTCGACCACGAAGCGCTGGATCGCGCGGCGCACCGCGGCCTCGTCCAGCAGCTCCAGCGCCTGCAGCATCCAGCTGCGCGCCATCTGCGCGAGCATGCGCGCCTGCTCGGGTTTGGCCAGCCATTCGCCGAGGCGGCTGGCCGGGTCGAACACGCGCAGTTTTTCCATCAACGCGTCCGGGGCGAGGAACTGGTCGCGCACGAACACTGCCAGGCCATCGGCCAGGCGGTCCTTGCCGCGCGGCAGGATGGCGGTATGCGGGATCGGCAGGCCCATCGGATGGCGGAACAAGGCCACCACCGCGAACCAGTCGGCCAATGCGCCGACCGTGGCTGCTTCGCAGAAGGCCGACACCCAGGCCCAGATGCCTTGTTCGCCCATCAGGTGGCTGACGACGAAGCCGGCCAACATTGCCAGCAGCAGGGCCACCGCCAACAGCTTCATGCGCTGCAGCTGGGCACGACGGGGATCGACGGGACGGGGAGTGCTAACGCTTGGTTCCATCCGCGCAGTGTACCCAGTCGCCGGAGCAGGGCATGTCCACGGCGGGGCGTGACGGTTTGCCGGAGCGCGCTTGCGCGCGATGGCGTTACCGGGGAAGCCACGTCGCGCCCGGGTGCGCTCCTACGGGTGGGTATCGTGCGGTTGCGGGCGGTTGCCGTTCGCGAAGGCGGTTGGTAGGAGCGCGCTTGCGCGCGATGGCGTTACCGGTGAAGCCACGTCGCGCCCGGGTGCGCTCCTACGGTTGGGTATCGTGCGGTTGCGGGCGGTTGCCGTTCGCGAAGGTGGTTGGTAGGAGCGCGCTTGCGCGCGATGGCGTTACCGGGGAAGCCACGTCGCGCCCGGGTGCGCTCCTACGGGTGGGTATCGTGCGGTTGCGTGCGGTTGCCGTTCGCGAAGGCGGTTGGTAGGAGCGCGCTTGCGCGCGATGGCGTTACCGGGAAAGCCTGGTCGCGCCCGGGTGCGCTCCTACGGTGTCTGGCACTTAGTTGCGCAGGCGCTCCAGCTGCGATTGCAGCGCGGTCACCTTGGCCTGCAGCGCGGCGTTTTCGTTTTCCAGTTCGGTGACGCGGCGTTGCAGGGCTTTCACATCGCGGCGTTCGGCTTCGCCGCCTTCGGCCTCGTCGGCCCTGGGCTTGCGCTTGGCGTCGCGCACGCGCTTGGCTGCCTGTTTGAGTTCGGCCTTGCCGGCCTGGGCGGCGGCGCGTTGCTCGTCCTCGGACAGGGTGGCCACGGCAGCGGCGGCGCTGATGGAAATCTCGCCGGCCTTGACCGCCTGCACCACTTCCGGGGCGGCCTGTTTGTGGATGCGCTCGATCATCACCACCTGGTTGTTGCTCAGGCGGGCCTCGCGCGCCAGCTCGGCGCGGCTGACCGGGGTGGAGCTCTCTTCCCACGGCGGGCTGTCGCTGTCGGTGGCGGCCTGCGTAGCACCGTGGTCGATGCCGGCGGCCGGTTGGTCATCGTCGGCAACCGTCGGCGCTTCGGCCGCGGCGTCGGCGTCGCGCTGGCTGCGCTGGCGCGCGGCCAGGATCTCGCGCTTGCGCAGCGCCAGCACGCCACGCTGGAAGTCCGACACGCTGCGCCGGCCCAGGTGCTGCTCGATCATCCACAGGTGCACGTCCTGCATCGACTGGAAGCGCGGGTTCTGCACGGTCTGGAACGGCAGGCCGTGCTTCTGGCAGATGCCGTAGCGGTTGTGGCCATCCACCAGCACATCGCCCCACAGCACCAGCGCATCGCGGCAGCCCTCGGCCAGCAGGCTGCGTTCCAGCGCCTCGTGCTCGTCGGGCGTCAGCGGGTCGATGTAGGCCTTGAGTTCTTCTTTGACAACGATGTTCATGCGGCAACTGCGGGGAAGTGCGGGGCCGGCATTGTAGTGAGCCTGCTCCGGCTTTGCGCGCTTGACCGGGTTGCACGCGGACGTTACGCGCGGGCGCCCGTGCCTTTGTCGTCGGGCGGTGCTGCGCACACGCCTGGCCCGCGTGTCGGCGGCCTGCACGATCTGCAAGGGGGTACGATCAGGGCGGCGGCGCGATGACATCCCCGGTGACGCGGACCGGCAGGCCGCAGTCTGGCAAGCCGCGCTCGAAGAGCGCGTCGCCAGGTGCGCTCCGGCGTGCCATCGCGTGCAGGTTGGACGTGCAGGGCCAACGCCGTCGCGGGGAGGGGCCGGCTGCACCGCCGCTGCGGCTAAACCGCCGCCCTGGCGCAGCGCGACGGCGAGCACGATTTGCAGGCCCGCGCGCGCCGTTGCGCACGGACTAGTCAATTAGTCGCAGCGCCGGCCGCTAAGCTGTGGGAACGCCTTGCGGCGCGGGCCATGACGGGGTTTTGACTGGCTGCGGGGCGCGTCGAAGCATTGCAAAGATTCAACGATCGCCGATGATGCGCCAGACGCGTACCAGTTGGGCCTGGTAGTCGCCTTTGTCCTTATCGCAACACGTCAATCGATCGCAGCCATCAATCGTAATCGGGATCACTGACAGCGCCTGCGTGCAGCCGTCCTGTCAGGCGCTCCGGACACAATTCATCGTATTTTCTAGGGGAACGGGAATGACACAAGGGTCCACCGTGGCGGGCGCCAACGGCGCAGACGCCGGCCTGCTGTCCAAGGAGCGCATCGTCGCGCGTCCGGGATTCAATCGTTGGTTGGTACCGCCGGCCGCATTGGCGATCCATCTGTGTATCGGCATGGCCTATGGCTTCAGCGTGTTCTGGCTGCCGCTGTCCAAGGCGCTGGGCATCACCGAGGCGATCGCGTGCCCGGCCGACATGGGCCTGTTCGCGCGCATGGTCGCCACCACCTGCGACTGGAAGATCAGCGAACTGCAGTGGATGTACACGCTGTTCTTCGTGCTGCTGGGCTGCTCTGCGGCGGTCTGGGGCGGCTGGCTGGAACGTGCCGGCCCGCGCAAGGCCGGCGTGGTCTCGGCGCTGTGCTGGTGCGGCGGCCTGGTGATCTCGGCGGCCGGTATCCACTTCCACCAGATCTGGATGCTGTGGCTGGGCTCGGGCGTGATCGGCGGGATTGGTCTTGGCCTGGGCTACATCTCGCCGGTGTCGACCCTGATCAAGTGGTTCCCGGACCGCCGCGGCATGGCGACCGGCATGGCGATCATGGGCTTCGGTGGCGGCGCGATGATCGGCAGCCCCCTGGCCGATGCGCTGATGCGCCACTTCGCCACGCCGACCTCGGTGGGCGTGATGGAAACCTTCCTGGTGATGGCGGCGCTGTACTTCGTCTTCATGATGGCCGGTGCGTTCGGCTACCGCGTGCCTCCGAGCGGCTGGACCCCCGCCGGCTGGACCGCGCCGGTGGCCAGCAACAACGCCATGATCACCGCCAACCACGTGCACGTGAGCAAGGTCTGGGGCATCCCGCAGTTCTGGCTGCTGTGGGGCGTGCTGTGCCTGAACGTGTCGGCCGGTATCGGCGTGATCGGCATGTCCTCGCCGATGCTGCAGGAAGTGTTCGGCGGCCGCCTGATCGGGCTGGATGCCGGCTTCGGCAGCCTGGATACGGCCCAGCTGGCCAGCATCGCGGCCATCGCGGCCGGCTTTACCGGCCTGCTCAGCCTGTTCAACATCGGCGGCCGCTTCTTCTGGGCCAGCATGTCCGACAAGCTCGGCCGCAAGAACACCTACACGCTGTTCTTCGTGCTGGGCATCTGCCTGTATGCGGCAGCACCGTCGGCCGGCAGCGTGGGCGGCATCGCGCTGTTCGTGGGCATCTTCTGCATCATCCTGTCGATGTACGGCGGCGGTTTCGCCACCATCCCGGCCTATCTGGCCGACCTGTTCGGCACCCAGATGGTCGGCGCCATCCATGGCCGCCTGCTGACCGCCTGGGCCACCGCCGGCATCCTCGGCCCGGTAGTCGTCGGCTACATGCGGGAGTACCAGCTGGCCCACGGCAGCCCGCCGTCACAGGTCTACAACACCACCATGTACATCCTCGCCGGCATGCTCGTGCTCGGACTGATCTGCAATCTGTTGGTGCGTCCGGTGGCCGCGCGTCACTTCATGACGCCCGACGAACTGGCGCGCGAAAAGCAGCTGGCGCACGAGAAGGTGGACCGCAGCGGCAAGGCCGTGCTGCCGCCCGAGCAGATGGCGCGGATCGGGCACGGCGGCAATCCCGCCCTGGTCGCGCTGGCCTGGCTGGCGGTCGGCGTGCCGATGTGCTGGGGCATCTGGGTCACGCTGCAAAAAGCCTTCGTCCTGTTTCATTGAGATGAGATGACCACTCCGTCCTCCCGTTCCGTGCGCGCCGGCAGTGTGGTGCGCACGGTCGTCCGCCACCGCGGCGGCCGCAACGCCACGGTGCAGGACATGGTGGCGGCCGAAATGCCGGTCGCCTTCCACTACAACGGCGTGCCGTTCGCGGTGATGATGGCCACGCCGGAAGACCTGGAGGATTTCGCCTTCGGGTTCTCGCTGAGCGAAGGCATCGTCGAGCACCCGCAGGACCTGCGGGTGGTGGCGGTGGAGACGTTCCTGGAGGGCGCCTCGCTGCAGATCGAAATTCCGCCCGGGCGTGCCGCCGCGCTGGACCAGCGGAGGCGCAACCTGGACGGGCGCAGCGGGTGCGGGGTATGCGGCAACGAATCGATCGAGGCGGTGCTGCGCGTGCCGCCGGTGCTGCAGTCGTCCCTGCAGATCGATGCGCAGGCACTGGCGCGCGCGCTGGACGCGTTGCATGCGCAGCAGCCGATCGCCGCGCAGACCGGCGCGGTGCATGCCGCCGGCTGGGCCGATGCGCAGGGAGTAGTGCGCTACGTGCGCGAGGACGTCGGCCGGCATAACGCGCTGGACAAGTTGATCGGTGCCCTGGCGCGCGCACGCGTCGATGCATCGCACGGGTTTGCGGTGGTGACCAGCCGCGCCAGTTACGAAATGGCCATGAAAGCCGCGCAGGCCCGGATCCCGCTGCTCGCAGCGATTTCGGCACCGACCGCGCTGGCGATCAGCCTGGCCGACAGTGCGGGACTGACCCTGATCGGGTTTGCCCGCGATCACGATTGTGTCGTTTACAGCCATCCGCAGCGCCTGCATCTGGGCGTTGGCGTGGGAGAGCCCGCATGAGCAAGAAGACCATCCAGCAATACGACAATCCCGCCGGCGGCTGGGGCGCATTGCGCTCGGTCGCCAAGCACCTGATGGAACAGGACATCGCGGTGCAGGGCGCCAAGACGCTGCTGCATGCCAACCAGCCGGACGGTTTCGACTGCCCCGGCTGCGCCTGGCCCGACCGCGACCACACCTCCACCTTCGAGTTCTGCGAGAACGGCGCCAAGGCCGTTGCCGCCGAATCCACGGCGCGCCGCGCCGGGCCGGAGCTGTTTGCCTCGCACAGCGTCAGCCTGTTGTCGCAGTACAGCGACTACTGGCTGGAAGGGCAGGGCCGGCTGACCCAGCCGATGCGTTACGACGCCGCCACCGATCACTACGTGCCGGTGGGCTGGGACGCGGCCTTCGCGCAGATCGCCGGGCACCTCAACGGGCTGGCATCGCCGGACGAGGCGATCTTCTACACCTCCGGGCGCACCAGCAACGAAGCGGCCTTCCTGTACCAGCTGTTCGTGCGCGAGTTTGGCACCAACAACTTCCCGGACTGCTCCAACATGTGCCACGAGCCGTCCGGCACCGCGCTGCGTTCGCAGATCGGCGTGGGCAAGGGCACGGTGTCGCTGCACGACTTCGAACTGGCCGATGCAATCTTCATCTTCGGCCAGAACCCGGGCACCAATCATCCGCGCATGCTCGGCGAGTTGCGCCAGGCCTCCAAGCGCGGCGCGGCGATCGCGGCATTCAATCCGCTGCGCGAACGCGGGCTGGAGAAGTTCGCCGACCCGCAGGACAAGCTGGAGATGCTGCACAACGGCTCCACCCGCATCGCCTCGGATTATTTCCAGCTCAAGATCGGCGGCGATCTGGCCGCGGTCAAGGGCATCATCAAGCATGTGCTGGAGCGCGATGCGCAGGCCCAGCGCGATGGCACGCCGCGCTTGCTGGATCTGGAATTCATCCACGCCCACACCGCCAATTTCGAGGCCTTCGCTGCCGAGGTGCATGGCGAATCCTGGGACACCATCATCGAAGAGTCGGGGCTGGACGAAGCCTACGAGGTAGCCAAGGGGCACCTGTCGGTGCTCAGGCAGACCGGNTGCCGAGCGCGTGATTGCCTGCTGGGGCATGGGCATTACCCAGCACAAGCATTCGGTGGCCACCATCCACATGATCACCAACCTGCTGTTGCTGCGCGGCCATCTGGGCCGGCCGGGCGCGGGCGTGTGCCCGGTGCGCGGGCACAGCAACGTGCAGGGCGACCGCACGATGATGATCTACGAAAAACCGCCGGCCGCCTTCCTGGACAAGCTGCAGACGCTGTTCGGGTTTGCGCCGCCGCGCGAAGACGGGTTCGACACCGTCGGTGCGATCGAGGCGATGCTGGACGGGCGCGGCAAGGTGTTCTTCGCGATGGGCGGCAACTTTGCCGCGGCCACGCCGGATACCGACGCCACGCACCGCGCGCTGCGCAACTGCGAACTCACCGTGCATGTCACCACCAAGCTCAATCGCAGCCATCTGGTGCATGGCCGCGATGCGCTGATCCTGCCATGCCTGGGCCGTACCGAAATCGATATCCAGGACGCCGGCCCGCAAGGCGTGACGGTGGAGGATTCGATGAGCATGGTGCACCTGTCGGCCGGCATCAATCCGCCGGCCTCGCCGGAGCTGCTGTCCGAGCCGGCGATCGTTGCACGCCTGGCCGAGGCAACGCTGGGCGCGCGCAGCGCGATCCGCTGGCGCTGGCTGGTGGGCGACTACGACCGGGTACGCGACCTGATCGCACAGGTGTTCCCCGATTTTGCCGACTTCAACCAGCGCGTGCGCGTGCCGGGCGGCTTCCGTCTGTCCAACACCGCGCGCGATCGCCAGTGGGTGACGCCGGAGAAGCGCGCGGTGTTCAAGCCGCACGCGGTGCCGACCGACAACCCGATCCATCGCGCGCGTCGCAGCCACACCGGGAAGATGGTGTTCACGCTGGCCACCACGCGCTCGCACGATCAATACAACACCACCATCTATGGGCTGGACGACCGCTACCGCGGCGTGTTCGGCGAGCGCCGCGTGCTGTTCATCAATGGCGCGGACATCGCGGCATTGAACATGAAGGCCGGCGACTGGGTGGACCTGGAGAGCCTGTGCGAGGACGGTGTGCATCGCGAGGCACGTCGCTTCCTGCTGGTGGACTACAACATCCCGCGCGGCTGCCTGGCAGCGTACTACCCGGAAACCAACGCATTGGTGCCGCTGTCCAGCTTCGCCGACGAAGCGCGCACGCCCACCTCCAAGTCGATTCCGGTGATCGTGCTGCCGCACCGCGCCGAAACCGCCGATGCGGCGCCGCGCGACATCGGAGCGGTGCTTGTCCGCTGATCCACAACTCACCGCGCAGTTGCTCGTTGCGTTGGCCGACACGCCGGAGGGCGTGTCGCTGGCCCGGTTGTGCAAGCAGCTGGGCGTGCGCATGAGCGTGCTGCTGCGCACGCTGGCCTGGTTGGGCAGCGCCAGCCTGGACGGTCAGGCCGGCCCGGGCTGGATCCAGGTGGAAGACCGCGGCGAGCGCCAATTCGCGGTGCTGACGGATGCCGGGCGCGCTGCGTATGCGCAGCGTGCAATGGCACAGGCGCCGCACGGCGACTGAGCAACTTGCTGTTAGTTCCCGGCTGAGGAAAGCGGGAGACTGAAGCCTCTTCACCTGCACGGGAAGCTTGATCAGACGCAACCTGATCCGAACAACGCAGGCCGTGCTTTGCTTGCAGCCAAACACACCGAGTGTCTCGACTGGTCCTTGCAGCCAAATAGCTGACCGACCGCTCTGTCAGTGATCCATCCGCATTGTCTGACGACCACCCTAAAACACCGAGATTTCAGGAGTTGGCGATATACCCAGAGCGGACTTGCGGCATGTCCTGCCGTGGCGAGCAGACAAGGGCGCTGCGGCAAAGCCGCAGGCCCGCCGCTCTGCAACCGACGCATTTTCTGCGCGATCGATCCTCGGTGCAGAGAACGCGCCGCGCTCTGTCGGTCACTGCCAGAGCTGAGGCTGACATGGCCCGCCTGGGCCGGCGGTCACGTCTGTCACTTCTTGCCGGCGGGTTGGTGTGCGCAAACCCTTGCTGCAATCTGCCAGAATCGGCTGTCATGTCCTGTCTGGAAGCCGATCAACGATGACTGCTGCCGCGCCGCTCGCTGCTCCCATCAATTCGCCCGCGCGCGTGCTGTTCGCCAGCCTGATCGGCACCACCATCGAGTTCTTCGATTTCTATATCTACGCCACTGCCGCGGTACTGGTGTTTCCCATCCTGTTCTTTCCGGCGGGCGATGGCAGCGCGGCGATGCTGCAGTCGCTGGCGACGTTTGCGGTGGCCTTTGTCGCGCGGCCGGTGGGATCGGCGGTGTTCGGCCACTTCGGCGACCGGATCGGGCGCAAGGCCACCTTGGTGGCGGCGTTGCTGACGATGGGCTTGTCCACCGTGGCGATCGGCTTGCTGCCCAGCTACGCGCAGATCGGCGTATTCGCGCCAGCGCTGCTGGCCTTGTGTCGCTTCGGCCAGGGCCTGGGCCTGGGCGGCGAATGGGGTGGGGCGGTGCTGCTTGCCACCGAAAATGCACCGCCGGGCAAGCGCGTGTGGTACGGCATGTTTCCGCAGTTGGGTGCGCCGCTGGGCTTTCTGCTGTCCACCGGCACCTTTCTCGGCATGGGCGCGGTGCTCGACGATGCGCAGTTCATGCAATGGGGCTGGCGGGTGCCGTTCCTGGCCAGCGCGTTGTTGGTGCTGACCGGTCTGTGGGTGCGCCTGAGCATCACCGAGACGCCGGATTTCCAGAAGGCCGTGGACCACAAGACCCGCGTGCGGTTGCCCTTGGGCACGGTGATCTCGCAGCACTGGTCGGCGCTGGTCATCGGCACGCTGGGCGCCTTCGCCACCTTCGTGCTGTTCTATCTGATGACGGTGTTCGCGCTGGGCTACGGTACCAAGACCCTGGGCTACGACAAGGAGCAATTCCTGCTGTTGCAGATGGCGGGGATCGTGTTTTTTGCGATCGGCATTCCGCTCTCGGCCAGGTTCGGTGACCGCCATGGCGCGCCGCTGGCGATGATGCTGGCCAGCGTGGCGATCATCGCGTTCGGGTTGGCGTTCGCGCCGCTGTTCCAGGCCAATCACCCGCTGCAGGTACTGGCATTCCTGGGGCTGGGCTTCTTCTTCATGGGCCTGACCTACGGGCCTTGCGGCACGTTGCTGGCCGAGCTGTATCCCACCGAGGTGCGCTACACCGGTGCCTCGCTGTCGTTCAACCTGGCCAGCATTCTCGGTGCGGCGCCAGCGCCGTACCTGGCCACGCAGCTGGCCGCACGCTATGGCGTGCAGGCGGTCGGGCAGTATCTGGGCGGCGCTGCGGTCGTCAGCCTGTTGGCGTTGATGGCCGCACGTGCGATGCGGCGGCGTTCGGCAGCGGCGATTTCAACCTAGCCGGTGCAGCGCGCATCCGCGCGTCACGGCGGAGCCGGTGCGGCTCAATTGGCCAGACGCACCTGGTTGCGGCCACCGGCCTTGGCCAGGTACAGGTACTTGTCCGCTTCGCCCAACAGGTGGTGCAGCGACTGGCCGTCTTCGGTGGCCACGCACACCCCGATGCTCACCGTCATGCTGAGGGTTTCATCGCCGATCCGTACGCGCAGCGCGCTGATGCGTTCGCGCAGGGTTTCAAAGTAATTGGCGGCGTTGGCGGCATCCAGCCCCGGAACCAGCAGGCAGAATTCCTCGCCGCCGAAACGTGCCACCAGGTCCTGCGGCCGCGCGTGACTGGAGACCGATGCGGCCACCGCCCGCAGCGCCTGGTCGCCGGCCTCGTGGCCCCAGGTGTCGTTGATGTGCTTGAAGTGGTCGATGTCCAGCATCGCCGCGGTGACCGTCTGCTCCTGCGACAGCAGGGTGGGGATCACCCGCTGGCTCTGTTCCAGGAAGTAGCGCCGGTTGGGCAGGCCGGTGAGGAAGTCGCGGGTGGCCAGGTCCTGCAGCGTGCCGATCAGTTCCAGCTGGTCCACATTCTGCGACACGCGGCAGAAGAATTCCTCGCGCGAAAACGGCTTGCGCAGGAAGTCGTTGGCGCCATTCTTCAGGAAGCGCGGGATCAGCGACGAGTCGGTATTGCCGGAGATGCCGATCACCGCGACCTTGTCGCGCGAACGGATCGCGCGCAGCCGGCGGGTGAATTCCACCCCTTCCATGCCGGGCATCTCCTGGTCGACGATGGTCAGGCGGATGCCGGGGTCGCGTTCGATCGCCTGCAGGCCGGCTGCACCGTCGGCGGCCATCACCACGCGGTAGCCGTACATCGACAGCAATGCCGCCGCGTAGGTCCGTGCGGACAGGGAGTCGTCCACCACCAGCGCCGCGATGCGGCGGTTGCGTTCCAGGCGCTGCACCAGCCACGCCAGATATTCGATGCTGCCGGGCGCGTTCTTGAGCACGTAGTCGATGATCTGCTGCTGCAGCACGCGCTGGCGCAGGTCCTCGTCGTAGACGCCGCTGACCACCACGGTGGGCAATTGGCGCGAGAGGAAAAACTCCACGACCTTGTCGCGGTCGCCGTCCACCAGCACCAGGCCGGTCAGGACCAGGAACCAACCGTCTTCCTCGTCCAGTACACGGGCCGCTTCGGCCAGGGTCGATACGACCGTGACCGGCAGTTCGACACGTTGCTCGATGGCCTCGCGCAGCATGCTGGTGAAGGTGCGCGAGTTCTCCACCAGCAACACGCGTTGCGGCAGGACTGCGCTTTCACTGTTGCGATGTAGGGTACCTGGGGACATCGGCTGGCCGTGCGGATCGAACCGTCATACCAGCTAACGGCCCTGCTCGCCAAAACTTGAGTACCGCGTCTCAACGTGCCCAAGACGGCATCCGACTCACCACAAGGCGTCGCGCAGCCGGTACCAGCTCATGGCGGCCACCAGCAGCGGCATGCGCAGCAGGCGCCCCCCGGGGAAGGGCCGATGCGGGATGCGCGCGAACACGTCCAGCCGCCGGCTCTGGCCGGCGATGGCCTCGGCGATGACCTGGCCGGCCAGCCCGGTGGCGGCGACGCCATGCCCGGAGAATCCCTGGGCGAAATACACATTGGACGCCAGCCGTCCCCAGTGCGGGGCGCGATTGCGCGAGATGTCCACGTAGCCGCCCCACAGCGTTTCCAGCGGCACGTCGTGCAGTTGCGGGAACACCGTGTGCATGCGCCGGGTCATCAAGCGATCCAGCCCGGGGGGCGGGCGCGAGGAGTAGCTGGCGCGTCCGCCGAACAGCAGCCGGTGGTCGGCGCTGAGCCGGTAATAATCCAGTGCCCAGTTGGTGTCGGCGACCGCCATGTCGTTGGCGATCAGGGCGCGCGCGCGGGCTGCGCCCAGCGGCGGCGTCGCACCGACATAGGTGCCGACCGGCATGATGTGGCGTTCCAGCGCTGTGGAAACGCCCTGCAGCAGGGCATTGCCGGCGATCACGCCGAACTCGGCGCTGACGCTGCCCTGGGCGGTCTGCATCGTCACGCGCGCGCCATGTTCCAGGCGGCACACCGCCGAGCCCTCGTGGATGCGCACGCCGGCCGCCAGCGCCGCGCGCGCCAGGCCCAGCGCATAGGCCAGCGGCTGCAGGTGGCCGCTGGCCGGGTCGAACATCGCGCCCAGGTAGAGCGGACTGTCCAGCACCTGCCGCGTACGCGCGCGGTCCCACCATTCCAGCGGGTAGTCATAGCGCTCGGCCATGCGCACGATGCCGTGCCGCAAGGCCTGCGCCTGGCGCGGTTTCAGCGGCACGTGGGCGTGACCGTCGCGCCAGTCGCAGGCGATGGCATGACGCGCGATGCGCGCGCGCAGCAGGCGCATGCCGTCGCGCGAGAAGTCGAACAGCAGGCGCGCGTCGGCGTCGCCGACCAGCGCTTCCAGGGTGTCCTGCTCGCAGCCATAGCCGACGATGGCCTGGCCGCCGTTGCGCCCGGAGGCGCCCCAGCCGATGCGCCGGGCTTCCAGCACGATGACGGAGTAGCCGGCCTCGGCCAGGGCGAGCGCGGCGGTGAGGCCGGTGTAGCCGGCGCCGAGGATGCAGACATCGGCATGTGCGACGCCCTGCAGGCGCGGTTGCTCCGGCAAGGCCGGCGTGCTGCGGGCGTACCAGCCGTCGGGATAGCCGTTGCCCGGCGGATCGGCAGGCGGCAGCGATGTGGCCGGGCGGTCCATCACACGATCCGTAGATACCGGGCGTAATCCAGATCCGGCACCTGCGCCTGGTAGTCGAGCAACTCGCGTTGTTTCTGCTGGCCGAACACATGCTGGAACTGGCTGCCGAACTGCGCGCCGACAAAGTCGCTGGTGCCGAATGCATCCACCGCGCCCTGCCAGGTGCGCGGCTGGAACACCGCTTGCGCGTAGGCATTGCCGGTGACGGGCGCGGTGGGCTCGCCGGGGTGTTGCAGGCCGTCCAGCATGGCGCCGAGCACGGCGGCGGCGGCCAGGTACGGGTTGGCATCGGCGCCGGCGATGCGGTGTTCGATGCGGGTGTTGCGTGCATCGCTGTGCGGGATGCGCAGCGCCACGGTGCGGTTGTTGAAGCCCCAGCTCGCATCCAGTGGCACGAAGGCGTTGCTGACGAACCTGCGGTAACTGTTGGCGTGCGGGGCGAACATCAGCAGCGTGGCCTCCGCATGCCGTTGCAGGCCGGCGATGGCATGGCGCAGGCGGTCGGCGGGTGCAGCGGCGCTGCCGGCAAACACGTTGTGGCCGTCGGCATCGAGCAGGCTCACGTGCAGGTGCAGGCCGCTGCCGGCCTGGCCGGGAAACGGCTTGGCCATGAAGCTCGCGAGCTTGCCCTGCTGCTGCGCAATCGCCTTGATGGTGCGCTTGAGCAGGATCGCCTCGTCGCAGGCGGCCACTGCATCGGCGCGATGCTGCAGGTTGATTTCGAACTGGCCGGGCGCGTACTCGGCCACCGCGGTGTCGGCCGGGAGGCCTTGTTGCCGGCAGGCGCCGGTGACCGCGTCAGTGAACGCGCGCTGGTCGTCCAGATCCTGCAGCGAATACACCTGGGTACTGTCGCTGCGCGCACCGGTGTGCGGGTCGCGCGGCGTTTGCGGACGCCCCTGTGCATCGGGCACCGCATCGAACAGGTAGAACTCCAGTTCCACCGCAATCACCGGGGTCAGGCCGAGCGCGGCAAAGCGGTGCAGCACGCGCTGCAGGACCGCACGCGGTGCGACCTCGAAGACGCTGCCGTCCGGCTGCTGCATCGCCAGCAGCAGCTGCGCCATCGGTCGCGGTGCCCATGGCACCGGGCGCAGCGAGCCGGCAATGGGCCGGCAGATGCGATCGGCATCGCCGATGGCATAGCCCAGCCCGGTTTCCTCGACGGTATTGCCGGTGATGTCGGTGGCGATCAGCGACATCGGCAGGCACACCCCGTCGCGATAGATCTTGCCCAGGACCTCGGCGGTCACACGTTTGCCACGCAGCACGCCATTGGTGTCGGGCAACAGCAGGTCGACCGCCTCGCAGCCATCGATCCGCGCCAGTGTGGCGGCATCGTTGGCGGGCAAGCACGCGACGGAGTTCTCGGAAACCATGGGCACCACCTGCAGGGTCGCCATCCAGACTAGCAAAGCGCATGTGATCTTTCGCAATCGTGCGCATGTAGGCCCTGGCAATGCCGCTGGCTGCGCGGTAAGTTCGCAGGCATCCACGACACACCCTCAACCCGTGGCGACCACTCGCTGGCGAGTCGTCGCGGTCGGAGGGCTGCACGTGATGCGCAAGCCGCCAGCTGCGCGCCCCATGTGCCCTGTACAGTGCACACGCCTGCCTGATGGCGCGCACGCGCGTGATGCAGCCGCGTCCAACCGGGAGATCCGCATGGCTGTCGTTCCCCTGGTCGGGTTGCCGACCGATCGCATCCAGCAAGGGCCGCATCCGTTTCTGGCCACCGGCGAAAAATACATCCGCGCGGTGGTGGACGCGGCCGGCGCAATGCCGGTGCTGCTGCCCAGCCTGCAGCCGGCGCTGGAGGCGGGCGTCTGGCTGGAGCGACTGGATGGCCTGTTGCTGACCGGGGCGGTGAGCAATGTCGAGCCGCATCACTACAGCAACGAGCCGAGCTGGGAGGGCAATCCGCACGATCCGGCGCGCGATGCCACCAGCCTAGGGCTGATCCCGCAGGCACTTGCGCGTGGCCTGCCGGTGCTGGCGATCTGCCGCGGCCTGCAGGAGGTCAACGTGGCGCTGGGCGGGCGCCTGCATCAACGCGTGCACGACGTGCCCGGCCTGGCCGATCACCGCGAGGACCGCACCGCGCCGCTGGACATCCAGTACGGCCCGGCGCATCCGGTGCAGCTGCATGCCGGCGGCCTGCTGGCCGGCATCAGCGACAGCGCGCAGGTCGCGGTGAACTCGCTGCACGGGCAGGGCATTGCGCGGCTGGCCGACGGCCTGCTGATCGAGGCGACCGCGCCGGATGGGCTGATCGAAGCCTTTCGCGGCCCCGGGCCGGGCTTCCTGCTGGCGGTGCAGTGGCATCCGGAGTGGCGTGTCACACAGCATCCGTTCTACCGTGCCATCTTCCAGGCCTTCGGCGAGGCCTGCCGCCAATACGCCGCCCGACGCGGTCAGTGAGGTTGCATGTCCATCCGCACACGTTCGCGCACATCCACGCCCAAACAGCCCGAAAGCGCGTTGCGCCGCTGGCTCAAGGAGCGCCACATCACCGAGGTCGAGTGCCTGGTCCCGGACATCACCGGCAACGCACGCGGCAAGATCATTCCGGCCGACAAGTTCTCGCACGACTACGGCACCCGCCTGCCGGAAGGCATCTTCGCCACCACCGTCACCGGCGATTTCCCGGACGATTACTACGCGCTGACCTCGCCATCGGATTCGGACATGCATCTGCGCCCGGACGCGTCCACCGTGCGCATGGTGCCGTGGGCGGCCGACCCCACCGCGCAGGTCATCCACGATTGCTACACCAAGGATGGCCAACCGCATGAGCTTGCCCCGCGCAACGTGCTGCGGCGCGTGCTGGACGCCTATGCCGAGGCCGGGCTGCAACCGGTGGTGGCGCCGGAACTGGAATTCTTCCTGGTGCAGAAGAACACCGATCCGGATTTTCCCTTGCTGCCGCCGGCCGGGCGCTCGGGGCGTCCGGAGACGGCGCGGCAGTCGTATTCGATCGATGCGGTCAACGAGTTCGACCCGATCCTGGACCTGATGTACGACTACTGCGATGCGATGGAGCTGGACGTGGATACGCTGATCCACGAATCCGGCGCCGCGCAGCTGGAGGTCAACTTCACCCACGCCGATGCGCTCTCGCGCGCCGACCAGGTGTTCCTGTTCAAGCGCACCATGCGCGAGGCCGCGCTGCGGCATGGCGTGTATGCGACGTTCCTGGCCAAGCCGATGGAGACCGAGCCGGGCAGTGCGATGCACATCCACCAGAGCCTGTCTCTCCTACACATCTAGATGTTTATAAGAAATAGNAGATGTGTATAAGAGACAGCCTTTGCGCACTATCTCGGTGGCTTGCAGAAATACATTCCGATGGCGATGGGGCTGCTGGCGCCCAATGTCAATTCCTACCGGCGGCTGATGTTCGGCGAGGTCTCGCCGAGCAATGTGCTGTGGGGCTTCGACAATCGCACCTGCGGGCTGCGCGTGCCGATCGATGCACCGCAGAACATGCGGGTGGAAAGCCGCTTTGCCGGCTCCGACGCCAACCCGTATCTGGCAATGGCGGCGACCCTGGCCTGCGGGTTGCTGGGCATCCGCGAGAAGCTCGCGCCGACTGCGCCGATCAGCAGCAACGGCAAGGAGCAGGGCTACGACCTGCCACGCTCGCTGGGCGAGGCACTGGACGGACTGGAGGGCTGCGAGGCCCTGCAGGACATGCTGGGGCGGCGCTTCGTGCGCGCCTACATCTCGGTCAAGCGCAAGGAATACGAGACCTTCTTCCGGGTGATCAGTTCGTGGGAGCGGGAGTTCCTGTTGTTGAATGTGTGAGTGGTTGTGCTGCCGAACACGCGACGGCTCGTTGAAGTTCGGTGTGCCACGCTGTTCCCTTCTCCCCTCGGGAGACGGTGCCCGAAGGGCGGATGAGGGAAGGTCGTCTGGCAATGGCTCGAACCCACGTGCACTGCCGGCGTCCGACGCGTTTTGCGCCAGCTGCTTTTCATAACGCCACTGCATTCGCGCCACTGGCGCGAGCCACCTTCCGGAGCAAGCCGTGCACCCCACCGCGTTGAAAACCCTGCAGCACCTCGATGCCGCCCATCACCTGCATCCGTTCAACGACAACGCGGCGCTGGCCGGGCAGGGCACGCGCATCCTGACCCGCGGCGAGGGCGTGTACGTCTGGGACGCGCACGGCAACAAGCTGCTGGATGCGTTCGGTGGCTTGTGGTGTGTGAATGTGGGCTACGGGCGCACCGAGCTGGCGCAGGCGGCGGCGCGCCAGATGGAACAGCTGGCGTACTACAACAGCTTCTTCCAGTGCACCACCGAGCCCACCATCCATCTGGCCGCCAAGCTGGCGCAGCTGGCGCCGGGCGATCTGAATCATGCGTTCTTCGCCAACTCCGGGTCGGAGGCCAACGACACCATCCTGCGGCTGGTGCGGCATTTCTGGGCGGTGCAGGGGCAGCCGGAAAAGCGCATCTTCATCGGCCGCCATGACGGCTATCACGGCACCACCATGGCCGGTGCCAGCCTGGGTGGCATGCGCGGCATGCACAGGCAGGGCGGCTTGCCGATCCCGGATATCCACCACATCGCGCCGCCGTATCACTTCGGCGATGGCGGGGAGATGGACCCGGAGGACTACGGGCTGCTGGCGGCGCGTCGGCTGGAAGACAGGATTGTCGAACTGGGCCCGGAAAACGTCGCGGCCTTTATCGGCGAGCCCATCATGGGCGCGATCGGCGTCTACATTCCGCCGCGCAGCTACTGGCCGGACATCCAGCGCATCTGCCGGCGCTACGACGTACTGCTGGTGGCCGACGAGGTGATCTGCGGGTTCGGGCGGACCGGTGCCTGGTTCGGCGCGGAGTATTTCGGTTTCCAGCCCGACGTGATGACGCTGGCCAAGGGCATCACCTCCGGCTACATCCCGTTGGCAGCGGCAATGTTCAACGATCGTGTCGCCGGCGTGCTCAAGGCGCAGGGCGGCGAGCTGGCGCATGGCGGTACCTATGCGGGGCATCCGGTCTGCGCGGCGGTGGCGCTGGAGAACCTGCGCCTGCTGCAGGACGAGGGCATCGTGGAGCGCGCGCGCAGCCACGTCGCGCCGTATCTGGCGCAGCGTTGGGCCGAGCTGGGCGAACACCGGCTGGTGGGGGAGGCGCGTATCGCCGGGCTGGTCGGGGCACTGGAATTGGTGCCGGACAAACGCCGGCGCGGCGTCTACTTTCCCGAGCGCGGTCGGGTCGGCGCGCTGTGCCGTGATTTCGCGCTGCGGCGCGGGCTGATCCTGCGTGCCACCTACGACGCGATGCTGTTGTCGCCGCCATTGATCATCACCTGCGAACAGGTCGATGAGCTGTTCGACAAGGCCTGGGCGGCGCTGGACGATACTGCGCAGGCGCTGGGCATCGGTGCCGCCTAAGCCTGCCGGCGCACGTCAAGCTTTGCCGGTCGCGTACCCGCGAGGGCGGCCGGCAGAGGCGATTGCGGCACCTGCCGCGCCGGCCAGCGGGTGCATACGGTTGGTATCCGCCACGCCGCGCTGTGCAAACACAAACACCATGGGTAGGCTGGCCCTTCGACCGGCCGCATCCCGGCCCGCCCTGATCGCGCTGCCCTGGAGACCCGCATGACGCTGCGACTGCTCGCCCTGACGCTGTCCACCACCTTGCTGGCCGCCTGCGGTGGCCGCGATGCGCCCGGCGATGCCGAGGCGCAGGCCAAGGTGCTCAATGTCTACAACTACTCGGACTACATCGCCGAAGACACCATTCCCGCGTTCGAAAGGAGCACCGGCATCAAGGTCACCTACGACGTGTTCGACAGCGACGAGATGGTGGAGACCAAGCTGCTGGCCGGCGGCAGCGACTACGACGTGGTGGTGCCCACGCTGAACTTCTTCGGCCGGCAGATCCAGGCCGGCGTGTTCCTGCCGCTGGACAAGGCCAAGATCCCCAACCTGGCCAATCTGGACCCGGACATCATGCGGCGCATCGCCGCGCAGGACCCGGGCAACGCCTATGGCGTGCCGTACATGATCGGCACCACCGGCATCGGCTACAACGTCGACAAGCTCAAGGCGATCTTCGGCAGCACCGAGGTCGCCAACAGCTGGGATCTGGTGTTCAAGCCGGAGAACCTGTCCAGGCTCAAGGAGTGCGGGGTGACCATCCTGGATACGCCCTCGGACATGATTCCGATCGCGCTGAACTACCTGGGCCTGGATCCGCACAGCACGGTGCCGGCCGAGATCGAACAAGCCGCCGCACTGATCAAGTCCATTCGCCCGTATGTGCAGAACTTCCACTCCAGCCAGTACGTGACCTCGCTGGCCAACGGCAACACCTGCCTGGCGGTGGGCTGGTCGGGCGACATCATCCAGGCGCGCGACCGCGCGGTGGAAGCCGGCAACGGCATCAAGGTGGCCTATGCGATCCCCAAGGAAGGCGCGCCGCAGTGGTTCGACATGCTGGCCATTCCCAAGGACGCCAAGCACCCCGACAACGCCTACGCCTTCATCAATTATCTGTTGACGCCGGAGGTGGCCGCGGCCAACAGCAACTTCATCCACTACGCCAACCCGGTGCGCACCGCCACGCCGCTGGTGGACGCGGCGATCCGCAACGACCCCACCATCTACCCGCCGCCGGAGGTGACCGCCAGGATGTTCACCTATGCGATCAATCCGCCCGAGGTGGACCGGCTGTACACGCGGCTGTGGACCGAGATCAAGACCGGGCGCTGATCGCCGCATTGCCTCCGTCGGTCGGGTATCTGCCTGTCAGGCGCTCGTACGCAAGGCCCAGCGCGCGCTGACTGCGGTCGTCACGCAATCTGTACCGGGCGGTTCAAATAATTGTATGGTTGCGCCGCCTTCGCCGAGCCGCTGATGCGGCCCGCCGTCGCGCGCGCCTCGCCCACGACACAGGATGCATCATCTTGAGCAACCACGACCAGCAGTCCAACGACGGCCAGCCCTCCGGCCCGGATGCGCAAGGCACCGGCGCCAACGAACAGGAGCCGCCCAAGCCCTCGCCGTTGAAGAACCCCAAGGTCAAATGGACGCTGATCGTGGTCGGGGTGCTGGTGGTGGTGCTGCTGGTGATCTGGCTGGCCTATTACCTGATCAAGGGCCGCTACCTGCAGGACACCAACAACGCCTACCTGCAGGCCGACTCGGTGGCCGTGGCGCCGCGGGTCAGCGGCTATGTGACCAAGGTGATGGTGAGCGACAACCAGATCGTGGACGCCGGCCAGCCGCTGCTGCAGATCGACGACCGCACCTACCAGGCGACCCTGCAGCAGGCCGAAGCCGCGATTGCCGCGCGCCACGCCGATATCGCCGCGGCCACCGCCAATGTGTCCGGGCAGGAGTCGGCGCTGGTGCAGGCACGTAGCCAGGTGAGTTCGGCAGCGGCAAGCCTGAGGTTCGCCCAGGCCGAAGTGAAGCGCTTCGCGCCCTTGGCCGCCTCCGGCGCGGACACCCACGAACACCAGGAAAGCCTGCAGCACGAACTGCAGCGCGCACGCGCCCAGTACGAGGCCGCGCAGGCGCAGGTCAAGGGCGCGCAGAGCCAGGTCCTGGCCAGCAGCGCACAGCTGGAGCAGGCCCAGGCCGGCCTCAAGCAGGCCACCGCCGATGCCGACCAGGCCCGCGTGGCCGTGGAAGACACCCGCCTGACCAGCCGCATCCACGGCCGGGTCGGCGACAAGACGGTGCAGGAAGGGCAGTTCCTGGCCGCCGGCACCCGCACCATGACCATCGTGCCGCAGGAATCGCTGTACCTGATCGCCAATTTCAAGGAAACCCAGGTCGGCCTGATGCGTCCCGGCCAGCCGGCCGAGATCGAGGTCGACGCCTTGTCGGGCGTCACGCTGCACGGCAAGGTCGAGAGCCTGTCGCCGGGGACCGGCTCGCAGTTCGCACTGCTGCCGCCGGAGAACGCCACCGGCAACTTCACCAAGGTGGTGCAGCGCGTGCCGGTGCGCATCCGCGTGCTGGCCGGCGAGGAGGCGCGCAAGGTGCTGGTGCCGGGCATGTCGGTCGAGGTCACCGTGGACACGCGCTCGGCCAAGGACGCCAAGCAACGGGCCGAGGAGGAATCCGATCGGGTGCAGGCGCAGGAGCGCGCACAGTGAGTGCAGCGGCAGCCACCGGCCAGCGTGCCGGCGGCGGCGCCCGCGAGAAGGCCGAACCGGGCGCCTGGCTGGCGGTGCTGGCCGGCACCATCGGCTCGTTCATGGCGACGCTGGACATTTCCATCGTCAACGCGGCGCTGCCCACCATCCAGGGCGAGGTCGGCGCCAGCGGCACTGAAGGCACCTGGATTTCCACCGCGTATCTGGTGGCCGAGATCATCATGATCCCGCTGACCGGCTGGTTCGTGCGCACCTTGGGCCTGCGCAACTTCCTGCTGATCTGCGCGGTGATGTTCACCGCGTTTTCGGTGGTGTGCGGGCTGTCGACCTCGTTGACGATGATGATCATCGGCCGCGTGGGGCAGGGCCTGGCCGGCGGTGCGCTGATTCCCACCGCGCTGACCATCGTCGCCACGCGCCTGCCGCCCAGCCAGCAGACCATGGGTACCGCCCTGTTCGGCATGACCGTGATCATGGGCCCGGTGATCGGGCCGCTGCTCGGCGGCTGGCTCACCGAAAACGTCAGCTGGCACTACGCGTTCTTCATCAACGTGCCGATCTGCGTCGGCCTGGTGGCCTTGCTGCTGCTCGGCCTCAAGCATGAAAAAGGCGATTGGGCCGGCCTGCTCAATGCCGACTGGCTGGGCATCTACGGCCTGACCGCCGGCCTGGGCGGACTCACCGTGGTGCTGGAAGAAGGCCAGCGCGAGCGCTGGTTCGAATCCAGCGAGATCAATACGCTGAGCCTGATCGCCCTGAGCGGATTCATCGCCCTGGTGATTTCGCAATTTCGCCGCCGTGCGCCGGTGATCCGCCTGTCGCTGCTGCTGCATCGCAGTTTCGGCGCGGTGTTCGTGATGATCATGGCGGTGGGCATGATCCTGTTCGGCGTCATGTACATGATCCCGCAGTTCCTGGCGGTGATCTCCGGCTACAACACCGAGCAGGCCGGCTACGTGCTGCTGCTGTCCGGGCTGCCGACCGTGCTGCTGATGCCGATGATGCCCAAGCTGCTGGAAGTGGTGGACGTGCGCATCCTGGTGATCGCCGGGCTGATCTGTTTTGCCGCGGCCTGCTTCGTCAACCTGTCGCTGACCGCCGACACCGTGGGCATGCATTTTGTCGCCGGCCAGTTGCTGCAGGGCTGCGGCCTGGCGCTGGCGATGATGTCGTTGAACCAGTCGGCCATCTCCTCGGTGCCGCCCGAGCTGGCCGGCGATGCGTCGGGCCTGTTCAACGCCGGCCGCAACCTGGGCGGCTCGGTGGGACTTGCGCTGATCTCCACCTTCCAGGAGCGCCGCATGACCTTCCACACCGAAACCATCGGCAGCGCGATCACTGCCAACTCCGCGCGTGCGCAGGACTTTCTCTCCGGCCTGACCGCGCAGATGCAGGGCAGCGCCGGTGGCGAAGCCGCCCTTCGCTCGGTCGCGCAACTGGCGCGCCTGGTGCAGCAGCAGGCCCTGGTGATGACCTATAGCGACCTGTTCTGGATCTTCGGCGTGATCGTGGTCTGCACGATTCCGCTGGCCTTTTTGCTCAAGCCGTTACCCAAGGGGACGCACCTTGCAATGCACTGATTCCATGCGCCTGATCCGCATGCCGCTGGCCGCCGCGCTGAGTGTGGTCCTCGGCGGCTGCATGCTCGGTCCCAACTACACCAAGGCACCGGCAGTGGCCGATGCGGCGGTTCAGGCGCCCGCATTGCATCGCGCCAGTGGCGCCGACGTGGTCGCTGCCGCGCCGCTGAATCACTGGTGGGAGGAGTTGCACGATCCGACCCTCACCCAGTTGGTCACCCGGGCCCTGGCCGACAGCCCCAACCTGCGCGCGGCGCAGGCGCGGCTGCGTGCCAACCGCGCACTGGCCAGCCAGCGTCGTGCCGAGCGCCTGCCCAAGCTCAACGCCAGCGCGGTGTATGCGTATGCCGAGCCGCCGCAGACCATCGTCGATACGCTGGGCGGCTTGCAGAACGGCCAGAACGGCCAGCCACCGGCACAGGGCAGCGAGGCGCTGGATCTGGACAAGGCCCAGCTCTACAGCGCCGGCTTCGATGCCAGCTGGGAGCTGGATTTGTTCGGCCGCCGCCGTCGCGCCGCCGAAGGCGCCCTGGCCCAGGCGCAGGCCTCGGAAGCCGAGCTGGCCGATGCGCAGGTACAGCTGGCCGCCGAAGTGGGGCAGGTGTACCTCAACTACCGCGGCCTGCAGGCACGGCTGGACATTGCCGATGCCAACCTGGACAAGATCGGCCAATCGCTGGCGCTGACCCGGCAGCGCCGCGCGCGTGGTGCGGCTTCGGACCTGCAGGTCGAGCAGATCGCCACCCAGGTGCAGCAACAGCAAGCGCAGCGCCTGCCGCTGGAGATGCAGCTGCAGGAAGCGCTGGACCAGCTCGCCTTGATGGTGGGACGCGAACCCGGCGCGCTGGACGCGCAGCTGGCTGCGGTGCGGCCGCTGCCGATGCTGCCCACCGCTGTGCGCGTGGACGATGCCGCTGCGTTGATTCGCCGCCGCCCCGACGTGCGCAAGGCCGAGCGCGAGCTGGCCGCCTCCAGCGCACAGATCGGCGAGGCATTGAATGGCTATTTCCCGCAAGTGACCTTGCTCGGCGGCCTGAGCTGGGTGGCCGGTTCGCCCGGCGATTTCAATTCCGACGCGCTGACCACGCTGGCGGTGCCGATGCTGCGCTGGTCGATCTTCGATTTCGGCAAGACCCGCGCGCAGGTGGAGCAGGCGCGTGCCGGCAACGCCGGGCGCGAGGCGGCCTACGAGGGCGCGGTGCTGGCGGCGTTGCAGGACGCCAATTCCGCGTTGTCGCGTTTCGGTTCGGCACGCAGGCAACTGGTGGTGGCGCGGCAGGCCGAAGCCTCGGCCACGCGCTCGGCCGGGTTGATGCAGCAACGGCGCGATGCCGGAGCGACCTCGTCGATCGATCTGCTCGACGTGCAGCGCCAGCAACTGTCGGCGCAGGACGCCGCCGCGCAGGCGCAGGTGCAGCTGTTGGTCAACTATGTCGCGTTGCAGAAGAGCCTGGGGCTGGGCTGGAGCCAGGCGCCTCGGGAAACGCGCTGAGCCGAGCGCCAGCCGTGGCCCGGTGGTCACGCGTGGATGCAACGGCGGCCAAGCTCGACGCGCTGTGCCGGCGCCGCGTTGGCATGGCGTCGGCAGGGATGGCCGGCCACGCGTATGCACCGGGCTGGTGTGGCCGTCATCGCCGCGTCCGTCGGCCGCTGGGCCCGGACGCGCCCGGCGGCGCACTTTGCACCGGACGACAGGGATGTCGCATGCTGCCAGGCAGCTGCCGCGCCGGATCGATGGCGCGCCGGGTCATGTGGTGGGTCGGCCTACGTGCAGGACCGTCACTGCCCAGCCCAGGGCCGCGATGCCGCCATCATCGTTGCCCGCAGTCGCGCTGCCTGCAGGTGGGCGGCAGCCGCCACATGCTTTTGCCATCATGGCGCGCAGGCTCTGCACACGGCGCCTGCGTCTGCCGCAATCGAGAGGAACCATGTCACTGACCGAGGCCCTGCCGTCACGCTCCAGCGCCGCTGATGCCGGCTACCTGTCCATCAGCGAGGTCCGCAAGGAGTTCGATGGATTCGTCGCGGTCGACGATGTCAGCCTGCAGATCCGCAAGGGCGAGATCTTCGCGCTGCTGGGCGGCTCGGGCAGCGGCAAATCCACCTTGCTGCGCTGCCTGGCCGGTTTCGAGCGGCCTACCAGGGGGCACATCGTGCTCGATGGCCAGCCGATCGACGCACTGCCGCCGTACCAGCGGCCGATCAACATGATGTTCCAGTCCTACGCGCTGTTTCCGCACATGAGCGTGGAGCAGAACATCGCCTTCGGGCTCAAGCAGGAAGCGTTGTCGAAGACGGCCATTGCCACCCGCGTCGGCGAGATGCTCGAGCTGGTGCAGTTGGGCGCGTTGGCCCGGCGCAGGCCGCATCAACTCTCCGGCGGGCAGCAGCAGCGTGTTGCACTGGCACGCTCGCTGGCCAAGCGGCCCAAGCTGTTGCTGCTGGACGAACCGATGGGCGCGCTGGACAAGAAGCTGCGCTCGCAGATGCAGCTGGAACTGGTCAACATCATCGAAACCTCCGGCGTCACCTGCGTCATGGTCACCCACGACCAGGAAGAAGCGATGACCATGGCCACGCGCATCGCGCTGATGGACCAGGGCTGGATCCAGCAGGTCGGCACGCCCGATGAAATCTACGAACAGCCGGCCAATCGCTTCGCCGCCGAATTCATCGGCTCGGTGAATCTGCTCGATGCAGTCATTGCCGAGGACCAACCGGAGTACGTCGCCTTGAAGACGCCTGCCTTCAACGCGCCGATCCGCATCGGCCACGGCATCACCGGGTTCGAAGGGCAGGCGGTGGCGTTTGCACTGCGTCCGGAAAAACTGTCCATCGGCAAGGACGAGCCAGCGCAAGCCTGCAACAAGGCGCAGGGTGTGATCGAGGAGATCGCCTACTTCGGCAGCCATTCGGTCTACCACGTGCGCCTGCCCAGCGGGGTCAAGCTGATGGCCGACTTCGCCAATCGCCAGCGCTGGGCCAGCGAAGCGCTGACCTGGGGCGATGCGGTGTGGGTGGGCTGGGGCGAGGACGACGGCGTGGTGCTCACCGCATGAGGCCGCGCCTGCTCCGTCGCGCAGTGCCCGGCGCGCGTTGGGGCGTGATCGCCGCGCCCTATCTGTGGCTGCTGGTGTTCTTCGCGATCCCGTTCCTGATCGTGCTGAAGATTTCCTTTGCCGAGCGCGCCACTGCAATGCCGCCGTACACGCCGCTGTTCGCGGTTGCGGCCGATGGCGCGGTGAGTATCAAGCTGCACCTGGGCAACTACCTGGCGCTGCTGCGCGACAGCCAGTACCTGGCCGCATACCTGAGCTCGATCAGGATCGCGGCCATCTCCACCGCACTGGCGCTGTTGATCGGCTATCCGATGGCCTATGTGATCGCACGTCTGCCGCTGGCCACGCGTAACGTGGCGATGATGCTGGTGGTGTTGCCGTCGTGGACCTCGTTCCTGATCCGCGTCTATGCCTGGATCGGCATTCTCGACGGCAACGGCCTGCTCAACCAGGCGCTGCTGGCGCTGGGCGTGATCAGGCAGCCGCTGCAGTTGCTGTATACGCCGATCGCCGCCTATATCGGCATCGTGTACTGCTATCTGCCCTTCATGGTGCTGCCGCTGTACGCCAACCTGGTCAAGCACGACAACCGCTTGCTGGAAGCGGCCTACGATCTGGGCGCGCGGCCGTGGCAGGCGTTCGTGCGCATCACCTTGCCGCTGTCGCGCAACGGCATCGTGGCCGGCTGCATGCTGGTGATGATCCCGGCGGTGGGCGAATTCGTGATTCCGGAAATGCTGGGCGGGCCGGACACCTTGATGATCGGCCGCGTGCTGTGGGGCGAGTTCTTCAATAATCGCGACTGGCCGGTGGCCGCTGCGGTGGCCACCGTCATGCTGATCGTACTGTTGGTGCCCATCGTGATCTTCCACCGTTACCAGCAGCGCGAGCTGGAAGGGCGGCTGACATGATGCGCGCCTCTGCCGGCACGCGCCTGCTGGGTGGTGGTGTGCTCGCGCTGGGCCTGGGCTTTCTGTACCTGCCGATCCTGTTGCTGATGGTCTATTCGTTCAACGCCTCGCGTCTTGCCACGGTGTGGGGCGGATTTTCCACGCGCTGGTATGGCGAGTTGCTGCGCGACCGGCAATTGCTGGACGCGGCCTGGGTCAGCCTGGAAGTCGCGTTCTGGACTGCCTGTGCGTCGACGGTGCTGGGCACGATGGCGGCGCTGGCGATGGTGCGCCTGCGGCGTTTTCCCGGCAAGACCCTGTTCGGTGCGCTGATCACCGCACCATTGGTGATGCCGGAGGTGATCATCGGCCTGTCGATCCTGCTGTTGCTGGTCTCGATGGGCGGGGTGCTGGGAATCGCGCCGCGCGGGGCGGTGGCGATCTGGGTGGCGCATGTCACCTTCACCGTCTCCTTCGTCACCGTGGTGATTTCCTCGCGCCTGCAGGAGCTGGATCGCTCGCTGGAAGAAGCGGCGATGGATCTGGGTGCCACGCCGCTGAAGGTGTTCTTCCGGATCACCTTGCCGATCATCGCGCCGGCGTTGGCGTCGGGCTGGCTGCTCGCGTTCACGCTGTCGCTGGACGATGTGGTGATCGCCAGTTTCCTGGCAGGGCCCAGCGCGACGACCTTGCCGATCAAGGTGTTCGCATCGGTGCGGCTGGGCATCAGCCCCAAGATCAACGCACTTGCCACGCTGATGGTGCTGGCGGTGTCGATCGCCGCGGCGATCGGCTGGTGGCTGCTGGCGCGCAGCGAAAAACGCCGCCTGCGCGATCAGCAGCTTGCGCAGCACGCTGGTGCCTGAGCACGCATCCGCGTTGATGCGATGCATGCGCCCCCGGCAGTCGGCCGCCGGATCGGCGTAAACGCTCAGGCCGCAGACGGGTGCGGATGCTGCGGCTCGCCTCCGGAGGTTTGCTGCGCCTGCCGACCGCCGAGCGCAGCAGTTCGATCGGCGACGCTTACCTGGCTGGTGGCGTGTAACCGTTGTCCCAGGGCTGCGGCTTGGTCAGGTAGCACTGGTATTCGGCCCTGATCGTGTAGCCGTGCTGCTCGATTCTGGGTTGTTCGTCGGCGCGGTCCTTGCGGTCGTTCCTGCGGCCGTCCTTGCCGTCGTCCTTGGATGTTCGCTTGTCGGGAAAGACCGTGACCAAGTTCGGCGACGACTGCGCGGTGATGAGTTGGCGGATGGCAGTGTCCGAGCACGCACGCAGCGCGTCGTCCTCGCAGGGTTGCGCGAGATCGGCCTGCAGGCTGGTGCAGCTCACGGTGACAAAGCCGGCCGGCCCGGGCCGCGGTCCACGCAGGAGGTCCTGAACAAAGGCACATCCAGGCAGGCACGCGCTGGTGCCGAGTACACCCAGGACAATGAGATTCCGGCGCATCGTGATGGTCTTCCATGAATGAACAAAGATGCCACTGCGCATGCTAGAGCATCTTGCGCGTTTGGGCAGTTGGATCGTGCAACAGGGCAGGGCGGCTTTTTTGCCTGATCCGGAGTGTGATCACCACCGCTGTTCGTCCGCAGGCTGCCATGGAGGTGCGGCATCGCGTCGCGGCGCCGGCAAACACAGCGTTGCACAGATTTCAGGTGGTTGTGACACGGCTGCAACTTCCCGGCGACTAGCATGACGGGCCTGCAACAGGAGACCGTCATGTCCTACGACACCGTCAACCCGGCCAATGGCCAGGTCGAGCACACCCAGCACACCCTGGACGCTGCGGGCATCGAAGCGCGCCTGGCCGCATCGGCGAAGGCGTTTCCGGCCTGGGCGGCGTTGCCGCTGGCCGAGCGCGGCGCGCTGTTGCGGCGTGTGGGCGAAGAGCTGACCCGTCGGCGCGATGACCTGCAACGCATCATGACCGCAGAGATGGGCAAGCTGCGCGCGGAAGCCCTGGCCGAAGTCGACAAGTGTGCGCAGGCCTGCGCGTATTACGCCGAGCATGCCGCCGAGTACCTGGCCCCGCGCGAGATTCCCACCGAAGCGCAGTCCAGCTATGTGCGTTACGAACCACTGGGCTGCGTGTTTGCGGTGATGCCATGGAATTTTCCGCTGTGGCAGGCATTCCGGTTCCTGGCCCCGGGGCTGATGGCCGGCAATGTCGCGCTGCTCAAGCACGCCAGCAATGTGCCACGCTGCGCCGATGCGATGAAGCAGGTGCTGGATGCGGCCGGTATTCCGCCTGGCGTGTTCGACGTGCTGCATATCGACAACGACCAGGCCGCAGACGTGCTGCGTGACGATCGCATCGCCGCGGTGACGCTGACCGGCAGCGAACGCGCCGGACGCTCGCTGGCTGCCAATGCGGGCGATCAGTTGAAGAAGTGCGTGATGGAACTGGGCGGCAGCGACGCGTTCGTGGTGCTGGAAGACGCCGACCTGGAGCATACGGTCACCTCCGCCGTGCAGTCGCGCTTCGACAACAGCGGGCAGACCTGCATCGCCGCCAAGCGCTTCATCGTGGTGGACGCCATCGCCGATCGCTTCATCGAACGCTTCGTGGCCGCCGCGTCCAGGCGCGTGCCCGGCGACCCGCAGCAGGAGGGCACCACGCTGGCGCCGATGGCGCGCGCGGATCTGCGCGACGAATTGCACAAGCAGGTACAGGCCAGCGTGCAGAAGGGCGCCAAGGTACTACTGGGCGGCGAACCGGTGCCGGGCTCGCATGCAGGCTACCCGGCCACGATCCTCGACCAGGTCGCGCCCGGCATGCCGGCCTACGACGAAGAATTCTTCGGCCCGGTGGCGTCGATCATTCGTGTGGCCGACGAAACAGAAGCAGTACGCGTGGCCAACGACACCAGCTTCGGCCTGGGCGGCAGCGTGTGGACTGCAGACGCCAAGCGCGGCGAGCGCGTCGCGCAGCAACTGCAGTGCGGGGCGGCCTTCGTCAACTCGGTGGTCAAGAGCGATGTGCGCCTGCCATTCGGCGGCATCAAGCGCTCGGGCTTCGGCCGCGAACTCGCCGACCACGGCATCCACGAGTTCATGAACATCAAGACGATCTATGTGGCTTGAGGGCCGGGATTGGGGATTCGGAATCGGGGATTCGCAAAGGCAAGCCGGCTCCCTTCTCCCTCTGGGAGAAGGTGTCCGAAGGGCGGATGAGGGTACGGGCAGCACACGATGATGCCGACGCCTTCAAACCAGCCAGTGCATAGCCGACGCGGCTTGCAGTAGATGCAGTGCGGAAACCTCCAGCAGCTCTGTGCCAAAGCAACACCCAGCAGTCAGAAACCCGCTCGAACCAATCCCGAATCCCCACTCCCGAATCCCGGCCGTAACGCGGCCTACAGCCAGCGCGCACGCTTGAACAGGCGATACAGCACCAGGCAGGAGGCGACCACGCCGGCGACCAGCAGCGGGTAGGCGTAGGGCTTGTCCAGTTCCGGCATGTGGGTGAAGTTCATGCCGTACCAGCTGGTGATCAGCGTAGGGGCGGCCAGCAGCGCGGCCCAGGCGCCCAGGCGCTTGACGGTTTCGCCCTGGGCCAGCGTCACCATCGACAGGTTGACGCTCAGCGCGGTGCCCAGCATTTCGCGCAAGGTGTCGATGGCGTCGTTGATGCGCACGGCATGATCGAGCACGTCGCGCAGGTAGATGCCGACTTCGTCGTGGATCAGCGAGCCCGGGTTGCGCTTGAGGTGTGAGAGCACGTCCTGCAGCGGTGCCACCACCAGCCGCATCTTGTTGAGTTCGCGCTTGAGCTCGTACAGGCGCACCACGGTTTCGCGCTTGTAGTTGTCGGCAAAGATGTCCTTTTCCAGGCCTTCCAGCGTGTCGCGGAACTCGTCCATGATCGGCAGGTAGTTGTCGACCACGAAATCGAGCACGCCGTACAGGCAGAACGAGGCGCCCATGCGCAGCATCGCCGGTTCGCGTTCGACCCGGTGCCGCACCGGCGTATACGACAGCGATGCGCCATGGCGTACCGTCAACAGGAAGCGCGCGCCCAAAAACGCGTGCGTCTCGCCGTAACGGATGCGCTCGTTGACCAGCTGCGCGGTGTTGACCACCACGAACAGGGAATTGCCGTAGCTCTCGGCCTTGGGGCGCTGGTGTGCCTTGAGCGCATCCTCGATGGCCAGATCGTGCAGGCCGAACTCATCCTGCAGTTTGTGCAGCACCGATTCCTGCGGCTCGTACAGCCCCACCCAGACGAACCCATCCGGGCGCTGCAGCACGTCGCTGATCTGTTCCAGGCTGATGTCGTGGCGTTCGCCCTCGCCGTCGTAATAGGCGCAGGTGATGACGCAGGAGGGGTTGTCCGGATGGCGGCCGTGGTGGTTCATGGACGCATCCTGGATCAGCGCGTGGGCACGGACAAGTCACGCCGTCGCAAGGCGATCGCTAGCGCGGCGTGGATCGGCAACAGCAGCAGCACCCATTGCAGGTTGCCCTGCGCCTGGAACGACAGCCAGTGGATCAACAGGGCCAGCAGGGCCGAGCCGGCGACCACCCAGCGCAGCACGTCGAACCAGCGTCCGGGCCGGCGCCCGCGCAGCAGTGCGATCCCGCCGACCACCAGCAGCACGCACAGCGGGTTGACCAGCAACAGGTTGCGATTGGCCCAGGCCGATTGATGCACGGTGAAGCCCCACAGATACACCAGCAGGCCGCCGCCGATCGCGCACAGCAGCCAGTACGGCAGGGCGAAGGCGGCGAGCACGCGCTGCCGGCGGCCGAGCGCCAGCACGCCGGCAGCGACGAGCAAGCCGGTCAGCAACCATGGCCACCAATGCCGTTGCTGTTCGGCTGGTTCCGGTGCGATGCGATGCGGCAACAGCACCTGCGTGGACTGCACCAGCGGGCGGCCGGCGCTGTTGTGCACCTGGGTCAGGCTGTCGGCCAGGCGCATCGGTACGAAGGCTTCTTCCCAGCGCGACAACGGACGGTCTGCGTACGGTCCCAGGCCCAGGTCGAAGCCCAGCCACATCCACGGCGCAGGGGAGGCCAGGCGCACCGCCTCGCTGCGGTAGGTATTGCCACGCGAGCGCCCGGCCAGTTGCGATTTCAATGCGCTGCCCATCGCCCGGTCCAGCGTGTCACGAACCATCGTGGCGCAGTTGGCCACGAAGTAATCGTAGTGGTAGCGCGCGTTCTCGGGACGGCTGCGGACGGCCAGCCCGTCGGCCAGCGCACGCGCCTGGTCCGGTGGCAGATCCAGCCACTGGATGCTGACGCCGCGGCCGACCGCGCGGTATTGCTGCAGGTCTTCGTCCAGCGGCAACGCAACCAGGTAGTACATCATTTCGCCGCGCGCAAAACGCGGAACGAAATCCGGCTCGCCGGGATCGAAGAAGCCGAAGTTGTACGAGGTGGCCTGCCCGGTGACCGGATCGACCACCACGATGGCATCGTGACCGAAGCGCTCGAAGAACACCTCGCCCGGCTGCATGGTGACCACGCCGACCCGCGGCGCCGGCACGACGGGCTGGGCCGCCGGCCGATCCGCACCCTGGGCAACGGCGGCAGGCGCCACCAGCAGTGCAAGCAACAGCAGCAGACAGGACGCTGCCCATCGCCGAACCCTGCCGCGGCCTGTTGCTGCAGCAGTCATGCGGTGCGACAGGTTCAAGCGTCGTCCTGCGGGTCGGGCGGCAGGATGGTCACGTGGAAGGCATGCACGCGCCGCGCGTCGGCCTTGGCCACGCGGAACGCAAAGCGCCCCAGGGTCAGTTCCTCGCCGGTTTCCGGCAGATGCCCGATCGCATCGGTGACCAGGCCGCCGACGGTGTCGTACTCGTCATCGGGGAAGTCGGCGCCGAAGCGCTCGTTGAAATCCTCGATCGGCGTCAGCGCATCGACCACATAGCGGCCGTCGGCCTGGATGGCGATCAGCGAATTCTCTTCCTCGGCATCGTCGTGCTCGTCGTCGATCTGGCCGACGATCTGCTCCAGCACGTCCTCGATGGTGACCAGCCCGGCGACACCGCCGTACTCGTCCACCACGATGGCCATGTGGTTGCGCGACAGGCGGAATTCCTTGAGCAGGACGTTGAGCTTCTTCGACTCCGGGATCAGCACCGCCGGGCGCAGCAGTTCGCGCACGTTGCCGGGACCGTTGTCGGCGACCACGCCGCGCAGCAGGTCCTTGGCCAGCAGGATGCCGAGCACCTCGTCCTTGTTCTCGCCGTGCACCGGGAAGCGCGAATGGCCCGATTCCACCACCTGCTTCATCAGGTCGATGAAACGCGCCTCCACCGGCAGCGAGACCATCTGCGAGCGCGAGATCATCACATCGCCCACAGTGAGCTCTGACACGGAGATCGCGCCTTCCATCATGCGCAAGGTGTCTGCGGCGATCAGGCCGTCCTGTTCGGCGGTCCGCAGCAACGCGACCAGTTCGTCGCGGGTGTGGGGTTCGCCAGAGAAGGCAGCGCTCAGGCGCTCAAGCCAGCTACGGCGTTTTTCGGGTGTTTCTTGGGATTGGCTACTGTCGTCTTCGGACATCGTGACGGGGGGCGGCACCCGGCAAACCAGGCGATAGCAGGCAGTCTAACAGGAAGCCGCTAAGGCGCTGTAGACGGGGCGGGGCGGTGCCGCGTCAGGGCAGGTCCAGGCTGTAGCCGCAGCCGACCACGGTCTTGCCCGGATGCGACTTCACGTTGGAGACGCTGAGCACGATCGATTCGATCATCGCCTCGCCGGTCTTGGGGTCGGTGGTGTCTTCGCTGACCAGCTCGCGGCCGTACATGACCTTGTCGGCGTTATCCACGCCCAGTTCCAGGTTCAGCTGCCTGGCCAGCGGGCGCGGGTCGGGCAGGTCCAGCAGCGCCATGACGCTGGCGCCGGCGAACGCAATATGGGTGGTGCGGTGGCCGAACACGCTGATCGGCGTGTTGAGCGTGTACTCGGTCATGAACAGGTTGGCCTGCTGCAGCGGCGTCCAGCCTAGCGCAACCGCCTTGAGCGGGTCGGCCAGCACCGGCGCCAGCGCGTTGAAGTCGCCGATGCGCTGGCGGCATTCGATCAGGGCCGGCAGGTCCGGGCGTACCGGCGCGGTCTGCGCCCAGGCGCCGGAGCAGGCCAGCAACAGCACCGCGGTGGCGACGCAGGCCCGCATCAGCGCTCCCCCGCATAGGGATCGTCGATGCCGAGATCGGCCAGGATCTCGCGTTCGAGCTGCTCCATCGCGTCGGCCTCCTTGTCGTCCTCGTGATCCCAGCCCAGCAGGTGCAAGGTGCCGTGCACGGTCAGATGGGCGTAATGGGCGGCCAGCGACTTGCCTTGTTCGGCCGCCTCGCGCGCCACCACCGGCGCACAGATCACCAGATCGCCGAGCAGCGGCATCTTGATGCCCTTGGGCAGGCCCTCGGGCAACTCGGCCGGAAAACTCAGCACATTGGTGGCGTAATCCTTGCCACGGTAATGGTGGTTGAGCGAGCAGCCTTCCTTCTCGTCGACGATGCGCACCGCCAGATCGGCCTCGCGGATGCGCCCCTTCAGCGCGGCCGCAACCCACTTGCGAAAACTCACCGCCGACGGCAGGCCGGCGCGCGGCAGCGCATAACTGACAGCGACGTCGAGGCGGACAGGTCCACGGGTCATGGCGAGCGTTTCCTGGGCAGGGGGTCAATGCGTGCACGTGATCAGCAGTACCACCGCAGGCCCGTTAGCCACGCGGTAGCTCGAACTACCGATCGGGCCGCGCCCGCAGCCGCGATTGTAGTCCCGCACCCGCAACCTTGAAACGAATCCGGGTTGATCATGCACCCAGACCGCAGCGATACCGCTTTCCAGGAGCCCGCCGACCAGTGACTGGCTTGCGCGGTGCGCGTGCTGGATCGGTGAGCTTTCGCAACCGCGTGCATCGGTGACCGTTCCCGGTAGATCGAGCAGCCAGCGTGCACTGCGCCCTTGCTGCCAAGCACCGAATCGTGCGCGCTCGTTTCCTGCCGGCATATCGCCTCGCGCCTGTTCGGCCAGTTTCTCCAGGTACGCGGTTGGAATGCTGATGCTGGTGTGGTCGGCAGCCAGCGACACGCAGGGAGGCGCCACTTGCGCGGCCGGGACCACATCGCGATCCACAATGGGGATCCCTGGCGCCGGCGGCACTTCGGTGGCATCGAGCGATGCCGCCGCGAGCAATCCGCTTGCCAACGTCAGGCCGGCAAGGCGCAGCTTCACTCAGCGTTGTTCTTGGCAGCGGCGTCCTGCTGATCGCGTTTTTCATACGCGGTAACGATGCGCTGCACCAGCGGGTGGCGCACCACGTCGCGTGCCTCGAAGAAGGTGAAGCTGGCGCCGTCCACATCGCGCAGCACCTCGATGGCGTCGCGCAGGCCGGACTTGACGTGCTTGGGCAGGTCGATCTGGGTCAGGTCGCCGGTGACCACCGCGGTGGAGCCGAAGCCCAGGCGGGTCAGGAACATCTTCATCTGCTCGATGGTGGTGTTCTGCGCCTCGTCCAGGATCACGTAGGCATCGTTGAGCGTGCGGCCGCGCATGTAGGCCAGCGGCGCGATCTCGATGACGTTCTTTTCCAGCAGCTTGACCACCTTTTCCACGCCGAGCATCTCGTACAGCGCGTCGTATAGCGGGCGCAGGTACGGGTCCACCTTCTGGCTGAGGTCGCCAGGCAGGAAGCCCAGCTTCTCGCCGGCTTCCACCGCCGGGCGCACCAGGATCAGGCGCTGTACGCGCGACTCGTTCAAGGCTTCCACCGCGCTGGCCACGGCCAGGAAGGTCTTGCCGGTACCGGCCGGGCCGATGCCGAAATTGATGTCGTGCGTGGCAATCGCATGCAGGTACTTGGCCTGGTTGGCGCCGCGGCCACGCACGGTGCCGCGCTTGACCTTGATCGCCACGTCCTGGGCCACGTAGGAACGATCGACCACGTGCTCGACATTGGCATCGTTCAGGCGCAGGTGGATGGCGTGGTTGTCGAACGTGGTGGCGGCGGCTTCCTCGTACAACGCCATCAGCAGCGTCTGCGCGGCGGTGATCGCCGGCTCCGGGCCGGTGACACGGAAGATGTTGCCGCGGTTGGCGATCTCCACGCCGAGCTTGAGCTCGATCTGGCGCAGGTGCGCGTCGAACGGGCCGGCCAGATTGGCCAGGCGCTCGGTATCGTCGGGTTCCAGGGTGAAGTCGCGGTGTGCAGGTGAGTTCATGGTCGGATCGGACCGCGCACGCATGCGCTGGTCGGTTGGGCGGCAGACGAGGGTAGCGCGCAGCGTGTGATCCCACCAACACGCCCGGCCACTGCAATCACCCGGTCTGGCCGGGACCCGGCGGCGTGCGCGGGTTTTCCACAGTCGCTGTGGAGTCACACATCACTAACCTGTGGATAAAAATTGTGGCGCCTACTGGCACAAGGTCCGGCAGGGATGTGGTGAAAAAATCACCACTACAGTGGCGGTTGTCCACAAGCGGTGTGGATCGAATTCGGCAAAGCCTGTGGGTAAGTGCTCGCACGCCTTGTGCCGCAAGGCGTTGCAGACGGGTGGTGAAATTTTGATCACTCGGCGTGCGTGCCGCGTGCCGCGTGCTGAGGCGAGTCGCTGTCGATGTCGTCGCTGTGCGCGATCAACACATTGCCCGGCCTTTGCGAACGATGCGCGCAGTCGCTGGCTTGCAGACCGGGCATGGCCCAGTGCTGCGCCAGGTCACCGGGCCATTGCAGACGCTCGAGCGCCAGCTGGCGACTCAGCACGGTGCGCACGCCGCTGCGTGCTCGCGAAAGATCGAGGCGCGCCGCGTGACGTGCGTGACCTCGCTGAAGTGCCAGCGTATTGCACGCACGCACGCAGCCACGCAAGGTAAGGACCATCGCAGGCGGATGTGGCATCGGGTGGCTGGTGGCAGCACCACGACCGTCGCGACCGACCGGCACGCACTCTGTCGTCCATTACCAATCCGCCACCAAGAGCTGACGGAAGGCGCCAGGCAAGCCGGCGCCCGTGCCGCGTCAGCTCGCGCTGTCGTCCACCTGGATCTGGCCACGCAGCGAGTTGCTCATCGCCTCGGTGATCAACACATCGACGAAGTGCCCGATCAGGCGCGGGTTACCGGGGAAATTCACCGGGCGCATGTTCTCGCTCTTGCCGGTCAATTCGTTCGGATCGCGCCGTGACGGGCCTTCCACCAGCACCCGCTGCACGCTGCCGACCATGGACTGCGAGATACGCGTGGCGTGCGCATTGATCTGCGCCTGCAGGCGGGCAAGGCGCGCCTGCTTGACGGCTTCCGGCGTGTCGTCCTGCAGGTCCGATGCCGGCGTGCCGGGACGACGCGAGTACACGAACGAGAAACTCTGGTCGAAGCCCACGTCCTCGATCAGCTTCATGGTCTTTTCGAAATCCGCTTCGGTCTCGCCGGGAAAGCCGACGATGAAGTCCGAGCTGATCGAAATGTCCGGGCGCACCGCGCGCAGCTTGCGGATCTTGGACTTGAATTCCAGTGCGGTGTAGCCACGCTTCATCGCCGACAGGATGCGGTCGCTGCCGGCCTGCACCGGCAGGTGCAGGTAATTGGCCAGCTGCGGCACGTCGCGATAGGCATCCACCAGCGAATCGGAAAATTCCAGCGGGTGGGAAGTGGTGAAACGGATACGGCCGATGCCCTCGATCTGCGCGATGGTGCGGATCAACAAGCCCAGATCCGCATACTGCGCCGCGTCGCCGGCATCGGCGCCGTATGCGCCGCGATACGCGTTGACGTTCTGGCCGAGCAGGTTGATCTCGCGCACGCCCTGCGCGGCCAGTTGCGCCACTTCCACCAGCACGTCCTCGAACGGCCGGCTGACTTCCTCGCCGCGGGTGTAGGGCACCACGCAGAACGAGCAGTATTTGGAGCAGCCTTCCATGATCGACACGAATGCCGACGGTCCATCGGCGCGCGGCTCGGGCAGGCGATCGAACTTCTCGATTTCCGGAAAGCTGATGTCCACCTGCGACTTGCCCGATTCACGCCGCGCGCGGATCAGCTCCGGCAGGCGATGCAGGGTCTGCGGGCCGAACACCAGGTCCACGTACGGCGCGCGCTTGACGATGGCCTCGCCTTCCTGCGACGCCACGCAGCCACCCACCCCGATGATCACCGGCTTGCCGCCGGCCTTCAGCGCCTTCCAGCGGCCGAGCTGGCTGAATACCTTTTCCTGCGCCTTCTCGCGGATGGAGCAGGTGTTGACCAGCACCACGTCGGCGTCTTCGGGGTTGTCGGTCAGCTCCAGGCCCTCGGAGGCGGCGAGCACGTCGGCCATCTTGGCCGAGTCGTACTCGTTCATCTGGCACCCGTGGGTCTTGATGTAGAGCTTGCCGCGCACCACGGCAGGCGCCGACGGGCGCGCCACCGGCAGCGGCAACAGGGCAGGTGCGTCCACGGCGGTGGCCGCGGACAGGTCGGAAACGGATGTCCCGGGCATGGCGCTTATTCCAGGCGGGTAGAAGATAGCCGCACAGTTTACCCGCTTGCGCCGGGCCCGTCCGCCTGCTCAGGCCTTGGCGTTGGTCGCCTCGGCACGCGCGAACGCCGGCCGGTCGGCCATGCGGGCGATGTAGGCGCGGGTGCTGGCAGGCGGATCGACCAGGCCGAAATCGAGCATCCAGCCCAGCGCGCCGCCCCACAGCACATCGGCCGCGCTGCAGCGTTCGCCCAACAGATAGTCGCCCCTGGCCAGTTGCGCATCGATCACCTGCAGCACCGTGTCGCAGTCGGCGTAGGGCGAGATCGCGCGCGGCGGCGCCTCGCGCTTCAGCGCGCGGTCGATGATCGCCGGCTCGAACGCCGAGCCGTAGAAGGCCAGCCAGCGCAGGTAGGCGCCGCGATCGGCATCGCCCGGGGCCGGCGACAGGCCGGCTTCCGGATACAGCTCGGCCAGGTACTGGTAGATCGCGCCCTGTTCGGTGACCACGCTGTCGCCGTGCCGGATCGCCGGAATCTTGCCCATCGGGTTGATCGCCAGGTACTCGGCCGCCAGTTGCTCGCCTTTTTCCAGATCGACGATCTGCAGGTCGTAACTGGCGCCGAGCTCTTCCAGCAGCACCAGCACGCCGCGCGAACGCGAGCGGGGATGATGGAACAGGGTGATGTGGCGCTGGTGGGACATTGCAGGTTCCTTGGTGGGTGCGGCGGGCATGGGGACGCGGTGCCAGCGCCATCCTACGCAGCCATTGCGGACAGTTCCTGTCCGCAATACGGTGGCGCGATGGCTTCGACCGCTGCCCGCCTGTTGCGTCTGCTCGCCCTGCTGCAAGGCGGCCGGCGCTGGTCGGGCGTGGCGCTGGCCGAGCGCCTGGAGCTGCATCCGCGCAGCGTGCGGCGCGCGGTCGAGCGCCTGCGCGAGCTGGGCTACCCGGTGCAGGCCGCGCCCGGGGCCGGAGGCGGCTATCAGCTGGGGCAGGGCGCCGCGGCCCTGCCGCTGTTGTTCGAAGAGGACGAAGCGCTGACCGTGGCGATCGCCTTGCGCGCAGCGGCTCCGGTGATGCGTGGCATGGATGCGGCGGCGGCGCGGGTGCTGTGCAAGCTCGATCCATTGTTGCCGCGGCGCAGCGGCCAGCGTGCCAGCGGCGCACATGCGGCCACGGCCAGTTTGCCGATCACCGAGGACGCCGCTGCCTTGGTGGATGCGGCGCTGCTGGCGCAACTGGCCAGTGCCTGCCGCGACCGGGCCACGCTGCGGCTGGACTATCGCCGGCATTCCGGCGCGCCGATCACGCGCTGCGTGGAGCCGGCCTTGCTGGTGAACTACGGGCGGCGCTGGTACCTGCTGGCCTGGGACTGCGAGCGTCAGGACTGGCGTACCCTGCGGGCCGACCGGATCGACCAGGCCAGCGCGACCGGCGCCCGGTTCGCCGCGCGCGCGTTGCCGGAGGAGCCGCTGCAACTCCTGCGCAAGGCGATCGGCGAGTCGCCGTTCCCGTGCCGGGCGCGGGTACGCCTGCACGGCACGCTGGACGCCCTTGCCGCGCGCATCCCGCCCTGGCTGGGCGCGCTGGAAGCCGACGGACCGGCACATTGCTGGCTGGGCCTGGGCGCGCCGAGCATGCCGGCGCTGGCGGCCAACCTGCTGCTGCTCGATCTACCGTTCGATGCGATCTCCCCGCAGGCCGTGCGTGCACCCCTGACCCAGGCGCTGAACGCGTTGCGGACGCGGCTGGAGCAACTGCCCGGATAACCGCGGCGGCCACTTGGCAAGCCCGGGCCAAGCTGGGACACTCCGCCGCATGAAGGGGATGTCAAGGGTGCTGGGGCTGTTCCTGCTCACGTTGTCGGCGGCGCCGGCCAGCGCCGGCACCTTGTACAAGTGCGTCAGCGGCGACGGGATCACCAGCTACCTGAGCAAGCGCCAGAGCGGGGCGACCTGCAGCGTCATCAGCAGCTACACCCCGGACCGGTCCGCGCGCCGCGCCGCGCCGTCCATGCTCCGCCCGACGCCGGCCGTGGCCGCCAGCCCGGCGCGTGCCAGCGCCAGCATCGACAGCGGGGCGCCGGCCACGATCATCAGCCAGCCGGTCAGCCAACCGCCACCCCGCGCTGTCGAGCTCACCTCGGCGCTGAGGCCGCGCGCGCAGCCGCTGTCGGAGACGTCGATCGTGCAGGCGCCCGCTGCCGCCGCGGTCAATCCGCGCCGGGTGGTCAGCGGGCAGGTCTATTCCTATATGAAGGACGGTGTGCGCCATTACACCAGTGCGCGTCCGCGCCAGGTCGCCAGCATCCAGGGCCTGCGCACCATCCACTACAGCTTCATCGAAACCTGCTACGCCTGCGGGGCCAACCCGGGCGTCAATTTCGGTGCGATCCGGCTCAACACCAATGCCTACCAGCAGGAAATCACTGCGGCGGCGCGCGAGTTCGGGGTCGAGGAAGCGATCGTGCGCGCGATCATCCATGCCGAGTCGGCCTACAACCCGCTGGCACTGAGTCGTGCCGGCGCGCAGGGGCTGATGCAGTTGATGCCCGGGACCGCGCGCCGCTTCGGGGTCAGCGATGCCTATGATGCAACGCAAAATATTCGCGGTGGCGTGCAATATCTTTCGTGGTTGCTGAAGCGCTTCAACGGCGATCTCACGCTGGCTGCTGCCGGCTACAACGCCGGCGAGGGCGCGGTGGATCGCTATGGCGGCGTGCCGCCCTACAGCGAGACCCAGCGCTATGTCCAACGCGTCGGGCTGCTGGCCGGACGCTATCGTGGGCAGGCCACGGCAGCCAACTGAGCTGCCTGCGTTTGCGCGTATTTGCGCACGCCGCGGCCTGCTTTGACGGCAACGCGCGCAGACGGACGCCGTGCGGCCACCACCCCGCGGAGGCCGTCATCCCATCCGCTGCGGCGATCGCGCAGCATGTCCTCGACGGATGCACGGCGTTTGTCACATCGCGTCACAGCTGTCCGCCCCGGTGCAGGCCGGCGCGTGATGCAATCCACGCACGCCTGCATCCGGTGTTTGCACTGCGCCGGTCCGACTGCGTACATTGCGTTGTCTGTGCATTAAGCGTTCCGCTACACTGCGGTCGATTCATCGCGGCTGGACCCCCCGCCAGCCGTTGGCAGCCTCACGCTACCTAATCAAGATCGGAGAGCCGGATGGCCAACGATGGGGTTAACGCACCTGCTGATATCGGGCGTCGTCGGTTCTTGACCGCGACAACGGCCGTGGTCGGTGCGGTCGGAGCAGGATTTGTCGCAGTTCCGTTCGTGAAGTCGTGGAATCCCAGTGCGCGCGCCAAGTTGGCCGGTGCCCCGGTGACCGCCGACATCAGCGCCTTGCAGGAGGGACAACGGCTGGTTCTGGAATGGCGCGGCCAGCCGATCTGGATCGTCAAGCGCTCCAAGGCGATGCTCGACGCGCTGCCATCGCTGGATGACCGGCTCAAGGATCCCAAGTCCGAGAACAAGGACCAGCAGCCGGACTACGTACTGAAGAATCCCGAATACCGCTCGATCAAGTCCGACATCTCGGTGCTGGTCGGGCTGTGCACGCATCTGGGCTGCTCGCCGGAAATGGTCGCCGAGATCCGCCCCGAGCCCTACGACCCGCAGTGGAAGGGCGGCTATTTCTGCCCCTGCCACAAGTCGCGCTTCGACATGTCCGGCCGCGTCTTCGACGGCGTGCCGGCACCGATCAATCTGCTGGTGCCCCCACACCACTATGTGGACGACAACACGCTGGTGATCGGCGTCGATCCGGACGCTGCCGGTACGTCGGCCAACAGCACGGGGGCTGCCTGATGAGCAATATCCTGGTCCGTACCGCCAACGGTGTGTTCGATTGGGTCAACGAACGCGCGCCCGGGCTGATGCCCATGTATCGCAAGCACGTCAGCGAGTACTACGCGCCGAAGAACTTCAACCTCTGGTACTACTTCGGCTCGCTGGCCATCGTGGTGCTGGTCAACCAGATCGTCACCGGCATCTTCCTGACGATGCACTACAAGACCAGCGCCGCCGATGCATTCGCCTCGATCGAATACATCATGCGCGACGTGGAGTGGGGCTGGCTGATCCGCTACATGCACAGCACCGGCGCCTCGCTGTTCTTCATCGTGGTGTATCTGCACATGTTCCGCGGGCTGATGTACGGCAGCTACCAGAAGCCGCGCGAGCTGGTGTGGATCCTGGGCATGCTGATCTACCTGGTGCTGATGGCCGAAGCCTTCATGGGCTACGTGCTGCCGTGGGGGCAGATGTCATTCTGGGGCGCGAAGGTCATCATTTCGCTGTTCGGCGCCATCCCGGTGATCGGCAACGGGCTGACCGAATGGATCATGGGCGACTACCTGCCCGGCGATGCCACGCTCAACCGCTTCTTCGCGCTGCACGTGATCGCGCTGCCGCTGGTGCTGTTGCTGCTGATCGTGCTGCACATCGGCGCGCTGCACGAGGTGGGCTCCAACAATCCCGATGGCGTGGACATCAAGAAGGGGCCGAAGGGCAACCGCTGGGACGCACACAAGCCGGCCGACGGCATCCCGTTCCACCCGTATTACACGGTCAAGGATCTGGTCGGGGTCGGCTTTCTGCTGTTGATCGCGGCCTTCATCATCTTCTTCGCGCCGGCGTTCGGTGGCCTGTTCCTGGAGCACGACAACTTCACCGAGGCCAACCGCCTGGTGACCCCGGAGCACATCAAGCCGGTCTGGTACTACACGCCGTACTACGCGATGTTGCGGGTGGTGCCGAACAAGCTCGGCGGCGTGCTGGTGATGTTCTCGGCGATCGCGATCCTGTTCCTGGTGCCGTGGCTGGATCGGGCCAAGGTGCGCTCAATCCGCTACCGTGGCTGGATCTCCAAGGTCGCGCTCGGCGTGCTGGTGGTGTGCTTCGTGTGGCTGGGCGTGATCGGCTCCGGCCCCGGCACCGACGCGCACGAAACCTATGTCGGGCGCGTGCTGACCTTCCTCTACTTCGCCTTCTTCATCACCATGCCGGTGTGGACGCGGCTGGACAAGACCAAGCCGGTGCCGGAGCGGGTGACCACCCATGACTAAATCCTACCTGAGGTCATGGACGTCGCGCGTGGTCGCCCTGCTGTGCGGGCTGCTCATTGGCGGTGGTGCGATCGCGGCCGAGGGCGGTGCGGTGCAGCAGGCCGGCAACGACCTGAGCGACCGCGCCTCACTGCAGCGTGGCGCGCAGTTATTCATGAACTATTGCTCTGGCTGCCACTCGCTGAAATACCTGCGCTATTCGCGCATGGCCAGCGATCTGGGCCTGAGCGAAGCAGAGGTCATGACCAACCTCAACTTCACCGGCGCCAAGATCGGTGAACACATCGAAGGCACCATGCCGCACGATTCAGCGGCCAAGTGGTTCGGCAAGGCGCCGCCGGACCTGACCCTGATCGCCCGCGTGCGCGGCACCGACTGGGTCTATACCTACCTCAAGTCGTTCTATCTCGATCAGACCCGCCCCCTGGGCTGGAACAACCAGTTGTTCCCGAATGCGTCCATGCCCAACCCGCTGTGGGAGCTGCAAGGGCTGCAACAGGCGCAGTTCGGCCCGCCCGACAAGGCGACCGGCGACAAGCCGGTGCAGGCGCTCAAGCTCGGCCAGCCCGGGCGACAGACGCCGGTGGAGTTCGACCAGACCGTGCGCGACATCGCCAACTTCCTCGAGTACGCGGGCGAACCGGCGGCGCTGAAACGGCAAAGCATGGGCGTGTGGGTGATCCTGTTCCTGGCCTTGCTCACCTTCATCGCCTACCTGCTCAAGAAGGAATACTGGAAGGACGTGCATTGATCGTGCTGTGAACCCGAGGCAGCCGCGCAATGCCGCGGCCGCCCAGGAGCAGCAGACTGGTCGCCCGGTGCATGCAGGCGCTGCGCAGGGCAGGGGTGCGCATGCTAGTTGCCGATTTCGGGCCTGGGCCGCGTCTGTCGACGGTAGCGCAGGCGTTGGGCGGCATGGACGCCGTTCAAGCGCCTAGATCGACTCAAGAGCCTACATGGACGTACTTGCGGCGTGTCCTGCGACGGTGGGCGGGCAAGGGCCCTGCAGCAAAGACTCACAGCGTCGAGGGCGCGGTGCCCTCACCGCTTGCGGGACACGCCGTGAACCCACGGTGGCGGCATCCATGCCGCCACACGGTCCCGCAACCGNGTCGAGGGCGCGGTGCCCTCACCGCTTGCGGGACACGCCGTGAACCCACGGTGGCGGCATCCATGCCGCCACACGGTCCCGCAACCGGCGAGGACACCGCACCAGAGAGTTGGTCGGTGCTCAGTCGAAAAGCTGTCTGTCGTGCGATCTGCATCAGGCGTGGAGCCGATACTTCACGATCGAACAAGGCGCACCCAGCACTGCTCTTACCTTGCGTACCAACCATCCCGACTGGTCCTTGCCCGCTCACCGTCGCGGGACCCTGAGCGGCATGGATGCCGCGCCGGAGCCTACACGGACGTACTTGCGGCGTGTCCTGCGATGGTGGGCGGGCAAGGGCCCGGCAGCCAACTCGCAGCGTCAAGGACGTGCTTGCGGCGTGTCCTGCGATGGTG
>NZ_QREM01000007.1:219221-644205 GCF_003353015.1 Xanthomonas arboricola | reverse complement strand
CTTGCGGCGTGTCCTGCGATGGTGGGCGGGCAAGGGCCCGGCAGCCAACTCGCAGCGTCAAGGACGTACTTGCGGCGTGTCCCGCGATGGTGGGCGGGCAAGGGCCCTGCACAGAATCCGCAGATAAGCCGCGGTTCTACCTGCCGATGACGCGTCAGCGCCGGCCGCGCCCGACATGGGAGGCGACAATATGGCTTGTTGGTGTTTTTGAGGCCCTATCACCCTTGGCTTTTGCGTGACGTGATTGCACACTCGAAGGACCGTGGTGACGGTCGGCGTTGGGCCGGCCGCGCCGATGCGGCCGGCGGATTCCGGTCGTCGGAGAGCCTTGAATGGCGACGAGTGTGCGTATGCGGAATACCTTGACTTTGTTTTCGTCCAACGACGACGTGTTGTGCCACCGGGTCCGTCTGGTCCTGGCGGCGAAAGGGGTGACCTACGACCTGGTGCCGGTCGACCCGCAAAATCCCCCGGAAGATCTGATCGATCTCAATCCCTATCATTCGGTCCCGACCCTGGTCGAACGCGACCTGGTGCTGTACGCCGCCTCGGTGGTCAGCGAGTACCTGGACGAGCGCTACCCGCATCCGCCGTTGATGCCGGTCGATCCGCTCTCGCGCGCGCGCCTGCGTCTGGCGATGTTGCGGATCGAGCACGACTGGGTGCCGCAGGTACAGGCCATCCAGCTCGGCAACAAGACCCAGGCCGAGGCCGGCCGCAAGCGCCTGAAGGAATTGCTCACCGCATCGGTGCCGCTGTTCAAGGCCAGCAAGTTCTTCCTCAATCCGGAGATGAGTCTGGCCGATTGCGCGATGGCGCCGATCATCTGGCGACTGGACGCACTGGAGATCGGTCTGCCCAAGGATGGCAAGGCGATCGAAGACTACGGCAACCGGATCTTCCGCAATCCCGGCTTCATCCGCAGCCTGACCGATCAGGAAAAGAAACTGCGCGACCTGCCGGGCTGATGCGACGGCTGTATGCCAACAGACCGACGCCGCATCGCGCAGCCGCCGCTGCGGGCCGTGTGCGGGTAAAATGACGCCATGAGCGAAGATTTCCCCCGCATGACCAGCCATCGCCCGTACCTGTTGCGGGCCTTGGTCGAATGGATCAACGACAACGGCATGACCCCGCACGTCCTGGTGGATGCAGGACTGCCCGGCGTGCAGGTGCCTGCCAGTGCGGTCAAGGACGGCCGTGTGGTGCTGAACATTGCCGAGCGCGCCGTGGTCGGCCTGCAGGTCGACAATGAAAGCGTGCAGTTCACCGCGCGCTTTGGTGGCGTCAGTTATCCGGTGATGGTGCCGATGGCCGCCGTCCTGGCGGTGTATGCACGCGAAACCGGGCAGGGCATGGCCTTGCCGGACGATATCCCCGGCACCAGCAGCGAGCCGCCGGATCCCGGTGCATCGCCGCCTAGCGCGCCGACGCCCGACGAGCCGCCCGGCGGTGGCAAGCGCCCGCACCTGCGCGTGGTCAAGTAAGCGCGCACGGTGGCTGACAGCCGCGTTCCCATGCTGGTGGAACGCGCCCGCCATATCGATTGCAGTGAGCCGGATGCGTCCGGCGCAGTCGATTACCACTACGAGTACGACATTTATCGTTTCGTGCAAGGCAGGCGCTGTCTTGTCGCGCGCAGCTATATCGATACGCCCGATGAGGCGCACTTTCTCAGCATCGAGATGGACGGCAAGTCGCATCTGTTGAAGAAGGCCGACATGCTGCACCCGCTTTGCCTGTTCGCACAGGCGCAGCTGCGTCGCGAGGGTAAGCAGCAGCTGCGCTGGTTGAGCGGCCGGGGCAACGGATACGAGCCGGTGCCGGACGGCCCGGCAGCGGCCGGATCCGGGTGGATGGATGCACTTCGTCGGCTGATGGAGTGAGCCAAGGGCAACGGACGATGACAGCGCGCCCAAGAACGGCTGACAGCGGATTGCGCTGGTTGCCAGGTGGGCGGCGGCCGGAATCCTGTTTGGCAGCGCCACGCAGACCCTGCGGTTCCTGGCGCGCCGTCCACACCGGGCTGGCGACTGCTCACTGCGTCTGCCATCCGCTCCAGGCCGGCATCAGCCACAGACATTGGCAACTGCCAGATGCAGGTGCCAGCGCAGCCTGCTCATTCCAGCCGCTCATGCTCCGGATGCAGCGCCCGCACCGTCGCGACCTGCGGCCCGGTGAACGCAATCAACTGATCGCCGCGCAGCACCAGTTTGCCGCTGTGGCGATCGGCGCCATCGTAGGAATACTCGAAGCGGAACGTGCGCTCGAAGCCCAGCCATCCATTGGGCAGCCTGCAGACGCGCAGATTGGTGGAATGCACGCTCTGGTCCAGCCACTGCACATCGGCCGCACGGCAGGCATTGCGGCCGAGGATGTCGGCACGTTCGGCTGCGGCACGCGACGAGTTCCAGAACGCGAACAGCGCGGCGCCGGCAATCATGAAGAGGATGAGGCTGGGCATGTCGCCAATGTGCCATGGCGTCGCCTGCCGGACAATCGCATGACGGCCTCTGTTCTCAATCAGCGCGCGGAGGAGGTCACCGCATGTTTCCGCGATTGCGCGTGAATGGGTTCACCACCCTTGCCGATGCCGGCTTGCATCCGCGCCACAGAGGCGCCATCTGGCAACTACATCTACGGGTTGAACGCATTTGGTCGGCCATCCGTTACTGACATCGCCCATGCATCCTGTTCTGCAGCATTTCCATCCCGTGGTCGCTGCGTGGTTCGCGCAGACCTTCGCTGCGCCCACGCCGGCGCAGGTTGCCGCGTGGCCGGCGATCCAGGCCGGCCGGCATACGTTGGTGGCGGCACCCACCGGTTCGGGCAAGACGCTCACCGCGTTCCTTGCGGCGATCGATGCGCTGATCCGCGACGGACTGGACAACGGCGGTGCGCTGCCCGACCAGACGCGGGTGGTGTACGTGTCGCCGTTGAAGGCGCTGTCCAACGACATCCATCTCAATCTGGAAGCGCCGCTGCAGGGCATCCGCGCGGCCCTGGCTGCCGACGGCCTGCCGGATGTGGCAGTGCGCACGGCGGTCCGCACCGGCGATACGCCGCAACGCGAGCGGGCTCAGGCGCGGCGGGTGCCGCCGCACATCCTGGTGACCACGCCGGAATCGTTGTACGTGCTGCTGGGCTCGGCCTCCGGGCGCGGTGCATTGCGGCATGTACGTACGGTCATCGTCGATGAAATCCATGCGGTGGCGGCGGACAAGCGTGGCAGCCATCTGAGCCTGACGCTGGAGCGGCTGCAGCGACTTGCCGATCAGCCGATCACGCGGGTCGGTTTGTCGGCAACCCAGAAACCCATCGAAACCGTCGCACAATTTCTGGTCGGCGTTGACGAGGACGGCGTGCCGCCGCCCTGCGAGATCGTGGACATCGGCTACACCCGCAGGCGCGATCTGGCGCTGGCCCTGCCGCCGACGCCACTGAGCGTGGTGATGTCCAACGACCAATGGCTGCAGGTGTATGCCGAGGTCGCCACGCTGGCGCAGCAGCATCGCACCACACTGGTATTCGTCAACACCCGGCGCATGGCCGAGCGGGCCGCGCGCCATCTTGGCGATCTGCTCGGCAAGCAGCGCGTTGCCGCGCACCATGGCAGCCTGTCGCGCGAGACGCGTCTGCTGGCCGAGCAGCGACTCAAGGCCGGCGACCTCACCGTGCTGGTGGCCACCGCATCGCTGGAACTGGGCCTGGATATCGGCGATGTGGATCTGGTCTGCCAGCTCGGGTCGCCGCGCTCGATCGCCACCTTCCTGCAGCGCGCCGGCCGTTCCGGGCACAAGGTCGGCGGCACGCCGAAGGCGCGGCTGTTTCCGCAGAGCCGCGACGAGCTGGTCGAATGCGCCGCGCTGCTGGACAGCGTGCGCCGCGGTGAGCTGGACGCCTTGCGCATTCCGCTGGCGCCGATCGATGTGCTTGCACAGCAGGTCGTGGCCGAGGCCGCGTGCGAGGACTGGGACGAAGACGCGCTGTTCGCCTTGGTGCGCCGTGCCTGGCCGTTCGCGCAGCTGAGTCGTGCGAGCTTCGATGACGTGCTGCGCATGCTGTGCGACGGCTTCAGCACACGGCTCGGGCCGCGTGCAGGCTACCTGCATCGCGACGCGGTGCATCGGCGCCTGCATGCGCGCCGCGGCGCACGCATGACCGCGCTGACCTCCGGCGGCACCATTCCCGAAACCGGCGACTACAGCGTGGTGCTGGAGCCGCAGGCCGAAAAGATCGGCACGGTGAACGAGGATTTTGCGGTCGAAAGTCTTACCGGCGACGTGTTCCAGCTTGGCAATGCCAGCTACCGCATCCTGCGCGTGGATGCCGGGCGCGTGCGCGTGGAAGACGCCAGGGGCGCGCCACCGAATATCCCGTTCTGGCTGGGCGAGGCGCCCGGCCGCAGCGATGAACTGTCGGCGGCGGTGTCGCGCCTGCGCGGCGAGATTGCGGTGCGGCTGGAGAGCCCGCCACATCAGGCCGCCTGCGACTGGCTGCACGACGCCTTGGGTCTGTCGGTGGAAGCGGCACGCCAGCTGGTCGACTATCTCGCCCATGCCTGCACCGCGCTGGGCGCGATGCCGACCCAGCAGTGCCTGGTGATGGAGCGTTTCTTCGATGCCACCGGCGGCACCCAGCTGGTGATCCACTCGCCGTACGGCAGCCGCATCAACCGTGCCTGGGGGCTGGCGTTGCGCAAGCGCTTCTGCCGCAGCTTCAACTTCGAACTGCAGGCCGCCGCGACCGAGGATGCGATCGTGTTGTCGCTGTCCACCAGCCATGGTTTTGCCCTGGAGGAGGTGGCGCGCTACCTGCATTCGTCGTCGGCCGAGCATGTGTTGATCCAGGCGGTGCTGGATGCGCCGCTGTTCGGCGTGCGCTGGCGCTGGAATGCGACCAATGCGATGGCGCTGCCGCGCTTTGCCGGCGGCAACAAGGTCGCGCCGCAGCTGCAACGGATGAAGTCGGAGGATCTGCTGGCGACCGTGTTCCCCGACCAGGTCGCCTGCGCCGAGAACCTGGTCGGCGAGCGCGAGGTGCCGGACCATCCATTGGTGGCGCAGACGCTGGACGACTGCCTGCATCAGTCCATGGACAGCCAGGGCTGGTTGCAGGTGCTGCGCGGGCTGGAGTCGGGCGCGATCACGCTGCTGGCGCGCGATCTGGCGGCACCGTCGCCGCTGGCGGCCGAAGCCTTGAACGCGCGGCCGTACGCGTTCCTGGACGACGCCCCGCTGGAGGAGCGCCGCACCCAGGCCGTGCAGAGCCGGCGCTACACACCGCAGAACAGCGACGACCTGGGGCAGCTCGATCCCGAGGCCATCGCCTCGGTGCGTGAACAGGCCTGGCCGCAGCCGCGCGATGCCGAAGAAATGCACGAGGCACTGGTCGGGCTCGGTGTGCTTCCGGTCGATGAAGCGGGCGATGCGCAATGGCAGGCATGGCTGGCTGCACTCGCAGGCGATGGGCGCGCCAGTTGTCTTGCCTTCGACGGGGTGCCCGCGCTGTGGATCAGTGCCGAGCGCATCGACTGGTTCGTGCCGCTGTATCCGCACGCGGTTGCCCAACCGCCGCTACAGGCGCCGGCAGATTGCCGCGTTGCCGACTGGCAGCGCGACTGGGCCGTGCGCGAGCTGCTGCGCGGGCGGCTATCTGCGGTCGGCCCGGCGCAGGTGCCGGCCCTGGCGGGCGCCTTGTGCCTGCCCGAGTCCGAGATCGTGCTCGCCCTGGCCGCGCTGCAGCGCGAAGGCTATGTCATGGCAGGCCACTTCAGCGCACAGGCGCCGTCGGAGGAATGGTGCGAACGTCATCTGCTGGCGCGCATCCATCGCTACACCTTGGGACGGCTGCGCCGCGAGATCGAGCCGGTGGCGCAACGCGATTACGCGCGCTTCCTGTTCGAGTGGCAGCATGTCGACGGCGCCAGCCGGGTGGCCGGGCCGGACGCATTGGCCGGCGTGGTCGGGCAGCTGGAAGGCTTCGAGGCCCCCGCAGTGCTGTGGGAAAGCGAGCTGTTGCCGGCACGCGTGCGCGACTACCAACCGGCCTGGCTGGACGAGCTGTGCACCGCCGGGCGCACCGTGTGGGCGCGGCTGCGGCCCGGCGCCGGCCGTGGCGGCGCCGCGCTGCGCAGCACGCCGATCGTGTTGCTGCCGCGTCGTGAGGCGCAACGCTGGAGCGGCCTGGCACGCGATGGCGACGACGCACCACTGGGCTCGCGCGCGCAACGGGTGGTGGAGGTCCTGCAGCAGCAGGGCGCCTTGTTCTTCGACGAGATTGCCGATGCGGCCCGGCTGATGAGCACCGAGCTGGAAGATGCGCTGAGCGAACTGGTGATGCGCGGGCGTGCGCATTGCGACAGCTATGCCGGGCTGCGCGCGCTGCTGGTGCCGGCCTCTAAACGGCCCTCGGCGCTGTCGCGCCACCGGCGCCGCGCCAGCGCCCTGGGCATTCGCGATGCCGGACGCTGGGCGCCGGTGCGCGCGCTGCCGGAGTTGCCGCTGGCCGAAGCCAGCGAGCGTCACCAGGACATGCTCGAGCACGTGGCGCACGCCTTGTTGCGGCGCTACGGCGTGGTCTGCTGGCGGCTGCTGGAGCGCGAGGCGGCATGGTTGCCGCCGTGGCGCGAATTGCTGCGCATGTACCAACGCCTGGAAGCGCGTGGCGAAATCCGTGGCGGGCGTTTCATCGCCGGCCTGTCCGGCGAGCAGTTCGCGTTGCCGGATGCGATCGCGGCCCTGCGCCGCGTACGTGCGCAGGCCTTGCCGCAGCAGTGGGTGTGCGTGAGTGCCGGCGACCCGGCCAATCTGCTGGGTAGCCTGCTGCCCGGCGAGCGCGTGGCGCGCGTGCCGGGCAACCGTGTGGCGTATCTCGATGGCCTGCCGATGGCGGTGTGGGCGGCAGATCGCTTCCAGCCGCTGCAGGAGCTGAGCAACGAGCAGGCCGAGCAGGCCCTGCGCCTGCTGCAGCGTGGACCGGGCGCCGCCGGGCAGACGCCGATGGAGCAGTGGCTGGCTCAGTTACCTGGCAGCACCGCGCGTGCGCCGGTCGCGCGCGGCAGCGGACGCGACAGATAGGGGGTGTCCGGGACCACCCAGCGCCACGGCGCATCCATCGCCTTGCGGATGCCGATGCGCGGCGTCGCCAGCGGGGACGATGGCGGCGGCAGGCCGTCGTCCTCGATCCACAGGCGTGCGCCGGCATCGGTCAGGTCCACCCCGTTGTCCGCTGCGGTCACGCCGAATGCCTGGGCCAGGCGGCCGGGGCCGGTGGTCACGGTCTTGAGCGGGGCCGCGCCGCGCGCGGCCTGCATGGCCGCGATTGCCGCCAGCGGCTCCAGTGCGCGGATCAGCACCGCATGCCCGGGCGCACCACCGCACACCGCGTTGATCGCCCAGTGCATGCCGTAGATGAAATACACATACAGATGTCCCGGCGCGCCGAACATCACCTGCGTGCGTGGGGTCATGCCGCGAAACGAATGCGCGGCCGGATCCTCGCTGCCGCAATACGCCTCGACCTCGGTGATGCGGCCGCGGCGTCCGTCCGCGCTGACCAGCACCTTGTTGAGCAAGCGCGGCGCCACCAGGCGGGCATCGTGCGCATAGAAGCTGCGTGGCAGTGGCTGTGGCGACATGCGCCAAGCCTAACCGCGCAGTCGTGATGTCCCTGCGGACTGTCCACGGACACGGGCAGGGGTCAGGGGTAGGGGTTTTCCGAATACGTGGCTGTGCTAGCGCGTGACCGGTCACAAAAGCGCATATCCGGGGCTGTGAATACACGGTTAAACGCCGTTTACGTCTCAAGCGCGTTTTGCTGTCGCCGATAGCCATTAGCGGTTGGTTAGACAAGCCACATCGCAGTGAGCGGCACCCGCACCACGCCATCGGGCGATCTGCAACGCAGGTCGCGCACGCACCATCTTCAAGAGAACTCCCCAATGTTAGGCAACTTCAGAATCGGAACCAGGCTGATCGTGGCGTTCCTGATCGTCTCGGCGATCGGCGCGTGTATCGGATGGTTGGGCTATTCCAACTCCGGTCGGATCAGCGACCTGTCGACCTCGCTCTACGAGCGCGAGCTGCTCGGCCTGTCGAACGTGAAGGAGGCCAACATCAACCTGATCTACGCCGGTCGTGCGCGCGCCAATCTGTTGCTGGCCAGCAGCGCCGAAGAGCGTCAGTCGCACGTGCAGAACATCGACAAGTACACCGCCAAGGTGGTCGATTACATGGCGCGCGCGCGTCCCAGCTTCCAGACCGAGGAAGGCAGGAACAAGCTGGCGCAATTCGACCGCGCCTGGCAGACCTATCTGGAGGAGCGCGGCCGCTTCATCGATGCCGCCAACCGCGAAGCCTTGCGCGAGGCGAATCCGGAACTGGCCGCGCTGTCGCGTGCGGTGCGTGCCAGCTCGGATGAGGTCGATGCGCTGATGACCGACCTGAGCGGCCTGCGCGAACGCAGCGCCGCCTCGGCCAATACCGAAGCCGGCAGCATCCACGCACGCAGCTCCAGGTTGCTGATCGCCATCATCTTTGGCGGCGTGCTGCTCGGCGCGATTCTTGGCGTGGTGATCAGCCGCAGCGTCACCGGCCCGATCCGCCGCGCGGTGGCGGTGGCCAACGGCCTGTCCGAAGGCGACCTGACCATGCGCATCGACGTGCACGGCCGCGACGAGACCGCGCAATTGCTCGAAGCCATGCGCACCATGGTGCAGAAGCTGTCGCAGGTGGTCGGCGAGGTCAACACCAGTGCCGAAACCCTGGCCAGCGCGTCGGAGGAAGTCAGCGCCACCGCGCAGTCGTTGTCGCAGGCCGCCAGCGAACAGGCCGCCGGTGTGGAAGAGACCAGCGCCTCGCTGGAGCAGATGACCGCATCGATCAGCCAGAACACCGAAAACGCCCGCATTACCGACGGCATGGCCACGCAGGCCGCTAAAGAAACCATCGAAGGCGGCGAAGCGGTGGTCGCCACCACCCAGGCGATGAAGCAGATCGCGCAGAAGATCGGCATCATCGACGACATCGCGTACCAGACCAATCTGCTCGCGCTCAACGCGGCGATCGAGGCGGCGCGCGCCGGCGAACACGGCAAGGGCTTTGCCGTGGTGGCCGCCGAGGTACGCAAGCTGGCCGAACGCAGCCAGGTGGCCGCGCAGGAGATCGGCGAGGTGGCCAGTTCCAGCGTCGAACTGGCCGACCGTGCCGGCCGTCTGCTGGACACCATCGTGCCCAGCATCAAGCGCACCTCGGACCTGGTGCAGGAAATTTCTGCCGCGTCCGAGGAACAATCCTCCGGCGTCAGCCAGATCAATTCGGCAGTGGTGCAGCTGAGCCAGACCACCCAGCAGAACGCCAGCGCCTCCGAAGAACTGGCCGCCACTGCCGAGGAAATGAGCGCGCAGGCCGAGCAGCTGCAGCAGAGCATGGCGTTCTTCCGCCTGGGCGGGCAGGGGCCGGCGAGCACGCCGCCCAAGCGCGGCAAGCTGGCTGTCGCAGCGCCGGCACGGACGCCCGGTACGCGTGGATGGCGCAGCACCGCGGCGCCGGCCTATGCGATGTCCGAGGGCCCGGACGAAGGCCAGTTCGCCCGCTTCTGAGAGACCGATCGATGACTGCACAGACTTCCGACGCGATGCCCGGCGACGCCGATGCGGCCGCCCAGTACCTGACCTTCCAGCTGGATCGCGACACCTTCGCCATCAGCATTGTCGGCATTCGCGAAATCATCCAGTACCGCGCGCCCACGCCGGTGCCGTCGATGCCGGCCTGCGTGCGCGGGGTGATCAACCTGCGCGGTGCGGTGGTGCCGGTGGTGGACCTGCAGGCGCGGCTGGGGCGCGCCGACAGTACGATCGGCAAGCGCAGCTGCATCGTGATCCTGGCGACCGAACAGGCGCAGGGGCCGCAGGTGATCGGGGTGCTGGTCGATGCGGTCAACGCGGTGATCGAACTGGCCGACCAGGACATCGAGGCGGCGCCCGCGTTCGGGACGCATATCCGTCGCGACCTGCTGCGCGGCATGGGCAAGGTCGGCGAGCGTTTCGTGGTGCTGCTGGAGATGGACCAGGTGCTGCAGGTGGACGAAATTGCCGGCAGCCCCGATTCCCTGGCAGCCTGACCTAATCGGGCGCAGCTGGCACCCCCCTGCGCACCGGCCTGGTGGCTGGCCGCTACACGGGACCAGCTGCCAACCAGGTGGTCACGTGCACGCGCGAGACATCCGCAACCGGCACGGCTGCAGCGGGAAACGGGCAGCCGTGGGCGGATGACGCCGCGCTGCCCGGGGCTGGGGGCCTTACCGATGGACGACGCGGTGATCGACCTCGCCGGACCTGCGCCTGGCCTGCCACTCAGTCCTGCCGATGCCAGCCATCGAAACGATGCACGCAGTTGCGTCCCTTGCCGATCGCGCCCTGCAGGGCGTGCCGTGCACGCGCCAGCAAGGCGTTGCTGTCGAGCGACGCACCGGCCGCCACCTCGACCAGGCCGGCGCTGATCGTCAGTGTGCCGGCTGGCCAGCGCGCCGCTTCGATCGCCCTGCGCACGTCCTCGATCATCTCCATGGCCTCGGTCGCCGCTGTCTCCGGCACTGCGACACAGAACTGGTCGCGGCTCAACCGCGCCACCGTGGCGGTCACCGGCAGCTGCGCTTCGATCATCCTGGCAGCCTGGACCAACGTGGCGTCCGCTGCTGCCGTTCCAGCCTGCAGCTTCAGCCGCTTGAAGCCGTCCAGGTCGATCAGCGCCAGCGCAAGCGATGGCGACGCGGCCGTCTCCGATCCCTGTGCCAGCGTCTGCAGTGCCTGCTCCAGGCCGGCGCGATTCCACACGCCGGTGAGGTCATCGCGCAATGCGTCCAGCTCGACCAGCCTGGCCGCACGCTGCAACTCGATGGTGTTGACGACCTGCCTGGCCAGTGCCTGCAGTGCGTCACGCTCGGCGACCGACAGGCGTCGGGGGGTACGGTCCAGCACGCACAGCGTGCCCAGCGCGATCCCGTCGGGGGTCAGCAGCGGGGCGCCGGCGTAGAAGCGGATCTGCGGCTCGCCGGTGACCAGCGCATTCCCCACGAAGCGCGCGTCCAATTGGGTATCGCCCACTTCCATCACCTGATCCGGTTCGAGGATCGCGTGCGCACAGAACGACAGCTCGCGCGGGGTTTCGCTCGGCACCATGCCCAGCTTCGCCTTGAACCACTGGCGCTGGGTGTCGATCAGCGAAATCAGCGCCATCGGCGTACGGCAGGCCGCTGCGGCGATCGAGGTGAAGGCGTCGTAGACCGGCTCGGGCGCGGTGTCCAGCAGCTGGTAGTCCTGCAATGCAGCCAGCCGCTCGTCCTCGTTGGCCGGCATCTGTGCGGCGACGGCGGCATCGCCCGGCAGCAGCGTCGCGTGGACGAGGTGCAACGCGGACGCGTCGGGAATCTGCATGCGAGGACCACCGGAACAAGGCGCCGTCAGGCGATGGATGTGCACATGCCGATGCTGCATCGCAGCCCATCGCACGCGTTGGTTGGCGCAGACCTCGTCCAGCGGGGTGGACCAAGTCTGCCGCCGATCTTGCCACATCGGGCCGGGCAGGTCAGCGACCGCGGCGCTGCGCGGATGCGTTGCGACACCGTCCTGCCTGTCAGGTCATTCGCCCTGGCCGGCATTGCCCTTGGGGCGGCGGGTCTGTTCGTCGTGGATCTGCGTGTCCTTCTGCCCAGGGCGCTGCTTGGCGGCCTCGTCCTGTTTGCGATCCTGCTGGCTCTCGGACACACCGTGCTGTTCGTCGGCGGCCTGGTCGGGCTGGCTCTGCTTGTTGCTCATGGCATGTGTCCGCGTGATGGTCGGACGGACGTTAGCGCGCGCGATGTGATCCCGGCGACATGGCCGTCACTGGCACAGGCACCGCTCTGGGCCGAGGCGCCGACGATGCGAAAGCCCGACACGAAAAAGCCCCGGAAACTGGGCTGTCTCCGAGGCTCTACGATTGAAGCAGTGGTGGAGCGGAAGGGGATCGAACCCTCGACCTTCGCGATGCGAACGCGACGCTCTCCCAGCTGAGCTACCGCCCCACGTGCCTTGATTCTAACCACATGTCGCGCGATTCGCCAAGCAGGCCGGCAGACAGGATCGCTGCCCGGGAGCGCGATCCTGCGGCAATCACTCGCGGATCAGCGGGAACTTGAGGTCCGGGTTCTTGGCCTTCCATTCCTTGTACGACACCGAGCCTTCCCAGGCGGCGAAGGCCTTGGGCGTGCGGCCGCGGCCGGACCAGGTCTCGCCGGTGTGCGGAAGTTCGTACTTGGGCTTGACTTCGCTGCGGCCGCTCTTGACCACTTCCTTGCGGGCAGTGGTGGTGCCCAGGTAAGCGGCAATATCGTTGCGCTGCTTGGTGTTGAAGTGGCCGGCAAACTGCTCGAGCAGCGAGACGATGGTGGCATGCGCGGAAGACGCCTCGCTGGCGCGCTCGGTCTTTTCCTGTTCTTCCAGCTTCTGCAGTTCGTCCAGCAGCTTGGCTTTGGCTTGTGCGATGGAATCCAGTTTGGAAGTGGTATTGCTCACAGAGGTATGGCCTCGGAATAAGGGGTGGAGACGTTGCCCGATGGGCGCACGTCATTATGGCATGGGGCCCGGGGGCGGCCGTTGCATGTGCGTATGCCTGCACATGCCGTGACCGGCGCCTTGCACGGCTCCGGTCGCGCGTTGGCAGTGTCCTGAAAGGCCGAGCCTGCGTGCGCAGGCGGCGACCCCGGCCATAACGATACAGCAGCAGGCCAGGCGGGATGACACATCGCACGCAGTGTCGTCCAGATGCCGACGGCAGGATGGCCAGGCAGGTCCCGAGGGACTGCGCCAGCTCCGACCGCGCAACGTGCGAAGGCAGCTGCGGCGATGGGCGAGGCTGCTGCCCGACTGTTTGGTTCACGCCGTGGTCGTGGCGAGGCGCCGGTGACCGGTCGTTCGCGCTTTTCCCGCGTCGCCAGGACTGCGTGGATGCGTGGTCGCAGGACCACTGCGTCAGGTCACGGTGCTGCAGCGTCTTCCAGCAACGGCGTCAGCTGCGCTTCCAGGGCGTCGCGGCGCCATTGCCCCAGCGGTGCGGGCCAGCTGCGTTGCTCGATCAGGGTTTCCAGGTGCCGGCGCGAGGCCAGGATGCCGTCGGGCAACCCCAGCTCGCGGCTGCGCTGGGCCACCGCATCCTGCAGGCGCTTGAGCACGGCCTTGTTGCCGTCGGTGGCGGCCTGCGCCAGCGGTGCGTGCTCTTCGTCGGGCAGCGGCGTGTTGAGCGCTTCCCACACCGCAGCGGCAAGCTTGCGCGGCGCCTTGGGGAACTTGTCGAACTGGCGCAGCAGGGCGTCCAGGTCGGCCGGCGGAAACCGCGCCAGCTGGCTGGCCAGTTCGTTGTCCAGGATCCAGCTGCGCGGGCGATCGCTCTGGCGCGCCTGCAGGTCGCGCCAGCGCAGCAGGCGCAACAGGCGGCGCTGCGCCGCCGGTTCCAGGAACTGCGCGGTACGCAGGCTCACATGCGGCCAGCGCTCGCCATCGTCGTGTTCCACCGTGGCGAGCAGGCGCTCGGCATCTTCGGCCAGCCAGCCCAGGCGATCCTGCTCGGTCAGGCGACGGGTGAGTTCGTCGTGGATGGCGAACAGGTAGCGCACATCGTCGGCGGCGTATTCCAGCTGCGCCGGCGACAGCGGGCGGCGCATCCAGTCCGAGCGCGTCTCGCCCTTGCTCAGCAAGGTGCCGGTCACTTCCTGCACCAGCTTCTGATAGCCCATGCCGCCACCCACACCCGCCAGCGCGGCGGCGATCTGGGTATCGAACAACGGCCGCGGCAACACCCCGCACGCGCATTTGAAGGTGACCAGATCCTCGCTGGCGCTATGCATCACCTTGACGATGTCGGTGGCAGTCAACCATGCCTTGAGCGCCTCGTTCATGCCCGGGATCAGCGGGTCGATCAACAGGATCTCCTCGCCGATGGCCATCTGCACCAGCGCCAGTTGCGGCCAGTAGGTGCGTTCGCGGATGAATTCGGTATCCAGGCCAATGCGGGACGGACGCGATGCCTGCAGGCGTTCGGTCAGCTCGGAGGGGTGGGTGATCCAATGGGGCACGTGATTTCCGTCGACAGCAAGGGTTTGCGCAGAACGCGCAGAATAGCCTAACGTCGCGATCGCCTGTCGTGCGGCAGAGCACTGGAAGGAGCAGGTGGTGGGTGAGTGCGGTAACCGGATCGCAGCGTGGGCATTGGTCGCGCTAAGCGTGTGCGCCTGTTCGCGGACACCGACGCCGGCGCCTGCCGCGGCGCCGCAAGCTGCCGCCGCGGTTCCTAGCAAGCCGAATGTATCCATCGGTGGCGAGGAATCCGCCGAGACCGTGGCGCAATGGCAGCCACCGCCGGTGGACCTGGGCGATCAGACGCTGGCGCAGGCGCGCAAGCGCGCCGACCAGGCCTTGCAGGAGGATCGGCTGTTTCGCGATGGCGAGGATGCGATTCCGCTGTACCTGGCCATCCAGCAACGCGCCGACGGCAAGGACGCAGCCAGTCGGCGCGGGCTGGAACAGGCGCGACGCCGCTTGATCGAGCGTGGCCAGGCGCTGATCGAGCAGACCGACCGCCAGGACAGTGCGCTGGAACAGGCGCGTGAGCTGGCCATCGTGGCGCTGGCGCTCGCCCCGCAGGATCCGAAGGTGCGCGCGCTGCAACGCGCGGTGGAAACCGCGCAGCGGGCGCTGAGTTTCAACCGCGCCGGCGAGGAGGATCTGCGCGGCGGTCGTCTGGGCGAGGATGGCAACGGGGCGCTGGTCAACTTCCGCGATGCGGCGCAGCTGGATCCGGACAACCCGCGCACGCGTCAGGGCCTGGCTGCGGTGGAAAGCGGCCTGCTGGCACGCGCCGAACAGGCTGCGGAAGCGAGCGATTTCATCGGCGCACGCTACTGGTTGCAGATGGCAGGCCAGGTACGTGAGCGCGCGCCCACCATCGCCGACGCGCGTGCGCGGATCGAGCGCATGCGGCGTGCGCAGATTGCCGCCTTGCACGACGCCGGCCTGCACGATCTGACCTCGCCGCGCGGCCTCAAGGCGGCCGGCGAAACACTGGCCGAGGTACTGCGCATCGCCGATCCGGGCGATGCGGTGGCCGGCGATCTGCGGCGGCGGCTGGAACTGGCCACCCATTACGGCAGCTTCCGCCCCGGGCAGGTGTTCACCGATGGACTCAAGCTCGGCGGGCGCGGTCCGCAGATGATCGTGGTGCCGCATGGCGCGTTCCAGATGGGCGCAGGCGATGCCGAGCCCGGCGCCTCCGACAACGAGCGGCCCTCGCACTACGTGCGTTTCGCGCGTGGCTTTGCGTTGTCGATCACCGAGGTGACGGTCGCCGAGTTCCGCCAGTTCGTCGAGGCGACCGGCGCCCGCCCGCGCGCCACCCGGCGCGGGCATTCGGTGGTGTACGACGAGCGCAGCGGCAACTTCATCCGCCGCAGCGGGGTGGATTGGCAGTCCGACTACAACGGCGCGCAGGCCGCCCCCAACAGCCCGGTGATGCACGTCAGCATCCGCGACGCCGAAGCCTATGCGAGCTGGCTGTCGGAACAGACCGGCCGCCACTACCACGTGCCCAGCGAGGCCGAATTCGAATACGCGGTGCGCGCCGGCAGCACCGGGCGCTATCCCTGGGGCAATGCCGGCTCGCCGCCGCTGGATGCGGGCAACTTCACCGGCGGCAACGATGTCTCGCGCAGCGGCCGGCACTGGAACAACGGCTTTGTCGGCTACGGCGACGGCTTCTGGGGACCGGCGCCGGTCGGCAGTTTCCGCGCCAACGCCTGGGGCCTGCACGACATGGGCGGTAACCTGAGCGAGTGGGTGGCCGACTGCTGGCATGCCAGCTACCGCCGCGCGCCGGCCGACGGTGCAGCCTGGTACAACCCAGGGTGCCGGCAGCGCATGATCCGCGGCGGCAGCTGGGCCAACTCGCCGCAGCAGACGCGTGCGGCCTGGCGGCAGTCGCAGGATTCGGACAGCACCAGCGCACGGATCGGCTTTCGCCTGGCGCGCGGGATCTAGGGCGCAGTTGCGTTGCCGGTGTGCATGCGCGGTTTTGCGCCCGCATGGCCAGGGATCGCTGATCGCCATGCTGTGCCATATCCGCTTCTCGGGGCGCGACATCGACGACGTGCACGGTTTGCCGCGTCGAGGCGGCCACACACCGAGGTGAGCGCGCCAGCTTAACCGCAGCGAACACCGACCGTGATCGCGCCGGAACCGGTCACCCTGGCCGCTGTCCAAGCGCCAGCGCTTGCGAGGACTGCGGTGATGGGCTGGGGAATCAAACTGTTTCGTTGGGTCGTCGCACTCCTGCTGATCGGCGGGAGTGGCTACGCCGTGGCGCGGCATCTGCAGGACGGAAATACCGCCGGGCATTACCGCTCGGTGGAGGTGCTGCGTCCGGAAGGCACGCCGAAGGCCATGGTGGTGCTGTTGCCCGACAGCGGCCATGCACAGGACGGCCAGCGGCTTGCCGAGATGCTGAGCAACGATGGCGCGCTGGTCGCGGTGGTCGATACCGCCAGCTATCGCGAACGGGTGCGCACGCATCACGCAGCCTGCAGCTCCCTGGCCGACGATGCCGAACGCCTGGGCAAGAAGTTGCTGCGCGCCGAGCATGTCGATGCGTTCCTGCCGCCGGTCCTGGTGGGGCAGGGCGATGGCGCGGTGCTGGCGCGGCAGGCGCTGGCCTCGGCCGCGCCCGACGTGCTGGGCGGCGCGGTTGTCGCCGATGGCGGTGCCAGCGCTGGCGGCCTGGCCTGCGCACGCGACATGCCCGATGCCAACCAGGGCTTCCTCGACGATCTGGTCGACGCTGCCAGCCCGATGCAGATCGCCGCCGCCACCCGTGGCCATTTCCTGACCGCCCGGGCGCACGGCGTGGGCGATCTGCCACTGGTCGAACTGCACGCGCCCGGCAGCGACCGCATGGTGGTGATGCTGTCCGGCGACGGCGGCTGGCGCGAGCTGGACAAGGGCATCGCCGCGCAGCTGCAGCAGCAGGGCGTGTCGGTGGTGGGCTGGAACAGCCTGCGCTACTTCTGGGCCAGCCGCACGCCGCAGCAGGTCGCGGCGGACCTGGACCGGGTGATCGCGAGCTACCGGCAGCGCTGGCATATCCAGCACGTGGCCCTGGTGGGTTATTCGTTCGGCGCCGATGTGCTGCCGTTTGCCTATCCCGAGCTGTCGCCGCAGCAGCGCGCATCGGTGCAGTTCGTCAGCCTGCTGGGCCTTGCGCATCAGGCCGATTTCAAGGTGCGCGTCGGTGGCTGGCTGGGCTGGCACAACGATGCCGAGCGGGATGTGGAACCGGCGATCCAGGCGCTGGACGCGCATCGCCTGCAATGCATCTACGGCGAGCAGGAAAAGGACACGCTGTGCCCGGAGCTGCGCGCGCGGGGCGTGCAGGTGGTGGCGCGTCCGGGCGGGCATCATTTCGACCACGATCCGGCGGCGCTGGCCGGGCTGCTGCTGCAGGGCTGGCAGCAGGCGGCGCAGACGCCGGGTCATGGTTAGCGCGCGTGATGCCTTCCGATATCAGGCCTCGCCCGGTTCGACCCGCACCGCGACGCTGCCATCGGCCAGCTGCGCGCGCAGGCGCTCGCCGGCGCTGACCGCGGCGGCGCTGCGCACCACGCTGCCATCGGCGCGGCGGGTCACGATGGCGTAGCCACGCGCGACGGTGGCCAGCGGGCTGACCGCTTCCAGCGAGCGTGCCAGGCTGCGCAGCCGCAGTTGCTCGTGCTGCAGGCGCCGCTGCACCGCCGCCTGCGGATGCAGTGCACGCAGCCGTTGTTGCAGCGTGGCCAGGTCGCGTTGCGGGTTGTGCGCCTGCAGGCGGGCCTGCGACCGTTGCACGCGCGCCTGCAGGCGCTCCAGCACCTGGGTCATGCGCGCGCGCAGTTGGCGTCCGGCATCCTGCTGGCGGCGCTGCAACAGCTGCAGGCGCGCCTGCGGGCTGTGTGCACGCAGGCGCAAGGCGAGCCGGTCGGCGCGCTGCATCGCAGTGCCCAGCGCATGCTGCTGCAGCTGGGCCATGCGCGCCTGCGCGCGCCGCACGCGCGCAACCAGCTCGCGCTGATCGGGTACCAGCAGTTCCGCCGCCACCGACGGCGTGGGCGCACGCACGTCGGCCACGAAATCGCTGAGGCTGAAGTCGGTCTCGTGCCCGACCGCCGACACCACCGGCGTGCGCGCGGCGGCAATCGCGCGGGCCAGGCGCTCGTCGTTGAAGGCCCACAGGTCTTCCAGCGAGCCGCCGCCACGGGTGAGCAGGATGACGTCGTAGCGCCCGCACGCATCGGCGCGCTGCAGCAACGCGGTGAGTTGCGCGGCGGCGCTGTCGCCCTGCACCAGCGACGGCAACAGGTCCACTTCCAGCAACGGAAAGCGGCGCGCCAGGACGCTGAGCACATCGCGTACCGCCGCACCGCTGGGCGAGGTGATCACCGCCAGCCGCCGCACATGCGCCGGCAATGGCTGCTTGCGCTCGGCATCGAACAGGCCTTCGGCGGCAAGACGCGCGCGCAGCTCGTCGAAGGCGCGACGCAAGGCGCCTTCGCCGGCCTCTTCCATGTGGTCAAGCACCAGCTGGTAGTCGCCGCGCGCTTCGTACAGGGTGAGACGTCCGCGTGCGAGCACGCGCAGGCCTTCGCGCGGCTGGAACTTCAGCCAGGTGCTCTTGGGCTTGAACATCGCGCAACGGACCTGCGCGCGCGCGTCCTTGAGCGTGAAGTACAGGTGGCCCGAGGACGGGCGCGTGACGCTGCTCAGCTCTGCTTCCACCCACACCAGCGGGAAGCTGCCTTCCAGCAGGTCGCGCGCGAGCGTGTTGAGCTGGCTGGGGGTGAGGATCTGTTCGTTACGGTCGGCCATCGCCGCATTATCCCGCAGCGGCGATGCGCATGCGTGAGCGCATCGGGCGCAAACCTACACCCCGTGTTGCGCCAGTGCCCAGCCCACGTGTTCGCGCACCAGCTCCGAGGCGTCGTGACGGCGCGCCTCCAGTGCCGCCAGCACCTCCGGCGTGCCGGGCGCATTGCCCAGGCCGACGGCGATGTTGCGCAACCACCGCTGATGGCCGCTGCGACGGATCGGGCTGCCTTCGGTGCGGCGCAGGAATTCGTCTTCGTCCCAGGCGAACAGCTGCGGCAGCGTTGCCACATCCAGCGCGTTGCGGGCGCGGAAATCGGCTTCGTCGGTGCGCTGGGCGAACTTGTTCCAGGGGCAGACCAGCTGGCAGTCGTCGCAACCGAAGATGCGGTTGCCGATCGGCTTGCGCATCTGCTCGGGAATCGCGCCCTCGTGTTCGATGGTGAGATAGGCGATGCAGCGACGCGCATCCAGCCGGTACGGGGCGATGATGGCCTGGGTCGGGCAGATGTCGATGCAGCGCGTGCAGGTGCCGCAATGCGCGGTGGCCGGGGTGTCGATCGGCAAGGGCAGGTCGAGGTAGATCTCGCCCAGGAAGAACCACGACCCGCCATTGCGATCGATCAGGCAGGTGTGTTTGCCGATCCAGCCCAGGCCCGCGTTGCGCGCCAGTGCGCGCTCCAGCACCGGCGCCGAATCGACGAACACCCGATAGCCGAACGCGCCGACTTCGCCCTGGATGCGCTGGGCCAGTTTCTGCAGCCGGTTGCGCATCAGCTTGTGATAGTCGCGTCCCAGCGCGTAGCGCGCCACGTAGGCGCGGCGGCCGTCGTGCAAGGTGTTCCAGGCTTCGCTGTCGTCCTTGCGGCCGTAGTCCATGCCGACCGACAGCACGCGCAAGGTGCCGGGCACCAGCTCCTGCGGGCGCGAGCGCTTGTCGCCGTGCTGGGCCATCCAGTGCATGGTCCCGTACAGGCCTTCTTCCAGCCAGCTGCGCAGGTGTCCCTCGTCTTCGCCCAGCTCGATGCCGGTGATGCCGCAGCGCTGGAAGCCGGCCTCGCGCGCAAGCGCACGGATGCGCGCGGCAGCGTCGGTGGGGTCGGGGCGGGCGAGGACGGCAGACATGGCGACAAGTATAGAATTCCCGGCATGTACGCACCGCTCGATCTTTACGACACCGCCGCCGCGCGCAGGCTGGACACGCAGGCCACCACGCTGCTCGGCGGCGACGGCTACACCTTGATGCAACGCGCCGGGCAGGCCGCCTGGCAGCATCTGCTGGAACGCTGGCCGCAGGCGCGCCGCATCGTGGTGGTCTGCGGTATCGGCAACAACGGCGGCGATGGGTATGTGCTGGCACGCCTGGCGCAGCGGGCCGGGCGCCAGGTGCAGGTGGTGCATCTGCCCGGGCACGGCCCGGCCGCGCCGCTGGCGCAACGCGCCTGCACCGACTATCTGGGCGTGGGCGGTGCGATCGACCTGTTTCCGTCTCCGCTGGCGCAGGCCGATGTGATCGTCGATGCACTGTTCGGCATCGGCCTCAACCGCGCGCCCGACAGCGAGACCGGCGCGTTGATCGACGCCATCAACGCCGCCGGCGTGCCGGTGTTGGCGCTGGATGTGCCCAGCGGCATCGATGCCGATCACGGCGTGGCCTTCGGTGCCGCGGTGCGCGCGCAGGCCACCTTGCAGTTCATCGTGCCGCACGTGGGGCTCTACACCGGCGATGCGCTGGAGCATGCCGGCACGCGCGCCGTCGCGTCGCTGGACGTGCCGGATGCGGCATTCGACGGGCTGACGCCGGCCGCGCACAGCTGGGAGTTCGGCGCCCTGGCCGCGCAGTTGCGCCCGCGCCGGCGCAATACGCACAAGGGCGAATCCGGGCGCGTGTTGTGTGTCGGCGGCAACCTTGGCAGCGGCGGCGCGATCCTGCTGACCGCCGAAGCGGCCTTGCGCAGCGGCGCAGGGCTGGTGCAGGTCGCCACCCGCGCCGAGCATGTCGCGCCGCTGCTGGCGCGCTGCCCGGAAGCGATGGCGCGCGCGCTGCAGGCCGGCGACGACATCTCCGCGCTGGCCGATGCGGCCGACGTGGTCGCACTGGGGCCGGGCCTGGGCCAGGACGCCTGGGCGCAGTCGTTGTGGCATGGCGTGCTGGCGTCGGACAGCGCGGTCGTCATCGATGCCGATGGCCTCAACCTGCTGGCCGCCCACCCGCTGCCGACGCGCGGCCCGCGGGTGCTGACCCCGCATCCGGGCGAAGCCGGTCGCCTGCTGGGGATGTCGACCGCGCAGGTTCAGCACGACCGCCTGGCTGCCGCAGACGCCTTGGCCAAACAATTCGATGCCGTGGTGGTGCTCAAGGGCGCCGGCAGCGTGATCGCCGCGCCGCAGGCGGTGCCGCGCATCATCGACGCCGGCAATCCGGGCATGGCGGTCGGCGGCATGGGCGACCTGCTGACCGGGGTGATCGCCGCCCTGCTGGCGCAGGGCTGGTCGCCGTTCGATGCTGCAAGCCTGGGCGCCTTGCTGCATGCCTGCGCCGGCGATGCGGCTGCGCGCGCAGGCGAGCGCGGCCTGCTGCCGACCGATCTGCTGCCCGAACTGCGTCGCCTCGCCAATGCCGGAGCCAGCGCATGAACCAACGCAGCGCACACCTGGCCGATGCGCAGGCTACCGACACCCTGGGGCAGGCCCTGGCCGCGGTACGGCCCACCCGCGCGATGGTGCAACTGCATGGCGATCTCGGCTCAGGCAAGTCCACCCTGGCGCGTGCGCTGCTGCGTGCACTCGGCGTCACCGGCCCGATCCGCAGCCCCACCTACACCCTGGTCGAGCGTTATCCGCTCAGCACCGGCGACGAGGCCTGGCACCTGGATCTGTATCGCATCGGACAGGCCGGGGAACTGGATTTTCTCGGGCTCGACGAGGGCAGCGCGAGCCTGTGGCTGGTCGAATGGCCCGAGCGCGGCGCGGGCGCGTTGCCGCCGGTGGATCTGGACGTGGAACTGGCGGTCGACGGCGAGGGTCGCAGCGTCACGCTGCTGGGCCGCAGCCAAACCGGGCGCGACTGGCTGACGCGGCTGTCAGAGCTGCCGCAGTTGCAGTCCCTTTTTGCCAGCTCACCGCAACAATGAACGCCAGGTTGTGGATTATTAAGGGAAATTACCTTGCAATTCACACGCTCGGGTGATTGAATCCAGCGCCATGACACCGGGGTTCCGCCAGTTTTGTGTTTCCGCCCTGACCGCCAGCCTCAGCCTGGCGGTTTTTGCTGCCTGGGCCGGCGAAATCAAGGGTGTCGGCATCAGCGCCGGCGCCACCGGCACGCGTGCAGAGATCCAGCTGGCCGGCAGCGGCGGATTCAAGACGCTGTCGCTGGCCAACCCCAATCGGCTGGTGGTGGATTTCCCCGATTCCTCCGGTGTGCGCGGTCTCAAGCTACCGCCCGCTGCCGGCCTGGTGACCTCGGTGCGGACCGGCCAACCGGTGCCGGGCACCTTCCGGGTGGTCTTCGAGCTGGCGACGCCGGTGACGCCGTTGAAGCCGCAGATGCAGACGCTGGGCAGTGCATCGACATTGGTGATCGAGTGGCCGGGCGATTCGCCGGTCTCCGCCGGAACGGTGGCTGCCAACGCGACGACACCTGCCGCGCCGCCACCTCCACGCCCGGCCGATGCGCAATCCGAAGCCGCGCGCGCAACCGCGGCACTGGCGGCGTCTGCGCAGCGTGCGTCGGTGGTGCCGCCTGCGCCGGCGCCCGCACCGTATGTCCCTGCGTCGGCCATGCCCAGCGTGACCCCGGCGCCGGTACCGACCACGGTCGCCACCGGCGTGCCGACACCGCGTCCAGGCGCCGCCACGACTGCGGCGACCAGCACCGCCGCGCAGGCAGGCACTGCCGGCAACGCCCAGAATCGCGTCAACGCCTCCACCGCCGGTGCTTCGGCGCTGCCAGGCGGCGCCGCATCCCCGGCTGCCATCTTGAATGGGGGCAATGCGCCAGTGGGCACCGCGTCCGGCACTAGCGTGACCGCCACACCGAATACGGCCGGCGGCGTTGCCGCGGCGGACGCCGACGACCTGCCGCCTCGTCCGGTGCTGCCCAGCGAGGCCTCGCGGATCAAGATGGCACCGGGCATGCGGCCGTTGATCGTCGCGATCGATCCCGGACACGGTGGCCAGGATCCGGGCGCCATGGGCCCCACCGGCAAGCGCGAAAAGGACGTCACCCTGGCCGTCGGTCGCGAGCTGGCGCGCCAGATCAACGCCACGCCCGGCATGAAGGCCTACCTGACCCGCGATACCGACGTGTTCATTCCGCTGCCGATGCGCGCACAGAAGGCACGCGCCGCCAAGGCCGACATCTTCATCTCCATCCATGCCGACGCTGCCGAGAACCGAAGCGCGACCGGCTCGTCGGTCTATGTGCTGTCGACCAAGGGGGCGTCCTCGCAGCGCGCGCGCTGGCTGGCCGACAAGGAAAATGCCGCCGACCTGGTCGGCGGCGTGCGTCTGCAGCAGACCGAAAGCACGCTGGCCAATGTGCTGCTGGATCTGGCGCAGAGCGGCCACATGAAGGCCTCCGAGGATGCGGCAGGACACGTGCTCGGCGGCCTCAAGCGGATCGGCAACAACCACAAGCCGCAGCTGGAACGCGCCAACTTCGCGGTGTTGCGCACCTCCGACATGCCGGCGATGCTGGTGGAGACTGCCTTCATTTCCAATCCGGACGAAGAGCGTCGCCTGATCGACCCGGCCTACCAGCGCAAGATCGCCGCGGCCGTGCTGGATGGCATCGATACCTTCTTCACCCGCCAGCCGCCACCAGGCACCCTGTTTGCTGCGCGCGCGCAGGCCGAAGCCGATGCCGGCGTCGGCACCGTGGCCGGCGGCAGCCGCTGAGCCGCTCGGCTATCATTCCGCACTGATTCCTCGATGACGGCGCCTGCGCGCCGCCGGATTGCCGTGCCGACGTCTGCCTTGCCTGCTACACCCTCGATGCGCCTTGCGGTGCATGCCCAGCGCGGGCGCCTTCGCTGATGGCGATCCGTCAGCTCCCCGAGATCCTGATCAACCAGATTGCCGCCGGCGAAGTCGTCGAGCGGCCTGCATCGGTGGTCAAGGAACTGGTCGAAAACGCACTCGATGCCGGCGCCACCCGCGTGGATATCGAGCTGGAAGAGGGCGGCGTGCGGCTGATCCGCATCCGCGACAACGGCGGCGGCATCGCCCCCGCCGAGCTGCCGCTGGCGGTGTCGCGGCATGCCACCAGCAAGATCGCGTCGCTGGACGATCTGGAGACCGTGGCCACGCTCGGCTTTCGTGGCGAAGCGCTGCCGTCGATCGCCTCGGTCAGCCGTTTCACCCTGATCTCGCGCCGCCACGATGCCGAACATGGCTCCGCGCTGGAGATCGACGGCGGTCGCCTGGGCGAGGTGATGCCGCGTGCACACGCGCCCGGCACCACGGTCGAAGTGCGCGAGCTGTTCTTCAACGTGCCGGCGCGGCGCAAGTTCCTGCGTGCCGAGCGTACCGAGCTGGGGCATATCGAAGAGTGGCTGCGTTCGCTGGCGTTGGCGCGTCCGGATGTGGAGCTGCGGGTTTCGCACAACGGCAAACCCTCGCGTCGCTACAAGCCGGGCGACCTGTATTCGGACGCGCGTCTGGGCGAGACCCTGGGCGAGGATTTCGCGCGGCAGGCCTTGCGCGTGGATCACAGCGGCGCCGGTCTGCGGCTGCACGGCTGGGTCGCCCAGCCGCATTACTCGCGCGCCAGTACCGACCAGCAGTATCTCTACGTCAACGGCCGCTCGGTGCGCGATCGCAGCGTCGCGCACGCGGTCAAGATGGCCTATGGCGATGTGCTGTTCCATGGTCGCCAGCCGGCCTACGTGCTGTTCCTGGAGCTGGATCCGGCGCGCGTGGACGTCAACGTGCATCCGGCCAAGCACGAGGTGCGGTTCCGCGAGGCGCGGCTGATCCACGACTTCGTCTACCGCACCCTGCAGGACGCACTGGCGCAGACGCGCGCCGGCGCGATGCCCAACAGTCTCGGGACCGAAGGTGTCAGCGATGCCGGTGCGGTACCGGGAGGCATGCTCGATCGTCCAGGCTACGGAAGCGGAAGCAGTCGTGGCGGCGGTGGTGCCGGCTACGGCCAGTGGACGCCGTCGCAGACCCCGCTGGGCCTGCGTGTGGATGAGGCCCGTGCGGCCTACAGCGCGCTGTATGCGCCGCCGCCCAGTGGCGCGCAGCAGCAGTCGGCAGGCTTGCCCGAGGGCGCGGGAATGGGCCTGCCGGCAACTGCCGCAGACAGCGGCGTGCCGCCGCTGGGCTATGCCGTGGCGCAGTTGCACGGCATCTACATCCTGGCCGAGAACGCCGAAGGCCTGATCGTGGTGGACATGCATGCCGCGCACGAGCGCATCGGCTACGAGCGGCTCAAGAACGCGCACGACAGCATCGGCCTGCACGCGCAACCGCTGTTGGTGCCGATGACGCTGGCGGTGGGCGAGCGCGAGGCCGACACCGCCGAGCGTGAAGCCGACACGCTGGCCAGCCTGGGTTTCGAGATCACCCGCGCCGGTCCGCAATCGCTGCATGTGCGCAGCATTCCTGCGCTGCTTGCCAATGCCGAGCCGGAGGCGCTGTTGCGCGATGTGCTCGGCGACCTGCGCGAGCATGGCCAGAGCCGGCGCATTGCCGGTGCGCGCGACGAACTGCTCTCCACCATGGCGTGCCACGGCGCGGTGCGCGCGAACCGGCGCCTGACCGTGCCGGAAATGAACGCGCTGCTGCGCGACATGGAAATCACCGAGCGCTCGGGTCAATGCAACCATGGCCGGCCGACCTGGGCACGGTTTACGCTGGGCGAAATCGATCGCTGGTTCCTGAGGGGGCGTTGATGGCTGTATTGCACAAGGGGAATCACTGGCTGCTCGGCATGCTGGTGTGTGCGGTGCTGGCCGGCTGCGGCAGGGAGGCACCACCACCGGCGGCGGTCGCGCCCGACAAGGCCTTCCTGGCCGACAACGCGGCCTGGCGCGCAGCGCGCCTGACCGCGTTGCGCGCGCCCGATGGCTGGACCAGCCTGGTCGGCCTGCACTGGCTGTCGCTGAAGGCGCACTACATCGGCAGCAGTGCCGACAGCGGCATCAGGCTGGCGGTCGGGCCGCCCAAGATGGGCATGGTCGTGACCGGGGCCGATACGCTGTGGTTCGTGCCCGAGCGCGGCGCAGCCTTGAGCGTCGACGGCAAGCCGCTGTCGGGCAGGATCCGCTTCCAGTCCGATCGCGACCCGCAGCCGACCTTCATCCGCTTCGATGACGGCAAGGGCGTGTTGAGCCTGATCCATCGCGGCGACCGCAACGCGCTGCGGGTCAAGCATGCCGACGCGCCCTCGCGCAGCCATTTCGCCGGGCTGGAGTACTGGCCGGCCGAGCCGTCCTGGCGCATCCGCGCGCGCTACGTGCCCAACGCGGTCGGCAAGACCATCCCGATCGTGGACATCGTTGGCATCAGCAGCGAGCAGCCCAACGCCGGGGCGATCGCCTTCGAGCGCGATGGCAAGACGTATCGGCTGCAGACCATCGGCGAACCGGGGCAGCCGATGTTCGTGGTGTTCGCCGACCGCACCAGCGGGCACGGCAGCTATCCGGCCGGGCGCTTCCTGGACCTGGGCGTGCCCGACGCCTCAGGACATGTGGTCGTGGATTTCAATCGTGCCTACAACCCGCCGTGCGCGTTCACTCCGTTTGCGACCTGTCCGCTGCCGCCGCCGGAAAATCGCATCGACCTGGCAGTGTCGGCCGGGGAAAAAACCTACAAGGTGCCGCACTGACATGGAGAGATCGACGTGGTGAAGGCAGGCATGCGCATCCGGCTGGTCGCCTGGTGCAGCGCCGCGGTGATCGCTGTGGCGCTATGGAGCGGGGCGGGTGCGCCGGCGTGGGCACGTGCCGGCAACGACACGCCTGCCGGTCCGCCGGTGCCGTTGTTGTGGAAGGTCGATGGCAAGGGCGGCACGCTGTATCTGCTGGGCTCGTTCCATGTGCTCAAGCCCAGCGATTACCCCTTGTCGCCGGAGGTGATGCAGGCCTTCGCCAAGGCCGACCGGCTGGTGTTCGAACTGCCGCCGTCCGACGCGCAATCGCCCGAGCTGGCCGGCCGCATGCTGCAGGCGGCGCGGCGCAGCGACGGGCGGCGCCTGCAGGACGTGCTGGATGCCAAGACCTGGCAGGCGCTGACCGCCTACGCACGCAAGCACGGGATGCCGGTGGACAGTTTGCAGCCACTGGAACCCTGGTTCGTGGCGTTGACGATCAGCCTGGCGGAGATGAGCCGGCAAGGCATGGATCCGAAGGCCGGTCTGGACCATTACCTGATGGCGCAGGCGCAAGCCCAGGGTAAACCGGCCGATGGGCTGGAGCGCGCCCAGGAGCAGATTGCCTTGCTCGACGGCATGTCGCCCACCGAGCAGCATCAGCTGCTGGAGGAGGCGCTGGACGACGCCGGTACCACCGATCAGCTGCGTCAGTTGCACGCGGCGTGGCGCAACGGCGATGTGCGCATGCTGTCCACGCAGATGGCCGAAGAAATGCGCAGGCACTACCCGGCGCTGTACCAGGACATCAATGTCGAACGCAATGCGCGCTGGGTGCCGCGGCTGGAACAGCGGCTCGGCAAAGGCAGCGGGACCACGCTGGTGGTGGTCGGTGCGCTGCACCTGCTGGGGAACGATGGCGTGGTGGAGCGCCTGCGCGCCCGTGGCTACCACGTGGAGCGGATCTGCGCGGCCTGCGCGGAGCAGGCCGGCCGCTGACTGGCGACGCCGTGGGGTGTTTCACGCTCCAGGCGCCGCGCCTGCGTTACCCGCGGTTGCGGGCCTTGCCGGTGGTTCCGGCGCTACCGGCAGTACCGTGACCGTGCGTGCCGGTGCCCATCGGGCCGCTGCCCATGCTGTTGGCACCAGGCGGGGACGGCGGCGTGCCAGGGCCGCCCGGACGCCCGAAGCCGGCGCCGAAGTTGCGCTGGAACTCCTGCCACAACTCCAGGTTGCGCTCGGTCAGCTGGTTCATCATCGCCCACGGGGTCTGCCCGAGCAGGTTGCCCATCTGCTGGCGGAACTGCTGCTGCTGATCCAGGAACACCTGCATGCTGCGCTCCAGGTAGTTGCCCATGAAGCCCTGCAGCGAGTCGCCGTAGAAACGGATGATCTGGCTCAGCAGCTGGGTCGACAGCATGGGTTCGCCATCCTGTTCGCGGTCGGCAATGATCTGCAGCAGGACCGCGCGACTGAGGTCTTCGCCGCTCTTGGCGTCGCGTACCTCGAATTCTTCGCCGTCGATGATGAGCTGGCGCACGTCCTCGATGGTGATGTAGCTGGAAATTTCCGTGTCGTAGAGACGGCGATTGGGATACTTCTTGATGATGCGAAGTCCGGCCATGGAACGTTCACTCACAACGATAGTGCGCGCAGGATGGCGCACCGCAGCAGCCCTTGCAACCGCTACAAGGCCTTATTTTCCTGAGCGGACACCAAAAAAATGCTGCGCAGCATGATTTTCAAGGATTTTTGATGCTGCATCGCAAAGTTGCAGCAAACGTTACCAGCCCATGTGATGGCCGCCATTGATATCCAGGTTGGAGCCGGTGATCCATCCGGCTTCCTCCGCCACCAGGAATGCCACCGCATAGGCGATTTCTTCCGGCCGGCCGAGACGGCCGGTGGGGATGTCGGCGACGATCTTGGCGCGCACCTCTTCCGGGACCGCCATCACCATGTCGGTGGCCACATAGCCCGGCGAGACGGTATTGACGGTCACCCCGAACGCGGCATTTTCGCGCGCCAGCGAGATGGTGAAGCCGTGCATGCCGGCCTTGGCGGCCGCGTAGTTGGCCTGCCCGTACTGGCCCTTCAGGCCATTGATCGAGCTGATCTGGATCACCCGTCCCCAGCCGCGCTGGCGCATGCCTTCGATCACCGGGCGGGTGACGTTGAAGACCGAGTTGAGGTTGGTGTTGATGACGTCATGCCATTGTTCGGCGGTCATGCGATGGAAGGTGGTGTCGCGGGTGATGCCGGCGTTGTTGACCAGGATCTCGATCGGCCCCAGCGCTGCCTGGACGTCCTCGACCAGGCTGCGCGCATGCTCGGAAGACGCCACATCGCCGCGGAACAGGGCGATGTCATAGCCCTGGGCCTGCATGCGCTGCTGCCATGCCTGGGCCTTTTCGGCATTGCGGAAGTTGCTGGCCACCCGGTGGCCCTGGTCGGCCAGGCGCTTGCAGATGGCAGTGCCGATACCGCCGGTGCCACCGGTGACCAATACGACGCGAGATGTCATGACGATTCCAATGGACAGGGAAGACTTGGGGCGGGCAGGCGCAGGCGCACTGCCTGGGCCGACGCCGTTGCCGGGGCGCAATTCTAGTCACGCCGGGGCGGTGATGCGCATCCGTTGGCGTCCAGATGCAGCTGCCGGGGCAACCGCTGCGGCGAAAAATGCTGCACCGCCTGCTGCAGCAAGGTCTCCAGCCCCGCCCGGCGCGGCAGTGCCGCCGGATGCTGTCCCAGGACGGCCCAGGCGGCGCGCAGGGCCGGCTGCGGGTCCGTATCGTCCAGCGCGGGCGCGGCGTGCGACTTGGACAGCTTGCGGCCGGCGTGGTCCAGGATCAGCGGCAGGTGCAGATAGCGCGGCTGCGGCAGCCCCAATGCGCGCTGCAGCAGCAACTGGCGCGGGGTGGAGTCGAGCAGGTCGGCGCCGCGCACGACATCGGTGATGGCCTGCGCGGCATCGTCGACCACCACCGCCAGCTGGTACGCCCAATAGCCATCGGCGCGGCGCAGCACCACATCGCCGACCTCGGCATGCACGTCCTGCACCACGCGCCCCTGCAATGCGTCGTCGAAGCCGACCGGGGGCTGCGGCGGCACCCGCAACCGCACCGCACGGCGGGCGCCCAACGGCGCCACGCAGGCATGGTGGATGCCGCCCATGCCGGCAAGATCGGCGCGACTGCAGCTGCATTCGAAGGCCAGTCCCGCCTCCAGCAAGGTGGTGACGGCGGCGTCGTAGTGCGCGTTGCGGTCGGATTGATACAGCACCGGCAGGTCCGGGCGCAGGCCGAAGGCGGCCAGGGTGCGCAGCTGACGTTCGCAGGCGCCGGGCTTGGCACGCGGCGGGTCGATGTCTTCGATGCGCACGCACCATTGACCACCGGCATGCCGCGCGAGCAGCCAGCTGCCGAACGCCGCCAGCAGGGAGCCGAAGTGCAACGGGCCGGTCGGGGAGGGCGCGAAGCGGCCGCGGTAGGGGAGGGCTGGCATGATCGGCTGAATCGTCGGTCAGGTGATCGCTTGATTTCAAGCGCTGACGACCGCAGATCCGCTGCAGGTCATCCTGCTCGCGTGGAGTCGTCGCACCATGTTCAACCGCATTTTCCTGTTCCTGCTGACCAATTTTGCGGTGCTGGTGCTGGCCGGCATCGTGATGTCGGTGCTGGGCGTCAATCCCGCGCAGATGAGCGGCCTGCTGGTGATGGCGGCCGTGTTCGGGTTCGGCGGCTCGTTCATCTCGCTGCTGTTGTCCAAGTTCATGGCCAAGCGCAGCACCGGTGCGCAGGTGATCACCGAGCCACGCACGCCGACCGAGCGCTGGTTGCTGGCGACGGTGCGCCGCCAGGCCGAGGCGGCCGGCATCGGCATGCCGGAAGTGGCGGTCTACGACGGCCCGGAGATCAATGCCTTCGCCACCGGCGCCAACCGCAACAACGCGCTGGTCGCGGTGTCCACCGGGCTGCTGCAGAACATGAGCCAGGACGAGGCCGAGGCGGTGCTGGGCCATGAAATCGCACATGTCGCCAATGGCGACATGGTCACCATGGCCTTGCTGCAAGGCGTGCTCAACACCTTCGTGATCGTGCTGGCACGCGTGGTCGGCGGCATCATCGACAGTGCCATGTCGGGCAATCGCGACAGTGGCCGCGGTTTTGCCTACTACATCATCGTGTTCGTGCTGGAGATGGTGTTCGGCCTGTTCGCGACGATGATCGCGATGTGGTTCTCGCGTCGCCGCGAATTCCGCGCCGATGCCGGTGGCGCACAGCTGGCAGGCCGCGCCAAGATGATCGCCGCGTTGGAGCGCCTGTCGCTCAACCATGGCCAGAACACCTTGCCCTCGCAGGTGCAGGCGTTCGGCATTTCCGGCGGTGTGGGCGATGGCTTGCGCCGGCTGTTCCTGAGCCACCCGCCGCTGGCCGAGCGCATCGCTACGCTGCGCGCCGCCAACGGTACGGCGATGTAAGCCGGTAACGTCGTCCACCAACAGGAAACCCGCAGGACGCGGGTTTTTTGTTGCGCGGTGCGGGTTGCAACGATGCGCTGCTTCTGCAGGTCTCAGCCGAACTCGTAGTTCATCAACGGCCCGGTCGGTGCGACGAAATCGCCCTGCACATAGTCCACCCCGGCGCTGAAGAAGGTGCTCATGGACTGCGCATCGGCCACGAACTCGGCCACGGTGAGAATGCCGGCCGGCTGCGCACGCGAGGTGATCTCGCGGATCTTTTCCTGGCTTTCGCGGGCCGAGGCCACTTCGCCGGTGATGCCGCGATCGAGCTTGAGGAAGGCCGGCTGGAAATGCGCCAGCAGCTGGAACGAATCCAGGCCCGAGCCGAACTGTTCCAGCCCGACCTTGCAGCCCATCGCCGACACCGCCGCCAGGAACTGCTGGGCGTTGCGCAGATGGGTGAACACCTTCGATTCCGGCGTCTGCAACCACAGCCGTTCGCCCGGCACGCCGTACACGGCCAATTGCTCGCGGATGATGTCGACCATCTGCGGATCGGAGAACGAGTTGGGCCCGATGCGTACCAGCAGATGCGTGGTGTGGCCTGCGCGTTGCCGCTCGCCAATCTGGCGGATCGCGCGCGCCACCACCCAGCGGTCGATTTCGGTGATCAGGTCGTGTTCTTCGGCAATGGCCATGAAGGCGTTGGGCGACATCACCTCGCCATTGCGCTCCAGCCGCAGGAAGGCCTGGTACAGCTCCAGCGGCTCGCCCTGCAGGTTGAGTACCGGCTGGTAGTACAGCTGGAAGCCGTCGCCGACCAGTGCCTCGCGCAACTGCTGCACCCAGCGTTCGATGCGCTCCTCCTCGGTCCGATCGGCCGCTGCCGGGTCGTAGATGCTGACCGCATTGCCGCCCAGCTCGGCGGTGGTGCGCACCGCCTCGGTGCCGCGGTTGAGCACTTGCCCGATGCTGGCGATCTTCTCGCCGATCTGCACCCCGCCGATGCTCACCGTCACCGTGGCCGAGCGCGCGCCGATGCTGAAGACCTGCTGCGCGAAGGCATCGCGCACCAGTTCCGCCAGTGCGTGCGTGCGCGCGTAATTGCCGTCCATCAACAACGCAAAGCTGTGCTCGCCGAAACGCGCGGCGATCACGCTGTCGTCGGTCACGTTGGCCACATGCGCGGCCAGGGCGGCGATCAGCGTATCGGCCGAATCCAGCCCGATCTCGGGCAGCAGGCGCGCGTAATGGTCGGGCTCGATCAGCAGGAAGCCGGACTGGCCTTCGCTGCGGCCGGCGCGCGCCACCGCCTGTTCCAGCGCGACCATGAAGGCGGGGCGGTTGAGCAGGCCGGTGACCTGGTCGCGCTGGCGCAGGTCCTCGACCTCGCGCGCCAGCTCCGGGTCGAACTCCTCGCGGCGGCGGAACACCACCTGGATGCACGGTTCGCCTTCGTAGGTGGCAGTGGCGAATTCCATCGTTGCCGGGAAGGTGTCGCCTTCCAGCCGGCGCGCGTCGACCTTGTACTGCGCCGGCGGCGGCTCGCCCTTGGACATCGCCTTGAGCAGCTGCTTGAAGTCGTCCACGTATTGCGCGGCGATCATGTCCAGCAGCGACACGCCCTCGACATCGTCGAACGACTCGAAGCCGAACATGTCCAGGTACGCCTCGTTGGCACGGATATGCATGCCTTCGTGCACATAGGCGATCGGGTCGCGCGAGGAGGCGATCAGCGCGTCGCAGCGCCGCTCGGTTTCGCGCATCTGCGCCTCGATGCGGCGCAGCCCGCGGCGTGCCTGCAGATCGGCCCATTCCGAGCGCACCAGCGCCAGCAGGTGTTCGGGGCGATGCCGCAGCACGATGGCACGAATGCCATGCGCAGCGGCCTCGACCAGGGCATCTTCTTCGAGCCGCTCGGCCAGCTGGATGATCGGGATGTCCTTGCCGCTGCCGGCGATCTGCTGTTGCAGCGCGCTCATCGGGATCTGCACCGCCTGCCCGTGCAGGGCCAGATCGATCTGGCCCGACAGCATGCTGGCGAGCTCGTCCAGGCTCTGCGGCCGCGATGGACGCACCGCGATGCCGCCATTGCGCAACGCAGTCACGATCGCCTCCGCGCCTTCGACACTGTCGTCGACGATCATCAGGCGGAGGGTGAGATCTTTGCCTTTCTGCATGCGCGTTTCCCTAACGACCGGGTTTAAATACACGAAGAACCTTGAATACGTCCATGTCTGTGGACACGTCCGCACCCGGGGTGAGACGCAGGCCACGTTTCCGCCCGACACGGCATCAGGCTACGCTTCCTGCGGCATGACCGGACGCCCATGCCCACTGGAAGTTGTAGCCACCCAGCCATCCGGTCACGTCCAGCACCTCGCCGACGAAGTACAGGCCGGCGACCAGACGCGACTCCATGCTGGTGCTGGAGACCTGATTGGTATCGACACCGCCCAGCGTTACTTCAGCGGTGCGGTAGCCCTCTGTTCCGCTGGCGATCAGCGGGAAGGCGGTCAGCAGGTCCGCCGTGGCCTGCAACTGCGGCGGGTCGAGCTGGCGGACCGGCTTGTCCGGCAGCCACACCTCGCACAGGCGCTGGGCGAACCGCCGCGGCAGCACGTCGGCCAGCACGTTGCGCAGTTCGGTGGCGCCACGCTGTTTTTTTTGTTCGCGCAGCCATGCCGCGGCGTCCTGGCCCGGCAGCAGGTCCAGGCGCAGGTCGTCGCCGGGTTGCCAGTACGAGGAGATCTGCAGGATGGCCGGGCCGCTGACGCCGCGATGCGTGACCAGCATGAAGTTGCGGAAGCTGGCGCCGTTGCACTGCGCCTGGACCGGTAGCGCCAGCCCGGACAGGTCCTGCAGCCGCTCCTGGTGCTTGCCGCTCAAGGTCAGCGGCACCAGCCCGGCGCGCGTCGGCAGCAGCGCGTGGCCGAACTGCTGGGCCAGCGCGTAGCCAAAGCCGCTGGCGCCCATGCTCGGGATCGACAGCCCGCCGGTGGCCACGATCAGCGACTGCGCCTGAACCCGTCCCTGGCTGGTCTCCACGCTGAAGCCGTCGCTGCCACGCTGCACCGAATGCACCTTGCAGTCGGTCCGCACCTGCACGCCCGCTGCGTCGCACTCGTCCAGCAGCATGCGCACGATCTGCTTGGACGAGATGTCGCAGAACAGCTGGCCCAGCTCTTTCTCGTGATAGGCGATACGGTGGCGCTCGACCATCTCCACGAAATCCAGCGGGCTGTAGCGGGCCAGGGCGGACTTGCAGAAGTGGCGGTTGGCCGAGAGGAAATTGCCGGGCGCGGTGCCGGTATTGGTGAAGTTGCAGCGCCCGCCACCGGACATCAGGATCTTCTTGCCGACCTTGTTGGCATGGTCGATCACCAGTACCTGGCGGCCGCGCCGGCCGGCAGTGAAGGCGCTCATCAGGCCGGCGGCGCCGGCGCCGATGACCAGCACGTCGCACCGCATGCTCATTCGGCCGGGGCTTGCCGCACCATCGGGGTCAGGGTGACGCTGCCGTGGTCGGCCAGCATCTGCACCTCGCCGTCCTGGATGATCACATCGAAGCGCATGCCGCGCTGGATCAGCGCGCCCAGGGCCTCGGTGGCCTGGGAGTCCAGCTCGATCACGCGCAGGTTGCGCTGCCGGCCGAGCGCATTGGCCTGCTTCTTCCACCAGGTTTCGGTGGCCTGGCCGCCATAGCCGATCACCACCGCCTCGCGCGAGCGGTTGCAGGCCTTGCGCACCCGGCTCTCGTCCGGCTGGCCGAGGTCGATCCAGAGGTCCGGGTCGCCGGTGTAGTCGCGCCGCCACAGGTCGGGTTCGTCCTCGTTGCTGAGGCCGCGGCCAAATTCCAGGCGGTCGTCGGCAAACAGCGCAAACGCCAGCAGCCGCACCATCAGGCGCTCGTCGGTTTCGGAGGGGTGCTGGGCCAGGGTCAAGGAATGGTTGGCGTAGTAGCCACGATCCATGTCGCTGATCTGGAGTTCCGCCCTGCGGACGGTGGCGGTAAGGGCCATCAGGATGCCGGTTGCAAAGGGCGCCCATGATACGCCCCCGCTGCAACCCCCGGCGTGGTGCGGTCAGCGCCGCGCCATCTCGGCCAGCCAGCGGTCCAGCTGGGCGGCAAATGCCTGCCGGTCGCGCGGATGCAGGGCCGCAGGCCCGCCGGTGACGACACCGGCGCCGCGCAGCTCCTCCAGGAAGCCGCGCACCGACAGGCGCTCCTTGATGCTGTCGCTGGTAAACGGCTCGCCCCGCGGGCTGACCGCGGCCGCGCCGGCTTCCAGGACGCGGGCAGCCAGCGGAATGTCCTGGGTAATGACCAGGTCGCCCGCAGCCACCCGTCCGGCAATGAGGTCGTCGGCCGCGTCCGCGCCTCCGGGCACCTGCAGCGCACGCACGTGGGCCAGGCGAGGGGTCTGCAGGAAGTGATTGGCGACCAGCGTCATCGCCGTGCCGGTCCGCGCGGCGGCGCGGAAAAGAATGTCGCGGATGACCGCCGGGCAGGCATCGGCATCGACCCAGATATGCGGGCGGGACGGCGGGGGAGGCGTATTCATGTGCTGAAACCGGGAGGGAAAGGGCCTGACAGGTGGTCGGATCCGGCCTGACAGTAAAATATTTGACGCAGGGTGTCGCTTTTTGCTGGGAACACGAGTACTGTGCACGCACTGTGTTTGCAAGGGTCACCGTGAATCGTGGCCTGATGCAGCCGGATCGTTACAGATCTCGCTTCATCGTTCCGCTTTACCAACGCCTGCAACTCAGTCTCAGCTCCGGCTTTTCGGACGCTGCGATTTATCCATCTATAGTTCAGGAGTTTGTAAATGTCAGATCGTCAGAGCGGTACCGTGAAGTGGTTCAACGATGCCAAGGGCTTCGGCTTCATCACCCCGGAAAGCGGCCCGGACCTGTTCGTGCACTTCCGTGCCATCCAGGGCACCGGCTTCAAGTCGCTGCAGGAAGGCCAGAAAGTGACCTTCGTCGCCGTGCAGGGCCAGAAGGGCATGCAGGCTGACCAGGTGCAGGCGGTCTAATCCGTCTGCAACCGTAAGGTTGCCAAGAACGCCGGTCGCGCAAGCGACCGGCGTTTTTTATTGGGCGTGATTTGATCGATGCGCTGGAACCGGGCAGATCGACCCGCCAAGTGAGCGCAGCGACGACACGCGGATCGGTAGCATGAGGGTTTTCCGCGTGCGGCCTCGTCCATGATCACAGTCCACCATCTCAACAATTCCCGTTCCCAGCGCGTGCTGTGGCTGCTGGAGGAACTGGCACTGCCGTACCAGATCGTCCGGCACGAGCGCGATCCCAAAACCATGCTGGCACCGGCGGCCCTGCGTGCCATTCATCCGCTCGGCAAGTCGCCCATCGTCGTCGACGGCGATCTGACCGTCGCCGAGTCCGGCGCGATCCTGGAGTACCTGACCGAACGCTACGACACCGAGTGCGCACTGTCGCCGTCGCCGCGCCCGCTGGAGTCACCGGAGCGCCTGCAGTTCCGCTACTGGATGCATTACGCCGAGGGCTCGGCGATGCCGCCGTTGCTGATGACGCTGATCTTCGGGCGTATTCGCAGTGCGCCGATGCCGTTTTTCGCAAGGCCGGTCGCACGCGCCATCGTGGACAAGGCGATGGCGGGCTTTGTCGGTCCGCAGCTCAAGCTGCATCTGGACTGGATGGAGCAGTCGCTGCAAACACGCGACTGGTTCGCCGGCGAGCGCTTCACTGCGGCCGACATCCAGATGAGCTTCCCGGTACAGGCCGCCGCTGCGCGTGGCGGCGGGCTGGAGGCCTATCCACGCCTGCGTGCGTTTCTCGCGCGCATCGAAGCGCGCCCTGCGTACCAGGCCGCGCTGAAGAAGGGCGGCCCGTTCGAGCTGATGGGGCGCAAGCCGGCCGAGTGACGTTGCGATCGCCATATCGAGCGTGCGCCCGCAAGGAGCTGCAGGTCACCGCGCCTTGAGGGGTGGTGACTCCCGAGTCCCGACCCCCCGATCCCTTGCCGCCCAATCATGGTGCCTGGCATCGGCGCATGAACTGCAGCGTGTCGCGCAGCACCGGCGAGCGCTCGGGCGAGGTGCGCAGCGCCAGCACGAGGCCGAGATGGCCCATGCCCGGGTAGACCTTCAAGTCGGCCACCTCGCCCGCGCGTTGCAGGGCATGCTGCAGCGAGATGCTGTTATGCAGCTCGACCACGCGGTCGGCATCGCCGTGCAGCAGCAGCATCGGCGGTTCGTCGCCGCTGACGAAATGCACCGGCTGCGACTGCTGTTGCCCGGCCGGTGCCTTGCCGAAGATCTCGATCAGCTCCGGGTCGGTCAGCGGCAGGAAATCGTAGGGCCCGGCCAATCCCACCACCCCGCACAGCTGGCGGGGTTGCAGCCCTTGCACCTGCAGCCAGCGCGCATCGGTGCCCAGCAGCGCGGCCATATGCGCACCGGCAGAGTGACCCATCACCGCCAGGCGCGTCGGGTCGCCACCGTAGTCGTGCGCATGCCGATAGCCCCAGGCGGTGGCGCTGGCAGCGTCGGACATGAAGCCCTGCAGGCCGACCTGCGGATACTTGCGATAGTCGGCCACCATTGCCACCACGCCCTGGCGCGCGAGCGCGCGTCCGACCCAGCGGTAGTTGGCGCGCTTGCCGCGCTTCCAGGTGCCGCCATAGAAGAACACCACCACCGGTGCATCCACCGCGCCGCGTGGCTGGTAGACGTCCAGGGCCAGATCATGCGCCGGGTCGAATACCTGGTCGCGATGCTCGACGATGCCGTCGCGGCTGGAGGCGGCGTTGATGCCGCCGAAGAACACGCTGCTGCAGGCGGTCAGTGTCAGCGAGCCGAGCAGCAGGAGGGCGGGGCGAAACCAGCGATAGGCGCGCGAGGGCATGGGCAATGTCGTTCGAGGGGCAGGGAGGAATAACGCCGTGCTTGTCGCCGGCGTGTGCAGGACGAGCCCGCTTGCTGGCGGCAAGTCGATTGAAGATACGGTACGTGCGCGGCGCCGGATGCGTGGTTGCCAATGCGAAGTTCATTGTCGTTGGCCTACGCTGACGCACATGACGACTCTGCAGTTCGACAACCGCCTGCGCCAGCAGCTGCCCGGTGACCCGGAACACGGCCCACGCCGCCGCGAAGTAAGCGCCGCATGGTCGACGGTGGTACCGACGCCGGTCGCGGCGCCGCGCCTGCTGGCGTATTCCGCCGATGTCGCGCAGCGGCTGGGGCTGGATGAGGCCGAGATCAGCAGCGCGCACTTTGCCGAGGTATTCGCCGGCAATGCGCTGTATCCGGGCATGCAGCCCTGGGCGGTCAATTATGGCGGGCACCAGTTCGGGCATTGGGCCGGCCAGCTGGGCGATGGACGGGCGATTTCGCTGGGCGAGGCGATCGGGGGCGACGGCGGCCGCCATGAGTTGCAGCTCAAGGGCGCCGGCCCGACCCCTTATTCGCGCGGTGCCGATGGCCGGGCGGTGTTGCGTTCGTCGATCCGCGAATTCCTGTGCAGCGAAGCGATGCATCATCTGGGCGTGCCGACCACGCGCGCGCTGAGCCTGGTGACCACCGGCGATGCGGTGGTGCGCGACATGTTCTACGACGGCCGGCCGCGGCGCGAGCCGGGGGCGATCGTGTGCCGGGTGGCGCCGTCGTTCATCCGTTTCGGCAACTTCGAGTTGCCCAGTGCGCGCGGCGACCTTGCGTTGCTGCGGCAGTGGGTGGACTTCACCATCGCACGCGATTTCCCGCAGCTGGAAGGTGCCGGCGAGGCGTTGTACGCCGACTGGTTCGCCCAGGTCTGCGAGCGCACCGCGGTGATGGTGGCACACTGGATGCGGGTGGGCTTCGTGCATGGGGTGATGAACACCGACAACATGTCGATCCTGGGATTGACCATCGATTACGGCCCCTATGGCTGGGTCGATGACTACGACCCGGACTGGACCCCGAACACCACCGATGCGCAGGGCCGGCGTTACCGCTTCGGCACCCAGCCCCAGGTCGCCTATTGGAACCTGGGGCGCCTGGCGCAGGCGCTGGCGCCGCTGTTTGCCGACCAGGCGCGGTTGCAGCAGGGCCTGGACCGCTTCCGCGACACCTACCTGGCCTGCGACCGACGCGATACTGCCGCCAAGCTGGGCCTGGCCGACTGCCGCGACGAGGATCTGCAGCTGATCGATGCCCTGCACGCGCTGATGCACGCGGCCGAGATGGACATGACGCTGACATTCCGCGGCCTGATCGCACTGGCGCCGGAACACCCCGATCCGGACCTGCTGGCTGAGGCGTTCTACGACCAGGACAAGCGGCTCGCCCATGCCGCGCAGCTGCAGCAATGGCTGCAGCGCTACGCTGAGCGGCTGCAGCGCGACACGCTGTCGCCGGAGCAGCGGCGCGACCGCATGCGCCTGGCCAATCCGCGCTATGTGCTGCGCAATTATCTGGCGCAGCAGGCGATCGACCTGGCCGAGCAGGGCGATGCCTCGGGCGTACGGGAGTTGCTGGAGGTCATGCGGCGGCCATACGACGACCAGCCGGGCCGCGAGGCGTTTGCTGCGCGGCGGCCGGACTGGGCGCGCGACCGCGCCGGTTGCTCGATGCTGTCCTGCAGTTCCTGACGCGCTCAGCCCCGGTTATGTCGCAAACGCAGCGTCGCGCGTCCGCGCAGCCTAGAATACAGCGATCCCCACCGGCCTCGACGCCACTGCCACCATGACTGACTGCACCCGCTGCGCCGGCACCCACTCATCCGGACCCAATCAGTGGTCCGAACGGATCCGCGACATCGCCGATTTTCCCAAGCCGGGTATCGTCTTCAAGGACATCACGCCGCTGCTGTCCGATGGCCCGGACTTCGCGTCCGCGCTGGACGAAATGGCGCAGCCCTGGCGTACCACGCCGCTGGATGCGGTACTGGGTATCGAGGCGCGCGGTTTCATCCTGGGCTCGGCGCTGGCGCGCGAGCTGCGCACCGGCTTCGTGCCGGTGCGCAAACCCGGCAAGCTGCCCGGGCGGACGCTGATCCAGGAATATGCGCTGGAATACGGTACAGACCGCATCGAAATGCACGAGGACGCGTTGCCGCGCGGCGCGCGTGTGTTGATCGTCGACGACGTGCTGGCCACCGGCGGTACGCTGCGTGCGGCCCTGGGTCTGGCTGCGCAGCTGGAACTGGAAGTGGTCGGCGCGGCGGTGCTGGTGGAGCTGCGGGCGCTGCAGGGCCGCGAGAAGTGGGTCAACGATGTGCCGCTGCTGGCCACGTTGAGCTATTGATCCAGGCGTGATGCCGAGCGAGCGTCTCGCCGCTCCGGCCTTGTGCAGACAGACATCAACGTTGCTGCCGCGGTGTGCAGATTGCGCCACGTGCGCCAGCGTGCGTTTCCCTGAGGAGTGCGCGGCAGGCGCTTTCGCCGCCGCGCGATCGGAGCGGCAGCAGGATGCCTGCCGCGCGTCGATTACAGCTTGCTGACCCGGAACCGGCGGCCCTTGATCTTGCCCGCATGCAGATGCGCCAGCGCCTTGGCGACGTGCGCGCGGGCGATGGCGACATAGGAGCGGGTGGGGTAGATGGCGATCTTGCCGATCGCCGCGCCCGACAGTCCAGCCTCGCCGGTCAACGCGCCGAGGATGTCGCCGGCACGCAGCTTGTCGGTCTTGCCGCCATCGATACGCAGCGTGGTCATGGCCGCCTGCGGCAGCTGCGCGGGGCGCGCGGTGGCCAGCGGTGCGCGCGACCAGGTCAGCGGCTGGCCCTGTTCGGCTTCCAGCGCCTGCGCGCGGCCGGTCTCGCGCGAGGCCACCAGGCTGAGCGCCAATCCGCGCTTGCCGGCGCGTGCGGTGCGGCCGATGCGATGGCGGTAGGTCTCGGTGTCGGTGGGCAGCTCGTAGTTCACCACTGCCGACAGGTCTTCCACGTCCAGTCCGCGTGCGGCCACGTCGCTGGCCACCAGCACGTTGCAGCTGCGGTTGACGAAGCGCACCAGCACTTCGTCGCGGTCGCGCTGTTCCATGTCGCCATGCAGCGCGAGCGCGGAGAAGCCGAATTCCTGCAGCGAGCCGGCCACTTCGTCCACTTCCTTGCGGGTATTGCAGAACACCACGCTGGACTCGGGGTTGAAGCGCAGCAGCAGGCCGGCGACGGCCTTCTGCCGGTAGGTCGGGTCGACCTCGAAGAACTGCTGGTCGATTTCCGGTGCGTTGTCGGCGCCTTCGACGGTGATTTCGATCGGGTCCTTCAGGATTTCGCGCGCCAGCGTGCGGATGTTCTCCGGGAAGGTGGCCGAGAACAGCAGGCTCTGGCGGTGCTTGTCGCAGCGGCTGGCGATCTCGCGGATGGGTTCTTCGAAACCCATGTCGAGCATGCGGTCGGCCTCGTCCAGCACCAGCGTGCGCACGCCGCCCAGATGCAGGGCGCGCTTGCGGGCCAGTTCCTGGATGCGGCCGGGCGTGCCGACCACCACCTGCGGGTCATGCGCTTCCAGCGAGGCCAGTTGCGGGCCCAGCGGCATGCCGCCGGTGAGCACCACCAGCTTCATGTTGGGGATGCCGGTGGCCAGCTTGCGCAGCTGCTTGCCGACCTGGTCGGCCAGTTCGCGGGTGGGGCACAGCACCAGCGCCTGCGCACGGGTCAGGGCAGGATCGAGCTTTTGCAGCAGGCCCAGCCCGAAGGCGGCGGTCTTGCCGCTGCCGGTCGGCGCCTGGGCGATGACGTCCAGCCCCTGCAGGATCGGCGGCAGGCTTTGCGCCTGGATGGGGGTCAGGACGGTGTAGCCAAGGGCGTCGATGCCGGGGGCCAGGGCCGGCGACAGCGGTAGCGCGGAGAATTCGTTCATGGCGCATTTTAGCCGGGATTGGGGAGTAGGGATTGGGGATTCGCGACGGCGAGACTTTTTCCATTCCCGATTCACCATTCCCGATTCCCGTACAATCAGCCCATGCCTTTAATCACTCTGCAAAGCGTCGACTACAGCGTCGGCGGCCCGTTGTTGCTGGAAAAAACCGACCTCACGATCGAGCCGGGCGAGCGTATCGCCCTGATCGGTCGCAACGGCGCCGGCAAATCGACCTTGATGAAACTCATTGCCGGCGAGCTCAAGCCCGACGACGGCGAAGTGCGCGTGCAACAGGGTGTGCGCATCGCGCGGCTGGAGCAGGAAGTGCCGCAGGGCACCGGCGGCAGCGTGTTCGACGTGGTGGCCGACGGCCTGGGCGAGCTGGGTCACTGGCTGGCCGAGTTCCATCAGCTCAGCCATGCCGAGGTGTTCGATGCCGATGCGTTCGGCAAGGTGCAGGCCAAGATCGATGCAGCCGACGGCTGGGCGCTGGATCAGCGCGTCAGCGAGACGCTGACCAAGCTGGAACTGGATGGCGATGCGGAGTTTGCGCGGCTGTCCGGCGGCATGAAGCGGCGCGTGCTGCTGGCGCGCTCGCTGGTGTCCTCGCCGGATGTGTTGCTGCTGGACGAGCCGACCAACCATCTGGACATCGAAGCCATCGACTGGCTGGAGTCGTTCCTGAAGAACTGGAACGGCAGCGTGCTGTTCGTCACCCATGACCGGCGCTTTTTGCGTGCGCTGGCCACCCGCATCGTCGAGATCGATCGCGGCCAGGTCACCAGCTGGCCGGGCGACTGGGCCAATTACGAGCGCCGCCGCGAAGAGCGGCTCAATGCGCAGGCGCAGGAAAATGCGCGCTTCGACAAGATGCTGGCGCAGGAAGAGATCTGGATCCGCCAGGGCATCAAGGCGCGGCGCACCCGCGACGAAGGCCGCGTGCGGCGCCTGGAATCGATGCGCAACGAGCGTGTGCAACGGCGCGACCTGACCGGCAACGTGCGCATGGAAGTTTCGCAGGGCGAGTCCTCCGGCAAGAAGGTGATCGAGGCCAAGCAAGTCGGCTTCGCGTTCGGCGCGCGCACGATGGTCAAGGAGTTTTCCACCATCATCCAGCGTGGCGACCGCATCGGGCTGATCGGTCCCAACGGCAGCGGCAAGACCACCTTGCTCAAGCTGTTGCTGGGCGATCTGCAGGCGCAGCAGGGCGAGATCCGCATCGGCACCAATCTGCAGATTGCCTATTTCGACCAATACCGGTCCACGCTGCGCGAGGACTGGAGCGCGATCGAGAACGTCGCCGAAGGCCGCGATTTCATCGAGATCAACGGCAAGCGCAAGCATGTGCATGCGTATCTGCAGGATTTTTTGTTCACGCCCGAGCGCGCCCGTGCGCCGATCACCCGGCTCTCCGGTGGCGAGCGCAATCGGCTGCTGCTGGCACGCCTGTTCGCGCAGCCATCCAACCTGCTGGTGATGGACGAACCGACCAACGATCTGGACGTGGAAACGCTGGAACTGCTGGAAGAGCTGCTGGGCGAGTACACCGGCACCTTGCTGCTGGTCAGCCATGACCGCGACTTCCTCGACAACGTGGTGACCTCGACGTTGGTGATGGAAGGCGATGGCCTGATCGGCGACTACGTCGGCGGGTACAGCGATTCCTTGCGCCAACGGCGCACCCCGGCGCCCAACGCGATGGCGGTTGCCAAGGCATCGGCAACGGCGGCGGCGACCACGCCGGTGGCGGCTGTGGTGCCGGCCGATGCCGCGCCCAAGCGCAAGCTCAGCTACAAGGACGCGCGCGAGCTGGAACAGTTGCCGGCGTTGATCGAAACCCTCGAGCAGCAGGTCGCGGCCTTGACCGAGGCCATGAACGATCCGGCCTTCTACCAGCGCGATACCGCGGCGATGACCGCGCACACCGCCGCACTGGGCGATGCGCAGGCGCAGCTGGATGCGGCCTACGCGCGCTGGAGCGAGCTGGATAGTTGACCGGCTGACCTGGTCGAAGGATCGCCGCGCCGGCGATCCCGCGAGTGCAGGATGGCTGGGCGCAGACCCGCGTGGCGCTTCACGACCGGATCGTGTGCTTGCGCCCGGGCGGCGCTGCCGAATTCATGGCGCGCGGCGCAGGGGCGCGTGGTGCGTCAGGGCGTTTGGGGCGATGGTTGGTCGTGCAGCTCACCGATCGCACGGCCGGCCTTGTGTGCGGCCTGCGGCGGGCGCGGTACCCTGATTGTTGGCTGCGCGGCTTTCGATTGCACAGATGCTGCTGATGCGGATCGGCGGCGGGTACGTGTCGTCGCCGTGCTCAACACGGCAATCACGTCCTTGGCACGATCGGGTCGCCGGGATCGGCGTGGCCGGTCACGCGCAGGCGCTGGCCGGCGCCACGAAGGCCGCAAAGGTCCGCCCGCGTGCGGACCAGCTGGTGGCGGCTTCGTCGAGGATATCCAGCAAGGTATCGCGATCTGCCGGTGCGGCCTGCGCCAGTGCGTTGGCACCGTCGATCAACAAGGCATAGCCGCGCGGCGCGGGCAGCCACGCCAGGTCGCGCAGGCCGTCGCTGAGCGCATCCCAGTTGCGACCGAAACCGAGCGGAAAATCCAGCTGGGTGGCCAGCCGCATCAGCAGCATGCGCTTGTCGCTGCAGGTCGCCAGGTCCACGCGCAGGATGCGCAGGCCGGCATCGCGGGCCAGCGCCGCCATGGTGTCCAGGTCATCGGTCTCAGCCTGGTACACGCCCGACTGCTGCGGATCGGACAGGTCCAGCGCGAAGTCGCCCGCGCTCATGGGGCCTGCTCCGGCGTCGGCCCCCGGAAGGACTTGAAACTCTGGTAATGATCGTCGCTGTAGTACCAGGTCTGTGGGGGTGTGCCGCCGGTGACGATGCGGCGTGCGCCGCGATCTGCGCTGCCGGGTGTGTCCACCGTGTACTCGCGGTAATAGCCGCGCGGGCGCTCGGGCAGGCGGTGTTCGCGATTGCCGAACACGCTGCCGTCCTGCGAATACGGGAATGGTCCGCCGCGCTGGATCAGCACGATGGTGGCCATTGCTTCGATCGGCAGGAAGGCGGGCAGGCGCGGCACCTGCCGCGCGGGCATGGCGGCAGCGATCGGTGCGTTGAGTGATGGTGCGAACTGCGGCTTGGGCGTTTGCAGCGCACGCATGCCCCACAGGCCGGCCACGAGCAGCACAATGGCAACGATCAGCAAAGCGGGCTTGCGCATGAAGGCGTTCCGGAGGCGACGGTGTGGACGGCAGCGCAAGTATGCCGTTGCCCGACTGTGTCGACGTTGAATGCACGACTGCGCCGGTCCGGTTCACGCCCAAGTAACCGGGGCATGGTGCAAGGTGTGCAGCGAACACGATGCGGCATGCGATGGGATGAAGTTTCCCTGCCAACACCCTTGGTAAGCGCCGCTGCCGTCCTTACCATCTACCCCGCAACGCCCGGCCTTCGCCGGGCGGCAAGTCCAGGAGACCCTCATGGCCTATACCCTTCCGCAGTTGCCCTACGCTTACGACGCGCTGGAACCCAACATCGACGCGCAGACGATGGAAATCCATCACACCAAGCACCATCAGACCTATATCAACAACGTCAACGCGGCGCTGGAAGGGACCGAGTACGCCGACCTGCCGGTGGAAGAACTGGTGTCCAAGCTGAAGAGCCTGCCGGAAAACCTGCAGGGCCCGGTGCGCAACAACGGTGGTGGCCATGCCAACCATTCGCTGTTCTGGACCGTGCTGTCGCCCAACGGCGGCGGTGAGCCCAAGGGCGAGGTCGCCAAGGCGATCGACAAGGACCTGGGTGGTTTCGAGAAGTTCAAGGACGCCTTCACCAAGGCCGCCGTCAGCCGCTTCGGCTCGGGCTGGGCCTGGCTGAGCGTGACCCCGGACAAGAAGCTGGTAGTGGAAAGCACCGCCAACCAAGACAGCCCGCTGTTCGAGGGCAACACCCCGATCCTGGGTCTGGACGTGTGGGAACACGCGTACTACCTGAAGTACCAGAACCGCCGCCCGGAATACATCGGCGCGTTCTACAACGCGGTGAACTGGGAAGAGGTCGAGCGCCGCTACCACGCTGCGATCGCCTGAAGCCCTGCATCAGCGCTGAGTTCTGCATGGCGCTGTAACGGCGGCAGCCAACATACAAGGCCGGGAGCAATCCCGGCCTTGTGCATTTTCTGCATGCCGTCGTAGGAGTGACCTTGGTCGCGAGAGGCTTCACCGTGAAAGCCCGTCGCGCTCGGGCGCGCTCCTACGGTGTGTCATGCGGCGCCGAGGGGTTGGCATCGGGCTGGAACGTAGAAGGCCGGGAGCGATCCCNCGTGAAAGCCCGTCGCGCTCGGGCGCGCTCCTACGGTGTGTCATGCGGCGCCGAGGGGTTGGCATCGGGCTGGAACGTAGAAGGCCGGGAGCGATCCCTGCCTCGTGCGTTCGCTGCGCGCCGTCGTAGGAGCGACCTTGGTCGCGAGAGGCTTCACCGTGAAAGCCCGTCGCGCTCGGGCGCGCTCCTGCGGTGTGTCGTGCGGCGCCGAGGGGTTGGCATCGGGCTGGAACGTAGAAGGCCGGGAGCGATCCCGGCCTCGTGCGTTTTGCTGCGGGCTGTTGTAGGAGCGACCCTGGTCGCNTGCGGCGCCGAGGGGTTGGCATCGGGCTGGAACGTAGAAGGCCGGGAGCGATCCCGGCCTCGTGCGTTTTGCTGCGGGCTGTTGTAGGAGCGACCCTGGTCGCGAGGGCTTTGCCGGGAAAGCCCGTCGCGCTCGGGCGCGCTCCTACGGTGTGTGGCGCCGATGGGCTTTGCATCGAGCTGGAACGCACAAGGCCAGGAGCGATCCCGGCATTGTGCGTTTGCTGCGCGCCGTCGTAGGAGCGACCCTGGTCGCGAGAGGCTTCACCGGGAACGCCCGTCGCGCTCGGGCGCGCTCCTGCGGTGTGCGGGCGCTGCCGGACCCTGGGCTCAGGTACGTCAGAACTTGGCGTCGAACTCGCGGGCGTAGCCGGTGTTGACGATGACCTTCTGCAGTGCGTCGCTGATCTTGATGTTGCCGGCCACGATCTGCTGCGTCTCCGGGCCCATGTTGTCCATGCGCGGCGGGGTGGCACCCTTGTAGTCACAGACGCGGCCACCGGCTTCGCGCACCAGCAGCACGCCGGCCGCGATGTCCCAGGCTTTGACGCCGGCCTCGAAGTAGGCATCGGCGCGGCCGCAGGCCACATAGGCCAGGTCCAGCGCGGCCGAGCCGGTACGCCGGACGTCTTCGGCCTGCACCAGCAGCGCATCCACGCACTTCAGCTGTGCGCTGGCGCGTGCGCGCTCGCGCGGCGGGAAGCCGGTGTGGACCATCGCGCCTTCCAGGTCCTTGCGCTCGGCGATGCGGATGCGGCGGTCGTTGAGCACTGCGCCGGCGCCGCGGCTGGCGGTGAACAGCTCGTTGCGCAGCGGGTCGAAGATCACCGCATCGGTCGGCTCGCCGTTTTCCACCAACGCGATCGATACGCAGTAATGCGGGAAGCCGCGCAGGTAGTTGCTGGTACCGTCCAGCGGATCGATGACCCAGGTGTAGCGGCCACTCTTGCCACCCTGCACGCCGCCTTCTTCGCCGAATACGGCGTACTCGGGGTAGCCGCGCTTGAGTTCCTTGATGATGACCTTCTCGGCATCGGCATCGACTTCGCTGGCGTAGTCCATGCGGCCCTTCTGCACCACGTTGAGCGCATCGAGCTTGTTGATACCGCGCAACAGCACATTGCCGGCAAGGCGGGCGGCTTTGACCATGACGGTGACGGCGGGTTTCTGCATGGTTAAAGCTCCCGTGAAGGCAGAATCGAAAATGGCGAAGGTAAAAGAGCGGTCCGGCACCAAAGCCGGCCGCGCAGTTTACCATCTACGACCGAATCGCTCCCCAATCTCCGTTCATGTCCGTCAGCCAGCGCATCCGTTTCGTACTTGTCGGTACCCAGCATCCAGGCAACATCGGCGCCGCCGCGCGCGCGATGAAGACGATGGGGGTGTCGCGCCTGGTGCTGGTGGCGCCGGAGCGTGCGCTCGACGAAGACGCCTATCGGCGGTCGGCCGGTGCCGAAGACGTGCTCGGCGAGGCGCCGATCTTCGCCACCCTGGCCGAGGCGGTGGCCGATTGCACGCTGGTGATCGGCTGCACCGCGCGTGCGCGCCGGGTCGCGCTGGAGGAGCTGCCGCCGGACGAGGGCGCGCGCCGCGCCTGGTCCAGGGCCGGCGAACCGGCCGAGGTGGCGATCGTGTTCGGCCGTGAGCGCACCGGGTTGACCAACGACGAGCTGCAGCTCTGCCACGCGGCACTGCATATCCCCTCCGACCCGGCTTTCAGCTCGCTCAACCTGGCGGCGGCGGTGCAGGTGGTTGCGTACGAGGTGCGGCTGGCGCAGCTGGCGGCCGGCGAGGCCGAACCGGCACCGGTCGCGGCGGGCGCCACGCTGCGCGACGGCCCGGCCAGCCATGCGCAGCTGGAGGGCATGTTCGGCCAGCTGGGCGACACCCTGGACGAGATCGACTTCCATAAGGGCCGGGCGCCGGAGTCGGCAATGCGCAAGCTGCGGCGGCTGTTGCTGCGCGCGGACATGAGCGAACAGGAGGTGCGGTTGCTGCGCGGCATTCTGTCCGATGCGCAGCGCATGGCCATGCTGGCAAAGCGGGCCGGAAGCTGACGTCTGTCACATCTCGAAAGATTCGGCTAGGCTGTCCGCGGCTCTAGGGGAGTGTCCGTTTTGCGCGGTCTACGATGGTGTCTGATTGCCTGCGGCCTGCTGGCCGGGGCAGGCTTGGCCGCGACGGCGACGGCAGCCCCTTCCCCGGTACTGGTGCTTGGACGGATCAGTGACGATCCCGCCACGCATTACGCGCAACTCAAACCCTTGCTGGACTACGTGGTGCCGCGCATGCGCGAGGTCGGTATCCGCCGTGGCGAAATCCTGATGGCGCCGGACGCGCGGCAGATGTCCAGCTACCTGCGCCGCGGCCGTGTCGACTGGGTCAGCGAAACCACCGGTGCGGCGATGTTGCTGGAACAGCGCGGCAGCGCGCACCCGCTGGTGATGACCGAGCGCGATGGCCTGCGCGAGTTCCACACGGTGTTCTTCGTCCGCCGCGACAGCCCGATCCAGTCGCTCAAGCAATTGCGCGGCCGTACCCTGGCATTGCATAGCGCTTCTTCCACCAGCGGCTATCTGCTGCCGATGCTGGAGCTGGTGCGCAACGGCATCGCCTGCGATGTGCTGCTGTCGCCGGACGACAGCCAGGTGCCGGGCTCGGTGGGCTACCTGATGGTCGGGTCGAAATTGAACATCGCCGCCTTCGTGCACCAGCGCCTGATCGATGCGGGTGCTTTCAGCAACGCCGACTGGGACGACGAGCGCCAGCTGCCGCAGGTGTTCAAGCGCGACTTCCGCATCGTGCACCGCAGCGCGCCGGTACCGCGCGCGGTGGAAATGGTGCGCACCGGCATGGATCCGGCGGTGGAGCGGCGGCTGCGCATCGTGCTGCTGCAGGCGGCCGCCGACCCGAAGGCCGGGCCGGCACTGAAGCGTTTTTTCGGCACCACTGCCTTCCACCCGCTGGATGAGGCCAGCCGCCGGCGCCTGGATGCGCTCAGCGCCGGGTTGCAACGTGTCAGGGATGAAGTGGAATGACTCAGGTGCGCTTCGGGCTGCAGGCACGCTTCCTGTTGGTGATGGCGCTGACGCTGTTGCTGGTCGGTGCGATCCTGGCGTCGCTGCTGCAGCGCCAGAGCGCAATGCAGCGCGAAGTGCGCGGGCTCAGCGCGCAGATCCTGCACGAACTGTTCGATCGCAGCCTGCGCACGCGTGGCGAGACCCTGGCCACCGAGCTGGCAAACGGCCTGGCCAATCCGCTGTACTACTCGGACCTGGGTGCCGTGGGTGCGCTGGTGCGCAATGCCTCGCGACAGCAGGTGGTGAGCTACGTGCTGGTGTTCGACCGACGCGGCCGGCTGGTGCACGACGGCTCGCCCGATCTGCAGCATTACGGCCAGGCCATGACCGACCCGCTCGCATTCAAGGCGGTGACCGCGCGCGCCCTGCTGTTGCAATCCTCGCCGGAGGTGCTGGACGTGACGGTGCCGATCAAGATCGGCGACCAGCGCATCGGCGGCGTGCGGGTGGGCATGTCGCGCGAGCGGGTGCGCAGGATCGAATCCGGCGCCAACCTGACCCTGGTGCAGAACCTCAACGCGATCGGCAAGCGCGATCTGGGGTGGCTGCTGGTGCTGCTGGCCGCGCTGGTCGCGCTGGGCGTGCTGTTGGCCATCTACGTGCAGCGCACCCTGGTGGCACCGGTGCGGCTGCTGGCCGCAGCCGCGCGCCAGATCGAGCGTGGCGACTATGCGGTGCAGTTGCCGCCGCATCCGCGCAACGACGAGATCGGCGAGCTGATTTCCGCCTTTGGCCGCATGAGCGAGAGCATCGCCCGGCACGATCGCGAGGTGCGCCACATGGCCTACACCGATGCGCTGACCGGCCTGACCAACCGGCTGGGATTCCGCGAAGGCCTGGATCACCTGCTCAACACCGCCCGCAGCACCGACAGCAAGCTGGCACTGCTGTTTGCCGATATCGACGACTTCAAGCGCGTCAACGACACGCTCGGCCACGAGGCCGGCGACGAGGCCTTGCTGCAGTTCGCCAGCCGGATCAGCCGCGCGGTCGGTGCATTGGGCGGCGACGATGCGATCCTGGCGCGCTTTGGCGGCGACGAGTTCGTGATCCTGCTGCAGAGCGGCGATGTCAGCCTGCTCGCCGCCCAGCTCGCGGACCGGCTGGTGCACGAGTTGAGCCGCCCCTTGAACGTGCAGGGCCGGGAGGTGTTCCTGGGCACCTCGATCGGCATCACGCTGTTCCCGGACGATGCCAGCAATGCCACTGCGTTGCTGAAGAACGGCGACATCGCGATGTACCAGGCCAAGGTCGCCGGCAAGAACTGCCACCGTTTCTACAGCCGCGCCGCCGATCATGCGGTGGAGCGGCGCGTGCACATGGAGCACGAGCTGCGCGGGGCCTGGGATCGCGACGAACTGCGGCTGGTCTACCAGCCGATCTACCGCACCAGCGACCGTGTGCTGGTGGGGGTGGAAGTGCTGTTGCGCTGGCAGCATCCGGCGCTGGGCACGATTGCGCCGTCCACCTTCATCGACATCGCCGAGCAGAGCGGGCTGATCGAGGTGATCGGCCCCAAGGTGCTGCGCGCGGCCTGCCTGGAAGCGGCGCAGTGGCCGGTGGTGGGCGATGGCCTGTTCATTTCGGTCAACGTCTCGCCGCGCCAGCTGCGCAGCGGGGAGCTGATCGGCACCGTGGCCGGGTGCCTGGCCGAGTCCGGCTTGCCGGCCGCGCGGCTGCATCTGGAACTGACCGAGACGGCGGTGATCGGCGACGAGATGATGGCCGCCAGCCTGCTCGATCAATTGCACCGCACCGGCGTGAAGGTCTGGCTGGACGACTTCGGCACCGGTTTCTCCGGGCTGAGCCATCTGCGCCAGGTGCCGGTGGATGGGGTCAAGATCGACAAGAGTTTCATCGCCGACCTGCAGCGCGACCCGGACGACCTGGCGTTGACCACCGCCATCATCGGCATGGCGCATTCGCTGGGCATCACCGTGGTGGCCGAGGGGATCGAGCAGGAAGCGCAGTTCAACCTGCTGCGCGAGCGCGGCTGCGACCTGGGCCAGGGCTACTGGTTCAGCCGCCCGCTGAGCCCGGCCGATATGGTCAAGCTGATCTCGGCCGGCTGATCAGCGTAGGAGCGCACCCGGGCGCGACGGGCCTTTACCGGGCGATTGAGGCTTTATCGGGCAATTGAGGCTTTACCGGGCGATTGATCCTTCATCGGGCAATTGAGGCTTTATCGGTAATGCTTCGTCGCGCCCGGGTGCGCTTCTACGGGTCGGTGGTGGTGACCTTGATTAGAGTGGCCGCTTGCCGGTGTCGCCGGGGATTTCGCGCACCAGGCGCGGCACCAGGTAGCCGGACAGGCGGGTGGCCAGTTCGGCGTGCAGGGCGCGCGCGCGGGCATCGTCCACTTCGAAGTGCGCCACGCCGGCGACGCGGTCGAGCTGGTGCAGGTAATACGGCAGCACGCCGGTGGCAAAGCTGCGTTCGCTCAGCGTTGCCAGGGCGTCCACGCTGTCGTTGACGCCGCGCAGCAGCACGGCCTGATTGAGCAGCTGCGCACCGGCCTCGCGCAGGGCGCGCAGGGCGGCGTCCACCGCACTGTCGAATTCGTTCGCATGGTTGGCATGCACCACGAAGGCCACCGGCCACGGCAGGCTGCGCAGCCAGGCCAGCAGCGGCGCATCGACGCGCTCGGGCAGCACGATCGGCAGCCGGCTGTGGATGCGCAGGCGCTTGATATGGCCAATGGCGGCCAGCGCGTCGGTGAGCTCGGCCAGCTTGCCGGTGGCCAGCGACAGCGGGTCGCCGCCGGACAGCAGCACTTCGTCGATGCCGGGGTCGGCCGCGATCGCGGCGAGCGCGTCGCGCCATCCGTCGCGCGCGGCAGTTTCCTCGGCATACGGGAAGTGGCGGCGGAAGCAGTAGCGGCAGTGCACCGCGCAGCTGCCGGTGGCGATCAGCAGGGCGCGGCCGCGGTATTTCTGGATCACCCCGGCGGCGGTCTTGGCGGCGCCATCGCCGACCGCATCCAGGCCGAAGCCCGGCACCAGCCGCATTTCGTCGTCCAGCGGCAGTACCTGGCGCAGCAGCGGGTCATTCAGGTCGCCACGGCGCATGCGCGCCACGAATGCCTGCGGCACCCGCAGCGGGAACTGGGCGGCGGCCGCGTCGCTGATCCCGGCTGCCTGCGCGTCCAGGCCCAGCTGCGCCAGCAGCGCACGCGGGTCGCGCACGGCATCGCGCCACTGCTGCTGCCAGCGCGGTGGCTGCAGGGTGGGAGGCGGAGATGGCTGCAAGGCGAGGGGGGCTGCGGGTATCATGTGCGGTCACAAAACCAATGCCCGCCGGTTGCGGCGGGCGCCCCATTCTAATCCGACCTGCCACGGCCTGTGGCAGGTCGTGGTCTATCGAGGAGCTGCACCATGGCCACTGTTGGCATGAACGACGTCAAGAACGGCATGAAGATCCTGGTCAACAACGAGCCGGCGGTCATCACCGAGACCGAATACGTCAAGCCGGGCAAGGGCCAGGCCTTCACCCGCATGAAGTACCGCTTCATCAAGTCCGGCCGCGTGGTCGAGATGACCATGAAGGCGACCGACGACGTGGAAGTGGCCGACGTGGTCGATACCGACATGCGTTACCTGTACAGCGATGGCGAGTACTGGCACTTCATGGACCCGGAAACCTTCGAGCAGGTGCAGACCGACAAGGCCGGCATGGGCGGTGCCGACAAGTGGCTCAAGGGCGAGGAAGACTGCATCGTGACGCTGTGGAACGGCACGCCGATCTGGGTGCAGCCGCCGAACTTCGTCGAGCTGAAGATCACCGAGACCGACCCGGGTGTGCGCGGCGATACCTCTGGCGGCGGTGGCAAGCCGGCGACGCTGGAAACCGGTGCGGTGGTGCGCGTGCCGCTGTTCGTCAACCAGGACGAAGTGATCAAGGTCGACACCCGCTCGGGTGAGTATTCGGCACGCGTCAAGTAAGACGATGCGTCCGGGACACTGGCCTGATCGAGCGGTACGCGGTGCCGGTGTCCTGGTGTGGCTGTGGGCTGCGCTCGCAGCATGCGCGGCCTTTGCGCAACCGGCAGCCGCAACCTGCAGCGCCGATGACGTGGCTGCTGTTGCGGCCATTGCAACGTCCGGCGTCGTGGGCGGCGCTGCCGCCACGGTGCCGGTCGACCGTTTGGTGGCCCGGACCTGCAAGCCGTGGCCAAACGATGCGGCGATCCGGCTGGCGGCAATCGCATTTGCTGGCGACGCGGAGGCCGAGCCTGGCGAGCGCGACATCCAGTTGCGCGTGGCCATGCTCGATGCCGCCAGCGGCAAGGTGCTGGCGGTGTACGCGCAGGACATGGGCGAGGACGCCGCCTTCGAACTCGCTGCCGACAGCCTGCGCCTGGATACCGCGCGCTATGACCTGGCCAAGGGCGTGCGTGCGATCGGCGTGGTGGTACATAGCGCCGCGCGTGGGCCCAGCTGCCCGGATTTCTACAGCAATCAGGCCTTGACCCTGCTGGTGCGCGAGGGGCGCAGCCTGCGCCCGGTGCTGCAGCGCGATCTCCATGCATGGCAGCGTGTGAAAGGCGAGCCCTGCAGTCAGGGCAAGGGCGATGTGATCACCGAAGTCGCCAATCTGAGCCTGGGCATGGCGCCGCAGGGACATGCCGGCTATGCGGACATCGTGCTGACAGCCAGCGTGTCTACCAGGCAGAGCGCCGCTGGCAGCGACACCGATGCCGAGCGGTCCCGTCGCGTGCGCCAGGTGCTGCGCTACAACGGCCAGCGCTACGTGCCTGTGGCCGGCGGCAATCCCCGCTGGCCGTTCGACAACTAACCCTTGATGGATCCGCTCATGACCAATGCCCCTCCCGAAGTCTGCGACCTGTTGATCGAAGCCGGTTACGTGGTGCCGATCGAGCCGCATGCGGTGGTGCTCGAAAACCACGCGGTGGCGGTCAGCAACGGCGTCATCGCGGCGATCCTGCCGACTGCCGAAGCACGCGCACGTTTTGCGCCGGCACAGACCGTCTCGCGCCCGGACGCGGCGCTGATGCCGGGCCTGGTCAATGCGCACACCCACAACCCGATGACGCTGCTGCGTGGCGTCGCCGACGATCTGCCGCTGATGGTGTGGCTGCAGCAGCACATCTGGCCGGTGGAGGCGGCGGTGATCGGGCCGGAATTCGTCGCCGACGGCACCACGCTGGCGATCGCCGAAATGCTGCGTGGCGGAACCACCTGCGTCAACGAAAACTACTTCTTCGCCGATGTGCAGGCGGCCGTCTACAAGCAGCACGGCTTCCGTGCGCTGGTCGGCGCGGTGATCATCGATTTCCCCACCGCCTGGGCATCGTCGGACGACGAGTACTTCGCACGGGCCGGCGAGTTGCACGACCAGTGGCGCGACGATCCGCTGATCAGCACCGCGTTCGCGCCGCACGCGCCGTACACGGTCAACGACGCCAACTTCGAACGCGTGCGCATGCTGGCCGACCAGCTGGATCTGCCGGTGCATCTGCATACGCACGAAACCGCGCAGGAAGTGGCCGATTCGGTTGCCCAGTACGGGCAGCGCCCGCTGGCGCGGCTGGACCGCCTGGGGCTGGTCAACGACCGCCTGATCGCCGTGCACATGACCCAGCTCACCGAGGCGGAAATCCACCTGTGCGCCGAGCGCGGCGTCAGCGTGGTGCATTGCCCGGAGTCCAACCTCAAGCTCGCTTCGGGCTTCTGCCCGGCCTGCGCGCTGCAACGCGCAGGCGTGAACCTGGCGATCGGCACCGACGGCTGCGCCAGCAACAACGACCTGGACATGTTCAGCGAGAACCGCACCGCGGCGATCCTGGCCAAGGCAGTGGCCAACGATGCCACCGCGCTGGATGCGGCCACCACGCTGCGCGCGGCCACGCTGGGCGGCGCGCGTGCGTTGGGCTTCGGCGACAGGATCGGCTCGATCGAAATCGGCAAGCAGGCCGATCTGGTCTGCGTGGATCTGTCCGCACTGGAAACCCAGCCGCTGCATCATGTGCTGTCGCAACTGATCTACGCCGCCGGCCGTCACCAGGTCACCGATGTGTGGATCGCCGGCAAGCCCAAGCTGGTACAGCGCGAGCTTATCGACATGGATACCGCTGCCCTGGTCGCCAATGCGCGGCAGTGGCGCGAGCGCATCCGCACCGTCCGCGCCTGAGCGCGCGTCATCCCACCACGGAGCTCCGCATGAATCCGAACACCCAATCCACGTCCAGCAACTTCCATCAGAGCGAGCTGGACAAGTTCGCTGCATTGGCCAACCGCTGGTGGGATGCCGACGGCCCGCAGAAGCCGCTGCATGCGCTCAATCCGGTGCGCCTGGACTATGTGTCCGCACGGCTGGGCCTGGCCGGTGCGCGCGTGCTCGATGTCGGCTGCGGCGGCGGCCTGCTCAGCGAGTCGATGGCGCGCCTGGGCGCGCAGGTCACGGCGATCGATCTGGCGCCGGAGCTGGTCAAGGTGGCGCGCCTGCACAGCCTGGAATCGGGCGTGCAGGTGGATTACCGCGTGCAGTCGGTGGAAGACCTGGCCGCCGAACAGCCGGGCAGCTTCGATGCGGTGACCTGCATGGAAATGCTCGAGCACGTGCCGGACCCGACCGCGATCATCCGCGCCTGCGCCAGCCTGCTCAAGCCCGGCGGCAAGCTGTTCCTGTCCACGCTCAATCGCACCCCGGCCGCGTTCGCGCTGGCGGTGGTCGGCGCCGAATACATCGCGCGGCTGCTGCCCAAGGGCACGCATCACTACAAGGATTTCATCAAGCCGGCAGAACTTGCGGCCTGGTTGCGCAGCGCCGAGCTGCAGCTGGCAGACGTCAGCGGCATGCTGTACGAGCCGTGGCGCAATCGTGCGCGCCTGTCGTCGCGCACCGAGGTCAACTATCTGGCCTATGCGGTGAAGCCGTGACTGGCGGGGATTGGGGAGTCGGGAGTTGGGAGTGGCAACAGCGAGTGCGTGCTTGATGTCTGCCGAGTCCTACCGTCCCGATGGCGGCACACGACCGCAGAGCGACGGGGCGGCTGCGAGGTTTCCGCGTGCGGTGTTGTTCGATCTGGATGGCACCTTGCTGGATAGCGCACCGGACATGCTGGCGACCGTCAACGCGATGCTGACCGAGCGGGGGCAGGCGCCGCTCGGGCTGGCGCAGCTGCGTCCGGTGGTGTCCAAGGGCGCGCGCGCGATGCTGGCGGTGGCCTTTGCCGAACTCGATGCGCTCGAGCGCGATGCGCTGGTACCGGAATTCCTGCATCGTTACGAGACCTTGATCGGCACCCAGTCGCAGCTGTTCGATGGCGTCGAAGAACTGCTGCTGCGGCTGGAACAGGCCGGTTGCATCTGGGGCGTGGTCACCAACAAGCCCGAATACCTGGCCCGGCTGATCCTGCCGCAACTGGGCTGGGAGCGGCGCTGCGCGGTGCTGATCGGCGGCGATACGCTGGCCGAGCGCAAGCCGCATCCGTTGCCGTTGCTGGCAGCGGCCGAGCGCATCGGGGTTGCGCCGGCGCAGTGCGTCTACGTCGGCGACGACGAGCGCGACATCCTGGCCGCGCGCGCGGCGGCGATGCCGTCGGTGGCGGTGTTGTGGGGCTATCGCCTGCACGACGACGCGCCGTCGCGCTGGCAGGCCGATGTCCTGGTCGCGCAGCCGCAAACGCTGTGGAATGCCGTGGCGTGGCCGCGCACCTGATCTCCTTTCGTCTTTTTCTGGACCCGCCATGAGCCAATCCAGCGCTCTCGACAGTTTTCTCGACAAGTGGCGCACCCGCTGGCCGGAATGGTCGGTTGCCGAGCCCTTCGTTCCCGAACCGCAGCGACGCCTCACGGCCGCCTGGTTTGCGCTGCTGCAGGAATGGGAAGACATCATGAACATTGCCGGCGACCCGTTGCCGGCCGATGCCAAGCTGGCGTGGTGGCAGCAGGAGCTGCGCGACTGGTCGCAGCAGCGCTCGCGCCATCCGCTCGGGCGGGTGCTGGAGCCGGTGCGTGCGCCCTGGGCGCAACTGGCCGATGCCTTGCCGGCAATGCAGGATGCGCGTGCGCAGCCGCAATCCTTGCAGCAGGCGTTGGCGAGGCTGCGTGCCTTCGCCGAGGCCGTGGTCGCGGTGGAAGCTGCGCTGTTTGCGCGCGCGCAGCCCGGCGATGCCACCGCGGTGTCAGTGCAATGGCTGGACGCGCGCCAGCGTGTGGCCGGCGACAGCGCCGCGCCCGGTGACATGACCGCGGCCGTATGGCGCATGCAATTGCTGCGCGCCTGGCCGCGCAAGCCGGCGTTGGCACGGCCGCACCGGGTATGGTCGCGGCTGGCCCGCCTGCGCCTGCAGCGCGAGCTCGGCGGCAAGGCAGCGTATCCACCGCCGGTGCAGCAGTTGTGGCATAGCTGGCGTGCGGCCAGCGGCGCGGACTGAGAGCGGCAGATCTGCGCAAGGGCCAGTCGAGATGGTCGATGTGCATGCAAGGACCAGTCGAGATGGTCGGTACGCAAAGCAAGAGCAGTGCTGGGTGCGCCTTGTTCGATCGTGAAGCATCGGCTCCACGTCTGATGCAGATCGCACGACAGACAGCTTTTCAAATGAGCGCCGACCAACTTTCTGGTGCGGTGTCCTTGCCGGTTGCGGGACCGTGTGGCGGCATGGATGCCGCCACCGAGCCCCATGGACGGGTTCACGGCGTGTCCCGCAAGCGGTGAGGGCGCCGCGCCCTCGACGCACCAGGCTTTTGCTTCAAGCATCCGATCGCGACTGAACAACCTCACCGTTCCGAGTCTTGGCTGTTTTGTGCGTTGTGGATCGATGGCTTGGAAGTGCGGATGGATCAGCGGTGGAGCAGTCGATCTGGTGCCTGGCTGCAGGGCCCTTGCCCGCCCACCATCGCGGGACACGCCGCAAGTACGTCCNGCCGGTTGCGGGACCGTGTGGCGGCATGGATGCCGCCACCGAGCCCCAGGGACGGGTTCACGGCGTGTCCCGCAAGCGGTGAGGGCACCGCGCCCTCGACGCACCGGGCTTTTGCTTCAAGCAACCGACCGCGATCGAACAACCCGACCGGTCTCAGATCGGCGAATCCGGCAGTACCGAGTGGTAGGCGATGAACGCGTCAGCGCACTGCAGTGGCGCGCCTGGGCCGGGTTTTCCTTGCAGTTGCACATCGTTGGGCACCGATTCGGACAGCTGATCGAAAAAGCTCACCGGGCCACCCTTGAAGGTGAAGTGGGTGGCGCCCGGATTGCTGGCCGGCCCGCCGAAGTGCGGTTGTGCGAACGCGATCGGCCCGCCGTCCAGCACCACGTTGTCCAGCGACAGGGTGATCGGCAAGGTGGTGGTCGCGTCGCGATACCCATAGAAGCTCAGCTCGCCGCCGCCAAACGCCTTGGAACCCAATGAGTGCACGTTGGTGAGTGCAATGCCGCTGAAACTTGGCAGTTTGTTGCGCACCGCCGCGTTGGCATAGTTGGCGTCGAACACCAGTGGCCTGGCAACACGGCGCATGCAGACGTTTTCGAAGCTGATGTCGTACACCTGGCCGCCGCGCGTGCCGTCGGATTTGATGCGCAGGCCGTTGGCCGAATACGGGTCTCTGGCGACATCATTGGCGTCGAAGCCATCGATGCTCAAGCCGCGCACGGCGATGTGGCGCATGCCCGTGTCGGTTTCGCTACCCAGCGAAAAACCGTGCGTGTAGTAGAACTGGTTGTATGCGAACAGCATGTTTTCCGCGGCGATGCTGCGTTTGTCGCTGGCGTGGGCCTTGATCGCCACGCCGTCATCGCCGGTGCCGATGTAGGAGTACGCCAGCAACACGTTCTTCGACTGGCCGGGATCGAAGCCATCGGTGTTCTTGGCCGTTTCGGGCGTGAAGCAGCTGGCATGCGCAGTGACATCGGGCGTAGTGCCGGCCGGGCAGCGGTAACCGGGGCGTGAGTAGACCAGGCTGGGCGCCAGAATCTTGATGCCCCACGCGGTCAGGCCGACCACGTTGTCGGTGGCGACGTGGAAATTGGGCGAATTTTCCAGGGTGATGTCGTACAGGGTGAAATCGCTGCTGTCGTCGATCTGCAGCAGCCGCGGGACATGCTGGCTCAGGCCCTTGGTGACATTGAGATAGGCCAGGTCCCACCAGCTGGCGGTGCCGGCATTGGGCCCGGCGGTGAGCGTGCTGCCACCGCGGCCATCGATCTTGCCGGCACCCACGATCGCGCTGTTGGCGGTAGTGGCGACGTGGATCAGCGGATTGCACGACTTGGCCTTGTCGCTGGTCGCGGTGCCGCAGGTGCCCAGCCCGTTGTCGTAGTCGTGCGGATTGCGCGAGCCGAACAAGGTGACGCCGCGGTCGATCCACAGCGTGACCTTGCTCTTGATCGTCAGTGGGCCGCTCAGGAAGCCGGATTCGCCGGCATTGCCGGGCACCAGGCGCACCGCGCTGCCGGCCGGGCAATCATCGATGGCCGCCTGCAGACGCGCGGTGTCGCGCTTGGACTGTGTTGGATCGCTGTCGAGCGCATCCAGCGAGCCGGCAACCGGCACCAGCGCGGCCCTGAGCGTTGCGCAGACCTGCGTCGGCAATGTGGGCTGCTGGATCACGCCCCAACTGGTGGAGATGCCATGTGCGGTATCGGCCACGTCCTGTGCATGCGGATGCGCCGCACCGGCCTGGAAGGTGGATAGACCGAGCAGGGCGAGGGTCAAGGGTGCGATAGCCGGAAAAGCGGACGGGGATTGCACGGTGGACTACTCCAGTGGCGTGAAGCGCGAGGTGGGGATGAACCAGGTCTGCAGACGACATGTGTTGCGGTTGCGTTACCGCAGCAGCGATCAGGCGTTGCCGATCCGCATGTCATCTCGGCGCCGGTGATGTTGGTCGGTGGCAATCGATGCGCAAGGGTATTGCGTTACGCCAGGGAGCATGTCCGGATGGGCGAATCCCGCGCCGCATCGCCGAAGAGGGAATATGCACATCACGCGGTTTCCAACATGGGTTCATTGCCAAGTGATGCAGTGAATCAATGGCGCTGCTGGCGCCGGTATTGCCGTGCTCATAGAAACGGTTTGGCGAAATTGCCAGACGTACCGGAGCTCGGGACAAAACGGTTACGGATGAGACGCTGCAGGAATTCGCGAAAAATAGCGAAAGTGTGATCGCTGGGTTCTCAATATGGAATTTTTTTAGGGATTCCTGCCGCCTCCTCGGGTACCGAGTTAATTCCTGGAGAAATCGCGTTTAGTGCGGCCCCGCGTTGGACCGCACGATGCCGGGAACTCTTGCCGCATCGTCAGGCTCGTGGCTGTATTTCACCGGCGCGTTATTGAAGGTCAAGCCAGTCGCCGAATCGCCTGTGGTTGATTCATACACGTTTTTCTTCTCGTAAAAATTGTATGTGTCACCGCTTGATTCTAGTCGAATATGGTTGCTGACATTGGTTTTGTAAAAATAGTTTGATTCGGAAAAAACAATGCTGCCACTACCTATCTGCAAAGCGTTGTACTGCTGCTTTCCATAGCGGTGACCATCTGCGGCGATGCGAGTGCCATTCGGTAAGGTGCTATTGTCAAAGTAATTATTGTAGGCATGGACCCAGCCGCGTAGTAGTGGACGCCCGGCCAGATTGGGGCCAAACCAGTTGTGGTGCAACGTCACGTGCAGCTTGTTGTCACCATATATGTATGAATCGTTCTTGTTGTAACCAACAAGGATTGCCAGGCGCTCGTTTGCGAGGTCATGATAACCCTTGTCAACCCAGCTCCATACCGGATCCGGGTTCATATTGACCCAGCTGTTGCTGAAGTAGAAATGATTATACGACACCGTGATGTAATCAGATGACATGCTGATTGATAAAAGATCATCGCTCATGTCGTAGAAAGTACAGTGGTCTATCCAAGCATTGGATACACGCCGCAATGATACGCCAAGGTAGTTGATGCCAATGTTGTTGGAAGTTCCTTCGACTTGGTTGGGCAGGGCTTGCAAGTCGCCGATATTGCCAGCGAATGATATGTTCCTGATGACCACGTTTTGAATGTTTGTCCCGGCGGGCAGCATTTCGCCGCTAAATTTTAATTGGATATTCTGCAAGGCCGCTTCACCGCCTGTAGCACCCTCGATTGTTGTGTTGTTCCAAGCAGTGCTGGAGAAATTCAGAGTGGTCAACTTTGGGCCACCGTAGATCTTTCCATGGACGACGATATGATGCTTTTTAGCATTGAATGCCGCTTGCAGCTCTGCAAGCGTTGTCACTGTGGTAGCAGTTTCGCCAGATACAGACGCAGAAGAAAAACCGCCGGTTCCAGCCCTGGCGACACAGATCTGTGCGAAAAAAATAGCAAGAAACAGCGAGATATTAGAGAAATGCAAATGCGGACCTTTACTGATACGTGGCCAAGCTTGGCTGCAGCTTGCATGCTGTTCTATTAAATAGAACAGCATGCAGATGTTCCAAAAATAACGACCGGTTATCGAGCAAGTAAGAAATTACGTCGCAGCGATTTGCATGCCTAGTTGATGGCTGCTGCCGTCTGATACAGGTTACGGATTGATGACGTCCACTGAGGGCCGAACGAAGTGTGGGTGAATTGCTTGTAGGCAAATGAGGTCATGCCAACTTCGACGTCCTGCACGGGATCCTCGTCGGTCGAAACCCAAGGTGAGCCGCTGACACCGGAACGTGCGTCCCACTCCAGGCCCTCAATGGCATAGTCCTTGTTCATCCACGGGTTCGGCTCTGCGGTGCTGGTCACGCTGACGGGCGTGTTCGCATTTGCGCCAGGGTCGGTGTTGTAGCCAGTTACCCGATATTCGTTGTCGTCCTCCTGACCGATAAAGCGAACGCCAGATGCCCCGACAGTATTCGACAAGGTGGCGCCGGAGGTCTTCATTGTCGTGGGAGCCTGCACCTGGAAGAAGGCCGTATCGTAGCCGACGTCTCGCTCTACGACCCAGCGATTATCGGCGGTAATGGTCGTCGCAGGCCAAACACCGTAGGGGGCGGTGCCGTTGTAGGCTGGCGCGAACGCCAAGTGCGACACGAACTTGCCCGTTAGGGAAGAGACGCATCGCCCGGAAGTGGCTACCACGTTACCGGAGTCTGAGACGACCGCGTTGCCAGTGCAGCGCTGGTCTACGCCGTTCGCCCGAAAGAATACAACGCCCAGGTGAGCTGCGGAAAGGAATCCTGGAACTGGCGCGGACGGATCCGTCTTCGGGGTCGGCACCGCTCCTTTCACTAGCTTCAACCCGGCACCCGGGGTTTTACCGCGCACCAATGCCGAATTCTGCAGCTCTGGCGGGTCGCCGTCGGCCGGGTTGTCATCCACGAAGGATGCGGAAACCGCAGCTTGCATCCGTGCGAGTGTCCAGTAGGAAGAACTCGCATCTCGCTGAGCAGTCGGCACGACGTGCTGCACGATGGTGCTAAGGGGTGGGCTGATTGAGTCGGTGCTTGCAGACACGTCGCTCATCGCTAGGATGGTGAGCATTGCGCAAGACGCGCGCAGGGATGTGGTTTTTGGAAAATGTGCCATGGTGCTTTTAACCTATATGTTTTGCCTGGAGTCGAGTGCCCCAGGCGGATTAATTTAATTAATAATATATAAAGACAAAGCACAGCTGTGCCGGTGTTTTTGGCGGATTTTCCCTTCCGCTATGATCAGTGCGACTCAGGTTTTCTCGAGTGCAAACGTGCTGACTCAGCAGCATGGGTTCTATCCTAATCCTGACCGGTTAATTTTATTTGTTTCGTTGCGAATGCTGTCGTGCGCATGCGAAGGATGTTCAACCCCCATCTTCTGCCCGGGCGTGCACCGACCAAATGAATGGTGGCATTTTCGAACACGCCCACGCTCACCCCGAAGATGAAGTCGACATCGCGCTTGATGGTACTGTTCTTGAAGTGGGGGCTAGTCACCGCGGCGGCATTGGTCGCGCTGATCAGCAAGGGCAAGGCGCCCTGATTGCCGGTCACCAGCGCATCTTCGAAACTGGCCTGGTCGCCAGGTGCCGCCAGCGCCATAGCAGCCTGATTTTCGTCCTCGTAAGTGCCTTCGACATAATGGTTTTGCACGCGCAGGTGACGCGCCTGGACGCCGGCTGCGCGTATGGTCAATGTCGCGCCGTTAGATGTGCCGACTGTGGTTGCTGCTGCATTGCTGCGCAGGGGGACTTGCCGTGCCGGCTGACTTGGGCGTCGGGTTGAAGACGGTGTAGATGGTGTAAGTGCCCAAGCCCAGTCGCGTTGCCGTCATGTGCAGGCAGGAGTGCGCATCGTCACATGCCGTGGGCAGGGAGACTTCCAGACTGGGTCACCCGCGCACAGACGCGCATGTGAGATAGCAAGATGGCAGATCCCAAAGAGCTGCAGGAAAAATTCTGGAAAGCCCTGAAATCCGATCGCACCGTGATGCTGGGCCTGGATGGGGTGGAAGACGGCCATGCACGCCCGATGACCGCGCAGATCGAAGGCGATAGCGGTGGCCCGATCTGGTTCTTCACCTCCAAGGACAATGCGTTGATTGCCATGCTGGGACAGGGCCGCCGCGTCATCGGCGCCTTCAGCAGCAAGGGACACGACCTGTTTGCCAGCATCAGCGGCTCGTTGCGCGAAGATACCGATCCGGCCGTGGTCGAGCGTCTGTGGAATCCGCACGTCGCTGCCTGGTACGAAGGCGGCAAGGATGATCCCAAGCTGGCGCTGCTGCGCCTGGATACCGATCACGCACAGATCTGGCTCAACGGTTCCAGCCTGCTGGCCGGCATCAAGGTGTTGTTCGGCGTCGACCCGAAAAAGGATTACCAGGACAAGGTGGCGGACGTTCCGCTGCGCTGAGGCCTGATCCACGCATGCGCGATCTTCGCGGTGGTGCCTGCGTCCTCATGCATTCAAGCGTTGTCGCTTGCGCAGGCGCCGATCCGGTTGCAAGGCCGGGTCGGCGCTGTCAGCTTGCACCGCATGCACGAACAGTGACCGGCACGACGCGCTGGCACAGTGCGCGCCCGCAACAGGAGAAGCAAGATGCAACAGATCGAAGTTGGCCAGATGGTGTTTCTGCGCGACGGCGAAGTCGGCGTCGGTGCGATCCGCGAGGTTCGCAAGGATGGCGCCGAGCTGGTCATCAATATCGAAAACGGTGGCGACTTCGTGCTGCCTGCGTCGGTGGTGCGCGATGTGCATTCCGGCAAGGTGATGCTGGATGTCGAGCAACTGCCGGACGACGTCCGCAACGCACTGCGTCATCCACACGACAACGAACTCCCGACCAGCACCTATGCGGCCAGCGACCCGCGGGATGGCGCGCTCAGGTAGAGCGGTTACCGGCGACTTCCGTCTGCATCGGTTGCTAGACCCTCCGGAAGCAGAAACGTCCGTGGCGCGGCGTCGGGCAGGCCCGCCGACGGCAACGCCGGCTGTTCGGCCTCGTCCTTGAGGTGAACGCCCGACAGTTTGCGCCGGAACGACTCGCGCAGCAGATACGCAAGCTTGTGGGTGGCGTCGGCGTAGCTCAACCCTTCGGCACGGATGTTGGAGATGCAATTACGCGCCGCGTCGGTCAGGCCCACCCGCGGGGTGTAGGTCAGATACAGGCCCAGGCTGTCGGGCGAGCTCAGGCCGGGCCGCTCGCCGATCAACACGATCACCAGGCGGGCCTTGAGCAGTTCGCCGACCTCGTCGCCGATGGCGACACGGCCTTGCGCAACCAACGCTACCGGCGCCAATGACCAGCCTTCGTGCGCGGCCAGGGCGTCGATGTGTTCCAGCATCTGTGCGGCATGCCGATGCACGGCCAATGCAGACAGTCCGTCGGCGACCACGACGGCCACATCGTGCCCGCCGCCATGGACCGCGGTCAGGCCACGCAGCTGCGCTGCCGCCTCCTCGCCCAGGCGCCGGCCCAGGTCCGGCCGCTGCAGATAGACATGCCGATCCACCGCCGCACTGTGCAACAGCATGCTGTCGCGCCCACGCTGTTTCAGCGCTGTTTGCAGCGGCTGCGGCTCGAACGCCAGATGCACCGCATCGCGTGCCTGCGCGTGCGCCAGCTGGAAATCCAGGTGCGCAGCAGTCGGCAGGCTGGTGCCGACGCGCCCCAGCGCAATGCGCGCTGGCGTGAGCCGGCGCAGTCGTGCCCAGGCATCGCGTGGTGGGGGGGGCGGGGCACTCATTGCGCGCCGCCGGTGTGCAACTGCTCCAGCGCACGCCGAAACGGTGCGGGAAGTTCGCTGCCGAGTTCGAAGCGGCCATCGCGCAGCCGCAGGATGCCTTGCTGTTCCAGCCAGTGTTCGAACTCGGGCGCGGCGCGCAGGCCGAGCGCCTGGCGCGCATACAGCGCATCGTGGAACGAGGTGGTCTGGTAGTTGAGCATCACATCGTCCGAGCCAGGGATGCCCATGATGAAGTTGATGCCGGCGGTGCCGAGCAGGGTCAGCAGCACGTCCATGTCGTCCTGATCGGCTTCGGCATGATTGGTGTAGCAGATGTCGCAGCCCATCGGCACGCCGAGCAGCTTGCCGCAGAAGTGATCCTCCAGCCCGGCACGGATGATCTGCTTGCCGTCGTAGAGATACTCCGGGCCGATGAAGCCGACCACCGTGTTCACCAGCAGCGGCTTGAACTGCCGTGCCACCGCATAGGCGCGCACCTCGCAGGTCTGCTGATCGACGCCATGATGCGCGTTGGCCGACAACGCGCTGCCCTGGCCGGTCTCGAAATACATCACGTTGTCGCCGACGCTGCCGCGCCGCAACGACATCCCGGCGTCGTGGCCTTCCTGCAGCAGCGCCAGATTGATGCCGAAGCTGGCATTGGCCGCCTCGGTGCCGGCAATGGACTGGAACACCAGGTCCACCGGCACGCCGCGGTTGATCGCCTCGATGGTGGTGGTGATATGCGCCAGCACGCAGGACTGGGTCGGGATCTGGTAACCGCTGATCACTGCATCGAGCATGCGCAGCAACGCGCTGGTGGCGGCCAGGCTGTCGCTGGCGGGATTGATGCCGATCACCGCATCGCCGTTGCCATACAGCAAGCCATCGAGCACGCTGGCGGCAATGCCGGTGGCATCGTCGGTGGGGTGGTTGGGCTGCAGGCGCGTGGACAGACGCCCGCGCAAGCCCAGCGTATTGCGAAAGCGCGTGACCACGCGGGTCTTCTGCGCGACCAGCACCAGGTCCTGCACGCGCATCAACTTCGAGACCGCCGCCACCATCTCCGGCGTCAGCCCGGGTGCCAGTGCGGTCAGCGCCGCTTCGTCGGCCTGCGCACTCAACAGCCAGTCGCGAAAACCGCCGACGGTCAGGTGCGCGACGGTGGCAAACGCGGCCGCATCGTGCTGGTCGACGATCAGGCGGGTGACCTCGTCCGCTTCATACGGCACCACTGCTTCCTCGAGGAAGTGCCGCAGCGGCAGATCCGCCAGCGCCATCTGCGCCGCCACCCGCTGCAGCCCGGAGTCGGCGGCGAGCCCGGCCAGTTGATCGCCCGAGCGCGTCGGCGTGGCCTTGGCCAGCAGGGTCTTGAGATCGGCAAACCGGAAGCGCTCGCCGCCAGCGCTGAACGCGAACCCGCTCATCTGGTGCTGGTCGCCGGCGTGGCTTGGCCGCGCAGGCTCAGCACGCAGCACAGCCCGCCGAACAGCAGCAGGCCCACGAAGATCAACGCGACGATCGGGTTGAACCAGACCATCGCCACCAGGCACACCAGCGCCAGCAGCAGCGCGATGGCCGGCACCACCGGATAGCCGGGTGCGCGAAAGCTGCGCTCCAGCCCGGGTTCGGCGCGGCGCAGCTTGAACAGGCTGAGCATGCTCATCACGTACATCACGATCGCGCCGAACACCGACATGGTGATCATCGCCGCGGTCAGCGACATGCCCTGGATCTTGACCGCGCTGTCGCTGCAGATCGCCGCGATGCCGATCGCGCCGCCGGCCAGGATCGCCCGATGCGGCGTGCGAAAGCGCGACAGCCTGGCCAGGCCGTGCGGCAGGAACCCCGCACGCGCCAACGCGAAGAACTGCCGCGAATAGCCCAGGATGATGCCGTGGAAGCTGGCCACCAGGCCGAACAGGCCGATCCACACCAGCATGTGCAGCCAGGTCGAATTGTTGCCGACCACCGCCTTCATCGCCTGCGGTAGCGGATCGTTGATGTTGGAGAGCTGACGCCAGTCGCCGACCCCGCCTGCGAACACCATCACGCCCAATGCCAGCACCACCAGGGTGAGGATGCCGGCGATGTAGGCGCGCGGAATCGTATGTTTCGGGTCCTTGGCTTCCTCGGCCGCCATCGCCGCGCCCTCGATCGCCAGGAAGAACCAGATCGCGAACGGGATCGCGGCGAAGATGCCGGAGATCGCCGCCGGGCCGAACGTGTTGCTGCCGGCCCAGCCGTTGGCGGCAAAGCGCGCAACGCTGAACCCCGGCGCCACCACGCCCATGAACACCAGCAGCTCGATCACCGCCAGCAAGGTCACCACCAACTCGAAGGTTGCGGCGATCGCCACACCGGCGATGTTCAAGCTCATGAAGATCGCATACGCACCGATCGCGGCGATGCGCGGGTCCAGGGTCGGGAATTGCACGTTGAGATAGGCGCCGATCGCCATCGCAATGGCCGGTGGCGCGAACACGAACTCGATCAGCGTGGCCAGGCCCGCCAGCATGCCGCCATAGGTACCGAACGCGCGCAGGCTGTAGGCAAACGGTCCACCCGCGTTAGGAATGGCGGTGGTCAGCTCGGTGAAGCTGAAAATGAAACAGGTGTACATCACCGCGACCAGCAGCGTGGTCACCAGAAATCCCAAGGTGCCGGCGGTGCCCCAACCATAGCTCCAGCCGAAATATTCACCGGAAATCACCAGGCCCACGGCGATCCCCCACAGTTGCCAGGTGCCCAGGGTGGGTTTGAGCTGCTCGTTGCGCATGTCGCACATCTCCTGCGGTCGGGGGAGGGGAGATGAAGCGGTCCGGCGCCTGAACACGGGACCGATCGCCAGCGACCGCCCGCCCGCTGCTGCAGGGCGACGATCCACGGTCGTTCCGGTTATACCCCAAAGCCCTGCGGCGAACACAGGCACCGCGGGTGGGTCGCAGAGAACACGCCGCCACGCCAGCGCAACCAGAGCCCTTTCCTTCGGGAGAGAGTTGGGGGCAGGGTAGGGTTGCGCAGTCGATATCCCGACGCTCTAACTATCTGCTGCGCTCGAGCACCAGCAACGGATCGATCCGCACGTCGAACCAGTTCATGCCCCAATGCAGATGCGGGCCGGTCGCGCGCCCGGTGGCGCCGACCGCGGCAATCACCTGGCCTTGCTCGACCCGGTCGCCCACCTTCACGTCGATGCGCGACAGGTGCAGGAAGTTGGAGCTCACCCCGAAACCATGGTCCAGCAGCACGGTGCCGCCGGTCAGGTACAGGTCCGGCGCGGCGAAGGTCACCACGCCGGCGGCCGGTGCCTTGACCGGCGTGCCGGTGGGCACGGCGATGTCCATGCCCGAATGACCGGCACCGGGCTGGCCGTTGTAGACGCGCGCATTGCCGAAGCGCCCGCTGATGCGGCCCTGTACCGGCCAGACGAAGGGCTGGGCGAAATCGGGGCGGGCATCGTCGCGGTCGCGCGCGGCGGTGACCTGCGCCTGCTCGCGCTTGATCCGCTCGGCGATCGCCGCAGGCGGATTGACCGTCTTGGGCGGCACGCCATTGACGCGCTCCACCGGCCAGTCGCGCGGCGTCACCGCGATGCTGGTGGTCTGCGTGCTGCCATCGGGCCGGGTGATCTGTACCTGCAACGGGCCGGTGGCATCGCGGCCGATGCCGAACACCACGCTGCCGTAACCGCTGACGCGCAGCGAGCGGCCGGCGTACTGCACCTGGCTACCCGCCGGCACCTTGCCGATCACCAGCGCGCCCTGCGACGCGCTTTGCGGAAACACCACGTCCGCCGCCGCCGCGGACTGCGCAGCGGCACTGCCGACGGCAAGCGACAGCGGCGCCAGCGCAAGCCAGGCGCCAAACAGGGCTGCGCGCATCAACGGTCGAAGGTCAGGCGCTGGCCGGCGGCACTGCCGACCAACTGCTCGCCATCCCACACCTGCTGGCCGTTGACCCAGGTCGCGGCGATGCGCGAGCGGAACGTGGTGCCTTCGAACGGCGACCAGCCGCACTTGGACAGCACCTGCTCGCGCTTCACGGTGAACGGGGTGTTGTCGATCATCACCAGGTCGGCGAAATAGCCTTCGCGCAGGAAGCCGCGTTCTTCCACGTCGAACAGCTGCGCCGGCGCATGCGCAAACTTCTGCACGATGCGGGTGATCGGCAGCTTGCCCTCATGCACCAGCTCCAGCGCGGCGACCAGCGCGTACTGCACCAGCGGCAGCCCGGACGGGGCCTGCGCGTAGGGCTTCTGCTTTTCTTCCCAGGTATGCGGGGCATGGTCGGTGGCGAGCACGTCGATGACGTCCTCGGCCAGCGCCTCGATCAGCGCCAGGCGGTCCTCGGCGTCCTTGATCGCGGGGTTGCACTTGATCAGGTTGCCCAGCCGCGCGTAATCGCTGCGGTCAAAGCGCAGGAAGTGGATGCAGGTCTCGGCGGTGATGCGCTTGCGCAGCTTGCCCTCGGCATCGACCAGCGGGCCGGCCTCGAACAGCGCCAGCTCGTCGGCGGTGGAGATATGCAGCACGTGCAAGCGGGTGTTGTGCTTGCGCGCCAGCGCCACCGCCAGCTGCGACGACTTCAGGCAGGCCTGCCGCGAGCGGATGTCCGGATGCATCTCCGGAGTCAGCGCGTCGCCGTACTTCTCCTTGTATTGCGCCAGCGTCGCATCGATGGTCGGGGTGTCTTCGCAGTGGGTGATGATCGGCGTCGGTGCGTCGCGGAAGATCGCGTCCAGCGTCTCGGGGTTGTCGACCAGCATGTTGCCGGTGGAGGCGCCCATGAACACCTTGATGCCCGGCGCGGTCTTCGGGTCCAGGGTCTGGATGGCAGCCAGGTTGTCGTTGCTGGCGCCCATGTAGAAGCCGTAGTTGGCCCAGGCGCGCCCGGCTGCAGCGTCGTACTTGGCCTGCAGCGCGGCCGCGTCCAGGGTCGGCGGATTGGTGTTGGGCATGTCCATGAAGCTGGTCAGGCCACCGGCCACCGCAGCGCCGGATTCGGTCGCGATATCGCCCTTGTGGGTCAGGCCCGGCTCGCGGAAGTGCACCTGGTCGTCGATCATGCCCGGCAGCACCCAGCGTCCGGCGGCATCCACCACGGTGTCGCCCGCGGTTGGGGCGATCTTGCTGGCGATCTTCGCGATGCGGCCGGCGTCGATCAGCAGGTCGGCGTCGAATTCCTTGCCTTCGTTGACCAGGCGGGCGTTGACGATGAGGGTTCGGCTCATGGATGAGGTCCTTTGCAACTGCAGGAAGGGGACGCGGGCGAACCGGCGGCCGCGGGCGCGTCGGGGACGGGGTCGAACCCGCCCGGGTGGAAGGGATGGCAACGGCCGAGCCGGCGCGCGGCCAGCCAGCACCCGCGTAGCGGGCCGAAGCGGCCGATGGCGGTCATCGCGTACTCCGAGCAACTGGGCGCAAAACGGCAGCGCGGCCCCAGCAAGGGGCTGATGAACCGCTTGTAGAAGCGCAGCAGCGCGATGAGCAGGCGTGAGATCACTTGCCAATGATATGCCACTTGGATTAATACGTGGTTGCCGGGGGTCCGTGGGGTAAGCTATAAAGGCCCGCTTTCCCGGGCCCCGGGGGAACCAAGGATGAGCGTTTCGTGGCTGCTAAAAAACCTGCAAAAAAGGCCGTAGAGGCCGCCAAGAAGTCCGCCAAACCCGTTGCGAAGAAGGCAGCGGCGCCCGCTGCTGCAAAACCGGCCGCCAAGCAGGCGACGCCGGCTGCCAGGCAACCGGTCGCCAAGAAGGCAGCTGCGAGCAAGACCGCGACCAAGCCGGCGCCGGTCTCCAAGAGCGCAGCGTCCAAACCCGCGGCCCTCAAACCTGTAAAATCTCCGGTCGCCAAGAGTGCTGCCAAGCCGGCGGCGAACAAGGCAGCTCCGGCTGCCGCCAAACCGGCCGCCAAGCCGGTGGCGCCCAAGTCCGCACCGAAGCCGGCTACCAAGTCGACTCCGGCCAAGTCAGTCCCGGTCAAGGCTGCAAAGCCCGCGCCCGCACCGGCCTCCAAGGCCGTCCCTGCGAAGCCGGCGAAGCCTGCGACCCCGTCACTTAAGAATCCCGTGCCCGTTTCGAAATCTTCAGCAAAAACGCCAACCAAAACCGAAGCCCCCGCCAAGCCCGCCGCGACCCGTCCGGTCGGCAAGGTGGCCGTGGCCGTGACCTCCAAGCCGTCCAGCCCGACTCCCAAGACCAAGTACAAGGTGGTCGAGTACAAGACCGACGAAGCCACCGGCCGTCCGATCCTTCCGCAGGGCTACAAGCCTTCCGCGGACGAGGAGTACATGAGCAAGCTGCAGCAGGAGTATTTCCGCCAGCGCCTGCAGCAGTGGCGCAACGAGATGGTGGAGGAATCCAAGCAGACGATCGAGAACCTGCGCGAAGAAGTGCGCGATATCGGTGACGAAGCCGAGCGTGCCACGCGCGAGACCGAGAACTCGCTGGAACTGCGCGCCCGCGACCGTGCACGCAAGCTGATCTCCAAGATCGACAGCACGCTCAAGCGCCTGGAAGACGGCGACTACGGCTACTGCGTGGATACCGGCGAAGAGATCGGCATCGACCGCCTGGAAGCGCGTCTGACTGCCGAGCGCACCATCGACGCCCAGGAGCGTTGGGAGCACCTGCAGAAGCAGCAGGGCGACTGATCGGCCGGCAAGGCCGCAGCGCAGTCACTGGACAGAAAAACCCCGCCATGTGCGGGGTTTTTTTGTACGCATCGCGCACGCGTAAGGGCGTTTGATGCATCGACCTGCCTGATCCACGGCATGCGGCCTGGTGGGCGTGGCGTGCGGGATGTGGACCAGCTGCCGGGCGTGCCGTGGCCCTGCCTGGACAGCGAAAAGGTGCCGGCTGCATTGGCAGCTGGCACTGCCTCGTTGCAGGGCTCACTGCAGGTCGCGCAGATCCAGCTTGCGCAGCTTGGGCGCCTTCCATGCGGTGGTGGCGACCACGCCCAGGGTCACGCAGCCGCCGATCACCACCGCCGGCACCAGGCCCACCAGGCGCGCCATCACCCCGTCGTAGAACGCACCCAGCTCGTTGGACGAGCCGATGAAGATGCCGTTGATCGACGACACCCGGCCGCGCATCGCATCGGGCGTGGCCAGCTGCAGGATGGTCTGGCGCACCACCACCGACACGCCGTCGCACATGCCGTACACCAGCAGGATCGCCGCCGACAGCCAGAAGTGCCGCGACAGGCCGAATGCGATCGTGCACAGCCCGAAGCCGGCCACCGACAGCATCAGGATGCGCCCGGCGTTGCGTTGCAGCGGGTGCCGGGCCAGCCATACCCCGACCACGATCGAGCCCAGCGCCGGGGCGCCGCGCAGGATGCCCAGGCCTTCCGGGCCGTGATGCAGGATGTCTTGGATGAAGGCCGGCAGCATCGACACCGCGCCGCCCAGCAACACCGAGAACATGTCCAGCGCCATCGCGCCCAACATGATCTGGTTGGACAGCACGAACTGCGCCCCTTCGGCGATGCTGCGGAAGATCGGTGCGCGCGGGCCTGCGTTGACCGGCTCGCTGACCCGCAACAGCGCCAGCGCCAGGATCGCCACCAGCGCCACGCTGGCGGCCACGCCGTAGGCCAGGCCCTTGCCGCCCCAGCCGACCAGCACGCCGCCCAGCGCCGGGCCGATCACCATGCCGGCCTGGAAGGTGACGCTGCCGATGCTGGCGCCGCGGGCGAAGGCCTCGCGCGGCAGCGTGCGTGCGAACAGCGCGTTGTAGACCGGCGACAGGAACGAACGTGCCGCACCGGTCAGCGCGATGGCTGCGTAGATCGCCCACACCCCCTGCACCGGCAGCCAGCCATGGGTGATGCCCAGCAGCAGCAGCGCGGTGGCGACCAGGCCCAGCACCGCGATCATGCCCAGGCGTCGGCGGGGCAGGTGATCGACCAGATAGCCGGCAAACGGCGCGACGCAGAAGAACGGCAGGATCTCCGCCAGCCCGATCAGCCCGAGCGAGAGCGGGTCACGGGTGATCTCGTAGATATGCCAGCCGACCGTGACCGCGACGATCTGGTACGACAGCATCGCTGCCACGCGATACAGCAGCACCAGGCCGAAGCCGGGGTGGGCGAACAGCGTGCGCAGCGAGGCGGCGGGCGAGGGCGTCGGCGTGCTCACTGCTGGGCGCGGGCGGTGTCGCGGATGAAGGCCAGCATGGCCGCCACGCCATTGCTGCGGGTCGGCGACAGGTGCTTGGCCAGCCCGATCCCGGCGATGTAGTCCGGCTCGGTGGCCAGGATCTCCTGCGCGCTACGCCCGGAGTACACGCGCAGGGCAAGATAGATCAGCCCGGAGACGATCGCCGAATCGCTGACGGCGTGGAAGTCCAGCCGCTCGGCATTGCCCTCGGGCACGATCCACACCATCGACTGGCAGCCATGCAGGCGGTGTTCTTCGGTCTTCCACTGTTCGGGGAAGCCGGGCAGCTTGCGGCCCAGGTCGATCAAGTACTGGTAGCGCTCGGACCAGTCGCCGAAGAAGGAGAACTCCTCGGCAATGGCGGCCTGCGCGTCGACGGCGGTGGGTTCGAGCGGGAACGGGGTGGTGGTCATCAAAAATCCAGAATCAGTTCGGTGATAGCGCTGCCGGCGACACCGCGATGGTGCCCCTGTCCCGTCGCGGCGAGAAGGAGCGGTCTGCGCGCCACTGGCGCGCGTGCCTTGGAGCGCCCGCGCCGCCAGCGCGGGCCGGGGCGCGGGGTGAGGGTACGGGCGAGGCCTCGCTGGAATTCAATGCGGGTGGCTTCGCTCTTGGCTCAAAAAACGGTACATGTGGCTTCGCCCGTACCCTCATCCGCCCCTTTGGGGCCCCTTCTCCCGACGGGAGAAGGGGAGGTCATGCGCGCTTCCAGCGTACGCCCTGCGGGGTGTCTTCCAGCACGATGCCTTCGTCGGCCAGTTGCTTGCGGATGGTGTCGGCGCGGGCGAAATCCTTGGCTTTCTTTGCGGCATTGCGCTCTTCGACCAGCGTGGTGATACGCGCATCGTCGCCGGCATCGGTGCCGCGCGCGAACCAGGCGGCCGGGTCCTGCTGCAGCAAGCCCAGCGCCAGGCCTGCGCCGAGCAGCCGGCACTTGAGCCCGGACAGCGCGGCGACGCCTGTCGATGCATCGCTGCCCTGTGCGAGTTGGGTGCGCAGCGCGCGGGCCTCGGAGGCGATGCTGGCGATGACCGACAGCGCATGCGGCGTGTTGAGGTCGTCGTCGAGCGCGGCTTCCACCTCGTCGGGAATCATGGCCGGCTGCGCGGAGGCGACCCCTGCAGCCTGTTCGGCCGCGGCCAGATCGCGCAACGTGCCATACAACCGGTCCAGCGTGTTCTTGGCCTGCTCGATCAGGCCATCGGACCAGTCCAGCGGCTGCCGGTAATGCGCGCTCAGCAGCGCGTAACGCAGCGCCTCGGGCGGGTGCCGGGCGATCAGGTCGTGCACGGTCTCGATATTGCCCAGCGACTTGCTCATCTTGGCGCCGCTGAAATTGAGCATGCCGTTGTGCAGCCAGAAGCGGGCGAAGGTGGCGCCGCCATGCGCGCATTCGCTTTGCGCAATCTCGTTCTCGTGATGCGGGAACTGCAGGTCCACGCCGCCGGCATGGATGTCGATGGTCGGGCCCAGGTGCGCGGCGGCCATCGCCGAGCATTCGATATGCCAGCCCGGGCGGCCGCGGCCCCAGGGCGAGTCCCAGCCGGGCAGCTCGTCGCTGGATGGCTTCCACAGCACGAAGTCGCCCGGGTCGCGCTTGTACGGCGCCACGTCCACGCGCGCGCCGGCCAGCATCTCGTCCGGATCGCGGCGCGAGAGCTTGCCGTAGTGCGCAAAGCTGGCCACCGCGAACAGCACATGGCCCTCGGCGGCATAGGCATGCCCATTGGTGATCAGCTGCTCGATCATCGCCACGATCTGCGGGATGTGCGCGGTGGCTTCCGGTTCGATGTCCGGCGGCCGCACGCCGAGCGCGGCCATGTCCTGGCGATAGATCGCCGCGAAGCGGTCGGTGATGGTCGAGATCGGCACGCCCTGCGCCTGCGCGGCGGCATTGATCTTGTCGTCCACGTCGGTGATGTTGCGCGCGTAGCGCAGCGCCCCGAAGCGCCGCCGCAGCAGTGCGGCCAGCACATCGAACACGACCGGGCCGCGGGCGTTGCCGATATGCGCGTAGTTGTAGACCGTGGGGCCGCACACATACAGGGTGGGGCTGGACGGATCGAGCGGCGCGAACGGCTCGATCCGCCGCGTCAGGTTGTTGTGCAGGCGCAGGCTCATCGGCATCTGGAAAAGGATAACCAGGCGATTCTAGCCGGTCGCGGCGGTGTGGCGAACCGGTCGCATGCCCGCACCGATGCCGGTAACCGGATGGGCTGCGTTCAGCCCAAGGGATCGCAAGCTCCATACACTTACGTATTGCTTCGCTCCGCCCCCCTGGTACTGATGCGACCTTCCCCGTTCTTCCTGCTGCTGTGTGTGTTCGCCTGGCAGGCACCGTCAGCGCATGCGGCAGAAACCGATCCCAAGAACAGGGTGGTGGTGATCGAGAACGTGAAGCTGGATTACGCGCAGGTGCTCAACGTCGAGCCGGTCTACCAGACCTTGCGCGCCACCCGCATGGAGGAACAATGCGAGGCCGAGCAGGTCGCATCGGTGGCAGTGGCGCCGGTCGAGGACGAGGGCCGCATCAACCGCATGGTGGATTCGGTCAAGGAGATGTTCTCGCGGCGCCCCGAGCCGGCCTCGGTGCCGATGGCGGTGCCGCCGACCAGCACGCGGCGCAACTGCCGGGTGGTGGAAGTGCCGCGCGAGTTCCGGCGGCCGATCGCCTTCGACGTGGACTACGTCTACAAGGGCACCAAGTACCGCTCGCGGCTGCCGGAAGACCCGGGCAACCGGCTGCGCATCCGCGTGTCGGTCACCCCCTATATCCCCGACGCCATCGTCGCGCCGCCGCGCTGAGTTGCGCAGCGGTTGCGCCATGCCCGCATGCATGCGAGGATTCGCGCCCTATGCACGCAAACGCCTTTCAGCACGACACCAGCGCCGCCCGGATGGCCTCCGGCATGACCTCGCGTGCCCGCCGACCGGAATCCCACATTTTCGCTGGGTAACCGGAGCGTTTGGCTGTTCCGTTGTTGAAAACCCAGCCCTCAGGCTGGGTTTTTTCGTTTTGACGTCACAAAAGTTTCAACCGCAAGAAACGCGCATGTCGCGCACCCCGTCGCTCCTGGCGGACCACGCAGCAGAAGCACGCAGCACAAGGATCGATCGATGTCACTGAAGCACTTCTTGAACACCCAGGACTGGAGCCGCGCCGAACTGGACGCGCTGTTGACCCAGGCTGCGTTGTTCAAACGCAACAAGCTGGGAAGCGAGCTGAAGGGCAAGTCGATCGCGCTGGTGTTCTTCAACCCGTCCATGCGCACGCGGACCAGCTTCGAGCTGGGCGCTTTCCAGCTGGGCGGGCATGCGGTGGTGCTGCAGCCGGGCAAGGATGCCTGGCCGATCGAGTTCAACCTGGGCACGGTGATGGATGGCGACACCGAAGAACACATCGCCGAAGTGGCGCGCGTGCTGGGCCGCTATGTCGACCTGATCGGCGTGCGCGCGTTCCCGAAGTTCGTCGACTGGTCCAAGGACCGCGAGGACCAGGTGCTCAGGAGCTTCGCCAAGTATTCGCCGGTACCGGTGATCAACATGGAGACGATCACCCACCCGTGCCAGGAGCTGGCGCATGCGCTGGCCTTGCAGGAACACTTCGGCACCCAGGACCTGCGCGGCAAGAAGTACGTGCTGACCTGGACCTATCACCCCAAGCCGTTGAACACCGCGGTGGCCAATTCCGCGCTGACCATCGCCACCCGCTTAGGCATGGACGTGACCCTGCTGTGCCCGACGCCGGACTACATCCTGGACGAGCGCTACATGGACTGGGCGGCGCAGAACGTGGCCGAAAGCGGCGGCTCGCTGCAGGTCAGCCACGACATCGACAGCGCCTACGCCGGCGCCGACGTGGTGTATGCCAAGAGCTGGGGCGCACTGCCGTTCTTCGGCAACTGGGAGCCGGAAAAACCGATCCGCGACCAGTACCAGCACTTCATCGTCGACGAACGCAAGATGGCGCTGACCAACAACGGCGTGTTCTCGCACTGCCTGCCGCTGCGTCGCAACGTCAAGGCCACCGACGCGGTGATGGATTCGCCCAACTGCATCGCCATCGACGAGGCCGAGAACCGCCTGCATGTGCAGAAGGCGATCATGGCTGCGCTGGCGGGCCAGAGCCGGGCATGAGCGGCCAGCTCCACCATTACGCCGCGCAGGTCACCTGGACCGGCGACCGCGGCCAGGGCACGCGCGACTACCGCAGCTACGGGCGCGAGCACGAGGTCGCCATCGCCGGCAAGCCGACGCTGGCCGGTTCGGCCGACCCCGCGTTCCGCGGCGACGCATCGCGGCACAATCCCGAGGACCTGCTGGTGGCGTCGCTCTCGGCCTGTCACATGTTGTGGTACCTGCACCTGGCCGCCGAGGCCGGCGTGGTGGTGCGTGGCTACGTCGACGAGGCCGGCGGCACGATGTCGACCGACGCCGGCGGCGGCCAGTTCGTCGAGGTGGTGCTGCATCCGGTCGTCACGATTTCCGCCGGTGATCCGGCGGCCGCGCAGGCGCTGCACCATGCCGCGCACGCGGCCTGTTTCATCGCCCGTTCGGTCAACTTCCCGGTGCGCTGCGAGCCGCGCGTCGTGGTTGTCGAGTAGGTTCCCTTTTCTACCTTCCCCCCCAGGATCTTCGTCATGAGCAGCAAAGATATCGTTCTCGCCTTCTCCGGCGGCCTCGACACCAGCTTCTGCATTCCGTATCTGCAGGCGCAGGGCTATGCGGTGCACACCGTGTTTGCCGATACCGGCGGCGTGGATGCGGAGGAACGCGACTTCATCGAGAAGCGCGCCGCCGAGCTGGGCGCGGCCAGCCATGTCACCGTCGATGGCGGTCCGGCCATCTGGCAGGGCTTCGTCAAGCCGTTCGTGTGGGCCGGCGAGGGCTATCAGGGCCAGTATCCGTTACTGGTGTCCGACCGTTACCTGATCGTCGATGCCGCGCTCAAGCGCGCCGGGGAACTGGGCACGCGCAGCATCGCCCACGGCTGCACCGGCATGGGCAACGACCAGGTGCGCTTCGATCTGGCAGTGAAGGCACTGGGCGATTACCAGATCGTGGCGCCGATCCGCGAGATCCAGAAAGAGCACACCCAGACCCGCGCCTACGAGCAGAAGTACCTGGAAGAGCGCGGTTTCGGCGTGCGTGCCAAGCAGCAGGCCTACACCATCAACGAGAACCTGCTCGGGCTGACCATGTCCGGCGGTGAGATCGACCGTTGGGAAGCGCCGGGCGAGGGCGCGCGCGGCTGGTGCGCGCCGCGCAGCGAGTGGCCGGCCGAGCCGCTGACGGTCACCCTGACGTTCGTCGAAGGCGAGGCCGTTGAACTCAACGGCAAGGCGCTGCCGGGCGAGCAGATCCTGGCCCAGCTCAACAAGCTGTTTGCGCCCTACGGCGTGGGCCGTGGCGTCTATACCGGCGACACCGTGATCGGGTTGAAGGGCCGCATCGTGTTCGAAGCGCCGGGCCTGATCTCGCTGCTGACCGCGCACCGCGCGCTGGAAGATGCGGTGCTGACCAAGCAGCAGAACCGCTTCAAGCCGGATGTGGCGCGCAAGTGGGTGGAGCTGGTGTACGAAGGCTTCTACCACGACCCGCTCAAGACCGATATCGAGGCGTTCCTGAAGTCGTCGCAGGCCAAGGTCAACGGCGAGGTCACGCTGGAAACCCGCGGTGGCCGCGTCGATGCGGTGGCGGTGCGCTCGCCGCATCTGCTCAACACCAAGGGCGCGACCTATGCGCAGTCGGCCGACTGGGGCGTGGAGGAGGCGGAAGGCTTCATCAAGCTGTTCGGGATGAGCTCGACGCTGTACGCCCAGGTGAATCGCTGAGGATCTAAGCCCCTCTCCCTGCGGGAGAGGGGTTGGGGTGAGGGTACGAGCGAAGCCTCGTGCAATGCACAGCGCGAGAGCTTCGCGCATACCCTCATCCGCCCGCTGGGATTTCTGGCTTTACCAGGCTTCGCCCGTACCCTCATCCGCCCCTTCGGGGCACCTTCTCCCAGTGGGAGAAGGGTGGCTTGGATGCGCTGTAGGCGTTGTTTGCGCAGCCTCGCACCACCGTGCATTTGTGACTTCTGTTAGCCGCCGCTTCGGACCATTGACCAAACCGATATGACCGATCTCCTCGCCGCCACCCTCATACACCTGGAAAAGCTGGTGTCCTTCGACACCCGCAATCCGCCGCGGGCGATCGCTGCCGAGGGCGGCATCTTCGATTACCTGTGTGCGCAGCTGCCCGGGTTCCAGGTCGAGGTGATCGACCACGGTGCCGGTGCGGTGAGCCTGTATGCGGTGCGCGGTGCGCCCAGGTACCTGTTCAACGTGCATCTGGACACGGTGCCGGATTCGCCGCACTGGAGTGCCCATCCGCACGTGATGCGGCGTACCGACGATCGCGTGATCGGCCTGGGCGTCTGCGACATCAAGGGTGCGGCCGCGGCGCTGGCGGCGGCGGCCAATGCCGGGCAGGGCGATGCGGCCTTCCTGTTTTCCTCCGACGAGGAAGCCAACGACCCGCGCTGTATCGCCGCCTTCCTGGCGCGGGGCGTGCCGTATGAGGCGGTGCTGGTGGCCGAGCCGACCATGAGCGAGGCGGTGCTGGCGCATCGCGGGATCAGCTCGGTGCTGATGCGCTTTGCCGGGCGTGCCGGGCATGCGTCGGGCAGGCAGGATCCCTCCGCCAGTGCGCTCCACCAGGCGATGCGCTGGGGCGGCAAGGCGCTGGAGCATGTCGAGTCGCTGGCGCATGCGCGCTTCGGCGGCCTGACCGGCCTGCGTTTCAACATCGGTCGGGTCGAGGGCGGCATCAAGGCCAACATGATCGCGCCGGCGGCCGAGCTGCGTTTCGGCTTTCGTCCGCTGCCGTCGATGGACGTGGATGGCTTGCTGGCCACGTTTGCCGGGTTCGCCGAGCCGGCCGCAGCGCAGTTCGAAGAAACCTTTCGCGGGCCGAGCCTGCCGTCGGGTGACATCGCGCGCGCCGAAGAACGCCGCCTGGCCGCACGCGATGTCGCCGATGCGCTGGACCTGCCGATCGGCAATGCAGTGGATTTCTGGACCGAGGCCTCGCTGTTCTCGGCCGGTGGCTATACCGCACTGGTGTACGGACCGGGCGATATCGCCCAGGCGCACACCGCCGACGAGTTCGTGACGCTTGCGCAGTTGCAGCGTTACGCCGGGTCGGTCCATCGCATCATCAACGGCGCACACTGACCGCTTTCACTTACGGCTCGCACTAAAACCGCATTCCGCGCCTGGCGCGGCCATTCCTCCCTTCGATCACCGCAATGTCCCTCTCCGCACAGCCCCACAAACAGACCCGCCAGACCATCGTGCGCCTGCTTTCGAGCATGGCCAGCGCCAAGGAAATCAGCCAGTATCTCAAGCGTTTCTCGCAGCTGGATGCCAAACGCTTTGCGGTGGTCAAGGTGGGCGGCGCGGTGCTGCGCGACGACCTGGACGCGCTGACCTCCTCGCTGTCGTTCCTGCAGGAAGTGGGGCTGACCCCGATCGTGCTGCATGGCGCCGGCCCGCAGCTGGATGCCGAACTGTCGGCGGCGGGTATCGACAAGCGCACCGTCAACGGCCTGCGGGTAACCTCGCCCGAAGCGCTGGCGATCGTGCGCAAGGTGTTCCAGGCCTCCAACCTCAAGCTGGTCGAGGCGTTGCAGCAAAATGGTGCGCGTGCGACCTCGATCACCGGCGGCGTGTTCGAGGCGCAGTATCTGGACCGCGACACCTACGGCCTGGTCGGCGAGGTCAAGGCGGTGAACCTGGCACCGATCGAAGCCAGCCTGCAGGCCGGCTCGATCCCGGTGATCACCAGCCTGGGCGAGACGCCGAGCGGGCAGATCCTCAACATCAACGCGGATTTTGCCGCCAACGAACTGGTGCAGGAGCTGCAGCCGTACAAGATCATCTTCCTCACCGGCACCGGCGGTCTGCTGGATGCCGATGGCAAGGTGATCGATTCGATCAACCTGTCCACCGAATACGATCACCTGATGGAGCAGCCGTGGATCAATGGCGGCATGCGGGTCAAGATCGAACAGATCAAGGACCTGCTCGATCGCCTGCCGCTGGAATCGTCGGTATCGATCACCCGGCCGGCGGACCTGGCCAAGGAGCTGTTCACCCACAAGGGCTCGGGCACGCTGGTGCGGCGCGGCGAGCGCGTGTTGCGCGCGACCTCGTGGGACGAACTGGACCTGCCGCGGCTCAAGACGCTGATCGAATCCAGCTTCGGCCGCACGTTGGTGCCCGAGTACTTCAGCAACACCAGGTTGTTGCGTGCCTATGTCAGCGAGAACTATCGCGCCGCGGTGATCCTCACCGATGAAGGCATGCTGGGCGCAAGCGCGCTGATCTACCTGGACAAGTTCGCCGTGCTCGACGATGCGCAGGGCGAAGGCCTGGGCCGCGCGGTGTGGAACGTGATGCGCGAGGAAACCCCGCAACTGTTCTGGCGCTCGCGGCACAACAACCAGGTCAACATCTTCTACTACGCCGAGTCCGACGGCTGCATCAAGCAGGAGAAGTGGAAGGTGTTCTGGTACGGGCTGGAGAGCTTCGAGCAGATCCAGCACTGCGTGGCGCATTGCGCGACGCGCCAGCCGACGCTGCTGGGCTGAGTCCGATGGCGCCCGTCGCATTGCCATCGCACTGGCGCGAGCTGCCCACGCTGCGCGGGCAACACGCCACGCTGGACCCGTTGCAGGCTGCGCATGCCGATGGTCTGCGTGCCGCATTAGGCGACGGGGCGCTGTCGCGGCTGTGGTACACCGGCGTGCCGGCGCCAGCGCAGGTGGACGACTACGTGGGCGCCGCGTTGGTGGCGCAGGCCGACGGTCTGGCGCTGCCTTACGTGGTGCGTGACGCGGCTGGCGAGATCGTCGGCTGCACACGCTATTACGGGCTGGATGCGACAGTACCCAAGCTGTCGATCGGCTACACCTGGTACGCGCCGCGCGTGCAGCGCAGCGGCGTCAATACCGACACCAAGCGGATGCTGCTGCAACACGCCTTCGAAACGCTGGGCTGCCTGAGCGTGGTGTTCGAGACCAGCTGGTTCAATCACACCTCGCGCGCGGCGATTGCGCGGCTCGGTGCAAAGCAGGACGGGGTGCTGCGTAACCATGCCCGTCACCCCGACGGCACGCCGCGCGATACCGTGGTGTTCTCCATCATCGATACGGAATGGGCCGGGGTCAAACGCCACCTGCAGTTCCGCCTGGAAGCAAACGCATGACTGTTCAAGCAACCACCATCGGCATCGTCGGTGCCCGCGGGCATACCGGATCGGAATTGATCAAGCTGGTGGTGGCACACCCGCATCTGCAGCTGGTGTTCGTGTCCTCGCGCGAACTGGCCGGGCAGCCGGTGGCCGACCACAACGCTGCCTATCGTGGCGAGTTGCGCTACGAGAGCCTGGATGCCGAGGCGGTGGCCGCCAAGGCCGCCGACGTGGTGATCCTGGCATTGCCCAACGGCAAGGCCGAGCCCTTCGTCGCGGCGATCGATGCGGCCAGGCCACAGACGCTGTTGATCGACCTGTCGGCCGATTACCGCTTCGATCCGGCCTGGTATTACGGGTTGCCGGAGCTCACGCGCGGCAACTACGCCGGGCAGAAGCGCATCAGCAACCCGGGTTGCTATGCCACCGCGATGCAGCTGACGATCGCGCCGTTGCTCGACCAACTGGCCGGCCCGCCGCAGTGCTTCGGCGTGTCCGGGTATTCCGGCGCGGGCACCACGCCGTCGGACAAGAACAACCCCGAGTTGCTGGCCGATAACCTGATGCCGTATGCGCTGACCAACCACATGCACGAGCGCGAAGTCTCTGCGCAGCTCGGCGTGCCGGTGGAGTTCATGCCGCATGTGGCGCCGCATTTCCGTGGCATCACCATGACCGTCAACCTGTGGCTGCAGCAAGCGCTGACGCGCGAGCAGGTCCAGGCGCGCTACACGCAGCGTTACGCCGACGAGCCGTTGATCGAGATCGTCGATGAAGCGCCGTGGGTCAGCCGCATCGCCGGCCGGCATGGCGTGCAGATCGGCGGCGTGACGCTGGCGCCGGGCAACAAGCGGGTGGTGGTGGTGGCCACGCTGGACAACCTGCTCAAGGGCGCGGCGACGCAGGCGATGCAGAATCTCAACCTGGCATTGGGCTGGGACGAATTGACTGCGATTGGCTGATGATGCAGGTCCCTCGCAAGAGCCCGCACCTCCATGTGCGGGGGTTTAACTGGACGACTTACTCGAGACGCTTTCCGATGACCAATCTGTTGTGGCAAAAACCCGGCGTGGCGGTGGACGCCAAGATCCAGAGCTTCCTGGCCGGCGACGACGTCATCCTGGACCGTGAGTTCTTCCTGTACGACATCGCTGCCAGCAAGGCGCATGCGCAGGGGCTGCAGCACATCGGCATCCTGTCGCTGCAGGAGCTGGGCGGGCTGAGCGAGCAGCTCGACCTGCTGGCGGCCGATTTCCGCAGTGGCGCGTTCGTGCTGGACGAGCGCTACGAGGACTGCCATTCGGCGATCGAAGCGCGCCTGACCGAGCGGCTGGGCGATGCCGGCCGCAAGATCCACACCGGGCGCAGCCGTAACGACCAGATCCTGGTCGCCACCCGCCTGTGGTTGAAGGACAAGCTGCAGCGCGTGGCCGAGCTCGGCGCGGAGATCGCCAAGGTGGCGCTGGATCGCGCGCAGGCAGAAGCCGCGTTGCCGGTGCCGGGCTACACGCATATCCAGCGCGCGGTGGTGTCTTCGGCCGGCATGTGGTGGGCGGGCTGGGCCGAGGCCTTTATCGACAATGCGGTGCGTGCGACCGACACCCTGCGCCTGGTGGACAGCAATCCGCTCGGTACCGCGGCCGGTTACGGTGTCAACCTGCCGCTGGACCGTGCGCATACCACCGCCGAGCTGGGCTTTGCACGCCTGCAGGTCTCGCCGGTCTATGCGCAGCTCTCGCGTGGCAAGTACGAACTGGCTGCGCTCGAGGCCCTCGGCAGCGCAACGCTGGACCTGCGCCGGATTGCCTGGGACCTGTCGTTGTTCACCAGCGGCGAGTTCGCCTTCGTCGCGCTGCCGGCGCAGTACACCACCGGCAGCTCGATCATGCCGAACAAGCGCAACCCCGACGTGATCGAGCTGATGCGCGCCACCCACGCCAGCGTGGCCGCCGCGCGCACCGAGATCGAACAGCTGCTGTCGCTGCCGTCGGGCTATCACCGTGATCTGCAGAGCAGCAAGGGGGCGATCGTGCATGGCTTCGGGCGCGGCCTGGCGGCGCTGGAACTGCTGCCGGCCCTGCTGGCCAACCTGGAATGGCGCCCGGACAAGCTGCATGCGGCGATCGATTCGGGCATGTACGCCACCGATGTGGCGGTGGAAGCGGCCGTTGCCGGTGTGCCGTTCCGCGAGGCCTACAAGGCCGCGGCGGAATCGGCCGACACCGCCGGGCAGGGCCGCACGCCGGAAGGCAGCCTGGCCGCGCGCGTCTCGCCAGGCGCCGCCGCGGACCTGCAGCTGGACGTGCTGCGTGCCCGCTGGGAGGCGCTGCTCTGATGGCCGTGATCAGTACCGACAGCGCAGAACATTATCCGTGGGGCGAGGCCAGCGATGGCTGGCACCTGCTGCGCGATCCCAACCTGAGCGTGCTGGAAGAACGCATGCCGCCGGGCGCTGCCGAACTGCGCCATCGGCATAGCCGCGCACGGCATTTCTTCTATGTGCTGGCCGGCGAGGTGATGCTGCAGCTGGATGGCGAGCAGCATGTGCTGCGCGCGGGGCAGGGCCTGCATGTGCCGCCCGGTTCCACCCACCAGATGCACAACCTGTCCGGGAGCGAAGCGCGTTTTCTGGTGATTTCCACGCCGTTCGGTCGTAGCGCGGCAACCCCCGACAAGGAGGCAGGCTGATGGCGCTGCGCTATCTGGTGCTGGCGCTGCGCAAGCCGCAGTTCCCGGCCGACGTGGTGGAGCCGCATCGCGCATTTCTCGACACGCTGCGGGCGGCCGGGCAGCTGGAGCTGACCGGCGGCTTCAGCGATGGCAGCGGTGGCGCCTATGTGCTGGTCAACGTGGACAGCCTGGAGCAGGCGCAGCAGATCGTGGCACGCGATCCGCTGGTGCTGCGCGATGCCTCCACGCTGACCGTCCATGAGTGGAACACCCACTGAGCAGATCGTCGCCATGAGCACGCCCATCGCCACTGCTGTGTCGTTTACCGAGCAAGCGCTGCCACCGTGGCGGCGTGCGGTGCTCAAGGTCGGCAGCAGCCTGCTGGCCGCCGATGGCGGTGGCTTGTCGCCGCGTTTTGCACTGGGCCTGGCGCAATTCGTGTCGGCCAATCTGGCCGCCGGGCGCGAGCTGGTGATCGTCTCGTCCGGTGCGGTGGCGGCCGGCCGGGCGATCCTGCCCAGGGCCGCCGAGGCCGGCGCACCGATCGCCGCGCGCCAGGCGCTGGCCGCGCTGGGGCAGGCGCAGTTGATCGCACTGTGGCAGCGCTTTTTCGAGCGCCCCGTCGCGCAGGTGTTGCTCACCCACGACGACCTGCGTAACCGCCGTCGTTATCTCAACGCACGCGCCACCCTGGGCGAGTTGTTGCGGCTGGGGGCGTTGCCGGTGGTCAACGAAAACGACACCGTGTCGGTGGACGAGCTCAAGCTGGGCGACAACGACAACCTGGCGGCGATCGTCGCCGCCCTGGTCGATGCCGATGCCTTGTTCATCGCCACCGATATCGACGGGTTGTACAGCGCCGACCCGCGCAGCCATCCGCTGGCGCGGCCGCTCGACGAGGTGCCCGAACTCACCCCCGAGGTGCTGGCGATGGCCGGCGGCAGTGGCAGCAGCGTGGGCACCGGCGGCATGCGCACCAAGCTCGAGGCCGCTGCCAAGGCCGGCGCGGCCGGCATCGACACCTATCTGTTCAACGGCCGCAATGGCGAGGTGGTGCGCGCGCTGGCGCAGGACCGCCTGCGCGGCACGCGGATCCATGCCGCGCGCACGCGCATCGCCGCCCGCAAGTACTGGTTGCGTCACGCACCGGTGGAGGCGGGCGCGATCCTGATCGATGCCGGCGCCGCCGCCGCGCTGACCGACAAGGGCGCCTCGCTGCTGCCGGGCGGGGTGGCCGGTGCGCAGGGCGACTTCCGGCGCGGCGACATGGTGGAGATCCGCCTGCGCGACGACAGCGGCGAGCGCTGCCTGGCACGCGGCGTCAGCCAGTACTCGGCCGTGGATATCCGCCGCATCGCGCGCCGCCACTCGCGCGAGATCGAGCCCGTGCTCGGGTATAGCTATGGCGAGAACGTGGTGCATCGCGATGATCTGGTGCTTTTGTAGCGGGGATTGGGGAGTCGGGATTGGGGATTTGCAAACGCATGTGCACCGCGTTTCCCTAACGTTGCTTCCGTGTCCCGACGACTGATTCCCTGTGGTGATAAAACGGTATTGCCGCTTTTGCCAATCCCCAATCCCGACTCCCCAATCCCGGCCCTCCAATGACCATCAAATCCCTCGCCCTGCAATGCCGTGATGCGGCGCAAGTGCTGTCGCAACTGTCCGCGTCTGCCAAGCAGGCCTTGCTGGAGGCAATGGCCGCTGCTCTGGAGCAGGATGCAGTGGTGATCCTGGCGGCCAATGCGCGCGATCTGGAGGCGGCGCGCGGGAAGGGCGTGGGCACGGCCATGCTCGACCGGCTGGCGCTGGACGACAGGCGCCTGGCCGGCATCGCCGCCGCGCTGCGCGAGGTCGCGCAATTGCCCGATCCGGTCGGGCAGGTCACGCGCGAGGATGTTCGCCCCAATGGCATCGTCGTGCAGAAGGTGCGCGTGCCGCTGGGGGTGATCGCGATGATCTACGAAGCACGCCCGAATGTGACTGCCGATGCGGCCGCACTGTGCATCAAGGCCGGCAACGGCGTGATCCTGCGGGGCGGCTCGGAAGCGATCCATTCCAACACCGCGATTGCGCGCGCCCTGCAGCGTGCCCTGCGCGAGGCCGGCGTGCCGGAAGCGGCGCTGACCCTGGTGGAGGATCTGCGCCGCGAGACCATGCTGGAGCTGCTGCAACTCAGCGATATCGTCGATCTGGCGATTCCGCGTGGTGGCGAGGGGCTGATCCGCTTCGTCGCCGAGCATGCGCGCGTGCCGGTGATCAAGCATTACAAGGGCGTGTGCCATCTGTTCGTGGATGCGTCGGCGGACGTGGATCTGGCCGTGCGCTTGCTGGTCGATGGCAAGGCCAGCCGGCCATCGGCCTGCAATGCGCTGGAGACCTTGCTGGTGCATGCCGACATCGCCGCGCGCTTCCTGCCGGCGGCGGCGCAGGCCCTGCGCGACCGTAACGTGGAGCTGCGTGGCGATGCGGCAACGCGCGCACTGTTGCCGGATCTTGGCGCAGCCAGCGACGAGGATTACGCCGCCGAATTCCTCGACCTGATCCTGGCCATCCGCGTGGTGCCGGATCTGGACACCGCGCTGGCGCATATCCGCCAATACGGTTCGGACCACACCGAGGTGATCGCCACCCGCGACGCCGCCAATGCCGAGCACTTCGTGCAATCGCTGCGCTCGGCGGTGGTGATGGTCAACGCCTCCTCGCGCTTCTCCGACGGCGGCGAGCTCGGCCTGGGTGCGGAGATCGGCATCTCCACCACGCGCCTGCATTCCTACGGCCCGATGGGCCTGGAAGCGCTGACCGTGGAGCGCTTCGTGGTGCGGGGCGAAGGCCAGGTACGGCACTGAGCGGCTGCAGCGCAACCAAACGCTGGCCAGCCACCCGCCAACCACGACCTTTGACACTCCCCCGGCAGGCCGCGCCCTGCCTACAGTCGAGGACTGCCCCCCGCACGTTCCGGAGTCGTCGATGCGCCGTCTTGCCGCCTGCCTACTCGCCACCGCCATTGCCGCCGCCAGCGGCGGGGCGCTGGCACAAACCTCGCCGATGACGCCGGACATCACCGGCAAGCCGTTCGTGGCCAGCGATGCCGCCAATGACTACATCAAGCGCGAGGTGATGATCCCGATGCGCGACGGGGTCAAGCTGCATACGGTGATCGTGCTGCCCAAGGGCGCACGCAACGCACCGATGGTGCTGACGCGCACCCCGTACAACGCCAGCGGGCGCACCGAGCGCATGGCCTCGCCGCATATGAAGGACCTGCTCGCGCAGGGCGATGACGTGTTCGTGGAAGGCGGCTACATCCGCGTGATCCAGGACGTACGCGGCAAGTACGGCTCGGAAGGCGATTACGTGATGACCCGGCCGCTGCGCGGTGCGCTCAATCCCAGCGAGGTGGATCATGCCACCGATGCCTGGGACACCATCGACTGGCTGGTGAAAAACGTGAAGGAGTCCAACGGCAAGGTCGGCATGATCGGCTCGTCCTACGAAGGCTTCACCGTGGTGATGGCGCTGACCAACCCGCATCCGGCGCTCAAGGTCGCGGTGCCGGAAAGCCCGATGATCGACGGCTGGATGGGCGACGACTGGTTCAACTATGGTGCATTCCGCCAGGTCAACTTCGACTACTTCACCGGCCAGCTCACCCAGCGCGGCGAGGGCATCGACATCGCGCGCCAGGGCCATGACGACTACAGCAACCTGCTGCGCGCCGGCTCGGCGGGCGACTTCGCCAAGGCCGCCGGCCTGGAGCAGCTGCCGTGGTGGCACAAGCTCACCGAACACGCCGCCTACGACACGTTCTGGCAGGAGCAGGCACTGGACAAGGTGATGGCGCGCACGCCGCTCAAGGTGCCGACCATGTGGCTGCAGGGGCTGTGGGACCAGGAGGACATGTGGGGCGCGATTCATAGCTACGCGGCGATGGAGCCGCGCGACAAGGGCAATACGCTCAACTACCTGGTGATGGGCCCGTGGCGGCACAGCCAGGTCAACTACGATGGCAGCGCGCTGGGCGCATTGAATTTCGACGGCGATACCGCGCGCCAGTTCCGTCACGACGTGCTGCGCCCGTTCTTCGACCAATACCTGGTCGATGGCGCGCCCAAGGCGAGCACGCCGCCGGTGTTCATCTACAACACCGGAGAGAACCACTGGGACCGTCTGCAGGCCTGGCCGCGCAGCTGCGCCAAGGGCTGCGCCGCGACCAGCAAGCCGCTGTACCTGCAGGCCGGCGGCAAGCTGTCGTTCCAGCGGCCGGCCGCGGGGCAGCCAGGCTTCGAGGAATACGTGGCCGACCCGGCCAAGCCGGTGCCGTTCGTGCCGCGCCCGGTGGACTTCGGTGATCGCAGCATGTGGACCACCTGGCTGGTGCAGGACCAGCGCTTCGTCGACGGCCGTCCGGACGTGCTGACCTTCGTTACCGAACCGCTGACCGAACCCCTGCAGATCGCCGGCGCACCGGAAGTGCATCTGCAGGCCTCCACCAGCGGCAGCGACAGCGACTGGGTGGTGAAACTGATCGATGTGTATCCGGACGAGATGGCGTCCAGTCCGAAGATGGGCGGTTACGAATTGCCGGTGTCGCTGGCGATCTTCCGCGGCCGCTATCGCGAGAGTTTCAGCACGCCCAAGCCGCTGGCGTCCAATCAGCCGCTGGCGTTCCAGTTCGGCCTGCCGACCGCCAACCACACCTTCCAGCCGGGGCACCGGGTGATGGTGCAGGTGCAGTCCAGCCTGTTTCCGCTGTACGACCGCAACCCGCAGACCTACGTGGACAACATCTTCTTCGCCAGGCCCGGCGATTATCAAAAGGCCACCCAGCGCGTCTACGTGAGCCCGGAGCAGCCCAGCTACATCAGTCTGCCGGTACGTTGACCACGCCGGCGCCGCGCGGCGCCGGTACCCAGACGTCTTCCAGCAGCTGCGGGCGGCAGGCCACCCAGGCGGCCGCCAGCTGCAGCAGGATGCAGAGCACCAGGAACACGAATGGCGAGGTCCAGCCGCCCTGGTGGGCGTGCAGCCAGCCGAACAGGAACGGCCCCAGGCAGCTCATCGCATAGCCCATGCCTTGCGAGAACCCGGACAGGGCCGCCGAGCCGGCCGCGGTGCGGCTGCGCTGGTTGACCAGCACCAAGGCCAGCGGAAACGTGCTCGGCCCCAGGCCGAGCAGGGTCACCCACAGGATCGGCGCGGCCAACGGCGCCCACCACAGCCCGGCGAACGCGACCAGATGGCAGGCCGCGCACAGCAGCACGATCGGAAACGGGTTGCGCATGCGCACTGCCAGCGCCGGCATGGTCAAGGCACCGACCATGCCCAGTGCGGCGAACAACGCCAGCATGGTGCCGCCGAACGCGGGCGAGGCGCCGGCTTCGCGCAGCAGTGTCGGCAACCAGGTGAACATCGAATAGGTGACCAGCGAGGTCATGCCGAAGGTCACCGCCATGCTCCAGCCCAGGGCGGTGCGTGCCACGCGGCCCTCGGCTTCGGGCGTGGGCGTGACCGGTGCCGGTCCGGTCGCGCGGAGACGGCGGTGGCTGGTATGCACCATGGCCCAGGCCACCAGCGCCAGCAGCGCCGGCAACACCCACACCACCATCGAGCTGCGCCAGCCAAGCGCATCGGCCACCGGTACCGCCAGCAGTGCCGGCAGCAGGGTGCCCACCTGCAGCACGGTGATGTAGAGCGTGCTGACGCCGCCGACGCGATCGCCGAAGTAACGCTTCACCAGCGGCGGCAGCACCACGTTGCCCATGCCCATGCCGGCCAGCGCCACCAGCGATCCGATGAACAGTCCGCTGGTCTGCGGCAACAGCGGGCGCAACACCAGGCCGAGGGTGGCCAATGCCATCGACAGCAGTGCCGTGCGCAGCAGGCCGAAGCGGCGCAGCAAGGCCGGGGTGGCGACCCCGGTCAGTGCAAATGCCGCGGTCGGCAACATGCCGAGCGCGCCCATGGTGGGCGCGCCGAATGCGTACTCGTGTGCAATGCGTTCCAGCAGCGGCGTCAACGACGTCACCGCGGTACGCAAGTTGAAGGCAGACAACAAAATGGCAGCCAGCACCAGGCCACGACCACGCAACCGGGCGGACGGGGAGGCAGCGGCAATGACAACAAACATGACAGACCATCCGCACTGCGCACCTGCATGCGCCAGCGCCTGAAAACACAAAACCGGCACGAGGCCGGTTTTGTGTTTTGAAACTGGTCGGGGAGACAGGATTCGAACCTGCGACCTCTACGTCCCGAACGTAGCGCTCTACCAGACTGAGCTACACCCCGAAGGAGCCGCGTATGTTACATAGGGAATGCGGAATCGGCAAGCATCTATCGTAAATATTTTTACTGATGCGGTTGGCCACGCTCCAGCTCGCGTGCTTCGAACCACATGCCGTTGAGCACGGCCGCCAGTGCGGCCAGGCCGGTGCCGAGGATCCAGGCGAAGTACCACATTGTCGTTCTCCTTGAGTCGTTGAAATACGTGGGACGTTGAAGGCCCGCCGCGGGTGCCACGCGCGTCCGCAGCGCCACGCGCGGCGGGCACGCTCAGTAGGCGTTGGGATTGGCCGAGAGTTCGTCGGCAGTGACCTTGCCCTTGAGCACGCGATAGACCCAGCTCGTATAGGCCAGCACGATCGGCATGAACACCGTGGTCGCCAGCAGCATGATCCACAGCGTCCGACGGCTGCTGGAGGCATCCCACAGCGTCAGGCTTGCGCTCGGTGCGGTGGAGGAGGGCAGCAGGAACGGGAACAACGCAAAGCCGACGGTGAAGACGATGCCGACGATGGCGCAACCCGAAGCGATGAACGCCAGGCCGCCGCGACGTACACGCAACAGCAGCGCATTCATCGCCAGCCCGACCAGGCCGACCAGCGGTGCGATCAAGGTGGCCGGCATGCTGCTGTAGTTGTGCAGCCAGCCACCGGCGGCGGTGAGGGCGGCGGTCTTGCCGAGTGGATTGGTCGGCGCATCGGTGGCCAGCACCGAGGTCACGGCATACCCCGGCAGGCCCAGCGCCACCCACGCACCGGCGGCGGCAAACAACGCCACCGCGCCAAGCGCGGCGATGCTGCCGAAACGCGCCGCGCGCGCGGCCACCGGTCCGTCGGTCTTGAGCACCAGCATCGCGGCGCCGTGTGCCATCAACATCGCCACGCTGAGCAGGCCGGCGAGCAGCGCGAACGGCGTCAGCAGTCCGAACAGGTTGCCGCTGTAGAAGATGCGCATGCTGGCGTCGAAGTGGAACGGCACACCGAGCAGCACGTTGCCGACCGCCACGCCCATGATCAGCGCCGGAATGCAGCCGCCGACGAACAAGGCCCAGTCCCAGGTGTTGCGCCAGCGCTGGTCGACCAGCTTGCCGCGGAACTTGAACCCGACCGGACGCAGGATCAGTGCGAACAGGATCAGGAACATGGCCAGGTAGAACCCGGAAAAACTCACCGCATACAGCGGCGGGAAGGCGGCGAAGATCGCGCCGCCGCCCAGGATCAGCCACACCTGGTTGCCTTCCCAGACCGGGCCGATGGTGTTGATCACCAGCCGGCGTTCGGCATCGTTGCGGGCCACCAGCGGCAGCAGGGTGCTGACGCCCAGGTCGAAGCCGCCCATCACCGCGTAGCCGGACAGCAGTACGCCGAGCAACAGCCACCAGATCACGCGCAATGTGGTGTAGTCGAGCAAGATGAAATCCATGGTGTCTCTCCTGGCTTACGGTGCGCCGCCGGCCAGCGCGCCGGTGCTCAGTGGGGCGTTGGGTGAGGACGCGTGGGGCGAGTCGTTGTGCGGTGCCGGGGTGCGGTGCGTCGGCGGAAACAGCACGTCCGGGCCCTTGCGGATCGTCTTCAGCGACAGCTTGATCGCAATCACCAGCAGCGTGGTGTACAGCGCGGTGAAGCCGACCAGGGTCAACACGATTTCGTACAGGTCCAGTCCCGAGGCGGCATAGAAGGTCGGCAGCACGCCTTCCACCGCCCACGGCTGGCGGCCGTATTCGGCCACGAACCAGCCGCACTCGATCGCGATCCACGGCAGCGGCAAGGTCCACAGCGCCACCGTCAGGAACCAGCGTTTGTCCTGGAAGTTGTGCTTGCAGGCGAACCAGAACGCGATGGCGAAGAAGGCGATCAGGTAGATGCCGATGGCGGCCATGATGCGGAAGGTCCAGAACAGCGGCAGTACCCGCGGCACCGTGTCCATGGCGGCCTGGGCGATCTGCTGCGGCGTGGCATTGCCGATGTCGTCGCGATAGCGCTTGAGCAGCAGGCCGTGGCCCAGGTCCTGCCAATGCGCATCGAAGACCTCGCGCGCTTGCGCGTCGTCCTTGTTGGCACGGATGCGCTCCAGCGCGCCGTAGGCGATCTGGCCGCCGCGGATGCGGTGCTCGGCACGGCCGACCAGCTCCAGGATGCCGGGGATCGGCTGGTCCAGCGAACGTGTGGCGATCAGGCCCATCAGATACGGAATCTTGACCGCGTAGTCGTTGCGATGGGTCTGCTGGTTGGGAATGCCGAATGCGGTGAAGTCGGCCGGTGCGGCTTCGGTCTCCCACATGGCCTCGATCGCGGCCAGCTTCATCTTCTGGTGTTCGTTGGCGGCATAGCCGCTCTCATCGCCGAGCACCACCACCGACAGCGACGACAACAGGCCGAACGCGGCAGCCACCGCGAACGAACGCCGTGCCATCTCAACATGGGTGCCGCGCAGCAGGTAGAACGCGCTGATGGCCATCACGAACACCGCACCGAGCACGTAGCCGGCGCTGACGGTATGCACGAACTTGGCCTGCGCCACCGGGTTGAACAGCACGGCCATGAAATCGACCACTTCCATGCGCATGGTGTCCGGGTTGAACACTGCCCCGGTCGGGTTCTGCATCCAGCCATTGGCGATCAGGATCCACAGCGCAGAGAAGTTGCTGCCCAGCGCCACCAGCCAGGTGGTGGCCAGGTGCTGCACCTTGCTCAGCCGGTTCCAGCCGAGAAAGAACAGGCCCAGGAAGGTCGCTTCCAGGAAGAACGCCATCAGGCCCTCGATCGCCAGCGGCGCACCGAAGATGTCGCCGACGTAATGGCTGTAGTACGACCAGTTCATGCCGAACTCGAACTCCATCACGATGCCGGTGCCCACGCCCATGGCGAAGTTGATGCCGAACAGCACGCCCCAGAACATGGTCATGCGCCGCCAGATGTCCTTGCCGGTCATCACATAGACGCTCTCCATGATGCCGAGCAGGAACGACAGGCCCATGGTCAGCGGCGGAAAGATGAAGTGGTACATCGCGGTGACTGCGAACTGCAGCCGCGACAGTTCAACAACTGTCGAGTCGATCATGGCGGGTGGGCCTGGTTGGGTGTCGATGAAGGAATGCAGCCGATCATCTGCGCTTGCCGCGCCAAGCGCGTTGATCCAGATCAATGCCGGGGCCCACGGGTGCGGCACACTGCGCAGCCCGGAGCGGGAGGTGGCGCCTTACAATCGCCTGCAACACGATGTCTTCCCAGAGAGCGATGTGAGCCAGCCCAGCGTGCGAGCCAGCGAAACGCCAGCCCAGCGCCGCCAACGCGGTCAGTGGCTGGATGCACTGGCCGCCCCGGCCACGCGTGCGCGGCGCCTGGCCGGCGTGGCGGTGGCGGTGTCCGGCGTGCTGCTGCTGGCGCAGGCGGCGGCGATCGCCTGGTTGCTGCAGGCGGCGCTGGTGCAGCACCTGGCGCTGGCGCAGCTGCGCAACGTGGGCGCGGGGCTGGTCTGTGCGCTGCTGGGGCGGGCGATGCTCAATGCCTGGGCGCAGTCGCTGACCGGCGAGGTGGCCGATGTGGCCAGGCGCGAACTGCGTGCCCGCATCGCAAGCCGTCTGGTGCAGCACGGGCCGGTGTGGTTGCGCCGGCAACGCAGCGGCGAACTGGGCGAGCTGAGCCTGGCGCACACCGACGCGCTGGAGGGCTACTTCGTCGGCTACCAGCTCGCGCGCACCGAAATGACGCTGGTGCCGCCGCTGATCCTGATCGCGGTGTTTTCGGTCGATTGGGTGGTGGGCCTGGTGCTGCTGCTGACCGCGCCGCTGATTCCGGTGTTCATGATGCTGGTGGGCTGGGGCGCCGAAGCCGCCGGGCGCGAGCAGCTGGGCGAACTGGCACGGATGGGCGGGCACTTTGCCGACCGCCTCAAGGGCCTGGGCTTGCTGCGCGTGTATGGCCGTGGCGAGGCCGAGCTGGCCGGCATTGCCGCCGCCGCCGAAGGCGTGCGCGAGCGCTCGCTCAAGGTGCTGCGCATCGCCTTCCTGTCGTCCACGGTGCTGGAATTCTTCGCCTCGGTAAGCGTGGCGATCGTGGCGCTGTACTTCGGGCTGACCTATCTGGGCATGTTGAATCTGCACGGCTTGCCGACGCTGGGCACAGGCATGTTCTGCCTGCTGCTGGCGCCGGAATTCTTTGCGCCATTGCGGCGGCTGGCCGCGCATTACCACGACCGCGCCAATGCGCTGGCGGCGGTGGCCGAAGCCGAGCGTCTGCTGGAAGGATTCGAGCCACCGTCGGCAACGGTGCGGGTGCCTCCATCGCGCGTGATGGAACCTGCGCAGGCGCAGGCCCCATTGCTGCAGGCGTGCGATCTTGCGTTGCGGCCGCCGGGCGCGCCACACCGCGTGGTCGCGCATTTTTCGCTGACCTTGCAGCCGGGGCAGCGCGTGGCGGTGATCGGTGCCAGCGGCAGCGGCAAGAGCACCTTGCTCGAGGGGCTGGCCGGCTGGCTTGCACCGGAGGCGGGCAGCGTGGTGCTGCGTGCGGATGCCCGCATCGGCTATGCCACGCAGCGGCCGTACCTGTTCCACGGCAGCATCGCCGACAACCTGCGCCTGGCCGATCCACAGGCCGGCCAGGCGCGGCTGCGTGCCGTGGCCGAAGCTGCGCAGGTGCTGCGCTTTGCTGCGCAGTTGCCGGACGGCCTGGACACGGTGATCGGTGAACGCGGCTTCGGATTGTCCGGTGGCGAGGCGCGGCGCGTGGCCCTGGCACGGCTGTTGCTGCGCGAGCCGGACCTGTTGCTGCTGGACGAACCCACCGCCTTTCTCGACCCGGACACCGAAGCGCAGTTGCTGCACACGCTGGCTGTATTTGCACGCGGCCGCGCGGTGGTAGTGGCCACGCACAGCGCGGCGGTGATGCAGTGGGCCGATACGGTGATCGACCTGCGCGGCGCCACCGTGGTATCGGAGCTGCCATGAGCACCGCACCGCCCGATCGCCTGCGCGATATCTTCCGCCGGCATGCCTGGCGCCTGCTGCTGTCGGCCCTGCTGGTGCTGGTCACCATGCTGGCCGGCGTGGGCCTGCTCGGCCTGTCCGGCAGCTTCCTGACCGCCGCCGCCCTGGCCGGTGTCGCGGGCATGGGCACCGGCTTCAACTTCTTCTCGCCTTCGGCCGGCATCCGCGCGCTGACCTTCGCGCGCATCGTCTCGCGCTATGGCGAAAAATTGATCGGTCACGACGCCACGCTGCGCATCGCCCGGGATCTGCGCGTGTGGTTCTTCCGCCGTGCGTTGCCGCTGGCACCGGGGCGCCTGTCGGCCACGCGCACCGGCGATCTGCTGGCGCGGCTGATGTCCGACATCGGCGAGGTCGATGGCGTGAGCGTGCGCGCGCTGGCACCGTTGAGCGCCTTGCTTGGCATCTGGGTGGCCGGCGTGGTTGCAGCGACGCTGATCCATCCGCCGGCTGCAGTGTTGCTGGTGGTGCTTGGTGTCGTCATCGGTGGCGTGGTGCCGTGGCAGGTGGCACGCGGCGGGGCGCAGCGCGAACAGCTGCGCGCCCGGCAACGCACCGCCTTGCGCACGCAGGCGTTCGAGGGCCTGGAAGGTGCGGCCGATCTCGCCGCGGTGGATGCGCAAGGTGCCTGGCTGCAGCAGGTCGATGCGGCGGCGGCGGCCGTGGTCGATGGCGACCGCCTGCAACGCCGCCGCCTGATCGGCGGCAATCTGCTGCATGCGGCCTGCGGCGGCCTTGGCCTGGCCGGCATGGTGTGGCTGGCTCTCAGCGCCGCCGAACGTGGGTTGATTGCGGCGGAGATGGCGGCCGGGCTGGTGTTCCTGACCATGGCGCTGCTGGAAGTATGGGCCGGCGCCGGGCTCGCGTTGCAGGCGCTGCAGAGCGCGCGGGTTGCGGCCAAACGCCTGCAGGCCATCGTCGATCAGGCGCCGTCGGTGCTCGATCCGCCGCAGCCAGTGGCGGTGCCACGCAGCGGCACGCTGCAGCTGGACCAGGTCGGCTTTGCGTGGCCGGGCAGCGCACGTCCGGTGCTGCAGGCGCTCGATCTGACGCTGGCGCCCGGCGAGCGCATCGCCATCAGCGGCGACAGCGGCAGCGGCAAGAGCACCTTGTCCGCACTGCTGCTGCGCCTGTGGGACCCGCAGGCCGGGCAGGTGCGCTACGCGGGTATCGACCTGCGCCACATGGCGCAGGCGCACTGGCATCGCCGTATCGCCTGGCTGCCGCAGAATGCCCCGGTGTTCGCCGGCACGGTGCGCGACAACCTGCTCATCGGCGATGCGGACGCAAGCGATGCGGCGCTGTGGAGCGTGCTGGAGCAGGTGCGTCTGCGCGCGTGGGCCTCCGCGCAGAACGGCCTGGACACCTGGGTCGGCGAAAACGGCGCCACGCTTTCGGCCGGCCAGGCGCGCCGGCTGGCGCTGGCGCGCGCGCTGCTGCGCGACGCAGCGATCCTGTTGCTGGACGAACCCACCGACGGCCTGGACGTGGATACCGCGCACGCCTTGCTGCTGGATCTATCGGCGGCACTGGGCGAACGCAGCCTGGTGATGATCACCCACGACAGCGTGCCCGATGGCGTGGTGCAGCGGCGCTATCGCATGCGCGCCGGTGCACTGGAGCCGTTGGCCTAGGGGTCCTTGCGCAGGCCGCGGCCATCAGCGAGGATCGGGTAACCACTTCGACAGGAATCGATGATGCAGCACATGCAAGGATGGATGAAGGCAGTGCTCTGTGCGGCTGCGTGCATGACGCAGGCCGCAGTGGCCGAGGTCTCCAAGCCGTCGGCGTTCATGACACAGGTCAGGGTCGAGGTCGGTCCCGATGGTTCCATCGTTTCGGCGCAGGCCGATCAAGGCCTGCACGAGAAAGTGCGGGAATCCATCGAGCGTCGCGTAAGCGCCTGGACGTTCGCGCCGCCAACCGAGCAAGGCAGGCCGGTCTCGGCGGTCACTTATGTGCAGGTCGCAGCATGTCTGGTGTCGAAACACGATGCAGTCAGCCTGGCAATCGCCAATGCGGGCAATGGTCCTTACCGGCCGCCGCGTGTTGGGTTCCAGCCCAGATCGGCGCCACCGCCGGGCCTGCTGTCGGCCACGGCGTTGCAGCTGACAATTGACTACAACGTGCTGGCGAACGGGCGCGCAACCTTCGAGCAGGTGCACATCAACAGCCCGACCGACGCACGCGGAGCGCGCTGGTTGGAGGGAATGGCTGCGCAATGGGTCAAGGCGCAGCGTTTCAAACCCGAGCAGTTGAACAATGTGCCGGTGTCCACCCGCATGCAGACGAATGTCATGCTGTCGGGCGGCCCGACCACTCCGCGCGATCTCGACAAGCAGCGCTCGCTGGAGTTGGCGCGGCAGGCGTTGTCGCAGGAATGCCTCCAGGCGCTTGGAGACGCCGCAGACCAGACCGTGGTGGTGGATTCGCCGGTAAAGCTGCTGTCCAGGGGCGAGTCGTAGCCGGCCGGTCAAGGTAGTGCGCATGCATGCGGGCAACGCTCGGGTGCAGTGAGCGCGTGCGCTGCCTCAATCAGGGAATGTGTCCAACGCAGCCATCAACGCGGGGTGTTGCCATGCCCAGCACAAGGCAGCGACGTTCACCACGACGGTGATCCAGAACCGCAGCTGGAAGGCCGTCTTGCTGGATTTGTGCCGGAACAGTTGCTGCGCCAGCAACGCGCCCGGCCAGCCGCCGAGCAGTGCGATGAGGTGCAGGGTCGCTTCCGGCGTACGTTGCCGGCCGCGTTGGGCCGCGCGCTTGTCGCGCCGGTAGGCGAGCATCGCCACGCTGCTGGTGGCCGCGTACCACAGCGCCAGCAGCATTGGCAGGCGACCTGCAACCGTCATCGCCGCCATGCCGAGCAGAAACAGCAGGGCCAGCGTCTTGCGCGGCAGGCCATGCTGTCGTGACGGGCCGCGCCGCCGTTGCGCAGTTCCGGAAATCAGCTGGCGTCCAGAAAGTCGCGCACGGCGGGGCCGAAGCGCGCGAAGTCGACCAGGAAGGCATCGTGGCCTTGTGGCGAATCCAGCCCGATGAAGCGAGCGTCGGCTCCGCCGGCACGCAGGCCTTCGGCGATCTGTTCCTGTTGCTGCACCGGGAACAGGATGTCGGTATTGGCACCGATCGCCAGCGCGCGCGCGATACGGATCTGTGCCAGGCCGGCCAGTACCGTTGCGTCGGTCGAGACGCCGGTGTCGGGCTTGCCGGCAAGGTGTGCGCTGTCGACCTGCCTGCCATCGGCACGCGCATCAGCGGTTGGCGCGTCATCGACATACTCGGCCAGATCGAACCAGTCCATCGAACGGCTCAGATACAGATAGCAGTTGGGATCGAAGAAGCGCACGAAGCGGCGCGCGTGGCCTTCCAGATAACTTTCGACCTGGAATTCCAGCCCGAACGGGTCATCGGCGGCCTGCTCGGAATCCAGCCGCACCCGGCCGAAACGGCCGTCCCATTCCAGCGCCGAGCGATAGGTGATCACGCCAAGCTTGCGCGCCATGCGCATGCCCGATTCCGGGTAACGGGTGTCGTCATAATGGCCGCCGTTCCAGTGCGGATCCAGGCGGATGGCTTCGCGCTGCAGCGAGCGGATGGCGATCGAAAACGGCAATGCCTGCGCACTGCCGGAGATATTGATATGGCTGCGCGCGATACCCGGGTGCCGCAGCAGTAACGCCAACGCGGTCATGCCGCCCATCGAATTACCGATCAGGCAGGCCAGCTGTGCAATGCCCAATGCGCGCACCACGTCGGCGGCGGCATCGGCCACATCTTCGATCGACAATTCCGGGAAGCTCAGGCGATACGGCGCGCCGGTGGCAGGGTCGATCGATGCCGGGCCGGTCGAGCCCTTGCAACTGCCCAGCGAATTGACGCACACCACGAACCAGCGCGCGGTATCGATCGGCTTGCCCGGCCCGACCATCGCCTCCCACCAGCCCGGCTCGGCATTGGCCTGACTTGCCGCAGCATGCGCGTTCGGCGACAGGCCGGTGACGATCAGCACCGCGTTGCTGCGATCGGCCGCCAGCGTGCCCCAGGTTTCGTAGGCCACGTGCGCCTGGTGCAGCTCACCACCGCGCTTCATCGGAAACGGCGAGGGCAGCGCGTGGAATAGCGTGCCGGGAGGAATGAATTCGGTCATGTGGCAATTCTATCTGCCATGGCGTGTGCCGGGGTGCAGGAGGGGAATGGGGAGTCGGGAGTCGGGAGTCGGTTTGAGGCCTTGCGCTGTGCGATGCCATTCTCCAGAGCGGCGGACCTGTGGCCTGGCTGCAAGGCCCTTGCCCGCCCACCATCGCGGGACACGCCGCAAGTACGTCCATGTAGGCTCCGGCGCGGCATCCATGCCGCTCAGGGTCCCGCGANTCGCGGGACACGCCGCAAGTACGTCCATGTAGGCTCCGGCGCGGCATCCATGCCGCTCAGGGTCCCGCGACGGTGAGCGGGCAAGGACCAGTTGAGACGGTCGGTGTGCATGGGAAGAGCAGTGCTGGATGCGCCTCGTTGAATCACGAAGCAGCGGTTCCAGGTCTGATGCATACCGCACGACAGACGGCTTTTCAGATGAGCGCCGACTAATTGTCTGGTGCGTGCCCTTGCCGGTTGCGGGACCGTGTGGCGGCATGGATACCGCCACCGGGGCCCCAGGGACGGGTTCCCGGCGTGTCCCGCAAGCGGTGAGGGCACCGCGCCCGCGACGCTGCGGGTTTGCTGCAAGGACCAGCACAGATGGTCGGTGTGCGTGGGTTTCAACAGTGCAACCGACGCACTCCGGTGCGGTGTCATCGTTGATTGCGTCGCAACGACATGTGGCGAGCCATCAGCGGCCGATCACCAACTCCACTGGTGCGGCGGCGGGCAGTTCCACCATCACCGGCGCGCTCTCGACATCATCGGCCTGGCGCATCGCGTTGCCGCTGCGCGACAGTCGTGCCAACACCTGCACGGTGTCCAGCGACGACAGCGCACGTGTCGGCATCGGGCTGTCGCCATCGTCCAGGGTGATGGTCAACGGCAGCTCGCTCAGCGTGTGTTTTTCCACTGCTACCGGCATCGGGGTGTCGGCAGCGCGCGCAATCACGAACACGCTAGTGTCGCCTGGCAACCCGGCGCGTTTTGCGAATGCGGCATCCAGCGTCACCCGCACCTGGATGCGTTTGCCGCTGGCTGCATCGATGGCGGGCGCAGCCGGTGCCCGGATCAGTTCCAGCTTGGCTTCCTGTCGCGCAGCATTGATCTGTTCGAGCAGGCCGGGGCGGGTGTTGGCATCGACCACGCTGAGCAACGGCGTCCAGGTCTCGCTGGCCTTGGCCGGTTCACCGGCCTGGCGCTGCACCACACCCAGGAACCAGCGTGCACGTTGATGGTCCGGTTGCACCGCCAGCGCATGTTCGAGCAGGCGCATGGCCTGCGGATCCGGGCGCCCGCTGTCGTCGGCGAGCATGCGCGACTGCGCGGCCGCCACCAGTACGTCCGGCTCGTCCGGACGCAGCGCGACCGCGCGCGTAAATGCATCGCGCGCTTCGGCGAATTTCTGTTGGCTGGACAGCGAGCGTCCCAGCAACACCCAGCCTTCGGCCTGGTCGGGATTGCGCGCCAGTGCCGCGCGCAGCTGCACGATGGCTTCGTCCAGCGAGCGTGGCGTGGCCGGTCGCTCGGCGGGCGCTTGGATCGCGCCCGGCGTGCCGACCTGCCAATACAGCGCCGCGCTCGCGGCCAGCAGCAACACCGCGATGCCGGCAGTCAGCCCGCGCGCATCGCGCCACAGCGGCCGCAGCGCCACGCCGAAGACGACCAGGGCCAGCACCACCACCGCAGTGAGGAAGCCGACCATCACCACTCCTGCTCATCGGCGGGCAGGGCGGGCGCAGCCGCGCTGCGTCGGCGTACCAGCAACACGACGGCGCCCCCGCCGATCAACAGCGCCAGCAGCGGGCCGAACCACAACAGCCAGGTCCGCGATTCCACACGCGGGCGATACAGCACGAACTCGCCATAGCGGGCGACCAGGAACTGGCGGATCTGCGCATCGCTGCGACCTTCATGCATCAGCGCCAGCACTTCGCGGCGCAGGTCCTGGGCGATCTGCGCATTGGAATCGGCCAGCGACTGGTTCTGGCATTGCACGCAACGCAATTCGGCGGTCAAGGCATGAAAACGCGCTTCTTCTTCGGCCGAGGCGTAGCGCAGCGGCGCCGGGTCGCCGACCGGCTGGGCCAGGGCCAGCCAGGGCAACAGCAGCAGCGTCAGCAGCCAGGCACGCGTCATGGCTTGGCGTGCAGGTCCGGTGCGGCACTGGGCGAGCGCTCGATCTTGCGCAGCACCGGAATCAGCTGGGTGTCGATGATGGATTGGGTGAGCATGCCGCTGTACTTCCAGCGCACCACGCCGCGCCCGTCGACCAGAAAGGTCTCCGGCGCCGCGGCGATGCCGAAGTCGATCGCGGTGCGGCCATCCTTGTCGGCCACCACCAGCAGGTAGGGGTTGCCCAGTTGTTCGAGCCAGCGCAGTGCATCGGTGCGCTCGTCCTTCCAGTTGTAGCCGATCACGCGCACGCGCTTGGTCAGCGCAAAGCGGCTCAGTACAGGGTGCTCTTCGCGGCAGGCCGGGCACCAGCTGCCCCATACGTTGATGATGTAGGGGGCGCCACGCAGCTCGCGCGCGTGCACCACGATGCTGGGGTCGTGCAGCAGCGGCAGCGCAAACTCCGGCGCGGGCTTGCCGATCAGCGCCGAGGGCAGGGCATCGCGATCGTCCTGACCGGAGCGCACCACCGCATAGACCAGCAGCGCTGCCAGTGCGAGCAGCAGCACGATGGCACCCACCAGGACCGCAGTGGGCAGGCGGGGTGAACGTGACTCAACCATCTTGGATCTCCGGAGAACGACGAAAACGCCGGTCGGCCGCGGTGACCAGGCCGCCGAGCGCCATCAGCAGCGCTCCCAGCCAGATCCAGCGCACGAACGGTTTGAGGTGGACGCGCACCGCCCAGGCCTGATTGCCCAGCGGTTCGCCAAGGGCGACATACAGGTCGCCGAACGGGCCGGGGCGGATCGCCGCCTCGGTCAGGGTCTGCCCGCCGCTGGCATAGCGGCGTTTTTCCGCATGCAGCAGGCCGACTGGCGCATCGTCCTCGAACACCTGCAGGTTGGCACGATCGGAGACGTAATTGGGGCCGCGCAGTTCTTCGACGTTATCGAAGTGCAGCGCGTAGCGGCCGATCTGCATCTGCTGCCCGGGCGCCAGTGCGACCTCGCGCTGCAGGCTCAGCGACTCCACCAGCAACGCACCGGCCAGGAAGACCGCCACGCCCAGGTGGGCCAGCACCATGCCCAGCATTTCGGCGGTGACCTTGCGGCCCTTGGCCGCGCGCCGTGTCCACAAAAAGCGCAGCGTGCCCAACAGCACCCAGGCCGCGCCGGCCACGCCGATCGCCGCCTTCCACTGGCCCTGCGGCGCGGCGAACCAGGCCAGCACGCCTGCGGCAACCGCCAGTCCGGCCCAGGGCGCGAGCATCGCCAACGGGCGCGAGGCCTGCTCGCGCTGCCAGCGGGTCAGCGGACCGAACGGCAGCAGCGCCACCAACGGCGCCATCAGCACCACGAACAAGGTGCCGAAGTAGGGCGGGCCGACCGACAGCTTGCCCAGGCCCAAGGCGTCGGCAAGCAGCGGATACAGCGTGCCCAGCAACACCATCGCGCAGGCGCAGGCGAGCAGCAGGTTGTTCAACAGCAACAGCGTCTCACGCGAGCTGCCGGCGAACGCGCGGCGCGGATCGTCCACCAGCGACAGGCGGGGCGCACGCATCGCGTACAGCACCAGCGAACCACCGACCACTGCCAGCAGGAACACCAGGATGAACAGCCCGCGCGAGGGATCGGCGGCGAACGCATGCACGCTGGTCAGCACGCCCGAGCGCACCAGGAAGGTACCCAGTAGCGACAGCGAAAACGCGGCGATCGCCAGCAGCAAGGTCCAGCTGGCGAAGCTGCCGCGCTTTTCGGTGACCGCCTGCGAATGCAGCAGCGCAGTGCCCACCAGCCACGGCATGAAGCTGGCGTTTTCGACTGGGTCCCAGAACCACCAGCCACCCCAGCCCAGCTCGTAATACGCCCACCAGCTGCCCAGCGCGATGCCGACGGTGAGCATCGCCCAGGCCACATTGGTCCATGGCCGCGTCCAGCGCAGCCAGCGCGCATCCATGCGGCCTTCCAGCAGCGCGGCGATGGCGAAGGCGAACGGCACCGCAAAGCCGACATAGCCGCAGTACAGCATCGGCGGATGGATGATCAGCCCCGGGTCCTGCAACAGCGGATTGAGGTCGGCGCCTTCCAGCGGCACCGGCAACAAGCGCGCGAACGGATTGGAGGTGAACAGCAAAAAGGCCAGGAAGCCGATGCTGACCAGGGCCATCACCCCGAGCACGCGCGCGATGACATGCGCGGGCAGCTGCCGCGACCACAGCGCCACTGCACCGGTCCACAGCGCCAGCACCAGCGTCCACAGCAGCAACGAGCCTTCGTGCGCGCCCCATACCGCCGAATAGCGGTACATCACCGGCAGCAGGCTGTTGGAATTCTCGGCGACGTAGCGCACCGAAAAATCCTGCACCAGGAAGGCATGCGTCAACAGCGCGAAGGCCGCCGCGATCAGGCCCAGCTGCAGCAACGCGGCCGGCCGCGCGACCGCCATCCAGCTGCTGCGCCCACGCTGCGCACCGGCCAGCGGCAGCGCGGCCTGCAGCAAGGCCACCAGCAACGCCAGGATCAGCAGGAAGGTACCGAGCTCAGGCAGCATCGGGTCGGCGCATTGGTGAGCATGCAGTGATGCAACGCGTACGGGCGCAAGGCAGAGGCGGCATCCATGCAGCATGTGCACGCGCCTGCCCGCCTACGGCGAGGTGGTCAGCCACGCAAGGACCGCGCAAGCCTTCGCCCTGCAGCAATGCCAGTGTCCTTGCGAATGCCATCAACGCAGCGCTCCGGCCTGGTCCGCGGCCGCCGGTACGTCGTGCTTGCGATGCGCGCTGCCCATCTTGTCGGCGACTTCCTTGGGCATATAGGTCTCGTCATGCTTGGCCAGTACATCTTCGGCCACGAACACGCCTTGCTGCATGCGACCGGTCGCCACCACGGCCTGTCCCTCGCGAAACAGGTCCGGCAGGATGCGGTCGTAGCGCACCGGCAACTGCGCATCGCCATCGGTGACGCGGAACTGCGCTTCCAGCGATCCGGAGGCGCGCTGGAACGAGCCTTTTTCGACCATGCCGCCAAGCCGGAACCGGGCGTGCTTGCCGGCGTCGCCGCGTAGCACTTCCGACGGCGTGTACAGATAGGCCACGTTGCGCTGCAGTGCCATTGCCACCAGCGTGGTCGCCAGGCCGCCGGCCAGCACCAGTGCGATCACCAGCCAGATCCGGCGGCGCCGTTGCGGGTTCACCGGATCAGCTCCGCGTCGGTGGGCACCACCCGCTTGCGCTCGCGCAGGCGTTGCGCCTGCGCGATCTTCAAGGCGCGGCGCACCTGCCAGCGGCCGGCGATCAGGTCCCACAGCAGCACCAGCACGAACACCGCGTAGGCGGCGATGACGTAGGGCAGGTAGCTCATGCCGCGCCCCCCGGCGCGTCGCGCACGATCCAGGCCTTGCCGGCCTCGCGGCGCAGGTTGTCGGCGCGCGCACGCGTCAGCAGCGAACCGGCGAACCAGAACTTGGTGCCGAGCACCATCAGCCACAGCGGCAGCAGCATGCTCGCATCGATGCTGGAGGGGCCGAGCAGGCGAATGCTCTGGCCCTGATGCAGCGAGTTCCACCACACCACCGAATAGCGGATCACCGGCAGCAGTGCCACGCCGACGATCGCCAGCAAGGCGGCCGCGCGTGCGGCCTGACGGCGATCATCGATGGCCTGGTACAGGCCGATCACGCCCAGGTACAGGAACAGCAGGATCAGCTCGGTGGTCAGGCGCGGGTCCCAATCCCACCAGGCGCCCCACATCGGCTTGCCCCAGATGCTGCCGGTCAGCAGGGTGATCACGGTGAACGCCGCGCCGATCGGCGCGCAGGCCATCGCCAGGATCTCGCAGATCTTGATGCGCCAGATCAGCGCGATCGCCGCATACACCGCCATCAGCCCGAATACGAACAGGCTCATCCACGCACTCGGCACATGGATATACAGGATGCGGAAACTATCGCCTTGCTGGTAATCGGCCGGTACCGCAAACAAGGCCTGCCAGATGCCCGCGCCCAGCAACACCACGGCCAGCGCATAACACCATGGCGCCCAGCGCGCGGTGAAACGGTCGAAGATCGGGGGCGAGGCGAGTTGGTGGAACCAGCGGGCGACGACGTTCATGCGATGGCAGCAGCCTTTGGAATGGCATTGGCTCTCGAAACAGCAACAACGCAATGAGTGGAGCGTCTGATCGACAGCGCATCGACCGCACGGTTCAACTCAACGAAATCCGGATCGCGGCAGCCGCAGCCAGCGGTGCCAGCACCACGCCGATCACCAACCCGGCGCCCAGCAACAACAACGCACCCACCGCATCCTGGCCCTGGCCGCTGGCCGCCACGCTGCCTGCACCGAACACCAGCACCGGCACGTACAGCGGCAACGCCAGCAACGCCACGAGAATACCAGAGCGTTTCATCGTCACCGTCAGCGCCGCAACCACGGCGCCAAGCAGACTCAGAAGCGGTGTGCCCAGCGCCAACGATGCCAGCAGCACCGGTAGTTGGTCATGTGGCAGGTGCAGCAATTCGCCCAGCAGCGGCGTCACCGCGATCAACGGCAAGGCGCTGGTTGCCCAGTGCAGCAGCACGCGCACCGCGATCAGCCAGGCCAACGGCACCGGCGCCAGTAGCCATTGCTCCATCGAGCCGTCGTCCACATCGCTGCGGAACAGCGCATCCAGCGACAGCAGGCCGGCCAGCAGCACCGCCAGCCACAGCACCGCCGGTGCGGCCTGCGCCAGCAGGTCGGGGCGCCCGCCCAGGCCCAGCGCGAACAGCACCACGATCAGCAGGGCGAACAGGGCCGGCTGCAGCGCATCGCTGCGACGGCGCCACAGCAACTGCAGGTCGCGGCGGAGCAGGGCGCGCGCAGCCTGCCACAGCGACGGTTGCGGCGAATGCAGGCTCATGCCGCCGCCTCCAGCGTGAGCATGCGCGTGCGCACCGGCGGCGCCGCGTAGGCCCCGTGGGTGGTGACCAGCGCCGCGCCACCGCCGCGCAGGTGCGCGGAGATCATCCGGTTGACCAGGGTGATGCCGTCCAGGTCCAGGTTGGCATAGGGCTCGTCCAGCAGCCACAGCGGGGCCGGCGACAACCACAGCCGTGCCAGCGCCAGGCGTTTGCGCTGGCCGGCCGACAGCTGCCGCACCAAGGCATCTTCGTAGCCGGCCAGGCCGACGATGGCCAGTGCGCTGCCAGGCATCTGCTTGGCGCGGCGGCCATGCAGGCCGCACAGGAAGTGCAGGTTCTCCAGCGTGCTGAGGTCGGCCTTCAGGCCCGGCAGATGGCCCAGGTAGGCCATGAAGCGGCTGCGATCGCCGCGGCGTGCAGTCTTGCCGTCGATCTGGATCTGCCCACGCTCCACATGCAGCAGCCCGGCCAGCACCCGCAGCAGGGTGGTCTTGCCGGCGCCGTTGTCGCCCTGCACCAGCAGCGCCTCGCCGGCATCGACATGGAAATCCAGCGGGCCGAACACCGGCTCCTCGTTGCGGCTGAAAGCCAGCGCGCGCGCCGCCAGCAGCGGTGGCGCAGTGTGCAGCGGTTCGATCATCGGCGCAGCGGGCTCCCGTCGCAGGACGGCATGGGGTGGGCGAGCGGGTGTCATGCCATCGCGGGGAGGCAGCCGGCACGACACGCTGTGGGGCAGGGCGCGCATTGTAGCGACGATGGCCCGCTGCCGGGGCGCATCGGGCGGCGTGATGTGTCCGGGAACGCTGTTTTGCACCGCCCGGGCGCAACCGCCTGGCGGCTTTGCGTACACTCGCGGTCCCCCCGTTTGCTGCCCGGACAGGCCCGATGCCCCTCACGACCAAGCTGCCCAAGGTGGGCACCACCATCTTCACCGTCATGTCGCAGCTGGCGGCCGAACACGGCGCGGTGAATCTGGGCCAGGGTTTTCCCGACTTCGCAGCGCCGTCGCGGCTGGTCGACGAACTGACCAAGGCCATGGCGGCCGGCCACAACCAGTACCCGCCGATGACCGGCGTGGCGGCCCTGCGCCAGGCCATTGCCGGCAAGGCGCAGCGCTGCTACGGCGCGCAGGTCGATGCCGACAGCGAGATCACCGTCACCAGCGGTGCCACCGAGGCGATCTTCAACGCCATCCACGCGGTGGTGCGCGCCGGCGAGGAGGTCATCGTGCTGGACCCGGCCTACGACTGCTACGAGCCGGCGATCGACCTGGCCGGCGCGCGCGCGGTGCACGTGGCGCTGGACCCGCAGACCTTCGCCATCGACTGGCCGGCGCTGCGCGCGGCGATCACGCCGAAGACGCGCCTGCTGATGATCAACTCGCCGCACAATCCCTCCGGCGCGATGCTGTCTGCCGACGACATGCAGCTCTTGACCGAGCTGCTGCGCGGCAGCGACATCTTCCTGCTCTCGGACGAGGTCTACGAACACATCGTGTTCGACGGCCGCCGCCACGAATCGGTGCTGCGCTGGCCGGAACTGCGCGAGCGTGCGTTCGTGATTTCCAGCTTCGGCAAGACCTATCACTGCACCGGCTGGAAGATCGGCTACGCCATCGCGCCACCGGCCTTGAGCGCCGAGTTCCGCAAGGTGCACCAGTACAACACCTTCACCAGCTTCGGCCCGGCCCAGCATGCGTTTGCTGCGATGATCCGCGACGAACCCGAACACGACGAGCAACTCGGCGCGTTCTATCAGGCCAAGCGCGACCGTTTCCGCGAGCAGTTGCTGACCACGCGCCTGCAGCCCTTGCCGGTACCCGGCGGCTATTTCCAGCTGGTGGACTATTCGGCCATCAGCGACCTGCCCGATACCGAGTTCGTGAAGTGGCTGACGGTGGAAAAGGGCGTGGCCGCGATTCCGCTGTCGCCGTTCTACGAAACCGCGCCGCAAGGGCAACGGCTGGCGCGGCTGTGCTTTGCCAAGAACGATGCAACCTTGGATGCGGCGATCGCGCGCTTGCAGCAGCTCTGACGAGCCGGGAATCGGGAATCGGGATTGGAGATTCGTAACGGCGGTTGGTCGTTTGTTGACGAGTTCGCAGAATGCCGATGACAGGAAGCCACCCGAAACCCGCCGTTCGAATCCCAAATCCCCACTCCCGAATCCCGAATCCCGAGCCTTCAATGCACGACCTGCGCATCTCACTGATCCAAGGCGACACCCGCTGGCATGACCCGGCCGGCAATCGCGACTATTACGGGGCGTTGCTGGAGCCCCTGGCCGGGCAGACCGATCTGGTGATCCTGCCGGAGACCTTTACCAGCGGGTTCTCCAACGACGCCATCGACAAGGCCGAGGACATGGACGGGCCGACCGTGGCCTGGCTGCGTGCGCAGGCCGTGCGGCTGGGCGCGGCGGTCACCGGCAGCGTGCAGCTGCGCAGCGGGCAGGGCGTGTTCAACCGGCTGCTGTGGGCCACGCCCGACGGGGCGCTGCAGTCCTACGACAAGCGCCATCTGTTCCGCTTCGGCAACGAGCATCTGCGCTATGCGGCCGGGCGCGATCGCCTGACGGTGGAGTGGAAGGGCTGGCGGATCAATCCGCAGGTCTGCTACGACCTGCGCTTTCCGGTGTTCTGCCGCAATCGCTTCGATGTCGAGCGGCCGGGCCAGCTGGACTTCGACCTGCAGCTGTTCGTGGCCAACTGGCCGTCCGCGCGCGCATACGCATGGAAGACTCTGCTGCGCGCACGTGCGATCGAGAACCTGTGCTTCGTGGCGGCGGTCAACCGCGTCGGCGTCGATGGCAATCAACTGCATTACGCCGGCGACAGCGCGGTGATCGACTTCCTCGGCCAGCCACAGGTGGAAATCCGCGAGCAGCCGCAGGTGGTCACCACCACCCTCAGCGCCGCCGCCCTGGCCGAACACCGCGCACGCTTCCCCGCGATGCTGGATGCCGATGGCTTTGAGATTCGGGATTAGGGATTCGGGATTGGTGCAAGCAGGCGGGGCACCGCTGCCTGCTCCATGCCGTTGCGAATCCCCAATCCCGTCTACTCCCCCAGCTTGATCTCGTAGATCTTCGGCCACCGCTTGCCGGTGACGAATAGCCGATCATGCTCGGCGTCATAGGCGATGCCGTTGAGCACGTCGTTGCCGGGGTCGGTCAGGCTGTCGATGTCCGGCACCAGCGCCTTCAGGTCGATCCAGGCGATCACCTTGCCGCTGGCCGGGTCGATGCGCGCGATGCGTGTGGTCAACCAGACGTTCGCCAGCAGCTCACGCTTCACCCATTCCAGCTCGTTGAGATTGTCCAGCGGCTTGCCGCCGGCAGTGACCTGGATGCTGCCGACCTGCTGCAGCGTCTGCGGGTCCAGCCGTCGAATGCGGGCAGTGCCATCGCTCATGTACAGGCTGCTGTCGTCGCGGGTCAGCGCCCAGCCCTCGCCGGAATAGCTGAACTGCGTGCGCGGCGTCAGCGTGGCCAGGTCGTAGACAAACCCGCGCTGGTTGCGCCAGGTCAGCTGGATCAGGCGGTCGTGCCAGGCCACGATGCCTTCGCCGAAGAAAGGCGCCGGCGTCGTGGCCTGCTGCAGGACGCGGCCGGTTTCCAGCTCGACCTTGCGCACGCTGGAGCGGCCCAACTCACCGGTGCTCTCGTACAGGTAACCGTCGAGATAGAACAGGCCTTCGGTAAAGGCGGCGGTGTCGTGCGGATAGGTGCGCACGACGGTGTAGCCCTGGGTCGGGATCGCGTCACTGCAATGGGCGAGCGCGGGCAGCAGGGCGGCGAAGAACAGGCTGTAGGCGGTACGTGGCATGCGGCCATCATCCCATGCCGCCTTGCCGACTGTGGCGTTGGGGCAACGCCGGCCGGCGGAATCATGCTTGGCTGAACGCGCGCCAGCGCGGTGCCGGCAGGTTGTCGCGGCTGCCACACCGGCGCTGCTAGGCTCGGCGCCACGTTCACCAAACCGGAATGCCCGCATGATCAAGTCTCTTTCCCTTCTCGCACTGCTGGGCGCGGCAACGCTGGCACCGCAGGCGCAGGCCGCCGGCAATATCGACTGCCAGCTGTCGTTCAACCTGTCTGGCTGGTCGGTGTTCTACAAGACCGCCAGCGGCACCGGCACCATCAAATGCGACAACGGCGCGGTGATCCCGGTCAAGATCTCCAGCAAGGGCGGTGGCCTGACCGTCGGCAAGTCCAAGATCGTCGGCGGCCGCGGCACCTTCTCCGGCGCCTATAGCCTCAATGATCTGCTGGGCACCTATGCGGCGGCCGAAGCGCATGCCGGCATCGTCAAATCCAGCACTGCACAGGTGGTCACCAAGGGCGATATTTCGCTGGCACTGGCCGGCACCGGCGAGGGCGTGGACCTGGGCGTGAACGTCGGCAACTTCGTGATCGAGCGCCGCAAGTAACTCGTCGGTCGAGCGCGCGCTGCCTCGGCGCGCGCGCGGCCCGGTGAAGTCGTCGGGCAGGGCGCAGATCACAGCCGGCCCATCGGCGCTTTGACTCAGGCAGCCGGCGTGCCCTGAGCAGCAACCAAAAAACGGCCCTTCGCAGGGCCGTTTTTTCGTGTGCGTCCTGCCAGCTTAGCGCCCGCGATTACCGCCGCCTGGGGGGCGACGATTGCCGCCGCCCGGCGGACGACCACCCGGGCCACCGGGACCACGCGGCGCGCCGCCCGGACCACCGGGACCGCGATTGCCGCCCGGGCCACGGTTGCCACCGGGTCCGCCTGCACGTGCGCCACCCGGGCGGCCGGCTGCCGGACGTGCCGCGCCATACGGGCTGAAGCCCGGGTTGGCGTGGTCGGACGGGAAGCTCGGCGCATTGCCCGGATGCCCGTAGGGATGCTTGCGCTGACCCTGGCCCTGCGACTGGCCCTGTCCGCCACCGGCGCCGCCACGCCCCTGGCCACCTGCGCCGGGACGTGCATTGCCCGGGCCGCCACCTGGACGCGCGCCACCCGGACCCTTCTTCGCATACGGGCGCGCCTGGCCGGTGCCGGGGCCGCTGGGGCCGGCATTGCGGTGACCGCTGGGGCCGGTGCTCACGCCGTCGGGCACGTACCAGCTGCGGAACGCGGCCGGGTTGCCATCCGGCAGGGCACGGTCGCCCTTGCCGGGAGCGCGCTGCTTGAACGGACGCTGCTGCGACTGCTTGGCCGCCGCTTCGCCGCTGACGGTGAGGCCGCCGCGGAAACCGCCCGGCTTGCCGCGGCCACGGCCGCCGCGATCCTCGCGCAGGTTGTCGAAGCGGCGCAGTTCGCGGCCTTCGTCGGCGCCGGAGGTCTGGCCGTTGACGTAGGCATTGCTGCGGCCATCGCGCGAGACGTGCACGGTGGACTTGGCGGCGCGGCGCTGGCCGATCACCGGCTGCAGCGTCAATGCCGACGGCGCGCCTTCTTCCAGCTTGAGTTCGGCGCGCAGGGCATCGACCTTGTCCTGCACCACTTCGATCGACTGCCCGCGCAGCAGCTCGCGCGGCAGCGAGATCTTGCCGTAGCGGCTGCGCTTGAGGCGACTGACCTGGCAGCCCTGCGATTCCCACAGGCGGCGCACTTCGCGGTTGCGGCCTTCCTTGACCACCACGCGGAACCAGTCATGCGAGTCGGTGCCGCCGATGCGCTCGATCTCGTCGAACTTGGCGCCGCCGTCCTCCAGCAGCACACCGCGCGACAGGCGCTCGATGATGGCGTCGGAGACCTTTTCCTCGCCTTCCGGGGCGCGTACGCGCACCACGTATTCGCGTTCGACCTCGTAGGAGGGGTGCATCATCGCGTTGGCCAGCTCACCGTCGGTGGTCAGCAGCAGCAGGCCGGTGGTGTTGATGTCCAGGCGGCCGATGGCGATCCAGCGCGAGCCCTTCAATGCCGGCAGCGACTCGAACACGGTCGGGCGGCCTTCGGGATCTTCGCGCGTGGTCACTTCGCCTTCGGGCTTGTTGTAGATCAGCACGCGCGCCGGTTCGGTCAGCGCGCTGGCCACGAAACTGCGGCCGTCCAGCTCGATCTTGTCGCCGCTGCGCACCGACATGCCGGTCTGCGCGACGGCGCCATTGACCTTGATCAGGCCATCGGCAATACGCTGTTCCAGCGCGCGGCGCGAGCCCAGGCCGGCCTGGGCCAGCACCTTGTGCAGGCGCTCTTCCAGCTTGGGCGCTTCGGGCGCGCTGTCGCGCTTGAGGGAAAGCTTGTTCAACGACAGCTTGCGGGGGGTGTCACTCATGTGTCTGGCTCCGGCCGACGCGCTCTGGGTCGGCCTCTGGGTCGGAATCGGCTTCGTCAACAGCCACGGTCGTCGTCGCGACGGCGTTGTCTTCGTCTTCGTTCACTGCATCCGCGCGCGTTCCCGGCGCGGTGTCGGGGTCGCCCTCACGGGCGTCGTCTGGGTCCAACGTGTTCGGGTCCTGCGCCGAGGCAGGCTCGGGGTGTGGCGGTGTCGCGTCGATCGGGTCTTCGGCGTCGGCGGCGGCGTCTGCAGCGCCGGCGTCGTGTGGGTCTTCATCGAATCCGGCATCGATGGTGGATGCCAGCTCACTCTGCTCGGCCTCGGCCTCGGCATCGATCTGTGCCTCGGCGTCCACCGCCGTCTCTGCCTCAAGCTCAACGTTCGTTTGGTGATCGGTGTCGTTTGCTGCGTCGGCGTCGCGGTCTTCCGCAGCGGTGTCGTCTTGGTCAGCGTTGGCGTCGCCGGTTTTCTCGCCATCGGCATCTGTTTCAGCGTGCGCATCATTCGCGTCGCCTGCCGCTGCAGCTACATCGGCGCCATCGCCATTTGCGTCCGCGTCCGCCGTATCGGCATCCGTCTGACCCAGCGCTGCATCCATTGCCGCCGATGCCGGCACTGCGCCATCCAGCTGCCCGTCGCGGTCCAGCGGCAGCTGCGGTTCCAGCTCGGCGATGTCCTTCAGCTCAGACAATGGCGGCAGCTCGTCCAATCGCTTGAGCCCGAAGTAATCCAGGAAGCCCTTGGTGGTGCCGAACAGGGCCGGCTTGCCGGGCACGTCGCGGTGGCCCACCACGCGGATCCACTCGCGTTCTTCCAGCGCCTGGATGATGTTGCTGCTGACCGCCACGCCGCGCACCTGCTCGATCTCGCCGCGGGTGATCGGCTGGCGGTAGGCGATCAACGCCAGGGTTTCCAGCGTGGCGCGGGTGTACTTGGTACGGCGCTCGGTCCACAGCCGGGCAACCCAGCCATGTACCTCGGCCTTGACCTGGAAGCGGAAGCCCGACGCCACCTCGACCAGCTCCACCCCGCGCTCGGCGCAGCCGTCGCGCAGCAGTTCCAGCGCGCGCTCGACGCTGCCGGGCGGCGCCGGCTCTTCTTCGGGAAACAGCCCCTGCAGCTGCGCCAGCGTCAATGGCTGGCTGCTCGCCAGCAGGGCGGCTTCGATGATGCGGGTGATCAGCGCTTGATCCATTCGGTGATCGGCTTCAGAGAGGTTCGTTGGCGGCATCGCTGTCGTCGAATTCGCTGGAGAATTGCAACGGCGCATTGGTATTGCCCAAGGCCAGCGACTTCACGTAGATCGGCGCCAGCGGCGCCTCCTGCACGATGTCCAGCAATTGCTCCTTGGCCAGTTCGAGCAGCGCCAGGAAGGTGACCAGCACGCCGAGCTTGCCTTCTTCGGCCGTGAACAGCGATTCGAAGCGGTAGAACCTGCCATCGTCCAGGCGGCTCAGCACATCGCCCATGCGCTGGCGCACGCTCAGCGCCTCGCGCTTGATCGCATGGCCGGTGAACAGCTCGGCGCGCTTGAGCACGTCGTACAGCGCCATCAGCATTTCTTTCAGTTCCACCGGCGGCGGCAGCTTGACCGCCGCGCGCTCGGGCAGATGCGCCTGCACCGGTGCGCTGTCGCGGCCCATGCGCGGCAGGGTGTCCAGATCCTCGGCAGCCTGCTTGAAGCGTTCGTACTCCTGCAGCCGGCGGACCAGCTCGGCGCGCGGATCGTTCTCCTCGCCTTCCTGGCTGGGCGGGCGCGGCAACAGCATGCGCGACTTGATCTCGGCCAGGATCGCGGCCATCACCAGATACTCGGCCGCCAGTTCGAAGCGCAGCTCCTGCATCACGTTGATGTAGTCCACGTATTGCCGGGTGATCTCGGCGACCGGGATATCCAGGATGTCCAGGTTTTGCCGGCGGATCAGGTACAGCAACAGGTCCAGCGGACCTTCGAAGGCATCCAGGATGACTTCCAGCGCGTCCGGCGGGATGTACAGATCCTGCGGGATCTGCAGCACCGGCTGCCCATGCACCACCGCCAGCGGCATTTCCTGCTGCTGTGGCGGCGCGCTCGTGGCTGGCGGAGTCGCGTCGTGCGCGAGTTCGGAATTCATCAGGTCGACATCGGGTCTTGCGGTCGCCGGCCGCGGTCTGAGCCGCGCCTGCAGGGCTTTGCCTTGAGTTATTGCGATCAATGTCGTGCCTGTGCCGGCACGATCCTACAAATCCACATACAACGTGCGCCGCGTGGCATGCGGCGACGGAACAGCGAGGAGGTCGTCTACGCGGGTCGGCGGTGGGCAGCGATTCGGTCGTCGAGTGAGGCGTGGGGCCTGGGCCGACGGGCCGCTGCGTCCGATTGCGTGTGCAGTGGTGCCAAGGGTAATGCGTGCGCGGGGGCGGTGTCCAGCGCCAAGGCGGCTAGAATCCCGGGGCTGATCTTCACGTTTTTGGCGAGGTGGCGGATGTGGTACGTAATCGAGGGGTATGACCGGGCCGACGCGCTGGCCGCGCGGCAGCAGGCGCGACCGGCGCATCTGGCCCGTTTGCAGGCGCTGGCGGCGGCAGGTCGCCTGCTGGTGGCGGGCCCATGCCCGGCGATCGATGCCGAGGATCCGGGCCCGGCCGGTTTCAGCGGCAGCGTGGTCATTGCCGAATTTGAATCGCTGGAAGGGGCGCGCGCCTGGGCCGATGCCGACCCGTACGTGGCGGCGGGCGTGTATGCGCGCACCGAAGTCCGCCCGTTCCGCCGGGTGCTGCCATGAGCCGGGTCGAGCGGATCCGCGCCGCGCTGCAGTCGGCCCTGGCGCCGACCGAACTGGAGGTGGTGGACGACAGCCATCGCCACGCCGGGCACGCCGGCGCGCGCGACGGGCGCGGGCATTTCAATGTGCGCGTGGTCAGTGCCGCCTTCGCCGGCAAGCCGCCGCTGGCGCGTCACCGCGCGGTCTATGCCGCGGTCGGCGAGATGATGCAGACCGATATCCACGCCTTGTCGATCGAGGCGATCGCGCCGGGCGAGACGATGTAACCCGGCCGATCAATCCGCCGCCGTAGGAGCGCACCTGGGCGCGAGGGGGGGTATCGGCAAGGCCCCGTCGCGCCCGGGTGCGCTCCTACGGGGTGGGCGTTCGGGCCGTGGGCGGCTGGAAGCCGGCGTCGTTGCAGGGGCGTGCCCGAGCAGTGCCGGCAACGCCATGTCCATCACCGGGCAAGGCGGCGCCACCAGTCAGTCAATTCGCCGCCGTAGGAGCGCACCNGCCCGAGCAGTGCCGGCAACGCCATGTCCATCACCGGGCAAGGCGGCGCCACCAGTCAGTCAATTCGCCGCCGTAGGAGCGCACCTGGGCGCGACGTCGGGGATATCGGCAAGGCCCCGTCGCGCCCGGGTGCGCTCCTACGGGGTGGGCGTTCGGGCTGTGGGCGGCTGAAAGCCGGCGTCGTTGCGTGGGCGTGCCCGAGCAGTGCCGGCAACGCCATGTCCATCACCGGGCAAGGCGGCGCCACCAGTCAGTCAATTNTGGGCGGCTGAAAGCCGGCGTCGTTGCGTGGGCGTGCCCGAGCAGTGCCGGCAACGCCATGTCCATCACCGGGCAAGGCGGCGCCACCAGTCAGTCAATTCGCCGCCGTAGGAGCGCACCCGGGCGCGACGTGGGGGATATCGGCAAGGCCCCGTCGCGCCCGGGTGCGCTCCTACTGGGTGGGCGTTCGGGCTGTGGGCGGCTGGAAGCCGGCGTCGTTGCGTGGGCGTGCCCGAGCAGTGCCGGCAACGCCATGTCCATCACCGGGCAAGGCGGCGCCACCAGTCAGTCAATTCGCCGCCGTAGGAGNGCCCGAGCAGTGCCGGCAACGCCATGTCCATCACCGGGCAAGGCGGCGCCACCAGTCAGTCAATTCGCCGCCGTAGGAGCGCACCTGGGCGCGACGTGGGGGATATCGGCAAGGCCCCGTCGCGCCCGGGTGCGCTCCTACGGGTAGGGGCATCCGATGCGGGTGGGTATCGGCAAGCTGGTCCTGCCCGGAAGGTGACCGCGGTTGCGCCTAGTCTGCGGGCGCATCGTGCATGTTTGTTGCGCCGCAGCACGTTGCTTCACGTATTCATCACTTTCAGATGCTTGATCTGTAAGCGTTTTCACGGGCGTGAAGACAGGGGTTTACGCCCCTGTATGAAAACGCTTACAGTCCGCGCCAGTTTTTGGGAACTCGGTCGCGGAGGGCGACACGAATGGCCAAGGGTGCGGTCACCATCAAAGATGTCGCCAGGGAAGCGCAGGTCTCCGTCGCAACGGTGTCGCGTGCACTCAACGGGCATGACAACGTCGCCGCGCCGGTGCGCCAGCTGGTGCAGGACGTGGCCGCGCGGCTGCGCTACAGCCCGCATGCGGCAGCGCGCAGCCTCAGCAGCCGACGCACCCAGACCCTGGGCGTGGTGCTGCCCGATCTGTACGGCGAATTCTTCTCCGAACTGATCCGCGGGATCGATGGCGCGGCGCGTGCCGCCGGCCAGCATCTGCTGGTGTCCAGCTACCACGGCGACCCGGAGGCGCAGGGCAGGGCCTTGCAGTCCATGCGCGGGCGGGTGGATGGTCTGCTGGTGCTGTCGCCGTATGCCGAGCAGCCCGGATTCCTCACCGACAACCTGCCGCAGGCGCTGCCCACGGTGCTGATCAACGCGCACGTTCCGGGCGATGCCTATCCGGTGCTGAGCATCGACGACCACGCCGGCGCGATGGCGATGACCCGGCACCTGCTCGCGGCCGGATATCGGCGCATCGCCTTCATCGGCGGGCCGGCGCTCAATTTCGATGCGCGCGAACGCCTGCGCGGCTTCCGCGACGCGATCGCCGCGCACGGCGACACCGCGCAGGGCATCGAGTTCCCCGGCGACTTCGACGAGGCCTCCGGCCACCGCGCCGGGCAGGCGATGCTGGCAGGCGGCGCGCTGCCCGACGCGGTGTTCGCCGCCAACGACATGACCGCGTTGGGCTGCCTGTACGCGTTCGCCCAGGCCGATGTCTCGGTGCCCGGCGACGTCGCACTGGCCGGCTTCGACGATATCCCGCTGGCCCGTTTCGTCCATCCGGGGCTGACCACGATGCGGGTCAGCATCGCGCGCCTGGGCGAGCAGGCGATGACCCGGCTGATGCGGCTGGTGGACCAGCCCGGCCATGACGACGGCATCCGCCAACTGCTGACGCCCGAGCTGGTGATCCGTGCCTCCTGCGGTGCTGGCGAGCCCGTCCCCTGACGGTTCCAGCCTGCCGCCCCTTTTCGCGGACGTTCTGTCCGCTCCCGCTGCCCCCGCAGCGGTCGTTCCTGCAAGTCGCAACGCCACAACAACAATCTGTACCGATCCCTGGAGGGACCAATGCGCCATTACCACCCCCATTCCGCCAGTCCGGCGCGCAAGCTGCTCAGCTGCGCCCTGGCCAGCTGCCTGCTGCTGGGCGCCGCACCGGCATTCGCGCAGAGTGCTGCCGCGACCATCCGTGGCCAGGTCACCGTCGACTCGGCACCTGCCAGCCAGGCCCAGGTCACCGCGACCAACCTCGCCACCGGCCTGACCCGCAGCGTGCAGGTCAGCAACGGCGGCTACTCGCTCGGTGGCCTGCCGCCGGGCGCGTACCGCCTGGACGTCACCGCCAACGGCCAGACCACCTCGCAGAACGTGACCGTGCAGGTCGGCCAGACCGCGACCCTGAATCTGGGCGTCGGCGGCGAACCGGCCACGGCCGAAGCTGGTAACGCCACCACGCTGGACGCGGTGCAGGTCAAGGCACCGCCGGTGCTGGTGGAAACCCGTACCTCCGAGAACGCCACCTACATCTCCAACGTGCAGATCCAGAACCTGCCGCGTGCCACGCGCAACTTCCTGGAACTGGCCGACACCGTGCCGAACGTGCAGTTCACCCGCGAGGCCAACGGCACCACCAAGGTCCGTTCCGGCGCCACCTCGGCCGAAGGCACCAACGTCTACATCGACGGCGTGAGCCAGAAGAACTACGTGCTGACCGGTGGCGTCAGCGGCCAGGATTCCAGCCGCGGCAATCCATTCCCGCAGTCGGCGATCGGCGAGTACAAGGTCATCACCTCCAACTACAAGGCCGAGTTCGACCAGGTCAGCGGCGCGGCCATCGTGGCCTCGTCCAAGTCCGGTACCAACGATTTCCACGGCAGCTTCTTCTGGGACACCAGCAACGACGGCTGGCGCGAGGAGAGCCCGCTGGAAAAGCGCGCCGGCGTGCGCGACGACTTCGAGGAGACCCAGTACGGCGCGACCTTCAGCGGCCCGATCCTCAAGGACAAGGCGCATTTCTTCGTCGCCTATGAAGCCAAGGAATACACCACGCCGAACGTGGTGATCCCCGGTTCGATCTATTCGGACCGCGTCGACCAGCTGCCCACGCAGTTGCAGCCGCTGGTGGCCACCTACAGCACGCCGTTCAAGGAAGACCTGTACTTCGCCAAGATCGACTGGACCATCGGCGACAACAGCCTGTTCGAGCTGAGCGGCAAGTACCGCAAGGAAGACGAGCTCAACGACGTCGGTGGCACCTCGACCTTCGAGCACGGCAGCACCAACGGCCAGGAAGAAAAGCGCGCCAACCTGCGTTGGCAGTACAGCGGCGCCAACTTCCTCAACGAGGCCAACCTCAGCTACGAAAGCGCGTTCTGGAACCAGGCGCCGCTCAACGACGGCACCGGCTACATCCTCAGCTACACGCCCAACCGCGGCAACGAGACCGACGTGCTTGCCGCAGGCGCCGGCAGCAGCTTCCAGCGCAAGGGGCAGAAGGGCTGGACCTTCCAGGACGACCTGACCCTGAACAGCCTGGAATGGCACGGCGCGCACACCGTCAAGATGGGCGTGAAGTTCAAGAGCATCGACCTGGATTCCACCCAGTTCAATCCGGCCAACCCGCAGTACTACTACAACATCCTCAGCGATGTCCAAACGCCTTACCGGGTGCGCTTCGGTGCGCCGCTGGTCGAAGGCGGCGGCTCGGTGGTGTCGGAGAACAAGCAGTACGGCATCTACCTGCAGGACGACTGGGAGGTCAACGAGCACTGGACCCTGAACCTGGGCGTGCGCTACGACTATGAAGAGACCCCGGCCTTCCTGGACTTCGTGACCCCGTCCGACGTTGCCGGCGCCTTGCAGAACTGGCCCAACCTGCGCAACGCCAACTACGACATCAACAACTTCATCAGCACGGGCAACAACCGCAAGGCGTTCAAGAATGCCTGGCAGCCGCGCCTGGGTGCCTCCTACGACCTGTTCGGCGATCAGGCCCACGTGATCTACGGCGGCGCCGGCCGCGCCTACGATCGCAACATCTTCGACTACCTGGCGCTCGAGCAGCTCAACAATTCGTTCAATTCCTACAGCTACTACTTCACCAGCGCCAACAACCCGGCCTGCCTGGGCGACCCATGCACCGCATGGAATCCGGCCTACAACACCCAGGAGGGCCTGAACACGCTGACGGCCAGCAGCAGTGGCGGCGGCGGTCGCGAGGTCTACCTGATCGACAACAACATCAAGACCCCGTACTCGGACCAGTTCAGCATCGGCATGCGCAACATGGTGCCGCTGTGGGGCCAGGACTGGTTCACCGACGTGACCCTGAGCCGCATCGAAAGCCATGACGGCTTTGCGTTCGTGCGCGGCAACCGCCTGCCGGACGGCTCGTTCTTCCTGCCGGGCACCACCTCCGGCTCGCCGACCGACGGCCCGGACGGCTACAGCGCCATCGTGCTCGGCACCAACGGCGTGGAAACCCGCAACAACCAGCTCGCCCTGCAGGTCGAAAAGCCGTTCGACGAGGAATCGGGCTGGGGCCTGACAGTGGCCTACACCTATTCCGATGCCAAGGAGAACCGCCAGTTCGGCGAGCATTACGCGCTGGATCGTGAACGCATCGAAGACTACGGCTGGCGCGAGGCCGGCGGCATTCCGAAGAACCGCCTGGTGGTCACCGGCATCTATGAGCTGCCGTACGAAATCAAGCTCTCCGGCAAGCTGTCGCTGGCCAGCCAGACCGCGCGTTACGGGCAGAATTGCCTGGCCGGCAACGACCAGTGCTACATCGTCCAGTTCAAGCCGGACGGCACGCTGGGCTACAAGGAGTTCAGCATCGCCGCCAATAAAGAATGGGATACCGGCGGCGGTGTCAAATTCAACGTGCGTGCGGATATCCTCAACGTGTTCAATTGGGTGAACTACGCCAACTTCAACGGCGAGACCGGGACACTCGGAGACTTGAACACGGCTTACGGCACCCCGACCGGTGTGCTGGCGTCGCCGATGCGTACCTTCCGTCTGGCCTTCGGCCTGAACTGGTGAGGTACGCGACCGCCCCGGCAACTGCCGGGGCGGTCGAACTCGGCGCTTGGATAGGGTAGGTTGGCGTGCGAGATGTAATCGATTACACGAGTGGGGGACGGATGAACAGGGGTAGCACTTCGTATTGGTTGACGATTCCACTCTTGCTGGGCGCGCTGATGCTGGCGTCCTGCAAACAGGCAGAGGAGCCCAAGGTGGCCGAAAAGAAGGCGCCGGTGAAAGTCATCCTGGTGGAAGCGCAGCTGCCGCCCAAGCCGGTCAAACCGGACTTGCCGCCGCTGTTCTCGGACATCGAGCGCCGTACCTTCCAGTTTTTCTGGGACACCCCCAACGAACTCAATGGGCTGGCGCCGGACCGGTTTCCATCGCGCCCGTTCGCCAGCATTGCCTCGGTGGGGTTCGCGCTGACCGCGTACCCGATCGGGATCGAGAAGGGCTGGGTCAGCCGCAATCAGGCGATCGACCGCACCCTGACCACACTGAAATTCTTCCGCGATGCGCCAATGGGGCCGCAGCGGACCGGTAGGGCCGGGTACAAGGGCTTCTACTACCACTTTCTGGACATGCAGCAGGGCAACCGCTACGACAGCTGGGTCGAGCTGTCGAGCGTGGACACCGCGCTGCTGATGATGGGCGTGCTGTTCACCCAGTCCTACTACGACGGCGACGATCCGCGCGAAAAGGAGATCCGCCAGATCGCCGACACGCTGTACAAGCGCGTGGACTGGCGCTGGCTGCAGCAGCGCGCACCGCTGATCTCGATGGGCTGGTTCCCCGAGAGCGGCTTCATCGGCCACGACTGGATGGGCTACAACGAGGCGATGATGCTGTACATCCTCGCACTCGGCTCGCCGACCCACGGCGTCGATGCCGATGCGTGGACCAGCTGGACCCGTACCTACAACAACGACTGGGGCGTCTACCAGGGCCAGGAATACCTGTCCTTCGGCCCGCTGTTCGGCCACCAGTACAGCCATGTCTGGATCGATTTCCGCGATATCCAGGACCAGTACATGCGTGAACGCGGCATCGACTATTTCCTCAACAGCCGCCGTGCCACCCTGGCCCAGCGCGACTACGCCATCGACAACCCGATGAAGTGGAAGGACTACGGCGAGAACGTCTGGGGCCTGACCGCCGGCGACGGCCCGCAGAACACCAGCCAGGAGTACCGGGGCGAGCAGCGTCAGTTCCGCCACTACTCCTCGCGCGGCGCCGGCCTGCGCGAGAACTTCGACGACGGCACCATCGTGCCGTCGGCGGCGATTTCCTCGATCGTGTTCGCCCCGGAAGTGGTGATCCCGGCCACCGAGGAAATGCACAAGCGCTATGGCGACTTCCTGTACTCCAGCTACGGCTTCCTGGATTCGTTCAATCCCAGCTTCAACTACGACATCCCGCTCAAGACCGGGCGCATGGTGCCGGACCGCGGCTGGGTGGCCAGCGACTACATCGCCATCGACCAGGGCCCGATCCTGGCGATGATCGCCAACTACCAGAACGAGTTCGTCTGGAACGTGATGAAGAAGAACCCCTACATCCGTGCCGGCCTGGAACGCGCCGGCTTCACCGGCGGCTGGCTCACCCCCGAAGGCGAGCCGCAGCCGGCGCCGCAGAAGGACGAGCAGAAGGCCGCTGCCCGCTCGCTGGGCATGGCCGAGTCGCGGGCCGCCGCCGCCCAGGCCCAGCAAGACCCCTCGCAACGCCAAAACTCCACGCAACGCCCCAAACCCGAGTAATCCGTGCGCCTTTTGAAACTGTTGATACTCTCCGCCGCACTGTGTCTGGGTGCGGCGGGGTGCGAACGCTCCGATCCGGGCAAGACCACCGTGCGCTTCTGGGCCATGGGCAAGGAGGCCGAAGTGGTCGCCGAGCTGGTGACCGAGTTCGAGCAGCAGAACCCGGACATCCACGTGGATGTGCAGAACATCCCGATGACGGCGGCGCACGAAAAATTGTTGACCGCCTTTGCCGCCGACGGCTTGCCGGACGTGTGCCAGCTGGGCAACACCTGGCTGCCGGAGTTCGCCCTGCTGGATACGCTGGAACCGATGCAGCCGTACGTGGCGCGGTCCAGGATCGTCGACCCGCAGGACTATTTCCCCGGTGTGTGGGACACCAATCTGGTCGACGGCACCTTGTATGGCGTGCCGTGGTACGTGGACACCCGGCTGCTGTTCTATCGCAAGGACCTGCTGCGCGAGGCAGGCTATCGCGAGATGCCCAAGACCTGGGCCGAGATGGAACAGGTGATGGCGGCGATCAAGCGCAAGGTCGGCCCGGACCGCTACGCCATCCTGATGCCGCTCAACGAGTTCGAGCAGCAGCTGTCGTTCGCGCTGCAGCAGGACGACCGCCTGCTGCGTGACCACGACAACTACGGCAACTTCCGCGGCGAAGGTTTCCGCAAGGCGCTGGGCTTCTACGACACCATGTACCAGAAGGGCTGGGCGCCGAAGGTCTCCGAGACCCAGGTGTCCAACGTCTGGTACGAGTTCTTCAACGGCTATTACGCGTTCTACCTGTCCGGCCCGTGGAACGTGCGCGAGTTCAAGCTGCGCCAGCCGCCGGGCATGGAAGGCAAGTGGGGCACCGCGCCGCTGCCGGGGCCCAACGGCCTGGGCGCGGGGATTGCCGGCGGTTCCAGCCTGGTGATCTTCAAGTCGTCCCGGCACAAGGACGCCAGCTGGAAGCTGATCGAGTACCTGTCCCAGCCGAGCGTGCAGGCGCGTTTCCACGCCATCATCGGCGACCTGCCGCCGCGTCGCAGTACCTGGAAGCTGCCCTCGCTGGCCAACGACGAACTGGCGCATGCCTTCGGCGACCAGCTGGAGCGGGTCAGGGCCACGCCCAAGGTGCTGGAGTGGGAGCGCATCGTGCAGGAAATGCGCCTGGTGACCGAGCGCGTGGTGCGTGGCGGTCAGTCACACGAGGCCGCCGTGCAGGAGCTGGATAAACGCGTGGACGAGATCCTGGCCAAGCGCCGCTGGATCTTCGAACAGGAGGGCGGGCATGTCGGTCCGGCCGGTGAATCAGCAATGCCTGCGGCGACACCCGCCGCAGCGCCGGCACCGGCCCCGGCAGCAGGCAAGGGAGCGGCACGATGATGAAGCGTAATTCCGTCGCCGGCTGGGTGTTCGCCGCCCCGTCGATCCTGGTGCTGGGCATGTTCTTCGGCGTGCCGGTGTTCGCCGCGCTGGTGCTCAGCGTCACCGACTTCGACCTGTACGCATTGGCCGATAGCAGCCACCTGCGCTTCGTCGGCCTGGGCAACTACATCGACCTGCTGCAGACACCGCTGTTCTGGAAGTCGTTGTGGAACACCACGTACTTCGTGCTGCTCGGCGTGCCGATGTCGATCGGCGTGTCGCTGGGCGCGGCATTGCTGCTCAACGCCAAGGCCTCGCGCTTCAAGGCGCTGTTCCGCACCGCCTTGTTCGCGCCGGTGGTGACCACGCTGGTGGCGGTGGCGGTGATCTGGCGCTACCTGTTCCACATCAAGTACGGCCTGGTGAACTTCGGCCTGAGCCATCTGGGCATCGCCCCGATCGACTGGCTGGGCGATCCGCGCTGGGCGATGCCGACCATCATGCTGTTCGCGGTATGGAAGAACTTCGGCTACAACATGGTGATCTTCCTGGCCGGATTGCAGGCGATCCCGCAGGACCTGTACGAGGCCGCGCGCATCGACGGCGCCTCGCGCTGGAAGCAGTTCCTGCATATCACCCTGCCGATGCTCGGCCCGGTGCTGATGGTGGTCGGGGTGATCACCATTTCCGGCTATTTCCAGCTGTTTGCCGAACCGTATGTGATGACCCGCGGCGACCCATTGCAGAGCACCGTGAGCGTGCTGTACTTCATGTTCGAGGAAGGCTTCAAGTGGTGGAACCTCGGCCGCGCGTCGGCGGTGGCGTTCCTGCTGTTTTTGATCATCCTGGCGGTGACCACCGTGATGCTGCGCTTTGGCCGCAAGAGGGATCTGATATGAGTCGTGATGTCGGCCAATCGCGCTGGAATGCCGTGCTGATCAATGGTGGCCTGCTGGTGCTGGCGCTGGTCAGCCTGGCGCCGCTGCTGTGGATGCTGTCGGTGTCGTTCATGCCGACCGGCGAGGCCAGCCGCTTCCCGCCGCCGATGCTGCCCTCGGCGTTCACCACCGCCAACTACCACGAGCTGTTCGCGCGCACCGGCATGGCGCGCAACTTCGCCAACAGCCTGATGGTGTCCGGGCTGATCACGCTCGGCTCGCTGCTGATCAACACCATGGCCGGCTATGCGTTCGCCAAGCTGCAGTTCGTCGGCCGCGAGCGCATCTTCAAGATCCTGATGGCCGCGCTGGTGATCCCGGCACAGGTGGCGATGCTGCCGCTGTTCCTGTTGATGAAGCAGCTGCACCTGGTCAACAACATCGGCGGGGTGGTGGTGCCGGCGCTGGCGACGGTGTTCGGCATCTTCCTGGTGCGCCAGTACGCGCGCAGCATTCCCGACGAACTGATCGAGGCCGCCCGCATCGACGGCGCCAGCGAGATGCGGATCTTCTTCCAGATCGTGCTGCCGATGCTCAAGCCGGTGCTGGTCACCTTGACCATCTTCACCTTCATGGGCTCGTGGAACGATTTCATGTGGCCGCTGATCGTGCTGACCGACCAGGAGCAGTACACCTTGCCGGTGGCATTGGCGGCGCTGTCGCGCGAGCACATCATGGACGTGGAGCTGATGATGGCCGGCGCAGTGGTGACGGTGATTCCGGTGCTGCTATTGTTCGTGGCGCTGCAGCGTTACTACATCCAAGGTCTTCTGCTGGGGAGTGTGAAGGGGTGAAACCACTGTTCCTGCGACTGTTTGCCATGACCGCTGTTGCCCTGCCTGCGGGCATGGCGCAGGCGCAGGAGCGCGTGCTCGACGGCTTCAACGACATCGGCGCCTGGCGCCTGGTGGTGTCCAACCAGGTCAGCGGTTCGCTGCGGCCGGTGGCCACCAGTTCCGGCGGGCATGCGCTGTGCCTGGACTACAACTTCAACGGCGTGTCCGGCTATGTCGGCATCCGCCGCACCCTGCCGATCACCTATCCGGACAATTACCGCATCGGCTTTGCGCTGCGCGGCGATTCGCCGTCCAACGACCTGCAGGTCAAGCTGATCGATGCCAGCGGCGACAACGTGTGGTGGGTCAACCGGCCCGGCTTCAACTTCCCGAAGACCTGGACTACCGTCGGCTATCGCAAGCGCAATATCGAAAAGGCCTGGGGCCCGGGCCAGGACAAGCAACTGCGCAGCAGCGCCGATGTCGAGTTCACCATCTACAACAAGGTCGGCGGCAAGGGCACGGTGTGCTTCGACCGCCTGACGCTCACCCCGCTGCCGCCGGAAGACACCTCGCCGTTGAAGGCCGAGGCCATCACCGATACCGCGCCCGCGCTGGAACAACGCCTGGCCGACGGCAAGCCGGACACCTTCTGGCTCAGTGGCGCGGTCAAGCAACAGACCGTCACGCTGGACCTGGGCAAGGTGCGCGAGTTCGGCGGCGCGGTGGTGCAGTGGGTGCCCGGCCTGCAGGCCTCGCAGTACGTGGTGCGCGCGTCCAGCGATGGGCGCGGCTGGCGCGATCTGCGCACCATCACCGCCGGTGCCGGCGGCACCGACTGGCTGGCACTGCCGGACACCGAGGCGCGTTACCTGCGCTTCGATCTCAAGGACGGCCCCAACTGGCGCTACGGCATCAAGGAAGTGCAGCTGCAACCGCTGGCGTTTGCAGCGACCCCGAACGACTTCATCAAGTCGCTGGCTGCGCAACTGCCGCGCGGCAGCTATCCGCGCGGTTTCTCAGGCGAGCAGCCGTACTGGACCATCCTGGGCCTGGATGGCGGCACCGAGCAGGGCCTGATCGGCGAGGACGGCGCGGTGGAAGTGGGCAAGGGCGGCTTCAGCATCGAGCCGTTCGTGGTCATCGGCGGCAAGTTGCTGCACTGGTCCGATGTCAGCAGCGAGCAGAGCCTGCAGGACGACTACCTGCCGATTCCCAGCGTCGACTGGCACCACGACCTGATGAACCTGCGCGTCACTGCCTTCGTGCAGGGCACGCCCGATCAGGCGCAACTGGTCGCGCGCTATCAGCTGCATAACACCGGCAAGGAAGCGCGCGAGTTCACCCTGGCCTTGGCAGTGCGGCCGTTCCAGGTCAACCCGCCGGCACAGTTCCTCAACACCCTGGGCGGGGTCAGCCGGATCGAGCAACTGGCCGTGGACGGCGCGCAGGTCAGCGTCAACGGCAAGCCGCGCGTGTTCGCCGCGCAACGTCCGGATGCCGGCTTTGCCAGTGCCTTCGACAGCGGCATGGACGTCAGCCATCTCACCGCCGCCACGCCGCCGACGACCACCCAGGTCAAGGACGAAACCGGCCTGGCGTCGGGCGTGCTGCTGTATCGCTGGAAGCTGGAACCGGGCCAGCGGCGCGAAGTGGCGCTGGTGATACCGCAGACCGGCACCGCGCAGCTGCCGGCCGGCTTCGATGCCGACAAGGCGCAGCAGCAGGTGGCCCAGCAGTGGCGCGGCAAGCTCGACCGCGTGCGCATCAGCGTGCCGGCCGAAGGCAAGCCGATGGTCGACACCTTGCGCACCGCGCTGGCGCATATGCTGATCTCGCGCATCGGCCCGCGTCTGCAGCCGGGCACGCGTTCCTACTCGCGCAGCTGGATCCGCGACGGCGCGATGATTTCCGAAGGCCTGCTGCGACTCGGCCGCGAGGACGTGGTGCGCGAGTACGTCGACTGGTTCGCGCCGTATCAGTTCGACAACGGCATGGTGCCGTGCTGCGTGGACGACCGCGGCAGCGACCCGGTGCCGGAGAACGACAGCCATGGCGAGCTGATCTTCAACATCGCCGAGTACTACCGCTATACCGGCGACAAGGCATTCCTGGAAACGATGTGGCCGCACGTGACCGGCGCGTACGACTACATGGAAACGCTGCGCGCCAGCGAGCGCACCGAAGACAACTTCATGCGCAACCCGGCCTTTTACGGAATGATGCCGGTGTCGATCAGCCACGAAGGCTATTCGGCCAAGCCGGTGCACTCGTACTGGGACAACTTCTGGGCGCTGCGCGGCTACAAGGACGCGGTGATGCTGGCCGGCGCGCTCGACAAGCCCGACGAGGTCGCCCGCTTCAGCACTGCACGCGACGAATTCAGTGGCGACCTGATCGCCTCGCTGGGTGCGACGGTGCGCCAGCACTCCCTGGATTTCCTGCCCGGCTCGGCCGAGCTCGGCGACTTCGATGCGACCTCGACCACCATCGCACTGGCGCCGGGCGGCGAGCAGCAACGCCTGCCGCAGGACCTGCTGATCAACACCTTCGAGCGCTACTGGAAGCAGTTTTCCGAGCGCCGCGACGGCAAGCGCGAATGGAAGGACTACACCCCCTACGAATGGCGCAACGTGGCGGCATTCGTGCGCCTGGGCTGGCGCGACCGCGCCTGGGACGCCACCGCGTTCTTCTTCAAGGACCGCGCGCCGCAACCCTGGAACCAGTGGGCCGAGGTGGTCTCGCGCACGCCACGCACGCCGTTCTTCGTCGGCGACCTGCCGCATGCCTGGGTCGCCTCGGATTTCGTGCGCTCGGTGCTGGACATGTTCGTCTATGAGCGCGAATCCGACGCCAGCCTGGTCATCGCCGCCGGCACGCCGACGCGCTGGTTCGAGGGCAAGGGCATCGGCATCGCCGAATTGCGCACCCCGTATGGGCGCCTGAACTACACCTTGCAGCGCACCGACAAGCAGCTGGTGCTGCAACTGCAGCCAGGCCTGATCCTGCCGCCGGGCGGCGTGGTGTTGCCGTGGCCGTACCAGGGCACGCCGGGCAAGGCCAGCATCAACGGTGAATCTGCCGAATGGCAGAACGGCGAATTGCGGATCCAGCAACTGCCGGCCAACGTGCAGATCGATGTGCCCGGCGCGGTGCGGCGGGCCGAGCGCGCCTCGCAATGAATGACGCGGCCCGGCCGACCCGGGCGGTGCCGGCGCGGCGACGTGCCGGATGGGCGGTCGTGTTGGTGGCGCTGCTGCCGTGCTGTGTCGCTGTACAAGCCACGCAGCCCGCCCGGGCCGTGCATGTCGCGCAACCCGCACCACCCGCGGCCATCCATGCCGTGCAGGCTGCGCAATCCGCACAGGTCGACAGACCCGGTTCCGCAGCGCGCGCATCCCGGGCAGGGCCATCGTCCAGCGCAGTGCAGCGCGGGATGACCCTGGTCACGCTCAACCTGCATCACGACCGTGAGGACTGGCCGGCGCGCCGCACCCATATCGCCAAGGAACTCAGGCAGCTGGCGCCGGACGTGATCGCGCTGCAGGAAGTGATCGAACGCCGCGGCAGCGTCGAGAACCAGGCCGCATGGCTGGCGCGCAAGCTGGGATACGACTACAGCTTTGTCTCCGTGGACCCGGTTGGCGCGCCCAAGCGTTACGGCAACGCGTTGCTGAGCCGGCGCAAGGTGCTGGCCCGGCATCAGCGCCTGCTGCAGCCGCTGGACGATTACCGCGCTGCCGCGCATCTGCAGGTCGATATCGACGGCCAGCCGATCAACGTCTACGTCACCCACCTCAACGAGCGTGCCGATGCACGCGGCACGGCCACACGCACGCGCCAGGTCGCGGACCTGCTGGATTTCATTTCCTCCACCAGCGATCAGGCACCGGTCGTGATTGCCGGCGACTTCAACACCGCCGCCGATGCCCTGGATCTGGAGGCGCTACGCAAGGGCTATGGCGACAGCTACGGAAGCGTGCACCGCAACAGCGATGCCACCGTCAGTACCTTGAACCTGCATGTCTTCGACAAGCCGGCGCGGATCGACCACGTGTTCTTCCAGCAGAACCGCCTGCTCGCCCGCGAAGCACGCATCCTGTTCGACACGCCGTATGCCGAAGGTCGCTGGGCCTCGGACCACTACGGCGTCTGGGTACGCCTGCAGCTGGCGCCCGATCAGCCGTAACTCGACCCTGGATCAACCACGTAGGAGCGCACCTGGGCGCGATGGGGCGTTACCGGNCTGTTCGACACGCCGTATGCCGAAGGTCGCTGGGCCTCGGACCACTACGGCTTCTGGGTACGCCTGCAGCTGGCGCCCGATCAGCCGTAACTCGACCCTGGATCAACCACGTAGGAGCGCACCTGGGCGCGATGGGGCGTTACCGGTAACGCCCCATCGCGCCCAGGTGCGCTCCTACGAGAAGCAACAGATTGCAGCGCCGCCACGCTCACCCGTGCAGGCGATTGAAGATCTGCACGCCCGCCAGCCATACCCCGGCCATGCTGCCGACGTTGGTCAGCAGGAAGGTCAGCACCACCCGCGAGACGCGGTTGCGGTACCAGCCGCGCAAGGTCTGCGCATCGTCGCGCAGCGACAGGAAATCGCCATAGGCCGGCTTGCGCATATGCACTTCGACCAGGGCGGCGAACGCACCGGTCGGCACGCTCAGGCGGAACGGCTTGAACGGTGCCACCAGCGCCGCGGTAAGAATGCTCAGCGGGTGGCTGCCGGCCAGCAGGCAGCCCAGCGCGGCCAGGCCGCCGGTATACATCGCCCACTGCAACAACAGGTCCGCGCCCATGCTCAGGCCGCCGCGCCAGAACCCGATGCCGATGCCGGCGATGATGACCGCCAGGATGCCCAGCGTGATCCACGGAACGCGCTTGCGCTGCTGCACGTACTCCAGCGACTCGCGCAACGGGCCGGGCGCGGCGGTGTCCTGTTCCAGGTGGCGCGCAAGACCGGCCAGGTGTCCTGCACCGACCACCGCGAGTATCTCGCGCTGGTCCGTACCGGCCTCCTCGCGCAGGCGCGTGGCCATGTACTGGTCGCGCTCGGCAATCACGGTCTCGTACAGCTCCGGGCTTTCGCTGGCGAAATCGCCGAAGCTCGCCTCCAGCATGTCGCCTTGCTTGAGCTTTTCGATTTCCTCTTCGCCGACCTCGTCGGCCGCAAACAGGCCGCCGAGCAGGCCACCGGCCAGTTTCATCTTGCCGAAGAATCCCAGCCGCCCGGAGGCGCGCTTGAAGGTCAGGCCGACTTCGCGATCGATCAGGTGCACCGGCAGGCCTTGCGCGCGCGCCAGGTTCACCGCTTCCTTCAACTCCGCGCCCGGCTCGATGCCTAGCTGCTTGGCCAGGCGGCGCTGGTAGGCGGCCAGGGCGAGGTTGGCCGCGAACAGCGCCACCCGGCCCTTGCGGATCACCTGCACCAGGTCCAGGCGGGCAAGGGCATCGGGGTCGCTGAGCGCCTGCAGGCGCTGTGCGTCCAGCTCCACCGCCACCGCGTCGTAGCGGCCGCTGCCGATCGCCCGCTGCACCGCGGCCACGCTGGCGAGTGACACGTGCGCGGTGCCGAGCAAGGTATAGCGCACGCCATCGCGTTCGACGATGCGATGCGGCTGGCCGGACAGCGCATCGTCCAGAACGTGGGTGGGTTGCTCAGTCATGGGGTCATTCATCAGAAGGAGGGGCGGTGTCACCGGAGCCGAGTGCGCGTTGCATCTGCACGCCGTCCAGCCAGCGACCATGCTTGCGGCCGATACCGGTGAACACTCCGACCGTGCGAAAACCAAAACGTTCATGCAGCCGTCGCGATGCCAGGTTGTCGGCATCGCCGATCACCGCAACCATCTGTCGATAGCCGCGCTGTTCGCAGCGTGCGATCAGCTCGCCGAGCAAGGCCTTGCCGATGCCGCAGCCTTGCGCGGCGCTGGCGAGATAGATCGAGTTCTCGACAGTCCAGCGGTAGCCGGCGCGTGCGCGATAGGCGCCGGCGTAGGCATAGCCGACCACGATGCCATCGCGCTCGGCGACGAGATACGGGTAGCCGGCATCCACGCAGGCGCGCACCCGTGCGCGCATCTCGTCGCGCGATGGCGCGCTGTATTCGTAGCTGTTGACCCCGGCAATCTGCTCCGCATAGATCGCGGTGATTGCGGGGATGTCCGTGTCGCGGACATCGCGCACCTCGACTGGCATGCGGTCAGTCGATGTAGCGCTTGAGCAGATCGCCATACGCATCGATGCGGCGATCGCGCAGGAACGGCCAGATGCGGCGCACGTGTTCGCTGCGCTGCAGGTCGACGTCGCACACCAGCACGGTCGGATCCTGTCCGGCTTCGGCGATGAATTCGCCCTGCGGCCCCAGCACATGGCTGTTGCCCCAGAACTGGATGCCCGACGCGCCCAGCGGCGAGGGCTCATGGCCGACGCGGTTGCACGACAGCACCGGCACCCCGTTGGCGACCGCATGGCCGCGATGGCTGAGCACCCAGGCATCGCGCTGGCGCTCCTGCTCGGGTTGCTGGTCGTCCGGATCCCAGCCGATCGCGGTGGGGTAGAGCAGCAGTTCCGCACCGGCCAGCGCCATCAGGCGCGCGGCTTCGGGGTACCACTGGTCCCAGCACACCAGCACGCCGAGCCGGCCGACCGAGGTATCGATCGGCGCAAAGCCCAGATCGCCCGGGGTGAAATAGAACTTCTCGTAGAAGCCCGGATCGTCCGGGATATGCATCTTGCGGTACTTGCCGAGCAGGCGGCCGTCCTTTTCGAACACCACCGCGGTGTTGTGATACAGCCCGGCCGCGCGGCGCTCGAACAACGAGGCCACCAGTACCACGCCATGCTGCTTGGCCAACGCACCCAGCCGCTCGGTGCTGGGGCCGGGGATCGGCTCGGCCAGGTCGAATTCGTCCACCGACTCGTGCTGGCAGAAATACGCACCGTTATGCAGTTCCTGCAGCAACACCAGCTTGGCGCCCTGCGCAGCGGCTTCGGCCACGCGCGATTCGATGATGGCCAGATTGGCCTCGGCGTCGCCGTGGTTGCGCTCCTGGATCAGCGCGACGGGAAGGAGATGACGGGTCATGGCAATTGGTCCAGCGAAGTGGCGCACCAAGGTAGCGCGCGATGGCGTAACACCGGCCTGCCGGCCGGGACAGGAGTTTTTCAGCCCGCCAGCAAACCGGCGGGCAGCTGCATGGTCAGGCAGTGCAGGCTGCCGTTCTGCCAGATCAACGGCCGGCACGGCACCGGCACGATCTGGTGCTGCGGAAACGCTTCGGCCAGCACTGCCTGCGCGACCGCATCGGCCTTGTCGCCGTACGCGGGCATCAGCACCGCCCCGTTGACGATCAGGAAGTTGGCGTACGAGGCGGCCAGGCGCCGGCCCTGGTCCAGGATCGGTTCGGCCCATGGCAATACGAACAGCCGATACGGCTGCCCATCGGCGGTGCGCAACGCCGCCAGTTCGGCGCCCATCGCCTGCAGTTCGGTGTAGTGCGAATCGGTGGCCACATCGCAGCCCTGGTAGACGATCGCATCCGGGCCGGCAAAGCGCGCCAACGTGTCGATATGCGCGTCGGTGTCGTCGCCTTCCAGGTAGCCATGATCCAGCCACAGCACGCGGTCCTGCGCCAGCCACGCGGCAAGGTCGGTACTCAGCGAATCGCGCGTGCGCTGCGGATGCCGCTCGTGCAGGCACTTCCAGGTGGTCAGCAGTGTGCCGGCACCATCGGTCTCGATCGCGCCGCCTTCCAGCGCAAAGTCGACGGTCTGCACCTGCGAGGGCACGAACACCTGCGCTGCATCCAGCGACGTGACCAGCTGATCGTCCAGGCTGGCCTCGAACTTGCCGCCCCAGCCGGTGAAGCGGAAATCCATCAGCCGGAAACCACCATCCTGGCGCAGCGTGATCGGGCCGGAATCGCGCAGCCAGGTGTCGTTGTAGGCCGCAATCACGAAGCGCACCCGCGTCATATCCACCCGCGCCGAGCGCAGCCGCGCTTCCGCGTAGATCTGCAGATCGTCATCGGCCACGCATACGATCACCGGCTCGAAGCGGGAAATCGCCGTGACCAACGCGATATAGGTCTCTTCCACCTCGGCAAGGCGCTCGGCCCAGTCGGTGCCCGCATGCGGCCAGGCAATCAACACGGCGGATTGAGGTTCCCACTCGGCGGGAAAGCGAACGCTATCGGTCATACCTGAAAATTACCCATCAATGCCCAGGCAAGCCCGGGCTGTTAATTCAAATCCCCGCACATGGACGTGCGGGCTCTTGCATCCAATCGAGTGCATCCAATCGAGCTCCAGCAACCCGCAATCACCTGACCGGCGGCTTGGGACCGATCTCGTCGGCATCGGCCTGGTTGGCCACCACGTCGATCACCCGGCTCTTTTCGAAGTACACGGTGAAGGCCGGATACACCCAGCGGTGGATCGTCGGCCACTGGCGCTTCTGGCCGCCGCGCGGTTCCAGCTTTTCCTGCGGCGCGCCGTAGCGGCCTTCGACCTGGGTCATGCTGTCGCCGCGCAAGGGCAGGGCAGCGGCGGGCTTCTGCCGTGCGCGGTCGACCAACAACGTCTCGGCCGACGCAACGGCACCGATCCCCATCAGCGCGATCAGCGGCAGGACAAACAAACGGTTGCGCATGTCATCTACTCCCCAGTGGACAAGATTCGGATGGTGATTACAGCAAAAACCGGAACGGGCGTGCCCGCACGGCGCCGTTGCCCACGCCGCACCGTGATGTCGGTCGGGCCGTCCGTCACTCGTGCCCGTCGGACCCTGGCGCACTGCAGCGTGCATGTAGCAACAGCGGGCGTGAAGCATCGGCCAAGAAAAAACCGCCCGGAGGCGGCTTTCTCGGGTCTTGCACGCGCCGCGGACGCTTAGCGCTGACGCGCCTTGAAGCGCGGGTTCGACTTGCAGATCACGAAGACCTTGCCGCGGCGGCGGACCACCTTGCAGTCGCGGTGACGGGTCTTCGCAGACTTCAGGGAGGACAGGACTTTCATGGCACACCTCGGCGTAAACGGTTGGATTCGATGGAAGAGTGCCCGCAATCGAGGGTGCACCCGGAATTAAGCCGGCAATTCTAACCGGCTTTTCGTCGTGCTTTCAAGTGGTTGCATCGCAATCCCCGCGAGCGGCGCTACACTACCGCCTGATGACCTTCCGGAAACCTGAATGACCGACCTTTCGCCCGTCCTCACCATCGATGGTCCCTCCGGCGCCGGCAAGGGCACCGTGAGCCGGATCGTGGCCGCCCGGCTGGGCTGGCACTACCTCGATTCGGGCGCACTGTATCGCGCGGTGGGCGTGGCGGCGAGCTGGGCCGATCTGGATGTTTCCGACCCGGCGGCGCTGGTGCGCTGCACCTTCGACACCAGGGTGGAATTCGACGATGCAGGCGAAGCGGGGCTGCGGGTGCTGGTCAACGGCGTGGATGCCACCGGCGAGCTGCGCCTGGAGACCACTGGCGCGCTGGCCTCGGCAATCGCGGCCATTCCCGAGGTGCGCAGCGCGCTGAAGGAGCGCCAGCGCGCATTCAGGCAGGCGCCCGGCCTGGTCGCGGACGGGCGCGACATGGGCACGGTGATCTTCCCTGATGCCGCCTTCAAGGTGTTTCTGACCGCCAGTGCCGAAGAGCGTGCGGGCCGTCGCCATAAACAGTTGATGGAAAAGGGTGTTTCGGTTATCTTTGACGACCTGCTGCGCGAGATCATGGCTCGAGATGCCCGTGATGCGCAGCGGGTAGTGGCGCCATTGCGGCCGGCCGAAGACGCCGTGCTGATCGATACCAGCGGAATGGGGATCGAGGATGTCGTCCAGCGTGTGGTCGGGGTGTTAGCCGCCCGCACGTCGTCGTAAGCGTTCCGCAAGCGGGCATGTCCCGCCGACCGTAAGGCGTTCCAAGGCTCCGTCGCACATCCCGTGTGGCGGTTCTATGACTACTTAACCGACTCGCTGTCCGGAGTCGACCAACAGGCTGGGCGCTTGGCATCTGTCGCATCCGACGATCAACGCCCGTGTGTTCAACCGAGTAAAATTCAAATGACAGAATCTTTTGCTGAACTGTTCGAAGCCAGTCAAGCCAATCTGGCGAAGCTGAAGCCGGGCTCGATCGTCACCGGTACCGTCGTGGAAGTGCGCGGCGACGTGGTGGTGATCAACGCTGGCCTGAAGTCCGAAGGCATCGTGCCGATCGAGCAGTTCCGTAATGACGCTGGCGAGATCGATGTCGGCGTAGGCGACCAGGTCAAGGTTGCCCTCGATTCCATCGAGAACGGCTTCGGTGAGACCGTGCTGTCGCGCGAGAAGGCCAAGCGCGCAATGGTGTGGGACGAGCTGGAAGAGGCGTTGGAAAAGAACGAAACCATCACCGGCCGCATCAGCGGCAAGGTCAAGGGTGGTTTCACCGTGGACATCAAGGATGTCCGCGCGTTCCTGCCTGGTTCGCTGGTGGATGTGCGCCCGGTGCGCGACCCGGCCTACCTGGAAGGCAAGGAACTCGAGTTCAAGCTGATCAAGCTGGACCGCAAGCGCAACAACGTGGTGGTTTCGCGTCGTGCCGTGGTCGAGAGCGAGCACTCGGAAGAGCGCGAGCAGCTGATGGACAAGCTGCAGGAAGGCGCGATCCTGAAGGGTGTCGTCAAGAACCTGACCGATTACGGCGCGTTCGTGGACCTGGGCGGTATCGACGGCCTGCTGCACATCACCGACATGGCCTGGAAGCGCGTGCGCCATCCGTCCGAAGTCGTCAACGTCGGCGACGAGCTGGACGTGCGCGTGCTGAAGTTCGATCGCGAGCGTAACCGCGTCAGCCTCGGCCTGAAGCAGCTGGGCGAGGATCCGTGGGACAACATCGCCCGTCGTTACCCGGCCAACAGCCGCGTGTTCGGCAAGGTCTCCAACGTCACCGATTACGGCGCGTTCGTCGAGATCGAGCCGGGCGTCGAAGGCCTGGTGCACGTCTCGGAGATGGATTGGACCAACAAGAACGTCAACCCGTCCAAGGTTGTGCAGGTTGGTGACGAAGTCGAAGTGATGGTGCTGGATGTCGACGAGGAGCGTCGCCGCATTTCGCTGGGCATGAAGCAGGTTGCCGCCAATCCGTGGGAAACCTTCGCTGCCACCCATAAGAAGAACGACAAGGTGTCCGGTCAGATCAAGTCGATCACCGACTTCGGCATCTTCATCGGTCTGGACGGCGGCATCGACGGCCTGGTGCACCTGTCCGACATCAGCTGGAACACCACCGGCGAAGATGTCGTGCGCAACTACAAGAAGGGCGACACGCTGGAAGCCGTCGTGCTGGCAGTGGATCCGGAACGCGAGCGCATCAGCCTGGGCGTCAAGCAGCTGGAGCAGGATCCGTTCGGCCAGTACATGGCGTCCAACCCGAAGGGTTCGAAGGTCGAAGGCGTTGTGCGTGAAGTGGACGCCAAGGGCGCCACGATCGACCTGGCCGATGGCATCGAAGGCTACGTCGCTGCACGCGACATCGCCAACGAGCGCGTGGACGATGCGACCCAGCACCTGAAGGTCGGCGACAAGATCGAAGCCAAGTTCGTGGGCATGGACCGCAAGGGCCGCACCCTGCAGCTGTCGATCAAGGCCAAGGACGATGCCGAAATGCGCGAAACGCTGGAGGAATACCAGTCCTCCGCTGCGTCGGGCGGCATGACCCAGCTGGGCGCGCTGCTGCGTGCACAGTTGAACAGCAACAAGTCCGAGTAAGCGCGTAGCGCTCGCAAGAGCGTGATGGATCGGCCCGGGCTTGCCCGGGCCGATTCCGATGTGTCAGTCGAAAAAAGCAAGTCTTCCCATGACCAAGTCCGAATTGATTGAAATCCTGGCGCGACGTCAAGCGCATCTGAAGGCGGACGACGTGGATCTGGCAGTCAAGTCGCTGCTGGAAATGATGGGGCAGGCGCTCTCCGATGGTGATCGGATCGAAATCCGCGGGTTCGGCAGTTTCTCGCTGCACTACCGCCCGCCACGCCTGGGCCGTAATCCGAAGACCGGCGAGTCGGTCGCGTTGCCGGGCAAGCATGTTCCGCATTTCAAGCCTGGCAAGGAATTGCGCGAGCGCGTCAGCTCCGTGGTCCCGGTCGATCTGCTGGATGCGGCTGACTGAAGCACGTTCTGCCGCTGCGTTTATGTCGGCTCGGTTAAGCTAAGCCTCTTTTGACGGAGTCTGGCCATGAAGGTGTTTCGTTTGCTGGTGATGTTGGCCTTCCTGCTGGTCGGTCTGGTCATCGGTGCGGTCAATTCCCAGGACGTCACGCTCGACTTCCTTTTCTCCAGTGTGCAGACCACCTCCGGAATCGCGATCATCGTCGCGCTGCTGGTCGGTGTGCTGATCGGTGCCGGCATGGTGCTGGTCAGTGTGGTGATTCCCCTCTATTCCAAGCTGCGCCAGGCCAACAAGGCCGTTGCAGTCAGTCGCACCGACGCCAGGCCCATTGCGCCTGCCGCAGTCGAGCCGCGCCCCTTTGATGGACTGTAAGCGCGTATGGACTTTCTGACCGAGTGGATCTGGTTCTTCCTGTTCGTGCCGCTGGCAGCGCTGGGGGGCTGGATCGTTGGCCGCCGCGGCGGACAACGCCACGGCGACACTCAGGTCAGTCGCCTGTCCAGTACCTATTTTCGCGGTCTGAACTATCTGCTCAACGAGCAGCCGGACAAGGCTATCGAGTTGTTTCTGCACATCGCCGAACTGGACAAGGAAACCTTCGAGACCCAGGTTGCGCTGGGACATCTGTTCCGCCGTCGCGGCGAGGTCGACCGCGCGATCCGGCTGCATCAGGGCCTGGTGCAACGCGCCGACCTGACCGACCAGCAGCGCGTGCAGGCCTTGCTGGCCCTGGGCGAGGACTACATGAAGTCCGGCCTGCTGGATCGTGCCGAGACGGTGTTCACCGAGCTGGCGCAACTGGATCAGCGTGCGCCGCAGGCGCTGCGCCATCTGATCGGCATCTACCAGGCCGAGCGCGACTGGGAAAAGGCGATCGACAACGCCACCCGTTACGAAGAAGTCACCGGCGAGCCGATGGGCAAGCTGATTTCGCAGTTCGAGTGCGAGCTGGCCGATCGCTACCGCGGCCTGGGCAAGCCCGACGAAGCGCTGCAGGCAATCACGCGTGCCTATCAGGCCGACGGCACCTCGGTGCGTGCGGGCATCCTGGAGGGGCGCATCGAAGCCGAGCGCGGACACGACGAAGCGGCCGTCCGCGCGTTCGAACGGGCAGCGCGGCACGACCCGGAGTACCTGCCTGAAATCATCCCTGCGCTGATGGCGGCCTATCGCCGGGTCGGTGATATCGCAGGTGCGCGCAATTTCCTGTCGGAGATGACCGAGCACTACCGCGGCATCGCCCCGGTGCTGGCGTTGACGCAGCTGATGGAAGCGCAGGATGGGGTGGCACCGGCGCTGGCCTATCTGGGCCGCCAGCTCAAGGACCGGCCATCGGTGCGCGGCGAATCGGCGTTGATCGACCTGACCCTGGCCGAAGGCAGCGACCCGGTCGGCACCTTGCAGGATCTCAAGCACATCACCGACCAGTTGCTGGTGCGCAACCCGAGCTACCGCTGCACCCGCTGCGGCTTCGGCGCCAAGACGCACCATTGGCAATGCCCGAGCTGCAAGGAATGGGGCACGGTCAAGCCGCTGTTGAACTACGCGGTGGTCTGATGCCGCAGGCCTGGCTGTGGTGGTGTCTGTTGCACCTGGCGGTCGCGGCACTGGGAACCTGGGTGTTGCGGCGCTACGCCCTGCATCGGCGGCTGCTCGATCATCCGGGTGAACGCCGTAGCCATGTAGTCGCCACCCCGCGTGGCGGTGGCATGGCGATCGTGGCGGCGCTGCTATGCGGATGCGTGGCCGCAGGCGTGTTGTGGCCTGCCGCAGGCCCGCGCATCGCCTGGTTTGCTGCCGGGCTGATGCTGGTGGCCGGGGTGGGGTGGTGGGACGATCATCGTCCGCTGTCGGCCCGACTGCGTTTTGCCATCCATCTGTTGGCGTCGGTGATGCTGGGCTGGCTGGTCAGCCGGTACACCGGCAAGCTCTGGGACGGCGTGCTCACCGCCATGGCGTCGGTGGTGTTGATCAACGTCTGGAACTTCATGGACGGCATCAACGGCCTGGCCAGCAGCCAGGCCGCGCTGGCCGCGCTGGCGTTTGCTGCGGCCGTGCCGGGCGCCTGGGCCTGGGCCGGTCTTGCCGTGGCCGCATCCTGCCTGGGATTTTTGCCGTTCAACTTTCCGCGTGCGCGCATCTTTCTGGGCGACGGCGGCAGCGGGGCATTGGGATATGTGCTGGCCGCGTTGCTGGCGCTGACGGTGGCGTGCGCGCAGGTGAGTTGGTGGATCGGCTGGCTGCCGCTGACCGCATTTCTTGTTGACGCCGGCTTCACGCTGCTGTCTCGCATGCTCGACCGACAACGCTGGTGGGAGCCGCATGCCCAGCACCTCTATCAGCGGCTGGCGCGCAGGCTTGCGACGCACGTTCCGGTAACCGGTATTTATTTCGCTTTCAGCGTGGCTGCCGTCTGCTTGTATGTGTTAATTCGTCATGATGCAAATTGGCTGCAGGTGTTCGAAGCCCTGGTATGGGGCCTGGGTGCCACCGCGATCTGGCTTCTTCTGCGCGATGGACTGCGCAATTCCTGAGTAATGGACTCCTATGATTTCCTGGCGTGACCGTTTGACCAAAGCCCTGCCGCAAGCAGCGGTGGTGCTGCATGACCTGTTGATGGTGTGGGTATGCTGGCAGCTGTTGCACGCCGGCCGCTACTCCATGCTGCGCGACGCGCCGGATCTGCCGTTGTGGGATTGGCGCACCGGTGTCGTCCTGGTCGCGCAAGGGCTGGTGTTCTGGAAGATGGGCCTGTACCGCGGGCTGTGGCGGTTCGCCTCGGTGCCGGACCTGTGGAACATCTTCAAGTCGAGTTTTCTCGGCCTGGTCGCGATCGTGCTTGCGTTGTCCTACGACCGCCTGGATGGGGTGCCGCTGTCGGTACTGGTCGTCTATCCGTTCGCGCTGTCGGCATTGCTGGGCACGCCACGGCTGCTGTACCGGGCCTGGAAGGATTACCAGATCGCGCACTCCGGCGACGCCGCGCAGCGCGTGCTGATCCTGGGCGCAGGCCGTGCCGCCGAAGGCCTTGTCCGTGACCTGCGCCGTACCGGTGCCTTCGTGCCGGTCGGGTATCTGGACGATGCCAACAACCTGCATGGCGCCAAGATCCAGGGTCTGAACGTGCTGGGCAACCTGGACCAGGCTGCCGCCATCGCCAAGGAAACGGCGGCCAAGCTGCTGGTCATCGCGATTCCGTCGCTGGATGCGTCCGGCATGCAGCGCGTGGTGGCCATCTGCGAAAGCACCGGGCTGCCGTTCCGCATGGTGCCCAAGCTGATCAACGTGCTGGAAGGGCGTTCGCTGCCTGGCGAATTGAAGGAGGTCGCGATCGAGGACCTACTCAACCGCAAGCCGGTCACCCCGGACTGGCGCCTGATTCGCGACTGGTTGACCAACAAGACGGTGATGGTGACCGGCGCGGGCGGGTCGATCGGTTCGGAAGTCTGCCGCCAGTGCGCACGCCATGGTGCACGCCGCATCGTGCTGCTGGAGATCGACGAGCTGGCCTTGCTGACCGTCGATTCGGACCTGCGCCGTTTGTTCCCCGATATCGAAGTGGTGCGCGTGCTGGGCGATTGTGGCGACCCGGCGGTGGTCGCGCATGCATTGAACACCGCGCCGCCGGATGCGGTGTTCCATGCCGCCGCCTACAAGCAGGTGCCGTTGCTGGAAGAACAGTTGCGCGAGGCGGTACGCAACAACGTGCTGGCCACCGAAAACGTGGCGCGCGCCTGCCAGCGCGCACGCATCGAGACCTTCGTGTTCATCTCCACCGACAAGGCGGTCGAGCCGGTCAACGTGCTGGGCGCGAGCAAGCGCTACGCCGAGATGATCTGCCAGAGTCTTGATGCGCGCGATGCGCCGACGCGCTTCATCACCGTGCGCTTCGGCAACGTGCTGGATTCGGCCGGCAGCGTGGTGCCGTTGTTCCGCGAGCAGATCCGCCAGGGTGGCCCGGTCACGGTGACGCATCCGGACGTGACGCGCTACTTCATGACCATCCCGGAGGCCTGCCAGCTGGTGGTGCAGGCCGCCGCCTCCGCCTCGCATGGCGCGATCTATACGTTGGACATGGGCGAGCCGGTGCCGATCCGCCTGCTCGCCGAGCAGATGATCCGTCTTGCCGGCAAGCAGCCCGGCAAGGATGTGGCGATCCTTTACACCGGCCTGCGTCCGGGCGAGAAGCTGCACGAAACCCTGTTCTATTCCGACGAAGACTATCGCCCCACCGCGCATCCCAAGATTCTGGAAGCCGGCGTGCGCGAGTTCTCGCACGAGCAGGTGCTGCAGCTGGTGACGCGCCTGCGCGAGGCGGTTAACCGCTATGACATCAAGGCGATGGAGACGTTGCTGGGCAGCCTGATGCCGGATTTTGCGGCGGCTCGACGGAAAGTCGACGCGCGATCTGATACGGTCGTTCCATTCCCCGCACGTGAGGTCAGAAGACTTTAATGAGCAAGCGTATTCGCAAGGCCGTATTCCCCGTCGCAGGTCTTGGGACCCGCTTTCTTCCGGCAACCAAAACGGTTCCGAAAGAAATGCTGCCAATCATCGACAAACCGCTGATCCAGTACGCGGTCGACGAAGCCATCCAGGCCGGTTGCGACACGCTGATCTTCGTGACCAATCGCTACAAGCATTCGATCGCCGACTACTTCGACAAGGCTTACGAGCTGGAACAAAAGCTCGAGCGCGCCGGCAAGCTGGAGCAGCTGGAGCTGGTGCGGCACGCCTTGCCGGAAGGCGTGCGCGCCATTTTCGTGACGCAGGCCGAAGCGCTTGGCCTGGGCCATGCCGTGCTGTGTGCCAAGGCCGTGGTCGGCGATGAGCCCTTCGCGGTGTTGCTGCCGGACGACCTGATCTGGAATCGCGGCGCCGGTGCGCTGACCCAGATGGCCGATGTGGCCGAGGCCTCCGGTGGCAGCGTCATCGCCGTCGAGGACGTGCCGCATGACAAGACCGCCAGCTACGGCATCGTGGCCACCGATGCCTTCGATGGCCGCAAGGGCCGCATCAACGCCATCGTCGAAAAGCCCAAGCCGGAAGTGGCACCGAGCAATCTGGCCGTGGTCGGCCGTTATGTACTCAACCCGAAGATCTTCGAACTGCTCGAAGAGACCGGCGCCGGCGCTGGCGGCGAAATCCAGTTGACCGATGCGATTGCAGGATTGCTGCAGCAGGAAACCGTCGACGCCTATCGCTTCGAAGGCCGTCGTTTCGATTGCGGTGCGCATATCGGCCTGATCGAAGCCACCGTGCATTTCGCGCTCGAGCACGAGAAGCATGGCGGGCCGGCCAGGGAAATCCTGCGCAGCGCATTGGCCGAGGCCGACGCGCGCGGCTGATCGTCTGGCCATCGCCCGCATCCACGAACGACGCCAGCTGGCGTCGTTCGTCGTTTGGGCGCTTGCTGGGCCAGACCGCGGTGCCGTCGGTGATCGACGCGCAGTCCGAGCTGCTGGTGCTGCCTTACGACCGTGGGCGCGCATTGCAGTTGATCGCTGCCGGGGAGCCACCACAGTCGCCAAACCTTCGCGTCGGTGGTGGCATTCGGGCAGGCGCCCCCGCTCGAGTGGGGCGTGGACCAGGTCGCCGCCGTCGCCCGAGAGATCCGGCATCGCGATGCAGGTGTCGTGGCTGGTCGAGAAAACCCGGTCATGGAATGGCCGGCGCCAAGGTGCCGGCCTGAAGGGATGGAACGATCGACTCAGCCGTGCCGGCGTTGAGCGGCGGCGAAGGCTTCCAGCTGCTCGGGCGTGGCGTCTTTCTGGTGCTGCTGTTTCCAGTCGGCAAACGGCATGCCGTACACCGCTTCGCGCGCCTGCTCCTTGCTCATCGGCTGGCCCTGCGCTTCGGCGGCTTCGCGGTACCAGTCGCCCAGGCAATTGCGGCAGAAGCCGGCCAGGATCATCAGGTCGATGTTCTGCACATCCGGGCGCTGCTGGTTGAGATGCTGCAACAACCGGCGAAATGCGGCCGCTTCGATGGACGTGGTGGTGGAATCGGGTGTCGAGGTGGTGTCGGTCATGACGGAATCGGGGACAATGGACGGCCTTCGACTCTACACCTGACGCCCCATGACCGTTTCCGCGCCAGCTGCCTCTGCTCCGGCCCGCCTTCTCGATGGTCGCCGCATCGCCGAGGAACTGCTCGACGGCTTGAAGCTGCGCGTGGATGCGCGCCTGGCCGCCGGCAAGACGCGCCCCGGGCTGGCGGTGGTACTGGTCGGTGGCGATCCGGCCTCGTCGGTGTATGTGCGCAACAAGCGGCGTGCGGCGGAAAAGGTCGGCATCGAAGCCTTCGACTACGACTTGCCGCAAGGCACCAGCGAGGCCGAGCTGGCGCGGCTGATCGACCAGCTCAATGCCGATCCCAGGATCCACGGCATCCTGATCCAGTTGCCGTTGCCGGGCATCCCCGATGCCAACCGCCTGATCCAGCGCATCGATCCGCGCAAGGACGTCGATGGCTTCCATCCGCAGAATGTCGGGCACCTGGCGCTGCGCGAGTTCGGCCTGCGCCCATGCACGCCGCGCGGCATCGTGACCTTGCTGGGGCACACCGACCAACCGGTGCGCGGCCGCAATGCGACCATCGTGGGCGTGAGCAATCACGTCGGCCGGCCGATGGGGCTGGAACTGCTGATCGCCGGTTGCACGGTCACCAGCTGCCACAAGTTCACCCCGCCCGAGGTGCTGGAAGCCAGCGTGCGCAATGCCGACATCCTGGTGGTGGCGGTGGGGCGGCCGGGCCTGATTCCGGGCGAATGGGTCAAGCCGGGCGCGGTGGTGATCGATGTCGGCATCAATCGACTGGACGATGGCCGCCTGGTCGGCGATGTGGGGTTCGAGGCGGCGGTGCAACGTGCGGCCTGGATCACGCCGGTGCCGGGTGGGGTGGGGCCGATGACGGTCGCCACGCTGATGCAGAACACCATCGAGGCCGCTGATGCGGCCGGGATTCAGGATGCGGGAATCGGGATTCGCTAGAGGCGGCGGCGAAGCGCATGCATCGCTCCATCCGGATTGCATGCGGGATCGGCTGGCCATCGGCATCCTGACAGGCAGGCGAACTGTGGGGCGGTGCGAGGCGGCGCCTTTGCCAATCCCGACTCCCCAATCCCGGCCTCAATGCGTTAAAATGCCGCGCTTCCCCAAACTCGGGTCCGCCGATGCTCCGCATCCAGGCTGAAGCTCTCACCTACGACGACGTTTCCCTCGTCCCCGCTCATTCGATCGTCCTGCCCAAGGACGTCAGCCTGGAAACCCGGCTGACGCGCGATCTGCGCCTGAAACTGCCGATTCTCTCGGCCGCGATGGACACAGTGACCGAACACCGCCTGGCGGTGGCCATGGCCCAGCTGGGCGGCATCGGCATCATCCACAAGAACCTGACTCCTGCGCAGCAGGCCGGCGAAGTCGCCCGGGTCAAGAAGTTCGAATCCGGCGTGATCACCGAGCCGTTCACGGTGAGCCCGGACACCACCATCGGCGAGGTGCTCAAGCTGACCCGCGCGCGCAACATCTCCGGCGTGCCGGTGGTGGATGGCAGCGAACTGGTCGGCATCGTCACCAGCCGCGACATGCGCTTCGAGAAGAAGCTCGACGATCCGGTCCGCCACATCATGACCAAGAAGGATCGCCTGATCACCGTGCGCGAAGGCGCCAGTGACGAGGAAGTGCTGGAGCTGCTGCACCGCAACCGTATCGAAAAGATCCTGGTGGTCAACGACAGCTTCGAGCTGCGCGGCCTGATCACGGTCAAGGACATCCAGAAGAAGACCGACAACCCCAACGCGGCCAAGGACGGGTCCACGCGCCTGCTGGTCGGCGCGGCGGTCGGGGTGGGCGGCGATACCGAGCAGCGCATCGAACTGCTGGCTGCAGCGGGCGTGGACGTGGTGATCGTCGATACCGCACACGGCCATTCGCAGGGCGTGATCGATCGCGTGGCCTGGGTCAAGAAGGCGTATCCGCAGCTGCAGGTGATCGGCGGCAACATCGTCACCGGCGATGCCGCGCTGGCGCTGATGGACGCCGGCGCCGATGCAGTCAAGGTCGGCGTGGGTCCGGGCTCGATCTGCACCACGCGCGTGGTCGCCGGTGTCGGCGTGCCGCAGATCACCGCGGTGGACATGGTTGCCGAGGCGCTGCAGGACCGCATTCCGTTGATCGCCGATGGCGGCATCCGCTATTCCGGCGACATCGGCAAGGCACTGGTCGCCGGCGCCTCCACGGTGATGGTCGGCGGTCTGTTCGCCGGCACCGAGGAAGCCCCGGGCGAGGTCGAACTGTTCCAGGGCCGCAGCTACAAGAGCTATCGCGGCATGGGCAGCCTGGGCGCGATGGAGAAGGGGTCCAAGGACCGCTATTTCCAGGATTCCAGCGATGCCGACAAGCTGGTGCCGGAAGGCATCGAAGGGCGCGTGCCGTACCGCGGCCCGGTCGGTGGCATCGTCCATCAGCTGATCGGTGGCCTGCGCGCCACGATGGGCTACGTGGGCTGCGCGACCATCGAGGAAATGCGCACCAAGCCGAAGTTCGTCACCATCACCGGTGCCGGCCAGCGCGAGAGCCATGTCCACGACGTGCAGATCACCAAGGAACCGCCGAATTACCGCATGGGCTGATGCCCATCCGCGGGATTGGGGATTCGGGATTGGGGATTCGTAACAGCCCGCCGCATCTCCTTCGGCAGGGTGCATCGCTGCCATTCCGCTGTTGCAAATCCCCAATCCCGAATTCCCAATCCCGGCCCCAATGACCAACATCCATAGCGACAAGATCCTCATCCTCGATTTCGGCGCGCAGTACACCCAGCTGATTGCGCGGCGCATCCGCGAGATCGGGGTGTATTGCGAGATCTGGGCCTGGGATCACGACCCGTCGGAGATTGCCGGTTTCGGTGCCAAGGGCATCATCCTGTCCGGTGGTCCCGAGTCGACCACCTTGCCGGGTGCGCCGGCCGCGCCGCAGGAAGTATTCGACAGCGGCCTGCCGGTGTTCGGCATCTGCTATGGCATGCAGACGCTGGCGGCGCAGCTGGGCGGTGCCACCGAGGCGGCGGACCAGCGCGAGTTCGGCCATGCCGAAGTGGATGTGGTGGCGGCCGATGCCTTGTTCGCAGGGCTGACCGATCATGCCGGCGCCTCGCGTCTCAATGTGTGGATGAGCCACGGCGACCATGTGTCGCAGGTGCCGCCGGGCTTCACCGTCACGGCGGTAACCGACCGCATTCCGGTGGCGGCGATGTCAAACGAGGACAAGCGCTGGTACGGCGTGCAGTTCCACCCGGAAGTGACGCACACGCTGCAGGGCCAGACCTTGCTGCGCCGCTTCGTGGTCGATGTCTGCGGCTGCCAGACGCTGTGGACGGCGGCCAACATCATCGACGACCAGATCGCGCGCGTGCGTGAGCAGGTGGGCGACGACGAAGTCATTCTTGGCCTGTCCGGCGGCGTGGATTCGTCGGTGGTCGCCGCGCTGTTGCACAAGGCGATCGGCGACAAGCTGACCTGCGTGTTCGTCGATACCGGCCTGCTGCGTTGGCAGGAAGGCGACCAGGTGATGGCGATGTTCGCCGAGCACATGGGCGTCAAGGTGATCCGCGTCAATGCGGCCGACCGCTATTTCGCCAGGCTCGAAGGCGTCAGCGACCCGGAAGCCAAGCGCAAGATCATCGGCAACCTGTTCGTGGATATCTTCGACGAGGAATCCAGCAAGCTGGCCAATGCCAAGTGGCTGGCGCAGGGCACGATCTATCCGGACGTGATCGAGTCGGCCGGCAGCAAGACCGGCAAGGCGCACGTGATCAAGAGTCACCACAACGTCGGTGGCTTGCCGGAGCACATGAAGCTGGGCCTGGTCGAACCGCTGCGCGAGTTGTTCAAGGACGAAGTGCGCCGTCTTGGCGTCGAACTCGGCCTGCCGCGCACGATGGTGTATCGCCATCCGTTCCCGGGCCCCGGCCTGGGCGTGCGCATCCTGGGCGAAGTGAAGCGCGAATACGCCGAGCTGCTGGCCAAGGCCGATGCGATCTTCATCGACGAACTGCGCAAGGCCGACCTGTACGACACCACCAGCCAGGCGTTCGCGGTGTTCCTGCCGGTGAAATCGGTTGGCGTGGTCGGCGATGCACGCGCCTACGAATGGGTGATCGCGCTGCGCGCGGTGGAAACCATCGACTTCATGACCGCGCACTGGGCACACCTGCCGTACGACTTTCTCGGCACGGTGAGCAACCGCATCATCAATGAACTACGCGGCGTCTCGCGCGTGGTCTACGACATCTCCGGCAAGCCGCCTGCGACGATCGAGTGGGAGTGATTTAAGGCCCTTCGAGGACCGTCGCCAGCCATCGAAAAACCTGCGCTGCGCGCCCGGCGATCGCCGATTGCAGGTACGTGCCCCGGGGTTCGGGGCCCGAGAGAGCTGAGCTTCGGCGGCGACGTGAAGCAGGCCGTGCGGCAACGCGCCGGCTTGCTGGAAGAACGGGGCTGGCATAGCGGCACACGCAGCGCCTCGTTCTGGCCCGCAGACGCCGGGGAACGCGGCGCCATCTGGAACTTGAGCAGGTCGGCCAGGCATATGGGGCCCAAGCCGGCCTGCTGGGGCAGCGTCCGGTGTCCGGTTGTGTCCGATATCCGGTGGCAGTGCGTGGCCCGCAGCTGCCGTCGTTGCGTCGTGCCCGCCAGCGTGCAGGACGATGGCCGGCAGGCAATGGCAGTCGACGCACGCACCACATCCACGCCAGCGTGGTGAGGGGAGCGCAGCTCCCTGGACAACCGCGGCTATCGAACGTGAAAAGCTCGCTTGCGCTGTCGATAACCGTTTTTTTCAGGCATACGGTTGTCCAGGCGCCCGGTTGTCCAGACGCCGCGTTGGCGGGCCGGTCGCGGCGCAGCTGCTTTCCACCCAGTAGAACTTGGTACTTGACAGTATCCTAATTCCAGGATTAGGATACTTATCAGTATCGTAAGCGTGGGAGTCCAATGTATACGGGGCTCGTCGCATGACGAAGAGGCACTGGCCTGCGACACCTGGAGATGTCCATGAAACGACGATCCCTACTGAAGCTGGCCGCGCTTTCCACCGCTAGCCTAGCTTCGACGCTTTCCACTACCGGCTTCGCCCACGCACGGTCCGCCGCCAAACCCGGCCCCTTCATCGACAAAACGGAATCCATGACCATGAATGACGTCATCATCATCGGCGGCAGCTTCGCCGGCCTCGCGGCCGCGCTGCAGCTCGGTCGCGCCCGCCGCAAGGTCACCGTGCTCGATACCGGCCTGCGACGAAATCGCTTCGCCAGCCATTCGCATGGTGTGCTCGGCCACGATCACAAGCCGCCGCACGACATCATGGCCGAGGCCATGCAGCAACTTGCGCGCTATCCCTCGATCACGTTGGTGAGTGCCCGGGCCGACAGCATCTCCGGTGCCATCGACAACTTCTCCGTGCTGACGGCCGAGGGCGACACCCTTGGCGCGCGCCGCCTGATCCTGAGCTATGGCGTTGTCGACCAGATGCCTGACATCCCGGGCTTTGCCGAGAATTGGGGTTCCTCCATCGTGCCTTGTCCTTACTGCGATGGCTTCGAGGTCGCCGATCAGCGTTGGGGGCTGGTCTGGTCCGGCCCGCAGTCGATGAATCAGGTCAGGCTGTTCCACGATTGGACCGACAGGTTGACGGTGTTCGCCGACGGCCACGACATCGCCGCCGAGACCCGGGCCGAGCTGGCGCGCCGGCATGTCCCGCTCGTTGATGGCCGGATAACCGAAATCGCGCGTCGCGGAGGTGCCAATGCCACGATCAAGCTCGATAGCGCCCCCGATGTCGCGCTCGATATCCTGTTCGTGCATCCGCGCACCAGGCCGTCCGCAAGCCTGCATGAAGCGCTTGGCCTGGCCACGGTTGATACGCCAACCGGCATCGCCCTCAAGGTGGACGAGCGCCGCGAAACCAGTCTGCCAGGCATCTACGCCGCGGGCGATCTGGCGAACCCCGGCATGGCTTCCGTCACCACCGCGATATGGCAGGGCGCAACGGCCGGCATCTCCGCCCAGCAGTCCATGCTGGCTTGACTGCAAACCGCATGCGTTCGTCCGGGCTGGGTCGGGACGCCTTAGGCTCATCCGTCATCCGTCATCCGTCATCCGTCATCGGTCCTGGTCGGCCAGCGCCTGTGCAGAAGGTCGCGTTCTCCGGCACCGGCACCGGCTGACCCCGCACACATGGCCAGACTCGCGGGCGGGGAGCCCCGCCCAGCAGGCGACGCTGGCGTCGGGGCGCAGTGTGGAGGATGAGCATGGCGGTTGAAGCGGACAGTGCGAGCGTGCGATTGCCTCCGCCACTCGTCTATCTGGGAGCGCTGCTGTTGGGGCTGGCGGCGGAGCGGTTCATGCCCCCACGCACGTTCGGCATCGGCTGGCGGTTGCTGGTCGCGACGGGCGCGCCGCTGTGCGTGGCTGGCGCGGCAGTCATGCTGGCGGCAGCGGGGCTGTTCTGGCGGCTCGGCACCAATATTCCGCCGTCGCGGCCGACGACCCTCATCGCAACGACCGGCCTCTATCGGTGGACGCGCAATCCCATGTACCTCGGCATGGCGCTCAGCTATGCCGGCCTTGCGATCGGCTTTGACGGACCGATCGCCTTGGCCTTGCTCCCGCTGGTGCTGGTCGCGATCCAGGCGCAGGTGATCGCGCGCGAGGAGCGCTACCTCGAGGCGAAGTTCGGCGAGGAATATCGTCGCTACAAGGCAAGGGTTCGCCGCTGGCTGTGACGACACTGCGCGGCTGCCTGCGACGCTTTCCGAGGCACGCATCGGGTGCATCGCAAGGGTCGGGCGGTGATGCCCCGAAACAGACCGTGCACCGTGCTGCCTTGCAAGCTGTTTTCCGTCAGCGCAGCCTGGCCAGCGCAACACGGGCGTCGGCGATGAACTTCTGGGTTTCCTGCGGGGTGGAAAGGTTGGCGCCCAACTGGGCGAGCACCTGCTCGATGTCGCTGGAGGCATCCCAGGCTTCGTCGCAGAGCATGCCGGCGATCGGGCCGAGATAGTTCAGGGCGACCTTCTCCAACGCATCGCGGACGCGCTCGTCGGGTGCGGAGCCGCTGCCCGAGGATGCAGGTGCTGCGCTCGGTGCGGCGACTGGTATTGCAGCGGTCGGCGCCTGCGGCGGCGTAACTGGTGCGCGTGGCGGTGGCGGCGCACCACCCAGGTCCTGCTCGAAGCCGCCCATCAACCACTGCCGCGCGTCGTCGCTCAGCAGCGAGGGCTTGCCCATGCCAGCGCCGGGATCGACCTGGAAGCGGGCCTTGGCCGCATTGACCATGGTGAGGCGCTGCACCGCCTCGTCATTGCGCAACATGCGGAACACCACTTCTTCGATCTGCCCGGCGTTGAGGCGGACGATGCAGGAGTGGTTCTCCTCGGTGACGACGAACAGAAAGCCGGACGCCTTCTTCAATGCCAGCGCCTTGAGCTCGCGCAGCACGTCGATCAGCGGACGGAATTCAGTGGACATGGCGTCTTCCTTGCATCATCTGGTACGGGGTAGGTGCGCGCAGTTCAGCGCTTGCTGAGCCGCTCCATGGCCAGCCGCACGCTGTTGGACAGGCGGGAGATGGCGCGCGCCAGGGTACCAATTTCATCCTTGAGGCTGACCTCGTCGATGGTGTGGTTCCACTTGCCCAGGCTCAGCTCTTCGGCCACGGTGGTCAGGTGCTGGATCGGGCGCAGCACGCGGCTCCAGATCAACGCCCATTGCAGGCCGAGCAGCAAGATGCAGACCAGCAGGCCGATGCCGGCAATCCACAGCGACTGGCGCACGATCACGTCATTGACGTCGCTCCTGGGGTAGGCCGAAACCAGGGTGAAGCCCCAGTCCGGCACGTCCTGCTTGGTCACCACCCAGTCGTCCGGCGTGTCCTTGACGATCCGCTCGATGGTGGCGGTGTCGGTGGTGGCGCCGGTGCTGGACTGGAAGCGCAGCGTGTTCTTGCTGTCGAACACGGCGATGAAGCCGGAGTCGAGCACGCGACGGCTGCTGACCACGTTTTCCAGCGCCTGGGTGTCGGCCTTGTAGCCGACGTACCAGGCACCGATCACACGCTTGTCGTTGCCGGCGAAGATCGGCTCGTAGCCGGTGACGTACGGGTTGCCGAGGATGTCGACCACGCCGTAGAAGCTTTCGCCGTTGCGCAGCTTGGCGGCGGCCTAGCCGTCGGGATCGAGCACGGTGCCGATGGCGCGGCTGCCGTCGTCCTTCTTGACATTGGTGGAGATGCGCACGAAGTCATCGCCGGTCCGCGAGAACAGCGTGGCGGTGCCTTCGTGGATGGCGGTGACATCGTCGAGCATGTCGAAGACATTGGCCTGCGCCTTCTGGCCCAGCAGCAGGTCGTTGGCGTTGCGGTCGCCCACGCGCACTTGGCTGCCCACGCTTGCGGCGCCGTGTGCGTTGGCTTCCTTGCGCAGCTGGCGCATGGAGGAATTGACGCGGTCGAGCATCATCGCGCGGGTGACCGAGAACAAGGTCTGCAAGGACACCGACTGGCGCTCGATCGCGTCGCCGGTCTCGGACTTGACCCGGTTTGCTTCGGTAATGGCCAGGATGACCGTCAGTGCCACCACCACGACCAGCACCAAGGCCAGCACCGGCAACAGCAGGCGCACCCGCAAAGAGTGACGAAGCATCGCAATTCCCCTGAACGCGTTGAATGATTGGATCGAGTGCCGTCGCAGCCCCCCGCGGCGGTCGGACCTAGCCGTTATCGGCTATCGCACCCGATGCTGAAGCGGCCCCCATGCCGCCGGCGATGCATACGATAGCCGAAGTCGATCGCTCCGGCAGTGCGGCAGGCGCGCCATATGGCCTGAGGTTAAGCACGGGGGCGAGGACACCGCCGCCCGGTCGTCGTCGGCATGCAGCACCAGGGCGGCCGGTCGCCGGGATGTATCACTGCAGCGCGGTATCCCACAGCAGCTTCAGGTTCAAGCCGACGATCACCGCCGCAATGCCCCAGGCGATGCGCACCAGCCACGGTGGTGCCACCAGCGCGCCCATCAACGCACGGTCCGACACGAAGCGCACCAGCGGGATCACCGCAAACGGCAGCTGCATCGACAGCACCACCTGGCTCAGCACCAGCAGCCGCGCGGTACCGGCCTCGCCATACAGCCAGGTCACGATCACCACCGGCACGATGGCGATGCCGCGCGTCAGCAGACGGCGCAGCCACGGCGGCAGGCGCAGTTGCAGGAAGCCCTCCATCACGATCTGTCCGGCCAGCGTGGCGGTAACGGTGGAGTTCACGCCGGAGGCCAGCAGCGCGATCGCAAACAGCGTCGAGGCCAGGCCCACGCCCAGCATCGGCGCGAGCAGGGCGTGGGCCTGCTCGATTTCCTGCACATCGGTGCGGCCCTGCGCATGGAACACCGCCGCCGCCAGGATCAGGATCGAGGCGTTGATGAACAGCGCGAACATCAACGCCACGGTGCTGTCGGTCACCGCCCAGCGCAGCGCCGACCTGCGGCCAACATCGGTGCGCGGATACGCACGTGTCTGCACGATCGACGAATGCAGGTACAGGTTATGCGGCATCACCGTCGCACCGATGATGCCGATCGCCAGATACAGCGCATGCGGGTCGGTGACCACTTGCGCACGCGGAACAAAACCGCCCAGCACGGCGGCGATCGGTGGTGCCGCCAGCGCGATCTGGATGCCGAAGCACACGAAGATGATCAACAGCAGCGCGATCACGAACGCTTCCAGTGCGCGGAAACCGCGGTTCATCAGCAACAGCACCAGCACCACGTCCACCGCGGTGATGATGGCGCCCATGGTCAGCGGAATGCCGAACAACAGCTTCAACGCAATCGCGGTGCCGATCACTTCGGCCAGGTCGCAGGCAATCATCGCCAGTTCGCAGATGCCCCACAGCGCCAGGTTCACCCCGCGCGGGTACCGCGCCCGGCAGGCCTGTGCCAGATCCAGCCCGGTGGCGATGCCCAGCCGTGCCGACAGGCCCTGCAGCACGATCGCCATCAGGTTGGACAGCAGGATCACCGACAGCAGCAGATAGCCGAACTGCGAGCCGCCAGCCAGGTCGGTGGCCCAGTTGCCCGGGTCCATGTACCCGACCGACACCATGTAGCCGGGCCCCAGGAACGCCAGCAGCCGGAACCACCAGTGTCCGCCTCCGGGCACGGCGACGCTGGCGTGGTGATCGCCCAGCCCGCCATTGACCACTGCCGGCGAGGGGAGGGGCAGGGCTGCGTTGGGACGGAGATTGGCGGACATGCAGGGCAGGCTGGCGGAGAGTGTGCCGATGATATAGCAACTGCTATGCTGTTGAGCATTGGCAATTTAAATCGTCATGATCGGCTGAGTGCTTCACACTACGCATCCCGGCACTGGCGCCGGACGTGATGACGGGGATGAGGGTGGGCAAGAGCGAAAAGCTGGAAGCAGCCGCGCCGGCGCTGATCGACGCGCAGGTGCACATGGAGAGCTTCCGTCAGGTGCGCGAGGCACGCCGCGCCGAGCTGGTCGAGGACTACGTGGAACTGATCTCCGATCTGCTGGTCGACGGCGGCGAGGCGCGCCAGGTCGATATCGCCGCGCGCCTGGGCGTGGCACAGCCGACCGTGGCCAAGATGCTCAAGCGGCTGGTGCGCGATGGCTGGGTGGTGCAGCGCCCGTACCGCGGGGTGTTCCTGACCCCGGCCGGCGAGGCGCTGGCCGCGTCCAGCCGGCAGCGCCATCAGATCGTCGAACGCTTCCTGCTCGCGCTGGGCATCGACGAGGCCACCGCGCGCCGCGACGCCGAAGGCATCGAGCACCATGTCAGCGAGGCCACCGTGGCGGCGTTCGCCGCCTTCCTGGTTCGCCAGGGCGGCAGCGCCGCGTGAGCATGCAGGTGGAGACGGCGGTCGATGCGGCGCAGGCGCTTGTCGACCAACAGTGGATGCAGCGCGCGCTGCACCTGGCCGAGCGCGCCGAACGTGACTTTGACGAGATCCCGGTCGGCGCGCTGCTGATCGATGCGCAGGGCAATGTGCTGGGCGAAGGCTGGAACTTCAACATCGCCAGTCACGATCCCAGCGCGCATGCCGAGATCATGGCCATGCGCGAAGGCGGCCGCCGGCTGGCCAACCACCGGCTGGTCGGCTGCACGCTGTATGTCACGCTGGAGCCGTGCGCGATGTGCGCAATGGCGATGATCCATGCGCGTATCGCACGGGTGGTGTTTGCCGCCAGCGACCCCAAGACCGGCGCCTGCGGCAGCGTGTTCGACCTGCTCGCCGATCCGCGCCACAACCACCGCGTGCAGGTCAGCGGTGGCGTCCTGGCCGCCGAGGCGGGTCTGCGGCTGACCAATTACTTCAGGGCCAAGCGTGGCAAGCCGCCCCTCGCGCCCTGAGCGGCGCGGCCGCGGTATGATGCGCGCCCTTCAGCATCTGGCCGGCGACGGCCCTCCACAGGACGGCGACATGGCAGACACCCTTGCAGGCAACGACCGACTGATCTGGATCGATCTGGAAATGACCGGCCTGGATACCGATCGCGATTCCATCATCGAGATCGCCACCATCGTGACCGATGCGCAGTTGAACGTGCTTGCCGAAGGGCCGGAACTGGCCATCGCCCATCCGCTGGCAACGCTGGAAGCCATGGACGAATGGAACCGCAACCAGCACCGCCGTTCGGGCCTGTGGCAGCGCGTGCTCGACAGCCAGGTCACCCATGCCCAGGCCGAAGCGCAGACGGTGGCCTTCCTGAGCGAGTGGATCCGCGCCGGCGCCTCGCCGATGTGCGGCAACTCGATCTGCCAGGACCGCCGTTTCCTGCACCGCCAGATGTCGCGCCTGGAGCGCTACTTCCATTACCGCAACCTGGACGTGTCCACCATCAAGGAGCTGGCACGGCGTTGGGCGCCGACGGTGGCCAATGGTTTTGCCAAGAGCTCGGCCCACACCGCGTTGAGCGATGTGCGCGATTCGATCGACGAGCTGCGCCACTACCGCCAGTTCATGGGCGCGCTGGGCGGCGATTTGCAGGCCGGCGCGCAGGGCTGAGCGCTGGCCGCGGTGGTGTTGCACGCGGTGGGCGTGTTGACGGAGTCCGGTTGCCAACCGCGCGCGGCGTGCGCCGCGTAGCGTTCACCGCCGACCGCATCGCCAGACGCACGCGGTGCCAGCGCATCCAGTAAAAAGGCCGCATCCTTCGATGCGGCCTTTTGCTTTTGCATCACGCCATCCAGCGCATCAGCGCGCCAGCGACGGTCCCTTGCTCAGATCGCCATCGTCGGCGATGCCCTTCAGCAACAGATCGGAGATCGGCTTGCCGTCGGCATCGTGGTGATACACGTGCAGGTCGCGCTGCGGATACGGGATATTGAGCCCGTTCTCCAGCAGCTGGTTGCGGATCTGTTCCAGCGTGGTGCTCTTGGCCGCGCCGAAATTGCCGTTGGTCGCATAGGCGAACAACATCAGGTCCACCGTGCTTTCGCCCAGATTGGTGACCTGCACGAACGGTGCCGGCGACTCCAGGAGGTTCGGGTTGTCCCTGGCAATCTGCAGCAACAGCTGCTGGGCCTTCTTCAGATCGTCGCCGTAGCCCACGCCCACCGTCACTTCCAGGCGCCGGTTGGGCAGGGTGCTGTAGTTGACGATCGGCGAGGTGGTGATGGTGCTGTTGGGCAGGGTGATCATGCGCTCGTCGAACGAGCGGATCCGGGTCTGGAAGATCCGGATCTCGTCGACGATGCCTTCCTGCCCGGCAATCACCACGTGGTCGCCATCGCGCATCGGCCGCAGCACGATCAGCATCACGCCTGCAGCGATGTTGGACAGCGAATCCTTCAACGCCAGGCCAACCGCCAGGCCGGCCGCGCCCAGCACCGCGATCAGCGAGGTCGGCGGCACGCCGATCTTGCTCAACGCAGTGACGAAGACCAGCACCAGCAACAACGCATACAGCACGTTGCGCAGGAAGTTGGTCAGCGTGATCTCCACGCGCGCGCGGGTCAGCGCACGGTGCAGCCACTGGCTGAGCTGCTTGGCCAGCCACATGCCGACCACCACGATCAACAGGGCCAGCCCCCAGTTGAGCACGTACTGCGCCCACGGGATGGTGGCCCAATCGAATGCCCGCTCCGGGGCCGTTGCCGGTTTGGCGGCAGCCGCTCCCGCGGCTCCCGCCGGCCTGGCGGCGACTGCTGCTGCAGTCGCCAGTACCGCGCCCAGCAGTCCCATCAGCTCTCGCTCTTCAACTTGGCCAGACGCAGCCAGGTATCGACCACGGTGTCAGGATTCAGCGACACCGACTCGATGCCTTCCTGCATCAGCCACTCGGCCAGTTCCGGGTGATCCGACGGCCCCTGGCCGCAGATGCCGACGTACTTGCCCTTGGCGCGCGCCGACTTGATCGCCATCGACAGCAGCTTCTTGACCGCCGGATTCCGCTCGTCGAACAGGTGCGCCACGATCGACGAATCGCGGTCCAGGCCCAGGGTGAGCTGGGTCAGGTCGTTGGAGCCGATCGAGAAACCGTCGAAGATTTCGAGGAATTCGTCGGCCAGCAACGCGTTGGACGGCAGCTCGCACATCATGATGATCTTCAGGCCGTTCTCGCCCTGCTTGAGCCCGTTCTGTTCCAGCACCTCGATCACCTTGCGGCCTTCTTCCAGCGTGCGCACGAACGGGATCATCACCCAGAGGTTGTCCAGGCCCATCTCGTTGCGCACCTTCAGCACCGCCTTGCATTCCAGCGCGAAGGCCTTGGTGAAGGACGGATCGACGTAACGGCTGGCGCCGCGGAAGCCGATCATCGGATTCTCTTCGTGCGGTTCGTAGCGCGAGCCGCCGATCAGGTTGGCGTACTCGTTGGACTTGAAGTCCGACAGGCGCACGATCACCGTGTTGGGCGCCACCGAGGCGGTCAACGTCGCGATGCCCTCGGCCAGGCGGTTGACGTAGAAGCTGACCGGATCGCCGTAGCCGGCGGTCTTGGCGTCGATCTTCTTGCGGACGTCGGCGTCCTGCTTGTCGTATTCCAGCAGCGCATTCGGGTGGATGCCGATATGCGCGGCGATGATCATTTCCAGGCGCGCCAGGCCGATGCCGGCGTTGGGAAGCTGGCCGAAGTCGAACGCGCGCTCCGGGTTGGCCACGTTCATCATGATCTTGAGCGGGGCAGGCGGCATGTTGCCCAGGTCGGTGGTGGTGCGCTCGAACGGCAGCAGGCCGTCGTAGATGAAGCCGGTATCGCCTTCGGCGCAGCTGACCGTCACTTCCTGGCCGTCGCTGATCACGTCGGTGGCGTTGCCCGAGCCGACCACGGCCGGCACACCGAGCTCGCGCGCGATGATCGCCGCGTGGCAGGTACGGCCGCCACGGTTGGTGACGATCGCCGAGGCACGCTTCATCACCGGCTCCCAATCCGGATCGGTCATGTCGGCGATCAACACGTCGCCGGCCTGCACGCGATTCATGTCGTCCAGCGAGCGCACCACGCGGGCCACGCCGCTGCCGATCTTGGCGCCCACCGCACGGCCTTCGACCAGGACCTTGGCGTCCTTGGCTTCCAGCGAGAAGCGCTCGATCTGGGTGGCATGGCTGCGCGATTTCACGGTCTCCGGGCGCGCCTGCACGATGAACAACTTGCCGCTGACACCGTCCTTGGCCCACTCGATATCCATCGGGCGGCCATAATGCTTTTCGATCACCAGCGCCTGCTTTGAGAGCTCCTGCACGTCTTCGTCGCTGATCGAGAAGGTGCTGCGCAGTTCCACTGGCGTGTCTTCGGTGCGCACACGTTCGCCGGGCACGTCCGAATAGACCATGCGGACCGCCTTGCTGCCGAGCGAGCGGCGCAGGATCGCCGGCTTGCCCGCGGTCAGCGTGGGTTTGTAGACATAGAACTCGTCCGGGTTGACCGCGCCCTGCACGACCATCTCGCCCAGGCCGAAGCTGGAGGTGACGAACACCACGTCGCGGAAACCCGATTCGGTGTCCAGCGTGAACAGCACGCCGGCCGCACCCACGCCCGAGCGCACCATCAACTGCACGCCGGCCGACAGGAACACGTCTTCGTGCTTGAAGCCATGATGCACGCGATAGGCGATCGCGCGATCGTTGTAGAGGCTTGCGAACACTTCCTTGACCTTGTGCACCACATCGTCGGCGCCGGTGACATTGAGGAAGGTTTCCTGCTGACCGGCGAACGAGGCATCGGGCAGGTCTTCGGCGGTGGCCGACGAACGCACCGCCACGGCCACTTCGCCACCGCCGTTTTCCGCGCACAGCTGTGCATAGGCGGTACGGATATCGCGGTCCAGTTCCGGTTGCAGCGGCGCATCGATCACCCAGCCGCGGATTTCCTTGCCGGCAACGGTGAGGGCAGACACGTCTTCAACATCCAGCGTTGCCAGCTTGTCGAAGATGCGCTTGGACAGATCGTTATGCGCGATGAAGTCCTTGAACGCCTCGGCAGTGGTCGCATATCCACCGGGAACCGAAACGCCAAGCCCGGCCAGGTTGCCGATCATCTCGCCGAGCGAGGAATTCTTACCACCTACGCGGGCCAGGTCGGCCAGGCGTAGCTCATGCAACCACAGGATATTCTCGTTCAAGCGCGATGCTCCGTATGGCCATCGCCCGAGCGGGCTGGATGGCCGCGTCCGTAGGAAGAAGCCGCTATGATGCAGTGCACAGCGGAATCTGCACAAGCATGAACCCGTAAGTTTTGGACACCAGTTCAAAGAGGTGGTCTTGATGTCAACAATTCGGCCGGTGTTCTACGTCTCCGATGGAACCGGTATCACCGCTGAAACGATTGGGCATAGCCTGCTCACGCAGTTCAGCGGATTCAACTTCGTCACCGACCGCATGTCGTTCATTGATGATGCAGAAAAAGCGCGTGATGCGGCCTTGCGCGTGCGCGCGGCAGGCGAGCGGTACCAGGTGCGCCCGGTGGTGGTCAATTCCTGCGTCGACCCCCAGCTGAGCATGATCCTTGCCGAAAGCGGCGCCCTGATGCTGGACGTATTCGCGCCCTTCATCGAACCGCTGGAGCGCGAGCTCAATGCGCCGCGGCATTCGCGGGTGGGGCGTGCGCACGGCATGGTGGATTTCGAGACCTATCACCGCCGCATCAACGCGATGAACTTTGCACTGAGCCACGACGACGGCATCGCCCTCAATTACGACGAGGCCGACGTGATCCTGGTGGCGGTGTCGCGTGCCGGCAAGACGCCGACCTGCATCTACCTGGCATTGCATTACGGCATCCGCGCCGCCAACTACCCGTTGACCGAGGAAGATCTGGAGAGCGAGCGCCTGCCGCCGCGCCTGCGCAACTACCGCAGCAAGCTGTTCGGCCTGACCATCGACCCGGAGCGGCTGCAGCAGATCCGCCAGGAGCGGCGCGCCAATTCGCGCTACAGCGCGGCGGAGACCTGCCGGCGCGAGGTGGCCACCGCCGAGCGCATGTTCCAGATGGAGCGCATCCCGACGCTGAGCACCACCAATACCTCGATCGAGGAGATTTCCAGCAAGGTGCTGTCCACGCTGGGGCTGCAGCGCGAGATGTTTTGAGGCGGGGATTGGTGTGGCGGGATTCGGGATGGGGAAGGCGCGTTGCATCTTCACAACCCGGTCCTGCCGCGACGTATTACGGTCTGTTGGCAAGCGTCAAGGAAACACAGCGGGCGGGGCAGTGCTCCGCCAAGGTAGGCCTGCCGGTGGCCGGTCGTCAATGCTGCCCGTACGGCAGCGCAGCGTGTAGGATCGGTCCATGGCGCAAGCACTGAGTAAACTCGAACGCATCCCCAAGTTGAGCCGGTTCGGCTGGCTGATGGGCTTGTACGCAGAAAACTTCCAGCACCTGACCAGGTTGTTCGCACCGGCCGACCTCGCTCCGGGCTCCTACGTGTCGTCGATCGGCGATGGCCTGGACCTGCGTCTGGACGTGATCGAATGCCATCGCTACACGGTCGAGCTGCGACTGACCTACGACCTGTGCGACCCGGTGACGGGCGAGCCGGACCCGTCGGCCTATGTGCGGCTGTACCGCGATGCCCGCCAGGCCGAGACCACCCATTGCTACGTCGGCCGCCGCTGGCAGGACGTAATGGGCATGTTCCCGCCGCCGGCCGAGTTGATCAGCCACCGCATGCGCATGAACACCTTCCTGGGCAAGTGGCTGGACTATCTGGCCGAGCGCGGCCATGGCGTGGCCACCTTGCGCCTGGATACCGACTACGTCGCGCCACCGCGCCCCGGCGCGCAGGCCGCGGTCGGCTGAGTCCGCGCCACGCCGCTTGCGCGGCATCGGTCATACTGGTGCGCTCGCTGTCAGATCGCCGCCCCATGCCCTATACCCCCATCGTCGCCACGCTCGGTTACCTGCTGTCGCCCGACGGCACCCAGGTCCTGATGATCCATCGCAACGCCCGCCCCGGCGATCAGCACCTGGGCAAGTACAACGGGCTCGGCGGCAAGGTGGAGCCGGATGAGGACGTGTTGGCCGGCATGCGCCGCGAGATCCGCGAAGAGGCCGGTGTGGAGTGCGGCGACATGCAACTGCGCGGCACCATCAGCTGGCCGGGCTTCGGCAAGCACGGCGAGGACTGGCTGGGCTTCGTGTTCCTGATCCGCAGCTTCGAAGGCCAGCCGCAAGCCTCCAACCCGGAAGGCACGCTGGAATGGGTGGCGATCGACCGCATGGACCGGGTGCCGATGTGGGAGGGCGACCGCCATTTCCTGCCGCTGGTGTTCGATGGCGACCCGCGCCCGTTTCATGGCGTGATGCCGTATCGCGACGGGCGCATGCAGGCATGGACGTATTCGCGCGTCTGAGCGGCGATCGAGCAGGCCGTAGCCGCGTCAGGCGAGCGCGGCCGTGCTGTCCGGCGGACACTCGCCGGTGTCCCGCAATACCTGCGGGCTGCTTCTTGCTGCTTCGTTAGCGCGTACGCCGGTCCAGCGACGGCACGCGATGCAGGACGCTAGCGCAAGCGCGGGCCTGCGCTGCACGATGTGGCGGTACGCCAGCGGCATTGCGCTTGCACGCACTTCTCCACACCCGCTGTGGATGAATCCTGCGCAAGTCTGTGGACAACTCTGCGCGCGCCTTACGCCGCAGGGCGCGCGCGATGGCTGGTGAAATTTTCGCCAGCCGCGCTCACTGCGCCGTCCAGCCGCCATCGATGGCGATCGCCTGCCCGCTGATGTTGCGCGCGGCATGCGACATCAGGAATGCGATGGTGCCGGCGATTTCGTCGTAGTCGATAAAGGCGCCCTTGGGCATCGGCTTGAGCATCACATCGCGGATCACCGCGTCTTCGGCGATGCCGCGCGTGCGCGCCTGGTCGGCGATCTGACGCTCCACCAGCGGGGTGCGCACATAGCTCGGGCACAGCGTGTTGACGGTGATGTCGCAGTCGGCGGTTTCCAGGGCGATGACCTTGGCCAGGCCGACCAGGCCGTGCTTGGCGGCGACATACGCACTCTTGTAAGGGCTGGCGACCAGCGAGTGGATGCTGCCGATGTTGACGATGCGCCCATAGCCGGCCGCGCGCATGCCGGGCAGGACCGCGCGGCCGAGCCGGGCGGCGCCGGTCAGCATCACATCCACCAGCAAGGCCCAGCGCTGCATCGGGAAGTCTTCCAGCGCCGATACCTGCTGCAGCCCGGCGTTGTTGACCAGCACCTGCGGCGCACGCGTTGCGCCCGCCAGTGCCTGCGCGATGCCGTGCTCGTCGGTGACGTCCAGCGCCAGCGCTTCGGCCGAGCCGCCGCTCTGACGCAGGCCCTGCGCCGTACGTTCGGCCGCCGCCAGGTCCATGTCGCTGACGATCAGATGGTGGCCGGCGGCGGCCAGCTCGGTAGCGATGCCGGCGCCGATGCCACTGCCTGCGCCGGTGATCAGGATGCTGCGCTTCATGCCGTCCCCTCGTCATCGATCGTGCCCGGCCGAAGCGGCCATGCTGATCGCCAGCCTAGCCGATCGCGCGAAACGGTCGCCTGCATGGCGTACGCGCGTTACCCTTTGCGCCTTGCACTTCTCAGGTTCCGCATGAAACGCCATTTCTCGATGCTGCGCGATTTCCAACTGGCGGACTGGTTCACCCTGGCCAACGCCTTCTGCGGTACCGGCGCGGTGTTCGCGTCGATGCGCTTCCTGCAGGAAGGCCACCGCGGCGACCTGCTGCTGGGCATGGCGCTGATCCCGCTGGCGTTCGTGTTCGATGCGCTGGACGGGCACGTGGCGCGCTGGCGCAAGGCGTCCTCGACCCTGGGCCGCGAGCTGGATTCACTGGCCGACGTGATCTCGTTCGGGGTGGCGCCGGCGGCATTGGGCTATGCCTGCGGCATGCGCGGCGGCTGGGACTGGCTGGTGCTGAGCTATTTCGTCTGCTGCGGCGTGAGCCGCCTGGCGCGCTACAACGTGACCGCCGAAGAGATCGCCGGCGAGTCCGACAAGGTGCCGTACTTCGAAGGCACCCCGATTCCCACCAGCCTGCTGCTGGTGATCCTGCTGGCGGTGGCCGCCAGCAGCGGCCATATCGGCCAGAGCTTGTGGTGGGGCCAGTGGCAGCTCGGGCCGTGGCAGTTCCACCCGCTGGTGCTGCTGTTTGCGGTGTCCGGCTCGCTGATGATCAGCAAGACGCTGCGGATCCCCAAACCCTGACCGGCACAGCCGGGCGCACGCGGTAGGATGGCTGGTGGACAGTCACGGGAAGGAATCATGGCAACCAGCGGTTCGGACAACGGCAACTTCGAAGACAAGGCGCGCCAGTACTGGAGTGCCTGGGGAGATGCCATGCGCCACGGCCAGGCCGGTGCCGCTGCGCAGCCCGGCGCGGTTCCCGGCATGGGACCGGGCACCGAGCCACCGCAGGATTGGCGCAAGGCGATGGACTGGTGGTCGCAGCTGCTGCCCACCCAGGCCGCACCGCAGGCGCAGGAGGCGATCGACCGCTTCCGCCACCAGGCCGGCGACTGGTTCGGCACCATGCAGCAGGTGGCCGCGCAGTTTGCCGGGCGCGACACCTCGGCCAACGAGGTCGCCGATGCCTGGCGACGCGCCGTGCAGGGGCAGGGCGAGCAACTGATGCAGTGGACGCTGGGCTCGCTGCGTGGCGGCAGCCCGGGCGGCTTCGATCCGTGGCTGCAGGATGCCGCGCAGGCCCTGGCCAAGTGGCGGGAGGAAAACGCGCCGTGGCTGGACATGCCGGCGTTCGGCCTGAGCCGCAATCACCAGGCGCGCCTGCAGACGCTGGCCCGTGCGCAGCAGGAGTACCAGGCGCAGTCGCAGGCCTATGGCGAACAACTCAAGTCGGCCATCGAACAGGCGTTCGGGCGGTTTGCCGCCAAGCTGGGCGAGCACGAAACCAGCGGCAGTCAGCTGACCAGTGCGCGTGCCTTGTTCGATCTGTGGATCGAGGCCGCCGAAGAGTCGTATGCCGACGTCGCGCTGTCCGACCAGTTTCGCCAGGTGTACGGCGGCTTTGCCAATGCGCATATGCGCTTGCGCGCCGCACTGCAGGAAGAGGTGGAGCAGGTGAGCGAGCGCTTCGGGATGCCCACGCGTTCGGAGATGGACGCCGCGCACCGCCGCATCGCCGAGCTGGAACGTGCGGTGCGGCGCCTGCTGCGCACCGCGACCAGCCCGGCCGGCAAGCCCGCTGCAGCGGCGGCTGATCCGGTCGCGCCGGCCACGGCCAAGCGCGCCCCGGCAGCCGGGGCGGACACTGCGCCCAAACCGGCAGCCGCGACCAGCTCAGCCAAGAAACCGCCAGCAAAAACCGCTCCAGCCAAAAACACGAAGGCGTCGAAAAACGCCTCCAAGTCAGCCGGTACATCCCCCGGCACGCCAGCCGCACGCAAGTCACCGGGAGCGCAGGCATGAAAGGCCCGTTGGGATTCAGCGCCGAAGACCTGATGCAGGAAACCCTGTCGATGCAGCGCAAGCTGCGCGAGGGGCTCAAGTTGCTGCCCGGCGTGGACGACGTGGATTACGGGGTGACCGAGCGCGAGGAAATCTGGCGCGACGGCAAGGTGGTGTTGTACCGCTTTGTCGGCGAGCAGGCACCGGTGGCCAGGACGCCGCTGCTGATCGTCTACGCGCTGGTCAACCGCCCGTACATGGTCGACCTGCAGGCCGACCGCTCGCTGGTCAAGGGCCTGTTGGGCCACGGCCAGGACGTCTACGTGCTGGACTGGGGCTACCCGGACCGCTCCGAGCGGTACCTCACGCTGGAAGACTATTTGCTGCGTTACATCGATGGCGCGGTGGACCACCTGCGTGCGCAGTCGGGGCTGGCGGCGGTCGATGTGCTCGGCATCTGCCAGGGCGGCACGTTCGCGCTGTGCTATGCAGCGCTGCGGCAGCCGAAGGTGCGCAACCTGATCACCATGGTCACGCCGGTGGATTTCCACACCCCCGACAACATGCTCTCCAACTGGGCACGCATGGTCGATGTGGACCTGTTCGTGGACACCATGGGCAACGTGCCGGCGGATCTGATGAACGCCAGCTACCTGATGCTCAAGCCGTTCCGGCTGAACCTGCAGAAGTACGTCGGCCTGCTCGACATCCTCGACGACAAGCAGGCGCTGGAAGACTTCCTGCGCATGGAGAAATGGATCTTCGATTCGCCCGACCTGGCTGGCGAGGCCTTCCGCGAGTTCGTCACCCAGTTCTATCAGCGCAATGGCCTGGTGACCGGGCAGGTGCACATCGGCGGGGAGGCGGTCGATCTGCAGGCGGTGGACATGCCGGTGCTCAACATCTACGCCGAGCACGATCATCTGGTGCCACCCGATGCCTCGCGGGCGTTGCGCGGCCTGGTCGGCAGCGACGACTACACCGAGCTGAGTTTCCGCGGCGGGCATATCGGCATCTACGTCTCCGGACGTGCGCAGCGCGAGGTGCCGGTGGCGATCCACCGCTGGTTGCAGGAGCGGGGCGGCGACGCGTGAGGCGACCGGCGTTGCGCTGCACGTGAGACCAGGCACTGCAGCCATCACGAGGCGCTGTCGCCGGGCTTTTTAGACTGGCCATCACGTTCGAAGGAGTCTTCCATGGCCACGACCACCGCATTGTCCCGTTCCCTCAACGATCGCATGATCGCCGGCGTCGTCGGCGGCATCGCACGCCGGTTCGGCTGGAGTTCCACGCTGCTGCGCGTGCTGTTCGTGATCGTGTCGATCGCCTCGGCCGCGTTTCCCGGCATCCTGGTCTATCTGATCCTGTGGCTGCTGATCCCCAACCAGGCCGATTGACGCCCGACCGGCGCGGCTGGTCCGCGCTGCATGTGCTGGGCGCGATGTGGACGCTACCCAACACCGTGCTCGGGCTTGCGATCGGTGCGGCCGGAAGTTGTTTCGGTGCACGTCCGCGCTGGTCCCGGCAGGAGCTTGCCGTGGTGTTCCATGCCTGGCCGTGGGGGCCGGGCGGGGCGATGACGCTGGGCAACGTGATCCTGCTCAAGGGCGCCTCGCTCGATCTGCAATGCAGCACCTATGCGCATGCTGCCGGCCGCTGCCAGCAGCCGCCGGTACGCCTGGGCGATCATGAGCGGGCGCACGTCTATCAATACATGCTGCTCGGCCCGCTGTTCTTGCCGGTGTACTTCCTGTGCGGCGGCATCCATGTCCGCAATCCGCTGGAACGGGCCGCCGACACCTATGCGCTGCATGGCCACGGCTGGTGGCCATGGGCGGCTCAGCGCAAGCGCGAGAAACCGAACAGGTCCGACAACGGGTGAGGCCTGCCTTCCAGTTGCGCGCGCAGTAGCCCTGCACCGATCGCGCTATAGGTGATGCCGTTGCCGCCATAGGCCATGGCGAACGACACCCGCGGCCCGTGTTCGGGATGCGCGCCGAAGAACGGCAGTCCATCGGCGGTTTCGGCGAAGGTGCCGCCCCAGGCGAACACCGGCCGCAGGCTCACATCCGGCATCGTCTGGTGGATCTTCTTCAGCAGCGTCTCCAGCTTGCGCATGACACGCGCATCGCGCCGTGCAGGCAGATCGATGTTGTCGTCCTCGCCGCCGGCCACTACGCGTCCATCCGGCGTACTGCGCAGGTAAAGATAGGGACGCGCGGTTTCCCACATCATGGTGTGCTTGAGCGCGCCCATGTCGCTGTCGTGCAGGGGATCGGTCACGAATGCATAGCTGCTGCGGTTGCGTGCCACGCGCTGCGACAGCCACTGCTGGTTTCCGTAGCCTGCGGCCAGGATGACGTGCCGGGCGCGCAGCATGACTCCGTCCTCGGTACGCAACTCGACATGCCGGTGGTGGGGCGTGATGGTGGCAACCCGGGTGCGGTCGTAGATGCGCGCGCCGTATTGCTCGCCTTCTGCAAACAGGCGGTAGCACAGCCGGTACGGGTCGACGCCGGCGGCCAGGCGGCTGAGGATGGCGCCGTCGGAGCGCACCCCGTAGTTGTGCCACAAGGGCGCGCGCTCGATCCATTCCACCGGCAGCGCGTGGCGTTTTCGCACCTCCAGTTCGCTGCGCAGGTCGTTGAGATCCCGCGACCGACTGGCGTAGTACAGGCTGTCCTGACGGCTGAAGTCGCAGCCGCCCAGCGTGTTGCACAGGCCTTGCAGTTCGAGGATGGCCTGCGCGCATGCACCGTATGCCAGCGCAGCGGCCGCCAGACCATAGTGGTTGGCCAGCGCGATCATCGGTGTGTCGATTTCGTACTGCAGCAGGGCGGTGCTGGCCGAGGTACTGCCCCAGCCGATCTCGCGCTGTTCGATCACCACCACTTCGTGCCCGTGCTTGAGCAGTTCGTGTGCGATCAAGGCGGCGGTGACACCGCCCCCGACGATGGCGACTTCGCACTGGGTGTCCTGTTCCAGACGCGGGTAGGCGCGCATCAGCCCGTTGCGGATCGACCAGAACGGGTAGCCACTTTTGAGGTCCATCTGGTGTCACAGGTGCGGGCGGAGCGCAATTGGACGGGCAGGCGGGGTGAAGCGCCCGTGCAGAACGGTGCCAGGGTGCGGCCGTCACCAAACCGCAAACAGCCGCCGTTAACGTGCGTGGAAAGCTCCTCACGGCACGGTCGTTATGCTCGCGCCACTAACGTAGTCACAGTTGTTAACGAGGGTGTGGGCATGTCGATCGTTCTGTACGTCGGTGGCAGCAAAGATGGCGACAAGGGTGTCGTGCCGTACGGGTTCAGCAAGTCCCGCGCGATGACCGATGCCGGCCCGGAGATCTATGTCGAGCGCATGGTGCCGCTGAAGGACGTGGGCAAGATCCGGGTGATGGCGCTGGAGTCGCTGCACGAGAGCATCCTGGTCGAGCGCGCCGCCACCCATTACGCCGGTCGCGCCAGCTAGGCGCGGCCAACCGGGCGCCGCCGCGCACAGGCTGGCGGCTTGCTGGGCCCGGTATCAGCGGGTATCGCTGCGGATTGCAGCGCGTGGCCATACCCGCCTGGAGACGTCGTTACGTCCAGTTAGCGCCTTTGAGCCTGGGCAGCCACTCCTGGTGTGCGCCGGCACAGGTTTACCGCGATCCTGTCAACGGGTTCCCGCAGCGGGCCAGCACTGCGAAAATGCTTTTTTCAGTGAAGCGGCTCCGGCCGCGCCGCCATGCACGACAGCCAGCTTGCCCAGCAGATCGCTCGCACCATCGCCGACGAGATCGGTGCCCAACCCGCCCAGGCGCGCGCCGCCATCGCCCTTCTCGACGAAGGCGCCAGCGTTCCGTTCATCGCCCGCTACCGCAAGGAAGTCACCGGTGGGCTGGACGATACGCAGCTACGCAATCTGGAAACCCGCCTGACCTATCTGCGCGAGCTTGAAGAGCGGCGCGCGGCGATCCTGGCCAGCATCGGCGAGCAGGGCAAGCTCAGCGACGAATTGCGCGGTGAGATCGTGGCGGCTGACACCAAGTCGCGGCTGGAAGATCTGTACCTGCCCTACAAGCCCAAGCGCCGCACCCGCGCGCAGATCGCGCGCGAAGCCGGCCTGGAACCCCTGGCCGACGGCCTGCTGGCCGACCCGAACCAGGCGCCGGAAGTCGCTGCCGCGCCATACATCGATGCAGAGAAGGGCGTGGCCGATATCAAGGCAGCGCTGGAAGGCGCGCGCGCCATCCTGATGGAGCGCTGGGGCGAGGATGCCGCCCTGGTGGGCGAGTTGCGCAGCTGGTTGAACGACAACGGCGTGATCCGCGCGCGTGTTGCCGAGGGCAAGGAAGAGGCCGGCGCCAAGTACCGCGATTACTTCGATCACGCCGAAGCGCTGTCCAGGATTCCCTCGCACCGCCTGTTGGCGCTGTTTCGTGCGCGCCGCGAGGAGTTCCTGTACCTGGACCTGGAGCCGGGCAACGATGCCGAGGCCGGCCATCAGTACGCCGAAGGGCGTGTGGCGCGCAACGCCGGCATTTCCAACCAGGGCCGCCCGGCCGACCGCTGGCTGCTGGATGCCTGCCGGCTGACCTGGCGCGCCAAGCTGCACATGCATCTGCTGCTGGACCTGTTCAACCAGGCGCGCGAAAAGGCCGAGGCCGAGGCAATCGCCGTGTTCGGCGACAATCTCAAGGACCTGATGCTGGCTGCGCCGGCAGGCCCGCGCGTGGTGCTGGGGCTGGACCCCGGTATCCGCACCGGTTGCAAGATCGCCGTGGTCGATGCCACCGGCAAGCTGGTGGCCACCGAGACGATCTATCCGCATGAGCCCAAACGGCAATGGGACCAGTCGCTGCAGACGATCAAGACGCTGTGCCTGCGGCACCACGTGGAGCTGATCGCGATCGGCAACGGCACGGCCAGCCGCGAAACCGACAAGCTCGCCGGTGAGGCGATCGCGCTGTGCGGGGCGGGCAAGCTGCAGAAGATCGTGGTCAGCGAAGCGGGGGCGTCGGTGTATTCGGCGTCCGAATTCGCGGCCAAGGAGTTCCCCACCCTGGACGTGTCGCTGCGCGGCGCGGTGTCGATCGCGCGGCGCCTGCAGGATCCGCTGGCCGAGCTGGTCAAGATCGAGCCCAAGGCGATCGGCGTGGGCCAGTACCAGCACGACGTGGACCAGTATCGCTTGGCCAAGGCGCTGGAAGCGCGCGTGGAAGACTGCGTCAATGCGGTCGGCGTGTACGTCAACACCGCGTCGGCGGCGTTGCTGTCGCGGGTGTCCGGGCTGTCGAGCACGGTGGCGGAGAACATCGTGCGCCATCGCGACGACAACGGCCCGTTCAAGCGCCGCAAGGACCTGCTCAAGGTGCCGCGGCTGGGCGAGAAGACCTTCGAACAATGCGCCGGTTTCCTGCGCATCGCCGATGGCGACGAGCCGCTGGACGTGTCGGCAGTGCATCCGGAAGCCTATCCGGTGGTCGAGCGCATCGTCGGCAGCACCGGCAAGCCGATCAAGGCCTTGCTGGGCGATGGCAGCTTCCTGCGTGGACTCAAGCCGGAGCTGTTCACCGACGAGCAGTTCGGTGTACCGACCGTGCGCGACATCCTCAAGGAGCTGGAAAAACCCGGCCGCGATCCGCGTCCCGAGTTCAAGGCCGCGCAGTTCGCCGAAGGCATCGAGGACATCAAGCACCTCAAGCCCGGCATGGTGCTCGAAGGGGTGGTCAGCAACGTGGCCGCCTTCGGTGCGTTCGTCGATATCGGCGTGCACCAGGATGGCCTGGTGCACATCTCCGCGTTGTCGGACACCTTCGTCAAGGATCCGCGCGATGTGGTCAAGGCCGGCGACATCGTCAAGGTCAAGGTGCTGGAAGTGGACGTGGCGCGCAAGCGCATCGCACTGACCTGCCGCCTGTCCGACACGCCGCCGCCGGCCGATGGCGCAGCCCAATCGCGCGATCAGCGCGGCAGCGGCGGCCCGGGGCAGGGCAGGCGCGATGGCGGCGGTGGACGCGGCCCGGCACAGGGCAACAACAAGCCACGCATCACTGCACCGCCGGCCGACAACGCGCTGGCCGCCGCATTCGCACGCGCCAAGCGCAGCTGATCCGGCTTGCCCGGTTGCGCCGGTGCGGCCGGGCAGTGCAGGTGGAGCCGTTCGCAAGGCGGCGGGTCTGCTGCTGCGATTGGATCGTGCTTGGGCAGGCTGATCTGCAACTGGCTGCTGGGTCCGTGCCCTCCGAGCACCGCGGTGCGCCTATGCAGATACGATCAGTCGTAAAGCGGCTGATCCGAGGCCTTGCTGCAGGGCCCTTGCCCGCCCACCATCGCAGGACACGCCGCAAGTACGTCCGTGTAGCTCTTACGCGGCATCCATGCCGCTCTGGGTCCCGCGACGGTAGGCGCACAAGGATCGGTCAAGATGGTCGGTGTGTGCGTTGCAAGCAGGGCATGGTTGACGACGTTGTTTTACTTGCCGCTCCCGCGCGCTGTCACGCCTCGCTGCGGACTGCGCGTGTCGGCAGTACCAGGCGTTCGATCAGGTCGACCAGGCCGGGTGGGTCCACCGGCTTGCCCATATGCGCATCGAATCCGGCGACTACGGCGCGGTCGCGGTCTTCCTGGCGGACATAGGCAGTGAGCGCGATCGCGGGGATATGTCGCGGCAGGTCGGCGCGACCGGAGCGGACCGTGCGGATCAAGTCGTAGCCATCGCGCACCGGCATGGCGATATCGCTGACCAGCACGTCGAAGGTTGCCTCCGCCAGGCACTGTTCGGCCGCTTCCGCCGAGCCGGCTGCCTGCACCTGCGCGCCGGCAAGCATCAGGAACTGCACCACCGCCTCGCGCGAATCCTGGTCGTCGTCGACCAGCAACAGCCGCACGCCATCCAGGCGCCCGAGGCAATCGCTCGGCAGCGGACCGACCTGCAGCGACTCGGTCGACGCCGGGCGCAGGTCGCTGACCCCGTGCTGGAACGGCAGCACGATGGTGAAGGTCGCCCCCTTGCCTTCGCCCGCACTGGATGCCCCCAGGCTGCCGCCATGCAGATCGACCAACTGACGCGAGATCGACAGACCCAATCCCAGCCCACCCACACGGCGCGTGGTGCCGGCATCGGCCTGCCGAAAGCGGTCGAACACGTGCGGCAGGAACTCGGCCGCGATCCCGATGCCGGTGTCGTGCACGCATAGGCGCAGCCGCTCGTCCTCGATGTCCAGCGCCACCCGCACCGTGCCACCCGGGGAGGTGAATTTGAGTGCGTTGCTGAGCAGGTTGGACAGCACCTGCTGCAGGCGCCCGGCATCGCCGAAGAACCACAGCTCGCCTTCGCCGAGCGCATCCAGTTGCAGCGCGATGTCGCGCGCCAGTGCAGGCGGCTGCATCAGCTCTACCGTGCTGCGCATCATCCCCGCGATATCGAAGTGCTCTGCCTGCAGGCGGATCTTGCCGGACAGGATCGCGCTCATGTCGAGCAGGTCGTCGATGATTTGCGTCTGTGCCCGCGCACTGCGTTCGATGATGACCAGCCCCTTGCCCAGATTGGCCGGCTCGAACACCTCCGACTGCATCAACCGCGACCAGCCCAGGATGGCATTGAGCGGCGTACGCAATTCGTGGCTGAGTGTGGCCAGGAACTCGTCCTTGACCCGGCTGGCATGCTCGGCCTGGCTGCGTGCAGCGGTTTCGGCCTGCAGCGATTGCTTGAGCTTGGCATCCACGCGCGTGCGCTCGATGACGATGCCGGCCAGATGCGATGCAGAGCGTGCCATCGCCTGTTCGCGCAGCGAGGGCAGGTGGGTGCGGTCGTAGTAGATGTTGAGCGTGCCCAGCACCTGGCCGTTGCTGTCCAGGATGGGCGTCACGCAGCAGCCGACGATGCCCAGTGCCGCCGACACCGCATGGTGGTCGCTGAAGCTGGGGTCGGCCTGGATGTCCTCGCAGATCACCTGCCGCCCGAGGTAGGCCGAACGCGCGCAGGGCGGCCCGTTCGGCCCGATCGGCGAGGCGTTGAAATGCCCGCGGTACTCGATCGGAAAATGCGGTGCCGAGCCGAAGCTCAGCGTTTTTCGCACCTCATCGAGCACCATCACCGCGCAGTACAACGTCGTCTCGCCACGCGCTTCCACGCTCGATGCGATGGCGTCCAGCACCACCGGCAGCGGTGCGCCGGTGGTGATCAGGCTCAGGATGGCGCGGTCGGAGGCGGTCGCATCTTCGATGTGCTTGCGTTCGGAGATATCGGTCAGCGAACCGATATGGCCGAGAAAACGTCCGTCGCTGGCGAAGTGCGGCGATGCGGTATCGATGCACCAACGGTACTGCCCGTCGTGACGACGCACGCGGTATTCGGCCAGGAACTCGCCACGCTGCGCCAGCGCCTGCCCGAACGCGTGGCGCACGCGTTCGGCATCGTCCGGATGCATCACATCCCACCAGCCCTGGTCCATCGCCTGGTCTTCGGCCTGCCCGGTAAAGTGGTACCAGCGCGGATTCCAGTACACGCAGTCGCCCTGCGCATCGGCCATCCAGATCATCGCCGGCACCGTCTCGCACAAGGCGCGGAAGCGTCCTTCGCTTTCGCGCAGCTGTTGCTCGAACGCACGGCGGTCATGGATGTCGGTGTAGGTGCCGATCCACTCGCTGATGCTGCCATCGTCGCCGCGCACGGGCAGGGCGCGTGCCAGATGCCAGCGCGTCCGGCCATCGTGGCGTTGCAGTTCGCATTCCATTTCGTAGGCGCGCTCGCCCTCGATGGCCTGCGCCCAGGCCTGCGCCGACACCTGCAGGCCATCGGCGGTGTGCGCCTGATGCCACGCAGCGCTCTGGTTGTCGACAGGATCCAGTCCGGTGTACTCGTACCAGCGCCGATTGAAGTAATGCGGCCGACCGTCCGGGTCGGCGATGAAGATGATCTGCGGCAGCGTGTCGGCCAGTCGGCGCAGTCGCGCCTCGTTGGCGGCCAGTTGCTGCTGCGCCTTGGCGCGTTGCATGGATTCCCAGCAGCGCGCCGCAACCAGGCGGACCAGTTCGATCTCGGTGGACAACCAGCGCCGCGGTGCGCGCTGATGCACGCCGATGGCCGCGACCAGGCGGCCGTGCTTGTGCAGCGGAATCGCCAGCGACGCGCGCAGGCCGGAGCGGCGGTACTGCTGCGCCACGTAGTCCGGTGCACCGGGCGCCATCGCATCGGTGGTGAACCAGGGGCGGTTTTCCAGCAAGGCGTCGCGCAAGCCCTGTGCCACTTCCAGCGGAAAATCGCCCTGCAGGCTCGGCATGTCCTGCACATGGTCGCTGATCACGTGCATGGTCCTGCCATCGGCGGCCGCCAGGCCAAACGCGCAGCGATTGACCTGCAGATGTTCGCCGAGCAATCGCACGCTGGTATCGATGATCTGGCGCGGATCGGAGACGTTCTGCAACGCGTCTTCGAGCATCAGCAGGAAGCTGTCGCGACTTGCCACGCTGCGTTGCTGGGTGACATCGAATCCGTGCACCAGGATCGCGTCGATGCGGCCATCGCGCTCGCGCATCGGCTGATACAGGAAATCCACGAAGGTCTGGTCGAGCGCATTGCCGGGCGTGCGCTGCAGATAGGCGCCCATCGACTCGCCGATGAAGGGACGGCCGCTGCGTCGCACCTCATCGAGCAGTTCGAGATGGCACTGGTCGGCGATTTCCGGCATCGCCTCGAGCAGGGGACGGCCAAGCAACGGGCGCGGGCCGACCAGTTCGTGGAAGCGTTGATTCGCGCTTTCAATGATGTAGTCGGGGCCACGCAGCACCGCCATGAAGGCTGGCGACTGATCGAGCGCGGCGGGCACCGCCTCGCGACGGCGCGGCGGTGCAGCGGCGGGCGGTGTACTGGCGACATACAACATGCCCAGAGGTTTGCCGGCGTGCAGGATCGGGCTGCAGGACCATGCCGACAACGTCAGTCCTGCATGCGTGTAGCCGGCAACATGATTGGTGTCGATGCCGTCTGCAAGGTCCGCCAGTGGCTGGCCGAACGCTGCCGGGTGATGTTCACCCAGCAGTGCGATGCACGCATCGTTGTAGATGCAGCACGACCGGCTGCCCCAGACCAGCAGCATCGGAACCTGCGCATGCAGGCATACGGAAAGCGTCGTACGCAGCGCCTGGTTGTCGCGCAGTAGCGGATCGGCGGCGCACGCAGACGACGCCAGCAACAATCCGGCTGTCTCGCACGTCTCCGGCAACAGGCCGGCAAACGGCGACACGGCGATATCCATGGGGTGACCTGCCCATCATGCCTGGATGCACGATTCTAGTGCCAAGCGGGCCGTGATCGAGCGGGGATGGCGACCGGCACGGCCGCGCGAACGGTCTACGTTAAGCGCGGCGGGCGGGCGGTGAGCAGGCGTGACTGGCGATGGAGGGGCGCGCGCATCGTCCGCACGCTGGCGGGTCCGGTCAGGCTGTCGGTCTCAGCTGGCGGCCCCGCTCAACTGCCGCGCCCTGGTCAGCGCGCTGATCAGTTCGTCCGACAAATAGGGCTTGGTCAGGATCACGCCTCGTTCGAAGCCGCTGGGGATGGTGCCACTGGCAACACCGGTGGCCAGCACGAACGGAATCGCGAGCTCCGACAGCAATCGGGCGACCGGCTCGCTGGTCTCGCCGTTGCCGAGCCGGTAGTCGAGCACCGCGATCTCCGGCGCGTCGGCCTTGATCAGCGTCAGTGCGTGTGCAACTTCTCCGACCGGGCCTAGCACCACCGCACCGGCCTGGACGAGCTGCAGGTCGAGCAGCATGGCATTCATCTGGTCGTTCTCGACCACCAGCACCCGAACTCCACGCAACACCGACATTGCTTGCTCCTTCACCTAAGTCGGCCAGTATATCGACACTGCTTCGCTGCGGCGCTGATGACTCCGCTTGCACCTGAATTCGTCAGGCGCGTTCTGACACTGTTCGTTTCATACGCAAGTCGCTATACTACGCGGCCGCGCCGAAGTGGCGGAATCGGTAGACGCAGCGGATTCAAAATCCGCCGCCCTTAAAAGCGTGTGGGTTCGAGTCCCACCTTCGGCACCAGGATGTAGCAGCACAAGCAGAGCCCTTCTGACGACGGTCGGAGGGGCTTTTCTTTTGCGCATTCGGCGATGGCCTCGAACGGGCAAGTCGGGCAGCCACCGCGCCGCCGCGTGCGGGTACTGCGGTCAGCGATGCAGTGGCACGGTATCGCCGTGTTGCGGCGGCTGACGCGAGATCGTCTCGTTGTCGCATGGCCGCGTGCTCGGCCGGCTTGCATGGCGGCTGCGTTGCTGCCAAAGAAGTCCCGCGAGCTCAGGTCAGCTTGCCGCCTTGCGCCTGCAGGCACGCAACCATCACGCGCGGTGCGTACCTTGAACAGCTCTTTCTAGCAGGTGGCTTCCATGGATTTTGATTCTTCGCAGCAGCTGCGCATCTTGCGCGACATCCACGACACCAAGCCGGTTGCCGACGAGGAGGCCAACTGGGCGGTGCGCGCCGGCTATGCGAGCCAGGCCGAAGACGGCGATATCGATCTCACCCACGAAGGCCGCAAGGCGCTGGATGCCGGCCAGGCCTGATCTGTCGCTGCGCGGCGTTGTTGGCCTTGCAAGCGGGTCAGCGCATCATCGAATACGCGCGTTCCACACCCGATCGGCGTGCGTGCGGATGTAGATGCAGCGATCCGCTGGGCGCATGCCGCGCCGCCGCCCATTGCATGCTGCGAAGCAGGGCGCCGCCAGATAACTAGCCAAAAAAAACCTCGGCAATGCCGAGGTTTTCAGATGATTGGCGTCCCCACGGGGATTCGAACCCCGGTGTCCACCGTGAAAGGGTGGTGTCCTAGGCCTCTAGACGATGGGGACGCGTATCAAAACNAGATGATTGGCGTCCCCACGGGGATTCGAACCCCGGTGTCCACCGTGAAAGGGTGGTGTCCTAGGCCTCTAGACGATGGGGACGCGTATCAAAACCTGGTTGTAGATTCCAGACGGCCTATGTCGGGAATTGTGGTGGAGCCAGGCGGGATCGAACCGCCGACCTCCTGCATGCCATGCAGGCGCTCTCCCAGCTGAGCTATGGCCCCACGATGCTGCGAGCCGGCAATCATAGCGACTGAAAACAACTTTGGGAAGCGGTCTGCGCAAAAAAGATGCGCTGCCATCGCTGCGTGTCGATGACGGTGTGGCCACGCGCGCGAAAGTGCCTGCTGCTTGCTTCGCTCTATGTGGGCGTGCCATCTGTGGTGCATTCGCATTCTGGGCGCCTCGTCGTTCGTGGCACGGCGCACTGCATCATGCGTCGACGCGCTTGCTGACGTTACGCAGTGCCCACTGCAATGCCGTGCTTGCCGCCAGATCGTTCGAGGCAAGCTGACGCTGGACGCCTGGCGCAGGAAACGAACATCGATCTGCACAGGTGAGGCATCGGCGCGTTCGCCCGCGCTGAGGTTACTTGCGCGCAGCAGTGGGGGTCATCAGTTCACAAGCACGCGAGGGCGAAGCGGCGCTGAAGCGGAATGCACGTCATGGCGCGGGACGGCTGCAGCGCGCAGCCCCGCGGTCCGGCGCGTGCGCAAAACGCATAAAAAAAGCCCCGGCGGTGCCGGGGCTTTCAGATGATTGGCGTCCCCACGGGGATTCGAACCCCGGTGTCCACCGTGAAAGGGTGGTGTCCTAGGCCTCTAGACGATGGGGACGCGTATCAAAACNAGATGATTGGCGTCCCCACGGGGATTCGAACCCCGGTGTCCACCGTGAAAGGGTGGTGTCCTAGGCCTCTAGACGATGGGGACGCGTATCAAAACCTGAGTTGTCATTTCAGACGGCCTAATGTCTGAAGTGGTGGAGCCAGGCGGGATCGAACCGCCGACCTCCTGCATGCCATGCAGGCGCTCTCCCAGCTGAGCTATGGCCCCACGAAACTGAGAACGAAATGATAGCGGCCGGTTAATCTTCGCGCAAGTGGTTTTTCATTCCGAATGAGACGCGACGTGCGCAGTGCACGCGACGCGTCCGCAGCTCAGTTGACGCCGTGCAGGTCGCGCAGCTGCGTCTGCCGTGCGCCGAAGTAGGCGGCCAGGTCTGCGATGTCCTGATCGCTCAGCGCGGTGGCCTGTGGCGTCATCAATGGATGCTGGCGATCGCCGCTGCGGTACGCCTGCAAGGCGTGCGCAAGATAGTCGCCGTACTGGCCGCCGAGCTTGGGATAGCTGGGGTCGATGGGAGCATTGCCGTCGGCGCCATGGCAATCGATGCAGCTCTGGCCGGTGGCCTTGCCCTTTGCGTGCGCCAGCGTGTCGCCGGCCTCGGCGCGCCCGCTTGGCAGCCCGGCAGACGAGCCGGAGCCATGTTCGCCGCTGGCGTGGCCGGCATCGTCGGCGGAACGATCGGTGGACTCCACCTGGGATTGGGAGCAGGCCGCCACCATCAGGGCAGCGACCAGGGCGATGGCTAGACGCGGAGCGTGCAGGGCGTTCGGCATGTGGGCGCTTATTTGAGGGTGGACAGGTAGGCGGAGATGTCGGCGATGTCCTGCTCGGAAAAGCTCTGCGCCTGCGCTTGCATGGTGGGATGCTTGCGTTTGCCCTGCCGGTACTCGGTCAGCGCCTGGGTCAGATACTGGCTGGACTGGCCACCGATCTTGGGCACGCGATAACTGGGGTAGGCGTTCTTGTAGCCGGTGACGCCGTGGCAGCCCTGGCAGGTATAGGCCAGCAAGCGGCCGTTGGACGGGTTGCCGGTAGGCGCTGCGGGTGCGGCCACTGCCGCGGCGGGCGCAGGCGTGGCGGATGCGGCTGGCGGGACTGACGGTGTCGCTGATGCGCCCCCAAACGGCAGGAAGACGACCAGAGCGAGACAAGCGGCGAGCGGCTGCGGGCGCATGGTTTCGTATCCGGAAGACTGATTGAACGTCCGCACGTGGGGGCGTGACGGAACCGGTCCGAGTATGCCTGCGATTTGGCCCCGCGCAAACGGGGTGAATAGGCGAACTTGAACAGACCATGACCTTTGGCGCATTGGCGGCATCATCGCCGGGTGGTTTACTTGCCTACAACACCTGTTCACGCATCCACTAGGACACGACGATGTCGCCACTCTCCTTTCTGCCCGGTCGCAGCGGAACCTGCGCCGCTGCATTGTTGATCACCACAAGCCTGTTGCTGGGCGGTTGCAAGACGGGAGATGGCGAGGCCAAGGCCGCCGAGGAAAACAAGAGCGTCGACGCGGTGCCGGTGGAAATTGCCACGGCGGCGCGCCGTGCGGTGGCGGCCAGCTATACCGGCACCGCCGCCCTGGAGCCGCGTGCCGAAGCGCAGGTGGTGGCCAAGACCTCCGGCGTGGCGCTGGCGGTGATGGTGGAAGAGGGGCAGCAGGTGTCCGCGGGCCAGGCCCTGGTCCGGCTGGATCCGGACCGCGCGCATCTGGCGGTAGCGCAAAGCGAGGCGCAACTGCGCAAGCTGGAGAACAGTTATCGCCGTTCCACCCAGCTGGTGGGGCAGCAGTTGGTCAGCGCCGCCGATGTCGACCAGCTCAAGTTCGATGTCGAAAACAGCCGCGCGCAACACCGCCTGGCATCGCTGGAGCTGTCCTACACCACGGTGCAGGCGCCGATTTCCGGGGTGATCGCCTCGCGCTCGATCAAGACCGGCAACTTCGTGCAGATCAATACGCCGATCTTCCGCATCGTCGACGACTCGCAACTGGAGGCCACGCTCAACGTGCCCGAGCGCGAACTGGCCACGCTCAAATCCGGCCAGCCGGTGACCTTGCTGGCCGATGCCTTGCCCGGGCAGCAGTTCATCGGCAAGGTCGACCGCATTGCGCCGGTGGTGGATTCGGGCAGCGGTACGTTCCGGGTGATCTGTGCGTTCGGCAAGGGCGCCCAAGCGCTGCAGCCGGGCATGTTCGGGCGCATCCGCATCGACTACGACCAGCGCAAGGATGCACTGGTGATTCCGCGCCTGGCACTGCTGGACGATGGCGAGCCGGCGGTGTTCGTGGTGCGCAACGGCAAGGCCAGCCGGGTGCCGGTGAAACTCGGCTATGCCGAAGGTCCGTGGCTGGAAGTGCGGCAGGGCCTGAAGGAAGGCGACCAGGTAGTCACCGCCGGCAAGGTGGCGCTGCGCGATGGCACTGCGGTGCAGGTGATCGGCCAGCCCGACCGCAAGCCGGTTGCGGCTGCGGCGCCGGCAACCGACAGCGACGGAAAGCGCTCATGAGCGATCACGGCAACCCGCACGGACCCGTGCACGACCCGCATGCGCCCTTGCCCGGCGGCGGCGGTCTGGTGGCCTTCGCCACGCGGCGGCGGGTGACCATCGCGATGATCACCGTGACCATGCTGCTGTTCGGGCTGATCGCCCTGCGCAGTCTCAAGGTCAACCTGCTGCCGGACCTGAGCTATCCCACGCTGACCGTGCGCACCGAATACACCGGCGCGGCGCCGGCGGAAATCGAGACGCTGGTGACCGAGCCGGTGGAAGAAGCGGTCGGCGTGGTCAAGAACCTGCGCAAGCTCAAGTCGATCTCGCGCACCGGGCAGAGCGATGTGGTGCTGGAATTCGCCTGGGGCACCAACATGGACCAGGCCAGCCTGGAGGTACGCGACAAGATGGAAGCCCTGTCGCTGCCGCTGGAAACCAAGCCGCCGGTGTTGCTGCGCTTCAATCCGTCGACCGAGCCGATCATGCGGCTGGCGTTGTCGCCGAAGCAGGCGCCGTCTTCCGACAGCGATGCGATCCGCCAGCTCACCGGCCTGCGTCGCTATGCCGACGAGGATCTGAAAAAGAAGCTCGAACCGGTGGCCGGCGTGGCCGCGGTCAAGGTCGGCGGCGGGCTGGAGGACGAGATCCAGGTCGATATCGATCAGCAGAAGCTGGCCCAGCTCAACCTGCCGATCGACAACGTGATCACCCGGCTGAAGGAGGAGAACGTCAACATCTCCGGCGGCCGGCTGGAAGAAGGCTCGCAGCGGTACCTGGTGCGCACGGTCAACCAGTTCGTGGATCTGGACGAGATCCGCAACATGCTGGTGACCACGCAGAGCAGCAGCGGCAGCGCCGCGGAAGCGGCGATGCAGCAGATGTACGCGATCGCCGCGTCCACCGGCTCGCAGGCGGCGCTGGCGGCGGCGGCCGAGGTGCAGAGCACGTCCTCGTCGTCGACCAGCAGTATTGCCGGTGGCATGCCGGTGCGGCTGAAGGATGTGGCCGACGTGCGCCAGGGCTACAAGGAGCGCGAGGCGATCATCCGCCTGGGCGGCAAGGAGGCGGTGGAGCTGGCGATCTACAAGGAAGGCGACGCCAACACCGTCTCCACCGCCGCTGCGCTGCGCAAGCGGCTGGAGCAGTTGAAGGCGACCGTGCCGGGCGATGTGGAGATCACCACCATCGAGGACCAGTCGCACTTCATCGAGCACGCGATCAGCGACGTCAAGAAGGATGCGGTGATCGGCGGCGTGCTGGCGATCCTGATCATCTTCCTGTTCCTGCGCGATGGCTGGAGCACCTTCGTGATCAGCCTGTCGCTGCCGGTGTCGATCATCACCACGTTCTTCTTCATGGGCCAGCTGGGCCTGAGCCTCAACGTGATGTCGCTGGGCGGTCTGGCGCTGGCCACCGGGCTGGTGGTGGACGATTCGATCGTGGTGCTGGAAAGCATCGCCAAGGCGCGCGAGCGCGGCCTGAGCGTGCTGGATGCCGCAATCGCCGGCACCCGTGAAGTGAGCATGGCGGTGATGGCCTCCACGCTGACCACGATCGCGGTGTTCCTGCCGCTGGTGTTCGTCGACGGCATCGCCGGGCAGCTGTTCCGCGACCAGGCGATGACCGTGGCGATCGCGATCGCGATCTCGCTGGTGGTGTCGATGACGCTGATCCCGATGCTGAGTTCGCTCAAGGGCGCGCCGCCGATGGCGTTCCCGGACGAGCCGAGCCACCCGCAGTGGCGGCCGCAGCAGCGCTGGCTCAAGCCGGTGGCTGCCGGGCGGCGCGGTGCCGGTGCGAGCGTGCGTTATGCGTTCCTCGGTGTGGCGTGGGCGGTAGTCAAGCTGTGGCGTGGCGTTGCGCGGGTGGTCTCGCCGGTGATGCGCAAGGCCAGCGACCTGGCGATGGCGCCGTATGGCCGCGCCGAGCGTGGCTATCTGGCGATGTTGCCGGCCGCCTTGCGTCGGCCCGGCCTGGTGCTGGGATTGGCGGCGGCCGCGTTTATCGGCACGGTGTTTCTGGTGCCGATGCTGGGTGCGGACCTGATTCCGCAGCTGGCGCAGGACCGTTTCGAAATGACGGTGAAGCTGCCTTCCGGCACGCCGCTGGCGCAGACCGACGCGCTGGTGCGCGAGTTGCAGCTGGCGCACGACAAGGAGCCGGGCATCGCCTCGTTGTACGGCGTCAGCGGCAGCGGCACGCGGCTGGACGCCAATCCCACCGAAAGCGGCGAGAACATCGGCAAGCTCACCGTGGTGATGGCCGGCGGCGGCAGTCCTGCAGTGGAAGCGGCGGCCACCGCGCGGCTGCGCAACAGCATGGTCGGGCACCCGGGCGCGCAGGTGGATTTTGCACGGCCGGCGTTGTTCAGTTTTTCCACGCCGCTGGAAGTGGAACTGCGTGGGCAGGACCTGGGCGAGCTGGAACGTGCCGGGCAGAAGCTGGCGGCGATGCTGCGCGCCAATGGCCACTACGCCGACGTCAAGTCGACGGTGGAAGAGGGCTTTCCGGAAATCCAGATCCGTTTCGACCAGGAGCGCGCCGGTGCGCTGGGCTTGACCACGCGCCAGATCGCCGATGTCATCGTCAAGAAGGTGCGCGGCGACGTGGCCACGCGTTACAGCTTTCGCGATCGCAAGATCGACGTGCTGGTGCGCGCGCAGCACAGCGACCGCGCCAGCGTGGATGCGATCCGGCAGCTGATCGTCAACCTCGGCAGCAGCCGGCCGGTGCGTCTGGCGGCGGTGGCCGAGGTGGTGGCCACGACCGGGCCGAGCGAAATCCATCGCGCCGACCAGACCCGCGTGGCGATCGTGTCCGCCAGCCTGCATGACATGGATCTGGGCGGTGCGGTGCGCGAGGTCGAGTCGATGGTGCGCAACGATCCGCTGGCCGCCGGCGTGGGCATGCATATCGGCGGGCAGGGCGAGGAGCTGGCGCAATCGGTGAAGTCGCTGTTGTTTGCGTTCGGCCTGGCTATCTTCCTGGTCTACCTGGTGATGGCCTCGCAGTTCGAATCGCTGCTGCATCCGTTCGTCATCCTGTTCACCATCCCGCTGGCGATGGTCGGCGCGGTGCTGGCCTTGCTGATGACCGGCAAGCCGGTGTCGGTGGTGGTGTTCATCGGCTTGATCCTGCTGGTGGGGCTGGTGACCAAGAACGCGATCATCCTGATCGACAAGGTCAACCAGTTGCGCGAGGAGGGCGTGCCCAAGCGCGAGGCCTTGATCGAAGGTGCGCGTTCGCGCTTGCGGCCGATCGTGATGACCACGCTGTGCACCCTGTTCGGTTTCCTGCCGCTGGCGGTGGCGATGGGCGAGGGCGCGGAGGTGCGCGCACCGATGGCGATCACCGTGATCGGCGGCTTGCTGGTGTCCACGCTGCTGACCCTGCTGGTGATCCCGGTGGTGTACGACCTGCTGGATCGTCGCGCCGATGCGTACTACCTGGAGCGTGGCCGGCGCATGGCCGGGCAGCGTGCACAGGCACCCGGGAACTCCGACGGACTGGAGGCGCTGTGAGCGTTGCCGCCTTCAGTATCCGTCGCCCGGTCACCACCATCATGTGCTTCGTCTCGCTGGTGGTGGTGGGGCTGATTGCCGCGTTCCGGCTGCCGCTGGAGGCGCTGCCGGACATTTCCGCACCGTTCCTGTTCGTGCAACTGCCGTACACCGGCTCTACGCCGGACGAGGTGGAACGCAACCTGGTGCGGCCGGCCGAAGAGGCGCTGGCGACGATGACCGGCATCAAGCGCATGCGCTCGACCGCCACCGCCGATGGCGCCAACATCTTCATCGAGTTCTCCGACTGGGATCGCGACATCGCCATCGCCGCCTCGGATGCGCGCGAGCGGCTGGATGCCATCCGCGACGACTTTCCGGACGATCTGCAGCGTTTCCACATTTACAAATGGTCCAGCAGCGACGAGCCGGTGCTCAAGGTGCGCCTGGCCAGCCAGACCGACCTGACCGGCGCGTACGACATGCTCGACCGCGAGTTCAAGCGGCGCATCGAACGCATTCCCGGCGTGGCCAAGGTGGAGATTTCCGGCGCCCCGCCGAACGAGGTGGAGATCGCGATCGCGCCGGACCGGCTCACCGCGCACGACCTCAGCCTCAATGACCTGAGCGAGCGCCTTGGCAAGCTCAACTTCTCGGTGTCCGCCGGCCAGATCGATGACAACGGCCAGCGCATTCGGGTCCAGCCGATCGGCGAATTGCGCGACCTGCAGGAGTTGCGCGACCTGGTGCTCAATGCCAGGGGCCTGCGCCTGGGCGATATTGCGCAGGTGCGGCTGAAGCCGACGCGGATGAATTACGGACGCCGCCTGGATGGACGGCCGGCGATCGGGCTGGATATCTACAAGGAGCGCAGCGCCAACCTGGTGGATGTGTCCAGCGCGGCGTTGAAGGAGGTCGAGGACATTCGCGCCGAACCTGCGATGCGCGATGTGCAGATCAAGGTGATCGACAACCAGGGCAAGGCGGTGACCTCGTCGCTGGCGGAGCTGGCAGAAGCCGGCGCGGTGGGCTTGCTGTTGTCGATCACGGTGCTGTTCTTCTTCCTGCGCCACTGGCCATCGACGCTGATGGTGACGCTGGCGATTCCGATCTGCTTTGCGATCACGCTGGGCTTCATGTATTTCGTCGGCGTCACGCTCAACATCCTGACCATGATGGGCCTGTTGCTGGCGGTCGGCATGCTGGTCGACAACGCGGTGGTGGTGGTGGAAAGCATCTACCAGGAGCGCGAGCGCATGCCCGGCCAACCGCAGCTGGCGGCGCTGCTCGGCACGCGCAGCGTGGCGATCGCGCTCAGCGCCGGCACCCTGTGCCATTGCATCGTCTTCGTGCCGAACCTGTTCGGTGAGACCAACAACATCTCCATCTTCATGGCGCAGATCGCGATCACCATTTCGGTGTCGCTGTTGGCGTCGTGGCTGGTGGCGATCAGCCTGATCCCGATGCTGTCCGCGCGCATGAAGACGCCGCCCTTGGTGACTTCCGACCATGGCGTGATCGCCAGACTGCAACGCCGCTATGCGCGGGTACTGGCGTGGACGCTGGCCCATCGCGGCTGGAGCGTGACTGGCATCATCCTGGTGAGCGCCATCAGCCTGGTGCCGATGAAGCTGACCAAGGTGGACATGTTCGGCGGCGATGGGGGCAACGAGGCCTTCATCCAGTATCAGTGGAAAGGCTCGTACACGCATGAGCAGATGGGCGAGGAGGTCGGGCGGATCGAGCACTACCTGCAGGCCCATCGCGACAAGTACCACATCACCCAGATCTATTCGTGGTTCAGCGAGGCCGAAGGCAGCAGCACCACCGTGACCTTCGATGCGGGCAAGGTCAAGGACCTGCCGTCGCTGCTGGAACAGATCCGCAAGGCATTGCCGCGCTCGGCGCGTGCGGACTACAGCATCGGCAACCAGGGCGATGGCGGCAGCGGCAATCAAGGGGTGCAGGTGCAGCTGGTCGGCGACTCGACCCAGGCCCTGCAGGCCCTGGCCGACGAGGTGGTGCCGCTGCTGGCGCAGCGCAAGGAGTTGCGCGATGTGCATGTGGATACCGGCGATCGCACCAGCGAGTTGGCGATCCGGGTGGATCGCGAGCGCGCGGCGGCCTTCGGCTTCAGTGCCGAGCAGGTGGCGAGTTTCGTGGGCCTGGCCTTGCGCGGCACGCCGTTGCGCGAGTTCCGCCGCGGCGACAACGAGGTGCCGGTATGGGTGCGCTTTGCCGGCGCCGAACAGAGCAAGCCGGAAGACCTGGCCAGCTTCACGGTGCGCACCAAGGATGGCCGCAGCGTGCCGTTGCTCAGCCTGGTGGATGTGCAGATTCGCCCGGCTGCCACCCAGATCGGCCGCACCAATCGCCAGACCACGCTGACCATCAAGGCCAACCTGGCCAGCAAGGTCACCGTCCCGGAAGCACGCGCGGCAATGGAAAAGCCGCTCAAGGCAATGAGCTTTCCGGCCGGTTACAGCTACACCTTCGACGGCGGCGATTACCAGGACGACGGCGAGGCGATGGGGCAGATGCTGTTCAACCTGGTGATCGCGCTGGTGATGATCTACGTGGTGATGGCCGCGGTGTTCGAGTCGCTGCTGTTTCCCGCGGCGATCATGAGCGGTGTGGTGTTTTCGATCTTCGGGGTGTTCTGGCTGTTCTGGATCACCGGCACTTCGTTCGGGATCATGTCCTTCATCGGCATCCTGGTGTTGATGGGCGTGGTGGTGAACAACGGCATCGTGATGATCGAGCACATCAACAACCTGCGCCGCCGCGGCATGGGCCGCACCCAGGCGCTGATCGAAGGTTCCCGCGAGCGCCTGCGGCCGATCATGATGACGATGGGCACCGCCATCCTGGCGATGGTGCCGATCTCGCTGACCAGCACCACGATGTTCAGCGACGGCCCGCCGTATTTCCCGATGGCCCGCGCGATCGCCGGTGGCCTGGCATTTTCGACGGTGGTGAGCCTGCTGTTCCTGCCGACGATCTACGCGATTCTCGACGACATGAGCAACGGCGCAGCCGCGCTGGTGCGGCGCGCGCGCGGTGTGCCGAAAACGCCGCCGACAAGCGTTGCGCTGGAGTCTTGATCGGTCAACCTGGCTGAAGGTTGTCACGGTGCGCCGAAGACGCCACTGCTGCTTAGCGTTCTAGTCCTGAACGTCACGCGCCGCCTGAAGCCCCTCTCCCACCGGGAGAGGGGTTGGGGTGAGGGTACGGTTTCTCCAGGCACTGCCACGCATGCCGACAGTCGCTGGCATCGGTTGGGGCGACAGCGCGTCCGCGGACTGGCTCCTCGGCTCGGTCAGACATCCTGTCTGACTCGCCGCGCGGCACCTCCCTGTGCCGCTCTCCGCCACTCCCCGGCCACGCTGCCGCCTTGGCGAGTCGTTTCCGCGAGGTTAGGCGACGAAAAACGGCAGCCGGTTCAGTGCTCGATCTTGATGCGTGCCAATCATCCGCAAAGTTCGCTGCACGTTTTCTGGACCTTGGACTTCCTCGCTCCCAGACAAACCGCCCGGATGCCAACGACTTAGAAGTGCACGCTTTCCACCGCTCTCAATCCGCCGCCTCCAAGAAGGATGCGATGAGGCCTCTGCGGCATTAGGCGGGGGCAACGACCAAAGCTAGGTCGGGCATGCCATGCGGCAATGGCTGCTCTCCGTTCCGCCAACACAGGAACATTCGAGAGTGGTCCGCGGGCGGCGGGGCAGGACCTTACACGACAGGGATGTCGTGTAAGAGCCCCATGGATGGGTTCACGGCGTGTCCTGCCCCGGCGCCCGCGGGCAGGACACGCATGGAATCAAGGCGCCAGCCAATCAGGCTCTCCTCGACCAAAACCAAACCGCAAACGACGGTACTTTTCTTCAAAAAAACTATAAGGCGCCAGTCAACCACGCTTTTCTCGGCAACCAGCTTTCTTTTACGCAGAAGCCCAGTCTTCCGGGCCACTGGCTGCGGTGCCCCGTCAATCAGCCAGCCCGCACCTGCCGCACGATCGCCGCAGCCTTGGCCGAGCTTTCCTTGACCTTGTCCCACTGGCCCTGGGCCAGCCAGTCCTTGGGCACCATCCACGAGCCGCCGATGCACAGCACGTTCGGCTGCGACAGGAACTCGGCCGCGTTGGCCTCGCTGATGCCGCCGGTGGGGCACAACTTGAGTTCGGACAGCGGGCCGGCCAGGCCCTTGAGCATCTGCAATCCCCCCACGGCGGTGGCCGGGAACAGCTTGCAGACGCGGAAGCCCAGGCCCATCAGGGTCAGCAGCTCGGTCGGCGTGGCCGCGCCGGGCACGGCCGGGATCGGCGCATCGGCGAGCAGGCGCGCCAACGGGGCGGGCGTGCCGGGGGTGACCAGGAAATCCGCACCGGCATCCACCGACTGACGCAGCTGCAGCTCGCTCAGCACGGTGCCGGCGCCGATCACGATGTCGGGCAGCTCGCGCTTGAGCATGGCCAGTGCTTCGACCGCGATGGGGGTGCGCAGGGTCAGTTCGATCGCGGGCAGGCCGCCTTCGAGCAGCGCATCGGCGACGCGGCGCGCCTGGTCCAGCGTGTCCACGGTGACCACCGGCAGGATGCCGGCATCGCGCAGCAGCCGTTCGGCGGTGTTCTGGGTCTGGGCAATCGTCATTGCAACTCCGTTAGACGGCGACCGCCGGGCGGTCGCGCAGAGGGAAGGGGAATCAGGCGTCCTTGGACTCGTGCGGTGCGGCTGCGGCTGCGGCATCGGCACCGAGTTCGTACTCGGCGTCGTAGCTCCACAGCGCGCCGTCCGGACGGGTCGGGCCGCAGGAAATCGAGATGGCACCCTGGTCGGCGGGGCCGACCACCTGGCGGTTGATCGCGAACAGGTTGCGTCCCAGGTCGTTGCCGGCCACCGAGGTGTTCGGCGCGACCTCGCGCGAGGCCCACTCTTCAGCCGACACCAGCACTTCCAGCGTGCCGGCTTCGCCGTCCAGGCGCACGATGTCGCCTTCGCGTACGCGCCCGATCGGACCGCCGCGTGCGGCTTCCGGGGTCATGTGGATCGCCGCCGGGAACTTGCCAGAAGCACCGGACAGACGGCCGTCGGTGACCAGCGCCACGCGCCGGCCCTGGTTCTGCAGCAGGCCCAGCAGCGGCGCCATCGAGTGCAGTTCCGGCATGCCGTTGGCACGCGGACCCTGGTAGCGCAGCACCACCACGAAATCGTGCGGCAACACGCCGGCAGCATGCAGTTTGTTGAGCACCTGCGGGGTATCGATCACCACCGCCGGCGCCTCGATCGTGCGGTGCTGCGGCTTGACCGCCGACAGCTTGATCAGCGAACGGCCGAGGTTGCCGCGCAGCAGGCGCAGGCCGCCCTGCGCCTCGAAGGCGGCGCTGACCGGGCGCGCCACGCTGTCGTCGGCAGTGGTCGCCGTGCCGGGAACGTAGACGACCTTGCCGTCCTGCAGGCGCGGCTCGTTGGCGTAGGCGCGCATGCCGCCCTCGACCACGGTGGGCAGGTCGTCGTGCATCAGCCCGGCATCCATCAGCTCGCGGAACACGAAGGCGGTGCCGCCCGCGGCCTGGAAGCGGTTCACGTCGGCTTCGCCGTTGGGGTAGATACGGGTCAGCAGCGGCACGGTCTGCGAGATCAGGTCCATGTCGTCCCAGGTCAGCACGATGCCGGCCGCGCGCGCCACCGCAATCCAGTGGATGGTGTGGTTGGTCGAGCCGCCGGTGGCCATCAGCGCGACCACGGCGTTGACGATGGCGCGCTCGTCGATCAGGCGACCGAACGGACGGAAGTCCTGGCCCAGCGCAGAGATCGCCAGCGCACGCGCGGTGCCCTCGCGGGTCAGCGCATCGCGCAACTGCAGTTCCGGGTTGACGAACGAGGCGCCGGGCAGCTGCACGCCCATCGCTTCGAGCAACACCTGGTTGGAGTTGGCGGTGCCGTAGAAGGTGCAGGTGCCGGGCGAGTGATACGAGGACGATTCGGCTTCCAGCAATTCGGCGCGGGTGGCTTCGCCAGCGGCGTAGCGCTCGCGCACTTCGGCCTTCTGCTTGTTCGGAATGCCCGGCGTCATCGGCCCGGCCGGCATGAACAGCGCCGGCAGATGCCCGAACGCCAGCGCGCCGATCAACAGGCCCGGCACGATCTTGTCGCACACGCCCAGGTACACCACGCTGTCGAACATGTCGTGGCTCAGGCCGATCGCCGTGGCCTGGGCGATGTTGTCGCGCGAGAACAGCGACAGCTCCATGCCGGCGCGGCCCTGGGTGACGCCGTCGCACATCGCCGGCACGCCGCCGGCAACCTGCGCGGTGGCGCCGAGCGTGCGCGCGGTCTCGCGGATCAGCTGCGGGTAGTGCTCGAACGGCTGATGCGCCGACAGCATGTCGTTGTAGGCGGTGATGATGCCCAGGTTGGGCGTGGCCGCACCGCGCAGGCGCGACTTGTCGGTCGGCTCGGACGCAGCGAACCCATGCGCAAGATTGCCGCAGCTCAAGCGGCTGCGGAACGGACCCTCGCGCAGGGCGGCATCGAGACCGGCCAGGTACGCCGCGCGCGACGGCGCGCTGCGCTTGCGGATACGGTCGGTGACAGCTTGGATGTTCGGATGCAGGCTCATTGGCTACCGGCTATGAGAAACGGGGAAGAAAGTAATCACGCTTTTTTTAGATACCCGCACAAGGATGTGCGGGCTGTTGCGAGGGACTCGCACAAAATCGGCTGTTGCGAAGGACTCGCACCAAATCGGCTGTTGCGAGGGACTCGCACTCAAGCACACCAGTGGACCCGCAATTTCGGGCCTGGCTGCTGCAGCGCCACCCGGATCGGATACTCGCTGACATCATCGCCTGACAAGGCGGCCTGCAGCACGTCAAGCTTCTGCTTGCCGCGCAGCAACAGCAGACGGGTCGGGATCGGTGCGAGCCCGGCCGGAGTCAGCGTGATGCGCAGCGGCCACTGGTTGGAACCCGGGCAGCCGGTGGCATCCAGCGATGCGTAGGGCTGCGGGCTGGACAGTGCCTTGCTCAGATCGGTCGAGCCCGGAAACAGCGAGGCAGTGTGGCCGTCGCCGCCCATGCCCAGCACCGCCAGGCACGCGGGTTCGGCATGCCTGGCCTGCAGGTTGGCGGTGTGCACGCACTCGGGCAACTGCTTGCCCGGACGCACCAGCGGGATGAAGGTCGCCGCCGGTGCATGGGTCAGGAAGCTGTGCTTCACCAGCCAGGCGTTGCTGTCCTGATCCTGCGGCGACAACCAGCGTTCGTCGACCAGGCCGACTTCCACCCGCGACCAGTCCAGCGAACGATGGGCGAGGGATTCGTACACCGGCGCCGGCGTGGTGCCGCCGGACAGCAGCATGCGCGCCTGGCCGCGGCGCGAAATTTCCTGTTCCAGCAGGTCGGCCATCTCGCTGGCGACCGCTTCGGTCCACTCGGCCGGGTCTTCGTAGCGCACCAGTGTGATGCGCGGATTGTCCTGCAGGTTCATCGCTGCTCCCCTGGATGCTGGCGCTGCGCATCCACCGCATAGGCGGCGGCACCGAGCAGGCCGGCATGCGGATGCATGACCGCCAGCGACGGCACCCGCGACATGATCGCGGAAAAGCGTCCCTTGTGTTCGAAGCGCTGGCGGAAGCCGGAATGCTGCAGCGAATCCAGCACCTTGGGCACCAGCCCGCCGGTGAGGAACACGCCGTCCCAGGCGCCCTGCATCAGCACCATGTCGCCGGCGATCGCCCCGAAGATGGCGCAGAACAGATCGATGGTGCGCGACGAGCGCGGGTCGCCGGCCGCCGCACGCGCGGTGATGTCCTTGGGCTGCAACGGGCCCGGGTCGACCCCGGCGATCTCGCTGAGCGCGCGGTGGATGTTGACCAGGCCGGGGCCGCAGATCAGCCGCTCGTTGGAGACCCGGCCGAACTGCTCGGACAGGATCTCCAGGATGCGGATCTCCTCCGGCGTGCCGGGCGGGAAGCTGACATGGCCGCCTTCGGTCTCCAGCGGGAAACAGCGCCCGTTGCGGATGATCAGCCCGCCCACGCCCAGTCCGGTGCCCGGGCCGATCACGCCGTAGTTGCGGGCCTGATCGATCGGTGCGGGCCGCCAGCTGGCGCCGCCGACCTGCACCACGTCCTGCGGGCGCAGCAGGCTGATCGCCATGGCCTGCGCGGCGAAGTCGTTGATCAGGTGCAGGGTGCTGAAGCCCAGCATCGCGGCGGTGCGCGAGCGCGAGATCACCCACGGATGGTTGGTGATGCGTGCCTCGTCGCCATCCACGCGCCCGGCCACGGCGAACACGCCCTGGGTGGCCTGCACGCCGATCTGGTCGAGGTAGTAACGCGCGGCTTCGCCGAGCGAGCCGAAATCGACCACCGCAAATTCGCGCGAGGTGTCATCCAGCAACGGTACCGAGGCGTCGACGTCGGCCAGCGCGAAGCGCGCATTGGTTCCGCCGATATCGGCGACCAGCACCGGCTTGGAAGGAGCGGTCATGCAGTGTGTCCCTGTGCGTCGGTGGCGGGGGGCAGGAAGGGCGCCGCGGTATCGGGGCCCCAGCTGCCGGCCGGGTAGGGCTGCAGTGGCAACTGCGCGTCTTTCCAGGCATCGCTGACGCTGTCGATCCACGCCCAGGCGGCCTTGACCTCGTCGTCGCGCACGAACAGCGCCGGGTTGCCATTGAAGGCATCCACGAACAGGCGCTCGTAGGCGATGCGGCGATGCAGGCCGGTCGGCACCGACAGTTCCAGTTCCAGCGGCTGCAGCTCGATCGCGCCCCATTCCGGGCCGGCCAGGCTGCTCATCAGGCCGAGCTCGATGTTTTCCTGCGGCTGCAGCTGGAAGGTCAGGCGGTTGGGCACCGCGTTCTGCCGGTCCGGGCGCTCGAACAGCCAATGCGTCACCGGCTTGAGCGTGACCACGATGCGGGTGGAGCGCTCGGCCAGACGCTTGCCGGTGCACAGATGGAACGGCACCCCGGCCCAGCGCCAGTTGTCGATGTGGGCGGTCACCGCGACGAAGGTTTCCACGTCGCTGCCTTCCGGCGGGTGATAGGCCTGCGCCGGCTGGCCGTTGATGCTGCCGGCGGTGTAGCGGCCGCGCACGCTGTCGTGGGCGGCATGCTCGGCGGTCATCGGGCGCAGCGCGCGCAGCACCTTGACCTTCTCGTCGCGGATGCGGTCGGCTTCCAGCGCGGCCGGCGGCTCCATCGCCACCAGGCACAGCAGCTGCAGGATATGGCTCTGCACCATGTCGCGCAGCGCGCCGGAGCGGGCGTAATAGGCATCGCGCCCGTCCACGCCTTCGCTCTCGGCCACCAGGATCTGCACCGACTCGATGTAGGTACGGTTCCACACCGCTTCCAGCAGCGTATTGCCGAAGCGCAGTGCGATCAGGTTTTGCACCGCCGCCTTGCCCAGGTAATGGTCCAGGCGGAATACGCGGTCTTCGTCGATCAGCGCGCCGATCGACTGCAGGATCTCGCGGGCGCTGTCCGAGTCGTGGCCGATCGGCTTTTCCAGCATCAGCCGGTGCGGCGCGGCCAGTGCGCCGCCCAGGGCCAGGCCCTGGCAGGTGCTGATGTACAGGCCCGGCGGAATCGCCAGGTAGCTCACGCACTGGCGGCTGGCCAGCTCGCGCACGGCGTTGGCCACCGACTCGGCATCGCGCAGATCCACCGAGCGATAGTCGACCCGCTGCAGCAGCGTCTGGATCTGCTCGGGCGTGGCGATCGGCAGGGCGGCGGCCAGGCGCGGGCGCAGGACCTCGCGGAAGGCCTCGGTGTCGTGCGGCGACAAGGCCAGCGCACGGATACGGAAATCCTCCGGCAGCAGGCCATCGACGAACAGTCGCAGCAGGGACGGGAAGAGATAGCGCTGGGCGAGATCGCCGGTGGCGCCGAACAGGATCAGGGTGTTGTGCATGGACCGAATTTCAGATTCTGGAGACATCGTGATCAGCAGCTGGTCGGAAAGGCGCCGGACAGCCGGCGGTCGGTACGTCTGTTCCTGAGCGACACTGGCGTGCGCGCAGCGGAGGATGGACGCGCACGTCCAATCCCCGATTGTTGCAGCAAGTGGCCGTCAGCGGTTAGCGCCGCGGCGGTATATCTGCCCATGCGTGGCGGAATGCCGGGACTTGCACGGTAGGCTGCACCGCTTGAAACAGCGGCTTGGGTCGGTGGCGGCATGGTCCCTCCCGAGATCGATGTTGCCATGTGAAAACGATTACATGTCAGAATAAACCAATGCATTCGTTTGCAGGAGATTTCCTTGCAGGCGCATGTGGCGTCACCGCCGTCGGGAGGGCCGAAGGCAGGGCGCACAACTTACGTTGAGGCCGAAGATGGCGAAAGTGCAGTTGGAAGGTGTCCGCAAGGTCTACGAGAACGGCCAGGTCGCGGTGCAGGGGGCGAGCTTCGAGGTCGCCGATGGCGAATTGATGGTGCTGGTCGGTCCGTCCGGCTGCGGCAAGTCGACCCTGTTGCGCATGATCGCCGGGCTCGAGGACATCAGCGCCGGCACGCTGAAGATCGGCGAGCGCGTGGTCAACGACGTGGCCCCCAAGGACCGCGACATCGCCATGGTGTTCCAGAGCTATGCGCTCTATCCGCACATGACCGTGGCCGAGAACCTGGCCTTCGGACTGAAGCTGCGCGGCCACCCCAAGCAGGTCATCGCCGAGCGGGTCAACAACGCCGCCGAGCTGCTGGGGCTGACCCCGATGCTCGACAAGCTGCCCAAGGCGATGTCCGGCGGCCAGCGCCAGCGCGTGGCGCTGGGACGGGCGATGGTGCGCGAGTCGTCGGTGTTCCTGCTCGACGAGCCGCTGTCCAATCTGGATGCCAAGCTGCGCCATAGCGTGCGCACCGAGATCGCCCAGCTGCATCGCAAGCTGGGTACCACCATGATCTACGTCACCCATGACCAGGTCGAGGCGATGACGCTGGGCCAGCGCATCGTGGTGCTCAAGGATGGAGTGATCCAGCAGATCGACAGCCCGATGGCGCTGTACGACCGCCCGGCCAACCTGTTCGTGGCCGGATTTCTCGGCAGCCCGGCGATGAATGTGCTGCAGGGGCGCCTGGATGAGCAGGACGGCCTGCACCTGGTCGTGGCCGATGGCTGGCGTGTGCCGCTGGGTGCGGCCCGCATCGATCGCAGCTGGTTCGGTCGCGAGGTGATCGTCGGCGTGCGCCCCGAGCACCTGCAGCCATCGAGCGATGCCGCGCTGGGCTTCGACGCGCGCATCGATGTGATCGAGCCGGTCGGCAACGAGATCTTCCTCAACCTCGACCGCGGCGGCCAGCCACTGGTGATCCGCGTCGCGCCGCAGGCCTTGCCGGCGGTGGGGGAGCCGCTGCGCCTGGCGCTGCGCAGCGATGCGCTGCATTTCTTCGACCCGGCCAGCGGCGAGCGGCTGGCGCCGGCCTAACGCGCCAACCCCTGCACGAACGCCAGCGGGCGGGCAGCATGCCCGCCTGCCTGCAGCACGGCGTCGGCCTCCAGGGTCAGCTCCAGCGGCACCACCGCCAGCGCGAGATCGCCGGCCACGCTGACCAGCGTGCCGACGGTGGCATCGCCCAGCAGCACGGCCTGGCCCGCCTCGACCACCGCAGCGCTGCCGCCGGCCTCGACCTGCAGCAGCTGCAGCGCACGCTTGGCCTTGCCCAGGAAGTGCGTCCGCGCAACGATCTCCTGGCCCGGGTAGCAGCCTTTCTTGACGCTGAAGGCCTGCAGGCGATCCAGTGCCAGCTGTTGCGGCGTCCACTGCTCGCGTTGCGCATCGGGCAGGCGTGCCAGCCCCAGTTGCAGGTCGGTACGGCGCCAGTCGGCATCCATGCGTGCAGGTTCGATAGGCGCGGCCAATGCTTCCGCGTCCGCAAGCAACAACAACGTGCGCGGCAGGGCAGGGCTGCCCATATCCAATTCGATACGCTGCGTTCCGATATCGGCCTGCGCGCCCCGTGCGCGCGCAGGCGCGGCAAAGCCGGCATGCGCCGAAAGCGCCGCCACGCCGATGCTGAGCTTGCGTCGAAACACGAAACGCCCGAGTTGCGCTGCGATCTCGGCCGCATTGCCGTCGGGCAGCAGCATCAATACGTCGGTGTCGTTTTCGCGCAGGAGTGCGAAGATGGCGATCACGCGCCCCTTTGCCGTCAGCCACGCATTCCATTGCCACTGCCCGATCGCCAGCGCCTGTACGTCGTTGGCAAATTGCGCATGCGCGAACGCCACTGCATCCGTCCCGAGCAAGCGGACGTATTGCATGTCGTGCAGGGAGCCAAAACCCTGCGGAATAAGATTCAGGTTGTCAGCCACGGAAGGGGAGGACTAAAATCGCAATGTTGTGAGACCACTATGATAGGCCATCCAACCCCCACGCCATCGCAGGATTCCGAGACGCAGCCTTCCTCTCAGGAGCACATTCCCGAGAAGCAGCCCCTGCCCAAGGAGATCGGTGGGCGCGACGGCCCTGAGCCAACGCGCTACGGCGACTGGGAAAAAAATGGACGCTGCATCGATTTTTGAGCAGCTTTTAGCCACAGCGGCCTAGTGCCGCCCAGCCGAGATACGAGCCCAGCGAATGGCGATCCGCGAACGTCCCACTTCCCCACATCTGCAGGTATATCGCTGGCAGATCCAGATGGCGACCTCGATCCTGCATCGAGCCACCGGCGTCATTCTTTCCGGAGGGGCGCTGGTCATTGCCGTCTCCCTGCTGGTGTTGATGCTCGGGCAGGACCACTGGTCGTGCCTCACCCAGCATCTCGGCGCCTGGTACGGCCAGGTGTTCCTGTTTGCATGGTCATGGGCGTTTGCCTATCACCTGTCCAACGGCATCCGCCACATCGTGCAGGACTTCGGCTACGGCTTCAGCATCCCGTCCTTCGTGCGTAGCAGCTGGACGTCGGTGGTTGCCAGCCTGGTGATCACCGCCGCGATCTGGGCCTATGTCCTGACCGGAGTCGCCGCATGAGCCGTTACCGCACCCCGTTGAAGACCGTGCGCGGCCTGGGCGCCGCCAAGACCGGGACCGAGCATTTCGTGCTGCAGCGCCTGACCGCCACGGCGCTGGTGGTGTTGGCGATCTGGTTCTTGGTGTTCGTGCTGAGCCTGCTCGGTTCCGACTACCCGACCGCGGTCGCGGCCGTGTCCAGGCCCTGGAATGCAGTCCTGCTGGTCGGTTTCCTGGTGGCAATGTTCTGGCACGCGCAGCTTGGCCTGCAGGTCGTGCTCGAGGACTACATCCACAATTCGCTGCTGGCACTGGCGTTGCAGACGACGGTGAAGTTCATCGCCGTGCTTGGCGCGATCGTCAGCATTTTCGCAGTGGCGCGCATCGCGCTGGGCGGTGCCTGAGTCATCGGGCACACAGAACAGGAATCCAGATTAGATGTCCGCTTACAAGATTACCGAACACAAGTACGACATGGTCGTGGTGGGAGCCGGCGGCGCCGGCCTGCGCGCGACCTTCGGCCTGGCCCAGAAGGGCCTGCAGACCGTCTGCCTGACCAAGGTGTTCCCGACCCGCTCGCACACCGTGGCAGCGCAGGGCGGCATCTCGGCCGCGCTCGGCAACATGGGCGAAGACGACTGGCGCTACCACTTCTACGACACCATCAAGGGCTCGGACTGGCTGGGCGACCAGGACGCGATCGAGTACATGTGCCGCGAGGCAATCCCGGCGATCATCGAGCTCGAGCATTACGGCGTGCCGTTCTCGCGTACCGAAGATGGCAAGATCTACCAGCGCCCGTTTGGCGGCATGACCACCAAGTACGGCGAAGGTCCGTCCGCGCAGCGCACCTGCGCGGCGGCCGACCGGACCGGCCACGCGATGCTGCACACGCTGTACCAGCAGTCCCTGGCGCACAACGCGCGCTTCATGATCGAGTACTTCGCGCTCGACCTGATCTTCGACGAAGAGGGTGTCTGCCGCGGCGTGCTGGCGCTGGACATGGCCGATGGCAGCCTGCATCTGTTCCGCGCCCATGGCGTGGTGCTGGCCACCGGCGGCTATGGCCGTGCCTACTTCAGCGCCACCTCCGCGCACACCTGTACCGGTGACGGCGGCGGCCTGGTGATGCGTGCCGGCCTGCCGGTGCAGGACATGGAGTTCGTGCAGTTCCATCCCACCGGCATCTACGGTGCGGGCTGCCTGATCACCGAGGGCGTCCGTGGCGAAGGCGGCATCCTGCGCAACAGCAACGGCGAGCGCTTCATGGAGCGCTACGCACCGCATTACAAGGACCTGGCCTCGCGCGACGTGGTCTCGCGCTCGATGACCGTGGAGATCCGCGAAGGCCGCGGCGTCGGCGAGCACAAGGACCACATCCTGCTCGACCTGACCCATCTCGGCCCGGAAGTCATCAACGAAAAGCTGCCCGGCATCGCCGAGAGCGCGCACATCTTTGCCGGTGTGGACGTGACCAAGCAGCCGATCCCGGTGCTGCCGACCGTGCACTACAACATGGGCGGCATTCCGACCAACTTCTACGGCGAAGTCGTGCGCAAGCAGGGCGACAACCCGGATGCGGTGGTGCCGGGCCTGTATGCGATCGGCGAAGCGGCCTGTGTGTCGGTGCATGGCGCCAACCGCCTTGGCTCCAACTCGCTGCTGGATCTGGTGGTGTTCGGCCGTGCGGTGGCCAACCGCTGCGCCGAGACGGTCAAGCCCAACCAGCCGCACAAGACGCTGCCGTCCGATGTCTGCGACAAGGCGCTGGGCCTGCTGGACAAGCTGCGCTACGCCAACGGCTCCACGCCGACCTCGGTGATCCGCGACAACATGCAGCGCACCATGCAGTCCGATGCGGCCGTGTTCCGTACCAGCAAGACGCTGAAGGAAGGCGTCGACAAGATGGCCGAAATCTTCGCCAGCTTCGAGGACGTCAAGGTGTCGGACCGCTCGCTGGTGTGGAACTCGGACCTGATCGAGACCTACGAGTTGAACAACCTGCTGCTCAATGCGGTGGCGACGATCAACTCGGCCGAGCAGCGCCACGAAAGCCGCGGCGCGCACTCGCACGAAGACTTCCCGGACCGCGACGACGTCAACTGGCAGAAGCACACCCTGGTCACCGTCGACGACAAGGGCAAGTGCGAGTTCGAATACCGTCCGGTGCACATGTACACGCTGAGCAAGGACGTGGACGTGGTCCCGCCGAAGCCGCGCGTTTACTGATCGATGCGCATGGTTCGATCCGCTTCCGCGTTGCTCCTGCCAGCCGGCCTGTCCGGGCATGGCAGCTGTGCAACGTCGCAGCCGGATCGCGTCGTGACGCAGGGGCAACGCCGGCACGCCGCCGGACGTTGCGCCACCGCTTCGGTGGTGGCATCCGTCATCTTTACCTTCATGCGCACGGTGCGGTTGTCGTCCGCACCGCGCATCGCCTGAGCCAACGAGAGCAGCTATGGCAGAGTTCACCCTCCCCAAGAATTCAAAGATCGGCAAGGGCAAGCATTACCCTGCACAGGGCGCCAAGAACACGCGCACCTTCAAGGTCTACCGCTGGGATCCGGATGGCGAGGCCAACCCGCGCACCGACAGCTACGAGATCGATCTCGACAAGTGCGGCCCGATGGTGTTGGACGCGCTGATCAAGATCAAGAACGAGATCGACCCGACGCTGGCGTTCCGTCGCTCCTGCCGCGAAGGCATCTGCGGTTCGTGCGCGATGAACATCGACGGCACCAACACGCTGGCCTGCACCAAGGCGATTGCCGCCTGCGGCAAGGCCGAGGTGCCGATCTATCCGCTGCCGCACATGGATGTGATCAAGGACCTGGTGCCGGACCTGACGCATTTTTACGCGCAGTACGCATCGATCAAGCCGTGGATCCGCACCCAGACCCCGCCGCCGCCGGACCGCGAGCGCCTGCAGTCGCCGGAAGACCGCCGCAAGCTCGACGGCCTGTACGAATGCATCCTGTGCGCGTGCTGCTCGACCAGCTGCCCGAGCTACTGGTGGAATGGCGAGCGCTACCTGGGCCCGGCGATCCTGCTGCAGGCGTATCGCTGGATCATCGATTCGCGCGACGAGGATACCGGTGCGCGCCTGGACGACCTGGAAGATCCGTTCAAGCTGTATCGCTGCCACACCATCATGAACTGCGCGCGGACCTGTCCGAAGGGCCTGAATCCGGCGCTGGCGATTGCCGAGATCAAGAAGCTGATGATGGCGCGCCGCGCCTGATCGCAGCGCAATTCGCCCCCGCCCCGGCGGGGAGGTGGTTCACAGCGGCACCGGCCCTTGGTCTGGTGCCGCTGTCGTTTTCGGCGCCGGCAAGGCGAGGTGGAGAGTGAGATGGACGAACAGACCCTGCTGAAGAAACTGCGCTGGCGTTGCCGGCGTGGCATGCGCGAACTCGACCAGTTGTTCGGGCGCTACCTGGATCAACGCTGGGCGCAGGCTTCCGAGTCAGAGCGCGCGGTTTTCCTACAGCTGCTGGATTGCGAAGACGATAAGTTGTGGCGCTGGTTCATGGGATACGAGGCCTGCCCCGATGCCGCCAACGCCGCACTCATCGCCGATATTCGCGCCATGCCGGCTTGAATGGCGGCCCTCGCGCGGGCTGGTCTGCGCACTGGCTGTGCTGAGCGTGCTCGCGTTGTGGGCGCTGTGGCGTAGCGGGGTGCCGCCGTGGCTGGCCGTATTGCTGTCGGTCCATGCGGTGTCTGCAGGTGGCCGCTGCTTGCGCGTGCTGTTGCGTTCGCCGGCACGGGAGGTGATCGTGCCCTGGGGCGATACGCCCGCCAGCGTTGACGGCGCGCAGGTGCACGCCCTGCAGGTGGCATGGCGCGGACCGATCGCGGTGGTGTCGTGGACTGGTCCGGATGCACGTCGCCAACGCCTGCATTTCTGGCCGGATACCTTGCCGGCGGCGCAGCGACGTGAACTGCGTCTGGCCGCTCAGGCACACGCCATTTCGTCCGGGCGGCCGCAAGTGGCACCATAGCGTCCCTTTCCCGGTTGAACCGCATGTTCAAACCTATCCCGGTCGCCATCGGCTTGCGCTACCTGCGTGCCAAGCGGCGCAATGGCTTCATCTCGTTTATCTCGATGGCATCGATCCTGGGCATCGCCCTGGGCGTGACCGTGCTGATCACCACGCTGGCGGTGATGAGCGGTTTCCAGAAGGAGATCCGCGACCGTCTGCTGCAGATGGCCGCGCATGCCACGGTCAGTGCCGACGGCGCGCCGATGCACGATTGGCAGCACGCGGTCGAGGTCGCCATGGCCGATCCGCGCATCGCCGGTGCCGCGCCGTATATCGAAACCGAATCGCTGCTGCAGGGTCCGCGCAAGCAGCCGGCGATCGTGCGTGGCATCGTTCCTGCCGAAGAAGGCAAGGTGTCGGTGCTGGCCAAGAAGATGCAGCAGGGGTCGGTCGACAGCCTCACCCCGGGCTCCTACAACATCGTCATCGGCAAGGAGCTGGCGATCTGGCTGGGCGTGGACGTGGGCGACAGCATCGTCGTGCTGCTCAGCGACACCCAGGCCACGCCGCTGGGTGCGATGCCGCGGCTCAAGCGCTTCACCGTCAGCGGGATCTTCGAGGCGGGCTACAACGAGATCGACCGCGGCCTGGCCGTGGTCAACATGCAGGACCTGGCGCGCGTGCTGCGCATGGACGGCGTCACCGGCGTACGGCTGCGCCTGCACGACATGGACCAGGCCTGGCCGGTCGCGCGCGATCTGGCGGTGAAGTTGCATGGTCCGTACCGGGTCAGCGACTGGACCCAGGAGAACGCCAATCTCTACCACTCGTTGAAGATGGAAAAGACCGTGATGGGCATCCTGCTGTCGCTGATCGTGGCGATGGGCGCGTTCAACCTGGTGTCCTCGCAGGTGATGCTGGTCACCGACAAGCAGGCCGATATTGCCATCCTGCGCACCCTGGGCCTGTCGCCTGCGGGCGTGATGCAGGTGTTCATGGTGCAGGGTTCGTTGATCGGCTTCATGGGCACGATCATGGGGGTGATCGGCGGCATCGTGCTGACGCTCAACCTGGAACGCATCCTCGGGGTGATCGAGACGATCTTCAGCGTCAAGCTGCTGCCCGAAGACGTGTATTACATCACTGGCTTGCCGACCGACATGCAGACCCAGGACGTGGTGGTGATCACCGTCGTCGCGCTGGTGATGAGCTTCCTGGCGACCTTGTATCCGGCATGGCGCGCGTCGCGGACCCAACCGGCGGAGGCGCTGCGTTATGAATGAGATCAGCGAATCGGGAATCGGGAATGGGGAATCGGCCGTGCAGACGTCAAGCCACGCAGAAGCAGTGATTCGGGCCGAGGGTCTGGGCAAGACCTATGCCGAAGGCAAGATGCGTACACCGGTGTTCGATCGACTGGATCTGACCGTGGCGACCGGCGAAACCGTAGCCATTGTCGGCGCCTCCGGTGCGGGCAAGAGCACGCTGCTGCACCTGCTCGGCGGGCTGGATATTCCGACCTCGGGCGAGGTGTATGTGGCCGGCCGGCGCATGTCGGCGTTGTCCGATGGCGAGCGCGGCAAGCTGCGCAATCAGGCCTTGGGCTTCGTGTACCAGTTCCATCACCTGCTGCCGGAATTCACCGCGCTGGAGAACGTGATGATGCCGGTGCTGTTGTCCGGAAAAGAGGTCGCGCTGGCCCGGGCGCAGGCCTTGCAACTGCTGGAATCGGTCGGGCTCGGACATCGCATCGAACACAAGCCCAGCGAGTTGTCCGGTGGCGAGCGCCAGCGCGCGGCCGTGGCGCGTGCGCTGGTGAACAAACCGGGCTGCGTGCTGGGCGACGAGCCGACCGGCAACCTGGACGACAAGACCGCAGAGACCGTGTTCGAGCTGATGCTGGAACTCAATCGTGCACAGCGCACCAGCCTGGTCCTGGTGACCCACGATCGCAGCCTGGCGCGGCGTCTGGACCGCGTGCTCGAACTGCACCAGGGCAAGTTGCGCGAACTGGCGCCGTCTGCGGTGTAGGCAGTACCTTGCCGTCGGAATTCCTGACGGCAAGGCAGTGGTGAACCACGGGTGTCAGAGCGAAGATCCCGTATCCGGTTGCCGATGCATCCGCGTGATGGGCGACCGGATGCTGCGACACCCTGATTGCTGTGCATGCAGCGCCCGCGAGCATCATCGCATCGATGCTCGCGTCGACAGCAACCGGTCGCCGTCACGTCGGTGACGCCGACCGGTGGCGCATCAGGGAATGATGCGCTGCGCGCGCAGGCGCGTGAACAATTCCAGGAACGATGCGCGGCTGTCGTAGAAATCCACAAAGCCCAGCTCGCGGCTCTTGGTCATGTCGTTGACGCACTCGATCTCTCGGCCCAGGTCGGCATCGGTGTGCCACCAGGATGCCAGCCGGTTGACGTCGGCTTCCACCAGGCCATGCTGCCTGGCGATCTCGCTCCATACCGCCGGGGCGGTCTCGCTCAGGCGTGCCTCCAGCGGCTGCGGGGTCTCGGGGCAGGGCGCCGCTTCGAGCCCGAAGAAGTCGGCAATCTGGCCCCACATCCAGCGCCAGCGGAACACATCGCCGTTGACGGTGTTGAAGGCCTGATTGCGCGCGGCCGGGCTCAGGCCGGCCCAGGCCAGCTGCTTGCCGAGCAGGCCGGCATCGGTCAGATCGGTGAGGCTGTTCCACTGCGCCTGCGAGCCGGGAAACACGAACGGCTGGCCGGTGTGCTTGCACAGCGACGCATACACCGCCAGCGTCACGCCCATGTTCATCGCGTTGCTGCCGTTGGCCATGCCGATCATGGTGTGCGAGCGATGCACGCTCCAGCCGAAGCCATGCTGCTCGGCATGCGCGAACAACAGGTCTTCCAGGGTGTAGTAGAAATTGTCGCCGGGCTGGCGCGGTTCGCTTTCGCGGAACGGGGTTTCGGCCTTGCCGCTCCCGTAGTTCTCGAACGCGCCCAGGTAGTGCTTGGTGCCGGTGACCAGCGCCATGTGCTGCAGCGGCGCATCGCTCAGCGCTTCGCACAGATGTCGCATCATCGCGCCGTTGGCTTCGACGTTTTCGCGCTCGGTGTCGCGCCGGGTCCAGGTGCAGAAGAACACGTGGGTGATCGGCAGGCCACGCAACGCCTTGCCGGTGCTTTCGGCATCCAGCAGGTCGGCAGCAAGCGGGATCACGCCATCCTGAGGCAGCGGGCGCCGTGCCAGGCCGTAGACGGTCCAGCCGTCTGCCACCAGGACATTGGCGAGGTTGTAACCGGAAATGCCGGTGACGCCGACAATCAGTGCAGTGCCTTTACGCATGGGGGAAACTCCTCGAAAACAGTGGCGAACATAGCGCGGCGGCCATGAAATCGAGGCGAATGCAGGCCGGTACGGTCGATGTGCGACCCGTACACACTGTCCTGCCCAGCGTGTTGCGCGGCCGATAGGAGGACGTTCCCGCGGCCTGATGCACCACGGCAGGCGCCGCCGTTTTCCTACCAGGCACTGCACCGATCGCCGCTGTGCCGGACGCCGGCGCGGGTCTAACCTGAGTCGGTGGATGGACCACGGCCAGGATGGCGACCGACAGCATGCATGCGTCAGCACAGGCATCGCCTTCGCCGCAGCGCGTATCGACGATGACGATCGCAGCGGCATTGTTGCTGGGCATCGTGGTGTGCGCATGGTCGCCTGCGCTGCTGCCGCGTGCGGTCTATGCGGCCTGCCTTGGTGCAGCGGCGCTGGGCATCGGCGTCAGCACATGGCTGCGTCCGCGGCCAAGCGTGCTGGCGTGGGCACTGGCCACCGCCGTTTTCGGTTTCGGCCTGATGGGCTGGCAGGTCGCCGGTGTCCTGCAGGCACAACTGCGCCCGCAAGATGAAGCGCGAGAACTGACGGTGCGCGGTCAGATCGTCGAATTGCCGGTCGCCGAGCCACGACGCACGCGCTTTCAACTGCGCGTGGACGACGATCCCGCACAGCCTGGCGCACTGCGCGGCAAGCTGCTGCAGCTGGCTTGGTATGACGATTTCGGTGCCGAGCGCGTGGGGCCGCGTGGCGCGCTGCGCGCAGGCGCGGGTTGGCAACTACGGCTCAAGCTGCGTGCGCCGCGTGGTTTGCGCAATCCCGGTGGGTTCGATGCCGAGCGGCAGGCGCTGGCACTTCGGATTGCCGCGACCGGCTATGTACGGGTGCCGGCCGCTGCGCGGCAGGTCGCGGCACCGCGTGGCGTGGATGCCTGGCGCGAAGGGATGTCGCAGCGCATTGCCGAGCGCGTGCCCGGGCCGTCGGCGCCCTACCTGCGCGCGCTTGCGCTGGGCGACACGCGCGGGCTGGACGACGCTGCCTGGGCCACGCTGCGGGCGACCGGGCTCAGCCATCTGATTGCGATCTCGGGATTCCATGTGGGGCTGGTCGCTGCAGTCGTCGCCGTGCTGGTCGCCGGGCTCTGGCGTTGCTGGCCGGCGCTTGCAATGCGGATCCCGCGCGTCCACGCGGCAGCAGTCGCCGCCTTGCTCGGTGCGGCGGGTTATGCGGTGCTGGCGGGTCTGGCGCTGCCCACGGTGCGCACCGTGCTGATGATTGCCGTAATCGCGTTGGCGCGGGTGCTACGGCGCCGTGCCACCACCGCGCAGATCCTCGCGCTGGCGATGTTGGCAGTGCTGCTGTGGGATCCGCTGAGCGTGCTGGTGGCCGGCTTCTGGCTCAGCTTTGCCGGGGTGGCCTGGCTGGTGTGGTGCCTGCCAGCGGACGATCGCGCGATCGTGCGGGGCTTCCTGTCCGCCCAGACCGTGGCCACCGTCGGCCTGCTGCCGTTGACCGTCAGCCTGTTCGGGCAGGCGTCGCTGGTGGGGCCATTGGCCAATCTGGTCGCCATTCCCTGGTGGACCTTCGTGGTGGTGCCACTTGCCTTGCTGGGGACTGCGCTGGAAGCGCTTCATCCGGGCCTGGGCGTGTGGGCATGGCGATGGGCGGGCTGGTGCTTCGAGCTGTCCTGGCCGGGCCTGGTCTGGCTCGGGCAGACATCGGTGGCGTTGTGGTGGGTACCCGAGTCCGATGCGATCGCCTTGCTCATGGCCTTGCTGGGCGCGTTCTGGTTGTTGCTGCCGCGCGGCACGCCCGGCAAAGCCCTGGCGGTGCTGCTCTGGCTGCCACTGCTGTGGCCGGACCGCGAACTGCCTGGCGCCGGCGAGGCGGATGTGCAGGTGCTGGACGTGGGGCAGGGCCTGGCGGTGCTGGTGCGCACGCAACGGCATGCGCTGCTGTTCGACACCGGCCCGGCGGTGCGCGATGGTTTCGATGCCGGCGAGCGGGTGGTGTTGCCGGCATTGCGCGCGCTCGGCCTGCGCCGCCTGGATGCCATCGTGCTCAGTCATGCCGACGCCGACCACGCTGGCGGCTATGCAGCGGTGCGTGCGGAATTGCCCGTTGCAATGACCACTGCGCCGCCACAGGCGCCGCTGGACGTCAGCACGCGCTGTCGTGCCGGACAGCAGTGGGTATGGGACGGTGTGCGCTTTCGCTTCCTGCATCCCGGCGCCGGCTTTCCGTATCTGCGCAATCAATCCAGTTGCGTGCTGCGTGTCGAGACACGCCATGCGAGCGCGCTGTTGCCGGGCGATATCGGCGAGATCGTCGAGCGGCGCCTGTTGCGGGAGCATGCCCCGGAGTTGCGTGCCGACCTGGTGGTGGTCCCGCACCATGGCAGCGCCGACGGATCGCATGCCGGCTTCATTGCCGCCACCGGCGCGCGACTGGCGCTGGTGTCCTCCGGGCACGGCAATCGCTTCGGCCACCCGCGGGCCGCGGTGGTGCAGCGCTGGCAGGGCAGTGGCGCCGAGCTGCTCGACACGGCCCAGGCCGGGGCGATCCGGGTCTGGCTGGGCGTTCACGGCCTGCAAGTACGTGAGCGGCGACGCTGGCAGCCACGGCTGTGGGATGCTGCGGAACGGCGGCGGTCGGCTGCTATCCTATCGACCAGCGAACAGGCGGCCGCGTCGCCGGAGGAATCGAATCGTGTTGGAGCTGGTCAAGGCAGGCGGTTGGCCGATGGTGCCATTGCTGTTGCTGGGCGTGATCGCCCTGGCGATCGTGCTGGAGCGTCTGTGGAGCCTGCGCCGCAACGAGGTGGCCCCTCCAGGTCTGGGCGAAGAGGTCCGTAACTGGGCTGCACGCGGCAGGCTGGATCCAGGCCACATCGAATCGCTGCGGCGCAATTCGCCGCTGGGCGCCTTGCTTGCCGCTGCGCTGGACCTACGTGGTCGTCCGCGTGAGTTGATTCGCGAGCGCGTCGAGGACACCGGCCGGCACGTGGTGCACCGCATGGAGCGCTATCTGAATGCCCTGGGCACGATCGCCTCGGCCGGGCCGTTGCTGGGACTGCTGGGCACCGTGGTCGGCATGATCCAGATGTTCCTGGGCATCCTCGATCACGGGGTGGGCGATGTGAACCAGCTGGCGGGCGGCATCGGCAAGGCGCTGGTGTGCACGGCCACCGGCATGATCATTGCGGTACCGGCATTGATGGCGCATCGCTTCTTCAAGGGCCGCATCGCCGGCTACATCATCGAGATGGAGCAGGAAGCCGGCTTGCTGCTGGACACGATGGACGGCCGCGCTGTGCCAGCCGCTGCGGCAGCGCTCGCGGCAGCTGGCAAACCCGTCATGGCAAAGGGCTGACGGATGCGCATCGGCAGTGACCGAAGCCAGGACGAGCCGCATATCGATCTGGTGCCATTGATTGACGTGATCCTTGTCCTCATCATCTTTTTCGTGGTGACCACGACCTTCGACGCACGCTCCACGCTGCAATTGCAGCTGCCGACCGCCAGCGACCAACACACCAGCGCGCCGCCGCGTTCATTGAGCGTGCTGGTCAATGCCGACGGGCGTTATTTCATCAACGATCAGGAAGTGCTGCGTTCGGATGTGGATTCGCTCAAGCAGACCATTGCCCAGATCGCCGGTGACGACCGCGAGCAGACGGTGTTGATGCGCGCGGACGCACGCACGCCGTATCAGGCGGTGGTGACCGCGCAGGATGCGCTGGGGCAGCTCGGCTTCCGCCGCATCGCAATCGCCACGGCGCCGCAGGCCGGCACCACACCCACACCCGGCCACACACGCAACAACGGAACCCGCCAGTGACCACCTCCAACGACCGCCCGGCGCCAGTCTCGTCCTGGCGCACGTACCGTCGCCTGCTGGCGTTTGCCAAGCCGTACCGCCTGTTGCTGGTCGCCGCGCTGATTGCCGCGCTGGTCGAGGCGGCAGGCACGACCGGCTTCCTGGCGTTGATGAAGCCAATCACCGACGAAACCTTCATCTACAAGAACGCCGAAGTCAGTCGCTGGCTGCCGGTGCAGATCATCCTGTTGTTCGTGGTGCGCGGGGTCGCCGGCTACATCACCGACATGGCGATGGGCAAATCCGCACGCAGCATCGCGCGCGACCTGCGCGTCAAGGTGATGTCCAAATACCTGCGCCTGCCGGGTTCGCGCTTCGATTCCGAGCCGGTGCCGTCGATGCTGATCCGCCTGGGTTCGGACTCGGACCAGGTGGCGCAGGCGGCGGTGGATGCGGTCAAGGTGATGATCCAGCAGTCGCTGCAGGTGATCGGCGCGCTGGCGCTGATGCTCTGGCATAGCTGGCAGGTCACTCTGACCATCCTGGTGCTGGCGCCGGTGCTGGCCTGGGTGATGGACAAGGTGGCGCGGCGCTATCGCCGCATCAGCCACAGCATCCAGGAAAGCGGCGCGCATCTGTTGCAGGCGGCCGACCAGACCTTGTCCAGCCATCAGGAGGTCAAGATCTACGGCGCCCAGCAGACCGAGATGGAGCGCTATGGTGCGCTGGCCGACCGCAACCTGCGGCTGGCGATGAAGGTCGAATCCACCCGCGGCATTTCCACCGCCACGGTGCAGATGATCGGTGCGATCGGCCTGTCGGCGCTGCTGTTCGTCGCTGGTGCGCAGGCATTGGCCGGGCGGCTGACCGCAGGTGATTTCGTGGTGCTGATGACCTCGATGCTGACGATCATTCCGGGCCTCAAGCAGCTCACCAATGTGCAGAACATGGTGCAGCGTGGCCTGGCCTCGGCCGAGCGCCTGTTCTCGGTGCTCGACAGTCCCGATGAGCCGGACCAGGGCACGGTGCCGCTGACGCGTGCCAGGGGCCTGATCGAATTCCGCAATGTCACTGCGCGTTATCCGGGGCAGGTGAATCCGGCCCTGGCCGAGGTCAGTTTCGTGGCGCAGCCGGGCACGGTGACGGCGATCGTCGGGCGTTCCGGCAGCGGCAAGTCCAGCCTGATCAAGTTGATCCCGCGCTTCTACGAGGCAGAGTCCGGGCAGATCCTGCTCGACGGGCACCCGGTGCAGGCGTACGCACTGGCCGATCTGCGTCGACAGATTGCCCTGGTCGGCCAGCAGGTGATGCTGTTCGACGGCAGCATCGCCGACAACGTCGCCTATGGCGAAATGCGCAGTGCCGACGCCGGCCAGCTGGAACGCGCCATCCTGGGCGCCAATGCGATGGAGTTCGTCGCGCAACTGCCCGAAGGCCTGCAGTCGCATGTGGGCACCAAGGGCGGACGCCTGTCCGGCGGCCAGCGCCAGCGTCTGGCGATTGCGCGCGCGATGCTCAAGGACGCGCCGATCCTGATCCTGGACGAAGCCACCGCAGCGCTGGACAACGAATCCGAACGCCTGGTGCAGGACGCCCTGCATAAATTGATGCCGGACCGTACCACCCTGGTGATCGCTCACCGCCTGTCCACGATCGAACATGCCGACCAGGTACTGGTGATGGACCAGGGCCGCATCGTCGAGCGCGGCACCCATCATCAATTGCTGGAGCAGGGTGGCTTGTACTCGCACCTGCACGGCATGCAGTTTCGCGAACGTCAGGCATGAGCAAGCGCGGCACCCGCACGCCGGGCTACTGGTACGACAATGCGCCGATCCCGCTGCCGGCGCGCCTGCTGGCGCCGGTCTATGGTGCTGCCATCGCGCTGCGTCGCGCCCTGTATCGTCGCGGCTGGCGCAAGCGCCATGGGGTGCCGGTGCCGGTGATCGTGGTGGGCAACGTGACCGCTGGCGGCACCGGCAAGACCCCGTTGACGATTGCCCTGGTCACCAGGTTGCAGGAAGCCGGCTGGACGCCCGGTGTCGCCAGCCGCGGTTATGGCCGCGAGGCGTCGGAGACCGCACGCTGGGTCGAAGCGGACACGCCGGTGGCGCTCGGCGGCGACGAGCCGGTACTGATCGCCTGGAAAACCGGCGCCCGCGTGCGCGTGGACCGCGATCGCCTGGCCGCGGCGCGCGCCCTGGTCGAAGCCGGCTGCGACATCGTCGTCTGCGATGACGGGCTGCAGCACTACCGGCTCGCCCGCGATGTGGAGATCGAAGTGGTCGATGGCCAGCGCCGCTACGGTAACGGGCGCCTGTTGCCGGCCGGGCCGTTGCGCGAACCGGCGGCGCGTGCGCGCGACTGCGATTTCCGCGTGGTCAACCTGGGCCAGGCCAGCGCAGCGACGACGACACCCACGCCCGCGCCCGATGACGCCGGATTCGGCGAGTGGCAGATGCGCCTGAGCATCGACAGCGTGCAACCGATGGATGGCAAGCGCACCCAGCCATTGAGCAGGCTGGCCGGCCAGCGCGTGCATGCAGTGGCCGGGATCGCGCATCCGGAACGCTTCTTTGCGATGCTGCGCGCGCGCGGCATTGGCGTGGTCCCGCATGCCTTTCCCGATCACCACGTCTATCGCGCCGCCGACTTCAGTTTCGGCAGCCGCCTGCCGGTGCTGATGACGGAAAAAGACGCGGTCAAATGCCGGCCGTTCGCCGATGAGTGGCTGTACAGCGTGCCGCTCAAGGCGGAGTTGCCGGCAGCGTTCTGGGTGAGTCTGCTGGATCGGCTGGACAAGTTGGCAAGTCGGCAGGGCGTTTGATCGCTGCGCCGCTAGTGGTGATCCGCGGCTTGGTTGCAGGGCCCTTGCCCACCCACCATCGCGGGACACGCGGTGAATCCATCATCGTCGGGACCGTGCCTGGCCGTTATGTCTTCACCACGCCGACCAGCGACATCCGCAGACCGGCGACCGACCACCATCTCGTAGGAGCGCACCCGGGCGCGACCGGGCTGCCCCGGGAACGCCCCATCGCGCCCAGGTGCGCTCCTACGACACGCCGCGCCGCCCCTGTAGGAGCGCCCTCGGCGCGACAGGCTTTACCGAGACGCCCCATCGCGCCCAAGGGCGCTCCTACGGAATCGTCGGGGCCCTGCCTGGCCGTTATGTCTCCACCACGCCGACCGGCGACACCCGCAGACAGGAAGGCTCTGACGCGGCATCCATGCCGCGTCAGGTCCCGCGACGGCGGGCGGGCAAGGACCTGTCGAGATGGTCGGTGTGCACGGTGCAAGCACTGCACGAGGTACCGTTAATGCGCTTGACTGTCCTGCAGTTGCGGCCCGCATCAGCAAGCCACTGCAACCAGCGAGATAGCCCACTTTTGAAAAAACCATCGACCCACTCTCTGGTGCGGTGTCCTCGCCGCTTGCGGGACCGTGTGGCGGCATGGATGCCGCCACCGAGCCTTCAGGGACGGGTTCACGGCATGTCCCGCGAGCGGTGAGGGCACCGCGCACTCGACCGACCCGGCTCCTGACCGAAGCCAAACGCCGCTGCGAGACCAGTCGATCGCAGGTAACGCATGTCTGCTAGCAACTAGCGCCAAACGCAAATCCAACGCCACTGCCGATATGCTCGCGTCCTGCACACACGGACGTGATCGGATGGACCCTGCGACACAGCGCCGTGCTGACGACCGGCAACTCGAGCGCGTCTTGGCCATCGTGGCGGTGCTTGCCCTGCATGGCCTGTTCGCGCTGTGGCTAGTCCGCACACTGCCGATCGTCGCAACGGATCGGGAACGCGCCAATACGCCGCGAATGAGGTTGATAGTTGTGCCGCGCCCGCTGCAGACAACCAGTCCGCAGACACCACCGTCCAGCATGCTCCCCCGGTCAACCTCGCCGCTACGCGCGGCAAGCGCTGGGATAAACGCGGCGATGACTCGCAGCACGCAAGCAATGCCAGAGGCAGACATGCAGCAGCCATCAGCACGCCCATCCGACAGCACCGCTGCCACCTCCGGCACTCACTCGCAGTCGTTGAATCTTTCACTGCCGGCCACTGTCGTCGGCACGGCAGCTTCCGCACGCAATCCCATGCAACACACAGCACCGGTGGATTATCAGACAACGCGCTTTGCCAACGCCTGGACCCCGGATGGCGGCGAGATCCAGCAGACCTGGGCATTTCGTTCCAAGCTTGCTGGCGCGGCACTGTCGATGACCGGCGCACTGCGCCAACCGTGTACGCAACGCGAGCGCGATCAGCGTTTGCAGAAGTGCTTCGGCAAGCAGTATCAGGGCGACGTCGATCCGCCGGCCGCACCAACCGGACCTACCGGACCAACCGGACCAACCGGGCCAACCGGGCCAACCGGGCCAACCGATTGAAGCTGCACCAGCGTGTGCGGCTTGCGCATCTGGCTATTGGTGGCTTTTCGCGTAGACCAGCAGCAGGCGCGTTGCGCCCGCATCAGAAATACCGCGCCTGGCCACCACTACAACGACCGACCAAATCAAGCCGCAGCCGCCAACCGCGGCCGGCGTGCATCCAGGCGGAATACCGATACCGCTTCGCTCAGGTCCACCGCCTGCTCTTCCATCGCCCGTGCCGCGGCCGAGGCTTCTTCCACCAGTGCGGCGTTGCGCTGGGTGGTTTCGTCCATGTCGTTGACGGTGCGGGCGACCTGCTCGATGCCGGACGACTGTTCGCGCGATGCGGCGGAAATTTCCGCGATCAAGGTGGTGACCTGCTGCACCGACTGCACGATCTGCTGCATCGTCTGCCCGGCCTGATCCACGCGCGCGCTGCCACGCTCCACGCTGTCCACCGAAGCATCGATCAGCTGCTTGATCTCCTTGGCCGCGCCGGCCGAACGCTGCGCCAGTGCACGTACCTCCGTGGCGACCACGGCGAAACCACGGCCCTGTTCGCCCGCCCGTGCGGCTTCCACAGCCGCGTTCAAGGCCAGGATATTGGTCTGGAACGCGATGCCGTCGATGACGCTGATGATCTCGGCGATCTTCTTCGACGAGACCTCGATCTCGCCCATGGTGTCGACCACGCTGGCCACCATCTCGCCACCGCGGCCGGCGATCTCCGCGGCCGCCTGCGCGCCGCGGCTGGCCTGCTGCGCGGTGTCGGCGTTCTGGCGCACGGTGGAGGTGAGCTCTTCCATCGAGGCGGCGGTTTCTTCCAGGTTGGCGGCCTGCTGTTCGGTGCGCTGCGCCAGGTCGTTGTTGCCGGCGGCAATTTCCGCCGAGGCGGTGCGGATGGTCTGCGCGGCCAGGGTGATGTCGCCGACGATATCGGTCAGGCGCTGCACGGTGGCGTTGGCATCGTCGCGCATGCGCGCAAACACGCCTTGCTGGTTGCCGTGCATGCGCGCGGTCAGGTCGCCATCGGCGATCGCCTTGAGCAGCTGCGACAGCTCGGCCAGGTTCTGGTCCACGTTCTGCATCAGGCCGTTGACGCCGCTGACCATGGCGCGGAATTCGAACTGGTAGGCCTCTGCATTGCCGCGCGTGGCGAAGTCGCCGGCCGCAGCCGCGTCGACCAGGCCACGGATTTCGCCGTTGATCGCCGCCAGGTTGCGCTTGGTGGTGTCCATCGCCTCGGTGATCTGCGCCTTCTCGCCCGGCAGGCGCGGCATGTCCACCGACATGTCGCCGACCGCGTAATGCTGCATCACCTGCAGCATGTCGCCGATCAGACCGACCTGCGCGCCGATCAGGCCATTGGTGTCGTCGACCATGCGGCCGTACGCGCCCGGGAAGGCCTGCGCGTCCATGCGGAAACTCATCTGCCCGGCTTCGTGGCGCTGTGCCATGTCGGCCTGCGCGGTGGAGACATCCGTGAGCGTGTTGACCACCTGGCCCATGGCCTGGCCGAGCAGGCCGATTTCATCGCGATTGCTGACCGCTGCGCGCGCCGACAGATCGCCGGCCGCCACCTGGCGTGCCGCACGTGCGACGTGTTCGATCGGGCGCACGATCGAGCGACGGATCCACCAGCCCAGCACCGCCACCAGGCACAGCGCCGCCACGATGGTGGCCACCGCCGACAGCACCAGCTTGTGCTGCGCCGATTGCGAACCGGCCAGCACCGCGGCATCGGCCAGGGTCTTGCTGCGCGTCACCAGCGCGTCCAGCGTCTGGCTGGGCGCGCGGTCCTGGCCCTTGACCAGTTGGTCGCCCAGCTGGGTGTCGTAACCGGACTCGGCGAACTGGCCCAGTGCCGCTTCGTAACTGCTCTGCAAACCCAGATGCGCCCTGGCAAAGTCCTGTGCCAGCTTGCGCGCCTGCGGGTCCCGGGTGGCCTTGGCCAGCGCGGCGGTGCCTGCCTGCACCTTCCGGCCCTGCTCGCGGAAGGCGCCCAGGTGCCTGTCCAGCTGCGCCGGATCGCGCCCGCGGATCAGGACATTTTTCCATTCCTGCACCTGCAGGCGGAAATCGCGGGTGATCTCCTCGCTGCTGGAGGCCTGCGCCACCTCCGGCGGCACCTTGCCCGACAGGCTCAGCCACGCCGTACCCAACCCACCAAGGGCACACAGCAGGATGATCGACAGGCCCAGCGCGAGTGCGCCGAGCAGCTTGCTTTGCAAGCTGACGAATTTCGGGGTGGCAGCAGACATGGTGCATCCAAAGTGGGGATTGCACTGGTTATCGACTTGCGTCTGACCGATCTGAAGCGGCGCTGGCCGGCAGAATCATCGCTTGCGTGCCAGAAAGGCGGAGCACTTCCGGATTCCCTGACAGGCTTCACCCAACCGCCTGACCATCGCGCCATCCGTGGCAGCCCCGTATCCTCCCCGCGCATGACCGAGCCTGCCTTTCCGATCTCCCCCCTGCTGCCGCAGCTGCGCGACAGCCTGGCCGCCCACCCGCGGCTGGTGCTGGAAGCCCCGCCCGGCGCCGGCAAGACCAGCCAGGTGCCGCTGGCCTTGCTGGACGCGCCGTGGCTGGCCGGGCGCAGCATCGTGATGCTCGAACCGCGGCGCGTGGCTGCCCGCAGCGCCGCGGTGTTCATGGCACGCCAGCTGGGCGAGCCGGTCGGCGAGACCGTGGGCTACCGCATCCGCTTCGAGAACAAGACCTCCGCGCGCACCCGCATCGAGGTCGTCACCGAGGGCATCCTGACCCGCTTGATCCAGGACGACCCGATGCTGGAGCAGGTCGGCGCGCTGCTGTTCGACGAATTCCACGAACGCCATCTGGCCGGCGACCTCGGCCTGGCGCTGGCGCTGGACGTGCAGGCGCAGGTGCGCGAAGACCTGCGCATCGTGGCGATGTCGGCCACGCTCGATGGCGAGCGCCTGGCCGGCTTTCTCGACGCGCCGCGCCTGAGCAGCGCCGGGCGCAGCTTCCCGGTGGAGATCGCGCACTTTCCCGCGCGCCGCGACGAAGCACTGGAGCCGCAGACCCGGCGTGCGGTGGAACACGCCCTGGCCACCCATCCGGGCGATGTGCTGGTGTTCCTGCCTGGCCAACGCGAGATCGCACGTGTGCACGGTGCCCTGCAGGATGTGCTGGACCCGGCCGTGCAGGTGCTCCCGCTGCATGGCGAGCTGTCGGTGGAAGCGCAAAGCCAGGTGCTGCAGCCGGACCGGTCGGGGCGCCGCCGCGTGGTGCTGGCGACCAATGTGGCCGAGTCCTCGGTGACCCTGCCCGGCGTGCGCGTGGTCATCGACAGCGGGCTGGCGCGCGAGCCGCACTACGACCCCAACAGCGGTTTCTCGCGGCTGGACGTCACCACCATTGCGCAGGCCTCGGCCGACCAGCGTGCCGGCCGCGCCGGACGCGTGGCCAGCGGCTGGGCGTACCGGCTGTGGCCGCAATCGCAACGGCTGGAACCGCAGCGGCGCGCCGAGATCACCCAGGTGGAGCTGGCCGGCCTGGCGCTGGAGCTCGCCGCCTGGGGCAGCGCCGCGCTGCGCTTCGTCGATGCACCGCCGGCCGGCGCGCTGGCCGCCGCACACGAATTGCTGCAGCGGCTGGGCGCGCTCACCGGCAGCGGCGGCATCACCGCGCTGGGCCGGCGCATGCTCGCGCTGGGCACCCATCCGCGCCTGGCCGCGATGCTGGCGCAGGCCGGCGATGCGACCCGCGTGGCGCTGGCCTGCGACCTGGCGGCCTTGCTGGAAGCACGCGACCCGCTGCGTCAGGGCGGTGATGGGCTGGCTGCGCGCTGGCGCGCACTGGCCGCCTTCCGGCAGGGTCGCAGCGCGCACGATGCCAACCGCGGCGGCCTGGCCGCGATCGACAGCGCCGCCAGGCAATGGCGACGCCGGCTGCGCTGCGACAGCGCCCCGCCGGCCAGCGTGGAAGCGCATGCACTGGGCGACCTGCTCTCGCACGCCTTCCCCGACCGCATTGCCACACGCCACCCCAACGACCCGCTGCGCTACCTGCTCGCCAACGGCCGCAGCGCGCGCCTGTTCGACCACAGCGACCTGCGCGGCGAGCCGTGGCTGGTCGCCAGCGAACTGCGTTACGAAGCCAAGGACGCGCTGCTGCTACGCGCCGCGCCGGTGGACGAAGGCTATCTGCGCCGCAGCGTGCCGGAGCGCTTCGTGCAGCAGGACCTGGTGCAATGGGATGCGGACAAGCGCGCCCTGGTCGCACGCCGGCAATCCAGCTTCGACCGCATCGTGCTCGACAGCCGCCCGGCCGGCCGCGTCGATCCGGCGCAAGCGGCCGGCGCGCTGACCGAGGCTGTGCGTCAACTGGGCCTGGATGCCTTGCCCTGGACCGACGGCCTGCGCCAATGGCGGGCACGCCTGCAGTCGTTGCGCGCCTGGATGCCCGAGCTGGCGCTGCCCGATCTGTCCGATACGGCGCTGCTGGACACGCTGGACACCTGGCTGCGCCCGGCCTTCGCCGGCAAGACCCGCCTGGATGCGCTGGAGGAGGCCACGCTGGGCGAAGCGCTCAAGGCCGCCCTGCCGTGGGACCGCCGCCAGCTGCTCGACCGCCACGCGCCCAACCGCATCAGCGTGCCCTCGGGCATGGAGCGGCAGATCGTCTACGCCCTCGACCACGCCGGGCAGCCGTTGCCGCCGGTGCTGGCGGTCAAGTTGCAGGAACTGTTCGGCCTGGCCGAAACCCCGCGCATTGCCGACGGCCGCATCCCGCTGACCCTGCATCTGCTCTCGCCCGGCGGGCGGCCGTTGCAGGTCACCCAGGATCTGAAGAGCTTCTGGGTCACGACCTATCCGGATGTCAGGAAGGAGATGAAGGGGCGGTATCCGCGCCATCCGTGGCCCGACGATCCTTGGACTGCGACTGCAACGCACAGGGCGAAACCGCGTGGCACTTAAGGCCCTCTCACCGCGGGAGAGGGGTCGGGGCGAGGGTAAGAGCGAAGCCACGTGCGGTTGAACAACGCGAGGGCTTCGCACGTACCCGCATCCGCCCTTCGGGTCCCTTCTCCCGGTGGGAGAAGGGAAGCGACGCGCATGCGCATCGATGTGTCGTTTACCGCTGCTCAGACTCCCGCGCCCAACGCGCACCGCAGCGTTACTTAACCGCAAGCCAAACAAGCTCCACCACCGCTAACACGGTCTATACGCATCAGCCCACACACTGCGGCCCACGTACTCAGAAAGGAAACGCCTCCAATGAGCAAGCTGACTGTGATCACCGAACGCGCCCTGGAGCGTGCCCTGGAACTGGCTGGCAATGCTGGCGACCACCTGCGTCACGCCGCCTCCAATGCCGGCGACCAGGCCCGTCATGCAGGCAGCAGCCTGCGTCATTTCGGCCCGGGCGCCAGCGAATGGTTGAAGACCGGCGCAGCGCTGGGTGCCGTACGCACCGGCGGCAAGGTTGTCGGCAAAGTGGTCAAGCGCAACCCGGCCGTGACCGTGGCTGCTGCCGTCGCCGGCCTGGGCCTGATCGGCTACGCCGTGTATCGCAAGCGCCAGCGCGACCAGCAGCTCCCCGGCGGTAACGTGCACCGCCTGGATCGCGAAAACGCCGGCAATGCCAGCGCACGTCGCGCGGCCTACCAGCGTCGCGGCGCAGTGACGCCGAGCGACGGGATCGAATAAGCCCTCACGTCCAGGCAAGAATCGACAACGCCATGGCCCCGCGCCATGGCGTTGTCGTTTGTGGACGACGATGCGATCGGTGCCGGCATGCAATCAGCCAGGCATCGGCGCGAACATGCCTGAGGTCCAGGCAGAAACCGACAACACCATCGCCCCGCGCCGTGGCGTTGTCGTTTGTGGACGACGATGCGATCGGTGCCGGCACGCAATCAGCCAGGCATCGGCGCGTACGCGCGTGGTGGAGGGATGCGACGGTGCATGGACGCGTCCGTGGTCATTGCCGGCCATCCGTGATCGCTTGCCTGTCCCCGCTCGCGCCGCTGCGATCGTCATGCCTGGCGTGACGCACGACGGATCGGTGCAGCGCCGGCGTGTCGAGCGGCTCGATACGGCCATGGTCGAGGGTGGCGACCCGAACGGCCAGCTTCAGCGTCTCCTCCCGGTCATGGAACACCCGGCGGATCGTCCATCCCGGGCATGCCACCCTGCATCGCTCCGCGTTATCGATGCTGCCGAAGATGGTGCACGCGCCGTGCGCCAGGGCGACCGCTGCAGCGCCTGCATCAGGCGCCGCGCCGCGTCCTGCCCGGCCGCACGGCATGCGTCTGTTCGACGCGCCACTGTCCGGGTGCAAGCGCATCCAGCGTCCAGTCGCCGATCGCCACGCGGATCAGACGCAGGGTCGGAAGGCCCACCGAGGCGGTCATGCGCCGCACCTGGCGATTGCGGCCTTCGGTGATCTGCAGCTCCAGCCAGGCATCGGGCACGGTCTTGCGCACTCGCACCGGCGGATCGCGCGGCCACAGGTCCGGTGCCGGCTCGAGCCTGCGCACCTTGGCCGGACGGGTCGGGCCGTCGTTGAGCAGCACGCCATCGCGCAAGGCCTGCAGGTGTGCCGGCGCCGGGTCGCCTTCCACCTGCACCCAGTACGTCTTGGGCTGCTTGTGGCGCGGGTCGGTCAGGCGATGCGCCAAGGCACCATCGTCGGTCAGCAACAACAGGCCTTCGCTGTCGTGATCCAGACGGCCCGCCGCGTACACATCGGCCGGCAGGCCGAACTCGGCCAGCGTGCGTTTGGGCGGCTGCGAGCGGTCGCTGAATTGCGACAGCACGCCATAGGGTTTGTTCAACAACACCAACATGCCAATCCTGTTGCGCAAGGTCGTTGCAGGACACACGCGTGGCGTGTGAGGTCGTGCATCAAGTTGACGAGGTCGCGCCACGCACGACAGGTGGTGCACGGCACCTGCCGGCAACGGCATTGAACGCTGCTGCAGCGAGCGGCGCGACGCGGGCGGTTCTACGTCATTGGCCGATTGCGTGCGAACCCCGCAGCGTCGGCCTGGCTGGCCATCATTACGTTGCCCGCGCCATCCATGCGGTCGTGCGCCTGGCCGTGCCGTCATCGGATGCCGTGCGTCATCCCGGCAGCGACGCGCCGCAGCGGAAAGCCAAAGACCTGCAGGCCGACGCGCGATGCGTCGGCCTGCAGGCGGTGCCTCACTGCTTGACGAACTTCAAGGTCATGCGGTCGCTCTCGCCGATTGCCTTGTACTTGGCAGCGTCGGCCTTGTCGTGGCTGTTGCTCGGCGGCAACGTCCACACGCCACCGGGATAGTCCTTGGTGTCGCGCGGATTGGCGTTGACCTCGCTCTTGCCGGCCAGCTTGAACCCGGCTGCCTCGGCCATCGCGATCAACTGCGCCTGGCCGACATAGCCGCTCTTGTCGTCGGCCGGCACGTCGGCCTTGGCACGGTGCTCGACCACGCCGAGCACGCCGCCGGGCTTGAGCACCTTGTAGAAGCCGGCAAACATCGCCTCGGCATTGCCGCCCATGCGCCAGTTGTGCACGTTGCGGAAGGTCAGCACCAGATCGGCCGAATTGTCCACGCCGAACGAGGGCGTCTTGGGCACATAGGAGACGAACGACGGCTTGCCGTACACCTCCGGCCTGGCGGCGAATTTCTTCTCCAGCTCGTCGCGTCCGCGCTGCGCCGAATCACGCCCGCGGCCCTCCGGCACGGCGGCCGGGTCCACCACCGCGGCAACATACTTGCCCTTGTCGCGCAGGTACGGCGCCAGGATCTCGGAGTACCAGCCGCCGCCCGGGGTGATTTCGATGACGGTCTGGGTCGGCTTGATGCCGAAGAATGCCAGCGTCTGGCCCGGATGACGATAGACATCGCGCTGCACGTAGACGCGATCGCGCCAGTTGCCGTCGATGGCTTTCTGCAGCGCCGCATCGGGCGCCGGCAGGCTGGCGCTATCGGCCGGTTTCATTGCCATTGCCAGTGGCGCGCTCATCGCCACTGCCATCCCCACCACACATGCACACACCAGCTTGTTGCGGATCATCGCAGCGCCCTTTACGGGAAAAAGTAGCGCGAGCCTAGCACGCGGCCCGACGCCTGCCATGTACAGGGAGACGTACGCTGCGCCACGCTTCGCATCGGGCGCAGCGGGCGACATGTTCAAACGACGTGAGCCGATGAGCGCGATCTGCGGAACGCTGAATCCACGCAGGTGTCACACGCAACTTCGACACGCATGACTATGCTGTCGGCAGTTCGAAACAGGAGCCTTCGTGATGACCCACTCCCGCGCGCTGGGCCGCTCCGGCCTGCAGGTTCAACCGATCGTGTTCGGTGGCAATGTGTTTGGCTGGAGCGCCGACGAGGCGACCTCGTTTGCGTTGCTCGATGCCTTCGTCGATGCCGGTTTCAATCTGGTCGACACCGCCGATGCCTACTCCGGCTGGGTGCCGGGCAATCGCGGTGGCGAGTCGGAAACCATCATCGGGCGCTGGCTCGCGCGCAGCGGCAAACGCGACAAGGTGTTGATCGCCACCAAGGTGGGCAAATGGAGCGAGCATCCGGGCCTGTCGCCTGAGAACATCGCCGCTGCGGTGGACGACTCGCTGCGCCGTCTGCAGACCGATGTGATCGATCTGTACCAGGCGCACGAAGATGACGCATCGATTCCGCTGGAAGCCACGCTGGCCGCATTCGGCCGCTTGATCGAGCAGGGCAAGGTGCGCGCAATCGGCGCCTCCAACTACAGCGCCGCCCGCCTGCGCGATGCGCTGGATGTTTCCGAGCAGTACGCCCTGCCGCGTTACGAAAGCCTGCAGCCGGAATACAACCTCTACGACCGCGCCGGCTACGAGGCAGAGCTGGAGCCGCTGGTGCGCGAACACGCGCTCGGCGTGATCAGCTACTACTCGCTGGCCAGCGGCTTTCTGACCGGCAAGTACCGCAGCGCCGACGACGCCGGCAAGAGCAGCGCGCGCGGTGCCTCGGTGGTCAAGCAATACGTCAATCCGCGCGGCCTGCGCATCCTGCAGGCGCTGGACGACCTGGCTGCCACGCACAGCGCCACGCCGGCCCAGATCGCGCTGGCCTGGCTGATCGCGCGCCCGGGCCTGACCGCACCGATCGTCAGCGCCACCAGCGTGACCCAGTTGCACGATGTGCTGGCCGCTGCGCGGCTGTCGCTGAGCGCCGATCAGATTGCGCAGCTCGATGCCGCGAGCGCTGCCGAGCCGGCCGACGCCGCCTGACGCATCCGGTCGCACCTCGCACGCACCGCAAGGACGGACAAACGTCTTCCCACGCGCAGCCGCCAGCGTGGCTGTGCCCCCGGCCGCCTGTGCGCGGCCCTTTCCGCAAGGACTCCCATGACATCGATCACCAACCGCCGCATCGTGCTGGCCTCACGCCCGCACGGCGAGCCGAGCGCCGACAATTTCCGCAGCGAAGAGGTCGCCCTGCCACCCACCGGGCACGACCAGATCCTGGTGCGCAACCGCTTCCTGTCGCTGGACCCGTACATGCGCGGACGCATGGACGACGGCCCGTCCTACGCCGCACCGGTGGAGATCGACGCGGTGATGGAAGGCGGCACCGTCGGCGAAGTACTGGAATCGCACCATGCCGACTACCAGCCCGGCGACCTGCTGGTGCTGCCCGGCGGTTGGCAGAGCCACAGTCTGCTCACGCCCACCACGCCGCTGCGCAAGCTGCCCAAGGACGATGCCCTGCCGCTCAGTACCGCGCTCGGCGTGTACGGCATGCCGGGCTTCACCGCCTATGCCGGCCTGCACGAAATCGGCAAGCCGCAGGCCGGCGAAACCCTGGTGGTGGCGGCGGCCAGCGGCCCGGTCGGTGCCACCGTGGCCCAGCTGGCGCGTCTGCAGGGCTTGCGCGTGGTGGCCATCGCCGGTGGCGAGGAAAAGGTGCGGTATCTGCGCGAGGTATTGCGCGTGGATGTGGCGCTGGACCATCGCGCCGACGACTTTGCCGAGCAACTGCGCGCAGCCACCCCGGACGGCATCGACATCTACTTCGAGAACGTCGGCGGCAAGGTCTTCGACGCGGTACTGCCGCAATTGAACGACTTCGCACGCATCCCGGTCTGCGGCGTGATCGCCACCTACAACAGCCGCGGCCAGGCCTCGCCGGGGCCGGATCGGCTGCCGGAGTTCATGGGCCAGGTACTGCGCAAGCGGCTGACCGTGCGCGGCTTCATCCAGCATGACTTCATCCGCCTGATGCCGGCCTTCCTGCGTGAGATGGGCCAGTGGCTGCGCGATGGCCAGATCCACTATCGCGAGCACGTCCTGCACGGCCTGGACAGCGCCCCGCAGGGCCTGATCAGCCTGCTGCGCGGCGAAAACTTCGGCAAGGCCGTCGTCGCCCTCGACTAGCTCGACTCGCAGCGCCGGAGACGCTCCCCGCTTTTACGATTCCCCATTCCCGATGACCCAAGGAACACAATGACAGTCCCCGCATTCGGCCTCGGCACCTTTCGCCTCAAGGACCAGGTCGTCATCGACTCGGTGCGCAACGCACTGGCGTTGGGCTACCGCGCCATCGATACCGCGCAGATCTACGACAACGAAGAACAGGTCGGCCAGGCCATCGCCGCCTCCGGGTTGCCGCGCGACCAGCTGTACCTGACCACCAAGATCTGGGTCGACAAGTTCGAACGCAGCGCCTTGCTGCCCAGCCTGCAGGACAGCCTGCGCAAACTGGGCACCGACCATGTCGACCTGACCCTGATCCACTGGCCTTCGCCAAGGGATCAGGTACCGATGCGCGAGTACCTGGAAGCCTTGAACGAGGCTCGGCAGCAGGGCCTGAGCCGTGTGATCGGTGTGTCCAACTTCACCATCGCGCTGATCAGGCAGGCCATCGAGATCCTGGGGGCCGATGCCATCGCCACCAACCAGATCGAAGTGCATCCCTACCTGCAGAACCGCGCCCTGATCGCGTTCTTGCGCGAGCAGGGCATCCATGTCACCTCCTACATGACACTGGCCGTGGGCGAGGTGCTGAAGGATCCGGTAATCCAGGCAATCGCTGCGCGCCACGACGCCACGCCGGCGCAGGTCACCCTGGCCTGGGCCTTGCAGCAGGGGTATTCGGTGATTCCGTCCTCGACCAAACGCGACAATCTCGAAAGCAACCTCAAGGCGCAGGCACTGCGGTTGAGCGAGCAGGACATGGCCGAGATCGCCGCACTGGACCGCGGCCAGCGCCTGGCCAATCCGAAGGCGATCGCTCCCGACTGGGATTGAAGTCCCGGTGTTGCCGCGGATCGGCGTTGCCCGGTCCGTGGCGCCGCCCGCGGCGACCGCTCGTCGTCGCGTGCTGGTTGCCGGCGGCAGGCGCTGCTACGGTGCCAGGCACAGGGGGGTAGCCTCGGCAACGGAGTCCTACCCATGCACAGCGCATCCGTCTTGACCCGCCGCACCGTCAACCTCGACACGGAAATCGCCTACTGGCGCGATGTCCACGCCGAAGGCCATCTGGGCGGTTACGCCTTTGCCGATTACGCCCGGCTACTGACGCTCGGCTACGACATCTATCTGGCCTATCCGCGCGCGACCGAGGCGCAGCTGTACCGGGTGCTGCAGGATGGCTACTACCACTATCGACCGATGCTGTCGGTGCCCTGGGACCAGGCACGCTGGATCGTACGGCATGCCTGGCGGCATCTGGAAGAAGCCGCCATCCGGCATTGAAACGCGCGTTCTGGCCTGATGCGACCACTGCGACGGCTGCGCAGCCGGTGCGGCCGCGCCGCGCTTCGGCTTACTGCCCCAGCGCCATCGCCTGGCGATCGATGCGGTGCTTGTCGGCCAATGCCTGCATGCCCTGCAGCGTGGCGGCGATCAGGCTGGCGTAACGCAGCCGCCACAGCGTGGCGCGGTCGTTGTCGTCGTGGGCACTACCCAGGCCATCGAGCACCTGCGGCAGACGGCGGTCGGCCAGTGCGGAGGCGGCCAGGTACGGCTTCTCCGGGGCAATCACATCCACCGGTGCGCGCCAGTCGTTGGCCACCTGCTGGGAAATGCCGGCCAGGTGCGAGAGCTGGTGCATGCCGATCAGCGTCTCGTGCAGCATCTCGCGGCACGCCCACTGCCACAGCGCCACCTTCTCCGATGGGTCCTTGGCAATCTCGGTGAGTGCCAGATCAACCTTGTCGATGCGTGAGTCGCGCATTGCTGAGCTCCGATGCTGCTGTGCAACATAATTCACACCATACACCGTGAGCATCAAGTGAGCCAAACGTTTGCACGATGTCGGCGCGCCGATGCTCGACCCCGCTCACGCTTTGCGCTGCCGGAGCCGGGCGCCGCCGCGGCCCCTGACTTCCTGCCCATGGCCAGGCGCACCGCGGCGCGCCATGCTGGCGCATCCCCGCTCCCAGGCACCCGTCATGCGCTTGCACCTCGTCCTGGGCTCGTTGCTGCTGGCGGCCTGCAACGCACAGGCCAGCGCCAGGCCGCAGGTAGCGGCATGGGCGGATCTGCAAATCGGTTCGCGCAGCACACTGGCTCGCGTCGGCTGCATGGCTGCATGGCTGCATGGCTGCGCTGACTGCGCACGACATGGTGCGTGCATGCATTGATCACGTATCAGCCAATGGCACGGCGATCGTCTTGCCAGTCCCGCTGGCCTGGAAATCGCTCACTCCGCGCTGATTGATGCCCTCTGCCGCATGGCGATCGCACCGCGACTGGCGCGGTTGCGTGAGTTCGGCTGTCGCAGCGTCAGGCGAGCAACCATTGCCGCAGCGCATCCGATACCGCCTGCGGCTGCTCCAGTGGCGACAGATGCCCGCAGGCAGGCACTGTTACCAGCCGCGCCTGCGCTGCCAGCGCGGCCATTTCCTCGTGCAATGCAGGCGGAGTGATCGCATCGTCCTCACCGCACAGCACCAGCAGCGGGCCGGCATAGGCGCGCAGCAGTGCGCGGCCGTCCTCCCGCTCCAGCCGGTTCTGACGCAGGAACACCTCCACGCCCAGACGCTGGGTCATGCCGCGCACCCGTTCCAGCAAGGCCTCGTCCTGCCAGCGCGCGGGATGCACATAGTGCCGCAGCAGCCGTTCGCCGAATCCGTGGAAGGCACTGGCGCCACGCACGCTCGCCTCCTGCGCGCGCCGTTGCGCCGCACGCTCGGGCGAATCGGCACGTGCGGAGGTATCCAGCAAGGCCAGCCGCTCGACGCGCTCGGGAGCAACACGCAGGAGTTCCTGCGCGACGTAGCCACCCAGCGAAAATCCTGCCAGCGCAAAACGTGGCGGCATCTGCGCCAGCAGCTGTGTCGCCAGCGCACGCATGCTCTCGCCCCGGGTGAGGTCGCCGACCACGCAGTGGGCAACGTCGGCCAGTGCCACGCGCTGGGCGTGCCACAGCTGCGCATCGTTGAGCAGACCGGGGAGCAGCAACAAGGTGGGACGCGTTGCGCTCATGCGCGGGAGTGTCCGATCGGGGGCGCAGAAGCAGGCACTGTCATCGCAACAGTGTGCCGCGCGGTGACGCCCATCGCCAGCGCGCGCATGCGCACCCGGGGGTGACTTGCATCGGCCCGCCTGCGCGCCCAGCAGCCGTGCCGGATGCGCAAGCAGCGCAGTGCCGCTCGGGCATGTTTCTCAGGGCAGCGCGCCTGCCTCCTGCAGCAGAACGGCCCGACGCATGCGCCGGGCCGTTCTGCTGACTCACCACGGATTGCCCGTGGCGATGCTGGCGTGGATCAGGCCAGGGTCAGGGTGACGTCGATGTTGCCGCGGGTCGCGTTGGAGTACGGGCAGACCTGATGGGCCTTGTCCACCAGCGCCTGCAGTTCGGCCTGGTCCATGCCCGGTACCGCGATGCGCAGTTCCACGGCGATGCCGAAGCCGCCCGGAATCTGGCCGATGCCGACACTGCTGTCGATGCTCACTTCGCCCGGCAGCTTGAGCTTGTCTTGCGCTGCGACAGCCTTCATCGCGCCGATGAAGCAGGCAGCGTAGCCGGCAGCGAACAGCTGTTCCGGGTTGGTGCCGTCGCCGCCGGCGCCGCCCAGCTCGCGTGGAGTGGACAGCTTGACGTCCAGCGCCTTGTCGGACGACACGGCGCGGCCTTCGCGGCCACCGGTGGCAGTGGCGTGGCCGGTGTAGAGGACTTTTTCGGGTGAGGCCATGGTGGTTCTCCAGGTAAGCGCTGTCAGCGCGTGATGTAAAAAGATTAGTTGGCGATTAAATAGCGCGCGATACGTTGCGTGTGGCGCGGGCGATGCTGGATTGCCTCACCCGGCGCCGAGGTTGGTGCGCAGTGTCTCCAGCTGCTGCTTGAGGCGACGCAATTCGTCCAGGGAGCATGCCGAGGCACACAGGACCTGTTCGGGTACCGCGCCGGCCTTGGCGCGCAGCGCACGGCCGCTATCGGTCAGCGCAATGATCACCTGGCGCTCGTCGCTGGCAGCGCGCGTGCGGGTGACCAGTCCGGCGGCCTGCAGCCGCTTGAGCAGCGGGGTCAGCGTGGCCGAGTCCAGGAACAGGCGCTCGCCGATCTCCGACACGCTGCGGCCGTCGGTTTCCCACAGCACCAGCAGCACCAGATATTGCGGATAGGTCAGGTCCAGCGTCTTCAGCAGCCCGCGGTAGAGCTTGTGCATCGCCAGGTTGGCCGAATACAGCGCAAAGCACAGCTGGTTGTCGAGCTGCAGCAGCGCGTCGGTCCGGGCGGTGGGGGCTGTGGCGGTGTCCATGTCCGCAATTTACATCGCACGCTATTTAATAGCAAGCGATATTTTCGTTGCATTTTTGCATGGCACGACGCGGTGGGCATGACGATGGGCAGCATCGGCTGACCGGTCGCTGGATCCGTTGGCCATTGCGCTGCATCGTGCAACCAGGCACCGCCACCGAATTGGCCCAGGCCGCGGTTTTCGTCGGCAACGACGGTCTTGTGCAGTCCGGGACCGGGATGCGCCTGCATGTCTATGCGCGATGCGCGGTGGCCAGATAGTCGGCGCTCTGCATCTCGATCAGGCGCGAGGCGGTGCGCTCGAAGGCGCCGGCCAGACGCTGGCCGCTGTACAACGCCGGCGGGGCGTCCTGCGCGGTGCAGACCAGGTTGACATGGCGGTCGTACAGCTCGTCGATCAGGTTGACAAAGCGACGCGCGGCGTCCTCGTTCATGCGGTCGAAGTGCGGAATGCCGCCCAGCAACACCGTGGTGAACTCCCGCGCGATCTCGATGTAGTCGCCGGGCCCGCGCGGGCCCTCGCACAGCGCGGCAAAGTCGAACCAGGCGATGCTCTTGCCGCGCGCACGCACGGCGATCTTGCGCGCCTCGATTTCGATGTTGCCGCTGCGCGCCTCGGAATTTCCGCTCAGTTCGCCCCAGCGTTGCGTCAGCCATGCATCGGCCTGCGCATCCAGCGGCGCGCGATACACCGGCGAGCGCGTCAGCGCGCGCATGCGGTAATCCTCGGTGCCTTCGGCATACAGTTCCACGCAGAACTTCTGCAGCAGGCCGATCGCCGGCATGAAGCTGTCGCGTTGCAGGCCGTTGGCGTAGAGGTTTTCCGGCGCGGTGTTGGAGGTGGTCACCAGGGTCACGCCTTCGGCGAACAGGCGTTCCAGCAGGCGCGCCAGCAGCATCGCATCGCCGATGTCGGTGACGAAGAATTCGTCCAGCACCAGCACGCGCAGATTCTCGCGCCACTGCTGCGCGATCTTGGCCAGCGGATCGCTCTGCCCGGCGTGCTCGCGCAGTTGCTCGTGCACCCCGCGCATGAAGCGATGGAAATGCGTGCGGTACTTCTGCTTGATCGGCAGGCCGTCGTAGAACAGGTCGACCAGGAAGGTCTTGCCGCGCCCTACCCCACCCCAGAAATACAGGCCGCGCACCGGCTCGGGCTTCTTCCAGAACGCCGACAGCCGGTCCAGCCAGCCATCCTGCGCGCTATCCACCAGTGCCTCGTGGATGCGGTCCAGTTCCGCCAGGGCCGCCTGCTGCGCGGGGTCGGCGCGCCAGTCGCCGCGTTGTACGCCGGCGGCGTAGCGCTGCGACGGGGTCATCTCACTCATCGTGCTTCTCCGCGGGCCGGCTGCTGCCTTGCCCGCTCAACGGCGCATCGCCGGGCGATACGCATGGGTCCTGCCGCAGTCAGACGGCGGCCGGCAACCAGCGCCGGACACCATGCTGGATCGCACCGCGCAGGTCGATCAACTTGCGGTGGAAAAAATGGCTGGTGTCGGGCATGCGGACCAGTTCGGGCTGCTGCTCCAGGGTTTCCAGCCAGTCGTACACCGCCTGCGGGTCGACGATTTCATCGGCATCGCCCTGGATCACCAGCCATTGCGCCGGCGGCTGCAGGTCGCTGAAATCCCAGCGCCCGGCCGGCGGCGCGATCGAGATCAGCACCTGCGGCTCGAGCGAGCCGGCAGCCCGCAACGACACATACGCACCGAAGCTGAAACCGGCCAGCCACAGCGTGTCGCCCGGGCGCTGGCTGCGCACCCATGCAGCCACCGCACGCAGGTCGTCCTGCTCGCCATCGCCATGATCAAATGCACCGGCCGAGTTGCCGACACTGCGGAAATTGAAGCGCACCACGGTGATGCCCAGCTCGCGCAGCGCGCGCGCAGCCATGGTGACGACCTTGTTGTGCATGCTGCCGCCCTCGGTGGAGAGCGGGTGGCAGACGATGGCGATGACCGGTTGCACGGCGACATCCGGCTCGGGCAGATCGACCGCGACATCCAGCGGGCCGACCGGCCCATCCAGCGTCAATGCAGCCGATTCGGTGGGGAATAAGGGATTGGACATACCGTCATAATAGCCGCCCCGCCGGCCGCGTTCATCGCCCTGCCTGCACACTTCGTTGCGTTGCCCATGCATTTTCTGTTGTTTGCCGTCGTTTGCAGTGTCCTGGTGTCGGTGGTCCTCAAGCTGCTGCCGCGCCATCGCCTGGACGCTGCGCAGGCGATCACCTGGAACTACGCCACTGCCGCGCTGCTGGCGTGGCTGACCCTGCATCCGTCACTGGACACGCTGCGCGCGCCGGCCACGCCCTGGCTGGCACTGTTCGCATTGGCGGTGGCGCTGCCTGCGATCTTCATGCTGCTGGCACGTGCGGTCGCCACCGCCGGCATCGTACGCACCGACATTGCCCAACGGCTCTCGCTCCTGCTCTCGCTGGCGGCGGCCTTCACGCTCTTCGGTGAACCGGTCAATGCCTGGAAACTGGCGGGACTGGGTCTGGGCCTGCTGGCCATGGTCTGCATCCTGCACCGGCCACGTCACCGCGCCGGAGCGGATGCAACGTCGGCCTCCGTCGGCTGGCCATGGCTGGCAGGCGTGTGGATGGGCTTTGCCTCGATCGACCTGTTGCTCAAGCACATCGCACAGGCCGGTACGCCCTCGTTGACGTCATTGACGCTGTGCTTTGCCCTGGCGTGGGTACTGATGCTTGGCGTGCTAGGCATCCGTCCGGGCGGTGTTGCAGGTCTGAGCGTTCGCAACCTGCTCGCCGGCGTACTGCTCGGTGCGCTCAACTTCGGCAACATCCTGTGTTACGTGCGTGCCCATCAGCTGCTGCCGCATAGCCCGGCCACCGTCTTCGCCAGCATGAACCTGGGCGTGGTCGTCCTGGGAGCGCTGGTCGGCAAACTGGGATTCGGCGAACACATCGGCCGCCGTGGATGGGTGGGGCTGTTGCTGGCGGCACCGGCAATTGCGGCGATCGCCTGGGGGATGCGGTTGGGCTGAGGCAGGCATTCGGCTGGCGCGACTGCGGTTCGCACCTCGCATCGAGAGCGCGGCAGCGCTGGCTATGATGCAGGCAAATGACCCGAAGGAGTGTGTGATGCGCCTGAGTCAGTTATTTAGCAGCCGTTCTCATGTCGCGCCGGAACCGCACAGCCCAAACTCGACCGAAACGAGGTCGGTGACTGCAGGCGCCTCGCCCCAGCACCCGCTGTCTCAGGCCCCCAAGTCCGCAGCAGCACAGGGCACACCGAACTCTCATCGCCGCATGTTCGCCTCCGCGCGTCAATCGCTGGAAACGTTGCGCAAGAAGCTGCCTTTGACGTGCATGGGCTCCCCGACGTTTGAAGCAGTGACCAGAAATAGCCCAGCTGCACGCACGCCACCGGTGACGCCCGGTCGCACGCAGCAGATGCACGGGAAGCAAACCCGCGTCGATGAGCGTCGGCAGCCACCCACGCCCAATAGAACCGATCATCAGCGGGTGCAGCGACCGCAACCGCAACAGGCACCGCCCACCAGGCCGTCCGTTTCGATTCCGTCTAAGCCATCGCGTGCGCAGCAGCTGCACGGGCAGCAACGTCCCATCGATCCGAGAATGCAGGCGCCTGTCCCCCAAAGAATGCGCCGTGACGAGCGGCCATCGCCGCAGCACGGCATCTCCGCGTCGGATTCGGTGCCGATCACGCCCAAGCCCTCGCGATCGTCGGTGCCCTCTCCACGCCCCCAGCCCGGGCGGCACCCGTCCTTGCGCAGCCTGGATCGGGAATTGGCCGAGATAACCAAGCGGTGCAGCGACATTCAAAAACAGCTGTTCATCGAGGACCGCGAGGCCACTCCGGAGGAGCAACAACTGCTCGAGACGCGTGCGGTGCTGATCGCCCAGCGCAATGAGGTCCGCGATAGTCAGCTCGATGCACTATTGGTCGCGCTTGCACCGATGGAAGACATCCGTGCACCACGGACCACGGCCAGCGGCCTGGCCATGGTCCAGACGGACGTCATGCAGCACAATCGCCGCGAACTCCTCAAGGCACGGCGCAAATCCGTCGACAGAACTGCCCTGGCCAAAAACTACGCCCGCGCGGAACGACGCCTGGAGTCCCTGAAGAAAGGCGACGCACCCGACGACCAGATACAGCGCCTGCAACGCATGATGCAGGGCTACCGAAACATGCTCGCGTTGGAACAGATCGTCAAAGACACCGACGACCAGTTGGAAAGGCTGGGAGCGCCACGCCTGATGGCCGGCATCCCCACCACCGCCGAAGAGCGCCAGCAGTCCGTCAGGAAAGAAAGAGATGCCCATCAGGAGGGCATCGACAACGGCTACTACTGAGGATCCGGACAGCGCTGCTTGCACGTGCGCGCTGCCTGGCTGCCACCGGTGAGGCATGCGACGCGTCGCCACGTCGCGGCGCATCTGCACGCCGCAGCGGAGATGCAAGCCCGCAGCCGTTCGCATCCAGACAACGAACGACGGATGTCGACAGCGTAATCCAGCCCGCCATTAACGCTCCCAGTGCGGAAACGGATCGTCCAGCAGTTGCCACTGCGCCGGGCCCTGCCGCAGTTCATGGTCGCTGAGCAGGCAGGCATCCAGCGCAGCGCGCGTGCGCGGTGCATCCATGTCCACGCCGATCACCGCCAGCTCCTGGCGGCGGTCGCCCCATAGCGGGTGCCAGAGCCGCTGCATCGCGGCATATTCGCCGGCATCGCCGACCTCATGCAGTTGCGGCAGCGGCGCGGTCCAGCATTGCGTCTGCTGACGCTGCCAGCCGATATCGGTATACGGCAGTGGCGTGATGCTGGTCTGTAGCGGCTCGCCGATCGCATGCGCATCCACGCGATGGCGTGCGGCAAACCAGAAGCCCGCCGCACTGGTCTGGGTCGCGCCGCCGACGCTGGACAATTCGCCGACCCAATCCATGCGGCTGGCCAGCCAGAAAAAACCCTTGCTGCGAATCACCTGCGGCAGACCGCCTTGCACCATGCGCGCAAAGCGCTGCGGATGGAACGGCCGGCGTGCCCGATAGACGAAACTGCTGATGCCGTATTCCTCGGTCTCCGGCGCGTGCTGGCCGCGCAGTTCCTGCATCCAGCCCGGCGCCAGCTGCGCACGGGTGAAATCGAAGCGGCCGGTGTCGAGCAACTGATCCAGCGGCACCTCGCCATGCGCCGCATCCACGATCGCCGCCTCGCGATTGAGCGCACGCAATACCGCGCGCAGGCGTTGCAGCTGCTGCGCGTCGATCTGGTCGCACTTGCTGATCACCAGCACGTCGGCGAATTCCACCTGTTCGCCCAGCAACTGCACCAGCCCGCGGGTATCGTCCGGGCCGGCCTGCTGGCCGAGCTCGGCCAGCGTGGCGGCCGAGCCGAAGTCGTGCAGGAAGCGGCTGCCGTCCACCACCGTCACCATGGTGTCGAGCCGGGCAATGTCGGCCAGGCTGAAGCCGTCGGCATCGCGCACCGCGAAGGTGGCCGCCACCGGCATCGGTTCGGCGATGCCGGTCGATTCGATCAGCAGATAGTCATAGCGCTTCTGCTCGGCCAGCCGCCGCACTTCCTGCAGCAGATCGTCGCGCAACGTGCAGCAGATGCAGCCATTGCTGAACTCCACCAGCGTCTCTTCGGTGCGTCGCAAGGCCGCACCGCCATCGCGCAGCAGCTGCGCGTCGATATTGATCTCGCTCATGTCGTTGACGATCACCGCCACGCGCAGGCCGTCGCGGTTGTGCAGGATGCGGTTGAGCAAGGTGGTCTTGCCCGCGCCGAGGAAGCCGGACAACACGGTGACGGGGAGGCGTGGATCGCGCTTGGGGGACAGGGACATCCTGGGAGCCTGGCTGGAATGAAGTGTTACTATATAACACTTATTCGACAGGACCCGCCCCATGCGCGTGACCGCTTCTGTGCTGGACAACTCGGCCATCGCTCTCTCCAGCCTGTGCCTGCTGCACTGCCTTGCCTTGCCACTGCTGGCTGCCGCGCTGCCGCTGCTGGGCGCCTGGAGCCGGGCCGAATGGGTGCATATGGTGTTCGCCGCAGCAGCCGTGCCGCTGAGCGGCTATGCGCTGTGGAGCAGCCATCGGCGACGCGCATTGCCCGCACCGGTGTGGGCATTGGCGGTCTGCGGACTGGCCGGCCTGGTGCTGGGCGCAAGCGGCGTGGCCGGCGGCGCGCTGGAGACCCCGGTCACGGTGATGGGCAGCCTGCTGCTGGCCAGCACGCACCTGATCAATCTGCGGCTACGTCGCCGCGAGGGGCGTTGCAGGAGCTAGGTGGGGAGTTACCACGCGGGCGGAGTGCCGTTTTCCGGGCAGCACGTCAGCGCGCGCAAGCGATGCAGGCAGCACGCATGGCGCGTGTGCATCGGCATTCGGCTACCGGTCTGCGCTACAGCGAAAAGCCCAGCAACACCGGGTCGTGGTCGGAACTGCGCCACGGGCCAGGCAGGTTGCGCTTGGCATAGCCGGCGTCGTCGCTGGCATCGGCGTTGATATGCCATTCCACCGCGCCGCGTAGCTGCTTGGCCATCGCCGGGCTCAACAACGCATGATCCAGCCGTCCGCTCATGCCGTCGTAGACGTAGCTGTAGGGCTGCTTCACGCCAGCCACCGCAAAGGCGTCCTGCCAGCCACTGGCGCGCAGGCTGCGCATCGGGGTTTCCATGGCGTAGGCGTTGAAGTCGCCCAGCAGCACGGCCAGTCTGGTCTGCGCGCCGGTGGGGTCGGTCTGCAGCCACTGGTGCAGGCGCTTGGCCGCTTCGGTGCGGGTGGCGTTCCAGCAGGCCTGGCCATCGCCCTGGTCGGCATCGGCGCCGCTGGCGCTGCCGCAGCCCTTGGACTTGAAGTGGTTGGCGACCACCACGAAGGTCGCCCCGCGCGTGCTGCGAAAGGCTTGCGCCAGCGGCACCCGGCTATGGCCGTCGAACGGGCCGCCGGTCAGCGTGGCCGGCTTGCCGACCGGGGTGACCTGCGAACTGCGGTACACGATGCCGACCCGGATCGCATCGTCGCCCGGGCCGCTGCCGGTGTCGACGAACTGCCAGTCCTTGTCGGTGCCGGCCGCATTGAGCGCGGCCACCAGTTGCGCCACGGCCGCATCGGCGCCGTTGCCATCGTTTTCCAGCTCCATCAACGCGGCCACATCGGCGCGCAACGGCACGATGGTGGACACCAGCTTGCTCAGCTGTGCCTGGAACTGCTCATGCGTACGCGCACCGCGCTTGGTCGGAAAGCCGCCGCCGCGGCCATTGCCGTTGAAGAAGTTCTCCAGGTTGAACGAGGCGATGCGCAGATCGCCACCCACCTGCGGCGCCACCGCGGTCGGCATGGCCGGCAGCGTCAACGGGGTCAGCACCTGGATGCGGTAGTTGCCGTCGTAGCGCTGGTCGACGATGCCATCGACCGACCTGAGCAGGCTGCCGGTGCGCAGCGCCGGATCGGCCGGCAGATAGGCCACCGTCTTGGGGCTGCGGCCATTGCGTGCATCGTCCAGCAACACCCGGCGGCGGGTATTGTCGGCCTCCACCTGCGCGAAGGCCGGGGTGCCGGCGGCGGCCACTTCGCTGGGCTGCCACAGGCGTCCGCCGAACGCGGCGACCAGCTCGCCGTCGGCGTCCAGGCGATCGCTGCCGTTGAGGGTGAGCGCGGCGATGCGCACGTGCTCGCCTTCCAGTGCTTCCCAGCTGGCCGGCGGTCCGCTGAGCATGCGCACCGGTACCGGCTGGCCGCTGGCGAGTCGCTTGATGCTGCTGGCCTCCAGCGTGGTCAGACTCGCCTCGCCACCTGCCGATACCTCGCGCACCGTGCCGGCGATGCGCACGCGGTCGCCCACCGCCACCTCGGCATTGCCGGCGCCGGTGACGAACAGGCCATGCGAGCGCCGCGGCTCGAAGCCGGGCTGCTGCACGAACAGCCCGGCCAGGCCGGCACGCGTATCGGCAGTGACGATGCCCTCCACCTCGACCACACGGCCGTCGTGGGGGCTACGGCTGTCTTCGCCCTGGACGTCGGCGATGGACAGGCGTTGCGGCGCGCCCTCGGCGGCACTGCCCAGCAGTGGCGCCAACAGACCGATCACAGCGAGCACAACCAGCGAGCAACGCGACATCGACACACTCCGGAAAGATCTGGACCACCTGCAGGCGCCGCACCGACGGCAGCGCGCGAACCGCGACAGGCTAGCAAACCACTGCGAGCGGCGACCAGCTGCTGCGTGGATGAGGTGGCCGATCGGCAAGCGTCGGGGTAATTGCGGGCACTCCCCCAGAGAATGGCGCTGACCCAGTTGGCCACGGCGGACGGTGTCCGGGACGCGGCCGTGCAGCGGCACCGCGAACGCGCGCGACGCCTGCCACCTGATGACACCCGACGCATGCGCAGCGTGCGCCGGACTCAGGCTCGACCAGATCAACGCAGCCAGGCATGCCGGACGTCGCCGCCCGGCAGCACGCACGCAGATCACTTGTGTCAGCTACTTGTGTCAGGTGCTTGTGTCAGGCGCTTTTTTCAGGGGCGTGCTGCTGCTTCGGGCACTTACTTCAGATTGCTCAACATCCAGTCCACCGTGGCCCGCACCTGTTCTTCGGTCAGCGCCGGGTTGCCGCCCTTGGGCGGCATGATGCCGCCATCCGGGCCGGTGTAGCCCTCGATCGCATGCTTGTACAAGGTGTCCTTGCCCTGGGCGATGCGTGCGTCCCAGTGCGCATGGTCCAGCGTCGGCGCCTTGCCCACGCCGGTGGTGTGGCAGGCGGTGCACAGGCTGTCGAAGATGGTCTTGCCGTCGGTGCTGCCGCCGTAGGCGGACTGCGAGGCGGCCTTGGCCAGCGCTGCGGCCTGGGCCGCGGCCTGTGCGGACGCACCGGTGGTGCCGGCATAGACCGCGCCGGCCGGAGCGATGCGTTGCTGCACGCGTTTGGCCGCGGTGGGCGAGACTTCGTCGGGAATGGCGCGTTGCAAATAGGCTGCCAGGGCAATCAGGCCCAGGGTGATCACCACCAGTAGTCCGATCACCATCGAGAATTTCTTCAGGAACTCGAGGTCGTAATTCCGCACGCGCTCACCCCTGGCTGTTGGTCGAAGACCTCTGCTAGCGCCGGAGTATAGAGCACAGTTCGCGCCAGTCTGGCCACTGTGCATGACAGTGATTGAAGCGATGCGTCCTGCGGCTTGGCGGGCTGCAGGTCTTGCGCGCACGCACCGCGCGTGCCGCTGGCAAATTGCCGCGATGCCGCATGACCGGCGCCGAACCTGCCTGCTCGAGGGCACGGCCGGGCGCGACTCCACCCCCCGAAAGTCCCGGATGACGCGTTGGTCTCGTTTCGTGGAATTGCGTATCATTCCCATCAATCCACGGTGACGCGGTTCTCGCCTCGCCCGGTCCGCTTACGAGGAGTCGCCGCGATGAAGTCCTTCCTGCTGTCCTGCCTGGCCTTGGCCAGCATCAGCCTGTCTGCCCAGGCCCACGAGATCTGGATCGAGCGCGACGGCAGCGGCCCGGTGCGCATCTACTTCGGCGAGCCGGCGCAGGAAACCCTCGACCACGGCGAAGACGAGATCAAGCGCGTGGTCAAGCCGACCGTGTTCGGCACGGCCGGCAAGGCCGGCGCCCTGCAGCGCGGCAGCGAGTTCCTCACCGCGCCGCTGTCCGGCAGCGGCGATGCCTGGCTGAGCGACGACAGCGTGTTCGAGCCGTGGAAGGGCGAAGCCGGCGGCTTCGAGACGGTGAGCTACTACGCACGCGCCGGTCGCGCCACGCCGTCGGCCAAGCTCGATTTCGAGCTGGTGCCCACCGCCGCCAACGGCAATACGCTGACCGTGCTCTATCGCAACAAGCCGCTGCCCAAGGTCGAGGTGACGGTGATCGACCCGCAGAAGTGGCAGAAGACGCTGACCTCCGATGCCAAGGGCCAGGTGACCCTGCCCAAGTTGCGCGCCGGCCGGCACATCCTGGTCGCCACCAACAAGGAGCCGGTGAAGCGCGAGATCGCCGGCAAGCAGGTGGCGATGATCCACCACATCAGCACGCTGACCTTCCTGGCCGAGTAAGCCGGCCACACGCGCCGCCGATCCGATGTCCAGCGTACCGTCCCTGCCGCTTCCCTGGTTCAGGCGTCCCTGGCTGGGCGTGCTTGCACGCACGCTCGCGGCGATGTTGGGCGGCTATGCGCTCGCCAGCGCCACCAACCTGCTGCTGGCGCTGGTCTTGCCGATGCCACGCAGCGAAGCGGTGCTGACCAGCATGCTGGTCGGCATCGTGGTATGCGCCTGCGCCCCGCTGTGGGCCTTTGCCACGGCCAGCGTATGGCGGGCGTGGGCAGGCATCGCGCTTCCGGCGGCGCTGATGTTCGCGCTGGCCGCATGGCTGCAACGGGGCGTGGCATGAAGCAGGGATTCCGCCAGTCGATGGCGTGGCTGCACACCTGGACCGGGCTGCTGGTCGGCTGGGTGTTGCTGCTGATCTTCATGGGCGGCACGGCGAGTTATTACCGCGACGAAATCAGCCGCTGGATGCGCCCGGAACTGCCTACCACCCCGGTGAGCAACGCAACCGCGCTGCGCAGTGCCGAGCAGTATCTGCAGACACATGCCGCCGATGCGCAGAGCTGGAACATCACCTTGCCGGACACGCGCAATCCGGTGGTCAGCATGTACTGGCAAACCCCTGCGCCAGCCGACGGCAAACCGGCCAGCCGCGGTCAGATGTACGGCAACGCCATCATCGACCCGGCCACCGGCAAGGAGATCGCCGCACGCGACACCCTGGGCGGCGAATTCTTCTACCGGCTGCACTTCGACCTGCATTATCTGCCGGTGATGTGGTCGCGCTATATCGTCGGTTTCTGCGCGATGTTCATGCTGGTGGCGATCATCAGCGGCGTGATCACGCACAAGAAGATCTTCAAGGATTTCTTCACCTTCCGCCCGGGCAAGGGCCTGCGCTCGTGGCTGGATTTCCACAACGTCAGCGCGGTGACCGCGTTGCCGTACCACGCGATGATCACCTATACCGGCATCGTGACCTTGATGTTCATGTACCTGCCGTGGGGCATCAAGGCGCAATACCCCGATAACGAAATGCGGTTCTACGAGGAGTCCGCCAACCGGGTTGCCGATACGCGACAAGCATCCGGTACCCCGGCACGCATGCTGCCGCTGGAGCAATTGGTGGCGCGTGCGCGCAGCGACTGGCGCGGCGGCGAGGTCGGCAACGTGGCGGTGTCGCTACCCAACGATGCGCACGCTGCGGTCGGCGTGACCCAGGTGTCCGGTCGTCTGTCCACCGATGCGCCGTCCATCCTGTTCGATGCGGTCAGCGGCCGGCGCCTGCAGCGCAGCGGGCCGCCGGGCGGTGCCAGCCAGACGCGCGGGGTGATGGTGGGCCTGCATATCGCCCACTTCGCCGGGCCATGGATGCGTGCGCTGTTCTTCGGCTCCGGCTTGCTCGGTTGCCTGATGGTGGCCAGCGGCGTGGTGATGTGGGCGGTGAAAGAACGCCCCAAACACCTGAAGGCCGGACGCATCGGCTTCGGGCTGCGGCTGGTGGATGCACTCAACATCGGCACGGTCGCCGGCTTGCCGATCGCCTTTGCCAGTTTCTTCTGGGCCAACCGGGTAGTACCGGTGGGCCTGGAGGGGCGCGCGGCGATGGAGGCCAACCTGTTCTTTGCCGCCTGGGCCACTGCATTGCTGGCCGCATTCGTGTGGCCACGGCGCGCGATGTGGAGCTGGCAGCTGTATCTGGGCGCGGCCCTGTTCGCCTTGGTGCCGGTGGTCAATGCGGTCACCACCGATGTGCATCTGGGCGTGACCTTGCCGGCCGCGCAATGGACGCTGGCGGGGGTCGATCTGGTCTGCCTGGTGCTGGGGGTGTCCCTGGGGATCGCGGGATGGCGCCTGCAACAGTGGAAGGCACCGCAGCCGGCATCGGCGCGCCGCGCGCGCGCCACGGCCGCCGCACCTGCGCCCGGCAGCGTGCCGATGCAGGAAAGCGCATGAGCGTGTGGCTGCTGCTGGCGCTGAACTTTTCCGGATTCGCCGCGTTGTGCCTGGCGGTGGACAAGCATCAGCAGGAAGTTCGGGGCCGCACGCTGGGCGCGGCGCGTTCGCGGCAACTGCGCGTGCTGGGCTGGCTGCTGTTGCTACTCACCTTCGGCCTGGCGGTACACGCACAGGGCTGGGGCATCGGCCCGGTGCTGTGGCTGGGCACATTGACCGGCGCAGCCGCAGTGCTGTCGCTGTGGTTGCTGCCGTACCGGCGTGGACTGATCCTGCCGACGGCCGTGGCCGCGCCGGTGCTGGCGGGTGCGCTGCAGCTGTTGGCGGGGTGAAGGACGGCGCTACGCCACGACCGGCGGGTCGCCCCAACTGCGCCCGTCGCGCGGCAGGCGGCCATCGTCGAGCACGCGCAGCACGTGGTCGGGCTGCAGCATGTCCAGAAACACCACCACGTTGGTGCCGTCGGGCAGCGCCATGCTGGGAAAGATCACGCCGGGGATCTGCGCCTCGCGCAGCAGGTCGCCGAGCACCCAGCTCACCGGTTCGATCTTGTTGACCAGGGCCTTGCGCCAGTCCTCGGTCCAGTCGGCCCAGAGCGGATCCCAGCTCGCATCGAGCAGGCGCAGATCGGCCAGCGCCGGCAGGTCGGCGGCATAACTGACCAGGGTCAATGGCGGCAGGAACAACGCCGCCTGCGCGTATTCGGCCGCAGCGGTCTCCAGTTGCAGCGAGAGATACAGGGCTGGCTGGCCGAAACGATTGAAGCGCCCGCCCGAGCGCGCCGCACCGGCGCCGCTCAGTGGTTCGGCAGCCCAGCGCGGGGTGAAGGCGCGATACAGCGTGCAGTGCGCCGGGGCGCTCAGCTTCAACCGGCTGCCCCCGCAGCGACGGTGCGCAGGTAAGTCAACGCATCGTCGGTGCGGCCCTGTTTGACCACTTCCAGCAAGGTGGCGAATTCAAACGCCGGAATCGGGGTGTTCTTGAGATGGAACACCACCTGGCGTTCGTCCGGCTGGACTTGCGTCATCGCCACCAGCAGGCGCGACAGGTTGCGCAGCAGGTCCTGCACGCGCGGGCTTTCCGGATGCACGCGCAGGCTGTTGCGGTGCACGCCGGCCAGCTCGGCAAGCTCCTGTTGCGACAGGTCCAGCAGGCCGGCCATGGCCGAGGGCGACAGGATGGTGCGATCCGGCACGCGCAGGCGTTCGGTCAGGGCCAGGGGGTTGAGAACGGCGACCATCGCACGACTCCAGCAGGACGAGTGCACAGTATATGCACAGCAAGGCGCATTGCGACAGCCCAGCTGGACGCCCGGTCAGTGCATCGTCAGCCCGCGGGCTGGCGCGCACCGACCGCGCGCAGGCAGAACCCGCAGATTGCCTCGGCCAGCTGCTCGCCCTGCTGCGGGTCGCTGCGACTGGGGGCGATCGGTCCCACCAGGGCCTCGGTGAAGGCGCCGACGATGCAGGCGGCCGCTGCATCCAGCGGCTGCTCGGGGAACTCGCCGGCCGCCACGCCTTCGGCGAGCAATTGGCGGAACACCTCGCCAAACAGGCGTCGGCCGCGGATGCGCTCGGCATCCACCTCGCTCTCCACCGGTTCGGCGATGAAGGCGTATGCCAGTGCGGGGCCAGCCAGTGCACGCCGCACGAAGGTGGCGATCGCGTTGCGCAGGCGCTCGGCAGCGCTGGCCTGGGTGGTGGCGATGGCGCGCAGGATGGTCATCTCGCGCTGCACGGCCTCGTTGAGAACTTCCACGAAAAGCTCGGCCTTGGACGGGAAATGTCGGTAAATCTGCCCGGTCGATACGCCGGCGGCAGCAGCGACGGCGGTCACCGGGGCGTTGCGGTAGCCGCCTTCGGCAATCAGCGCGCGCGCGGCGTGCAGGATGCGTTCGCGGTTGCCGGCCAGGCGTTCTTCCATCAGGGCGGAGCGTCGATAAGCCATGGTGTGATTCTTGGTTCAATAGTTGAATTTTAGTTCACTTTTTTACTGCGGACCGCTAGGCTGCGCACAAGCGCCGTGCGGCCAGCCCGCTCCCACCCGGCACATCCCGATCCCTGCGGAGTCGCTCCATGCACGTGCCGTCCCTGAATTTCGCGCTTGGCGAAGAGATCGATCTGCTGCGCGAGAGCGTGGCGGCCTTTGCCAGCCACCATATTGCCCCGCTCGCGGCCGCAGCCGACCAGGACAATGTCTTTCCCGCGCAACTGTGGCGCCTGTTCGGCGAACAAGGCCTGCTCGGGCTGACCGTGGAAGAAGACTACGGCGGCAGCGGCATGGGCTACCTGGCGCATGTGGTGGCGATGGAGGAAATCTCGCGGGCCGGCGGGGCCATCGGCCTGTCGTACGGCGCGCATTCCAACCTGTGCCTCAACCAGCTGCGCAAGAACGCCACGCCCGAGCAGAAGCAGCGCTACCTGCCCAGGCTGTGCACTGGCGAGCACGTCGGCGCGCTGGCGATGAGCGAGGCCGGCGCCGGCTCGGATGTGGTGTCGATGACGCTGCGCGCCGATGCGCGCGGCGACGGCTACGTGCTCAACGGCAGCAAGATGTGGATCACCAACGGCCCGGACGCCGATGTGCTGGTGGTGTACGCCAAGACCGACCCGGCCGCCGGCGCACGCGGCATCACCGCCTTCATCGTCGAGAAGGGCATGAAGGGATTTTCCACCGCGCAGAAACTCGACAAGCTGGGCATGCGCGGCTCCAACACCTGCGAGCTGGTATTCAACGATTGCGAAGTGCCGGCCGAGAACGTGCTGGGCACACTCAACGGCGGCGTGCGCGTGCTGATGTCGGGCCTGGACTTCGAGCGTGTGGTGCTGGCCGGCGGCCCGCTGGGCCTGATGGCCGCCGCGATGGATGTGGTGCTGCCGTATGTGCACGAGCGCAAGCAGTTCGGCGCGCCGATCGGCACCTTCCAGTTGATGCAGGCGAAGCTGGCCGACATGTACGTCGGGCTCAATGCCTGCCGCGCCTATGTGTATGCGGTGGCGCGTGCCTGCGATGCGGGGCTGACCACGCGCCAGGATGCGGCCGGGGCGATTCTCTACGCCGCCGAAAAGGCCACCTGGCTCACCGGCCAGGCGATCCAGGTGCTGGGCGGCAACGGCTACATCAACGACTACCCCACCGGGCGCCTGTGGCGCGATGCCAAGCTGTACGAGATCGGTGCGGGCACCTCGGAGATCCGACGCATGCTGATCGGCCGCGAGCTGTTCGAACGCACCGCCTGACGGAGCCACCATGAGCGTGATCACCAGCCAGCTGCAGGTCAGCGGCGAAAGCTTCCAACACAACGCTGCGGCCATGCGCACGGTGATCGAGGATCTGCGCCGCACGCTGGCGCACACCGCGCTGGGCGGCAGCGATGCCGCGCGTGCCAAGCACACCGCACGCGGCAAGCTGCTGGTGCGCGAGCGCATCGATGCCTTGCTGGATCCGGGCAGCGCCTTGCTGGAAATCGCGCCACTGGCCGCGCACGGCATGTACGACGACCAGGTGCCCTGCGCCGGCGTGGTGGCCGGCATCGGACGGGTGTCCGGGGTGGAATGCGTGATCGTGGCCAACGATGCCACCGTCAAGGGCGGCACTTATTACCCGATGACGGTGAAGAAGCATCTGCGCGCGCAGGAGATCGCGCAGCAGAACCGATTGCCGTGCATCTACCTGGTCGATTCCGGCGGCGCGTTCCTGCCGTTGCAGGATGAAGTGTTTCCCGACCGCGACCACTTCGGGCGCATCTTCTACAACCAGGCCAACCTCTCGGCCAGCGGCATTCCGCAGATTGCCTGCGTGATGGGCTCGTGCACCGCTGGCGGTGCGTACGTGCCGGCGATGAGCGATGAAACGGTGATCGTGCGCGAGCAAGGCACCATCTTCCTCGGCGGTCCGCCACTGGTCAAGGCGGCCACCGGCGAAGAAGTCAGTGCCGAAGAACTCGGCGGTGCGGATGTGCATACGCGCATCTCCGGCGTGGCCGATCATTTTGCCGACAACGACCTGCAGGCGCTGGCACGCGTGCGCGCCATCATCGCCCAACTCAACTGGCGCAAGCCGGCAGCATCGCTGGCCCTGCAGGCACCGCTGCCGCCGCGCTATGCCGCCGACGAACTGTATGGCGTGATTCCCGCCGATACGCGCAAGCCCTTCGATGTGCGCGAGGTGATCGCCCGTATCGTCGACGACTCGCAGCTGGACGAATTCAAGCCGCGTTATGGCAGCACCCTGGTCACCGGCTTTGCGCATCTGCATGGCTACCCGGTGGGCATCATCGCCAACAACGGCATCCTGTTTTCCGAGTCCGCACTCAAGGGGGCGCACTTCATCGAGCTGTGCACGCAGCGCGGCATTCCGCTGGTGTTCCTGCAGAACATCACCGGCTTCATGGTCGGGCGCAAATACGAACATGGCGGCATCGCCAAGGACGGCGCCAAGCTGGTGATGGCGGTGGCCTGTGCCAAGGTGCCCAAGTTCACCGTGGTGATCGGCGGCTCGTTCGGTGCCGGCAATTACGGCATGTGCGGCCGCGCGTACTCGCCGAACTTCCTGTGGATGTGGCCGAATGCGCGCATCGGCGTGATGGGCGGGGAACAGGCCGCCAGCGTATTGGCCACGGTGCGCCGCGACGGCATCGAAGCCAAGGGTGGCGCCTGGTCGGGCGAAGAGGAAGATGCGTTCAAGGCACCGATCCGTGCGCAGTTCGAGCAGCAGGGACATCCGTATTACGCCAGCGCACGCCTGTGGGACGACGGCATCATCGACCCGGCCGATACCCGTCGCGTGCTGGGGCTGGGGCTGTCGGCCGCGTTGAATGCGCCGATCGAGCCGACACGCTTCGGCGTGTTCCGGATGTGAGCTGATGATGCCCGCTTGCACGTGCGCCTCTTCACTGCCCGGCACTGCCCATGCAGGTGCACGTGCACACGCCGTGCCGCGTATTGCCTGGAGCATTCCATGAGTGCGCGCACGTTGCCTGCTTCAAGCAGCGAGTTGCGTTGGGGCACCGCGGCGGCGTCGGCCATCGCACCATGCCCTGCGCACTCCATGCAACCGTCTTTCCATCGCAGTGCACTCCGCCATGGCGGAGTGCAGAGAATCTTGCCATGACCCAGCGCGACTCCACCGCCGCAGCGAGACAGCCCTCTTTCGACAAGATCCTGATCGCCAATCGCGGCGAGATCGCCTGCCGGGTCATCGCTACCTGTCGCAAGCTCGGCATCGCGACGGTGGCCGTGTACTCGGACGCCGACCGCGACGCACGGCATGTGCGGCTGGCCGATGAAGCGATCCATATCGGCGCCGCACCGGCGCAGCAGAGTTATCTGCGTGGCGATGCGATCCTGGATGCCGCGCGCAGGAGTGGCGCGCAGGCGATCCATCCCGGCTATGGCTTTCTGTCGGAAAACGCGGCGTTTGCCGATGCCTGTGCGCAGGCCGGCATCGTGTTTATCGGCCCGCCGGCGGCAGCCATCCGCGCAATGGGCGACAAGAGCGCGGCCAAGGCGCTGATGCAACGCGCCGGCGTGCCGTTGACGCCGGGCTACCACGGCGACGAACAGGCGCCGGCCTTCCTGCGTGCGCAGGCCGATGCGATCGGCTATCCGGTACTGATCAAGGCCAGCGCCGGCGGCGGCGGCAAGGGCATGCGCCGGGTGGATGCCAGCGCGGCATTCGAAGAGGCCCTGGCCAGCTGCCAGCGCGAGGCGCAGTCGGCATTCGGCAATGCGCAGGTGCTGGTGGAGAAGTACGTCGAGCGGCCGCGCCATATCGAGATTCAGGTCTTTGGCGACACCCGGGGCGAGGTCGTCTATCTGTTCGAACGCGATTGCTCGGTGCAACGCCGGCACCAGAAAGTGCTGGAAGAAGCGCCCGCTCCCGGCATGAGCGAACAACGCCGCGCTGCCATGGGCCAGGCCGCGGTGGATGCCGCGCGCGCCGTGGGCTATGTCGGCGCCGGCACGGTGGAGTTCATTGCCGGCCCGGATGGCGATTTCTATTTCATGGAAATGAATACCCGGCTGCAGGTCGAGCACCCGGTGACCGAGTTGATCACCGGCACCGATCTGGTCGAGTGGCAATTGCGTGTTGCCGCGGGCGAACCGCTGCCGCTGCGTCAACAGGAACTGCATATCCATGGACATGCGCTGGAAGCGCGCCTGTATGCCGAAGATGCCGACCGCGGCTTCCTGCCCTCCACCGGCACGCTGCGCCAGCTGCAGTTTCCCGCAGCGAGCGCGCATGTACGTATCGATGCCGGGGTGGAGCAAGGTGACAGCATCGGCCCGTATTACGACCCGATGATTGCCAAGCTGATCGTGTGGGATGTGGACCGCCCCGCCGCGTTGTCGCGCATGCGCCAGGCGCTGGCGCAGTTCCATGCGGTGGGCGTCACCACCAACAGCGCGTTTCTTGCGCGCCTGATCGACACGGCGTCGTTTGCGTCGGCCGATCTGGATACCGCGCTGATCGAACGCGAGCAGGCAGCGCTGTTTGCCGATGCGGCCAGTCCGGTCGACGCCTGGTGGTGCCTGGCGGCAGCATTGATCGCAGACGCGTTGCCGAAAGCCGCTGCCGACCCAGCCGACCCGTTCTCGCCCTGGCAGCACACCGACGGCTGGCGCGTCGGCGCGCATGCGGCACACACCGTGACGCTGGAAGCCGCAGGCGAGCGCCGCCAGCTCGGCGTGCGCCCGCTCGGCGATGGTTGGCAGGTCACCTGCGCGGGCGACATCCGCACGCTGCGCTACCACCTGCAGGGCGATGCACTGCGCGTGGACATGGATGGCCGGCAATGGCGCATGCAGGCGCTGCGCGACGGCAACGCACTGACATTACGCGATGCCACGCAGCGGGCGAGCTTCCGCCACCATGACGCGCTGCTCGAGGCCGATCAGCCCGCGCACGACGCCGGCGGCCTGACCGCACCGATGCCGGGCCGCATCGTGTCGCTGGTCGCCCCGGCAGGGCAGCCGGTCACCCGCGGACAGGCCCTGGTGGTGCTCGAAGCGATGAAGATGGAGCACACCTTGCACGCGCCCAGCGACGGCACCGTGGCGGCGTATCTGGTGGCGGAAGGCGAACTGGTCGCCGAGGGTGTCGCGCTGGTGGAATTCGTGTCCGCGTCTGCGTAGCGGCGCAGCGCGGCGTGACCAACGGCACGTTCGCAGGGACGGACCTTGGCCCTAGCGTGGACCAAGCGGCTGGACTGGCCGCACCCCAGACCGGAGACCTCCATGAAACGCCTGCTTGTTGTTTCCAGCATGCTGCTCGCGCTGTCCGCCTGCAGCGACAAAGCCGCGCCTGCCAGCGACAAGGCCGCCGCACCGGCCCCGGCTGCTGCGGCACCCGCGGCGCCACCCGGACTGATCACCCGCGATGCGCTGTTCGGCAACCCGGAGCGGGCGAACGTGAGCATCAGCCCGGGCGGCAAGTACCTCAGCTGGGTCGCGCCGCTGGACGGTGTGCTCAATGTCTGGGTCGCCCCGGTGGATGCGCCGGACCAGGCACGCGCGATCACCAAGGACACCGCACGCGGCATCCGCACTTATTTCTGGACCTATCAACCCAACACGCTGCTGTACCTGCGCGACAACGGGGGCGATGAAGACTTCCATCTGTTCTCGGTGAATCTGGGCGATGGCAGCAGCAAGGACCTCACCCCGTTCAAGAAGACCAACGCCGAGGTGTATCGCGTCAGCGCGCAGCACCCCGACTCGATCATGGTCGGCATGAACGACCGCGACCCCAAATGGCATGACCTGTATCGGGTGGACCTGGCCTCGGGCAAGCGCAGCCTGGTGCAGCAGAACACCGACAGCCTGGATTCCTACCTGCTCGATGGCAACTACCAGCTGCGCTATGCCACGCGCGCCACCGACGATGCGGGCAGGGAGCTGCTGGTGCCGGACGGCAAGCGCTGGAAGAGCGTGGACCGCATCCCGTTCGAGGATGTCAGCAACACCTCGCCCGACGGCCTGACCGACGACGGCAAGACGCTCTACATGCAGGATTCGCGCAATCGCGACACCGCAGCGCTGTATGCCATCGACACTGCCAGCAACGCCCGCACGCTGCTGTTCGAAAACCCGCGCACCGATGTCGGCGCCACCTTGAACGACCCCAGGACCGGCGTGGTGCAGGCGGTGTCCAGCGACTACCTGCGCGAGGAGTGGACGGCGCTGGACACCGGCATTGCCGGCGACCTGCACAAGCTCAGGTCGCTCGGCAGCGGCGATGCCAGCGTTGCCGCACGCACGCTCGACGATCGCATCTGGATCGTGGGGTATTCGGCGGCGGAAACACCGCTGACCTACTACCGCTACGACCGTGCAGACGGCGGCAAGCTGACCAAGTTGTTCTCCGCCCGCCCCGCGCTCGACGGCAAGCCGCTGGTGCCGATGTGGCCGCAGGAACTGACCGCCCGCGACGGCCTCAAGCTGGTCAGCTATCTCACCCTGCCCGCCGAGGCCGATGCCAATCACGACGGCAAGGCCGACAAGCCGGTGCCGCTGGTGCTGTTCGTGCATGGCGGCCCGTGGGCGCGCGACAGCTACGGCTACGGGCCGTATGAGCAATGGCTGGCCAATCGCGGCTATGCGGTGCTGGCGGTGAACTTCCGCGGCTCCACCGGCTTCGGCAAGGCCTTCACCAATGCCGGCAACGGCGAGTGGGCCGCCAAGATGCACGACGACCTGCTCGACGCGGTGCAATGGGCGGTCAAGCAGGGAGTGACCAGGCCCGAGGACGTGGCGATCATGGGCGGCAGCTACGGCGGCTACGCCACGCTGGTCGGCCTGACCTTTACCCCCGACGCGTTCAAGTGCGGCGTGGACATCGTCGGCCCGGCCAACCTCAATACCCTGCTCGGCACCGTGCCGCCCTACTGGGCCAGCTTCTACAAGCAGCTGACCAAGCGCATGGGCGACCCGGCCACCGAGGCCGGCAAGCAGTGGCTGGCCGAACGCTCACCGCTCACCCATGTCGACAAGATCAGCAAGCCGCTGCTGATCGGCCAGGGCGCCAACGACCCACGCGTCAAACAGGCCGAGAGCGACCAGATCGTCAACGCGATGAAGGCCAAGAACATTCCAGTCACCTACGTGCTGTTCCCGGACGAAGGCCACGGCTTCCGGCGCCCGGAAAACAGCAAGGCCTTCAACGCCGTGACCGAGGGGTTCCTGGGCCAGTGCCTGGGCGGCCGCGTGCAACCGATCGGCAACGACCTGGCCGGCTCCAGCATCACCGTGCCGGAAGGCGCCGACAAGGTGAACGGCCTGAGCGAAGCGTTGAAGACGCATACGCAGGCGATTCGGCGGTAGGTCTGCGGACGTAGCGCCACCCACCAAGGATGCGTTGGCGTCGCATTGGCATCTGCAGGTATTGTCGGGGGGACCGGCGGCTTGGCCGCCGGTCCTGCCTAGACAGGTATTGCCTCCTCGCCATCTGTCAATGCGTGCTGAGCATTGATCGATACAGAACGATCAGATCTACCAGTCCTGTTTGAGTCCGGAGTACTAGCGCGATGCCGACGACCTTGTGCGGCCGCCACCACACTGCATTTCAATTATCTGCGAAAAACTGGTTGCAGGCCCACACCTCGTTGTTTGGATCCAGTTCCATCGTCTCCATGACGTCACCGCGCATACCGAACCCACAAATTGCCAGGACACCTTCCATGATCGGTTCAAGTCCAAGCAGTGCTTCGACCTGGATTTCGTTGATCGCACAGGTGACGAAAGCCCCCAATCCCAGATCTGTCGCTGCGATGTAAAGCGTTTGGGAAAAATGGCCCGCTTCCAAGGCAAGTGCCCGGTACGCTTTAGCATGCATGCGGTACTTCCAGAAGTTGCGGTAGTAGCGCGGGCATAGCGCAACGATCACGTGCGCGTTGGCGAACCAATCCTGCCCAGCCAGAATGCCTAGCGCCACACCCTGCAGATCCGGCACATCGACGTTCAGCGGCTCAAGGGCGTGATTGATCGGGAGATAGTGATAGATCCCGTCTGCAAGGCCCGACACATTTCTGATGAAGAGATACGCATCCAACGGATGCAGCCCGCCTCCCGATGGACTTGAGCGCTTCAGGAAAACGGTCTCTGCATCTGCTTCAAGCAGAGCATTTGCCGCAAAGGTCCGCTCCATGATTTTTGCGAAAACTGCATGCTCCATGCGTGCGTCGGCATCAAAGTTCCTGCACGTCGTCCGCCGACGTAACACGGTATCCAGATAGCCGTCGACGGCACGCGGAAGGCAGATCTGCTCGGCCGTACCACGCAGGATCTGCTCGGGAGGTGGTGGTCCGAAGGTCTTGAGCAATGCGGCTGCTGTTTCGGCTCCAGCATCCTTTGCGGCCTGCGCAGAGTCAACATCGTTCCAGCGCGTGAACGCATGATAGGTGGCTGCAAGCGGATGCCACTGGCTCTTGCGCTGCACGGCATCACGCTGCTGTGCCAGATGAGCGCTCGAATCATCCGTCAACAGCAAACCCTTTTCCGCCAGTGCTTTGACAGTCGCAACCTCTCCGGCCGTGTCCCCCTCCTGCCATTGGCTCGGACTGAGGCGGCCCAGTACCAGTATCTCTGCCTCGGTCACCACACATTCCGAGTCCAGATGCGGAGCGAGCGCAACCCAACGCTGCATTCGCGAAGCGCCCGAGCCTCCGGCACAAAGATCGGCAAGGTCAATCTCTATGGATTCTCTCGGCTCAAGATAGACAACCGCACAGCGCCTCACCCGCATGCTTCAACACTCATCTTTAGATTGATCTTCTAACGGTCAGGAATTAGATTTCTTGAAGACTTCCTCACCGTTGACGAGCATGACCGAGACAGACAAGCGCCCTACCCCACTGAAGCCGGAGGTTGCGCATAGGCTATTGGATCTACTGGCAACTGATGATCAGTTCCGCGAGCTATTCAAAAACGATCCCAAAGCCGCCCTCTTACAGGTAGGCCACTTAGCAGAAGACATCGACCAGCTTGCGTCGCAGCTCAAAGTAGAAAAGCTGGCAGACAAGGCCACCATTGCGCAGGCACGTGATGACATCTACGCCAGCCTGACCTCCGCGGCCAACATGCAACCAATTCGGCTGAATGTTCCATCGGGATCCTCCCCACAACTCAAGAAATGATGGCGCGTGGTGGCAGGTAAGCATTGTTTTACTTGCCGCCAGCCATTGCTGCGTCAAATACGTTCATTGGCTGTTGACACCATCCGCACCCACCAAACTCCGCATACGCTCTGCCATGGGCATTTTTTAGCCATCTAGTTTCGGTGGATGCGGCGTTCTTGTCATCCAGGGCCAGATAAGCTTCCTTTAGAACGACGTGGTACTGGTAGGCTTCGGTTCCATCAAGATGAGGCATCAGCAGCTGCACGGCCTCATTGGCATGACCTTCGAGAAGAGCCGCCCGTGCGCGCAGTAACAGTATCTGTTCGGCCACCGAGGGCATCTTCGCCAGCTCCGGCCTGGCCGTTAGGGCCTGGAGGACTGTGTTGGCTGCAACGGTATGTCCCAATCGCTGGCTCAGCAGCGCTAGAGATGCCGCAACCACTGCATCGGAGCGCTGTGTGACACCAGCTCCGCTCGTTGCAATACTCGACAAGGCTGCAGGAAATGTTTCATTGATGGTCGCCAGCGCCGCTGCGTGGTCTCCCTGTGCATACTGCGTAGCAGCTTTTGCAACCAGTGATTGCCGGTATCGCGTCGATGTATGATCAATCGCACCGGAAAGGCGCTCTATCTCTGAAAGTGCTTTTCCGCTGCGTTTTTCGTCAAGATAAATTGAAACCTGATCGAAATACGCCACATCCAGGCGATCTTCTGCAGGCCAGATGGCATGCGCGCCCTGGAAGTCACCCATCACCGCCAGGGTGACTGCTTCCCATACCGCTGCTGAAGCTAGACCTGAGGATCTGGCGGAGCGGAACGTCGCCAATGCTTCTCTGGTTTTCCCCAAAGCCAACTGCATCCGACCGACAAGTTCCAGGGAAAGCGGATCAAAATCGTAGCGTGACGATGCCGCGCGCTTGGCATACACAAGCGCCTCGTTGTAGCGATTGCGTACCTCCAACGCGTATGCCGTGTTTTCGGCTGCGGCAAAATCGTCGGGATACAGATTGGCCATCTGCATCCATTTCTCGTAGGCGTTTGCCGGGTCCTTGATCTGCGCATACCACGCGTCGAGGTACACCTGCTCGCGCGGTGGAAGTTTGGCGCGAAAGCTGATGGCCCGTTCGAGATACGGCAACCCGACCGGGGTGTCCTCCAGATAGAAGTAACAACGCGCAACGCCTACATTGGCCAATGCAAACGTCGGGTCAAGTTCCACGGCCCGCAGGTAGTAGTCGCGTGCGCGCAGATAATGCCCGACACCAAACTCGCGCTGTCCAAGCGCATATGCGTTCAACGCATTCATATTTGCGGTTGATACGCTTGGAAGAGGGGCGGAGTTTGCCTTGATGGAAGCGAGTGTTTCGCCGAGTCCCTCACGTAGATTGGAACTGACGATGTCGATGGATGAAAGCAGCGTGCGCTGGCCGCGCCCTTCGGATTTGTACATGTATACCGTTGCCTGTGTCGCCGGATCGATCACCTCCACCGTGAATCGGAGGTTTCCGCCAACATCGGCCACGCTTGGCAGTATCAATGCCTTTGCTCCCGAGCGCATTGCTATCTGTGCACCGAGTGCACGATCGACCTTGGCGAGGTCACTCTGCCTCATCAGTTCCAGCATGTCGTGCGCGCGTTTCTCCGAGATCAGATTGACGTGCTTGGATTGCTGGAGACTGAGCCGCAATGCTTGCTGCAACGGCTCATCCAGCATCGGGGTATCGGTAAGATTATGTAGATCGCCAACCACCACCCAGTCGCGCTCGGCAAATGCGATTGCAGGTTCCGGACGTCCGAAGAACCAGAGCACGCCGGCCGTGACCAGAATCAATACGACCTCTGTCGCCAACGCCGCAGGCCGCCGCCACAGCGGAACATCGCGCCAGGCCTTCGCCGAATTCTTCGGCGTGCGCAATGGCGTCAGGCCGACTTCGCCGACTTCATAAATCTCCATTGGCGTGGGGACGCCCTTGAAGCGCCAGCGGCCGTGGGATTTCCACAGGATGCGTTCGCCGCGGTCGCCCAGTTCGCGTGCGGCGCGGTGGGTCAATGACTCGGCCACCGCCGACAACAGGATCTGCCCGGGCCGCGCCATCGACATCAGGCGTGCGGCGGTGGGCTTGGCCAGGCCTTCGACTTCCAGCGGTTTGGCACCGATGCTCACCGCTTCGTCGCTGTTGCGCCAGGTCAGCACTTCGCCGACGTGCAGGCCCTGGCGGGCGCACAGCGTCAGCGCGCGGGCATCGCCCATCGCCTTGAGGCCGCGTGCGTAGTCCAGCGCAAAGCCCAGGCCGTCGATGGGGCGATCAAACAGCAACAGCAATCCGTCCGAACGGTCGATCAGCCGGCCGCGCCACTGCTGCTGCAGTTTGACCACCAGCCGATCGTGCTCGCGAAACAACGCGGCCGCAGCGTTGTCACCGATGCGTTCGACCAGCGCGGTCGAGTCGCACAGGTCGGTCAGCAACAAGGTGCGCAAGCGCGGCGCCTGGATCGCTTCCGACGACGCATCCTTGCGTGCGTGGGTGCGGGGGCTCATTGCTCAGCGATTGTCCGACGTGGTGGCGTTGCCGGATGGCGGCATGAGGCCCGACGCCAGCGCTTCATGCATGCACAGCACGTTGCCGCCCTGTCGCTTGGCCTCGTACAACGCGCTGTCGGCCAGCGTGTACCAGTCGTTCCATGCCGCGTCGGGGTCGATCATGCACAAACCCAGGCTGACCGAGCAGCCCTGCTCGCTCTGGCCGTTGCACAGGCGCGCTTCCACCGCGCGCACGATGCATTCGCCGATGTGGTGCAGCAGCTCCCGGGTGCCTTGCGCGACCAGCACGCAGAATTCGTCGCCACCCAGTCTGCAGGCGAGGTCGCCATCGGCGATCACCGAGCGCAGCGCGTGGGCGATGTTCTGCAGCACGCGGTCGCCAGCCAGATGGCCGAATTCGTCGTTGATGCGCTTGAAACGGTCGCAGTCGATCAGGATCAGGCCCACGCCGGGCACGCGGCCGACGCGTCGGCATTCCTGCAGATGCAGGGCGAGCCCGCGGCGGTTATGCAGGCCGGTGAGCTCGTCGGTACGGCTGAGTTCTTCGGTATGGTTAAGCTGGTGCGAAGTGACGTAGAGGTTGTCCAGCGCCGCTTCCAGATCGTGGTTGCGGCGGCGTAACTGGCGGATCAGCAACTGCTCGTTGTTGACCACACGCACGATGGAGCGGCGCAGGAAATGCGCCACCATCGCTGGGTCGTGATCGACCAGGCGCTGGAAGTCCTCGTGCGCCAGCTCGATCAGGCGGGTATCGGTGGATGCACTGGCGCCCGCGCTGCGCGCGTGGTCGCCGATCAGCAGGCCAAGTTCGCCGAAGAATTCGCCCGGCCCCAGGTGCTTGAGCATCAGGTCTTCGCCGAAATCCAGATCGATCTGGCCGCTGACCACGATGAACATCTGCGTGCCCACCGCACCGCGCTCGAACAACGCCTGACCGGCAGTCAACTCGCGGGCGCGGCCAAAGCGGGCGAAAAACGCCAGTTCTTCGGCAGTCATCAGCGCATGCAGACCGTCCGACAGCGTCTTTGCAACGCTCCCCGTCGGCTCCACTGCGCCGGCAGTGTTATGGCACGTCATCCAAATCCCTAAGACCGACCTGCAGCGCCGGCCTGCCTTGGCATCGTACAGCAGGGCTTTGTTCAGCACCAGGTCACACTCATTCTCATTCCCTAAGAGACATCGCAGCGGAGCCAGAAAAATGGGCCCGGTTGCCCGGGCCCATCTCCCTCACCAGCAGTGGCGTGCCGGCAGCCTGCACGGAGCACCAGCGCTGCGAACGCCTTCTACGCTGCGCGCATCGTTGCTACGGGCTGGCCAGGAGCAAGGGCCGCGCACTCCGACCGATGCCGCAGCCAGCCGGCAAGCGCCTGCGCCGCGTCACGCTGCCTTTTCGCCGTGGAACTGCGCTTCCTCGGTCGAGCCACGCAGCGCGGTGGTGGACGACTGGCCCTGCTGGATCGCCTGCGTGACCGCGTCGAAATAGCCGGTGCCCACCTCGCGCTGATGCTTGACCGCAGTGAAGCCCATCTCGGCCGCCGCGAACTCGGCCTGCTGCAACTCGACGAAGGCGCTCATCTGGCGGCGTGCGTAGCCATGCGCCAGGTTGAACATGCCGTAGTTCAGCGCATGGAAACCGGCCAGGGTGATGAACTGGAATTTGTAGCCATAGCTCGCCAGCTCGGTCTGGAATTTGGCGATGGTGGCGTCATCCAGGTTCTTCTTCCAGTTGAAGCTCGGCGAGCAGTTGTAGGCCAGCAACTTGCCGGGGAACCTGGCGTGGATGGCTTGCGCAAAGGCGCGCGCAAATTCCAGGTCCGGCTTGCCGGTCTCGCACCAGATCAGGTCCGCGTACGGCGCATAGGCCAGCCCGCGGCTGATCGCCTGATCCAGCCCGTTGCGGGTCTTGAAGAAGCCTTCCACGGTGCGCTGGCCGGTGGTGAAGGGCTGGTCGTTGGCATCCACGTCGCTGGTGATCAGATCGGCGGCTTCGGCATCGGTGCGCGCGATCAGCAGCGTGGGCACGCCCAGCACATCGGCCGCCAGACGCGCGGCATTCAACTTTTCGATCGCCTCGCGGGTGGGCACCAGCACCTTGCCGCCCATGTGGCCGCACTTCTTCACCGATGCCAGCTGATCTTCGAAGTGCACGCCGGCCGCGCCGGCTTCGATCATCGCCTTCATCAGCTCGAAGGCGTTGAGCACGCCGCCGAAGCCGGCTTCGGCATCGGCCACGATCGGCTGCAGGAAGTCGATGGCGTCGTTGCCTTCGGCGTGATGCAGTTGATCGGCCCGCAACAAGGTGTTGTTGATGCGCTTGACCACCGCCGGCACCGAGTCGGCCGGATACAGCGACTGGTCCGGGTACATCTGCCCGGCCAGGTTCGCATCGGCGGCGACCTGCCAGCCCGACAGGTAGATCGCCTTCAAACCGGCCTTGACCTGCTGCATCGCCTGGTTGCCGGTCAATGCGCCCAGTGCATTGACGAACGGCGTGGCGTGCAAGGCGTTCCACAACTTGTCCGCGCCCAGCCGCGCCAGCGAATGCTCGACATGCACGGTGCCGCGCAAACGCACTACATCGGCGGCGGTGTAGTTGCGGGTGATGCCGGCCCAGCGCGGATTGCTGTCCCAGTCGTGCTGGATCTGTTCGGCGGTCTGCAGTGTGCTGCTCATGATGCGTTCTCCTGGCAGGGATACGACGGATGCAACGAGGAAGGATGGCGCGTCACGGCGTGCGTGACGCATGGCAAGGCCGTCGTTGCGCGCATCGGCGCAACGGGCGGTGTGGTGCATGACCTTGATGGATTGCAGCGACAGCGCGCGGACGCCGGCGGGTCGCTGCAGCGTTGGCTCAGTCGATCAGGCGATATGCCGGCACGGTGAGGAAATCGGCCAGCGCATCGGCGCGGCTGAGGGTGTCCAGCAATGCAATGGCCTCGTCGATGCGCGCGGCGCCCGGCAGTGCATCGGTCGCGCCCAGGCGTGCCGGCAACGTACGCAAGGTGGCCTGCAACAAGGGCTGATCGATCGCGGTGCCATCGTCCAGGTGCTGGCCGTGATGCAACCATTGCCACAGCTGCGCGCGGCTGATCTCGGCAGTGGCGGCGTCTTCCATCAGGTTGTGGATCGGCACGCACCCATTGCCGTCCAGCCAGGCGGCCAGGTAACGCACGCAGACTTCGACATTGCCTTCGAAACCGGCGCGGGTGACGGTGCCCGGCGACGGCGCGATCAGCATGTCGCGCGTCACCTGCACGTCGTTGCGCAGGACATGCTGCTGATGCGCGGTGGGCATGTGCTCGTCGAAGATCTTCATCGCCACCGGAATCAAGGCCGGATGCGCCACCCAGGTGCCGTCGTGCCCGGCGCTGACCTCGCGCAGCTTGTCGGCACGCACCCGCGCCATTGCCTGCTCGTTGGCGGCCTCGTCGTGATTGATCGGAATCTGCGCGGCCATGCCGCCCATCGCATGCGCGCCGCGGCGATGGCAGGTCTTGATCAACAGTTCCGAATACGCCTTCAGGAACGGCTGGGTCATGGTGACCTGGCCACGTTCGGGCAGCACGCGATCGCGATGCGCACGAAAGGTTTTCAGGTACGAAAAGATGTAGTCCCAGCGGCCGCAATTGAGCCCGACGATACGCTCGCGCAATGCGTGCAGGATCTCGTCCATCTCGAACACCGCCGGCAGCGTCTCGATCAGCACGGTCACCTTGATCTGGCCATGCGGCAGGCCGAGCATCGCTTCGATATGCGCCAGCGCGGTCTCCCACAGCGCGGCTTCTTCCATGCTCTGCAACTTGGGCAGATACAGGTACGGGCCACGGTCCTTGGCCAGCAGCGCGCGGCCGTTATGGAAGGCGAACACCGCCGCGTCGAACAGTCCCCCGGCCAGCGGCTGGCCGTCGATGAGCACGTGCTTCTCATCCAGATGCCAGCCACGTGGACGCACGATCAGCACTGCGCGCTCGGCTTCCGGGCGCAACGCGTAATGCTTGCCGTTGGGCGCATCGAAGCTGAGATCGCCGCGCACCGCGGCAGCCAGCGTGCGCTGGCCGGCCAGCAGGTTGCGCCAGGTCGGCGCGGTGGAATCCTCGAAGTCGGCCATGAACACCTTGGCGCCGGAATTGAGCGCGTTGATGACCATCTTCGGATCGGTGGGGCCGGTGATCTCCACCCGGCGGTCCTGCAGCGCCGCCGGCAATGCGGCCACGCGCCAGTCGCCAGCGCGGATGGCCTGGGTGTCGGGGCGGAAGTCCGGCAGCTGGCCGGCGTCGAATTCGGCCTGGCGGGCGCGCCGCCGGGCCAGGCGCTGCTGGCGGCCGGGCTCGATCGCGCGGTGCAGCGAGACCAGCAAGGCCAGCAAGGCGGCCGGCAGCAGTTCCGCCTGGCCTGCGACCTGGGTGGTCAGCGCCAGGCCGGGCGTGGCGCGTTCGGTGGGACGTGGGGCAAATGCGGTGGCAGACATGTCGATGAGTCCTTGTGCGTCCGGACCTGCACCGTGCGCCGCATATAACTATTTGACAAAGCAGTTTTATCAATGCAGTAAATAAGCAGTGCTTATACAGTTCGATCGAACTCCCGAAAATGGCGCCAACCCCTCGATTTTCCTACAAATCCGATCGCCTCAAGCCCTTGCGCGCGTTCTGCCAGACCGTGCGACTGGGCTCTGTCTCACGGGCGGCTGAGGCGCTGTATGTCAGCCAGCCGGCCGTGACCCTGCAGTTGCAGGCGTTGGAACGCGACCTGGGCGTGGCGCTGTTCGAGCGCTCGGGGCGGCGCATGGCGCCCAGCCGCGAGGGCCAGCTGCTCTACGACATGGCATTGCCGCTGGTGGAAAGCCTGGACGGGCTGGAGGCCAGCTTTCGCGAAAAGGTACGCGGCCTGGATGCCGGCGAGCTCAATATCGCCGCCAATAGCTCCACCATCCTGTACCTGCTGCCGCGCATCGTGGCGAACTTCCGCGCGCGCCACCCGGACGTGCGCCTGACCCTGCACAACGCCATCAGCGCCGACGGCACCGACCTGCTGCGCGAGGATGCGGTGGACCTGGCGGTCGGCTCGATGCTGGACGTGCCGGCCGACCTCAACTACGCGCCGGTGTATCGCTTCGAACAACTGCTGATCACCCCACCCGACCATCCATTGGCCAGCAAGTCCACGGTCACGCTGCAGGACCTGTCGCCGTATCCGCTGATCCTGCCGCCACGCCGGCAGGTGACCTATCGGCTGGTGGACCTGATCTTCCAGCAGGCGCGCGTGCCCTACACCGTGGCGCTGGAAGTGGGCGGCTGGGAAGTGATCAAGCAATACGTGGCGATGGGCATGGGCATCTCCATCGTCACCGCAATCTGCGTCACCGAGGCCGACCGCGACACACTCGCCACCCGCTCGCTGAAGGACTATTTTCCCACCCGCAGTTATGGCGTGGTGGTGCGCAAGGGCAAGTATCTCTCGCCACAGGCGCGCGCATTTATCGAGCTGATCCAGCCGGACCTGTTCAGCCCGCGCGGGTATGACGAGAGTGGCGATTCGGAGCGATGAGCCCTTCGCCTGCGGTGTGCGCGTGAGTGCGCGTCGCGGCTGAGCTTGCGTTTCCGCTGCTTGCGCGCATCCGCGACAGCCTGAGCGTGGGTTCGCTGATGAACGCACGCGGGCTGATGGGAACTGGTGGTGATCACGATCGGCCTGGACAGCGGCGCGATCGGCCCGGACCTGTTCACGTTGCTGTTCGGCGTGACGCTGGTGACCACGGTGATGGCCTCGCCGATGGTGGCCTGGTGCCAACGCGGCCAGCCGGCCGCCACTGCCGCCGGGCTGGGTGCGGGCCCGTCGCCGCAGTGACAAGGCAGCGCTGAAACACGGCGCGGCGTCGTTGCGCGAGGTGGCGCGTCACGTCTGCACGCGCCTTGCAGGCAATCACGCGCGCCCGTACAGGCCCAGGAACATCGCCACCGTCGATTCGGCCACCTGCGTGCGTTGCTGTGGCGACAGCGGCGGCTGGCCCATGGCGATCTGCGGCCAGAACGCGAAGCCCTTGATCAATGCCTGCAGTTGCTGCGCGCCGACCTCCGGCTCCACGCCTGCCAGCCGGCCGTCGGCCAGTGCGGCACGCACCCAGGTGGTGGTGCCTTCTTCCTTGCTGCCCAACTGCGCGATCAGTTCGCGCGCACGCTCGGGCGAGTGGATGCCTTCGGCAATGGCGACACGCGACAGGTCGATGAACGCCGGGTCGTCGAGCAGGTGCAGTTTCTGCTGCAGCAGCTGGATCAGCTGCGCACGCAACGGCTGGTCGGGCCGGTAGACCAGGTTCACTGCATCGGCGCTGCGCCGCCACAGCCCGCGCAGGATCTCGCCAAACAACGCGTCCTTGCTGGGGAAGTGGTTGTAGACAGTGCGCTTGGATACGCCCGCGGTGGCTGCCACGCGGTCCATGCTGGTGGCCTCGAAACCATGCTGGCGGAACTCGGCAATGGCCGCCTCGACGATGGCGAGGCGCTTGCGGTCGGTCAGCCGCCGCGGCGCGGTCGAGGGAGAAGATGCGGTGGACATCGGATCATTTTACACCGGACAGTTTACTTTCAGCCCGACGAAACTACACTGGCCAGTGTAACTTCGCCACTGTCATTTCCCTGCCCGGTCGGACTCCCCCATGGCTTCTCCTCGCCCTTCCCGCTATGCCGCTTCGCCGCAGTTCCGCGATGGCCGGTTCCGCAATGCAGTGCCGCTGCCGACCACCGTGCTCAGCCTGCGCGAGCAGATCGGCCTGATGTGGAGGTTCTTCTTCGACAAGCCCGGCACCACGGTGCCGTCGGCGCCGCTGCCGGTGCAGCCGCTGAGCCGCGCGCAGCTGCTTGCCGCGCCCGACCGCAGCCTGTATCGCCTGGGCCATTCCACCGTGCTGATGAAGCTGGCCGGCGGCTTGTGGCTGACCGACCCGGTGTTCTCCTTGCGCGCCTCGCCGGTGCCGTTCGCCGGGCCGAAGCGCTTTCATGCGCCGCCGATTGCGCTGGACGCGCTGCCGCCGCTGGCCGGGGTGATCCTGTCGCACAACCATTACGACCACCTCGACCGCGCCAGCATCCGTGCCCTGGCCGACCGCGTCGGCGTGTTCGTCGCGCCCCTGGGCGTGGGCGATCTGCTGGTGCGCTGGGGCGTGGACCCGGCCAAGGTGCGCCAGCTGGATTGGTGGGACACGATCAACATCGATGGCCTGCAACTCACCGCCACCCCGTCGCAGCATTTTTCCGGGCGCGGCGTGTTCGACAGCGGGCGTTCGCTGTGGTGTTCCTGGGCGATCCAGGAGCGCGAGCTGCGCCTGTTCTTCAGCGGCGACGGCGGCTATGGCCCGCACTTCAAGACCATCGGCCAACAGCTCGGTCCGTTCGACGTGGCGCTGATCGAAAACGGCGCCTACGATCCGCAGTGGCCGCACGTGCACATGCAACCGGAGCAGAGCCTGCAGGCGTACCTGGACGTGGGCGGGCAAACCCTGCTGCCGATCCACAACGGCACTTTCGACCTGGCGATGCACGCGTGGCAGGAGCCGCTGGACCGGATCGTGGCATTGGCAGACGGCGCCGGCGTTGTGCTGGCGACGCCGCGCATGGGCGAGCGGGTGGATCTGGAAGCGCCCGGCAATCGCCTGCGCTGGTGGCGCCAGGATGCGGCGACGCAGGCCTCGGATGGCCCGGTGGCGACCCGGTCATTGGCCGACTGACGGCGGCAGCGTATGCGCGTGCAGCGTGCGCGACCGATGCATGCGCCAACGACGCCATCGGCGCCTGCATCGCGGCATCGCGTGCCGGGGTGAGCTGCAGAATCAGCTGCGCGGTGCGCATCCAACGCAGCTGGGAATCCAGACGCGCATGGTCGACGTGAAGCAGGCAGCGTCGCCGATCACAGACGCTGCCATTCCAGGCCTTGGCCACGCCGGTAATACACCGCCACCGCCTTGCCATAGACGGCCACTGCATCGACCAGTCCGAAGTAACGCCCGTCCAGGCTGTTGCCGCGGTGATCGCCCAGCATCAGCAGCTTGCCGGGCGGCACCGTCAGCCCGGCGATGTTCGGCCCGCCGCCATTGCCGAGATTCAACTGCGCCAGGTGCGCGCCGAAGCGTTCGGCATCGCCACCCGCAACTCCCAGCGGCTTGCCGTTGATCTGCAGATGGCCGTCGATCAAATCGACCCGGTCGCCTGCCACCGCCACCACACGCTTGATCAGGCGCGTGCCATCGCGCGGCGAATCGAACACCACCACCGCGCCACGTTGTGGCCGATCGCCATCGACGAGGATGCGGTTGCTCAACGGCAATCGCCAGCCGTAGGCATGCATGTCCACCACCACGCGATCGCCCGGCTCCAGGGTGGGCTGCATCGAGCCGCTCGGCACCTGGTAGTGGTTGGCAAACGAGGAACGTGCTGCGGTCATCAGCACCAGCAGCACCAACAAGGGCAGCAACTCCTTGCGCGACCAGTGCGCAGCGCGTTGCAGACGTGAGGCGGTCGGAGTGGCTTGGCTCATGAGGCACCTATTGGTCTGAATGGGGGGGGGCGGGCGATGGCCTGATGAAGATGCGCCTGCGTGCCGGGCCGGTGGAAGTGACGAAAGGCATGGCACCCGCCGGGTCGTTACGTCGCATGCTGCTTCGGCGACTGCTCCGCCATCGCCAGTCGTGCTGCGGGAGTAGCAACCAAAACGGCGAACGACCCAGCACCACAGGCAGTGGCAGCGCGCCGCGATCACCTGATGCACCATCCACAAACAAAAACGGGATGGCGCGTGGCCATCCCGTTGCGATTGCTGGCTGCAGCGACTACACACGCATGCGCCAACGACGCATGCACATTCCCCGGTCACTCACTCCGTCAGACCGCGATTTTCCAGCAGCGCCTTGACGGTGGGGTCCTTGCCGCGGAAATCGCGATACAACGTGGCCAGGTCGACCGTGTTGCCGCGCGAAAGGATCTTGGCGCGGAAGATGTCGCCGTTCTTGCGGGTCAGGCCACCGTGTTCCTTGAACCATTCGAACGCGTCGTCGTCGAGCACTTCCGACCAGAAATACGCGTAATACCCGGCCGAATAACCGCCGCCCCAGATGTGGTCGAAATAGCTGCTGCGGTAGCGCGGCGGCACTTCGGCCAGGTCCACCTTGAAGCGCTTCAACGCGTCGGCTTCAAACTTGCTCACGTCCTGCAACGGCGCGTCGGCCGGCTGGGTGTGCCAGGCCAGGTCGAGCAGCGCGGCCGACAGGTACTCGGTGGTGGCATAGCCGCTGTTGAAGGTTTCGGCCTTCTTGATCTTTTCCACCAGCGCGGCCGGCATCGCTGCGCCGGTCTGGTAGTGCTTGGCGTAGTTGGCGAAGACCTTGGGATCGGAGGCCCAGTGCTCGTTGAACTGCGAGGGAAACTCGACGAAGTCGCGCGAGGTGCTGGTGCCGGCGATCGAGGGGTAGGTCACCTTGGAGAACATGCCGTGCAGGGCGTGGCCGAACTCATGGAATAGCGTGGTGACGTCGTCGAAGCTCAGCAGTGCCGGCTGCCCGGCAGCGGGCTTGGTGAAGTTGCAGACGTTGTAGACCACCGGCTTGGTGCCGGCAAGACCGTCCTGCTCGACGAACACGTCCATCCACGCACCGCCGGACTTGCTGTCGCGCTTGAAGTAGTCGGTGTAGAACAGCGCCATCGAGGTGCCGTCCGCATCGAACACCTCATACACCTTCATGTCGGCGTGGTAGGTCGGGATGTCGGTGCGCTGCTTGAAGGTGATGCCGTACAGCTGCGTGGCGGCGTAGAAGACGCCGTTCTGCAGCACGTTGTCCAGCTCGAAATACGGCTTGATCTGCGCCTCGTCCAGGTCGTACTTGGCCTTGCGCACCTGCTCGGCATAGAAATCCCAATCGGACGCGGCGAGCTTGAAGTCCCCCTTCTGTGCGTCGATCACCTTCTGCATTTCGGCCACTTCGCGGCGTGCCTTGGCGGTGGCGGCCGGCACGGTGTCGGTCAGCAGCTTGAGCGCGGCGTCCGGGGTCTTGGCCATCTGGTCGCCCAGGCTGTAGGCGGCGTAGTTGTCGAAGCCGAGCAGCTTGGCCTTTTGTGCGCGCAGCTGCGCCAGGCGTTGGATGGTTTGGCGGGTGTCGTTGGCATCGCCCTTTTCCGCACGCGTTTCCGACGCCTTGAGCACCTCGGCGCGTAGCTCGCGATTCTTCAGCGAGGCCAGCACCGGCTGCTGGGTGGTGTTCTGCAGGGTCAGCAGGTACTTGCCATCGAGCTTGCGCGCCTTGGCCGCATCGGCGGCGGCGGCGATATCGCCCTCGCTCAGGCCATCGAGCCTGGCCTTGTCGTCCACCACCACCGCGCCGGCGGCCGAGGCGGCAACCAGACGGGTATGGAACTGCGTGGACAACGTGGTTTCTTCCACGTTGAGCTTGCGCAGGCTGGCCTTGTCGGCGTCGGAGAGCTGCGCGCCGGAGCGCACCAGTTCTTCGTAGTCGCGCTCGACCAGACGCTTCTGCTCCGGCTCCAGGCTCAGCGTGTCGCGCTGGTCGTAAATGGTCTTGACCCGCGCAAAGAGCTTCGGGTCGAGATTGATCTCGTCCTGGTGCGCGGCCAGCTTGGGCGCGATCTCTTGCTGGATCTTCTGGCGTGCGTCGCTGGTGTCGGCCTGCACCAGCCCGAAGAAGATGCGCGACACGCGCGTGAGCGTTTCGCCACTGCGCTCCAGCGCTTCGATGGTATTGGCGAAGCTGGGCGGCTCGGGGTTGTCGGCGATCTTGCGGATGTCGGCCAGGTGCAGGCGCATGCCTTCCTCGAAGGCCGGCAGGTAATCGGCGTCCTTGATCTTGTCGAACGGCGGCGCCTGGAACGGCAGCGTGCTGGCGGTCAGCAGCGGGTTCGGCGCGGCATCCGCGGCCGGGGTGGTGGCGGTCTTTTCGGGCACGGTGGTGGATTCCTTACCGGACGGCTCTTTTCCGGAACAAGCGGCCAGTGCCAGGGTGATGGCAGCGGCCAGAACGACGGTACGCGACATGGCGTGTGATTCCTGAGTGGGTAGTGCAGCCGGCCACGCTAGCGGGTTTGCGCAACGCCGGCATGTGCCGTTGGATTGGGAGGATGAATCCGGTCGGGCATGCCGTCGACGCGACCGCATGCCTGGTCGGCGCGCCCGGCACGTCGTGGGCGATGCGGCAAGGCGCCGGGGGTGCAAGGCTCCCCACGGTCAACTGCGCAGGCCGCAATCGGTCGACAGGCGTCGGATAGTGGCCCCGGCACACCGGCAAGCCCACGCGTCAGAGCGTCTCGTCCTTGAAGATGGCAACGTGCGGGGTGCCGTCGGCACCGATCCAGCCGCGGTACATGCCCTCGGTATTGAACGGGAATGCGGCATTGCCCTGCGCATCCAGCGCGATGGCGCCGCCGTCGCCGCCGGCCTCGGGAATCTGCTGGTCGATCACCGCCTCGGCCGCCTGTTGCAGGGACTGCCCGGCGTATTTCATGCGTGCGCAGATGTCGTAGGCCGCCACCGCGCGGATGTAGAACTCGCCCCAGCCGGTGCCGGACACCGCGCACTGGCCGTTGGCGTAGGTGCCGGCACCGATGATCGGCGCATCGCCGACACGGCCGTAGCGCTTGTTGGTCATGCCGCCGGTGGAGGTGCCGGCGGCCAGGTGGCCGTCGCGATCCAGTGCCAGCGCACCCACGGTGCCGAAGTGCTTGGCGGTTTCCAGATCCAGTTCGGCCTGTGCCTGGCGGTCGCCGGCCTCGGCCTTGCGCGCTTTCTGCAGTTGCTGCCAGCGCTTGTCGGTGCGGAAGTAACTCGGGTCGACCAGCGTGACGCCCTGCTCGCGCGCAAACTGTTCGGCGCCATCACCGATCAGCATCACGTGCCTGGAATGGTGCATGACGCTGCGCGCCAGCTGGATCGGGTTCCTGACCGTGTGCACGCCGGCGATTGCGCCGGCCTTGCCGGTGGCGCCATCCATGATCGCGGCATCCAGCTCGTTCTTGCCGTCATGGGTGAACACCGCGCCGCGCCCGGCGTTGAACTGCGGCGCATCCTCCAGCACGGTGATGGTGGCTGCTACCGCGTCCACCGCGGTGCCGCCTCGTTGCAGCACCGCATGCCCGGCGCGCAGCGCGCGTTGCATCGCCTCGCGCGCCTGCGCCTGTTCCTCGCTGGAAAGGCTGGATCTCTCCACCCCGGCGCCGCCGTGGATCACCAGCATCGGCGTGGCTGCCAGTACAGGGCCGGCAGCAAGCAGGAGGGAGAGCGACAGACACACTGCACGTGCGGACAGGCCAATCATGGTGTTCCCTCGATGGAGGTCGTACCGTGCCTGGCGACGCCAGGCATGGATGCAGGCGACCGGGAGCGACAAAAACCCGCGCGGCGGCAGACGGAGGTGGTCCTGGCGATCGGTCATCGGCACTCGGGATCGGCACGCAAGGTCGCGCCTGCCAGCACCTGCACGCGCACGCCCCGCCCTTCGACACCGATGCGTAAGCGACCTGCCGACCGCAGCGGCCTGCTCACAACGTATCGCGATGCTTGCCGCGCCACGGCCGGTACCAGGTGCGGATGGCGGCGATATCGGCGGCCATGTCGGCGCCGGTCCAGAACGGCTCGCCGATGCCCACGGTCTTGCTGGGGTAGTCGAAATACACCGGCAGGATCGGCACCTTGGCATCGGCGGCGATCTTCCAGAAGCCGGCCTTCCAGTGCTCCACCCGCTTGCGGGTACCTTCGGGGGTGATCACGTACCACATCTGCTCGGAATTGCGGATCAGCCGCACCGCCTGGCCGATGGTGCCCTGGGGCGAGCTGCGGTCCAGCGGGATGCCGCCGAGTTTGCGCAGCAGCGGGCCCAGCGGCCACCAGAACAGCTGCGCCTTGCCCAGCACGCGCACATCGAAGCCCAGCGCGAACTTGGCCGCAAAGCCCAGGAAGCCGTCCCAGTTGGACGAATGCGGGGCGACGATCATCACCAGCTTGGGTTCGTCGGGCAGACGTCCGAGCAGGCGCCAGCCGGTCAGGCGCAGTGCCGTGCGCCCCAGCCAGCGGCCGAAGCGGCCGTGGGCACGGGGCATTCTGGGTGGAGAGGGCTGCAGCAGGATGTTGGCCTGTGTTACCGGTGGCAACGACGGGTCGGTGTGACTCACGCTTACTCCCAGTGGGACGCAGAGCGTCCACGCTTGATATGACTGCGCTCACGCTTGGCATCCAGCCGCCGTAGCTTGGCACCATGACTCGGTTTGGTGGCGACCCGGCGCTTGGGCACCGACAGGCAGGCACTGATGATCTCGGCCAGCCGCTCGCGCGCATCCTGGCGGTTGCGGTCCTGGGTGCGGAAGCGCTGCGCGTCGATCACCAGCACGCCCTCGGCGGTCATGCGCCGGTCGCGCCGCGACAGCAGGCGCGCACGCAACGGTTCGGGCAGCGACGGCGACCCGGCCACGTCGAAACGCAGCTCCACCGCGGTGGAGACCTTGTTGACGTTCTGCCCGCCCGCGCCGCTGGCGCGCACGAAGCGCTCGACGATCTCGCTGGGCGGGATCGTCAGGCTGGGGGTGATCTGGATCGGGTCGCTGGCCATTCGGACCGATTGTATCGGCACCGGCATGGACGCGCGCGCGAACGCCGGCTTCCCGTATGCTGCGGCCGGTTCTCCAACCTGCAGGATGCTCCGATGACCCCACCCCGTTCCGTTGCCGCCACCCGCGCCCTGGCGCGCCGCCTGATCGTGCTGGCCGCGCTGGCACTGGCCACGCCCGCCGCGTTTGCGCAGGCGCCCAGCGATGCCGACATCAACCGTCTGCTGGCCGCCTCGCGCGCGCAGACCATGCTGGACACGATGCTGCCGCAGATCGAAGCGATGCAGCAGCAGCAATTCGCCCAGCTCACCGCCCAGCGCCAGCTCGACGCCGACCAGCAGGCCCAGCTGCAGCGCATCCAGGAGCGTACCCGCCAGACCGTGCGCAAGGCGCTGTCGTGGTCGGAGCTGCGCCCGATGTACGTGGACATCTACAAGCGCTCGTTCTCGCGCGAGGACGTGCTGGCCATGGCCGAGTTCTACGAGAGCTCGGCCGGCCAGAGCCTGCTGGACAAGACCCCGGCGCTGACCCAGAACCTGATGGGCGCGATCCAGCAGAAGATGCTGCCGCTGTTTGCCGATTTGCAGAAGGATCTGGAGAAGATCGTCAACGAGCCGGCGGCGGCGGCGCAGAAGCGTTGAAGGGCAGGGAGTCGGGAGTCTGGATTGGGGAAGCGCAACGGCATGTTTGCTGCAGCGGTTGCGGATCCGGGGTGAGTGCGTTGCCGATTGACGCAGTGCCCCCGCTTTTGCGCTGACCAAAGCTGCCCCGCTTCCGTCGGGAGCGCTGTTGGCCTGAGGGCACAGTGGCGGGCCTGCCCCCATCCGCCCTTCGGGCACCTTCCCCCGCAAGCGGGGGAAGGAAGCAACTAGGGAGCAACTAGGGAGCAACTAGGGAGCAACTAGGAAGCGAGCGGGGAACGCGGGAGCGCAGGGAACGCAGGAAAGCTAAGGAAGGTAAGGAAGGTAAAAAAGGAAGGTAAGGAAGGCCAGGAAGGCCAGGAAGCCAGGAAGGCAAGCAGCGAGCGTCGCACCTGAGCCCCTCTCCCGCCTGCGGGAGAGGGGTTGGGGTGAGGGGACGCTTGCACAGCGTTCTTGCAGGCCGAGTGGACGTCCCGATCGCTGCACCAGGCACGCCCCATCACGCCGTCGGCGTGACTCCCAACCCCGCCATCTCCCACCCGAACAATGCGCAGGCTTTCGCAAACTCCACATCCAGCGGCGCAGTGACGCTGATGCGCCGCCCATCGGCCGGATGCGGAAAGCCCAGGCGCTCGGCGTGCAGCAGCATGCGGTGGATGCCGAGCATGCGGAAGCTGCGGTTGTGGCGGCCGTCGCCATGGCTGGTGTCGCCGATCATGTGGTGCGACAGATGCTTCATGTGTCGACGGATCTGCCGGAACCGCCCGGTCTGCGGCTGGCAGCGCAGCAATGCATAGCGCGAGGTGGCAAAGCCGGTGGACGGGATCTCCAGCTCGCCGGTGGCCAGGCGCTGGAAGTGGGTCACCGCCGGCTTCTTGACCGGCTTGCCGGGGCCGCCGTCCAGGTCGTGGTCGACGCTGAAGCGCTCCTCGGCCGGCCAGCCGCGGCACACCGTCAGATAGTCCTTCTCCACTTCACCGGCCATCAAGGCCTTGCCCAGCGCGCTGGCGGCGTCGCGATCGAACGCCAGCAGCAGGCAGCCGCTGGTGGCGCGGTCGAGCCGGTGCACCAGGAAGATCGGCCGGCCCAGCTGTTCGCGCAGGCGGTCGGCCAGGAAGTCGTCCTCCCCACGCGCCAGCTTGCTGTCGTGGACCATCAGGCCGGCGGGTTTGTCGACGACGGCCAGGACCGCGTCCTGGTGGAGAATCTGCAAGTGCTTGGGGGATGTGCTCACCGGCGGATTATCCGCGCCGTGGGCAGCGCATGCCACTGCGCCGCCGCGCCCCTGCGCGATTGACCGCCCCCGGCGCCGGCAGCGCATCTGGCGCGCGCCGGTCCCGCACCTTGAAGACGTGCGTCGTGGCAGGCCAGCGCTGCACGCTCAGGCACCGCCGCACACCGCCAGCAACTCGCCCTTGCCCACCGGCACCACGCTGCAGGTGACTGCCGGATCGTCCGCCAGCAGCGCGCTGAACGGTGCCAGTTCGTCGGCATGCGACAGCGCATTGTCGACCACCAGCAGGCCACCGCTGCGCAGCACGCGGCGCAGTGCCGGCCACCAGCGTACATACTCGCCGCGCGCCGAATCCAGGAAGACCAGATCGATGCTGGCGCTGGCGGCCTGGGCCAGCCACGCGCCGCCATCGCCGTGCACCAGCTCCACCGATGCCGCCAGGCCGCTGCGCGCCAGCGTGGCCTGCGCCAGGGCCACCTTGTCGGCCGCATGTTCCACCGTGGTGACATGCCCACCGATTGCGGCGACCGCTTCGGCCAGCCACAGCGTCGAATACCCGTTGGAGGTGCCGATCTCCAGAACGCGCCGCGCAGCGCTGGCACGCACCAGCACGGCCAGCAACTGCCCGGTGTCGGGCGTGATGTTGAGCATGCGCCGGTCGCGCGCCAGCTGCTGCGCATCGTTGTCGCTACCGAACCGTGCCAGCTCGTCCTTCAACGCCTGCAGATCGATCATCACCACCTCGCCGGGAACGGCTTCGTCATCGTGCTGCTGCAGGCACCGCCGCTACCCCGCCGGATGCAGCAGGCCACCTGCGGCGGTGCTTCAGCGCCGCAGCCAGGCGACCAGCAGGGCCACCGAGCCGGCCGCACCGCTGACCCAGCTCCACACCGGCACCGTGCCCAGGTACCAGCCATTCGGGTGCAGGCCGTACAGCACGGCGGCCACCACCAGCAGGCCGCTGCCGGTGATGGCAGTGACCACGCGCGTCTGCAGCTTGCGCAGGCTCAGGTCCAGCGCGCGCAACTCGGCCGAGCGGATGTCGAGCTGATGGCGGCCTTCCACCTGCTGCTTCAACCAGCTGTGCACCAGGCGCGGCATGTCCGGCGCATGCGTCATGATTTCCGGCAGCCGCTTGCGCAGCTCGCCGAGCACGCGGCGCGGGCTGTAGCGCTCGCGCAGGATGCGTTCGAGCACCGGCCGTGCCACGGCCCAGATATCCAGCCTGGGGTCGAGCTGGCGGCCCACGCCTTCGATGTTGAGCAAGGTTTTCTGCAGCAGGATCAGCTGCGGCTGCAGCGTCAGTTCGTAGCGCTGCGCGACGCGGAACAGCTTGATCAGCACCTGCGCCAGCGAAATCTCCGACAGCGGCCGGGTGAAGTAGGGCTCGCACACCGAGCGCGCGGCCGCTTCCAGTTCGTCGATGCGCACGTTGTCGGGCATCCAGCCCGCTTCCACGTGCAGCTCGGCCATGCGGCGGTAATCCTTGTGGAAGATCGCCATGAAGTTCTCGGCCAGGTAGTACTGATCTTCCTGCGAGAGCTGGCCCATGATGCCGAAATCCAGCGCGATGAAACGCGGATTGAGCCGGCGCTCCGGATCCGAATCGACCCAGATGTTGCCGGCGTGCGCATCGGCGTGGAAGAAGTTGTCGCGGAATACCTGCGTATAGAACACCCGCACGCCCTTGGCCGCCAGCGCCTTGCGGTCGATACCGGCCGCATCGAGCCTGGCGATGTCGTCGGACGGAATGCCGTACACGCGCTCCAGCGTGAGCGCACGCTCGGCGGTGTGCGACCAGATCACCTCCGGCACGTACAGATCGTCCGAGCCTTCCCAGAACCGGCGCAGCACGCTGGCGTTGGCGCCTTCGCGCTGCAGGTCCAGTTCGGCCGACAAGGTACCTTCGATCTCGGCCACCACCTCGCGCGGCCGGATCTTGTCCGCACGCGGGTGGGTGCGCTCGACCAGCGTGGCCAGCGACTGCAGCAAGGCGATATCGGCATCGATCTGGCGCTCGATGTCCGGGCGCAACACCTTGACCACCACTTCGCGGCGCACGCCATTGGCATCCGGCGGCAAGGTCGCCGCGTGCACCTGCGCGATCGAGGCCGAGGCCAGCGGCACGGTGTCGAAGGCGGCAAACGCAACGCTCACCGGCAGGCCCAGCGCGCGCTCGACGATCAGCCGCGCCGCTTCGCCATCGAAGGGCTTGACGCGGTCCTGCAGCAGGGTCAGTTCATCGGCCACGTCGGCCGGAATCAGGTCGCGCCGGGTCGACAGGATCTGCCCGAACTTGACGAAGATCGGCCCCAGTTCCTGCAATGCCAGCCGCAGCCGCGCGCCGCGCGATTGCGCGGCGATCTCGGCACTGGCGCGTGGCACGAACGGCTTGGCCAGGCGCAGCCAGCGCTCGGCCGGGGTGTCCTGCAGCAGGTCGTCCAGGCGATAGCGCAGGATCACCCGGCCGATGCGGCTGGCCCGCAGCAGCGCCTTCATGCCGCACCTCCGGCCGCGCGCAGGCGCGCCACGCGGACGGCCAGGCGTTCGACGTCGTCGCGCAGTTCGTCGACATCGTCGTGGAAGGCCTCCAGCTCGGCGCGCGGTACCACGTCGCGCGATTCCTCGGTCACGAATTCGGCCGCGCTCTGGGCCAGGTCCACCGCGCTTCGGCGCGCCTGCTGCAGCGCTGCACGCAGCGCATTGGCGATCTGCACGCCGAGGATCTGCCCGAACACCGCCACGAACGGCAACTGCCAATCCGGATCGAAGCGCCCGGCCAGTTGCTGCAGCTGGCGCGCCAGTTCGGCATCGCCGGAGACCTTGAGCCGCCCGGCCGGTGCGCCGCTGCGGCGCGCATTGGCCAGGAACGGCAGTTGGCCGAGCAAGCCGGCCAGGCTGCTGCGCACGGCCAGGTCCGGCTCCTGCGCCTGGTCCACCGGGCCGACCAGCAAGCGGCGCTCGTGCACGCGGATCTGCAGGGCCAGCGCGGGCGCCTCCAGCGTCAGTGCGATGCGTTGGCCTTCCAGCGGCAACAGGGCGTCGCGGGTATCGGGGTCCAGCGCCAGCGCGCGGTTGAGCGCAGCTTGCAGGGCCTGGCCGGCGAGCGGCTTGAGTGAGTTGAACAGGGATCCGGGCATGGGCGCATTCTACCGTCCCTGCATGTCGCTACTGCTTGATGGTGTGTGGCAGCTGCAGGCCGCAGACCAGGGTGACGTGCATGGCAGGGCGCCTCGGCGGCCAGGCCGCCGCACTTCCAGCCGCATCCCCACAATAGACAGACCTGGCGGTTGACCGTGCACCTGGCCCGGATCGCCGTACCGCATACGGCGGCGATGCAGGACTTCCGTCGGCGCGCCTGCCGCGGGCATGCTGGCGACCTCATCACACCAGGTGGCAGGAGCAGGCAATGCGCAAGATCCGGGTCGGTCTCATCTTCGGCGGCAAGTCGGCCGAGCACGAGGTCTCGCTGCAGTCGGCGCGCAACATCCTCGATGCGCTGGACCCGCAGCGCTTCGAGCCGGTGCTGATCGGCATCGACAAGCAGGGCCAGTGGCACGTCAACGACCCCGACAGTTTCCTGCTCGATGCCGACGACCCGGCGCGCATCGCCCTGCATCGCAGCGGTCGCGGCGTGGCGGTGCTGCCGGGCGCGCAGCAACAGCAATTGCGCCCGACCCAGCCGGAGCAGGCGCTGGCGCAGATCGATGTGGTGTTTCCGATCGTGCACGGCACGCTCGGCGAGGACGGCTCGTTGCAAGGGCTGCTGCGCATGGCCAACCTGGCCTTCGTCGGCTCCGGCGTACTCGGCTCGGCGCTGGCGATGGACAAGGACCTGGCCAAGCGCGTGCTGCGCGATGCCGGGCTTGAAGTGGCGCCGTTCGCCTGCTTCAACCGCCACACCGCCGCGCATGCCGACGTGGATGCATTGGTCGCGCAGTTGGGTTTGCCGTTGTTCGTCAAGCCGGCCAACCAGGGGTCGTCGGTCGGTGTCAGCCAGGTGCGCAGTGCCGACGCATTTGCCGACGCGCTCGCATTGGCGCTGGCATACGATCACAAGGTATTGGTGGAAGCGGCGATCGCCGGGCGCGAGATCGAATGCGCCGTGCTGGGCAACGCCAGCCCGCAGGCCAGCGTCTGCGGCGAAGTGGTGGTGCACGACGCGTTTTATTCCTACGAGACCAAGTACATCAGCGAACACGGTGCCGACATCGTGATCCCGGCCGACATCGATGCACAGACGCAGCAGCGCATCCAGCACATGGCGCTGCGGGCCTACCAGGCGCTGGACTGCGCCGGCATGGCGCGCGTGGACGTGTTCCTGTGCGCCGATGGCCGCATCGTGATCAACGAGGTCAACACATTGCCGGGCTTCACGCGGATCAGCATGTATCCCAAGCTCTGGCAGGCAAGCGGGCTGGACTACCGCAGCTTGATCACGCAGTTGATCGAGCTGGCGTTGCAGCGGCATGCAGACGATCAACTGCTGCGCAGCGCGCTCGGGCCACGCGCGTGAGCCGGGCCCATCTGCGCGCGGTGCAACCACACGACCACCGCGCACTGCTCGCGCTCAACAACGCGCATGCCACCGAGTTGTCGTTGCTGGATGCGAACGGACTGGCCGCATTGCTGCAACTTGCCTGGCACGCACGCATGGTCGCGCCGGCGGATGGCCTGCTGATCGCGCTGGATCAGAACGCCGCGTACGCCAATCCGAACTTCGCCTGGATGGCGCAACGCTTCGCACGCTTCGTCTACGTCGACCGCATCGTGATCGCCGCGCATGCGCAGGGCCGCGGGCTTGCCAGGCAGTTGTATGACGAACTCATCCATGCCGCACGTGCAGCGGCGCAGCCGCGGCTGGTTTGCGAGGTCAACCTGCTCCCACCCAATCCGGCATCGCTGGCACTGCATCTGCAGCTGGGCTTCCGGCCGATCGGCGATGCGTTGCTGGGCAACGGCAAGCACGTGCAGTATCTGGAAAAACCGCTTTGAAACAGATGCCGCTCGGCTGCGGGGCGTCCATAACGCACATGGCCCGCCTCCTTGCGGAAGCGGGCCATGTGAGCGTCAGCCGGCAGCGCCGCTGCCGTGACGTTTCGCAGCGCAGGCGTTATACCTTGCCGCGGCGGAACATCGAGATCACTGCCAGGATCAGGAACACCACGAACAGGATCCAGGCAATGTTGGTCGCCGCACCGGCGATACCGCTGAAGCCCAGCACGGCGGCGATGATGGCGATGACGAAGAAGATGATGGCGTAATGCAGCATGGCAAGGATTCCAGAAGTTGTCGTGCCGAATCGGCGCAGACGTATCCTGAACGCACGACGGTCTTTATCGAGTGATGGCAATGTCGTTGCAAGATGAGGATCGCAACCGTTGCAGCCCTTCTTCGATGCTGACCTGCGGCACATAGCCGAAATCACGACGTGCCGGTTCCATGCTGTACCAGTGCGGCGTACACAGCTGTTCCACCAGAAAACGCGTCAACGGCACTTCGCCAGGCAGACGCAACAGTGGCCACATGGTCTCGCAGATTGCACCGATCCTGTAGGCGGTCTTGAACGACAGCGAACGCGTCACTGCTGGTGCATCCACCGCGGCCAGCAGGCGATTGAGCAATTCGCGCATCGGCAAGGGCTCGCCGTTGGAGATGAAGTACGCCTTGCCCGCGCATGCGGCGCCGGCAGCGAGATGCGCGAACGCATCGAAATGCGCCTGCGCGGCGTTGTCGATGTAGGTGCTGTCCACCAGGTTGCTGCCGTCGCCGACCATGCGCAAGCGGCCGGCGCGCGCACGCGCGGCCAGGCGCGGCAACAGATGATTGTCGCCCGGCCCCCAGATCAGGCGCGGACGCAAGGCCACCGTCGCCAGTTGCGCATCGTTGGCCGCCAGCACTGCGCGCTCGGCGATCGCCTTGGTCGCCGCATACGCCGCGCGCAGATCCTCGCCATACGGCACTTCGTCGGCGCCCAGGCCTTCCACCGGATTGGTGGCGCGATGGGTCACGCTCGGTGTGGAGGTATAGATCAGGCGCGGCACACCGTTGGCCCGACACGCGTCGAGCACGTTCTGCGTGCCCACCACATTGGCCTGGTGATAGCTGTCGTAGCTGCCCCATGCACCGGCCTTGGCGGCGTTGTGGAAGACCGCATCGATACCGGCGAAGGCGTGCCGCACCGCTTGCGGGTCGGCCAGGTCGCCACGGATCTGGCCCACGCCCAGGGTCTGCAGCACCGGATAATCGCCGCGCTGGAAACTCACCACCTCATGCCCGCGCGCGCGCAGGCCGCGGCACAACGCCTGGCCAAGAAAGCCACCACCACCGGTTACCAGAATCCGCACGCATCACCTCCATTGCAAGGACGCACACGATAGCGGGCGCAGCCGCGATTGGCGATGCGGCGAGGTGCGGGCGCGAGACGCATCGACAGCTCAGTCACGTTGCTGCGCGGCCCAGATCGCCAGCGTTTCGCGGCCGATCTTGGCGTTGTGGCGGATGTCCACCGGAAATCCGGAATGGCGCAGGAAACGCGTGATTCCGGCCGTGTGCGGATGTGCAGCACCTAATGCGCGCAGTGCGGTTTCCACTTGCGCAAATGCCGATGCCGCCACGCCAGGCTGCAATTCCACGCACAGCACCGGCTGCTGCTGTCCGGGTGCGCCGACGCCGACCAGGGCAGTGCGCCGCACCTGCGGATGCACGTTGAAGACCGGCTCCACCTGCTCGGTGTAGAGCGGGCCGCTGGCGGTTTCCACGCGGTGGGTCTTGCGCCCGCAGAACCACAGGCGCCCTTCGGCATCGAAGTAGCCCACATCACCCATGCGATGCACGATGCGTTCGCTGCCGTCCGCAGTGCGCTCGCGGATCTTGGCAATCCGCGTGGCCGCGTCGCGGTTGAAGTAGGTGTCGGTGGTGGTGGGGCCGGCGACGGTGATCTCGCCCACCTCGCCCACCGCCAGCACGCGCGCGCCGCTCCATTCGGGAATGGCCGCATCGTCGATGGCGATGATGCGCACCTCGTTCGGCGGCACCACCTGCCCTACGCAGGTGCCGGCTCCGGCCTCGGTGGCCGCGCGGGTGGCGTCCAGCGTACGCCCTTCGATGGCTGCCACCGGCAGGCATTCGGTGGCGCCATACGGCGTCCAGAATTGCGCATCTGCCGGCAACAGCGCGCGGATCCTGGCCACCACATCCGGCGGCACCGGCGCGCCGGCCGAGGTGGCCAGGCGCACGTTGGGCAGGGGCTGTCCATGATCAGCCAATACGCGCATCAACGCCGGCGAACCGAACAACTGCGTCACGCCGAAGCGGTCGATCGCATCGTGCAGCTTGCGCGGATCGGCAGTGGCCGGACGGGTCGGGTCCATGTCCGGGATCACCGAGGTCAGCCCCAGTGCCGGATCGAACAGGGCAAATGGCGGGAACGTCGGCAGATCCACGCCGCCGGGCTGCATGCCGAAGGCATTGCGCAGCAACTCGATCTGTCCGACGAAATGCCGGTGTCGGTACACCACACCCTTGGGCACGCCGGTCGAGCCGCTGGTGAACAGGATGGCGGCCACATCGTCCGGCCCGGTATTGGCCAGCTGGCTGCCGGCGCCGGCACCATCGCGCTCCACGCGCGCCAGTGTCACCCCGCCCCAGCCGTAACGACCACCGACGCTGACGATCTGTTTGGCAGAGCGCGCCCACCGCAGCAGACGACGCGCCAGCTGCGCAAGCGGAATGCCGATAAATGCCTGCGGCTGCGCTTCGTCCAGGCACTGCTTGAGCGCGCGCTTGTCGATGCCCGGATCCACCAGCACCGGCACCGCGCCGGCCTTGAACAAGGCGAACATCAGCAGGAAGAACTCCGGCGACGGGCGCACCATCACCACCGCGCGCGCACCGCGTGCGATGCCGTGCAGCGCCAGGCCGGCAGCGATCGCATCGCTGCGCGCGTCCAGCTCGGCATAGCTCAAGGTCACATCGTAGGCGGCAAACCCATTGGCACCGCGGCGGCCCGGGCAACGGATGGCGATCTGCTCGGGGCGCGCGCGCGCGAGTTCCGGCAGGGTGGCGGCGATATTGCAAAGGATAGTCATTGCCGCATTATCACCCATCCGCCGACGGCACCGGCCGCGTGCATCCGGCGCACCATCGCAGATGCGCGCGACGCTCGGCGACGGCGCAACGATCGGCTTCCCTGCAAGGCAACCAGGCCTTGGCAACGCACGTGCGCGGTGATCACTGCCACCTCCCGCGCCTGCGGCCTTTTATTTTCAGGCGCATTGCGACGTGGTCGCGTGCCTGCGAAAAGCGCGCGTCGGCGATTCCCTCCTGTCTCTGGTGATCGTTCTACACGCGAACATTCTGGCAATGCCGACGCGACAGGCGGTCGTCAGCACCCGACAGGCCACCTGCTCGCCTCCAGCGCGCGCCGCTCTCCGGCGCGCACGCGCATGAATCACTAACCTGCTGCCGCGATGCGCCACTTGTATCGTGCCGTGGTTCGGTCAGAATGCCGCGCTCTCCACGTTGTTTTGCCGCGCAAGGCCCGGCATTCCATGGCACATCCCTGCCTTACCTGCGGCGCCTGCTGCGCCTACTTCCGCGTCAGTTTCCACTGGAGCGAAGCCGACCCCGCATTGGGCGGCAGGGTGCCGATCGAGCTGACCGATGCGCTGCGCACGCACGAGCGGGTCATGCGCGGCACGTCGCAATCGCAGCCGCGCTGCATCGCACTGGACGCGGACATCGGCCGCTACAGCCGCTGCAGCATCCATGATCGACGCCCCTCCTCCTGCGCCGCCGTGCCGGCCTCGCTGGAATTCGGCCAGCGCAGCGCGCAGTGCGACAAGTCGCGCCTGGCGCACGGCCTGCATGCGCTGACCGAGGCCGATTGGCTGGGCGTGGACGAGGCCCAACGCAATCCGTTGCCGCCGCTGTAACGGCCATCGCCGCGGGTGCGTGCACTTCTGTCTACGGCGCGCGGCACCGCACGCGACGCGGCCGATGCCCGGCATCGGCCTGGCCACTGACCCGCTCCAGCTCCCGCGCGTGCCCGCACCTACCTGCCGGGCGCCCGCGGCATCCTGGTAACCGGGTCAGAGCGGATTGCGCTCCAGGAATGCACGGATCGCCGGCACCAGCACCGCGTGCTTGTCTTCCAGCACGTAGTGATTGGCATCGTCGAACGCGGTGACTTCGGCGTTCGGCAATGCCTTGCGGAAGCCGGCCAGGAAGTGCTTGTCGAAACAGATATCGCGCAGGCCCCAGGCGATGAACGCCGGCCGGTCGGCGAACGTGGGCAAGGCCTGCGCCGAGCGCTCCAGCAGCGACCAGGCCTGGTCGGCCGGCGACAGCGGAATATCCTGCATGAAGCGAATGGTGGAGATGCGGTTGCGCCAATTGTCGTAGGGCGCCACATACGCACGGCGTACATCGGCCGGCATCCGCCGCGACACCCCGAACCAGGACGCACCGGAGGAAAACGCATTGAACGTGCGGATGAACCACTCGCCCGGGCCCCAATGCCGGCCCATCGCGATCTGCCACGGCATCGGCTTTTCCGGCGGCAACGGGAACGCAGCGGTATTGGTGATCACCAGCCGCTTGACCTGCGCATGATGCGACAACGCCCAGCCGAACCCGATCATGCCGCCCCAGTCGTGCACCGCCAGCGTGACCGGACCGGTGATGCCCAGATGCCGCAGCAGCATGTCCAGGTCGTCCACGCGCGACTGCAACGTGTAGTCGTAACGTGGCTGCGCGTCGGGCGCATCGTCCGGCTTGTCGGACAGCCCCATGCCGATATGGTCCGGCACGATGCAGCGGTAACGGTCCGACAGGCCGCTGACCAGATTCCGCCACAGGTAGCTCCACGACGGATTGCCGTGCAGCATCACGACCACCTCGCCATCGCGCGGACCTTCGTCCAGATACGACATCGCAATGCCGGGACGCACCTCAAGGCGCTGGGGAGTGAAGGGATAGCCGGGGTAGTTCATGGATCTCTCTATTTGCTTTGGACTGGGTGTGGCTGGCAAGTCGCCAGCGACATCGCCACGACAGTATCGAAAATACGCCAGGTGTCTCCGCATCGTCGGCAACGGACGTGCGCAAACGCATCGCTCACAGCGGCTGCGCTCCTTCGCTGAGGATGTCGAGATAGGCGTGATAGGCAAAAACACGGTGCCGCTGCTGGCCGGTGAGTTCGTTGACGATTTCCAGCTCCTGCAGAGTGCGTACCGCAGCACGGATGGTGGGCGCACTCAACGACAGGGCGGGCGCCACTTGCGGCACCGCCAACACCACGCGCCGCGCGAACTGCTCAAACACCAGGCCGACGTTACCTGCTCGCTGGCCCAAAGCGGCAATGCGGGCCCGATCACGTGCCAACAGTGCCAGCAGGCGCTGCGCGGTGTCGACGGCTTGTTGCGCGGTCTCTGCCACACCCTCCAGAAAGAAGCCCAGCCATCCTTCCCAGTCACCGTTGAGTCGCACCGCATTGAGGCGGTCGTAGTAATCGGCGCGACGGCGCTTGAAATACAGGCTCAGATTCGACATCGTCGACAGGCACGCCCGGTGCCGCATCCATCTCAAACAACAGCAGATCCGAGAGCGATGACTGGGTTCCTTCGATCTGGGACGACAGCAAGGCTTCCTTGCGGATGTACTGATAAAGAAACAGTTCCGGGTCGGGCAGCATCAGCGTGATGCCGTCCAGTCGCCCTAGTGCCTGGTCGGCGCGCTCTTTGCGCGCCACCAGTTCCGCCTGTGCGAAATCCAGCGCCGGCACTGGCGGCAACGGATCAGGGACGAACGCCTGGTAACGGCTCCCTGCGAGAGCGCCAGCAACATAGTGTCCGGTGATGCGCGGAGCCATCGTCTTTCCTTACAGACCGCTTTTGTTCCTGCAAGGAAACTTAGATACCACTTTTTTACTTAAGCAGCGATATTGCCCGGCGTGCAAGCGCATCGGCCGGGCACTATCACACGCATTACCAGACCACTTCCGCCATCGAGCAGTTCAGGCCGGAACCAATCCCCATCAGCGCGATGCGGTCGCCCTTCTTCAGGCGGCCGAGCTCCTTGAGCTTGCTCAGCACGATCGGCACCGAAGCCGGGCCAATGTTGCCGTGTTCGCCGAAAATGGTCATGACCTTGGCCGGGTCGATGCCGAACGACTTCACGAACGACGCGGTATGCGGGCGGCTGACCTGGTGGATGACGAACTGGTCCAGCTCGTCCACCGCCCAGCCCATCGCCTGCTTGGCGGCCAGGAAGGTCTTCTGCGCCAGCTTGATGCCTTCGATCAGCAGCAGGCGGGTGTCGGTGACCATGCGGTCCAGGTTGCCGCGGCACAGCTTGTTCCACTCGGTGGCCGAACGGGTCACGCCACCCTTGTAGCGCGGCGCGTCGGGCACCAGCTCGGTGCGCGCCATCACCATGGCGGCGGCACCGCAACCCAGGGTCAGCGCAGCGAGTTCATTGCGGAACTCTTCTTCGGTGACGTCGGGCGAGGTCATGCGCTCGAGGGTCTTCTCGTACACCAGGTTGGCGGTTTCGCCATCGACGACCAGCGCATAGTCGATCTCGCCGCGCTCGAGCATGCGGGCGGCGATGTCCATGCCGTTGATGAAGGCGAGGCAGGCGTTGGCCACGTCAAAGGTGACGCAGTGGTCGCCAACCCCGAGGTTGCCGGACACGATGGACGCCGTGGACGGCTCCAGGTAGTCGCGGCTGACCGAGGTGTTGACCAGCAGGCCGATCTTCTCGATGCCGATGCCGGCGTCGAGCAGGGCCTTGCGCGCAGCCTGGGTGGCGGCGTCCGAGGCCTGGACATCCTGGTCCCACAAGCGCCGTGCGTGGATACCGGCAACGTCGCCCAACACGTCGGTCCGGATCCCGAGACGGTCGTAGGTCGGTTGCAGGCGCTCGTTGATTTCCTTGGAAGTCAGCGTGTGCGGCGCATCAATATGCGCCAGTCCCGCGATGGAGACATTCTGGAAGAGCATCGAAGTAGCGCCATGGCGTCAGGCGAGGGGGCGCTAGTCTATCCGCTGGCTGGTTTTACCGCATCTTTACAATTGCGACGGCCGCCTCCCAGCCCAACGGTTCAGCGCGGCGGGCAGCGGAACGCGTTGAAACGCTGGCTGCCGTCGGCCGGCTGACCCTGCGCCTGGACCGTGTTGGCATTGGCGCCCGGCGCCTCGTTGCGTGCCAGCGTTTCCAGCTCTTCCTGCACCCGCAACGGGTTGCGGTTGTAGAAGCCGACCTTGCTCTTGACCGACACCACCACCTCGCCCTGCTGCTGACAGCCAGCGGGCACAGGGCCTGCGGGCAGCACCTGCACGTTTTTGCCGCTTTGTTCGATGGGCACCCAGGTGCAGGCCGCGGTGGTGGCGGCAACCAGAACAGACAGCATCAGCACGCGCATAAGTCTTGGACCCCTGTGGACGAAGCCGGATTGTGCCGCAGTTGCCGGCCGGCGATCGGGCTGCGCCGCATGGCCGCACGCCGCTCGTTCAGCGCACTGAACGTCGCCCCGATCGTCGGGTTTTCTCGATTCCAGCGATGTCCGGCACCCGCACACACGTCCGGGTGTCCGGACGCGGACACCGCCTGGTCGCATAAATCCCTTGCAAAACAATCATCTGCCATTGGCACATTGCTTGCTCCATGTCATGGGCAAGCAACGGACCCAGGTGTCTCGATGACTGAAAATGACTGCAAGCTGAATGAATAAAGCCGCACCACGAAAGTCGTTGCACTTGCCTAACTGGTGTACTACATTACTACCACACCACTGATCACCCACACCAAGAGACCTCGCCATGAACACCCAGACCCTGCGCATCGCCCTCTCCGCCGCCCTGTTTGCCGGCACTTCCCTGGCCGGTTTCGCCCAGGCCGCCAGCCTGACCACGCTGGACACCGTGCAAGTGCGTCCGTCTGCCGACCAGATCGCCCGGCAGACGCTGGAGCGCAACAGCGCCATCCGCACCCTGGCCGCGGTCCAGGTGCGTCCGTCCGCCGATCAGCTGGCCGCCTTGGCCGCCGAACTGGCCGGCCCGCGCGTCGTCACCCTCGCTGCGGTGCAGGTACGTCCGTCGGCCGACCAGCGCGCCGAGCGGGTGACCCGCAGCACCGCTGCCACCGCGCAGGGCACCTCCGGCCAGGCTGCCGCTGCCATCGGCGCGCTGATGGGCCAGGTCATCGTCAACCTGCCGGTGCCGCAGCTGCAGCCGGCGCCGGTCGAACTGGAAGCGCTGGTCAACGCCGCCATCAGCCTTTGAGCACCCGCGCAGCTACACTGCGCGCATGTCAGCCCCCGTCCTCGATGTCATCCTGTTCCAGCCGGAAATTCCGCCCAACACGGGCAATGTGATTCGCCTGTGCGCCAACACCGGCGCGCGCCTGCACCTGATCGAGCCGCTCGGCTTCGACCTCAGCGACAAGCAGCTCAAACGCGCCGGCCTGGACTATCACGAATACGCCACCCTGCAGGTGCATGCCGACCTGCCCACCGCCCTGGCCGCGATCGCGCCCAAGCGCGTGTTTGCACTGAGTACGCGCAGCACCGTGCGTTACGACACACCGCAGTTTGCCGATGGCGATGCCTTCCTGTTCGGCACGGAAACCCGCGGCCTGCCCGCCGACGTGCTGGAGTCGATCCCGCCGCAGCACCGGCTGCGCCTGCCGATGCGCCCGGACAACCGCAGCCTCAATCTGTCCAACACCGTTGCGGTGATGGTGTTCGAAGCCTGGCGCCAGTGGGACTTCAGCGGCGGCCGATAGCCGCGGCGATGCCGACGCCAGGCAGACGGGGAAATCCGTCCGCCCGCTGCCGACGCGCTGCATGCCGCATACGTCGGTCCAGCGTCCAGCGCATGCTCCACGCGCATGACCGCCCCGGGCGTTGCGGTTTGCTTGCCGCTGCGGTGCCCGTGCCAACGCCTCACTGCATCACCCGGCATCGGTTGCTGCCTGCAGCATGCCGCGGCAGCCCGCCCACAACGCCACCGCCAGCACGGCGATGCCGCCCAGCGCCAGAAACGCGATGCGATAGCCGAAGGCATGCGCCAGCCAGCCACCCAAGGCCGGGCTCAGCGCCGCACCCACGCCCTGCACCGTCATCACCGCGCCCTGGCCGACATTGACGCGCCCGGTGCCCTGCAGCAATCGCGCCACCAGCGCAGGCACCACCACGGCCTGCAGGCCGGCGCCGAGTCCGTCGAGGATCTGCACCGGAAACACGCCCCAGCCCTGGATCAGCGACGCCGCCACCAGCGCACGCAGCGGCAAGGCCATGAAGGCCACCAGCAGCACCCACCAATGCCCATGCACGCGGATCCAGCGCATCGCCAGCAACGCCACCACCACCATCGTGGCCTGCGCGACCACGATGGTGGTGGCCGTCAGCGCATTCGCATCGCCCGCATGCGCAGCTACGACGGCCATGCCGTAGAGCGGCAACATCGCCGCATTGCCCAGGTGGAACAACCCCAGGGTAATGGCCAGCAGCGCCAATGGCCGGCAGGTCAACAACACCCGCCAGCCGCTGAGGCTGTCCGCGCCATCGGCGTGGCCCAGGCCGCGCGCGGCGCGGTGGTCGATGGCCGCAGACGGAATCAGCAGCACCGCCGCGATCGCCAGCACGCCGAAGGCGGCGGTGAGCACGAACACCGCCGCAAATCCGAACCGCCACCCCAGCCAGCCGGCCAGCACTGCGGCCAGCATGTTGCCGGCGTGGTTGGCGACCTGATTGCGCGCCAGTTGATGATCGAACCCGCGCGCGTGCACCAGGCCCAGGGTGATGCCGGTGAGCGCCGGGCCAATACCGGCTGCCGCCAACGCCGAGACGATCTGCGCGGTGACCACGCCGGAGGACGTCGGGTGCAGCCAGATCAGCGCCGTGGCCAGCAGGATCGCCACGCAGCCGACCACCACCACCGCGCGCTTGCGCCGGGTGCTATCGACCAGTGCACCGGCCGGGGTGGTGGCAAGCATGCCGGCGATGCCGCCCACGCTCATCACCGTGCCGATCGCCGCCACCGACCAGCCCCTGGATTGCAGGAACACGCTGAGAAACGGCCCCAGCCCGTCCTGCACATCGGCTACGCTGAAATGCAGCGCCTCCAGAGCGCGGCTGCCACGGGGACGCGGTGTGCTCATGCGCATCGGCGCTCTCCATGAAACGATGAAAGGCGACTGCGCGCGCCGGGCAGCTTCGGCAACCGATGCCGATCGCATCGCGCCAACGCGGCAGTCGCATTGGATGCTGCTAGTGCTTCGGCTTCGGCTTGTGCGCACCCGGGCCATGCGGATGCTCGATCTGCTTCAGCGACGCAGCCTTGCTGCCCAGCGCATGGGCGTGGACAAGCACGCCGTGCGGGGTCGTCCTGGTATCGCCTTCGGCCACCAGTGTCTTGCCGACCACCAGCTGCTTGGCGAAGTCCGCACCGGCGTGCGGCGGAAACCGCACCGTGACTTCGTCGTCGAGCAACACGCCATGCACCTGGCCGTGCGGGCCGTGCAGCAGGCGCGCGATGGTGCCGCTGTGCTGGCCGAGTTGCGGCTTGGGCGGCTTGCCGGCAGGCGGTTTGGGCTTGGGCTTGGCGTGCGGCCCGTGCGGGCCGTCATCGACGATGCGCTTGCCGCCGTCCGGATCGATCGCCAGGGCCACCAGCATGTCCACATCGCGCGGCTTGAGGCCACGCACGCTCAAGGTGCTGCCGGGCTTGAGCGCCTTGAGCAAGGCGGCGGACAGATGCGGCGGCGTGTGTACTTCAGTGCCGTCGGTCAGCAGCAGGCCGTCGATGTCGGCCTTGGGGTTGAGCAGAAAGCGCGCCAGCGTGCCGCGGGTTTCGGGGAGGAAATCAGGATCGACCCAATGCATGAAAGAACTCCAGAGAAGGAAGGACCGGCCACTGCCGGCAAGCCGCGCCCGCCGCCACGCATGACACGTGGCGGAACGCGCATAAAGGGAAGTGCAACGCAGATGCGTGCCACCGCGTGGGCGGCGACGCGCTGGATCAACGCGGCGCCGGAGCCGGCGCTGGCGGTGCGGCCGGCGGGACAGGCGGTGCCGGGGGTGCGGGCGGCACCGGGCCATCCGGGCGCGGCGGGCTGAACAACGCGCGCTGCGAGGCGCGATCGCGGCCCAGTTGGGTGGCTTCGATGGCGCGGCCGTTGGCGGTGGCCACCCCGAATCCGCTCACGCTCAAGGGCGCACCGGCCCGCAGCAGATCGCCGAACTGCAGTGCCAGATGCGGCGGCATCCGCACCAGCGTGCCATCGCTGAGCAATGCGCCATTGGTCTCGCCACCCGGGCCGTAAACCAGCCGCTCGATGCGGCCTTCCGCCTGCAACGGCGTCAACGCAGCAGGTGCCGGCGGCGGCGGCGGCATGGCGGCGGTTGGCGGGCGATCGACCACCTCACGCCCACCGCGATTGGAACGGATGCTGCTGGCGCGCAGCACCGGCAGGCTGCCCAGGCGATAGCCCTGCACGCTCACCGTATCGCCACGGCGCACCGCGGCCTGCAACTGTGCGGACAGATGCGGCGCAAACGCCACCTGGGTGCCATCGCGCAACCACAGGCCATCGACCTCGCCGTTGGGATTGAGCATGAAACGCTCGACCGTGCCGGTGATGCGCACCGGCGTAGCAGCCAACGGCGCAGGCGGTGCGGGCGGCAGCGGCGGAGCCGGCGGTGGCGTGCCGACCGGCGCACGCGGTGCCGCCGCTGCCGCAGGCGGTGTCGGGGTCTGGGCAGCGGCGGTCGCCACGCTGCAGGCCAGTGCGAAAGCAAGTGCGGTCTGACGAATCATGCGATGTCTCCAACGCGGCAGGGATGCCGCTCGCCCTGGAGATAAAGCAGCAATCGTGCCAACGTCGAGCCCGTTGTTTTACAAGGGGTTAGCAAGTGCACGTGCGCGGGCAGGCGTCCGTGTTTCATACACCGCTGTCCGCTTTGCAGACACATTGTGGCCTGTGGTGTGTGTCGACCTGCACGGCGAGAACATGCGGACACGCCCAACGGCGGCGTGCGCGTGCGGATGTCCGGGCTGGACTCCGACCGTGCGGTGCTGCGCTTTCGGCGGCACCGTTTGCTGGCGGAGTGCCGTTGGCCAATGCCGTGAGCGGCAGCGGCGGCGGCATGCAGTCAGCCAAAGGTGCGTGCGACACAAGTGCGCGTGCTGCTGTAAGTGCGCGTGCTGCTGTGCGCTTCCTGCGTCATGCCTGAAGCGTCAGCCTGCACGCATCGGGTTCGCTCCGATCGCCACCATTACTGCAGGCCGTACTCATCGAGCTTGCGGTACAGCAGCTGGCGATGGATGCCGAGCCGGCGCGCGGCTTCGGCGCGGTTGCCGCTGCTGTGCGCCAGTGCGTCCTGGATCATCTGCTTCTCCAGCCGCGCCACTGCCTCTGGCAAGGTGCCTTCCGGTGGCACTGCAGTCGTGGGCTGCTCGGCATCGTACGCGAGCGCGTCGTCCAGATCCGCGGCAACGATGCTGTGGCCGCGCACCAGCAGCTGGCTGCGTTGCATGACGTTACGCAGCTCGCGCACGTTACCGGGCCACGGGTAGGCCAGCAGCCGCGCTTGCGCATCCGCCGACAACGCACGCGCCGCACCTTCGCCGCTGCGCAGAAAATACTGCGCAAGCAGCACGATGTCCTGCCCGCGTTCGCGCAGCGGCGGTAGTTCGATCGGCACCACATTCAGGCGATAACGCAGGTCGCTGCGGAACTGCCCTGCCGCCACCCATGCGGCCAGATCGCGGTGCGTGGCCGCCAGCACGCGCACATCCACCTTCTGCGCGCCGCGCCCGCCCAGCGGCGTCACCTCGCCTTCCTGCAGGAAGCGCAACAACTTGGCCTGCATCGGCAACGGCATGTCGCCGATCTCGTCCAGAAACAAGGTGCCGCCATCGGCTTCGCGAATCAGGCCGATGCGGTCGCTGGTCGCCCCGGAAAACGCGCCCTTGCGATGGCCGAACAATTCGCTCTCCATCAACTCCAACGGAATCGCCGCGCAATTGACCGCAACGAATGCCGCCGCCGCGCGCGCACTGGCGCGATGCAGGGCGCGCGCGACCAGTTCCTTGCCGGTACCGGTTTCGCCGGTGATCAACACCGGCAGATCAGAAGCCGCCGCCAGCCCGATGCGTTTGTGCACGTTGCGCATGGCCGGGCTGTGGCCGACCAGGCCATCGTCGTCGTCGCTTGGTGGGATCGCCTCGGCATCGGCATCGGCGCGACCTGCCAATGCACGCTCCACCACCTCGACGATATCGGCACGCCCCACCGGCTTGACCAGATGATCGAATGCACCCAGCGTCATCGCCTCGATGGTGTTGCCGCTGGACGCGTACGCGGTGAGCATCACCAGCGGCACCTGGCGCGCGCGCGGATCGTCCGCACGCGCACGCAGCACCTGGATCCCGTCCATCCCGGGCATGCGGAAGTCCACGAACGCCAGCGCGATGCCGCCCTCGCGCAGGCGCATCAATCCATCGGCGCCGTTATCGACCGCGATCACCGTATGGCCGAGCGAGCGCAGCGTTGCCTGCAAGGTGGCCAGAAACGCCGCGTCGTCGTCGATGATCAGGATGCGCGCCATGGCAGCTCCAGGATGAAATGGGTCATGCCGTCGGCATGTGCATAACGCACCTGCCCGCCATGTGCGCGGGCGATCTCGCGCACCAGCGCAAGCCCCAGGCCATTGCCGTCGCTGCGGCCGCTGACGAACGGCTCGAACAGCTGCGCCGCGATGGTCTCGGCGATGGCCTCGCCACGATTGCTCACCTGCAGCTGCAGCAACCTATCGCTGGCGCTGGCCTCCAGTGTCACCGTGCTGCCGGCATCGGCGTGCTGCAGCGCGTTGCGCAGCAGGTTGAGCACGGCGCGCCCGAGCTGCTGTGGGTCGAACGTCCACTGCAGCGGCGTGTCCGGGGCACGCAACCGGGGCGCAGGCGCGCCTGGTGGGCGCAAGGCCGGATCGAGCAAGGTCGCCAGCCAGTCCTGCACGACCACCGTTTCCAGCTGCAGGCGGATCGGCTGCACCATGCCGAGCAGGCTTTCGACCACCCCGTCCAGGCGACGGATCTGCCCCAGCATCAGCTCGCCGTGTGCGGCATCGTCCGGCGTGCCCTGGCGCATGGCGATGGCGTTCTCCACCGCCAGGCGCATCGTGGCGATGGGGTTGCGAATCTCGTGTGCCACCGTGGCAGTCAGGCGCCCGAGCGCGGCCAGCCGCTCGTGCCGTGCCAGCTCCTCGGCCAGCCGCCGCGCCTGCGCCAGGGCCTGCGCATTGCGCTGTGCGTAATCGCTCACCGCAGCGCCCAGCCGGTCCAGTTCGGGGGCACCGGTGACCGGAATCTGCGGAAGTTCGGTATCGGCGGCCAGCGCCTGCTGGATGCGCTGCAGGCGCTGGCTCCAGCGCCGCACCACCACGCCCAGCGCGATCGCCGACACCGCCACCATGGCGAAGATCAGCAGCATGCCGATCACCAATGGCCGCCAGGCATCGGAGGTGCTCGCCGGCACCCGCGACATGGTCCATGCCGCCGTGCCGGCGGCCAGCGGGCAGGCACTGATCAACACCACTTCGCGGCTGCCATCGCGACGGAACTCCACGGCCTTGTTGCCCACCGCACTCTGCCGTGCAGTACTGACGATCGTGGTCCACTCGGCAGCCGGGATATCGGTCTTGTGATCGCTGCCGTCGTAGGTGGGATAGGCGTAGGCAACGAATCCCTTGTCGAGATTCCACACCCCGCCCTCCACGCCGGGTGCGTCGGCCAGCACCAGCTGCACCACCACCGCAGCCAGCCCGGCGCCGTTGTCGCCGCTGCGCGCCGCCTCGCTGGCGCCGGCGTAACGCTGCACGATGCGCGTGCACTGCGCCGCCAGCTGCTGGCGCGCCTCGTCCAGGCGCACGCCTTCGGTCTGTCGGTACAGGCCATACAGCATCGTGGCCACGCCCACGCAGGCAGCCAGGATCACCACCCAGATCAGCAGCAACTGGCGCAACAACGAACGAGGCATGCGAGGGTCCGGTAAAGACGTGCAGTTTTACAGCGCGGCCACTGTGTCAGCGCATGTTGGTCTTGACCAGGTCGATCACCTCATCGCCGCGCCCGCTCATCACTGCCTTGAGCAGATACAGGCCCATGCCCTTGGCCTGTTCCAGCTTGATGGCCGGCGGCACTGCCAGCTCCTGCGTGGCGATGCGCACATCCACCAGCGCCGGGCCGGAATGCGCGAAGGCCTGCCGCAATGCGCGCTCCAGTTGCGCGGACTCATCGACCCGGACGCCCAGGATGCCCATCGCATTGCTCATCGCAGCGAAGTCCGGATTACGCAGCTCGGTGCCGGTATCCAGATAGCCGGCAGCCTTCATCTCCATCGCCACGAAGCCGAGCGAGGCATTGTTGAACACCACGATCTTCACCGGCAGGCGCAGCTGCGCCAGCGAGATGAAATCGCCCATCAACATCGCAAAGCCGCCATCGCCGGACAGCGCAATCACCTGGCGGCCCGGATATGCCGACTGTGCCCCCAGCGCCTGCGGCATCGCATTGGCCATCGAACCGTGGTTGAACGAACCCAGCAAGCGGCGTTGTCCATTCATGCGCAGATAGCGTGCGGCCCACACCGTCGGCGTGCCGACATCGCAGGTGAACACCGCATCCTGGTCGGCGATCTGGCTGATCATGCGCGCCACGAATTGCGGATGCAGCGGCTCGCCCGGATCGGCCGGTACCGCCAGATCGTCCAGCCCTTCGCGCGCCTTGCGGTAGTGCGCCAGCGACTTGTCCAGGAAGTCGCGTTTTTCGCGCCGCTGCAAGTGCGGCAGCAACGCGGCGATGGTTTCGCCCACATCTGCTGCAATGCCCAGCTGCAATGGGGTGCGCCGTCCCAGTGCGCTTGGGTCGCGGTCCACCTGCACGATGGTCGCGTCCTTCGGATAGAACTGCCGATACGGGAAATCCGTGCCCAGCATGATCAAGGTGTCGCAGTTGAGCATCGCGTGGTAGCCGGAGCTGAAACCGATCAGGCCGGTCATGCCGACATCGAACGGGTTGTCCCACTCCACGTGTTCCTTGCCGCGCAAGGCATGCACGATCGGCGCGCCCAGGGTGTCGGCCAATGCCACCACCGCATCGTGTGCGCCCGCGCAACCGCTGCCGCACAACAGCGTGATCGCTTCGCTCTGTTGCAGCAGCGCGGCCAGTTGCTGCACATCTTCGGGAGCCGGCAGCACGCGCGGCTGGCGCAGTGGCGGCCAGGCCGTCGGGAGGTGCTTGTCCACTTCCAGCAATGCGATATCGCCGGGGATCACCACCACCGCCACGCCTTGCTGCAGGATGGCCGCACGCATCGCGCGGTGCAGCACTTCCGGCAGCTGCGCCGGATTGGTCACCAACTCCACGAAGTGACTGCACTCGCGGAACAGTTCCTGCGGATGCGTCTCCTGAAAATAGTTCAATCCGATCTCGGACGAGGGAATATGCGCGGCGATCGCCAGCACCGGCTGGCGGCTACGATGGCAATCGAACAGCCCGTTGATCAGGTGCAGGTTGCCCGGCCCGCAGCTCCCCGCACAGACCGCCAGCTTGCCGGTCACCGCCGCCTCGGCGCCGGCGGCAAACGCGGCCACCTCTTCGTGGCGCACATGCATCCATTCGATCGTCTGCATCTCGCGCAAGGCATCGGTCAGGCCGTTGAGGCTGTCGCCGGTCAACCCCCAGATCCGCTCCACCCCCGCGCTCTGCAGCGTCTCGGCCAGAAACCGCGCCAACGTCTTTTTCTTCGCCACGATGCAGCTCCACGCTTGTTCAACAAGCCTGGCATGCTCCCAGTCACGGTGTCAGCGCAATGTGCTTGCACATGTCAACGGCGACAAAAATTGCTGAAAACAGCTGGTTCTCTACACGCGCGTCACATCGGCACGGGGTAATCGCTAGTGCATCACGCTTTGCGCGTGCGCTACGCGCGTTGCGCCTTGATGACAAGGAAGCGGAGCTGAACTGGGCGCGATGATTTACGCCCAGGTCAGTTCAAAATTCAGGCCGCGTTCCATCGAATAACGGAGAATTTACATCTCGGCAGCGAACGGCATCCGCCTCAGCGCCGGCCCAAACCATAAGTACAGGTATCGATCATGAAGAATTCACTGCTGGCCCTCGGCCTTCTCGCAGCCCTGCCGTTTGCGGCCTCCGCTGCTGAAAACCTCTCCTACAACTTCGTCGAAGGCGACTACGTGCGCACCCCGACCGAAGGCCGCGATGCGGATGGTTGGGGCGTGAAGGCGTCCTACGCCGTCGCTCCGAACTTCCACGTGTTCGGCGATTACAGCAAGCAGAACGCTGACGACAACGACAACGTGTTCGAAAGCTCCAACTCCGACTTCCAGCAGTGGGGCGTCGGTGTGGGTTACAACCAGGAAATCGCCACCAGCACCGACTTCGTTGCTCGCGTTGCCTACCGCAAGCTGGACCTGGACACCCCGAACATCAGCTTCGACGGTTACAGCGTTGAAGCCGGCCTGCGTAATGCCTTCGGCGAGCACTTCGAAGTCTACGCCCTGGCTGGCTACGAAGACTTCTCCAAGAAGCGCGGCATCGACATCGGCGACAACTTCTACGGCCGCCTCGGCGCCCAGGTCAAGTTGAACCAGAACTGGGGCATCAACGGCGACATCCGTATGGATGGCGACGGCAACAAGGAATGGTCGGTCGGCCCGCGCTTCAGCTGGTAAGCCGCACGTTTGACTGCAACGCGACTCTCTCTCCCGCGTTGCATTGGAAGCCCGGTCCCCCGACCGGGCTTCTTTCTTTTGGGCGATCGGCTGGCGATACGATGCGCACATCGCCGCATGGCGGCATTGTGTGCAATGCGGCTCCTGCAGACGCATGGGGGCCTCGCGCTCAAGCTGCTGCGTCTTCCTGCCGGTCGTTGCGATCCGCAGCAACAAAAAGCCCGGCATTGCCGGGCTTTTTGTCGGTGTCCGTGCAATGCGCGCCAACGCGCCATGCCGCAATCAGGTGAACAAGGTCTGCGGATATTCGGGCTTGCGCTCGCGTGCCAGCAATTCCTTCAAGCCTGCTTCCGGGGTGATCTCGCCATGCAGCACCGCACGCACGGCATTGGAGATCGGCAGCTCGATGCCGTGCTGCTCGGCCTGGCGCATGACTTCGTCGGCGGTCTGTACCGATTCCACCACCTGGCCGATCTCGCGGATCGCATCGCTCAGGCTCTGTCCGCGCCCCAGTGCCAATCCCAGCCGTCGGTTACGCGACAGATCGCCGGTGCAGGTCAGCACCAGGTCGCCCAGGCCAGCCAGACCCATCAAGGTTTCCGGCCGCGCACCGATCGCCGCCGCCAGGCGCAGCATCTCGTTCAAGCCGCGCGTGATCAGGCCGGCACGTGCGTTGAGGCCCAGCTGCATGCCATCGGCCACACCGGTGGCCACGGCCAGCACGTTCTTCATCGCGCCACCAAGCTCGGCGCCCACCATGTCATCGCCGGTGTAGGCGCGGAAGGTGGGGCCATGCATGGCATCGGCCACGACCTGCGCAAACGCCGCATCGTCGCCGTGCACGGTGATGGCGGTCGGCAGGCCGAGCGTGACTTCCTTGGCGAAGGACGGCCCGGTCACCACGGCCAGCGGAACGCCGGGGCCGAGGATGTCGCGTGCCACTTCGTGCAGGAATCGCCCGGAGCCGGGTTCGAAGCCCTTGGTCGCCCATGCCACGCCGGCAGCGGCCGGACGTAGCGGTGCGATCAACCGGATCGTCTCGGTGAATGCGTGCGAAGGCACCACGACCAGGATCCAGCTTGCATCGGCAATGGCCAGTTGCAGGTCGGTGGTCGCGCGCAGGCTGTCGGGCAAGGCAATGCCCGGCAGATAGCGTAGGTTTTCATGACGGCGGTCGATGGTCTCCACCATCGCCGCATCGCGTCCCCAGAGCACGGTCGGATGACCGTGTCTGGCGAGCAGCGCGGCCAGGGCCGTGCCCCAGGAGCCGGCGCCGAGAACGGCGATCTTCTGTGTCGAATCGCTCATCGGCGCACGCAAGGCTCAGGCGTTGCCAGCCGGCTCGGAATCGGCCAGCGAGGTGCCTTCGCCCTGCGAACGCTGGCGCAGGGTTTCTGCATACAGCGCTTCGAAGTTGATCGGCTGCAGGTAGAACGGCGGGAAGCCGCCGGCCTGGATCAGGTCGCTGACCAGCGTGCGCACGTACGGGAACAGGATGTTCGGGCACTGGGTGCCGAGCAGCACGTCGATCGCCTGCGGCTCCAGGCCGACCAGGCCGAACACGCCGGCCTGCTGCACTTCGGCCACGTAGGCGGTCTTGCCACCGGCGGTGCAGGTCAGGGTCACGGCCAGCACGACTTCGAAGGCGTTGTCGTTGAGGCGCTGCACCTTCTGGTTGAGGTTCAGCTGCAGCTCGGGCTGGTTGGCGTCATTGAAGACGGCCGGCGCGTTCGGCGATTCGAAGGACACGTCCTTGACGTAAATCTTCTCGATGGTGAAAGCGGGGCCAGCAGCGGCGTCGGCCGGCGCAACCGCGCCGTTGATGATTTCGTCGGACATTCCTAACTCCAAAAAACGGTTCGGTGGATGCAGCGTTGAATGATGCAGACGTGAAAGTGCGAGTCTCTCATGCCAGCAATGGGGACTTGCCCGGCGCCTCACAAGGTGCGGTCAGGCGCGGCCCTTGACCAGCGGCAGCTCGGCCATCTGCCAGGCGGCCACGCCGCCCTCGAGCCAGTAGACCTGCTCGAAACCGGCTTTCTTCAGCGTCTTGGCCGCGCCTGCGGAGGCGGTGCCGTTGCGGCACACCACCACCACCGGCGATGCCTTGGCGTTGGCGAGCAGCTTGCCGGCCGGGTCGAACTTGGCCAGCGCCACGTTGCGGCTGCCGGCGATATGGCCTTTTTCGAAGTCGGCAGTCGGCGACAGGTCAATCACCAGCGCGTTCTCGCTGTTGATCAGGCGGGTCAGCTCGGCCGGCTTGAGTGCGCGGTACCCACGGAACAGGCGCGCGACCTCGGTGACGATCAGGGCGATGGTCAGGCCCACCAGGGCCAGCGACAACATGGGGTTGCGGCCGACAAAGGCCTGCAGCTCTTCGAAATTCACGGGGTCAGGGTCAGTCAAGCGGGCGGGAATTGTCGCACAGCTGGTGCGCGCGACGGCCAGCACCCTTGGCGCGGGCTATTGGCCGTGCCACAGATCGGGCAGGCCGCTGGCCAGCCACCAGCGTTTGTGCTCGGCGTCCCAGCGCCACAGCTCGATGCTGCGCACCAGCCGTTCGGCCTGGGTATTGCGGTTGATCACCCGCAGCTCGACCTCGCGGCGCCGGTCGCCATTGCCGTCTTCGCCCACCCGCAGCTCGCGGTAGCCGGAGATCTGCACCTGTTCGTAGCGCGAGCGTTCCAGGTCGCTGAGCGGATGCGCCTGGGCGTAGGTCGGCTCGACAAAGCCCTGCGCGGCATCGAAATCGCTCCAGCGCACCGCGGCCGTGTAGGCGGCCTGGGTGGTTTCCAGCGCGCGCGCCTGGGCACGGCTGCCGGCAGACACCCCCCCGCTGACCATCGTCAGCACGAGCAACAGCATTGCCCCGATCACTGCACGCATGCGCATTCCCCCAAGTCCAGCACGCATCCTACCGTTTTGGAAACGCCACGAAGCGCCCGCTCAGGGTGGCCGCCGCCGCGCCGGAGCCCAGCGCGATCTGCGCGCGCATGCCGATGCGCGCCTTGCCGCGCTGCCGGAAGGTCGCCAGGAATCCCTCCCAGCTACCGAGTTCGGACGGTTCGGCATTGGCCACCAGGTCTTCATAGACCGGGGCGACGTAGCGCAGCTGGCTGTCGGCCACGTAGACATCGGCGCTGTGCCCGGCCAGTTGCAGCTGCAGCGTCAGCCAGCCCCAGCTGGCCAGCGTCATCAACGACGCCAGGCTGCCGCCGAACGCATTGGCCTTGTCGTTGACGTTGGCCTGCAGCGGCGCACGCAAGCGCAATGCGCCGTCATGCAGGCCGTCGACGGCAATGCCCATCGACAGGACCGGCGGCATGGCGATGAACTGCTGCTGCAGCGACTGCAGGGCGGATGCGAGCGTGCACGAAGGAGTCATCGGCGAAGGCTGGAAGACGGCGAAGGGCGGCATCATGCCGCAATGTTCCGCGAGCGTCTTGTGCACTGAAATACATGCGGTACCGCATGGTGAAACACGTTCAGCGCCGTCTCGTCGTACGCCTTCGCCCTCGCGCCGCTCAAGGCGCAAACACGACCTTGCGATAGCCCTGCGCCACCCGCAGCAACGCGGTGTCCTTGGCCCTCCACTGCGCGCTGCGCTGCCTCTGCGCCTGCGTCAGCGGCGCATCGATGGTGCTGGTGAACACGATCTGCTCCGGAGCGGCGTGGAAGAACTTGTCCTGGATGCAGGCGGCCGGCGACAGCTGATAGGTGGACAGTTGCCGTGCGACCGGTGATTCGTTCCAGCCGAACAGGAAAATGTCGGCCATGGTGTGCCAGCGCACTTCGGCTGCCAGCAGCAGGCGCGCGGCCTCGCGACTGAGGAGCAGCGCCCCGGCGCAGACCGGCCAGCAGTGTTGATGGGTCGAGGGACGTACCAGGCGCAGCTGCCGCCCGGCGACCTCGGCGACCTTGGCGTCGAGCCTGATGCGGTTGTAGGACGGTTCCAGCCGCACGATGCTGTTGCCGCCCGGCAGCCACTCGCTGCTGCGCAGCAGCGCCGGCAGCGCATCGGACAGATGCATGTCGTCTTCGAAGATCGCGGTATAGGCGTCGTCGGAGTCGGCTGCGATGCGCCACGCGGCCTGATGGCTCAGGAAGCAGCCGATGTTGGAGGCGGTCCACTTGCGCGGGCCGCTGCTGAATGTATCGCCGGAGCCCTCCAGCGGCCGCTCGCGTACGAAGTCGGCGATCTGCGCGGGCGTCAGGGTGGCGCCATCGACCGCGGCAATCCGCTCGAACGGCAGGCCCAGCGCCTGGAACCGCGCCGTCATCGCCTGCAGGCGGTCGCCGCTGCGCTGCATGTTGATGAGGTAGGACTTGATCACGGCGCCACTCCGGCTCGATTGTCGTGGCGGAGCGTGGGCGGAAGCCCTCGATGGCAGGGCCCCGGGGACGAGGTTCTGGCCGCAGAAACGCAGGCAGCGCACCAAGCCGCCGCGCAAGGCGCGACCAGAAGCGAGGATCCTGTCGCCGTCAGCGCCATCGCAGCGCGCGACAGCCGCCCCGATGCGTCACGGCTCTCGCATAATCACCGGATGACACCTCCCACCCCGGTTGCCGACGCCTGGACCCTGATCTCGCTGCGGCCCAGCGGTGCACACGCGCCGCTGCGGCGGGCCGCCGCGCGGCACGGCGGACGGTTGCTGGCGCTGTCGCCGTGGCGGCTGCAGACCGACCACACCCCGCAGGTATTGGCCGCACTGCACCAGGCCTTGCACGCGCCGATCGCGGTGTTCACCAGCCCGGCCGCGGTGCATGCGGCGCATCGCCTGGTGCAGCTGCAGCAGCCGGCGCAGGCGCAGTGGGTGAGCGTGGGCGACGGCACCGCGCGCGCGCTGCAGGCCTGCGGCATCGACACGGTGATACGCCCGGCACGCATGGACAGCGAGGGCCTGCTCGCGCTGCCGCTGTTCCACCAACCGCTGCAGGCGGTCGGGCTGATCACCGCCCCCGGCGGGCGCGGCATGCTGGTGCCGGCCCTGGAGCAGCGTGGCGCCCGCATCCTGCGCGCCGATGTCTATCAGCGCGTGGCGCTGCGCCTGCGCGCCTCGTCAGTGCAGGCGCTGGCCGATGCGCTGCCGGGATGTGTCCTGGCGCTGAGCAGCGCCGAGGCGCTGACGCTGGTGCTGCAGCAGTTGCCCGGATCGCTGACCGAGGCATTGCGGCAACGCCCGGTGGTGGCCTCCAGCGAACGCATGCTGGAATCGGCCCACGCTGCCGGCTTCACGCATGCGGTGCGCGCCGCAGGCCCATTGCCCGAGCAACTGGCCGCTGCCGCCGCCGCAATCGTGACACCATCGCGACCTTGCTGAACTTGGAACTCAAGCATGGCTTGCGGCTGTCTGCCGCTGCACGCCATGCTGTGCCGGATGACTGCGGCACCTGCACCCGTCATGACCGCGCGAGGATGGACGAATGACCGAACTGCCCGCTTCCACGCGACGCTTTCCCCTGGCATGGCTGCTGCTCGTGGTCGCGCTGGCTGCCGTGGGCGTGGCGCTGTTCCTCGGTTGGCGCGCATGGCAGGGCTATCAGAGCGCGCAGTTGCAGGCCGCCGAGGCGCAGCAGCAGCGCTGGGATGGCACCCAGCAGATGCTGGAGACGCTGCGCCGCGACCAACGCCTGGCCAATGAACGCCTGGCGGATGCGGCAGCCACCAACCGCGTGCTGCGCGACGAGATGCTCGGCCTGGGCCAGCGCAGCGCCCTGCTCGAGGAAACCGTGCAAAAGCTTGCCGATCCCAACCGCCACGGTGCGCAGGCGCTGCGGCTGGATGAGGTGGAACTGCTGCTGCGGCTTGGCCAGCAGCGGCTGAGCATCGCCGGCGACGCCGACGGCGCCCGCCGTGCCTACGCGCTGGCCAATGCCGCACTCAACGGCATCGACGACCCCGGCTATCTCAATCTGCGCCAGGCGCTGGTGCAGGAACGCGATGCACTGGATCGCCTCGGCGCCGGTCCGCAGGCGCAGGCTGGTCAAACCCTGGATCAGCTGGCCGGCGACCTGCAGCGCCTGCCCGAACAGACAGTCAAGGACAACGACGCGGCCCAGCCGTGGTGGCAGCAAGCGCTGGCACCGCTGGTGGATATCCGTCCCAGCCGTGGCGATGCGCTGCTGACCGGCGGCGACCGCCACGCCGCGCGCGATGCGCTGCAGATCGAAGTCAGCCTGGCGCGCGCCGCAGCCGAGCGCGGCGATGTCGCCGGCTTTGCGCAATCGCTGCGCCGCGTGGACACCTGGACCACCCGGCTATGGCCGGATTCGCCACAACGTCGCCAGGCGCGTACGCGCCTGCGCGCGCTGCAACAAGCGCCACTGCGTCCGAGCCTGCCGGAACTGGGCACCACCCTGCTGCAACTGCAGGCCATGCGTGAAGGGAGATCCACCCAATGAAAGTGTTGCGTACCGTCTTGATCCTGTTGGTTGCCGTGGCGTTGGGCGTGCTCGGTGCGCAATGGCTGTCGCATCAGACCAGTTACGACCTGGGCAATGTGGTGGTCAGCGTCGGCGGCAACGACTATCGCGCCGCCATGCCACAGGCGCTGCTGATCCTGGTCATCGCGCTGCTGGTGCTGTGGCTGGTGTGGACGCTGGTCAGCCTGCCGTTCCGGGTCTGGGGCAAGTACCGCCGCAAGAAGGGCCGCGCCCGCCTGATCGAAGGCCTGCGCGCAGCCGATCATGGCCAGTGGCAGCGTGCCGAGCGCCTGTTGGTCAACGCCAGCGAGGATGCCGACGTCAGCGGCATCGCCCTGGCCAGTGCGGTGCGGGTTGCCGATGCACGCGGCGATGCGGTGGCGGCCAACGCGCTGGCCCAGCAATTGGCCGAACGCGATCCCACCGCGCATGCGTTGCTGCAGGGCGAACGACATCTGGCGCGGGAACGCCCGGTCGAAGCGATCAACGCCCTCGATGCTGCCAACGCGCAGCCGCTGCCGGCACGCGGGCTGCTGCTGCGCACGCATGCCCTGGCGCAGATCGGGCGTGCCGACGAGGCCTATGGCCAGCTCGGCGCATTGCGTCAGCAGGCGGTGCTGGCACCGGAGGCCTACGCCACACTGGAAGCCACACTGGCCGAGCAGACGCTGTTGCAGGCCGGCGATGCCAATGCCCTGGCCGAACGCTGGGAAGCACTGCCCAAACCACTGCGTACCTATCCCGCGGTGGTGGGCGCCTACGCACAGCGCGCGGCGGTGCTGCACTGGGACGACGCGGCGGTGCACAGCCTGGAACAGGCGCTGGACGCGCAGTGGGACGAATCGCTGGTGCGTCTGTACGGCGTGCTGCCATTGGAAAAATACGATTCACGCCGCGCCAGTGCGCAGCGTTGGCTGACCCAGTACCCGGACAGCCCGGGCCTGCTGCTGACCCTTGCACGCCTGGCACGGCACCAGCAGCAGTGGTCGCAGGCCGAAGAGTTCCTGCATCGCGCGGTGGCCAATGGCGCAGGCAGCGAGGCTTGGGAAGAGCTTGGCCACGGCTTTGCCGCCGCGGGTGATCTGCTGTCCGCGCAGCACTGCTACGCCAATGCCCTGCGCGCCGCACGCGGCGAGCCGGTGCACGAGGGCCTGCCGCAGCAGTCGCTGCGCGGGCCGATCGTATCGGCATACCCAACGCCGCCGGCCGACCCGCTCGCACCGGACGATCGCCTGCCTTGATCGCTGGGGTCTGATCGGTAAGGCAATGCTGCGCGGACAAAGCAAAAGCCCCGGCCTGTCCGGGGCTTTTGCTTTGTCCGCGTCTGCACGCGAGAACCGCTACACAGGTTTACCGGTTTGCCGGGAGATCTGCAGGAGCGAGACGCACAACCGCTCTGAAGGCGTGTGCAGGCGCACCGCCACAAATTACCAATCGCGTGCGCGCCGGGGTGGCGCCGGCAACTCGTGCAAGAACGCATCGCAGGCGCCCAGGAAACGCGACTGCGCATCGTCGACCGAGTGCGGCGACAAGACACGCGAACCCAGTCTGCCGATCAACAGCATGACTGCCATCACGCCCGCGCCGGCCAGCCAGCCGATCGCGCCATCCAGCGCCAGGCCACCTGCCAGCAATGGCAACACCGACGCTCTGGCGATGACCGCACAGCGCACCCGGCGCCGCTCGTGCTGCAGGCATAAGGTCACCACATGCGCGGCGCGCTTGCGCAGCACGATGGCCAGGATCAGGTACGGCAATACGCCCATCAGCAGCGCCAGGTAGATCGCCGGGTGGTGCCAATGGAAGATGTAGCGGCGCGGCGAAGTGTCGGCCGGCGCATTGCACTTGATGCACCGCGGCGGCAGATCGGCGCCCGGCGTGCACACCAGCACATCGCCCTCGCACCACACGGCAGCGTGCGCCGGAGGCAGATAGGGGTAGCGGGTTCGCGCGAATCAATGTTCGGCATCCATGCATCCTTGCAGGTTGGGGATTGGGGATTAGAAATTCGGGATTTGTAAAAACCAGGTTTCCGCTTCTGCTTTTGCGAATCCCCAATCCCGAATGCCCAATCCCTCGCTGCGCAGCAGCGTCAGCGCTCGACGATGGCCACCACGCCCATGCCGCCGGCGGTGCAGATCGAAATCAGCGCGCGGCCGCCGCCGCGCTCCTCCAGCTGCTTGGCGGCGGTGGCCACCACGCGCGCGCCGGTGGCGGCGAACGGGTGGCCGGTGGCCAGCGACGAGCCCAGCGGGTTGATCTTGTCCGGGTCGATACGGCCCAGCGGCGCCTCCAGCCCCAGGCGATTGCGGCAGTAATCCTCGCTTTCCCAGGCGCGCAGCGTGCACAGCACCTGGGCGGCGAACGCCTCGTGGATTTCGTAGATGTCGAAGTCCTGCAGGGTCAGGCCCTGGCGCGCCAGCATCTGCGGCACCGCAATGGTCGGCGCCATCAGCAGGCCTTCGCCATGCACGAAATCCACCGCCGACACCTGCGCATCGCGCAGGTAGGCCATCGGGGTGTGGCCGTGCGCCAGCGCCCAGGCTTCGCTGGACAGCAGCACTGCCGCAGCGCCGTCGGTCAGCGGGGTGGAATTGGCTGCGGTCAGCGTGCCACGGCCGGAACTCTTGTCGAACGCCGGGCGCAGCGTGGCCAGCTTTTCCAGCGAGGTGTCGGCGCGCAGGATGTTGTCGCGCGAGACGCCGCGGAACGGCGCGACCAGCGAGTCGAAGAAGCCGCGCTCATAGGCGGCAGCCAGCTTGTGGTGCGAGGACACCGCCCATTCGTCCTGCGAATCGCGCGAGATGTTCCATTGCTTGGCCATGTCCTCGCAGTGGTCGCCCATGCTCTTGCCGGTGCGCGGCTCGGCCACGCCCGGAAATTCGGGCTTGAGTTCGCTCAGCTTGAAGCCGCGCAGCAGGGCCTTGAGCTTGTCGCCGGTGGCCTTTGCGCGGTTGGCGGCCATCAGCCGCGCGCGCAGCTTCTTGCCATAGACGATCGGCACCTCCGAGGTCGTGTCCGAGCCGCCGCCGATGCCCGAATCGATCTGGCCCAGCGCGATCTTGTTGGCGATGGTGATTACCGAATCCAGGCTGGTGCCGCAGGCGCGCTGCAGGGTGATGCCCGGCGTCAGCGGCGACAGCCCGGACGACAGCGCCGCCTCGCGGGCCAGGTTCCAGTCCGAGGAGTGCTTGATCACCGCCCCCATCGCCACTTCGCCCAGTTGCTGGCCATGCAGCCCGAAGCGCTCGACCAGCGCGCCCAGCGTGCGCACCGACATGCCCAGGTTGCCTACGTCCGCATAAGCGGTGTTCTGACGACAGAACGGGATACGAACGCCACCCAGGATGGCGACGGGACGGGCTGCGGGCATCGGTTGACCTGGCATGGAGGACTCGGGGACATGGCCTGCACAGGGCCGGCAGGCATAATGGCCGCAGTGTAGCTTCGACCCCGTGATGGGCCAACCGCGAATCATGAGCAAGACCGAACACCGCGTGACCGCCATGGGTGTGATGGCGCTGGAACTGACGGGCGGCACCGCCCCCGAGCGCGGCGCCCTGGCGCCGGAACAGGCCGGCATGCTGGCCGAACGCATCGGCCGCGACCTGGCGCAATGGGTCCCCGACATCCGCGAGCTTGAGCTCAGCGTGGCAATGGCGCATTTCGACCCGGCCGAAGTGCTGCGGCCGGGCTGGCCGCTGCATCGCCGGCTGGAGGAGCTGCAGGCACGTGCGCCCGGGCGCGACCAGGGTCCGCGCGTGCTGGCGTTTGGCGCCGATGCCCAGGGCGAGATTCCCCTGCCCTTCCAGGCCGACGCCCAGCTGACCGGCGGCGGCCTGCGCGTGCTGCCGTTCCTGCTCTCCGGCGATCCGCAGACCGTGGCGAAGGTGGCCGATGCGATGGAAGAGGTGCTGCTGGCCCAGGGCATGGCGCAAGCCGATACCGCGCTGCTGGCGCAGGAAAGCTTCGGCGCACGCATCGAGCATGCGCGTTATCTCACCGCGCACGATCTGGCGGCGATGATCTCGATGCAGTACGACAACCAGGGCCTGGCGCCGTTATGGCCACTGATCGAAGCCGCCCTGCTTGCGCCGCACACCGACGAGTGGCTGGAACAGCCGCCCGAGCCGGTGCTGCGCTATATCGAGGGCGAAGTGCGCATCGCGCTGTTCGACCCGGCCGGCTGGTGTGATTACTACGCGCACGACCGCGAGGATTGCGAGCGCCTGCGCGGGGTGTACGAACAATTCCTCTCGCGCCAGCGGCAAATGGCCGCGGTGCTGGAAGCGCACGGGCTGCCGGTGCTGTACGTGCATGTGGAGCCGGGCCAGGATCCGCGCCAGGCCTTGTCCGCATGAGCAACCTGCAGGTGTCCGCGACGCCTGCGTGACCGTGCGGGTCGGGGATCTCGGTATCCGCGTCGGGGCTCCAGCCTGGCTGTGCTTTATGGCGGGCGGTCGTGCCTGCAGTTGCGCGCTTGCGCGCGATAGGGTGCTACGCGCTGGGGCATTGTCGGTGAGGATCCTTTCCCGGTAACGCCCCATCGCGCGCAAGCGCGCTCCTACGGTGCTACGTCTTTACGGTGCTACGTCTTCTGAAGGCAGCGGGCTACATGCANTTCCCGGTAACGCCCCATCGCGCGCAAGCGCGCTCCTACGGTGCTACGTCTTTACGGTGCTACGTCTTCTGAAGGCAGCGGGCTACATGCACGCCGTGCAGTGGCGGGCGATGGTCACGATGGCACGCCGGTTGTTCGACCGCATTGCCGTCGGTGCGCTGGCCGCTTGAACGCATCGCCGCCCTCCACGCGCACCACCATGGCCTGGTAGGAGCGCGCTTGCGCGCGATGGAGCGTTATCGATAAGGCTCTGTTCCCGGTAACGCCCCATCGCGCGCAAGCGCGCTCCTACGGTGCTACGTCTTTACGGTGCTACGTCTTCTGAAGGCAGCGGGNGCGCGCGATGGAGCGTTATCGATAAGGCTCTGTTCCCGGTAACGCCCCATCGCGCGCAAGCGCGCTCCTACGGTGCTACGTCTTTACGGTGCTACGTCTTCTGAAGGCAGCGGGTTACATGCATGCCGTGCAGTGGCGCGCGATCGTCACGATGGCACGCCGGTTGTTCGACCGCATTGCCCTCGGTGCGCTGGCCCTTGAACGCATCGCAGCCCTCCACGCGCACCACCATGGCCCGGTAGGAGCGCGCTTGCGCGCGATGGAGCGTTATCGATAAGGCTCTGTTCCCGGTAACGCTTCTTCGCACGCAAGCCCGCTCCTATTGATAAGGCTCCGTTCCCGGTAACGCCTCATCGCGCGCAAGCGCGCTCCTACGTGTGCTTTGGCATTGCGGCGTGACCATCACGTTTACTTCGTCGGTGCGGGCGCGTTGTCGGTGGTGATCANGCCTCATCGCGCGCAAGCGCGCTCCTACGTGTGCTTTGGCATTGCGGCGTGACCATCACGTTTACTTCGTCGGTGCGGGCGCGTTGTCGGTGGTGATCACGCCGCAGGCCAGGCGACCGCCGGCGTTACCGGTGGGCTGGGTCTTGTAGTCGTCGGCATCGGCATGCACGATCACCGCGTGGCCGGCGATATCGAACTGGTCGGCCTTGCCCAGATTGACATTGCTCGACACCGGGCCGTCGATGCTGGCATTGCCCTGTGCATCGGCCTTGATGTTGGGCATGTCGCCGCCGTGGTGCGGGTCGGCACTGACGGCGCCGTGATTGGATTGGGCCGGGTTGAAGTGGCCACCGGCACTGCTGCCGTCCGGTGCGCTGCAATCGCCCTTTTCGTGGATATGGAAACCGTGTTCGCTGTCGGGCTTGAGGCCACTGAGCTGGCCGGTGACGCGCAGCGCGCCATCGACGATCTTGAAGCTCACCGTGCCCTTGACCTCGCTGCCCTTGGTCGGCTTGAGCTCGGCGGTTGCGGTGGTGGTGGCCGCCGCTTCGGTGACCATCGACGCGGCGTGTTCGCCACCATGCGCTGCCTCGGCCGGTGCGCCGGCCTGCGGTGCGGGTGCAGGATCGGCCGGTGCAGGTTCGTCGCGCTTGCATGCGGTCAGCACCAGCGCGGTGGCCAGGAACAACGTGGTTGGAAGAATGCGCATGAAGAAACTCCTGTAGAAAGGCCGCAGCTGCAGCCAGGGGTGCCCCGACTCAGGGCTGCGAAGGGGGTGTGCGCCACTGGGTGACGCGGATGACGCCGCAGGCCAGCCGCGCGCCGGCATTGCCGCTGGGTTGGCTGCGATAGTCGTCGGCATCGGCATGCACGACCAGCGACTTGCCAACCACGTCGGTGGGCGCGGCATCGCCCAGGGTGATGCCGGCGACGATCATGTCCAGATGCGCGACACCTTCGGCATCGGCACGCAGGTTGTCCATGTCGCCGGCGTGGTGGGGAGTGCTGCCGGCACGCCCGTGCGGCGCACCGGCGGGATTGAAGTGCGCACCGGCGCTGCTGGCGTCGGCGGCGCTGCAGTCGCCGCGTTCGTGCACATGGAAACCGGCCACGCCGCCGGGGCGCAGTCCACCGACCGTGCCGGTGATACGGATACCCTGCAACGCAGGCACCAGCACCACCCGGCCGCTGACCAGGCTGCCCGATGCCGAGGCCAACACCGCTTCGGCCTGCTGGACCGGACGGACGGGTACGACCCGCGCCACCGGGGGTGGAGGCGGCGGAGGCGGTGGCGTGCTGCTGCAGGCGGCAAGCGCCAGCGCAGTAAGGGCAACGATCGTGGGCGACCGGTAACGCATGGAGCTGTTCTCCTGATCAGGCTGAAAACCTATGCGGGCGCATGTTCACGTGTCATGAAATGCGCCTGGGCAACCCGGGAGTTTACGGGGCTGGTGTCGCGAGCCGGGAGGTGTGTAAAAGCGCCCTCACCCCAACCCCTCTCCCGCAGGCGGGAGAGGGGCTCGACTGCGAAGATTTATGCCNAGATGTGTATAAGAGACAGCGCGCCCTTGCCTTCTCCCGCGTGCGGGGGAAGGTACCCGAAGGGCGGATGGGGGCCTCGTGCGTCGCCAGATAATCGGGACCGGGGCACGTGCTAGCAAAAAACGGCCGGCGCATACGCGCTTGCCGGCGTGATGCGCGTCAATCCTGCCTGGTTCGCTGCTTGGCCTGACCACCTGCGCGCGCAGTACGGCTCTTCGCAGGCCCCCTCACCCCAACCCTGCTCCCGCAGGCGGTAGAGGGGATCGACTGCGGGTGTGGGCTAATCAGCGGCGCTTGCGTCCCGGGCCAAGCTTGCGGGTGACGGTGTTGCGGCCCAGGCCCAGGCGTGCGGCGGCTTCGGCGCGGCGGCCCTGGGTCAGTTGCAGGGCGGCTTCGAGCAGGGTCTTGTCCAGGCGTTCGCGCGCTTCGGCATGCAGGCCCTGGGCACCTTCGCTCAGCCGTTGCGCGGCCCAGCTGGAGAGCATCTCGTCCCATTGCCCGTCGCCCCGGCCGGCGCGCTGGCGGCGGCCACCGCGTGCCAGTGCCGATTCCACGTCGACCACGTCGATGATGTCGGCAGTGGCCAGGGCCGCCAGGCGCCAGCACACGTTTTCCAGTTCGCGCACGTTGCCCGGCCAATCGTAGTGGCGCAGTTGTTCCAGTGCGGCCGAGGACAGCCGCTTGGGCAGCATGTCGAGCTTGCGCCCGGCCATGGCCAGGAAATTTTCGGCCAGTTGCGCGATGTCGCCGCGGCGCTCGCGCAACGGCGGCAATTGCAGACGTACCACGTCCAGGCGATGCAGCAGGTCGGCACGGAAGCGGCCTTGTTCGACCAGCGCCTCCAGGTCCTGGTGGGTGGCGGCGATCACGCGCACATCGACGCGGATCAACTCGCGCCCGCCGACACGGAAGAATTCGTTCTCGGCCAGGACGCGCAGCAAACGGGTCTGCAACGGCAGCGGCATGTCGCCGATCTCGTCCAGGAACAGCGTGCCGCCATCGGCCTGTTCGAAGCGGCCGATGTGGCGTTTGGTGGCGCCGGTGAAGGCGCCGGTTTCGTGGCCGAACAACTCGCTTTCCAGCAGCTCCGCCGGAATGGCAGCGGTATTGAGCGCGACGAAGGGTTTGCGCGCGCGCGGCGACTCGTTGTGCAGCGCGCGCGCGACCAGTTCCTTGCCGGTGCCGGTTTCGCCGTTGATCAGCACCGACAGCGGCGCCTGTGCGAGACGTCCGATCGCGCGGAACAGCGCCTGCATCGCCGGGGTGTCGCCGATCAGCGCCGCCGAGCCTTCCGCCAACGGTGCGCCGATGATCTCTTCGACACCGGCATCGGCATCGGGTAGCGCGCGTGCGGCCAGGGCCACCGCATCGTCCAGATCGAAGGGCTTGGACAGGAACTCGTGTGCGCCGCCGCGGAAGGCGCCGGCGGTGCTGGCGACGTCGGTGTAGGCCGACATCACGATCACCGGCAGTTGCGGGTGCCTGGACTTGAGCTTGTCGAGCAGGCTCAGGCCGTCTTCGCCGGGCATGCGCACGTCGGTGAACAGCAGATCCGGAGTGGGCCGCATCGCCAGTGCCTGCAACGCGGCGGCGGCGCTCTCGAAACCATCCACCGCGTAGCCGGCATCGCGCAAGGCGGTGGACAGCACGAAGCGGACCGAACGGTCGTCGTCGACCACCCAGATATGGTGGGATGCGGCGGCGGCCTCAGCCATGCAGATGCTCCTTGTCGTGATCGCCGGCCAGCTCGGGCAACAGCAGGGTGAAGACGGTATGCCCCGGCCGCGAGCGGTAGGTCAGCGTGCCGTGGTGTTCGCGCGAGACCTGCTGGGCCAGCGCCAGGCCCAGGCCGCTGCCTTCGGCGCGCCCGCTGACCAGCGGCAGGAACAGGTGCTCGGCCAGTTCCTCGGGCACGCCGCCGCCGTCGTCGATGATTTCCAGCCGCAGCGACATCGCATGCACGCGGTCGCGGATGCGCTGGCCGTGCTCGACGCGGGTGCGCAGGGTCACGCGGGTGGCGCCGGCCTGGAACGCGTTGCGCACCAGGTTCCACACCGCCTGGGTCAGGCGGTCGCCGTCGCCGAGGATGTCGGGAATGCTGGGGTCGTAGTCGCGCTGCACCTGCACCGACCAGCCGCCCTCGGCTTCGGCCAGGCGCAATACGCGCTCGAGCACGACATGGATGTTGAGGCGGTCGTGCGGGCGCGCCGGCGTGGGCGAGAGCAGGCGTTCGAGCAGGGTATTGAGGCGTTCGATTTCGGTGCCGATCAACTCGATCAGCTCGCGCTCGTCCTCGTCGCGCCCGGCCGAGCGCCGCGCCAGCAACTGCGCCGCGCCCTTGAGCCCGGCCAGCGGATTGCGCAGTTCGTGCGCCAGGCCCTTGAGCGCGGCGCTCAAGGCATTGGGCAGCGCATGGGTGGGGTCCAGCGCGGGGAATTCGTCGACCGGGTGGGTTTCCAGCAGCCAGCCGCCATCGTCCAGCCGCGACAGCCAGCCTTCGGCAAAACGCGGGGCGTCATTGGGCAGGCCCAAAGCCAGCCGGTGCAGGCGCAGCACGTCGCGCTCGTCGTTGAGCAGGAAGCGGGCCAGCGCATCGCCCTGTACCTCCAGCGCGGCCAGCGGTTGATCGACCAGGCGCCGCACACTGACCCCGAGCCAGCGTGCGAAGGCGGGATTGACCCCCAGCACGCGACCCTCGCGATCGGCCCAGGCCACCGGTGTGCCCAGGCTGTCGAGCGATGGAAGGGACGAGGACATCAGCATTGCACCAATTTAGTGCAAGCACGCTCGACCTGCGCGGGTGGCGCGCAAAGCGAAGCATGCATGCGGGGAATCGGGGCCGGACGGCAGCAGGTCGCACCGATCCAGCGGGCGTCCGCGCCGACCGTCACGGGCGTGGGGCTGGTCATGCAGGCACCTCGGCAGTTGGTCCGCAGCCGGCGCGGCGGCGGGGGAAAACGGACCCGGCGAGGCTTTCCCGGCCGGGTCGTTGCGCCACCCGCGGCAGTGTGGCCGCGGGTGTGCATGCTCAGGACTCGTATGCCGCTTCGCCGTGCGAGGTGATATCCAGGCCCTCGCGTTCGGCTTCCTCGCTGACGCGCAGGCCGAACACCAGCTTGGCGACCAAAAAGCCCACCACCGACACCACGCCGATCCACACCAGGGTGATGCCCACGCCCAGCGCCTGGATGCCGACCTGGTGCACGATGTCGTAGTCGCCGCCCTTCTGGCCGCCCAGCGAAGCGGCCGAGAACACACCGGTCAGGATCGCGCCGATGATGCCGCCCAGGCCATGCACGCCGAACACGTCCAGGCTGTCGTCCGCACCCAGCAGGCGCTTCAGGCCGGTGACGCCCCAGACGCACAGCACGCCGGCGGCCAGGCCGATGACGATCGCACCGAACGGACCCACCGTGCCGCAGGCCGGAGTGATGCCGACCAGGCCGGCGACCATGCCCGAGGCCACACCCAGCGCGGACGACTTGCCCTTGATGATCTTCTCGGTCAGCGACCAGCCCAGGATCGCGGCCGCGGTCGCCAGCAAGGTGTTGAGGAAGGCCAGCGCCGCACCGGCATTGGCTTCCAGGTTGGAGCCGGCGTTGAAGCCGAACCAGCCCACCCACAGCAGCGAGGCACCGACGAAGGTCAGGGTCACGTTGTGCGGCTTGATCGCCTCGCGGCCCAGGCCGGCCCGCTTGCCGACGAAGTAGGCGCCGACCAGGCCGGCGATACCGGCGTTGATGTGCACCACGGTGCCGCCGGCAAAATCCAGCGCGCCCAGGCCGAACAGGTAGCCGCCGGTGGCCCAGACCATGTGCGCCAGCGGCAGGTAGCCGAAGGTGAACCAGATCACCGAGAACAGCAGCACCGCGGCGAACTTGGCGCGTTCGGCAAAGGCGCCGACGATCAGCGCACCGGTGATGCCGGCAAAGGTCGCCTGGAACGCCACGAACACGTATTCCGGCAGGCTGACACCCTTGGTGAAGGTGGCCGCCAACGTCTCGATCGTCACGCCCTTGAGCAGCGCCTTGTCCAGGTTGCCGATCCACGGGCCTTCGCCGGAGAACGCCAGGCTGTAGCCGTACACCACCCACAGGATGGTCAGCAGCGAAAACACCACCGCGACCTGGATCAGCACCGACAACACGTTCTTGGCGCGCACCATGCCGCCATAGAACAACGCCAGGCCCGGCACCACCATCAGCAGCACCAGCAGCGTGGAGGTCAGCATCCAGGCGACATCGCCCTTCTCCACCACCGGCGCGGCCTCGGCGGCGGCCACCGGGGCGGCGGGCGGCTGCGCCGACGGCAGCGGTTCGGTGGTGACCGGCTCGGTCGGCAGCGGGGTGACCTGCGGGGTGGACTGCGCATGCGCGCTGCCCATGCCGCCCACCACCAGCGCGCTGAACAGCATCAGCATGCACACGCTATAGAACCGGGCTTTCCACCCGGCAAACAGAGCTGTCTTCATACGACCTCCGGAGGTGGGGAACTCAGAGCGCATCGGCGCCGATCTCGCCGGTGCGGATGCGCACCACTTGCTCGATCGCGGTCACGAAGATCTTGCCGTCGCCGATCTTGCCGGTGCCGGCGGCGTTCTGGATCGCCTCGACCACGGCGTCCAGGCGGTCGTCGGTCACCACCGTCTCGATCTTGATCTTGGGCAGGAAATCGACGACGTACTCGGCGCCGCGGTACAGCTCGGTGTGGCCTTTCTGGCGCCCGAAGCCCTTGACCTCGGTCACGGTGATGCCCGACACGCCTGCTGCGGACAAGGCCTCGCGGACCTCGTCGAGCTTGAACGGCCGGATGATGGCGGTGATCAATTTCATGCGCATACCCCGAATGGTGGAAAAAACCGGCCGGCATTGCGCCGCCCGGCGGTGTCATTCACCCGGATGCCAACCCCGGCATCCGCTCGTTCGCAATTGCGCAGACCTCAGCCGATGCCGATGCATCCGCCTCGTGGGAGAGGTCAGGCCCGCGCGTCGCGAACTGTGTGCTCTCTCGAAACCCCTTCGGTCCACGGCCGATGCCGTGGACCGATCGAACATGTGCGGCGATGGCGAAGGTGGGAGGGGGGGCCTCCGCCATCGCCGCGGTGGAACTCAGTTGCCGTAGTACAGCTGGTACTCCAACGGGTGGGTCGCAGCACGGAACTTGGTGACTTCCTGCATCTTCAGCGCGATGTAGCCGTCGATGAAGTCGTCGCTCATCACCCCGCCGGCCTTGAGGAACTCGCGGTCCTTGTCCAGCGCCTCCAGTGCCTGGTCCAGGCTGGAGCAGACCTGCGGGATCAGCTTCTCTTCTTCCGGCGGCAGGTCGTACAGGTCCTTGTCGCTCGGGGCGCCCGGGTCGATCTGGTTCTTGATGCCGTCCAGGCCGGCCATCATCAGCGCGGTGAAGGTCAGGTAGCCGGACTGCAACGGATCGGGGAAGCGCATCTCGATCCGGCGCGCCTTCGGGTTGGTGACCCACGGAATGCGGCACGAAGCCGAGCGGTTGCGGGCCGAATAGGCCAGCATCACCGGTGCCTCATAACCCGGGACCAGACGCTTGTAGCTGTTGGTGCCGGAGTTGGAGAAGGCGTTGATCGCACGCGCATGCTTGAAGATGCCGCCGATGTACCACAGCGCCATCTGCGACAGGCCGCCGTAGCCGTCGCCGGAGAACAGGTTGACGCCGCCCTTGGTCAGCGACTGGTGCACGTGCATGCCCGAGCCGTTGTCGCCCACGATGGGCTTGGGCATGAAGGTCGCGGTCTTGCCGTTGCGGTAGGCGACGTTCTTGATGATGTACTTCATCGTCAGCAGTTCGTCGGCCTTCTGCACCAGCGAGCTGAACTTGGTGCCGATCTCGCACTGGCCGGCGGTGGCCACTTCGTGGTGGTGCACCTCGGTCTCGATCCCGACCTGCTCCAGCGTCTTGATCATTTCCGCGCGCAGGTCGTGCAGCGTGTCGGTCGGCGGGACCGGGAAGTAGCCACCCTTCACGCCCGGACGGTAGCCGCTGTTGCCGCCGTCGTACTTGGCGCCGGTGTTCCAGGCAGCCTCTTCCGAACCGACCTGGAAGAAGGTGTGGCCCATGTCGTTGGCAAAGCGCACCGAATCGAAGATGAAGAATTCCGGCTCCGGGCCGAAGAACGCCTGGTCGGCGGTGCCCGAGGACTTCAGGTAGGCCTCGGCGCGCTTGGCGATGCCGCGCGGGTCGCGCTCATAGCTCTGCATGGTGGCCGGATCGAGGATGTCGCAGGTCAGCACGATGGTCGGATCGGCGAAGAACGGATCCAGGTACGCAGTGCCGGCGTCCGGGAGCAGGACCATGTCCGACTCGTTGATGCCCTTCCAACCCGCGATCGAGCTGCCGTCGAACATCTTGCCTTCTTCGAACAGCGCCGGCTCGATGATGTTGGCCGGAAAGGTGATGTGCTGCTGTACACCACGCATATCGACGAAGCGCAGGTCGACAAACTCGACCTTGTTGTCCTTGATCAGCTTTTCAACATTTTCCACGGACATCGGAAGAAACCTCTGCAGGAGTTAAGTGGCTCGTGGGCGGAACTACAGCAGGGACCATGCCAAGCGATGCATCTTCACAAGTCGTTGATTTTGCTTGCATCGCTTGAGGTCGCTCGCGCCTGGATAGCACCTTAAAGGTGCTAATCGGTCGCATACTGCACCGATATGGTGCATGCCGCAATGCACTATCCTGACGCCTCCCCCCTCCCCCTCTCCAGTCCGATGTCCGATCTGATTTCCGCCCTGCTGTTGGGCATTCTCGAAGGCCTCACCGAATTCCTGCCGATCTCCAGCACCGGCCACCTGCTGATCGCCGAACAATGGCTCGGACGCCGTTCTGACTTCTTCAACATCGTCATCCAGGCCGGCGCGATCCTGGCGATCTGCCTGGCGCTGCGGCAGAAGCTGTGGACCCTGGCCACCGGCCTGGGCGAGCGCGCCAACCGCGACTACGTGCTCAAGATCGGCGTGGCCTTTCTGGTCACTGCAGTGGTGGGCCTGGTCGTGCGCAAGGCCGGCTGGCAGCTGCCGGAGACCGTGCATCCGGTGGCCTGGGCGCTGCTGATCGGCGGGCTGTGGATGCTGGTGGCCGAGCACTTTGCCGGCAAACTGCCCGAGCGCGACGTGGTGACCTGGAAGGTGGCCATCGCGGTGGGGCTGGCGCAGGTGGTGGCCGGTGTGTTTCCCGGCACCTCGCGCTCGGCCTCGGCGATCTTCCTGGCGATGCTGCTGGGCCTGAGCAAGCGCTCGGCGGCGGCGGATTTCGTGTTCATGGTGGGTATCCCGACCATGTTCGCGGCCAGCGGTTATGCGCTGCTGGAGATGTACAAGGAAGGCGGCTTCGGCAGCGAGAACTGGGCCGATGTGGCGGTGGCCTTCGTGGCGGCGACCATCACCGGTTTTGTGGTGGTGAAGTGGCTGCTGGGCTACATCAAGAAGCACCGTTTCACGGTGTTTGCGGTCTACCGCATCGTGCTGGGCGCGGCCCTGCTGTTGTGGTTGCCGGCGCTGGCCTGACACCGCTGGCGGCCGCGTGCCGTGCCGGTTGTGCCGGTTGTGCCGGGCGCGACACGCAGGCCGGATGGCCAGGCAGTGACTTGCGTCATTGCCCTGGCCGCGCGGTGGCGGTATCACTGACGCATCGATCACCGGGAGCCGCCGCATGCGTGCCGTGTTGTTTGCCCCTGCATTGCTGGCAGCGGGCGTGACGGCCTGCGGGTCGGGCGCAGCGCCGGAAGCGCCCGGATCCGACGCCGCTGCCGAGCCGGCCGCGATCGCCGCAGCGGCGGCCGGCAACGCTCCGCTGCAGGCCACCCTGCGGGCGCAGCACTGGCAGCTGCAGCAAGCCAGCGATGCGCACGGCAGTGCCTTGCGCAGCCTGTTCGTCGCCGGCACCGCGCCCTTGCAGCTGGACTTCAGCGATCAACGCATCCAGGTCAGCCAGACCTGCAACGCATTGGGCGCCGATTACAGCGTGGCGCAGGCGCAGCTGCAGATCGGCCGGGTGGTGTCGAGCAAGCGCCTGTGTGCGCAACCGCGGCGGATGGCCCAGGAACGCGCCGCCAGCGAACTGCTGTCCGGTCGCTTCGCGGTGGCGCTGGATACCGCGCAGCCCGTGCCGCAGCTGACCCTGACCCGCAGCGACGGCACCCGGCTGGTGTTCGCCGGTGTCGCCACCGCCGACACCCGCTATGGCGGCCACGGTCAGACGCTGCTGATCGAAGTGGCGGCCGACACCGTGCCATGCGGGACCGACCCGGCACGCCGCTGCCTGCAGCTGCGCGAACAAGGCGCCGATGGACAGCCCGCGACCGGTGACTGGCAACCTTTCGACGGCAGCATCGAAGGCTTCGAGCACGAGGCGGGCATCCGCACCCTGTTGCGCGTCACCCGCTACCCGGCCGCGTCGGGCACGGACGGTGCGCCGGTGTATGTGCTGGATCAGATGATCGAGGCGAGTGGGTAGTTTGGGATTTGGGATTTGGGATTTGGGATTTGGGATTTGGGATTTGGGATTTGGGAAGCGGGAAGCGGGAAGCGGGAAGCGGGAAGCGGGAAGCGGGAAGCGGGAAGCGTTGCATGCCCGTTATGCGATTGGCGCTTCGGAAAAACGACAGGCTGCTCTGCTTGAGGCGGCCCGAGTGACGCGCCTGCTGGTCGCCCTGACAGACATCCCGGTTGCGGCGCCTGAGCGTCCCTCCCTCCCCCCACCGCGCGGCCTGGCGGCCGTGCGGTGGGAGTGATCTGCGCTTAGCGCAGCGCCGGATTCAGCGTGTAGGTGCCATGCAGGGCTGCCTCGGCCAGCACGTGGCCCTGGATCGCCGACAGCACATCGGCGGCGGTGAAGGTTTCGGGCAGGCTGAGCTGGGCCACGTCCAGCGCAAACACGCGGAAGAAGTAGCGGTGCACCCGCAGGTCGTTGAACGGCGGGTACGGGCCGTCGTAGCCCAGGTAGTTGCCGGCCATGTCGGCATTGCCGGCAAACCACTCGGTGTACGAATTCAGGCCCTGGCGCGCACCGGCCGGGCCGGCCGGCTGCTGCTTGCCCTTGGGCACGAAGCCGTCGCTGCAGCTGCCCGCGTCGATCGTATGCACGTCGGCGGGGATGTCGGCCATCGCCCAATGCACAAAATCGGTGCGTGGCTGATCGACCGGAACCTGCACATCATGGCGGCCCACGGTTTCCGGCACGGTCGGTACGTCCGGGTCCAGGCACAGCAGCGCAAACGAGCGCGTACCGGCCGGCACCTCGCTCCAGGCCAGATGCGGATTGCGGTTGGGCGCGAAGCCCTCGGGCGTTCCGGCGGCAAATTCCGCCGCGATGGGCTTGCCGTTTTCGATGCTGTTGCTGGTCAGGCGCATGCAGTGTCTCCGTGGGAATCGATGCAGCTCAGGGTGCCCGCATCCACGCTGCAGAGGAAGCCGTTGCAATGGAACCCTCTGGTGCGCTCGGTCGGGTTATCGCTGCGGTGCATCACGCCAGCGACGACTACGGCCGCGTGCGCCACGCTCGATCGATGCCCATCCGTACCGACCTGCACCATCCGTAGGAGCGGACCTGGCCGCGACGGGGCTTTTTACCGGCAATGCGTCAGCGGTGCGCGGCGTTATCGGTAAGGCCTGTCGCGGCCGGGTCCGCTCCTACGGGGGTTGTGCGCGTTGTCGCTGGGGCGTCCCGGTCGGGGTTATCGCTGCGGTGCATCGCGCCAGCGAAGACTACGGCCGCGTGCGCAACGCTCGATCGATGCCCAACTGCACCATCCCGTAGGAGCGGACCTGGCCGCGACGGGGCTTTCTCGGCAATGCCTCAGCGGTGCGCGGCGTTATCGGTAACGCCCGGTCGCGGCCGGGTCCGCTCCTACGGGGTTGCGCGTTGTCGCTGGGGCGTCCCGGTCGGGGTTATCGCTGCGGTGCATCGCGCCAGCAACGACAGCGGCCGCGTGCGCCACGCTCGATCGATGCCCATCCGTACCGACCTGCACCATCCGTAGGAGCGGACCTGGCCGCGACGGGGCATTCTCGGCAATGCCTCAGCGGTGCACGGCGTTGTCGGTAACGCCCGGTCGCGGCCGGGTCCGCTCCTACGGGGGGTGCGCGTTGTCGCTGGGGCGTCCCGGTCGGGGTTATCGCTGCGGTGCATCGCGCCAGCGAAGACTGCGGCCGCGTGCGCCACGCTCGCTCGATGCCCATCCGTACCGACCTGCATCATCCGTAGGAGCGGACCTGGCCGCGACGGGGCTTTTTACCGGCAATGCGTCAGCGGTGCGCGGCGTTGTCGGTAACGCCCGGTCGCGGCCGGGTCCGCTCCTACGGGGTTGCGCGTTGTCGCGGGCGCCGCTCAGGCCTGCGGGTAGCCGAGGCGCACCGCGATCGGCGTCAGCTGATCGAATTGCGCGCCCAGCACGCTGCAGTAGCTGCGCCAGCGCCCCGCGGCCAGGCGCGCCGGGCCACGCGGTTCGACCAGCGGGAAGCGCAGGCCGAACGCCTGTTCCAGCGCGGTGGAGATGCCTTGCGGGTCGCTCTCGATGCCGTCCAGGCGGATGATCCGGTGCGGATACAGGTCGTGCTCGTGCAACACGGCAAGCTGTTCCAGCGCAGCCAGCAACCAGTCGGCGGCCTGCTGCGGCGACTGCACGGCCAGCGGTGCCGGCGCGCCGGCCGATAGCCAGTCCAGCAGCATGTCGCGCGGGTCGCGCAGCGCGATCGCCAGCCGGCCTTCGGGCAGATGCGGGCGCAGCGCGGTCAGCAGGGTGTTGTCCCACCACAGCAGCCAGTCGATGACGTTGCCGTCGTCGATGCCGCGCCGCGGCAGCTGCGCCTTCCAGCCTTCCACCAATGCCATCGGCGCCAGCTCGCCGGAGGCCAGCTGCTCGACGGTACGGTAGCTCTGCAGCGCATCGGACGGCGGCGTGGTGCCATACCGGTCGTCGCGCACCAGCGGGGTGGCCGCGCCCATCACCGCGATCAGGCGTTCGACATGCGAGCCGGGCGTGCCCCAGACCAACAGCGGCCGCGCGGTCACGGTCTCGGGGATGGTCCCGACTTCCGGCCACTGCAGCGGCTGCTGGGCGGCCTGCGGCGGCAGTGGCAGGCGGTGCTGGGCCTGCTCGCGCTGGAACTGCATCCAGGTGGCCACGGCGGCGTCGGGCTGGCCGGCGCGGTCCTGCACATTGCCCAGCCACGGCCGCAGCACGGTCTGCTGCGGTTCGGGCAACGACTCGATCAAGGATTGCACGCAGGCGATCGCCGCCGGCGGGTCGCGCTCCAGCAAGGCTTCGACGATGCGCTGCTCGCCGCTGATGCGGCCCGGTTCCACCGCCACGATCTGGCGGGCCACCATCTCGGCCTGGTCGGCATGGCCCTGCATGTCGTGCACGCGCATCAGCGCTTCCAGCGCCGGCAGATGCTCGGGCATGGCCAGCAGCCAGCGCTCGATCACCGCCTGCGCCTGCGGCCCGCCGACCGGCTCCACCGCCAGCCGCGCCAGCCACAGGTCGTGCGCACTGGCCGAGGTGGCCAGTGCCGCGTCCAGGGTGTCGCGTGCATCGTCCACCGCGCCCAGCCGCTCCCAGGCGGTCAGCAAGGCGTGCAAGGTGCGGCGGTCGGCCGGCCAATGGGCCAGCGCCAGGCGCAGGTGCGCGGCGGCCTGGTCGGGGCGGCCGGCCTGCAATTCCATCTCGCCGGCGAGCCGGCGCATGGCCGGGATGTCGCCGCCGGGCTGGGCGAACACGCCCTGCATCGCGGCCAGCGCATCGTCCAGGCGGCCCTGGCGCTGGGCCAGCTGGGCGATGAAGGCGCGCAGCGCGGTGCCCGGAGGATTGAGCTCGACCACGCGCTCGAAGGCGCGCTCGGCAAACGCGAAGTGCTCTTTCTGCAGATATGCAAAGCCCAGCGCGAACATCACCCGCGGGTCATCCGGCAGTTGCTCGGCGGCGCGGGTCAGCAGCGACAGCGCGCGGTCGCCCTGGCCGCGGCGCAGCTCCACCACGCCATCGACGGCCAGCAGCTGCGGGTGGTCAGGCGACAGCCGTGCAGCGGTGCGGCTCAGCCGCTGCGCCTCGTCCAGATCGCCGCGTGCCACCGCCAGATGCGCCTGCATCACGTAGGCGTTGAACTGGTTGGGATCCAGCGCGGTACTGCGCGACAACGCGGCATCGGCCGCGCTCAGATCGCGCGTGGCCAGCAGCAGGCCGGCGCGCAGCAGATGCAGGTCGGCATCTTCCGGCGTCAGCGTCAGTGCGGTTTCGATGCTGGCCAGTGCCAGCGCCGGCTGCCCCTGCTGCTGCAGGGCCAGGCCGAGCCAGCGATGCGCAGCGGCGGCCTCGGGCGCACCCAGGACCCACTCGCGGGCCAGCGCCACCGCATCGTCGGCCGCATTGCGGCGCAGGGCTTGAAGAATGGCGTCTTGCATGGCGGCGGCGTGTCCAGGACAAACGCCTATTGTAACGATCCGTGGCAGGGCGCCGACCTGGAGCGGCGTTCAATACCGCTGCGCAACCGCCAGGCGAGCGTGGCCGATGCGCGCAGCGACCCGACTCACTCGTACGCTGCGGTGCCGGGGACACCCTGCGCACCCACCCGGCAGGCGCGTGCCTTGTCTGCAGCCGCGCTCAGGCCTGCGCGGCCAGCCGCTCGGCCACCCAGCGTTCGGCGAATCCGTCGCCGCGGGCGTTTTCCAGAAAGCCGCAGTGGCCGCCCCAGCGGGCGATTTCCAGCTGTGCGTGCGCCGGCAGCTGCCAGCCGGCGAAATCCTCGAACGGAATCACCGGGTCGTCCTCGGCCATCAGGATGTCCACCGGCACCTGCAGGCCGGCCAGGCGCTCGCCGGCGATCGAATAACTGTCGAAATACGCTTCCAGCGAGCCATGCCCGGTGTGCTGTTCGGCCAGCCAGGCCATCAGCCCGCGCATGTCCAGCGCCAGGGTGGCGTCGTCGTAGCCGTGCTGGTCGGGGAACAGCTTGCGCTTGCGCAGCAGCGACTCGCGCCACTTGCGGCGGAAATACCAGTCGTAGAACTGCGGGCCCTTTTCCAGCTGCAGCATCGTCGCTGCCGGGTCCAGCAGCGGGCATACCGCCGCCACGCGCGCCAGCGGCAGGCCGGCCGCCGGTGCACGCAGCGCCAGCCGCAACGCGAAATTGCCGCCCAGCGAATAGCCCGCCGCCAGCAACTGCGGCGCGGGAAACCGCCGCCACAGATCGCCCGCGGCATTGACCACTTCCTCGATGCGATCGGAGTGGAACAGGTCCACGTTGAGGTGGTGGGTGCCGCCATGGTCGCGGAAGTTCAGCCGGAACACCTGGTAGCCCAGCCCAAGCAGGCGCGCGGCGCTCAATCGCATGTAGTTGGAATCGGCGCTGCCTTCCCAGCCGTGCAGCAGCAGCACCGTGCCGCGTACCGGGGCATCGCCGGGCGGGATGCTCATCCAGCCCTGCAGGCGCACGCCGTCGCCGCCGTCGAGAATGTGTTCGCTGGTGACCGCCCCGCTGGCGGCCAGCAACTGGCGGCTGCGGATCCGGCGCAGTGCACTGCTGCCCAGCACCGACTGCACATGCGGATTGCGCAACCAGCGCGGCGGCAGATAGTCGGAGGCGTTCATGCGCTCATCGGGCCGGATCAGGGGGTGCCGGCCGCAGGGAAGATGCGCGCTTGCATCGTCGGCTCAGGACTCCATCGCCGCGATGATGCGTTGCCGCGAGGTATCGGCCAGGCGGCGACGCCCTTCGATATCCAGCGCGCGGATCGGTTCGAGAAAATGCACCTCGGCCAGCCGTGGCGGCTCGCCGAGCAGGCGCACGATATTGGCGAAGAAACTCTCGCGCTCGCCGAACGCCACCACCGCCTGCGCATTGCCACGCTCGCCGTAGCGCAGCGCCACCGGCTGCACCGGCACGCCGGCCTCGACCGCGGCCTGGAAGATGCGCGCATGGAACGGGCCAACCTCGGTGCCGCCACGGGTGCGCCCTTCCGGGAACACGCCCACCGGCTTGCCGCTGCGCAGGCGCTGCAGCATTTCCTGCAGCACGCCGCCCAGCGATTCGGTATTGCCGCGCTGGTGGAAGATGGTCTGGCCCTTGGCCGCCAGCCAGCCCACCAGCGGCCAGCCGGCGATCTCGCGCTTGGCCACGAAGCCCATCACGCGCTGGCTGTGCAGCATCGAGATATCGACCCAGCTGACGTGGTTGGCCACGAACAGCGTCGCGCCCGGCAGCGGGGTACCGAAGCGCCGCAGGCGGAAGCCGAAGACGCGCATCAGGTTGCCCTGCCACCAGCGGATCATCACCTCGTCCAGGGTGTCGTCGGGGCCGGTGCGGATGCGCGCCAGCGGCGGCGCCACCACGCACAGCATGGTGATCGGCAGGCAGATGCTCAGATGCAGCAGCAACAACGGCACCCGATACAGGTACCGGAACCAACGCAGCACGCCGCCAGCGTCGCGCGTGGCGTCCAGGGATGACTCGCTCATTGACGGAACGGGACCGGTACCAGGGGAAGGAAGCGCAACTATTGTGACAGCAGCGTGGCCTGCGCGCAGTGCCCGCGACGGGTGGCGCTGTTCCACCCATGCACTTGCGCGGCGTGCTCAGCCATTGCTGCGCGCCACCACGGCCAGGGTCAGCCGCGACACGCACACGCGCTTGCCGGCCGGATTGTCGATGCTGATGTCCCACACCTGGGTGCTGCGCCCCACATGTACCGCGCGCGCGGTGCCGGTGACCAGGCCATCGGTGGCGGCGCGCAGGTGATTGGCATTGATCTCCAGCCCGACGCACATCTGGGTGGTCATGTCCACGCACAGGTTGCCGGCGCTGCTGCCCAGGGTTTCGGCCAGCACCACCGACGCGCCGCCGTGCAGCAGGCCGTACGGCTGCCGGGTGCGCGCATCCACCGGCATGGTGGCGCGCAGCCAGTCGTCGCCGGCATCGGTGAACACGATGCCCAGATGTTCGATCAGGGTGTCGCGGCTGGAGGCGTTGAGGGCGGCCAGGTCGACGGGTTCGCGGAAGGTCATAGGCTGGGGATTGGGGATTGGGGATTGGGGATTGGGGATTGGGAATCGGGAATCGGGAATCGGGAATCGGGAATCGGGAATCGGGAATCGGGAATCGGGAAAGCATCCGCGCCGCGGGGGTGTGATGCAACCGCCGTTGACTGCCGTTGCAGGTGGATCCGCCACGGCCGCTTTCGGTGGGTTGGCGGTGTGCGAGGTTCGGCCTACCGCACCTTGCGGCGGTGCATCTGGACGGTGCGCCAGGCGCCACGATGCACCGATCGCCCCACGCAGTCTCGATGCCGGGGCCGGGGCCGGCACGCCGGGCCGATCAGAGGATCGGTACCAGTCCCGCGCCGAAGGCGGTCAGCATCCGTACCAGCAGCCACTTCGGGCCGACGTTGACCTCGGGAAAGTCGCCCACCGCCACATAGCACTGCCGGAACTGCGGGTCCTGGCGCTTGAGCGGAAACGGGCAACCCGGCCCCGGCTGGAACTCGTAGTTGGTGGCGTAGCGCCAGGGCCAGAAATCCAGCACCGGCAAGGCTTCGGACACCTTGCCCACGCTGTAGTTCAGCCCGCTCAACACCGGCGGCTTTTCGCGCGGGGCCACGGTCCAGGCGTTTTCCGGCGCCATGTCGCGCTCGATGCTGGCCGCCAGCGCCTGCGCAAAGCGCGCATCGTCGATCACCACCGCCGCTTCGGTGTTGTAGTTCTCGCTGCGCGGATCGAAGTTGTGCGTGCCGATCACGCCGATGCGGCGGTCCACCACCAACGACTTGGCATGCAGGCCCATGCGCGCACCGGCACGGGTCACCGGCAGCGGCTTGTTGACCGCGCGCGTGCCCAGGAACGACGGCCGTGTCTCGGTGCGCAGCACGCGCCGATCGACCTCGCTGCCACCTGGCGCGCGGCCTGCGCCGCTGCCGCGGACCGCGCTGCCTGCCGTGCCGCCACCGCCATTACCGTTCCCGCCACCGCCACTGCCCCGCATCGCATTGCCGGCCGCACTGCCGCCGATCACCCGATTGACGCGACGGTCGTCATCGGCCGGCTCGGTGGCCTCGGGGTTGAACGGATCGGGCACCAGGTTGGCGTAGTCCACCGGCGCGTTCAGCGGGAACGGCTTGAACTCGTAGACGTTGAAGCCCAGCTCGCGCATGTTGCGGCGTTTGAACTTGTACGACAGCGCATACACGATCGGGTTGTCGGTGGCGGCCAGGCTGTTGGTGGACACCACGATGCGCGGCGGCTGCGGGCGCTGGCGCAATGCGCGGAAGATCGCCTGGGCCTCGTCGGACAGCACCAGGTACGGCGTCTGCAGCAGCACTTCCTGCTGCGCGCCGGCGATCAGGCCGTCCAGCTCGGGCGCGGTGGAGACCGCCCTGGCGGCGTGGTCCTTGCGGTGCTTCTGCGGCAGATCGGCCACATACAGCACGCGCTGCACCGGCATGGCCGGCGTCACGAACGCCTCGCGCACGAACTGCGGATCGCGCGCCTCCTGATCGACCCGCGCCACCCGTTCCGGGCGCCGGAACTGCGCCGGCGGCATCTGCGGTACGCCCTGTTCGAGCAGCACACGGCCGACATCGTTCAGCCGCTCGGCCGGCACGCTGCGGCGCGCGTGCCAGAACGCATCGAAATTGACCGCCATCGCACGCACCTCCGGCCCGGCCAGGATCACGTCGCGGTCGCGGAAGTTGTACTCGCTGTCCCAGTCGTAATAGTCGTCCTGGTAATTGCGCCCGCCGACCACGCCGAGCACGTCGTCCACCACCAGCAGCTTGTTGTGCATGCGCTGGTTGAAGCGACGGAAGCAGCACAGCACGCTGCCGGCATAGTCGAAGTAATTGAGCTTGACCTTGCCGAAGGTCGGGTTATAGATGCGCAGCTGCAGGTTGTTATGGGTGCTGGCCAGCGCACCGAGAATCTGCAGATCGGCGATCGCCGAGAGCTGATCGATCAGGATGCGCACCTTGACCCCCCGCTGCGCCGCGTCGATCAGCGCATCCAGCACCATGCGCGCGCTGTCGTCCTTGTCGAAGATGTAGGTCTGCAGGTCGATGCTGCGGGTGGCGCTGCGGATCAGGTTGAGCCGCGCAACCAGCGATTCTTCGCCATGGTCGACGATGGTGGCGTAGTGCCGCGGCGCCGCCGGCGTGGAGGCGGCGATCGCCTCGCCCCCCAGCGCGCGCAGCGGCGAGGGCTGGGCGCAACGATTGGCCTGGGTGCAGCCGACAACGGTGCTGCGGGCGGCCGCGGCCACCCCGGCGGCACGGTTGCGCTCCACTTGCGACAGCCCGGCGCATCCGGTGCCGAGCAACAGCGTTGCCAGCACCAGCACCCGCAACAAACACCTCACGGGCGCCGCGCCTCCTGCAGCCGACCACGCAGAATGAATGTCACCCTGTCGCCCAGGGCCATCTGCCACGCATTCATTCCGTAACGTCCACGCAGGACCGTACCTCGACTGATCACATCGCAATCATAGCCCGGCCGCGCGCATTCAGCTGGCACCACATGCAGGGTCTCGACATGGGTGATTCCGCGAATGGTCAGGTTGCCGGTGATGTCACCGCCCTTCTTCACCACCTCCTCGGCGTAGGGCAGCGACTCGAATTCCACCACCGGATAGCGCGCGACGTCGAAAAAATCCTCGCCGCGCATCCACGCCGTGTAGCGATCCTTGCCAGGAATTTCCACCTGCGTGGCATCCAGACGGAAACGCACCTGCTGGCGCCCATCCGGCAGCTCCGCCAATTCACCACGGAAGCGCGGGAAAAACCCCTCGATCTTCATGCCGAAGCGCGTCCTGATCTCGAACCCGAAGCGCGATTGCACCGGATCGATGGCATGCAGCTTCTGCTGCGCGATGCAAGGAAGAGCGACCCAGAGCGCGAGCCAGGCAAACCAGCGCAGCGACGATGGCACGGATCAAGGCCACCAGAAGGCGGTCAGGCGGGCGATGCCCGGTTCGATGGCCGCGTCCAGCGGCAACGCCAGCAGGGCGATCGCGGCAGTCGGCATGCCGCGGTAGTCGCCGGTCTGGCCGCTGTGCATCAGCGCCGCCAGCCGTTCCAGGCCCGGGTTGTGGCCGACCAGCAGCAGCCGCTCGGCATCGCGGTGTTCGTCCACCAGGCTGGCCAGGGTGCCCGGCGTGGCGTCGTAGATCCGCTCGTCCAGGCGTTGTTCGATATAACCGGTCAGCGCCAGCACCGCTTCCAGCGTCTCGCGCGCACGCCGCGCCGGCGAGCACAGCACGCGGTCGGGCACCAGGCGCTGCTCGCGCAGCCAGCGGCCGGCCGATTCGGCCTCGGCGATGCCGTGCGGGGACAGCGGGCGGTCCAGATCGGCCTGGCCGGTGTCGGCCGGTTCGGCGTGGGCGTGTCGCAGCAGTATCAGTTCGCGCATGAAAACACTCCGGTCTAGGATTTCTTGAGCCACTTGAACAGCGGCTCCCAATCCTGTTGATGGTCGCGCACCTGCGCCGAGCGGTAATCGAACAGGCTGCGTCCCAGCCCGGCCATGACCACATAGGCCTGGGTGTCACGCAACTGGGCCACCAGGGGATAGGGCCAGGCGCCGATCATCTCGGCAGCTTGCTGCGAGGTCTGGGTCCAGGGGCGGGCGCGGTTGAGCACCAGGCCCACCGGCAGCTTGCGCTGATGCACGCGCGGCACCTTGGCCAGCGTGTTGAGGAAGCCGACCACCGCTTCGATATCCAGCGCCGAGGACAGTACCGGCACCACGATGGCGTCGACGTGGTCGAGGAAGCCGCCCAGGTCATCGGCCATTGCACCGGCCGGGGCATCGATGATCAGCTGGTCGGTGCCGTCGGGCACTGCGGCCTGCCAGTTGCGACGGCGGGTGGCATCGATCGGCAGCACCGCACTTTCCAGGCTGGCGCGACGCTGCGCCCAACGCGTGGACGAGCCTTGCGGATCGGCGTCGGCCAGCACGGTGCGCTGGCCCTGCAGGGCCGCATGTGCGGCCAGATTGGTGGCGATCGTGGTCTTGCCGACGCCGCCTTTGGAGGCGGCCACCAGGACTGTCTTCATGCACGCCTCGCTTCCGGGAGCAAGCCGGCAGCGTACACCGCGACGAAGTGAGGAAGTAGTCGAAAGGCGTTAAACGTCCCTCGGCAGGCGCCATCGCGCTGCAACATTGGCCGGTACATGGCCGCTGCCCGTGCAACGACCACGCGGATCAGCGGGTCTGGCTGCTCGCGGCGCCCGGCTGCCAGTCCGCCGGCGGTTGCGCGGCAAGGCCTTGACGCTGCAGGCGCGCGCGCAACGCCGGCACTTCGCCCTGCGTCAGGATCGCATCCAGTGCGGCGACCTGCGCATCGACCGAGGGTGCGCTGCGCTGCAGTTGCTGCTGCAGCCACTGCAGCTCCCGCATCCGCGCCTGCCAGCGGGTGGCGTCGGCGCCGCTGCTCAGTGCGGCCATGCCCTTGGTGCCGATCACGGCCGTGGTCAGGGTGGACTCGTCGTTGGCCACGTTGTTCAGCACGACCATGCACTCGTCGCGTAACGCGGGCGTGGTGGCACCGGGGTTGCAGCGCTGCATCAGATCGCCGAGCGCGGGGAGTGCATGTGCAGACCAGGTACTGATCACGAACATCGCCGCCATGCCGGCGCCCGTGGACGGAAACCCTTGGGCGTCGAGTCGCTCGCGCAAGCTGACCGAGGCCAGCGATGGCCATTGCACGCCGTCGTAGACGGCATGCAGGGCCTGGCCCAGCTCCAGCACACCGCTGTCGAAGTGATCGGACTGCACGGCCGCCTGCCAGGCGCGTTCGGCGGCCGCCTGGTCGCCGCGGCGCTGTGCAGCCGCATGGGCGCGCAGATGCACGGCGGCATTGCCGGCATCGGTCTGCTCCAGGAACGCCTGCGCGGCGCCTGGGTCGCAGCGCAATCCGGGGGCACAACCGACCGCTTCCATCCGCGCCACCAACCGGTCGCGCGGCCGCGCGTCCAGGGCACGCTGCAGCCAGGCGCGCTGCATGGGTGCATAGCCTCCGTCTGCGGCCGACACTGCCTCGTCCTCGGCATCGATCCACAGCAGACCAGCCAGATACAGCTGCCTGGGCTCACCGCTGGCCGCCATGCTGCGCAGGCGTGCCTGCATGGTCTGGCCGACCTGGCTTACCCAGTGCGTCATCAGCGGATCATCCGCCGGAACCGGTGGGGTGGCGGGCGATGCCGCCAGGGCGGACTGCGCCGCGAAGACGCCGCCAAGCCATAGCAGCGCCGTGGTGATCAAGCGATATCCGTGCATGTGTTGCTCCTGTCCGTGTGGGGCGCGCAATGGTGCGCGCCAGCATTTCACACGGGGTACGCCGCATCAAGCGGCCAGGCGCGCCAACAGCCAGGCCCATGCCGGCAGGGTCAGCAGCGACAGCAGGATGCTGTAGCCGACCATCGCCGCGGCCAGGCGCGGCGCCAGCCGGTGCGAGATGGCCAGCGCGGCGGCGGTGATCATGGTGGGCATGGCCGATTCGAGCACGTTGGTCTGCAGCATCGCGCCATGCAGGCCAAGCGCCCAGGACAGCGGCAATGCCAGCACCGGCATCACGGCCAGCTTGAAGACCAGGCCGACGGCCAAGGGTTTGAGTTCGTCTGCAGGCAGGCGCAACTGCAGCGAGAAGCCCACTGCCAGCATCACCAGCGGCAGCATCGCGTCGGCCAGGCTCTTCAAGCCCGAGCCGATCCAGGCCGGCGGCTGTTCCGGCATCACCGTCAGCGCGAACAGCAACGCCCACAGCGGCGGAAACCGCAGCACGCGCACCAGGATCAGCCTTGCAGTCGGCGGCGTGTCGCCGCTGTAGCGGGCCAGCACGTACAGCCCGAACGTGGACAGCAGCACGAAGGTGCCGAACTGGTCGTAGACCACCGCATACGGCAGGGCGTGATCGCCGATCAACGCGCGCACCATCGGAAAGCCGATGAAGCTGGAGTTGGTGAACACCACGCACATCAGCAGCGCGGCATATTCCTCGCGCTTGAACCGCAACAGCCGGCTGCAGCCCCACAGCAGCGGCACGATGAGTGCGGTCAGCAGCCACGGCGTGGCGATCACGCCACCGAGCGAGGCGTCCAGGTGCAGGCGCGGCACATAGGTCAACACCGAGGCCGGCAGGCAGATGTACAACACGATGCGATTGAGCACGTCGGCGCTGTTGTCCGGCAGCACCCGCAGGCGTGCGAACAGCAGGCCGAGCCCCAGCATCGCCAGAATCAACGCAAATGCATCCACCGCCATGGCGTGGTCAGGTCCGTGGGAAAGCGACGCGCAGGATCGCATAGTGGGCGTGTTGCGCCAGGTTCGGTGCCGGGCTGGATTGGCGACCAGCCAAGTCGGCAAGCACGCCGACGCGTCGCGCGGATCGCTCGATCAACTCCTTGGTGACGGACATGCCGCGTCTTGCCGTTGTCCGGGTGCCGCCAAACGCCGGGCGTTCGAGAAGCGCGCTGCCTCATCGCTCGCGGGGCACGCCGTAGAGCCATCCGGGGAGGCTCGGTGACGGCATCCTTGCCGCCACACGGTCCCGCAACCGGCGAGGGCACCGCACCAGGAAAGTTGGTCGGCGCTCGCTGTCTGTCGTGCGGCGTGCACCAGACGTGGAGCAGATGCATGCTGATCGAACAGGCATATCGAGCACCGCTCTTAACCTTGCGCACCGACCATCCCGACTGGTCCTTGCCCGCTCACCGTCGCGGGACCTTACGCGGCATGGATGCCGCGTAAGAGCCTACAAGGACGTACTTGCGGCGTGTCCCGCGATGGTGGGCGGGCAAGGGCCCCTGCAGCCAGGCCGCAGATCATCCGCTCTACAGCTGACCTACACAGGCCAGTCGCAAGTCGCGTTGGCCTGCTGTTGAAAGCCGCAAAGCCACGTAAGCGCTACAAGGACGTACTTGCAGCGTGTCCCGCGATGGTGGGCGGACAAGGGCCCTGCAGCCAGGCCGCAGCCCATCCGCTCTACAGCTGACCTACACAGGCCAGTCGCAAGTCGCGTTGGCCTGCTGTTGACGGCCGCAAAGCCACGTAGGCGCTGATGCACCGCGGCGCGCTGCAAGGGCTTTCCGCAGCACCCCGCCGAGTTACGGAAATGCCGGCGGATTCGCCTGCCATGCGGCAAAGACCTCGGCCAGCGTGGCACGTTCGGCCTCGCGCCAGTCCGGCAGCAGGGTGGGGTAGCCGGCGGTGCTGCTCCAGCGATCCGGCCAGGTGCGCACGGCGGCGGCATACCACTCGACCGCTTCCTGCTTGCGTCCGGTGCGCCATAGCGCCAGCGCCGCGGTGGTCGGCAGCCACGCCGGTGCGGCCGGGCGGCCGTTGGCCAGGGTGGCCCACTGCTGCAAGGCCTTGTCGGCCTGGTCGGCGCGCAACAGGTCCCAGCCGTAGTTCCAGGTGATGGCGCGGTATTGCTGGCTGCCGCTGGAGACCAGCCCCAGGGCACCCTGGTAGAGCTCGTCGCCCAACTGGGTGCGTCCCCCGGCGTAGGCCAGCGAAGCCAGCTGCGCACGTGGTTCTGCGGCGCGGGCGTCACGCTGCACCATCGACGCCAGGCGGTCGACCACCGCATCGCCCTGCCCCTGTACCGCGACCACCGCCTTGGTGGTGCCGCGATCTTCGTCGAAATAGAACTCCCTGGGCTTGGGCAGGCTCTGCGCCTGCGCCATCGACCACGCGCCCCCGAGCAAGGCCAACATCGCGGCCCATGCGTATTTCCTTTTCACTGGCTTTATCCCCTGACAGCAAACGACCCTTCCCCTCCCAATCGTAACCGCAGCGCGACAGCTGCGCATCCGTATGCAACGGCCGCGTGAAAGGCGACTGTTACACTTTGTACCGCCGTTTTTGGAATCCGTCGGGCGGGTCATCTGGTTTCAGATGACCCGCACCGGGTCCCAGCCACCCTTTCCGGGCACGCCATGACCAGTACCGCTGCACTCGCTTCCCCCGACTCTGCCAACACGCCGGAGCTCGGCCGGGTGGATGCGGATTACACGCTGGAGCACAAGTACACGCGCGCCGATGGGCGCATCTACTTGTCCGGCGTGCAGGCACTGGTACGGCTGCCGTTGATGCAACGCCTGCGCGACGATGCCGCCGGCCTTGCCACTGCCGGCTTCATCAGCGGCTATCGCGGCAGCCCGCTGGGCGGCTTCGACCTGGAGCTGTGGCGCGCGCGCAAGCATCTGGACGCGGCCAGGGTGACCTTCACCCCCGGCCTCAACGAAGACCTGGCCGCCACCATGGTCTGGGGCACCCAGCAGACCAACCTGTTCCCCGGTGCCAAGGTGCAGGGCGTGTACGGCATGTGGTACGGCAAGGGCCCGGGCGTGGACCGCAGCGGCGATGTGTTCAAGCATGGCAACGCTGCCGGTACCTCGCCGCATGGCGGCGTGCTGGCACTGGCCGCCGACGACCATGCCTGCCGCAGCTCCACCCTGCCGCACGGCTCGGAAGAGGAATTCGTCAGTGCGATGATGCCGATCCTCAACCCGGCCGGGGTGCAGGACATCCTGGACATGGGCCTGCTCGGTTGGGCGATGAGCCGCTATACCGGGCGCTGGGTCGGCTTCAAGACCATTGCCGAAACGGTGGAATCGTCCGCCTCGGTGGACGTGGATCCGTTTGCGCGCAGCATCGTGCTGCCGGAAGACTTCGCGCTGCCGCCGGGTGGCCTGAGCATTCGCTGGCCGGACCCGCCGGTGGACCAGGAAATGCGCCTGCACCGCTATGCGATCGCGGCCGCACAGGCCTTTGCGCGCGCCAACCAGATCGACAAGGTGGTGCTGGATTCGCCGCATGCGCGGCTGGGCATCGTCACCACCGGCAAGAGCTACCTGGACGTGTTGCAGGCGCTGGAATACCTGGGCCTGGATGCGCAGGCCTGCGCGCAGATCGGCATCCGCGTGTACAAGGTCGGCATGACCTGGCCGCTGGAGCCGGTGGGCATCAGCGCGTTCGCGCGTGGGCTCGACGACATCGTGGTGGTGGAAGAGAAGAAGGCCTTCATCGAGCGCCAGATGAAGGAGCTGTTCTACAACTGGCCGGCCAGCGCCGGGGCGCGGCCGAGCATCGTCGGCAAGTACGATGAGCAGGGCGCGTGGATCCTGCCATCCACCGGCGAGCTGACCCCGGCCACGATCGCGGCGGTGATCGGCAAGCGTATCCAGCGCTTTGCGCTTCCATCCAGCGCGATGACCGAGTCGATCGAGCAGCGACTGCGCTGGATGGAGACCAAGGAAGCCGAAATGGCCTTGCCGCGCGCGCTGTTCCCGCGCGTGCCGCATTACTGCTCCGGTTGCCCGCACAACACCTCCACGGTGGTGCCGGAAGGCGCGCGTGCGCTGGGCGGCATCGGGTGCCATTACATGGTGACCTGGATGAACCGCTCCACCGACACCTTCACCCATATGGGCGGCGAAGGCGTGACCTGGTCGGGGCAGGCGCCGTTCACCGAGACGCCGCACGTGTTCCAGAACCTGGGCGATGGCACCTATTTCCACAGCGGCTCGCTGGCGATCCGGCAGTCGGTGGCCACCGGCGTCAACATCACCTACAAGATCCTCTACAACGATGCGGTGGCGATGACCGGCGGCCAGCCGGTGGACGGCACGCTCACCGTGCCGGACATTGCGCAGCAGCTGCGCGCCGAAGGCATCCACGACATCGTGGTGGTCAGCGACGAGATCGGCAAATGGACGCGCCGGCGCGAGCGCTTCCCCAGCGAGGTGGCGTTTCACGACCGCAGCGAGCTGGATGCGGTGCAGCAGCATCTGCGCACGATCAAGGGCGTGTCGATCCTGATCTACGACCAGACCTGCGCCACCGAAAAGCGCCGCCGCCGCAAGCGCGGCAAGCTGGTCGACCCGCCCAAGCGCGTCATGATCAATTCGCTGGTGTGCGAGGGCTGCGGCGATTGCGGCGAAAAGAGTTTCTGCGTGTCGGTGTTGCCCAAGGACACCGAATTCGGCCGCAAGCGGCAGATCGACCAATCCAACTGCAACAAGGATTATTCCTGCGTGTCGGGCTTTTGCCCGAGCTTTGTCACCGTGCATGGCGGGGCGCCGCGCAAGGGCAAGCAGCGCGATGCCAGCGCATTGCTGGACAACCTGCCCGCGCCGCCGCAACGCACCACGCTGGAACAGCCCTGGAACATCCTGATCACCGGCGTCGGCGGCACCGGCGTGGTGACCATCGGTGCGCTGCTCGGCATGGCCGGGCATCTGGAAGGCAAGGGTGCCACGGTGCTGGACCAGACCGGGCTGGCGCAGAAGGGCGGCGCGGTGACCACGCATATCCGCATCGCGCGCCGGCCGGCCGATATCCACGCGGTGCGCATCGCTGCCGGCGAAGCGGACCTGGTGCTGGGCTGCGACATGGTGGTGGTCAACGATTACTGGGCCCTGTCCAAGGTGCGCGACGGCCGCACCCAGGTGGTGCTCAACACCTACGAAGCGATGCCGGGCAGCTTCACCACCCAGCCGGATCTGCAGTTCCCCGCCGCCGAGATCATCGCCGGCGTGCGCACCGCCCTGGGCGGCCAGGAACCGCTGTTGCTGGATGCCACGCAACTGGCGACCGCGCTGCTGGGCGATGCGATCGCCAGCAACCTGTTCGTGCTCGGCTATGCCTGGCAACACGGGCTGGTGCCGTTGTCGCATGCGGCCTTGATGCGCGCGATCGAGCTCAATGGCGCAGCGGTGGCGATGAACCAGCAGGCGTTTGCGTGGGGGCGACTGGCGGCGGTGGATCTGCCGGCAGTGCAACGCGCTGCCGGTCTGACCACGGCTGACACGTCTGTGCACCTGCACGGCGACACGCCGGCCGCGCGTGCGCCCGGCAGCTGGGAAGACCACGATCTCGGCGGGCAGAGCGCGCCGCGTGCATTGGCGCGGACCGATGGCAGCACGCTGCATGGCGATGTCGATGCGCCCACGCATCCGCTCGACGACGAGCAGCTGGCGCAGTCGCTGGACGAGGCCGTCGCGCGACGCGTGGCGTTTCTGACCGACTATCAGGATGCCGCCTACGCACAGCGCTATCGCAGCCTGGTCGAGCGCGTACGCAGGCACGAAGCGCAACATGCGCCAGGCAGCAGCGCATTGAGCGAGGCGGTGGCGCGGTATTTCTTCAAGCTGATGGCCTACAAGGACGAATACGAGGTGGCGCGGCTGTATACGCGTGGCGACTTCCAGCGCCGGCTGCAGCAGCAGTTCGAAGGCGACTACACCTTGCGCTTCCATCTGGCACCGCCGCTGTTGGCCAGGAAGGATGCGCACGGCCATGCGATCAAGCGCGAATACGGGCCGTGGATGTTCACTGCGTTCAAGCTGCTGGCGCGTTTGAAGTTCCTGCGCGGCGGCAAGCTGGATGTGTTCGGCTACAGCGCCGAACGGCGCGGCGAGCGTCAGCTGATTGCCGATTACGTGGCAACAGTCGACACGCTGCTGCAACGGCTGGATGCCGACAACGTCGGCCTGGCCGCGCAGATCGCCAGCATTCCCGAACATATCCGCGGCTATGGGCATATCAAGCACGCGCATCTGGAGGAAGCCAAGGCACGCCAAGCCGTGCTGCTGGCGCAGTGGCGCAATCCCAAGGCCTTGCATGTGGTGCAGGCGGCCTAGACGGCACAGGGCGGCCAGGTCAGTGCTGCAGCGCTAAAACGTTGCGCATTGATCGGCTGACCTTTGCCGGCAGCGCGGTAGCGACAGGCTCCTGTGGTGGGCCGGGAGATCGCGCCGGCGCCGCTGCGGCACAGCATCGCATTTACGCACGACAGCTCAGCGCCTACCGGGTCGATGCGCTGTCAGCGCCGGGCTCGGCAGCGTCTTCTGCCGGGCGCCAGCGCTGATGCGCACGCCGGGCAGCGCCCGTCATTCGAAATGCCGCCCACGCATCAGACGGACCGGGCCACGCACCGTGCCCAGGTCGACCAGGTCGCCGCGCTGGGTGATCTGCACCACGTCCTTGCGGGCCAGATCAGCGGCAACGCTGCGTACCTGCGGCATCAGCGCACGCCAGCGGGTCTCGTCCGCGCTGAGCGCGCGGGCGACTTCGGACGGGCAGATGGACTGCTGCGGCAGCCGGCGCGCCAGCAGCGCGCGCATGGTCGCGGCGATCTGTCCGTCATCGATCCGGTGCACGCCAGGCGCGCGAGATCAGAGCGGACGCAACACGCGCAGGCCGAACCAGTCCTTGGCGTCGTTCCAGCCGTGGGTGACCTTCAACCCTGCAGCGGCGGCGAGTTCGGCAAAGCGCGCGTCGGTGTACTTGTAGCTGTATTCGACCTGCATCGCTTCGCCTTCGGCAAATTCGAATGCCTTGCCGCCCACCTGCACGCGCTGGGCGCGCTGGCTGATCAGGAAGGTTTCGATACGGCCACGTTCGCGCGCATACACCGCGTGGTGGCGGAAGCCGTCCAGATCGAAGTCGCTGCCGATCTCGCGGTTGAGCCGCGCCAGCAGGTTCAAGGTGAACTCGGCCGTGACGCCGGCCGCATCGTTGTAGGCGGCCTCGATCAGGCCGGCGTCCTTGTCCAGGTCGATGCCGATCAGCGCGCAGCCATCGCTGCCCATGGTCTGGCGCATCGCATCCATCAACTCGACGGCCGCAGCATCGGTGAAATTGCCCAACGTGGAGCCGGGGAAGAACACCAGATGCCGGCGCGCCGGGCGCTGCGCATCGGGCAGGCGCAGCGGCTTGGTGAAGTCGGTGCACACCGGCAGCATCTGGATCTGCGGGAACTGCTGCGCCAGTCGCGCGGTGCTGTCGAGCAGGGCGGTGCGCGAGATTTCCAGCGGCGTGTAGGCCACCACATCGCGCAGGCCCTGCAGCAGCAACTCGGTCTTGCGACCGCTGCCGCTGCCGTATTCGACCACGTGCACACCGGCGCCGATGGCCTGGGCGATCGCCGGCATGCTCGCTTCCAGCAACGCCAGTTCGGTGCCGGTGAGGTAGTACTCCGGCTGCCGGGTGATCGCCTCGAACAACTGCGAGCCGCGTGCATCGTAGAAATACTTCGACGGCAGCGTCTTGGGCGTTTGCGACAGGCCGGCCAGTGCGTCGGCGGTGATGTCGTCCGGTTGCGGGCGCAGGTCGGTCAGCGCGGCGTGCGCGCGTTGCATGGCGTGGGCGGCGGCGTTCAAGGCAGATCCTTGGCAAGGCGCACGCCGGCAAACTGCCAACGCGCATCGGAGGGAAAGAAGTTGCGGTAACTGGCGCGGACATGGCTGGCCGGGGTGGCACAGCTGCCACCGCGCAGTACCCATTGCGCATTCATGAATTTGCCGTTGTATTCGCCCAGCGACCCGGGCCACGGCGCAAAGCCGGGATACGGCAGGTAGGCGCTGCCGGTCCATTCCCAGACATCGCCGAACAACTGCTGCAGGCCGGTATCCACCGCGTCGGCACCCCGCGGATGCAGGGCGTCGCTATCGACGAAATTGCCCTGCACCGCCACACCGGTGGCGGCCTGTTCCCACTCGGCCTCGGTGGGCAGGCGCGCGCCGGCCCAGCGCGCGAAGGCGTCAGCCTCGAACAGGCTCAGATGGCATACCGGCGCGTGCGCATCGCGCGGGCGCCAGCCATCCAGGGTGAACTCGCGTCCGTCCGCGTCCCAATACAGCGGGTGCTGCCAGCCTTGCGCCTGCACCATCGCCCAGCCATCGCTGAGCCAGGCGCCGGCATTGCGGTAGCCACCGGCGTCGATGAACGCCTGGAACTCGGCGTTGCTGACCACGCGGTGCGACAGCGCATGCGCGCCGACCAGTACGCGGTGACGCGGCGACTCGTTGTCGTAGGCAAAGGTATCGGCCTGCGGCCATGCGGCCGCACCGATCTCCACGATCTGCTCGTCGCGCGCCTGCCAGCGCAGCGGGCTGGCGACGGCAGCAGGCGGTGCCGGTGCGTCGCGATACGCCGGCTGCAGCGGATTGCTCCACAGCGCGTGCTTGATATCGGTCAACAGCAATTCCTGGTGCTGCTGCTCGTGCTGGATGCCGAGCTGCACGATGGTGCAGGCCTGCGCGTCCAGCACCCCATCGCGCAGGCGCTGCTGCATCTGCGTGTCGACCGCGGCCCGGTAGTCGCGCACCTGCTGCAACGACGGCCGCGACAACACCCCGCGCCGCGCGCGCGCATGCATCGGGCCCACGCTCTGGTAATAGCTGTTGAACAGGAAATCCCAGGCCGGGTCGAACACGCGGTAGGCCGGATCGGCCTGCAGCACGAAGCGTTCGAAAAACCAGGTGGTATGCGCCAGATGCCATTTGCTGGGGCTGGCGTCGGGCATGCTCTGCACCATTGCGTCTTCGGCGCTCAAGGGTGCGGCGAGGCGATCGCTCAGCGCGCGGGTCTGCGCGTAGCGTTCCAGCAGCGTCAACTGCCGTTGCTGGTGGTGGCCCAGCAGAGGGGAGAGTGCAGACATCGCCATATGCTTGGGGAGCGCACGTGAACGCGCCGTGTCGGCAGCGTGGCAGCCGGCGGTAAGCTGTTGCCATGTCTTCTTCCTTGTCCAGCCTGCTCCCCTCGCCGATCGCATGGGACCAACGCCAGCAGGCCTTTGCGTTGCCTGGCGACATCCTCTATCTGGATGCCGCCTCGCGCGGCCCGCTGCTGCGCGCGGTGCACACCGTTGCGCATCAGGCGGTGGATGCACTGGCCACGCCGTGGCGGCTGCCGTTCGATGCCTGGCTGCAGGACATCGAGCGTTTGCGTGCGCTCGCTGCCCGCCTGTTCGACGCCGATGCCGACGGCGTGGCGATGCTGCCCTCGGCCGCACACGGCCTGGCGACCGCCGCGCGCAACCTGCCGTTGCAGCGCGGCGAGGCGGTGTTGCTGCTGGACGGCCAGTTCCCTTCCAACCTGCTGATCTGGCAACGCCGCTGTGCCGAGGTCGGAGCGCATGTCGTGGCGGTGTCCACGGCCGGTGGCGATGGCCTGACCGAGGCGGTGCTGCAGGCCATTGCCGACACCGCGGCACTGCGCATCGTGACCTTGCCGCATGCGTACTGGCTGGATGGACGACAGCTCGATCTGGACCGCATCTGCGCCGCGGTGCACGCACGCGGTGCAGCGCTGGTGCTGGACCTGAGCCAGAGCCTGGGCGTGCTGCCGACCGAGCTGCCGCGCTGGCGGCCGGATTTTGTGGTCAGCGTCGGCCACAAGTGGCTGCTCGGACCGATGGGGCTGGCCTGGCTGTGGGTGGCCCCGCAATGGCGGGCGCAGGGCGTGCCGATCGAGGAGCACTGGATCGGCCGCGATGCCGGCAGCAGTTGGGAATTTCCGGTCGCCCGGGCGCCGTCCTATCGCAGCGGCGCGCGGCGCTTCGATGCCGGCGGCGTTGCCGATCCGTTGCGGATTGCGATGGCGACGGCGGCATTGCAGCAGGTCGCCGCCTGGCGCCCGGCGCGCATCGGGCAGGCGTTGGGCGCGCTCACCGCGCGGTGGGATGCGGCCCTGCAGGCGCGCGGCCTGGGCAGCTGGTGCACGCCCGCGCACGCGCCACACCTGACCGCCCTGCAGCCGCCCGCAGACCGGCTGGAGGCCGTGGCAACGGCATTCGGCGAACGCGGGGCGATCTGCACGCGGCGGCACGGACGCCTACGCATCGCACCACACCTGAGTGTCACCGATGGTGCGCTCTCAGGCCTGATCGCAGTCCTGCCAGAAGCATGACGCCGCACGTAGGAGCGGACCCGGCCGCGACGGGGCGTGACCGAGACACGGCGCTATCCCGGTAACGCCTGAGAACGCCCGGTAACGCCCTGTCGCGGCCGAGTCCGCTCCTACGGTCAGGCGCGTTGGCTCAGGCGCAGGCCACGCGGGGTGACCCAGCGTTCCAGGCCTTCGAACACCGCCTGCACGATCAGCGCGAGCACCGCCGCGGGAATCGCGCCTTCCAGGATCAGGCCGATGTCGTCCAGGCGGATGCCGGTGAGGATCGGTTGGCCGTAGCCGCCTGCGCCGATCAAGGCGCCCAGCGTGGCGGTGCCCACGTTGATCACCGCCGCGGTCTGGATGCCGGCCACGATGGTGCGACGCGCCAGCGGCAGCTCCACCCGCCACAGGCGCGTCCACGCCGGCAGCCCGATCGCCTGGGCGGTCTGGCGCAACTCGCGCGGGATCGCGGTCAGCCCGGCATGCGTGTTGCGCACGATCGGCAGCAGGCTATAGAGGAACAATGCGGCAATCGCCGGTTTGGCGCCGATGCCGAACAGCGGAATCATGAAGACGAACACCGCCAGCGATGGCAGCGTCTGCAATACGCCGGTCAGGGAGAGCACCACCTGCCCGAGCCGTGGCCGCCGCGCCGCCAGCACGCCCAGCGGTAATGCGATCAGCAAGGCAAACCCCAACGAGATGCCGACCAGGGCCAGATGCTCGCGCGTATGTCGCAGCAGGCGGCTGATGCGCGAATCGGCTGCAGATGCGGGCGCCACGCCCAGCCATTGCGCCGCTACGGCCGCCTCGGACTGACGCTCCAGCTTCACCTGCGCGTTGAGCCGCTGCATGGTCGCCTCGTCGATGCGGCCTTGCAGCCCCTGCAATGCGGTGAGCATCGCCGGTGAGCGCTGCGCCAGGTCCTTGCGATACAGGAACACCGCCTGGTAATCGGGAAAGTAATGGCGGTCGTCGCGCAGCACCTGCAGCCGGTAGTACGGAATTTCCGCATCGGTGCTGTACAGATCGGTGACTTCGATCGCCCCGCTCTGCAGCGCGCGATAGGCCAGATCGTGATCCAGCCCGGTCGCGGTCTGCGGCAGTGCGTACGCGGCGCGCACGCCCGGCCAGCCATCGGCGCGCTGCATGAACTCGTTGCTCAGGCCGATCGTGAGTGCTGGATGCCGCGCCAGGTCCGACATCGCGGCGATGCCGAGCGCCTGCGCCCGATCGGCACGCATGCCGAAGGCATAGGTGTTCTGGAAGCCGAGCGAATCGGTCATCGCCAGCCCGCGCGCGTCCAGTGCGGCGCGCAGTTCGGCCTGGCTGGCCTTGGGCAGCTGCAGCAGTTCCTGCGCCAGCGTGCCGGTGTATTCGGCGTAGGCGTCGATCTGCCCGGTCTCCAGCGCGCGCCACAGGATGCGCGTGCCACCGAGTTGCGCGCGGTGTTGCACGTCCACCCCGTCGCGCTGCCCGGCGGCGGTGGCGATCTCGCCCAGCAGCACGGCCTCGGTGAAGTTCTTCGAGCCGATCGTCACCTGCGCGGCCTGCGCACCGACGCTTGCGACCAGCAATGCAATGGCGAGCAGCATGCGCGCGCTCACGCGGCGTCGCCGATGCTGCGCTGCGCAGTGAGGAAGCGCTGCACGAACGGATCGGCCGGTTGTTCCAGCAGGCTGCGCGCACTGCCCTGCTGCACCACCTGGCCGGCGCGCATCAGTACCAGGGTGTCGGCCAGGTAGGCCGCTTCGGCAACATCGTGCGTCACCAGCACCACGGTCTTGCCGAGCTGGGCGAACAGCGCGCGCATCTGCGCCTGCAGGTCGTAACGCACGATCGGGTCGAGCGCGCCCAACGGCTCGTCCAGCAGCAAGGCCGGTGGGTCCAGCATCAGCGCGCGGATCAGTCCCACGCGCTGGCGCTGACCACCGGACAACTCGGCCGGATAGCGCGCCAGCAGCTCCGGCGGCAACTGGCACAGCGCGCACAGGGTCTGCAGGCGTTGATCGATGCGTTGCCGGGTCCAGCCCAGCGTCTGCGCCAGCAACACCACGTTGCTGCGTGCATCCAGATGCGGAAACAACCCGCCTTCCTGGATCACATAGCCGATGCGCTGGCGCTGCGCCTGCAGGCTGACGCGTTGCAGCGGCGCGCCATCGAAGGCGACCGTGCCGCTGTCCGGCCATTCCAGCCCCACCAGCATCCGCAGCACGGTCGACTTGCCGGCGCCGCTGGGGCCGATCAAGGCGGTGGTGACGCCGCTGGCGAACTGCAGGGAGACGGTGTCGAGGGCAATGGCCTGGCCGTAGCGCCGGCTGACCTGGTCGAGAGTGAACATGCACTCGAGCTTGCCGAACGCAGCGTCAGACGCGCGCGAAGGTACGCATCATCGCGGCGGCGCCAGCAACTCGCGCGCGCTCAGGTAGCCGTCGCCGTTGGCATCCTGCCGCGCGAAGCGCTCGATCAGCGTGGCACGATGCGCGGCACGGGTGATCGGCTTGCCGCGCCGGCCAGGCAGCTCGTCGCCCTGCAGCACGCCGTCATGGTCCAGGTCGCGCTGCTCGAAGGCATAGCTCATCCAGGCCAGATATTCATCGCGGCTGACCCGGCCATCGCCATCGGTATCCATGCGTTGCAGATACTGCTGGCTGTCCTGCACCTGGGCCTGCGCGAACACCGCCGGCCCGCACACACCACAGGCCATCAGCAGACCGCGCACGACCGAGCCACGCACTTCGCGTGCACGCAGCAGCGCACGCGTGCCGCCGCGCCCAGGAGCGGCCGGCAAGCCGTCGCGAGCAGTCGACAGCAGGGTGCGGACGGTGCGCAGGAACCGTGGTGTACGAGCGGCACATGCCGATTCCGGGCACCGGCCGCGCCCGCCTGACGGCAGCGCAGGCATCTTGTTGTTGGCCGCGCTAAGACCCACTCAGCGCATAACCCTTCAGCCGCGCCGCATAGGCCTGCAACGCGGCATTGCCGCTGGCTTCGGCTTCGTGGCACCACTGTTGCAGGTGCCTGAGGCGTTCGGATGCGTCGTGGCTGCGGGCTTCCAGCACGGCGGTCAAACGTGCGCGGTACTCCACCAGCGTGCGCATGCGCGGGCGCTCGGCCACCCAACGCTGCAGCTGTTCGCGTGCGTCGGGCTTGAGCCAGCGCCCGTCATCGACCAGGCCCTTGCGCAGGCGCCGCGGCAGCAACTGCCGCAGCTTGGCACCGGTGGCCGCGGCTTCTTCGCGCAGCGCCGGGGTGAATACATTGCGCTGGTAGTCGGTCATGGCCTGGAAGCGATGCGAGAGCAGGGCCTTGAGGGTGTCGGCATCGGGCACGGCGATGTTGGGGCGGATGTCCAGCGACGGCGCCACGCGCAGCACCTTGGCCAGGCCGATCGCCTGCAGCCCGCGAATGGCGACCCAGCCGATATCCAGCTCCCAGCGCCGCATCGAGAACCGCGCCGAACTCGGGAACGCATGGTGGTTGTTGTGCAGCTCTTCGCCACCGATCCACAGCGCCCACGGCGTCAGGTTGGTGGAGGTGTCGGCCGATTCGAAATTGCGATAGCCCCACCAGTGGCCCAGGCCGTTGACCACGCCGGCGGCCCAGAACGGAATCCACGCCATCTGGATCGCCCACAGCGCGATGCCGGGCAAGCCGAACAGCACCGCGTTGATCACCAGCAGCGTGATCGGGCCGGCATTGGCATGCGGGGTGTACAGATGCCGTTCGATCCAGTCGGTGGGCGCGCCCTTGCCGTACTGCTCGATGTCGGCACGCTGCGCACGCGCTTGGCGGTACAGCTCCACGCCACGCCAGAACACCTGGCCGATGCCCTTGGTCTGCGGGCTGTGCGGGTCTTCCTCGGTCTCGACCTTGGCGTGATGCTTGCGATGGATCGCCACCCATTCGCGGGTGATCATCGAGGTGGTCAGCCAGGTCCAGAAGCGGAAGAAGTGCGCCACCACCGGATGGAAGTCCACACCGCGATGGGCCTGGCTGCGATGCAGGTACAGGGTCACTGCGAAGATGGTGAGCTGGGTGAACACCAACAGCACTGCCAGCATGCCCCACACGCCCAGCCCGGTCACGCCGGAGGTCAGCACGTCGATGATCGGATCGGACAATATCGGCAGTTCCACAGCGGCGCCATCGTTTGGGTTGATGCAGACATGATGGGGGCGATGGCGGCAAACTTCACCCTTCGGATGCGTAGGGTTGGCCCTACATTTCTAAAGCGGTTCACACGCATCCTTTCCCTACTCCGCCTGATGTCACCCGTATGACGGTTACTGCCCAGATGTCCACCGATCCTGCTGCTGTTGCCAACGCCATCCCGTTGATCGAGCTCGACCAGGCCAGCGTGATGCGCGGCCAGGTACGCGTGCTGCATGCGCTCAGCCTGCGCATTGCGCTGGGGCAGCACACCGCCATCCTCGGCCCCAATGGCTGCGGCAAATCCTCCTTCATCAAGCTGATCACCCGCGAGCTGTATCCGCTGGTGCGCGCCGACGGCCAGGCGGCGGTGAAAGTGCTCGGGCAGGTGCGCTGGCAGGTGGACCGCCTGCGCTCGCAGCTGGGCATCGTCACCGGTGACCTCAGCGTCAACCTGGCCGACATGCCGGGGCTGGATGTGGAGAGCGCGGTGCTGTCCGGTTTCTTTGCCAGCTATGTGGTGCCGCCGCATCGCGAGATCAGCGACGCCATGCGCGCACGGGCACGGGAGGCCTTGGCGCTGGCGCGCGCGCTGCCGTTGCTGGACCGGCAGTTTGCCGAACTGTCGGCCGGCGAGACCCGCCGCGTGCTGATCGCGCGTGCACTGGTCAACCGCCCGCAGGCGCTGCTGCTGGACGAGCCGTCCACCGGCCTGGACCTGGTGGCGCGCCAGCACCTGCTCGACACCATGCGTCACCTGGCCCGGCAAGGCATCACGCTGATCCTGGTGACCCATCACATCGAGGAGATCGTGCCGGAGATCGCGCGGGTGATCCTGCTGCGGGCCGGCACCGTGGTGGCCGACGGTCCGCGCGATGTGCTGCTCAGCGATGCCAGCCTGTCGGCTGCGTTCGACGGCCCGGTGCGCGTGCACCGCGATGGCGAGCGCTACTGGGCGACGGTCGGGGAATAAGCGCGAGGCCAATGCGGCGGTCAGCGTGACCGCGTTGTCGGAGGCAGGCGCCAGCCACGCTCCGGCCCACGTCAACGCGATTGCCTGCTCACGACCGCCCTGGCGGCATGCAGGCCTGAGCGGCACGCGTGGGATATCTGCCCGGTGGCAACCACGCCTGACCGCCCTGCCCGGCATGACCTTGGACACGGGACGCGGTCGCGGCGGCTGCGCTTAGACTCGGCGCACGCACAGATCAGGAGTCGCTCCGATGGCCCAGTGGTATTTCCATGTTCCCGGACAGGCCGATCGCATCGGCCCACTCGACGACGCCAGCGCCCGCGCACATGCCCAGCGCCAGCCCGACGCGCTGGCCTGGCGCGACGGACTCGATGGCTGGACCCCGGCCCGCCAGCTGGCCGAGCTGCAGGGCGGCGGCAGCCTGCCGCCGCCGCTGACCGGCGCGGCCGGGCGCGCCGACGAGATCGACTACCGCATCGTCGGCAACGACATGCAGTTCGTCGAGGTCGAGCTGGACCCGGGCGAAAGCGCCATCGCCGAGGCCGGCGCGCTGATGTACAAGGACGCCGCGGTGCAGATGGACACCGTGTTCGGCGACGGCTCGCATGCCGGCCAGAGCGGCGGCGGCGGGCTGATGGGCAAGCTGCTGTCGGCCGGCAAGCGCGTGGTCACCGGCGAGAGCATGTTCACCACCGTGTTCACCCATGCCGGCAGCGGCAAGGCCAGGGTCGCATTCGCCGCGCCCTATCCGGGCACGGTGCTGGCGCTGCGCCTGTCCGAGCATGGCGGGCAACTGATCTGCCAGAAGGACAGCTTCCTGGCCGGCGCGCGCGGGGTGTCGTTGGGCATCGCGTTTCAACGCAAGATCCTCACCGGCCTGTTCGGCGGCGAGGGCTTCATCATGCAGAAGCTCGAAGGCGATGGCTGGGTGTTCGTGCATGCCGGCGGCACCGTGGTCGAACGCGAACTCGGCCCCGGCGAACGCATCGATGTGGATACCGGCTGCGTGGTCGCCTACCACGCCGGCGTGGACATGGACGTGCGCCGCGTCGCCGGGCTGAAGAGCATGTTCTTCGGTGGCGAAGGCGTGTTCCTGGCCACCCTCACCGGACCCGGCAAGGTCTGGCTGCAATCGCTGCCGTTCTCGCGCATGGCCGGGCGCATGCTGCAGGCCGCCCCGCAGGCCGGCGGCCAGCAACGCGGCGAAGGCTCGGTGCTGGGCGGACTGGGCCGGTTGCTGGATGGGGACAACCGGTTCTGATGGGGTGAAACGGCAGCCGGGTGTACTGGCACCTTCTCCCGCCGGGAGAAGGTGGCGCGTAGCGCCGGATGAGGGGACGGACGACGCTGCTGCGGTCGCATTCCCATGCGGCTTCGCTCCGCACCCTCACCCCACCCTCCTCTGCGCGCCCCGGCGCGTACGCAGTGCCTTCTCGCCCCACGGGAAGAGGGGTTGGGGTTCCGTGCTGCATGCAGGTGGCTGCCGTCATCGCACGAATGAACCGGCTCGGTTCTCTCCCGCCGGAACCAGGGAGTGCAACGCCTGCAAACGGTGCCGTTCTGAATGAGCTCCACGCACGCCAGCCACCAGCGCCACAGTGACGGCACGCGTGTATTCTCCCTCGCCTTCCATCCAACAGTCCGTCGCCATGACCGCGCTCCGCCGCCCCCGCCTTCTCGCCCTGATGTCCTTGCTCGGCCTGCTTTGCGCCTGCGGCGGTGAGCCGCGTCCGGCGGCACCGGCGCCGGTCGTGCAGGCGCCGTCTGCCGGCGCGCCCAAGCCGGTGAAGATCGGCATTGCGCTCGGTGGTGGTGCGGCCAAGGGCTTTGCGCACATCGGCGTGATCAAGATGCTCGAAGCCAACGGCTTTGCGCCGGTAGTGGTGTCGGGCACCAGCGCCGGCAGCGTGGTCGGAGCGCTGTATGCCAGCGGCATGGATGCGTTCCAGATGCAGGAAAAGGCCGTCGCCCTCGACCAGACCAGCATCCGCGACGTGCGGATCTTTTCCGGCGGGCTGGTGCAGGGCCAGAAGCTGCAGGACTACGTCAACGCGCAGCTGGGCGGCAAGCCGATCGACAAGTTGCGCAAGCCGTTCGCGGCGGTCGCCACCCGGCTGGAAGACGGCGAGCGCACCGTGTTCGTGCGCGGCAACGCCGGCCAGGCGGTGCGCGCGTCCAGCAGCATTCCCGGCGTGTTCGAGCCGGTGACCATCGGCCAATACCACTATGTGGACGGCGGCGTGGTCAGCCCGGTGCCGGTGGATGCCGCGCGCCAGCTCGGCGCCGACTTCGTGGTGGCGGTGGACATCTCCAGCAAGGCCAGCGGCAAGAATCCCGGCGACCTGCTCGGCACCGTCAACCAGTCGATCTCGATCATGGGCCAGCGCCTGGGCGAGGCCGAACTCAAGCGTGCCGACGTGGTGATCCGCCCGAAGGTCAGCGACATCGGCTCGGCCGATTTCAACCAGCGTGGCGCGGCCATCCTGGAAGGCGAACGGGCCGCGATGGCGGCGATGCCGCAGATCCGCGCCGGGATCGCGCAGTTGCAGGCGCAGCGCAGCAGCGCCACGCGTACTGCCGCCGAGCAGGCGGCCGCCGCCAAGGCGGACGCGTACCGGCGCTGCCTGGAACAGCGCTCGCGCTGGCAGAAACTGCGCGGCAAGGACGAGGCCTGCGTCGCGCCGTGAGGTAGGTGCGGGTGCGGGGGAATGCGGAAGTGATGCGGGGACCGCGCGCGGCCATGCGGAGCGATGCGAAGCGGACGCGGCGTGCCTGTTTCGACATGCGCGCTCCAACGCCGATGCGTGGAGCCACTGCGGTGTTGCTGCCGTGTGTCGATGCGCCGAGCGAGTGCCGGACGGGGTCGCGGCCGGGGCCGCTCCTACGGGGGCGGCGTTTTGGGGGTGCTGGCGGTGTGTCGGCGGGTCGCGGCCGGGGCCGCTCCTACGGAGGGGCGGCGTTTTGGGGTGCTGGTGGCGGGGCGGCGGGTCGCGGCCGGGTCCGCTCCTACGGCGACGGGTGTTTCGGGTGCAGTGGTCAACGGCATGGCCAGGGCCGCTCTCGTAGGAGCGGCCCTGGCCGCGATGCCTTACACGTATCGCGATGCCTTACACGTATCGCGATGCCTTACACGTATCGCGATGCCTTACACGTGCCGCGATGCCTTACCGATAACGCATCCGCTTCATCGGCAACGCCTCAATAGCGCCAACGCAACGACACGCTGACAAACCGCGGCTCGCCGTAATTCTGGTAATCCAGGTTGGCCCAGTAGGTCTTGTCGAAGGCATTGCGTACCGCCAGCGTGGCGGTCCATTGATCGCTGATGCGGTAGTTGGCGTTGAAGTGCACCAGTGCGTACGCGTTCTGCACCACGGTCACCGGGGTGGTGGTACCGGTGCCGTCGCCGGTGGGGCGCTCGATGTTGAAACCGCGCACCGCGCTCTGCCAGCTGACGCCGCCGCCGATGCTCAGGCGCTCCCAGGCGCCGGGCAGGCGCAGCTGCGTGGACAGCTGCAGATAATCCTCGGGCAGGTTGGCGTAGATCGCATCGGTGGGCGGACGCGTCACCTTGACGTGGGTGAAGCCGGCATTGACGGTCCAGCCGGGAAGAATCTCGCCGTTGACATCCATTTCCCAGCCACGGCTCTTGGTGCCGTTGATGCCGACATAGGCCGAATTGCCGTCCGGCAGCGAGGACTCCGGCTGGGTCATGTCGCGCACGGCGAAGTTGTCCTGCTTGGCCTCGAACACGGCGGCAGTGGCCATCGCATGGCCATCGAACAGCTGCGCCTTGATGCCGGCCTCCAGGTTGGAGCCTTCCACCGGGGCGAGCAGGTTGTTGTCCTTGTCGCGGTAGTTCTGCGGATTGAAGATCTCGGTGTAGCTGGCGTAGAGCGACACGTCCGGCACGATGTCGTAGACCAGTCCCACATACGGGGTGACTTCGTCGCTCACCTCGTAGCGGCCGCTGGTGCCGGTATAGGCGCCGCTGGCGTTGAAGGCCTGGGTGCGGGTTTCCCAGGAGCTCAGGCGTGCGCCGGCGATCAGCGACAGCGGGTTGGCCAGACGCAACCGGGTGGAGGCATACACGCCGCGCTGGGTGGTGCGCGCTTCGCTGCGGCGGCCGGTGCGCGCATAGGTCACTTCGGAAATATCGCCATCCCAGTTGCGGATATTGGGGATGAAATAACAGCGCTCGGGCGGGCCAAAGTCGCTGGGGCAGCTCGCCCAGTCGTCGGGATAGGTCTGCGCGACACCGTAGGAGGTCGACTGCAGATCCTGCCAGCTGCCGCCGACCACCACATCGTGCTGGCGGCCGAACAACGAGAAACCGCCGGACAGGTACACGTCCACGCCGTCGCGCGCATCGCTGGTTTCGCCGGCGGCAGTGCGCAGGAAGATGCCGCTGCCCTCGGCGGCCGGATAGCCGGTGCCATAGGCGCGCAGACTCTGCACATCGCCCTTGGTGTGCGCGTAGTTGACGCGCAGCAGCCAGTCCTCGCCAAAGCGCTGCTCGAGGTTGGCGAAGGCGGTGCTGGTTTCGCGCTGCCAGCGGCTCCACTTGGGCGCCATGTTGGTCGAACGCGGCAGGTTGGCCGGCGAGCCATCGGCAGCGAAGAACGGCACCGTGCCCCAGGTCGAGCCGATCGGGCTGTTGTCCTGGCGCTGGTAGCCGACGGTGAGCGTGGTGCTGTCAGTCAGGTCGCCTTCCAGCACCGCCATGCCCGACATCTTGTTGTCGTGGTAACGGTCGTAGTAATAGTCGCGGTCCTGCCAGGCCGCCACCACGCGGCTGCGCCAGCGTCCGTCGTCGGTCAGTGGCGCATTGACGTCGGCCTGCATGCGGCGGAAATCCCAGGTGCCGGCGCTCACCGCGAACGAGGCATCGAAGTCCTTGCCCGGGCGCTTGCGCAGCAGGTTGACCGTGGCCGAGGGAATGCCGGCGCCGGTGAGCAGGCCATTGGCGCCGCGGATCACCTCGATGCGGTCGTAGAAGACCGTGTCATATTCCTGGTTGGTCGCGCCGCTGTAGGTGGGCAGGCCATCGACCTGGAAGTCGGTGATCTGGAAGCCACGTGCGTAATACAACGGGCGCTGGGTGTCGTAGAACGACACGTTGACGCCGGTGACGTTGCGCATCACATCGTCGATGCTGAACAACGATTGCTCTTCCAGCCGCTGCAGCCCGATCACGCTCACCGATTGCGGGGTTTCCTGCAGGGTCAGCGGCAGGCGCGTGGTGGTGGCCGGCTGCGCGCGGCTCACCGCGCCGTTGACGTTGACCTGGTCCAGCGTCTTGGCGTTGCTTGCATCGGCGGCATCGTCGGCGCGGGCCACGCAGGGCGTCAGCGCCAGCGCGCACAGCAAGGCAGCGGACAACGTGGCCAGGGGGGCGGACATCGGGGGCATTGGTGGGGTTCTCATCGATTGGTGCAGGACGCGGGGCGTCACGGGGCAGGAAGGCGCAGGCGTGCGCGGCGCGTCCCACTCGGGCGGCGAGCTGGCTGGCCCTGCCGGGCTGGCGGATCGACGGGACCCCATGCCGGACGCCGCCGGAAGTTACGTAAATGTAAATCGTTATCGTTTGTGGGGCAAGTCACGGTAGCTGCATGCCGCGGCTGCGGCCCGCACGATCACCCCAGATGGGACAGCGGCAGGCCTTCCGGCGCTTTCACCGTGCGCAGCACGAAGCTGGAATTGACGTCGGACACGCCGGTCGCATTGAGCAGGCGGTCGAGCAGGAAGCGCGAGAAATGCTCCAGGTCGCGCACCTGGATCTGCAGCAGGTAATCCATGTCGCCGGTGAGCGCCCAGCAGGCCACCACCTCGTCCCAGCCGCGCACGCCCGCGGCGAAGTGTTCGATATCGGCCTGGCCGTGCTGCTCCAGCTGTACCCGCACGAAGGCCTGCAGGCCCAGCCCCAGCGCCTTGGCGTCCAGGCGCGCGCCGTAGCCGGCGATGATGCCGGCCGCCTCCAGCCGCTGGGTGCGGCGCAGGCAGGCCGAGGCCGACAGGTTGACCTGCACCGCCAGCTCCGCATTGCTGCTGCGGCCCTGCGTCTGCAGCAGCGCGAGCAGGCGCAGATCGGTGCGGTCCAGGGCAATTGGCTGTTCCATATGTTGCGCAGCAGCAGTGGATGACGCACGAATATTGCGCCTGGAGAGGTTGGGCACGCAAGATTCGCAATCCCGTTGCGCGACCATCGGGCTAAGGTTGGCGCTGATCCCCGGGAACCGCCGCCGCATGAACACCGCACCGCAACGGGTCGAAAACCAGCTCACCGACAAGGGCTATGTGCCGGTCTACACCACCGCCGTGGTCGAGCAGCCATGGGAGGGCTACAGCGCCGACGACCACGCCACCTGGGGCACCCTGTATCGCCGCCAGCGTGCATTGCTGGTGGACCGCGCCTGCGACGAGTTCCTGCAGGCGCAGGATGCGATGGGCATGGACGACACCCATATTCCGCGTTTCGATGCGCTCAATGCGGTGCTGCAGGCGGCCACCGGCTGGACCCTGGTCGGCGTGCAAGGCCTGCTGCCGGAGCTGGATTTCTTCGAGCATCTGGCCAACCGGCGCTTCCCGGTGACCTGGTGGATCCGCCGCCCCGAGCAGATCGACTACATCGCCGAACCGGACCTGTTCCACGACCTGTTCGGGCACGTGCCGCTGCTGATGAACCCGCTCTTTGCCGACTTCATGCAGGCCTACGGACGCGGCGGGGTCAAGGCGCACGGCATCGGCGCGGATGCACTGCAGAACCTCACCCGCCTGTACTGGTACACGGTGGAATTCGGCCTGATCGCCACGCCGCAGGGGCTGCGCATCTTTGGTGCCGGCATCGTGTCGTCCAAGGGCGAATCGCTGCATTCGCTGGAATCGCCGGCGCCCAACCGGATCGGCTTCGACCTGCAACGGATCATGCGCACGCGCTACCGCATCGACAGCTTCCAGAAGACCTACTTCGTCATCGACAGCTTTGCGCAATTGATGGACGCCACCGCACCGGACTTCACCCCGATCTATGCCGATCTCGCACAGCAGGCGCAGGTGCCGGCCGGCGGCGTGCTGGAGACCGACCGGGTCCTGCAGCGCGGCAGCGGCGAAGGCTGGAGCCACGACGGCGACGTGTGAGGGTGCGTGCATCTGAGGGTGCATGCATCGGTGCGTGCCTGCGCGTCGGTACATGCGGTGCTGGAGCGCGCGCATCGGCCTTCGCCCGGCCAGCGGCCGCCCACCGGGCGTGCATGACGCCTTGCCCGCGGCATCGCCCGGCACGTCGCGCGTCGTGCGTCCGGGCGGGCCATTGGCGACGTGCTTGCCGTGGGCGTGCAAGCGCTGCTGCGCCATGTGGTTTGGCCGCCTCGCAGACCCATACCCGGCCGTATTCCGCGCTGCTGGAGCAGCGCATGCATGCGCAGCGGCTCGACAGCACCGCCACTGCGCACTAAGGTCGGGGTTCCCCACCTCGCCTTCGCTCAATGGACCTGACGCATCTGCGGATCCGGCGCTTGGAGCTGGACGACACCCGCCTGCTGTTCACCCTGGCCAACGGCATCCGCATCGATGAGCCCATCCAGGCCCATCGCCTGTTGCACCGCGCCGCGCCGCAGCAGCGCGCGCAATGGCAGCTCACCGAAGACGGCTTCGGTGTGAACTGGCCGGCGATCGCGCCGCCCACGGCCGAGGGCCTGCTCAACATGCCCGAGTTGCTGTGGCGCCGCCGCGCGGCCCGCGCGCAGGCCAGGCTCAGCGGCTTGCGCGGACGCATGGATGCGCTCACGCCCGGCGAGCGCGAACTGATCGCGCTGGCACGGCTGGATGCGGACATGAGCGAGAGTGGCTACGCACGCTATTTCGACCGCTGGGACGCCGCCACCCGGCGCGACGCCTTGCAGGGGCTGGGCGCGATAGGCGCGACACAGGCGCGCCAGGCGATCGAAGGCCTGGGCATGGTGTTCGAGCGCCTGGAAGAAGACCCCAACCTGCTCAGCATCGAAGACATTCTCGATGCCATGAGCGAGACCGACCGCCAGCGCGTGGATGGCTGGGAAGAGGTCTACTACCGCCGCTGCGGCGAACTGGCCCGGCTGGGGCTGACCCACTATGGGGTCGACAAGGCGTAACACGCGCACGCTTGCCGCTGGACAGGTGCAGGCGGCGGGCAGCGATCGCGCGCAGCGACGATGCACGCGTTGTCGGGCACCTGCTGCCGACGGTGGTCGGCTTGCGAACAGGACCGCGGCCGGGACCGCGCGACAGCGCCGGGGGCAGGTAACGGTTGGGCAGCGCATCCGCGGTGCCGCCACATGCGCTGCATCGGAATGACGGCTCACCCTTCCGGCTCGGGAAGATAGGCCAACAGCAGCACGAGTGGTTCCTCGCCGGCCTGCTGCAGGGCATGCGTACTTCCCGGCCGCGTCAGCAGCGCATCGCCTGCAGTGACTGCGTAGTGCCTGCCATCCAGCGCATACAAGCCGCGCCCGCTGACGATGTAATAGATCTCGTCCTTGTCGTGCAGGTGCAGGCCGATGCCGGCACCCTTGTGCAGCACGCGCTTGCGCAGCACGAATTTCAGGCCGGGCGCATCGGCGAAGAACGGATACGCCGTGGTGGGGCCGGCGCCGCCGTGTGGGCCGGGTTGTGGGCGTGCCAGATCGCGTTCGTGCACCACCAGCGAGGGATGCGCCTGCGCCGCGCGTTGGGCGGCGGTGTCGGCGGCGGCGCCGCAGTCGGCATCGCGGCGCAGCTGTGGCTTGAGAGCAGGCTGTAGCTGCACCCAACCCTGCACGACCAGGCACGCCACGGCGGTGGCGCCGGCACGGCTGAAGTGGGTGCCATCGGCGATGTTGCTGTCCGGTACGAACAGGAAATACGGTTTGGCCGCCTGTTCGCCGAGGGCGCGGATCCAGTCGCTGGAACTGGCATTGAGATCGATCAGGCCGACGTGTTCCTGCGCGGCGAGTTGCTGCATGGCCAGGGTGTAGCGGCCATGGGTGTCGAGCAGCGCGCCGAAGTCGTACAGCAGGCGCGCGGCGGGCGTGATCAGGATCGGGGTGGCGCCCTTGTCGCGCGCGGTAGCGATATAGCGGCGCAGGAACTGCGCGTAGTCGGTGGCCGGATCGGTGTAGCGCGTGGGGTCTTCGCGCTTGGCGTCGTTGTGGCCGAACTGGATCAGCAGGATGTCGCCGCGTTGCAGCTCGCTTGCGATCGCATCCAGGCGCCCTTCGGCGATGAAACTGCGGGTGCTGCGGCCACCCTTGGCATGGTTGCGCACCTGCCACTGCGCCGGGTCGAACCACTCCTGCAGCACCTGGCCCCAGCCGGCTTGCGGCGCGCGCGCTGCACCGTATTCGGCAGCGGTGGAATCACCGGCGATGAAGATGCGATGCGGGTCGGCGCGTGCGATGTCTGCGCAGAGCAGCAGCAATGCGAGGAGCAACAGACGCATGGTGGGCTCCGGTAAAAATGCCAAGTGCGCGACGCTGTTCCTTCTCCCATCGGGAGACGGTGCCCGAAGGGCGGATGAGGCTGCGGCGGCACAGGAAATGTTGGACGGCCGTACTGTCGTCTCAAGCCTTTCAAGCCTCCCCGTTCAGGGCAGCTGTCTGCCGCCTTACCCTCACCCCAACCCCTCTCCCGGCGGGAGAGGGGCTAAAACGCAGTGGCTAATTACGCAGCTGCTGCCGTGGCCTCGGGCTTGCCCAGCACGCCGGCGACGAAGGCGCGGATCTCGGCGTCCTGCGCGTTGTCGAAGAAGCACTGCTGGAAGCGCTCGCCGCCCACGGCCTGCTTGATCAGCTCCGGGTCGATCGCGCGCAGGCCGTCCAGGTAGGACTTGGCGGTGGCCTGCTTGAGCTGGGTCAGGATGCCGGCGTTGGCGGCCTGCGACTCGCGACGCTCGGCCGGGTAGCCCAGGCCGCGTTCGCCGCTGAAGGCCTTTTCGAAGATGTAGCGCACGTTGATTTCCGCGCCCCAGCCGTAGCCCTTGGCGAACGCCAGCGACAGCGCGTTGCCGTTGTTGACCTGCGCGAACAGGTAGGCGTCGGTCGGCTCGATGCAGTAGCCGCAGAACACGCCCGGATGCGCGTTGAGCGACATCATCGCGCCCTGGCCGGTGCCGCAGCCGGCGACGACGAAGTCCACCGCCTTGGAGTTCAGCAGCAGGCTGGCGACGATGCCCAGGTGGATGTAGGTCAGGCGGTGGTCGTTGTCGCCGTCCATGCCGACATTGAAGACGCTGTGGCCCTGCTCGCCGGCGACCTCGGTGAGCTGCTGCAGGATCACCGGGTTCTTGCCGGCCTGGCTGAACTCATTCATGAGTGCAATTTTCATGGAAATGCTCCGATTGGTTGGGGAAGTTGTTTCGACTGTGGGATGTGGATGGTGTGTGCGCTTGGGCGCTGTCTTGATCCGCGTTTCCGGTGCCTTGTCCGAGAGGGATCAAGACGCTGAGCGACAACGGAAGAAAGGTTGCAGGGCCTGCGGCGCGCGTCTGGTCGATGTACGTGCCTGCCGACCCTCATCCGCCCTTCGGGCACCTTCTCCCGGAGGGAGAAGGGAACAGCGCTTTTCCTCAGCGTGCCAGCCAGCCGCCGTCGACCGGGATGATGGCGCCGTTGACGTAGTCCGAGGCGCTGCTGGCCAGGAACACCGCGGTGCCGCCGAGGTCGGCCGGCACGCCCCAGCGCGCGGCCGGGATGCGGTCCAGGATGGACTTGTTGCGATCGGCATCCGCACGCAGCTGCGCGGTGTTGTCGGTGGCCATGTAGCCGGGTGCGATGGCATTGGTGGTCACGCCCTTGCTGCCCCATTCGTTGGCCAGCAGGCGGGTGATGCCGGCGATGCCGGACTTGCTGGCGGTGTAGGACGGCACGCGGATGCCGCCCTGGAACGACAGCATCGAGGCGATGTTGATGATCTTGCCGCTGCCCTGGGCAATGAAATGGCGGCCGGCGGCCTGCGCCATGAAGAAGGCCGACTTGAGATTGACGTTCATCACGTCGTCCCAGTCCTGCTCGCTGAAATCCACCGCGTCGGTGCGGCGGATCAGGCCGGCGTTGTTGACCAGGATGTCCAGGCGACCCAGGCCATCCAGCGTTTCCTTGAGGATGCGCTCGACCGGCTCGACGCTGATCAGGTTGGCCTGGATGGCGATGAAGCGGCGGCCCAGGCCCTTGACCAGTTCCTCGGTCTCGGTCGGCGCCTGGATGCCGGCGGCGGCGATGTCGGCGCCTGCCTGCGCCAGTGCCAGCGCGATGCCCTGGCCCAAGCCCGTGTTGGCACCGGTGACCAGTGCGACCTTGCCTTCGAGACTGAACGGATTGCTCATTACCTTATCGCTCCTGCTGGATGTGCCACGTTGTGATGAGTGAGCCGCGCAGCGCGCGGCAGAATGCGTTGATGTCGTCTGGACTGCTGCGCCGCCGACGCCTGAGGTGGAACGCGCTGGCGTTGCAGGTGCCGGCCCGGATCGCAGGCCTTGCCAAGGCAAACGATGGCCAGAACCAGGTCTACTTGAGCTGGCAGATGTCCAGCACGTGCATGTCGGTGTAATCCAGGTTCTCGCCGCCCATCGCCCAGATGAAGGCGTAATTGCTGGTGCCGGCGCCCATGTGGATGGACCACGGCGGCGACACCACCGCCTCGTTGTTCTGGATCACGATGTGGCGCTGCGCCTCGGGCTCGCCCATGAAGTGGTAGACGCGGTCGTTGGCGCCGAGATCGAAGTAGAAATACACCTCGCTGCGGCGGTCGTGCAGGTGCGGCGGCATGGTGTTCCAGACGCTGCCCGGCTTGAGCACGGTCAGGCCCAGCAGCAGCTGCGAGGACTGGCAGGTGGCCGGCACGATGTACTGGTAGATGGTGCGCTCGTTGCTGGTTTCCAGCGCGCCGCGGTCCAGCGCCACCGCGTCCTTGATCGACAGCTGCCTGGTCTCGAAGCGCGCGTGCGCCGGCGTCGAGGCCAGATAGAACCTGGCCGGGTTGGCGGCATCGTCCGAGGCGAAGCTGACATCGGTGCTGCCCATCGCCACGTACAGCCCGTCCTTGGGGCCAAGCGTGTAGGCGGTGCCGTCCACGGTCACGCTGCCGCTGCCGGCGCCGACGTTGATCACGCCCAGCTCGCGGCGCTCCAGGAAGGCATGGCCGGCGGCGGAAGCCGGCTCGGTCTGCCTGGGCAGCTCCAATGCGGTGCCCAGCGGCGCCGCGCCACCGAGCACGAAGCGCTCGTAGTGGGTGTACTTGAGCGTCACCGCACCGTCGACGAACAGGCCATCGAGCAGATAGAGCTCGCGCAGGTCGTCGTTGCTGGCGCCCTTGATGGCGTCGGGATGGGTGGCGTAGTGGGTCTTGCAGTACAGGGACATGCGCGATCTCCGGTGCCACGCGCGGGGGGATTGGCTGGCACCGGGCCATTCTACCGACTCTGGTTAACCGGTGTCATTGCGCAGTGCACGATGGGGAGCTGGCCTTGCGGCGGCTTGTCGCTTTTCCCTGAGGCAGAAGGTGGCGCGCAGCGCCGGATGAAGGTGCCAGGCCGCGCATCGTGTTGAAGAGCGCGGCCTGGCGGTCGGTGTGCGTTTGCGCGCTTGGCTCATCCCGCGCTTGTTTCGGATGGCTGTCTGCTGCCGTTTCAGATGGCTGTCTGCCGCCTTGCCCTCACCCCAACCCCTCTCCCGCAGGCGGGAGAGGGGCTTCACGGCTGCGACCGGCGGACTGCCTTCCCCTGCCTGCGGGGGGTGCCGGAATGACGGACTGCCTTCTCCCGCCTGCGGGAAGGTGCCGGAATGACGGACTGCCTTCTCCCGCCTGCGGGNGGTGCCGGAATGACGGACTGCCTTCTCCCGCCTGCGGGAAGGTGCCGGAATGACGGACTGCCTTCTCCCGCCTGCGGGGGAAGGTGCCCGAAGGGCGGATGGGGGCAAGCCGTTGGCCGAACGAGCCAGCTGTTCTCACCTCGACGGGCGCACTGTCCTGCAAGGTGGAGCGGAAGGCCGGCACCGCGTAGGGCCGCGGCGCGCGGCCCTCAATCTTCCGGCGCGGCGCGGCAAGGCGCTCAATCTTCCGGCGGTTGGCAGGAGTCGCGCACGATCAGGTGCGGGCGCACGCTGGCGGTGGGCAGCTGGGGGGCGTTGTCGGGCTGGATCAGCATCGCCGCGGCAGTGCGGCCGGTGTCGCGGGTGTGGCGGCGCACCGAGGTCAGCGGCGGCCACAGGCGCGAGGCCAGCGAGCTGTCGTCGTAGCCGATCACCGACAGCTGGCGCGGGATGCTGATGCCGGCGCGCAGCGCCACCTTGTAGATACCGGCGGCCATTTCGTCGTTACCGGTGAAGATGGCGGTGGGGCGCTTCTTGCCCAGCAGCAGCTTTTCGGCCGCGGCCACGCCCGACTCGAAGGTGTAGCCGGCTTCGACGATGCGCTCGGGCGGCAACTCGATGCCGCGCCGGGTCAGCGCGTCGGCAAAGCCGGAGGTGCGCTCGATCGAGGAGCGGTAGGCGCTGGGGCCGGTGACCAGGGCGATGTCGCGGTGGCCGAGCGAGAGCAGGTAATCGGCCGCCTCGGCGGCGCCGTCGCGGTCGTGGGTGATCACCGTCTGCGAGGTGGTGTCCAGCGCGACCGAGGCGATGCGGGTGTAGCGGCAGCCGATCTCGGCCAGCATGTCGGCCAGCGCCTGGTCCTCGGAGGCGCGCGGCACCAGGATCACCCCGTGCAGCTTCTGCGCCTGGGCAAAGCGGCGCACGCCTTCGATGTAGCCGGGGCTGCGGCTGTCGCAGGGATGCACCACCAGCTCGAAGCTGGAGCCGCGCAGCGCGTCCAGCGCGCCGTACTGCATGTCCACGATGTATTGCGCGGTGGGGTTGTCGTAGACCATGCCGATCAGGAACGAGCGCCGGAACGCCAGCCCGCGCGCCAGCGGGTCCGGCGCGTAGCCGACCTCGCGCATCAGCGCCTCGACCTTCTCGCGGGTGTCCTGCCGCACCAGCGGCGAGTTGTTGATGATCCGCGACACGGTCTTCTTCGACACGCCCGACATCCGCGCGATGTCGTTGATCGTGGCTACCTTGCCCTTCGGCAGGCCGGGCATTCCCTCTTCAGGCATCTTGCGGGCGGGCATAGCGGTCAACCAGTGAAGTTGATTGGATTCTACCGGCCCTGGGGCCGGCAGACCTGAGCGACGCCTGCCGCTGCACCGGACCTGCCAGGCCGGGCCTGCCGCAGCGGGTTGCGCCATGGCATGCCCGGCAGTGCAGGTCCGGTCAGTCCAGGGCGCGGTAGCGGAAGTTGCGGAACTCCACCTGGCCCTGCCCGGACGCATACAACGCCGGTTTCAGCGCCAGGAACTTGCCGGCCACGTTGTGGTGGTAGCCGGACACTTCCATCTGCACCGGGTACTTGGTCCAGGTGGTGCCGTCTGTGCTGCTGTGGATGGTGACGATGTGGCGGTTGTTGGTGACGCGCAGCCACAGGCTGCCACCGGTCGCACTGGGCGCCAGCGTGCCGGGGCGTTCCTCGCCGTAGCGGTGCATGACGAAGTTCTCGCCATTGCTGCCCACGCCGGCGTAGAGCTTGTCGCTGTAGAACAGCAGTGCCCCGCCCTGCCCGCCCGGCGCGACGGTCATCTGCACCTCGAACTGGTAGGCCTGGTCGGTGGCGATCACCGTCAGCGGCGAGGCGTTGCGCGGGGCGGTGCCCTTGCCCTGCAGCCGCAACACGCCATCGCCGACCTGCAGGCGCTTGGCCTCGTCGGCGGCCGGGTTGAAGAAGGACCACTGCGGCCCCAGCGTGCTGGCGCGGAAGTCGTCGGACAACGCCAGGCCGTGCGACAAGGCTTGCCCGCTGGGCTTTTTCAGCGGCGTGCCCAGGTCACCGCCCTTGGCGACGAACCAGCCGTCCGGGGTCCACTCGATCGGGTCCAGCAGCGCCTGGCGGCCCAGCGTCCAGTAGCCGTGTTCGTAGCCGTGGTACAGCATCCACCAGCGTTTGTCGGTGCCTTCCACCAGGGTGGCGTGGCCGCGCGACCACCACGGCTCGTCGGCGCTTTTGGTGCGGGTGATCGGGTTGTTGGGCGCGTTCTGCCAGGGGCCGTGGATCGAGCGCGAACGCGCGGTGATCACCATGTGCCCGGTCGGCGGGCCGGCAGTGCCGCCCACGGCGGTGGTCATGTAGTACCAGCCGTTGTGGCGGGTGATCTTGGGGCCTTCCTGCGCGTAGCCTTCCACGTCCCAGCTTTCCGGGTACTTCCAGCCGTCGTAGACGTGCTTCGGGGTGCCGATCACCTTGAGCCCGTCGTCGGACAGCTGCACATAGTCGCCACCGCTCAGGAACAGGTAGCGCTTGCCGTCCTCGCCCACTGCATGGCCGGGGTCGATGTACTTGCCCAGGCCGATGTCGATCGGCTTGCTCCACGGGCCGGTGATGTCGTCGGCCCAGACCACGAAGTTGCTGCGTTCGCCCTGGTCGCCGCGCCGCGCGGGAAAGTAGATGTAGTAACGCTTGCCGTGCTTGATCAGGTCCGGCGCCCAGATCGCGCCGACGTTCTGGGTGATGGCATGGCCCAGCGGCTGCCAGTTGACCAGGTCGCGCGAATGCCAGATCGGCAGGCCCGGATAGGCGTCGAACGAGGACAGCGTGAGGTAGTAATCCTCGCCATCCTTGAGCACCGACGGATCGGGGTGGTCGCCGGCCAGCACCGGGTTGAGGAAGGTGCCGTTGCCCTGGTCGGCGACGCGCTGGTGCTCGAGGCCGCGCTTCCAGTCGGCCGCGCCGCCCAGGCCGGCACACAGCAGCAGGCCGCTGGCCAGCAGCCAACGCCATCGGGATGAAGTGATACCTGTACGCATGCTCTCTCCTGGTCCCCGGATCCCGGGGCTTGGCGGCAACCGGTGGGCAATGCCACCGGTTAACCGGATGAGGCGGAACCCTCCCGCCGGCAGCGACGTCCTGCACGCTCGGCAAGGCGTCGCACGCGCCCGGCAGGTGGGGTATCGATGCGACATCACCTGCCGCATCGATCACGCCCATCCACCAGGCACCCGATCGCTCAGTACGTCATGGCCTTACGCGCGCAATGCGCGTGGCAACCACAGCGACAGTTCGGGGAAGAACGCCACGATCAACAGCACGCACAAGGCCGCCAGCCAGAACGGCCAGATGGTGCGCATGCTCTGGGCGATGGTGATCTGCCCGATCGAGGTGCCGATGAACAACACCGAGCCGATCGGCGGGGNCACGCACAAGGCCGCCAGCCAGAACGGCCAGATGGTGCGCATGCTCTGGGCGATGGTGATCTGCCCGATCGAGGTGCCGATGAACAACACCGAGCCGATCGGCGGGGTGATCAGGCCGATACCGCCAGCCAGCACCATCACCAGACCGAAGTGGATCGGGTCGATGCCATAGGCCTTGACCACCGGCAGGAAGATCGGCGTGCAGATCAGGATCTTCGGTGCGAGGTCCATGAACATGCCCAGCAGCAGCAGCATCACCACGATCATCAGCAGCACGGTGTTCTTGCTGTCGGCGATGGCCTGCAGGAACTTCACCGCCGCCGCCGGCACCTGCAGGTAGGCCAGCAACCAGCCGAACACCGCGGCGGTGGCGATCACGAACAGGATCACACCGGTGGTGCGCGCCGCATGCGTCACGGCCGCAAAGAACTCGGCCCAGCGCAACTGGCGATACAGCAGCGCAGTGACGATCAAGGCGTACACCACCGCGATCGCCGCACTCTCCACCGCAGTGAAGATGCCGGCGCGGATGCCGATGAAGATCAACGCCACCAGGCCCAGGCCCGGCAGTGCACCGAACAGGCGCAATGCCACCGCGCGCCAGCCGGGGAACGGCTCGGTGCCGTAGCCGCGATGGCGCGCCACCGCATAGCCGGTGACCATCATCGCTGCGGTCATCAACAGCGCCGGCACGATGCCGGCGGCGAACAGGTCGGCGATCGACAGCCCGCCACCGGCCGCGGCCGAGAACAGGATCAGGTTGTGCGAAGGCGGCACCAGCAAGGCCACCAGCGCGGCGGTCATGCTCACATTCACCGCGTAGTCGCGGTCGTAGCCGCGCTTGATCATCTGCGGGATCATGGTGCCGCCGACCGCCGACACATCGGCAATCGCCGAGCCGGACACGCCGCCGAAGAACAGCGACGACAGCACGCTGACCTGCCCCAGGCCACCACGCACGCGCCCCACCAAGGAGGAGGCCAGCGCGATCAGGCGCTCGGAAATGCCACCACGCAACATCAACTCGCCGGCGAAGATAAACAGCGGAATGGCGATCAACGAGGCCGAGCCGCTACCGGCGGAAATCTGCTGCACCAGCACCACCGTGGGCAGGTCCAGATACAGCAACGTGGCCAGTGCGGCCGCGCCCAGCGCATACGCTACCGGCACGCCGATCAGCAGCAGCACCACGAAGGTTCCCAACAACATCGCGATGCCCATCAGCGCACTCCTCCGGTGTGGATCGGGCGCAGCACACGCCACAGCTTGTACAAGGCAAACACCACCATCAGCGCGCCGCCGATCGACAGCGGCAGGTAGTTGATGCTCTGCGGCATCTGCGCGCCGGCCATCTTGATATCCAGCCCATCGAGCAGCAGCGCGGCGCTCCACCATGCCAGCACCGCACCGATGGCGAGGATCATCAGCGGGCGAATCACCTCGAATATCTTGCGCACCAGCGGCGGCACGTGTTCGCCGAGCAGGTAGAAGCCGAAGTGGCGGTTGGTATGCACACCGGCGGCGGCGCCCAGGCTCAGCGCGGTGCTCAGCAACAGCAGCGTCACCGGCTCGGTCCAGCTGGGCGAGTCGTTGAGCACGTAGCGGGTGAACACCTGCCAGCCCTGCACGACCACCAGGCCCAGCAGCGCGATGGAGGCCACGCCAACGGCGGTATCGGAAACGCGGTCCAGCGCGCGCTGCAACGGCGCGACCGGGACGGCGACGGTCTCGGGTTCGGTCATCGGGTCACCTCTATGCAAAATCGCGGATGCGGCGGTACAGCGCTTCGATCTCCGGCTGCTTGCGGTATTCGGCCAGCAGCGGCGCGGCGGCGGCGCGGAACGCCGGCATGTCGACCTGGTTGAGCTTGACGCCGTAATCGATCACCTGCTTGCGTGCGACCGTTTCCGAGGCATCCCACAACTGGCGCATCACCGGCACCGAGGCGCGCGCCAGCTCCACCACCAGGCCGCGGTCGGCCGCGCTCAGCGATTCGAAGCTCTGCCGCGACATCACCAGGATGTCCGGCGCGTAGGAATGCTCGCTCTGCGACCAGTAATGCGCGGCTTCGAAATGCCGGCTGGACTGGAAGCTGCGCATGTTGTTTTCCGCACCGTCGATCATGTGCGTTTCCATCGCCGAGAACGTCTCGCCCAGCGACATCGGGGTGGGATTGGCGCCCAGCATGCGCATCAGCTTGAGGAAGATGTCCGAGGAGGCCACGCGCAATTTCAGGCCCTTGAGATCTTCCGGGCGGTGCAGCGGATGCTTGGTGTTGTAGAAGCAACGCGCGCCCGAATCGTAGATCGCCAGGCCCACCAGGTCGCGCTGCTCGAAGCTGCGCAGCACGCTGTCGCCGACATGGCCGTCGATGGCGCGGCGCAGATGCGGCACCGAGTCGAACACATACGGCAGGCACAGCGCCTGGGTCAGCGGAAAGGTGTTGTTCAACGCACCCGAGTACACGCGGGTGATGTCGATGGCGCCGAAGCGCGCCATGTCGATCGCCTCCGACTCGCGGCCAAGCTGGCCGGAGTGGTACTGGCGCAGCTTGAGCCGGCCGTTGGTGCGCGCTTCGAGCTGCTTGCCGAACCAGCGCACCGCTTCCACCGTGGGGTAGTCGCCGACGTGCACGTCGGTGGCGGTCAGCAGCTGCCCGCCGGGAATCGGCGTGGTGGCGCCAGCGCCCAGCCAGGGGCCGGCCGCGGCGGCGCCAAGCCCGGCACCGAGGAAATGTCTGCGTGTGATCATTGGCGCCCTCCCAAGCGTCTGGTCACGGGGTCCGCGCTCAGCTGGCGGACACGGCCGTACAGGAAATGTCGCCGATGCCGGCGAAGCGAATCAGGGCATGCTGTCCCACTTCGATGTCGTGGATACCGGTGGCATTGCCCGTGGCAATGAGATCACCACGCTTGAGCGGACGCCCGCGCCGGGCCGAACGGCTGAGCGCAAACGCGTAGGCGGCGCGCAGCCCGCCCGGCAACGTGGTGGCCCCGCCGGTGCCGACCAGCTGGTCGTCGATCAGGGTTTCGGCGGTCAGCGTGGACTCCGCGCGCGCCAGCCAGTCGGTCACTTCCGGGCCCAGGATCAGGCCGTTGTTGTTGCCGAAGTCGGAAATCACCACGCGCGGACCCAGCTTGTTGATGGTCGCCAGCGGGCTGCTGGCGATCTCCACGCCGATGAACAAGGTGGCCGGCAACTGCGCCGCCTCTTCCGGGCTGAAGTGGGTCTGCTCGGCCGGCGCGTCCGCGTCCAGGCGCAAGACGTACTCGGCCTCGACCGCGCCAAAGCCGCCTGCGTAGATCGGGAACTCGGTTGTTCCACCGGTAGCATTCCAGAGCTTGCCCGCGAAGATCGGGCCAAGCAGGCGCTCGTCGCCCGATGCGTCGCGGCGCTCGGCGGCGATGTAGCCCACCTTCCAGCCGACCACACGGTCGTCCCACTGGCTGATGGCGATGTCCTGCACCTGGTAGGCGGTGAGCAGATCGTCCGGGATTTGCCCGGGAAAGTCGGGCAGCGACGCCCCTGCACGGCGTGCCTCCACAAAGCGCTGCGCGATCTGCGACAGCGCGGATGTGGAGGATGGTGGGGTGGCGGCGTCGTTGCTCAAGGGTGTCTCCCTGATAGGTGTTTTTGTTGCACTGCCAATCGACAGTGGCACGGTGTGCTGTATATGGTAAACCGGTGTCATTGGCAATGTGCAGTGCGGCAAAGTGGCCGCAGGAACGAAGCAACCCTGGGAGGGGTGGATGGAACAGACAAGCCAGACGCGCGTGTTTGCCGGGTTTTCGAGCCTCATGCGCCGGTGCATGACCGTGGTGGTGCTGGGTTCGCTGCTGGCAGGGCCGGTGCTGGCCGCCGAGGCGCCCGGCGCCGATACCGCAGCCGAGCAGGCCAGCCGGATCCCGCTGTGGCCCAAGGGGCTGGCACCGGGGGACACGGCGCTGCAGCAGCCGCAGCGCATCGTCCAGCGCAGCAGCGACCCCGCCCTGCCCGATCGCTACATCCAGCAGGTCAGCACGCCGTACCTGGTGGTCTACCGGCCCAGGCAGCCGAACGGCACTGCCCTGCTGGTCACCCCCGGCGGCGGCTACCAGCGCATCGTGCTCGACAACGAAGGCAGCGCCTTGGTGCCCAGCTTCGTCGACCAGGCCGGCATCACCCTGTTCGTGCTGCGCTACCGGCTGCCCGGCGAAGGCCACCGGAACGGCGCCGACGTGCCGCTGGCCGATGCACAGCGTGCGCTACGGCTGATCCGTGCCAATGCCGCCCGCTACGGCATCGACGCGCAACGGGTCGGGGTGATGGGCTTTTCGGCCGGCGGCCATGTCGCCGCCAGCCTGGGCACGCGCTACGCCGCGCAGGTGTACCCGGCCCAGGACGCAGCCGATGCGCTGAGCGCGCGGCCGGATTTTGAACTGCTGATCTACCCGGTCATCGACATGGACAGCGCCAATGCGCACCCGGGCTCGCGCGAGCGCCTGCTCGGCAGCAATCCAGGCGCGGCGCAGGTGCGCGCGTATTCGCCGCACCTGCATGTGGATGCCCGCACGCCGCCCAGTTTCCTGCTGCATGCACAGGACGACACCGTGGTGCCGGTGCGCAACAGCCTGCTGATGCACGACGCGCTGCTGCACGCCGGCGTGGCGAGCGAGCTGCATGTGTTCCCGCAGGGCGGCCACGGCTTCGGCACCGCCAGCGGCACCGGCCTCACCGTGGCCGCATGGCCGCAGCTGGCGCAGGCCTGGATCGCGTATGTCACCAGGGGGCAGACGCCTGCGCCTGCGTCTGCATCTTCACCGGCACCGGCACCGGCAGTGATCCCTGCGCAGGACGCGGCGCGATGACAGCGCCGTCCATGCCCGACACGCGCCGACGCACGCTGCTGCGTGGCGGGCTGCTTGCCACGGCCGCAGCAGCGCTGCCCGGCGGCGGCGGCGCGGCCGCAGCGCCGCTGGCACGCGTGCGTGGCGGCGCGCTGCGCGGTTACCGCGACCAGGGCATCTGCGTGTTCAAGGGCATCCCGTACGGCAGCGACACCGCCGCGCGGCGCTTTCAGGCAGCTGTGCTGGAAACCCCTTGGCAGAACGTGCGCGATGCCAGCACGTTCGGTGCGGCCGCACCGCAACTCAAGGCCAGCGAACCCACCAGCGAGGACTGCCTGTTTCTCAACGTGTGGACGCCGGGCCTGCGCGATGGCGGCAAGCGGCCGATCCTGTTCTATATCCACGGCGGCGGCTACACCACCGGCTCCGGCAGCGACCCGCTGTACGACGGGGTGCGCCTGTGCAAGCGCGGCGACGTGGTGGTGGTCACCGTCAATCACCGGCTCAACCTGTTCGGCTACCTGTCGCTGGCGCAGCTGGGCGATGCCGGCTTTGCCGACTCCGGCAATGCCGGGCAGCTGGACCTGATCCAGGCGCTGCAGTGGGTGCGCCAGCACGCGGGCGAATTCGGCGGCGATGCCGGCAACGTCACCGTGTTCGGCCAGTCCGGTGGCGGCGCCAAGATCGCCACGCTGATGGCCATGCCCGCTGCGCGCGGCCTGTTCCATCGCGCCTGGACCATGAGCGGGCAACAGGTCACCGTGGCAGGGCCACGCGCGGCCACCCAGCGTGCGCAGCTGCTGCTGGATGCACTGAAACTTGCGCCGGGCGAGCTTGCGCGGATCCGCACGCTACCGGTGGCGCAGCTGCTGGCTGCCGCGCAGCTGCGCGACCCCTCGCGGGTGGAAAACAGCGCGTTGTATTTCGGCCCGGTGCTGGATGCGCGCAATGTGCCGGTGCACCCGTTCTGGCCGACCGCGCCACTGCAATCGGCCCGCATTCCCATGGTGATCGGCAATACCCGCGACGAGACACGCGCGTTTCTGGGCAACGACGCGAAGAACTTCGCGTTGAGCTGGGACGAGCTGCCGGCCAGGCTGGAAAGCCAGCAATACGTCGACCTGTTGCCGCAGGTGGTGATCGCCGAATATCGCCGGCTGTATCCGCAGTACTCGCCCTCGGAGGTGTTCTTTGCGGCGACCACCGCCGGCCGCTCGTGGCGCGGCGCGGTCGAAGAGGCCGAAGCGCGCGCACGCCAGGGCGCGCCGACCTGGGTGTATCAGCTGGACTGGGGCTCGCCGCTGGAGGGCGGCAAGTTGGGCGCCTTCCACACGCTGGATATTCCGCTGGTGTTCGACACCGTTGCGCAGCCCGGCGCGCGCACCGGCGACGGTGTCGATGCGCAGCGCATGGCCGCGCAGATGAGCCAGGCACTGCTGGCGTTCGCGCGCAGCGGCAACCCGAATCATCGCAGCCTGCCGCATTGGACGCCGTATTCGCTGCAGCGGCGCGAGACGCTGCTGTTCGATACACCGAGCCGGCTGGAACACGACCCGCGCGGTGGCGAGCGCAGGCTGTACCAGCAAGCGCCTTTCATTCAACGCGGCACGTTCTGAGCGCTTGCGTGGTGGAGCGCGACCTCGCGCCGGCTGATGGCTGTCTGCGGCGGCAGGGTTTTTGCCGATACGTGGTGGCGCCAATCAAGGCCTGGCCCCGGTGATCGTCTTGGGGCTTTCTGACTGGCTTTGGTCTTCCAACTCGATTTCGTCTTTCGCCTGCCTTTCGTCTTCCGTTCGTCTTCCGACTGACATCCGTTTCTTGATCGCTTCTTCGTCCCTGGTGACTCATGCGCTTCCTGTCTCTCGTACCGCTGGTCCTGCTGGCAGCAACCGCTATACCTGCCGCACATGCGGTTGAGGCGCCTCCGGCCGAGGCCTCGTCTGCACCCGTGCCGGCTTCTGGCGTGCCGGCTTCTGGCGTGCCCGCGACCGGCACGCCGCTTGCCGCCAGCAAGATCGTGCTGGTCGGCGATTCCACCACCGCCGTGCAAGGTGGCTGGGGGCCGAGTTTCTGCGCGCAGCATGTGACCTCGTTCCTGAGCTGCCTCAACCTGGCGCGCGGCGGCCGCAGCACCTCCAACTACCGTGCCGAAGGGTCGTGGGAGATCGCGCTGCACGAGCTGCGCAGCGGCGGTTACCGACAGGTCTATGTGCTGATCCAGTTCGGTCACAACGACCAACCCGGCAAGCCGGGGCGTTCCACCGACCTGACGACCGAATTCCCCGCCAACCTGCGCCGGTACGTGGCCGAGGCGCGCGCCGCCGGTGCGATTCCGGTGCTGGTCACGCCATTGACGCGGCGGCAATTCGCGCGCGGCCAGTTGCTGGACGATCTGGCGCCCTGGGCGCAGGCCACCCGTCAGGTTGCGCAGGAACTCCAGGTGCCGCTGATCGACCTGCATGCGCGCAGCCGCGCCCTGGTGCAGGGCATGGGCCCGGTGTTGGCGATGCGGCTGGCACAGCGGCCTGCCGATCCCGGGCAAGTGCTTGCAGCGCAATCGGGCACCACGATTGGCAAGACGCCGGTGCAGGCATTGCACGCGTCGCCGCCGTCGTCATCAAGGATCGCGGCAGCGGGCAGCGTCTCCGCCAGCGCGCAGGACAATGCCAGCGCCGAGCCGATGGGCCAGGCCAAGCTCGCGTTCGACTACACCCATCTTGGTGCGGACGGCGCCGACCTGTTCGCGGCGATTGTTGCTGATGAATTGGCCAAGCACGTGCCCGCGTTGCGGCCGCTGTTGATTCCGTAATGTGTAACTTGTCTGGTTTGTGATCTTTCTGGTTAACGAGCGCTGAGAATGTTCGCGCTGGATGTTGTCTTACTGGTGGCGTGGCACGATGCGCTTCGCCTGCAAGGGCGTTGTCCGCCTTTGGCCTTGGCTTTTCGCTTGGCCCGTACCCGCACCCCAGCCCCTCTCCCGCAGGGAGAGGGACCTTGTTCCCTTCTCCCGTCGGGAGAAGGTGGCGCGCAGCGCCGGATGAGGGTGCGGGCGGAGCCTGGTGTCTTCCATCACTCGGGACTAGTTCGTCCCGCAGTGCGACACACGTCGTCGCCCACGCTTGCTGCCTTCCATCGCACGCGCCCGTGTTCGCACCGGCATCCTGACCACGCATCCCTCCATAGCTCAAGCAGGCACCGGCGCATCCGCTTCGATCACCTGCTCGCGCTTGAGCTCTTCCCACACCGCTGCCGGAATCGCCACGCGCATCGAGGCCGCATTCGCATGCGCCTGCTCGGCCGTGCGCGCACCCGGAATCACCGCGGACACCACCGTCGGCGCGGCGGCAAACTGCAGCGACACCGTGCGCAGGTCCACGCCGTGGCGCTCACAGATGGCGAGTGCTTTCTGGCGCTTGGCTGGCGCCCACTCCGGCACGGTGCCGTCGTAGAGATAACGCTCGCGCCCGGCCAGATAGCCCGCCAGCAGCGGCGCACCGACCACCACCGACGCGCCGTGCCTTGCGATCTTCGGGAAGGTATCGTGCAGCGCCTGCGCGTGGTCGAGCAACGCATACTGGCAGGCCAGCAGGAAGATATCCGGATCGGCCTCCTCGATCGCACGCAGGGCCGGTTCGGGGCGATTGACGCCAAAGCCCCAGGCCTTGATCAGGCCCTCCTTGCGCATCTTGGTCAGCTCGGGCATCGCGCCTTTCACCGCCTCGGCAAAGCGCTGTTCCCACGGCATGCCGAGGTCTTTCTCGTTCTCCGGAGACAGGTCGTGGATGTAGGCGATGTCGATCTGCGACACGCCCAGCCGCTGCAGGCTGTCTTCGATCGAGCGACGCACCCCGGAGGCACTGTAGTCGTAGCGATAATCGAAGGGCGAGGGCTGCTGCCACATCGTCTTCGGCGGCTTGTCGGTGGCGCTGAGCAGACGCCCGACCTTGGTCGACAGCACGTAGTCGTCTGCGGCGTGATTGTGCAGATGGTGGCCGGTACGACGCTCGGACAGGCCCAGGCCGTACCACGGCGAGGTATCGAAATACCGCACGCCCGAGGCCCATGCCGCGGCCAGGGTGGCCTCGCTTTGCGCATCGCTGGTGGGCGCAAACCCGTTGCCGATCGCCACGCCGCCAAAGCCCAGGCGACCCGACGGCCGATAGCGCGTGCCCTTGGCTGCAGGATTGGTCGGCAACGCAGAAGCGGCAGCCTTGCCGCGCGTGGGCATCACGCTGCCGGGCGCGGAGGTCTGCGCCAACAACGGGGCGGCAGCCAATGCGGCGGTGCCGGCAGCGGCGGCGGAAAGGAACTGGCGACGGGTATTCATGGGGAAAATCCTTGCGGCGACTCGATGCACCAGCATGGTCCCGCCTGCGTGCAGGCCAGGTCAGCGCGAGGCGCGCGTGCAGGTCTAGACAAGCAGCCACGTCAGCACAGGTTGTCAGCGGTCGCTGCTGCTGGTCATTGCATGCACCGCATGCTCGGGACATGCGGAAGTGGCCTGTGTGCCGGGCCGCCCCACTTCATCGCGTGGCGTTGCCTAAGAGCGGCTGACACAGCGTCGCGAGCGGTAGTCGACTGTGTGCGGACGGCACACCCAGAATCGCAGTGCATGCGTGGCATATGTTGCTTCCGAGCACCGGCCGCGCCTGCCGGAGGGCTGTGCAGTCGTTTTGCTAGCCGCTCCAGATCCCTGCACAAGTCCTTATTGCATGGATCCCACGTCCATCAGTGTATTTCCAGCACTTGCAGCTGCGCACGCGGCGGGCCATCGCCCAGCCACAGCGTGCCCACGCTGATCGGCAGGCTGAAGCGGCGCGGGCCGGCGCTGCCCGGATTGACGTACAGCACCCCGTCGCGTGTCTGGACCGCTGGCTTGTGCGAATGTCCGCTGATGATCACATCTGCGGCGACATCTGCCGCCAGCGTTTTCAGATCGTGCAGCACATGGACGCGCACGCCCGCGATCAGCAGGTCCAGCGTTTGCGGAAGCTGCGCTGCCCACGGCGTGTTGTCGATATTGCCGGCGATTGCATGCAACGGTGCCAGCGCGCCCAGCGCGGTGAGGATCTCCGGCTTGCCCACATCGCCGGCGTGGATGATCGCCGCGCAGCCCTGCAACGCAGCCACGGCCTCGGGCCGCAGCAGGCCGTGCGTGTCGGAGATCAGGCCAATGCGTAAGGCGGCAGCCGTCATCGGGTGTGGGTGAAGGTGGCGGGCGATGAGGATGCACTGCCGGGTGATGCGGTTGCGTCAACGTGGCGCCTTTTCGCGCCGGCAGCATGTTCAGCAGCCAACCTCGCCACGGCAGCTGTTGCCCGGCGCATCGTGGCGTGCCGGGTATCAATCCACTCGGTGCATCGACTCACTGTGTTGTACGCGCTTTCCAGGCCCAGACGCTGTTGGGATCGCCCTGCAGTCCGCGCCGTTTGCTCGCATGCGCCAGTTGCCAGTATGCCCATGCCAACACCAGCGCGATCAGGTCCACGCCGAGTACCGTGGCGTCCTGCCATGGCAGCACCAGGCCGCGCGCGGAAACACAGCTGGCCAGCGGAATCAGCGCCGTCAGACCTGCGCAGGCCAGCAGCACCTCGTACGCCCCGCGTGCGGTGGGGCGGATCAGCGCCCACGCCAGCACGGCCGCGAAGACCGCGTAATACACATACCGCTCCTGGCCCTGCGGCAGCAGGCGTGCGGCGATGAACAACGCCGAGACGCCGGCCACGCAGCCCAGGCACACGCCGACGGTGAGGCGCGCCATTGCGTGGGTGCGCCGCGGCTGATCGACCAGCCGGCGCTTGCGGCGTGTTTCGATCCACAACAGGTTGCCGCTGTAGAACAGGAACGCGCCACCCAGCCCGAGCAGGAAGTACAGCCACTGCACCGGCGCCTGCCCGAAGTTGCCGAAGTGCAGCCCTTGCAGCCCGCGCAAGGCAGCGGTGCCTGTCGACATCGTCCTTGGTTCGAGTACGCGCAGGACCTGGCCGGTTGCTGCGTCCAATGCCACGCCACCGAGGGTGTTGAGCCGGCGCTGATCGTGATGGCCATACACCTCCGCACGCGCATTGGCATCGCCGGCGTCATGAAACCCGATGCTCTCCGGCACGAAGCCCGGGCTGGCCGCGCGCGCCTTGTCCAGCAGCACCGCCAGTGGCAGCACCGGCGCCGCACGCCTGGCCGGTAGTACATGCGCGGTGAGCTGGAACTCCGGCTCCAGGATCTGCATCAGCTTGCCGTCGAACACCAGGAACTGGAACGGCGCCAGCAGCAGCACGCCCAGGCACAACACCGCGCCGGACCAGGCAAAGATCACATGGAACGGCAGCGACAACATGCCGACCACGTTGTGCGCGTCCTGCCACAGGCGCTTGACGTTGGCGCCGATGCGCAACGCGAACAGGTCCTTGAAGAACACCGGCGCATACAGCACCACGCCGCTGACCAGGGCCAGCCCGTACAGCACGCTCACCACCCCGAACAGATAGGTGCCGAACACGCGCGGCAGCCCGGCGGTGAAGTGCAGGTCGTAGAGAAAGTCGGCAAAGCCCACCCGCTGCGGCAGCTCCAGCAGGCTGCCATCGGCGGCCTGTTGATACTGCCGCATGCCACCACTGGCCTCGGCCTGCGGCCCGTACCAGTACAGCCGCGCCAGTGGCCCGTGCTCGCCGGGCAGCAGCACCAGGAAGGAGTCGGCCACCTGCGGGTGCCGGGCGATCACCGCGTCCAGCAGGCGCTGCGCGGCGGCGACAGGATCTGCCGGCGCCGGCTGCGTGGCAGGCGGGGTGGTCTGCCAGCCGCTCAATTGGTGGGTAAACACGGTGATGGCACCGGCATAGAAGGCGATGAACAAGGCCATGCCGGCCAACAGGCCCATCCAGCTATGGACCGACAGAAACGCGCGCAAGGTCGCTGCTTTCATGCACCCAGCTCCGTCCAGCCCACGGCCTTGATGCCTGCAAGCGCGAGGTAGCACAGCAGCGTCAGCCCGCCGAGTACGACCCAGGCACGCGATGCGCTACGAAACACGAACGGCAAGGCCATCGCACCGATCCATGCCGGAAACATCAGCAGCAACCACGCCAGCGTGTAGCTCCGCTGCGGCCCCGGCAGCAACAAGGCGCACAGGCCGACCACGCCCACCGCAAGCGGCAGGCCAAGCACCACGGCGGCCAGCCATCTAGCCCACATGGCGCACCTGCCTGCGTTGCACGCGCGCCTGCTGCCAGGCATCCAGGTACGGCAGCGCCACCGCCACCAGCATCAACACCGTCACTGCGGAAAAGAGGCCGGCCCAGGTCCCCAATGCAGCGATGGCGCAGCCCAGCGACAGCAGCAGCAACGCACTGGCGCCGAGGCGTAGCGCACGCGCGGACAGCCGGCGCTGCGGCCACAGGCGTTGATGCCTGGTTGCCAGGTAGAACGCCAGCGCCGAGACCGCAGCGGCGAGCAGGTAGCACGCCGTCAGCAGGCCGCTCATGCCTGCACCTGCGCAGAAGCGGAGAACGGCAACACACCGAGCTGCATGAGCCGCGCGCCACGATCTTGCGCGCCGACACACGGCGAACGTGCAACCCACACCAGTGCATGCGCGCATCCAGCGATGCGCACAACATGGATAAAGGACTCAACCATCGAAGAAGCAACAGCACCCAAAACACCCACGCACAACGCTCCCGTAAAGAGATCGACGGAAGGCATGGCGGCGGCTGTGCCCGGCAGCCCTCCCCGGGCTGCCTAAGTAGCGGCTAACACCCCTGTTGCGAAGCCCGGTGGGCGCACAGCGAGGTGTTGGCCGCTCTACGGCGCGCAATCTAACAGGTGCCACAGCGCCGGGCCAGCGGTCCGGCGCCGTGGGTGCTGCATCAGCCCTGCGGCGTCAGCACGATGACGCCCAGCGGCGGCAACTGCAGCGGCAGGGATTGCGCATGGCCATGCATCGACTGCTGCTCGGCGCCCACCACGCCGCCATTGCCCAGGTTCGCGCCGCCGTAGATGCCGGCATCGCTGTTGAACACCTCGCGCCACTGGCCGCCCTGCGGCACGCCGATGCGGTAGCCGTGCTGCACGATCGGGGTGAAGTTGATCACCACCAGCACCGGGGCGTCGCCACGCTTGCCCTTGCGCAGGAACGCGACCACGCTGTTGGCCGCATCATCGCCCACCACCCACGCAAACCCGGCCGGGTCGTCATCCTGCGCGTGCAGCGCGGGGTACTCGACATACAGCCGGTTCAAGTCACGCACCAGGGTCTGCACGCCGCGATGGCGCGGGTCGTCGAGCAGGTGCCAGGGGATGCCGCCGTCGTGGTTCCACTCGGTGGGCTGGCCGAACTCGCAGCCCATGAACAGCAACTTGCGCCCCGGGTGGGTGAACATGTAGCCCAGGTAGGCGCGCAGGTTGGCGAAGCGCTGCCAGTCGTCGCCCGGCATGCGGCCCAGCAGCGAACCCTTGCCGTGCACCACTTCGTCGTGCGAGATCGGCAACACGAAACGCTCCGAATACGCATAGACCATGCTGAAGGTCAGCTCGCCATGGTGGTAACGGCGGTAAATCGGATCCAGCGCGGCGTAATGCAGGGTGTCGTGCATCCAGCCCATGTTCCACTTGTAGTGGAAGCCCAGGCCGCCATGTGCCACATCGGCGGTGACGCCGGGGAAGGCGGTGGATTCCTCGGCAATCATCACCGCGCCCGGGGTGTGCTCGCGCACCACTTCGTTGAGCCGGCGCAGGAAGGCGATGGTTTCGTAATTCTCGCGCCCGCCATGGATGTTGGGCACCCACTCGCCGGCATTGCGGCTGTAGTCGCGGTACAGCATCGAGGCCACCGCATCCACGCGCAGGCCGTCGACGTGGAAGCGCTGCAGGAACTCCAGCGCACTGGCGATCAGGAACCCGGACACCTCGCGCCGCCCGTGGTTGTAGATCAGCGTATTCCAGTCGCGGTGGAAGCCTTCGCGCGGGTCGGCATGTTCGTACAGCGCGGTGCCGTCGAAGTGCGCCAGGCCGTGGGCGTCGGTGGGGAAATGCGCCGGTACCCAGTCGACGATCACGCCGATGCCTTCGCGATGGCAGCGATCGACGAAGCGGGCGAAGCCATCCGGCGAACCGAAGCGCGCAGTCGGCGCGAACAGGCCCAACGGCTGGTAGCCCCACGAGCCGCCGAACGGATGCTCGGTCACCGGCATCAGCTCGACATGGGTGAAGCCCATGTCCGCCACGTACGGAATCAGGCGGTCGGCCAGGCCATCCCAGTCCAGGTCCACGCCTTCCTCGCGCAACCAGGAACCGGCATGGATCTCGTAGATGCTCATCGGTGCGTCGTGTGCCTGACGGCGCGCGCGCGTGGCCATCCAGCCGTCATCGCTCCACTGGTGCGGGGTGGGGTCGGCCACGATGGAGGCGGTGCCCGGCGCCAGCTCGGCACGCCGCGCCACCGGGTCGGCCTTGGCCGGCAACTCGTTCCCGTGCGGGCCGCGTAGCTGGTACTTGTAATGCGCGCCCGGGCCGACGTCGGGCACGAACAGCTCCCACACGCCGGACTGGTGCCGCAGCCGCATCGGATGCCGGCGTGCGTCCCAGCTGTTGAAATCGCCCACCACCGCCACGCGCGTGGCGTTGGGCGCCCATACCGCAAAGCGCGTGCCGCGTACGCCATCGACCTCGATCACGTTGGCACCGAGCGCATCGGCCAGCTGCAGGTGATGGCCTTCGCTGATCAGGTGCAGGTCGAAGTCGCTGAGCTGCGGGCCGAACGCATACGGGTCGGCGGTGTCCTGTTCGCCGCCGGGCCAGCCGATGCGCAGGCGATACCCGCCCTGCGCCGGCAACGCGCCGGCAAACAGGCCCGGCTCCGGGCCTGCCTCCAGCGCGATGACCTGGCCATCGTCCAGCACGGCATTGACGTAGTCGGCACCCGGTTGATAGGTGCGCAGCACCCGACCGCTGTCGGTCGGGTGCGCGCCAAGAAGGGCGAATGCATCGCCATGGCGTGCCTCGGCCAGGGCGCGGGTCGCGCCGGGATCCCATCGATTGGTCACTGCTGTCATCACTCCACTCATCATGTGTCTCCCGCACCAGCGCGCGCGCGGTGCAGGATGCGTCGCAAGCCCTCGATCGGCACCATCAGCCAGCCGGGGCGGTTGGCAGCCTCGTAGCGCACCTCGTAACAGGCCTTCTCCACCAGAAATAGCAAGGTGGCCGCATTGAACGCTGCCGGTGCGATCCACGGGTGCGTGCTGGCATCGAGCACGGCATGGTACGCATCCAGGAACGCCTGTGTGGAACGGCGGCGGAACTGCACCAGGAACTCGTCCAGATGCGTGTCCACGCCCACGCCTGCGCGTGCGGCGGTGCCTTCCTCGCCACGTGCCGACACTTCGCTGGCGTAGTCGAGCGAGCGCAGGAAGCCGGCCACATCGCGCAGCGGGCTGGCCTTGGCGCGCCGTTCGGACAGCGGCTTGGCCGGCTCGCCTTCGAAGTCGATCAGCACCACATCGTCGAAGGCCACCAGGATCTGGCCCAGGTGGAAGTCGCCGTGCACGCGGGTCAGCAGGGAATCGGCCAGCACGGCCTGCAGCGCTTCGCGTTCGGTCGCATCGTCGCTGCCGGCCAGGCGTGCATTGACGGTGTCCCACATCTCCTCGACCTGGCGGGCGACGCCAGCCACCACATCGTTGGCGGTGGGCAGGTCGATGCGCTGCGGGGCGAAGTCGGCATCGTCGGTGTCACGCGACAAGGCCTCGTGCAACTCGGCCAGGCGCTTGCCGACCACCGCGGCGAAGGCGTCGTACCCGGCGATGGCTTCGGCACGCGACTCGTCGGTCTGCGCGGTGGCGTACTCGTCGAAGCTGCGCGCCAGATGGTCCAGCGTCCAGCGCCAGGCATCGCCCTGGTTGCGGATGAAGCCCTGCAGCAGCGCGATCGTGGTGATGGTGCCCTGCGTGTCGATGCGGCTGACGCTGCCCAGCAAGGGTGCGGCGTTGGCATAGCCCATCTCGGTCAGGCGGCGGCCGATCTCGATCTCCGGGTTGGCACCGTTGGCCACGTGCCGCAGCAGCTTGAACACCGCCTTGTCGGCAACCACCAGCGAGCTGTTGCTTTGCTCGGCCGACAGCCAGCGGATTTCCGGATCCTGCGGAATCTCCAACGCAGCCAGCGCCGGGGTCGCTTCGAAGCGCACCTGGCCCTGCTGCGAGGCATCGTCGCCATCGCAGAACTCCAGCGCGGCGTTGTCGCGCAAGGCATCGATCACCCCGCGCACCATCGGCTTGAGCGCGAAGGCATCGGTGAGATACCCCACCTCGCGACCCTGGCGCACCCGCGCCAGCGCCAGCTGCTCGGCCAGCGTACTGGGGTGGTCGCGCTCCCACACGATGCCGATCGGCAGCATGTAGCTCTCGTGGCGGCCGTCTTCCAGTTCCGCGTCCAGCTCCAGCAGGCTCATCGGCTCATCGCCGGGCAATGGCGTACGGCGCGAGATGCGCACGTGCTTCAGTGCCTGGTCCTTGGCCGAGAACCAGCGCCGTGCCGACAACCAGGCCGGCAGGATCTCGCTTTCCAGCGTGGACAGATGCGGCAGCAAGGCATTGCTCTCGTCGGTATCGCTGCGCAGCACCAGCGTGCGGTAATCCGGCAACGGCACCGGGCTGGGCACATGCCAATCCGGCAAGGTGCCTTCGCTGACCAGCTGGAACGCGTAGAAGCCGAACGGCGGCACCGTGAGCAGGTAGGTCAGCCGGCCGACCGGCGGGAAGCTGCCGCCGCCGATGATGTCCACCGGCACGCGGCCCTCGAACTCGGACAGGTCCAGCTCCACCGCCTGCAGCGTATGCGACAGGTTGGCCACGCACAGCACCGTCTCGTCCTGGTAGCACCGCAGGTAGGCCAGCATGCGGCGGTTGCCCGGGTACAAAAAGCGCAGGGTGCCGCGGCCGAAGGCCTGGTAACGCTTGCGCACGCTGAGCACGCGGCGGGTCCAGGTCAGCAGCGAATGCTGGTCGCGGATCTGCGCTTCCACGTTCACGGCCTGGAAGCCGTACAGCGGGTCCATCACCGGCGGCAGCACCAGCTGCGCCGGGTCGGCGCGCGAGAAGCCGCCATTGCGGTCGATCGACCACTGCATCGGCGTGCGCACGCCATCGCGGTCGCCCAGATGGATGTTGTCGCCCATGCCGATCTCGTCGCCGTAGTACAGCACTGGCGTGCCGGGCATGGTCAGCAACAGGGAGGTCATCAATTCGATGCGGCGGCGGTCGCGCTCCAGCAGTGGCGCCAGCCGGCGCCGGATGCCCAGGTTGATGCGTGCGCGGCGGTCGGCGGCATAGGTCTGCCACAAATAATCGCGCTCCGAATCGGTGACCATTTCCAGCGTCAGCTCATCGTGGTTGCGCAGGAAGATCGCCCATTGGCAGCTCTCCGGAATCTCCGGGGTCTGGCGCATGATGTCGGTGATCGGGAAGCGGTCTTCGCGCGCGATCGCCATGTACATGCGCGGCATCAGCGGGAAGTGGAACGCCATATGGCATTCGTCGGCGTTCTGGCCGAAGTATTGCTGGGTGTCTTCCGGCCACATGTTGGCCTCGGCCAGCAGCATGCGGTCCGGGTACTCGGCATCCAGCGTGGCGCGGATCTTGCGCAGGATCGCGTGGGTTTCCGGCAGGTTCTCGTTGGAGGTGCCGGAGCGCTCGATCAGGTAGGGCACCGCATCCAGGCGCAGGCCGTCCACGCCGCGATCCAGCCAGAAGCGCATCACCTCCAGCACCGCCTCCAGCACCGCGGGGTTGTCGAAGTTCAGGTCCGGCTGGTGCGAATAGAACCGGTGCCAGAAGTACTGCCCGGCCACCGGGTCCCAGGTCCAGTTGGACTTTTCGGTGTCGCAGAAGATGATCCGCGTGCCTTCGTATTCCTGGTCGGTGTCCGACCACACGTAGAAGTCGCGCTCCGGCGAGCCGGCCGGCGCATTGCGTGCGCGCTGGAACCACGGGTGCTGGTCGGAGGTGTGGTTGATCACCAGCTCGGTGACGATGCGGATGCCGCGTGCGTGCGCCTGCGCCACCAGTTGCTCGAAATCGGCGATGCTGCCGTAGTCCGGATGCACCGCCATGTATTCGGCAATGTCGTAGCCGTCGTCGCGGCGCGGGCTGGGATAGAACGGCAGCAGCCAGATGGTGTCCACGCCGAGTTCGGCAATGTAGTCCAGTTTGGAAATCAGGCCCGGGAAATCGCCGATGCCATCGTCGTTGGAGTCGAAGAACGACTTGACGTGCACTTGGTAAATGATCGCGTCTTTGTACCAAAGCTGATCTGCCACCACCGCGGACTGTTCCGCGTCGGCTTGTAACGATGGGACTGCATTCATGCAACCTCTCCTGCGCGGATGCGCCATAACGCGAACGGCCGCGTCGCCTCTAAGCGGATGTGCTGATACTTGCCTTGCCACGTGAAGCGGTGGCCGTCCCACAGATCGTCCACCGCCACGCTGGCGTGATCGAGCAGGCCCAACTCCCACAAGGGAATTTCGATGTCCGCGTCCTGGCCCGCCTGCGGATCCAGGTTGATCGCCACCAGCACCATGCTGCGGCTGCGCGACAGGTAGCCGGCGTCCAGGAACTTGCCGAAGTACAGCACCTGGTCGTTGTGCGCCTGGTAGAAGCGCGTGCCAAGGTGCGACTGCAGTTCCGGATGCATGCGGCGCAGCTGGTTGAAGCGGGTGATCTCATCGACGATGTCGCCGGGCGCACGCTCGGGCCAGGCACGCAGCTGGAACTTCTCCGAGTCCAGATACTCTTCCTTGCCCGGCGCCAGCGGCGTGGCCTCGCATAGCTCGAAGCCCTGGTACATGCCCCATAGCCCCGACAGCGTGGTCGCCAGCGCGGCGCGGATCAGATGCCCGTTACGCCCGCTGGTCTGCAGGAACAGCGGATTGATATCCGGCGTGTTGACGAAGAAATGCGGGCGGAAGCATTCGCGCGGCACGCCCTGGTTCAACTCTTCCACGTACTCCTGCAGCTCGTGCTTGTGGTTGCGCCAGGTGAAGTAGGTATAGGACTGCGAGAAGCCGCACTTGGCCAGCCGGTACATCATCTTCGGCCGGGTGAAGGCCTCCGACAGGAACACCACATCCGGCCGGCGCCCGCGGATGTCGGCAATCAACCACTCCCAGAACGGGAACGGCTTGGTATGCGGGTTGTCGACGCGGAACAGCGTCACCCCCTCGTTGACCCAGAACAGCACCGCATCGCGCAGCGTGTTCCACAGGTCCGGCACCGCACCGCTGGCGTAGAAATCGACGTTGACGATGTCCTGGTATTTCTTCGGCGGGTTTTCCGCGTACGGAATCGAGCCATCCGCGCGCCAGGTGAACCAGTCCTTGTGCTCCTTCAACCACGGGTGATCCGGCGCGCACTGGATGGCGAAATCCAGCGCCACTTCCAGCCCATGTGCACGCGCGGCCTGGATCAGGCGGCGGAAACCATCCAGCCCGCCGAGCTCGGCATGCACCTCGGTATGCCCGCCATCGCTGGCACCGATCGCATACGGGCTGCCCGGCTCGCCGTCGACCGCAGTGACCGAGTTGTTGCGGCCCTTGCGGTTATTCAACCCAATCGGATGGATCGGCGGCATGTACAGCACGTCGAAGTGCATCGCGCGGATATGCGCCAGCCGCTTGATCACATCGTCGAAGGTGCCGTGCCGCTGCGGATCGCCGCTTTGCGAGCGCGGGAACAATTCGTACCAGCTGGCGAAATGCGCCGCGCGCCGCTCGGACTCCACCCGGAAGGTCACCGGCGTCTCGGAGCGGAACGGCTTGTCGTCGGCTGCTGCCATCGCCTGCGCGGTGTCCGGCTCCAGCACGATCGCCAGCTGCTGCAGCGGCTCGCTCTGCGCACCGATGCGGGTGAGGACGGCCTGCAGGCGCTCGGCCAGCGCACCGTTACTGCGTGCGTGCGCGGCCTGCACCACGGCCACTGCTTCCTGCACATCCACCGGCAGCACCGTGTTGGCGGCGCGCTTCTTTTCCAGATCCGCATGCAAGGTGGCGAACACATCGCGCCAGCCTTCGACGCGGAACTCATAGGTGCCGATGCGCTCGAGCGGGAACTCCGCGCGCCAGCGATCGTTGCCCAGCGCACGCATCGGCGCACTGGCCCAGGTCTTGGCATCGGCCGGGCGCCACAGCACCGCCACCGCGATACGGTCGTGCCCATCGCAGAACGCATCGGCCTCCACGCAGATGCGGTCGCCCACGGTGCGCTTGACCGGGAAGCGGCCGTTATCGACCGACGGCGTCACCGACTCGATGCACACACGTGGCCAGGCGGCCGCGGTCTGCGCACGCGGGCGCATGCGCGGCACCGCCAGCACATGCCGCGCCGGCACGCTGCGGTACACCCGCACCTCGCCCGGCTCCAGCGCTTCCAGCGTCGCACCGGAAAGCGTGCTGCCGTCTTCGCCCACCAGCGCTTCGGCATCGCCGAGCAGGCGCAACAGGTCCGGCGCCGGGACCGGCACCACATGGTCGGCATCGCCGTTGATCAGCAGTAGCGACGGCAAGCCCCCCAATGGCTCGATGGCCACCGCCGTCAGACCGGTGCCCTCGCGCAGCAGCGGGCGCAAGCGCAGGCCGGCAGTGCTGGGCGGCACGCCATCGCGCGCCCTGATCGACAACGGCAACGTCTCCAGCTGCGCCTCGTCCAGCAACCATGCCCCGCCCAGGGCCTGGGCCAGCTGCCAGTGCTGCCCGGCAGCGGCCGCAGGTTTGCCCTCGGGCGCACCCACCACCGCAACGATCTGCGACGCCAACGCGCGCAGCGCCGTGTCTTCGTCGAAGAACCAGCTGCCGCGGCCGTCCCACCATGTGAGCGAGGAGAACGCCACATCGAACCCGGCACCGGCCAGCTGCTGCAAGGCCTCGATGCCCAGGCCCGGCGTCCACGCCGCAAACACCACCTCCGGTGCCTGCGCATGCACGCGGGCGATCAACTCGCGCCAGCGTTGCGCCGGCACCTGCTGCGGCTGCAACAGGCGGAAGCCGGCCACGCCCTGCGAGGCCCAGTCCAGCAAGCTCGCGCTCCACCACTCCACCAGCGCCGCACCTTCCTGCGCATAGGTGAAGCGTGCCTCGGCCACTTCGGGCGTGGCGCGCGGCTGGCGCGGGTCCGGCACCGCCGTGCTGCGCGCACGGAACCACTGCGGGTTGTCGCGTACCACCGCGCTGTCGCCACCCACTTCATCCAGGCGCACGTCGAGCAGCAGCTTCACGCCGGCGCGGTGCGCGGCCTGCACCACCTCGCGCAGGCGCTGCGCGTCGGCCTCGCTGGCACCGGCCACCTCACTCAGCCGGCCCTGGGCGTCGCGCGCAAACGGCGGCGCGAGCACCACATGATCAAAGCCCGCCTCGCGCGCCGACCTGCAGCGCTGCTCCAGCCCGGCTTGGTCCCCGGTTGCCTCGTTGAGAACACAGATCCGCATGGCGCCCCCTCAGCCGACCACGGCGCAGACGCGCGCCGTGACAAAGAACGCGATACGGGCCGACCCGCCCCGCAGACCCGCCGGTGCTCGGTCACGACGCACCAGTCCAACTCCCGTCCGGATCGACCCATCTCTACCCGATCCCTGGTCGACCCTTCCCACCGTGACTGCACTCATGCGCAACTCCGCAACGATTCTTGACCGATGCAGTCAAGCACCCCGGCTGCGAATTTCATGTGTCGGTGGAATTGACGAAAATCAAACAAGCGCGGCTGTGGTGAAGGCTCAGGCAGCACTGGCCAACGCCCAAGGCTTGTAGGCTAGGGCCTCAACCTGCAGGGAGAGCAAGGATGCGGAGCGACGTCATGGCGGCACTGCTGGCCATCGCCACGGTTGCAACGGCAAAGGAGACGCCAGTGATGTCGGACACCGGGATCTGGTTTTTTACTAAACCAGACCACGTTTTTTTGCTTGGTGGGAAATCGCGCAGTGCATCTGCAGAGACCACCGTGAGCGCCGCCAACTGAGCAAACAAGAACGGGGCCAGACTGCGCTTTCCTGCGGACGGATCTACAAAGGCAGCGGGTTCGCTTGCCATTGACCGATGTTTAGCAACCCAATGGCACAAAAAGGCATTGCGCCATCCACGTGGCGGACAGGGGCATGGTGGTACTCCCGCACGTCTCAGAAGCAGGTTTCTCAGTTAGCGGGTGATATGCATCAAAGCTTATAACCCCATTTCCCGATAATGGCTTCCAAGATGGCCTGATTCGGGACGCTCGCGCCGGGACAAGTCATCAGATATGCCCGGCGTGCCGCCGCCGTGGCTGGCGAGTCGAAGTGCGGGTCCCACACCTGGATGGCGTGGAAGACGCCAATTGGTGCTGCACATTCGGCAGTCGGAGCGCCGAAGCCGGTCTTGCTGGCCATGCAAAGAAAGACCGAGCAAGGATCTGGCGCCTGGGCGCGAGCCGGGGCGCTCAGGCCGAGGCCTAAAGCCGCAGCCAGCGCGAAAGTGGCAGCAGTGGTGCGTGGCTTCATGATGAATACCTCCCTGGTAGTAGTTGAAATGACGTGCTTGTCTCTGGGCGACTTGCGTTAAGCATGGCTCTGCGAGACAGCTCCGGCACCGCTTGCGACGGTGTCGGCTGGGCCACATGATGTTCCGTCTTCGCCAGAATGGCGGTGGTCAGGTTATCACGCGGACCGCCAGCGGCGTAGGCTTAGGCGTGGCCAGCTGGCCGCCGTAGGTACGCTGGTAGTCAGTCCAGTCCCATGGCGCAACGGATAAACGCCTGCATCATCCAGTGCACATCCTGTGGCTACGCCTTCAGCGAAGCCTAGTCGCTTAAGGCAGCGCCCGCGGAGGGACAGCGCGGGGAGGCACGGTTGCTTGCGGGTACTGGCCGTCGCCGATTTTGCTGGTTGATAGCACCGCAACGTATTTGACGTCATTGCAAAGCTGCGATGACGCTGGGTGCTGAAGCAAACACGTTCAGTGGATGCGTGAGAGCAGATCACGTTGATGGGATTCATGGTCGCCGCAGGTGAGCACATCGGCAACCCTGGGGCCAGGTGGCAAGGCGCAACAAACAGGCCAGTACATCGTCGTTTGCATTTAGCCTGCACAGGCCTCCCGGCTGGGGCAATTTTCAAGATCGATGTGACTATATGAGCATTCAAACAAGAACCACCAATGCATTTGCGATCCGCTCTTTCCTGTCGCTTGTCGGTGGAGTGGTCTTGTTTCAAGTCGGAAACACGCTGGGCAAGGGCTCCTCCTATCAGATCAACTGGTACTTCATTGCCCTTTGTGCGGTCTATGCATTAATTCCGATCGCCATTCTCCGGGCCATCTGGCGCCGCCCCAATTTTTCCAGGCGTCTGTATTCGATAATTCTTGGCGTGCTGGCGCTGTTGGCAGTTGTGGGAGGAATCGCTTTTTCCCTGATTCCCTTTTCGGGCCCCTGAAACTCGAAAACGGCGAAGTCTCTCCCTCGCCGCTTGCAAACCAGGCGTGGCAGACCAGCGATCTGCCACGCCCGCGCTTACATTGCCTTCTTGATGGCTTCCGCCTTCGCCAGGTGCTGCTCGACGTGCGTCTTGGTCTCGGTCAGGTGCTGCTTGACCGGCTCGGTCGACGCTACCGTCATCATCTGCGTCTGGATCAGCTGCAGCGCCTCCTTGTGCCCGGCGATCATTGCATCGATGTAGGCCGCCGCGTAGTCCTTGCCGGACGTCTGGCCCAGCGTGGACAGGTCCTGCTCGCCCTTGCTCTCCAGCTTCTTGACGTCCGGGGTTTCGGCCAGTGTTCCCAGCGCCTTGGTCTTTTCCAGGTTCTCGGTGTGCTCTTTTTCCATCATCTTCGCGTACTCGAGCACCGCGCCGGTGACCTTCTTGTCCTGCGCCTGCTTCGCTGCGGCGATCTCGTGGTTGTTCACCGCCCCGAGCAAGCCAAGGGCGATGTCGTCTCCGGAACTCGCGCGCGCCGCGCCTTCCGGCGCCGGGCTGGCTTCGCCGACGGGCGGCGTGGTCGGGGTTGCCGCGCCACCGGTCGGCGTCGGCTCGGTGGACGCGGCAGGCGCTGCGGCCTCCTTGTCGGCATCAGGCTTGCAGCCAGCGAGCGCCAGCGCTGCGACCATGGACAGGACCAACAGTGATTGTTTCATGCTCCACTCCCTCTCGATTGAAGACAGCAGCATCTGCCTGCCCAGGTGAAGAAGCCCCATGCACGCCCACCAGGTGAATCAGACGCAAGCATGGGCTGCGGGGCGTAGAAACGCTCCGCACTGCACGCGGCGGCACGCGCCTGCGCGCTGAGCGTGAAACTGCACGTAGGTCGGCGCGGCTGGGGCATGCGTGGCGTGTGGTGGCACTTTCCTGCTGAAAGACGGCCCGGTTTGCCGCACACTACCGCGCCACATCTGGAGTGATTGCGATGCGTAAGGCCTGGATGCTTACCCTGTTGGGCGTTTCGCCGTTGGTCCACGCCGCACCTGCCGCCGACGATGCCACCTGCCGCAATGGGTTGTTCACCAGCGCGCCGGTGGCGTTCTCCCTCGGCAAGGTCATCCCGCCGCGCCTGTACCTGCTCAAGGACACCGATGGCTGCCCGGACACGGGCGGGGCCGCGTGCCAGGGGCGCGCCTACGTGGTCAAGAACGATGTCGTCCTGACGGCGCAGCGCCGCAATGCCTATGTCTGCGTGCTCTATCCCAACAAGGGCGGCGGCACCGCAGGTTGGGTCGCACAGTCCAGCCTGCAGATGCAACCAAGCGCGGCCACGCCCACACCGCAAGCATGGAACGGCCACTGGCACTATGGCGACAACACGCTGCAATTGACCACCAACGCAGACGGCAGCATCACCGTCAACGGCGATGCGTACTGGCCCAGCGCCTATCCCGATCCGGAACAGACGCCGGGCGGTCCGCACACCGGATCGGTCACCGCGCGCGGCTATCCCGAAGGCAACCGCGTCGAGGTCAACGAGAACACCTGCAAGGTACGCCTGCAATTGCTGGGCGACATGCTGCTGGCCGACGACAACCTGGAATGCGGCGGAATGAACGTGTCCTTCGGTGGGGTGTATCGAAAGAAGCCATAGCAAGCGCGGGCACCCTGTGCGCCACTCCCGCAGAGGAAGGCGCACACGTGGGTGTGCGACCTCCGAGCACCGGCCCCTCCCAACGCAACCCCCACACGCCCCAGCCAACGGAAGCAGGCACGCCATCACTATCACCACGGCATAAAAGCCGATGCAAGGTGGCGCAGTGCGGTTTCCGTTGGCCTGCACCGGCCAGAACGGATGCGGCTCGCTCGACCCCGCAATCGGCCAATGCACGGAAGCAGCAGGAAGCACCAGATCACCTGGCCAGCGGTGGCGCACCACGTGGACCGGCGTCATCTATCATTGCCGATTGCTGTTCTGAGGGAATTGCGTTGAGACGTTCCGCCACGCGTTTGATGCGCGCGCCGCTGCTTGCTGCCATGGCGTTGCTTGCCGCTTGCAGCACAACCAACACCACCAACAAATCGTTGCCGCCGTCGGCGGACAATCCCGTCAACACCAGTTACTGCATCGGGCGTCTTGCCGTGACGGCTGATGTTCCCCTGCATTTCCTGGGGAGTTCCGCGCAGTTTTACTGGGGCGACATCGACAGCTACCGCGAGGACGCGACTAGCTATGCGCAGCGCCTGCTGGCCGCGCAAGCACCGGCCAGCAATGGCCGGGTGCGCCAACTGATCAAGCCCGTGGAAACGCTGGCGCAGGACGATGGCAGGGTCATCGTCGTACACGCCGAAGACGCGCTGCCGCTCGACCCGAATGTGGTGCAGGTCACCGGCTTCATTCATCGCGATGGCACGACCTTTCGCTTCCAGAAAACGGCCATCAGCCGCCTGCAGGACATCACCGAACGGCGCACCAAGGACATCCTGGCATCGATCACCAGCAGTGCAGCGCCCTTCCCGCCAGCGGCGCAATCCCGGCAGGGGTTTTGCGTCATGCACGGCGCTGTCAATCTGGCACCTGGGCACGACTGGCACGAAGCCTCCAGGGTCGAGGGAGAATTCACCCTGCAGGAAACGCGCTACCGTTTCAGCCTGCGTTCGCGCTACTTGCGCTCGCTGTCGTTGAACGAACAGGAAGTGACAAACCAGCGCGATCTGCTACTGGCACTGGCGGGCGCCGTCCCGAACTCCAGCCTCGTCCCGATCAGTGAACTGCCGGTCGCCACCAGCAACCTATCGCAAGCCAGTGCCCGCCTGCTCGAGATGACGACAGCCGATGGTAGGCACCAGGTCTATGAGTGGCACATGCCGGCGGCCAGTACGGCACCCGGCACGCCCGCAACGTTTCTCTACATCTGGCCAGCGTCCGGGCAGGCGCCAGCGCAGGACCAGGCCAGGTTCAGAAGCTGGGTGGTGGCCCATCCGCAGCAGACGACACCGCTGTTGCAGATACAGCAACTAGCCGGCAGCGTTGAACAGCAGCAGGCGACGCCAGCAGGAGAAGAGAGCAGGCTGGTGTACCGGATGCAGCTGCATTACCACGGCGACCAGGTTGCCGGCGGGCGCCATTACGTGATCCATAAGGATGGCCAGAAGGTCGATGATGGATTCAGCGATGCCCATGGTTTTACCAAGGCGCACAACGCGGATTACGATCAGATATGGACAACCGAGGTGCTCAATAAGTGAGTACATCCCTCAGCGCGTTGTGCCATTTTTTCCAAAGAAGCAAGTCGGAGAAGATTGGTAAAAACCCACGCTATACATCTGCTCTATGCCGTTGATGAAGACAAGGACGGGCCAAGACGCTCCGCTTTTGAGGGCACGAGCGTGCGAGCAGCATATGCGTAATTCGAGAGCATGCTGGTTACCAGTCTGTTGGAATCCGCTACGCTCAACCCCAATACGTGGACACGAGACAGGCAATGAAGCTGACAGCCGCGCAAATCCTTTCGACGCCTGGCGAAATCGAAGGGAATATCAGCAAGCACCTCGATGTCATTCGCCTGGCTGCGAGCAAGGGTGCCGATGTGCTGGTCTTTCCCGAGCTGTCCCTCACCGGTTACGAACCCGGATTGGCGCAGGCCCTGGCGGTGCAGCCGGCTGATCAGCGCTTTGATCAATTTCAGCTGGCAAGTGACCGGTACGGCATGCTCATCGCCGTTGGCGCGCCCACGAAGGGGGCAAAGGGCACCGAAATCAGCATGCTCTGCTTCCAACCGGGGCTGGAGCGCACAAGCTACTCCAAACAGCAGTTACACCCCGACGAGTTCCCGTTCTTCACCGCCGGTAGCGAGCAGCTTGTTCTCAGACACGCAGATCAGGCGTTGGCGCCTGCCATTTGCTACGAGTCACTGCAGGCAAGCCATGCAGAACAGGCTGCGGACTCAGGTGTGGGCGTGTATCTGGCAAGCGTGGCCAAGTCGGAGAGGGGGGTGGCATCGGCCTACAGTCACTATCCGACGATTGCAAAAACGCATTCCATGACTGTCTTGATGGCGAACTGTGTAGGCCCCGCCGATACTTTCATAGGAGCGGGTCGGTCTGCCATCTGGAGCAGTGACGGTGACCTCGTTGGCAGCGCTGATGCCTTCCAGGAGGCATTGGTGGCGTACGACACGGGGACCGGAAAAGCGAGCGTCTTCAGCTTAGCTTGAGATCAGGCCAAGGCCAGTAACAGGCAGCCCTGTCTGTGCGGTGACACTCGGCAATCCCACTTGCCCGCAACGTCAGCAGCTGCGCGAGGACATCCGCGGCGGCAGGTTTGGCTTGAACGTATTGTCAGGAAGCAACCACCTGGGGGTACAGGTCAACACGGACTCAGCGCCACTGCGAAACAAGGTCAGCTTGGCCTTATAAGTGAAGCTGACACCGTTCTTGGTCGCCCGGTATCGATGAAGTGTCAGCCAGCATCTGCGAACTCCCCACGAGCTGCCACGAACCGCGACCAGACCTCTGGCGTGCCGCTTTCCCAGGCGCCATGGAGCATCTTGCGAAAGACGGGATCGGTGCCTGCCTGCGCCTCGATGCGCTCAATGAATACCGCACCGGAGCCATCGAGCAAGTCTTCGACCAGCCCGGCGGCGACCATACCAAGCACACGCTCTGTTGGCCGGCGCCGAACTACCTCAAGAATGCCGGCCCAACATTGCTCTGCATCTTCACCGACCAGCTCCACCATGAACTCATAGGCAGCCAGATAGTCCGGGTGCGAATCATCCAGTGAAGCCTCGGCCTCATGAACGCGGATGTACGCATGCGCCCACTCTTCAATGCTGGACCATGCATGCATTCTGACCACACCATGTTTCGAAGTGCGCCGTGCACCGAAATGGTGCCGACTTGAATGAATTGCTGTACGCCGCCGGATTGCGGGACACAGACTAGCCGCTAGGCAGCATGCTCAGGCTCCCAACGACGGTAGGCAATATGGGCCAACGCCGAAAGCTTGTGTGGATATGCCACGGAAACATGCTGATCATCTAAATTCCACGGCGCCGGGAAGTCAGCAATCACTTCCGTTGCAGCGCATGAGCCGCTGTCGAGCGCAGCCTTGGAAGGCTCTCCATCGTACTCAAATCGCAAACGAACAACGCTTGTCCCGGGATCAGCCTCAATAGACGCTTGTCTAAGCTGTGGATGGGTCTCACCAAGCAAAGCACGCTGGAGAGACAACAGAAGAGCAGCGCCGCAAGGCGGCGTCGACACGGATGAATTATTGAGCCTCACAACGCAGGCCCGCGAGACTCCACGGCTGCTAGTAATTGCTGCATTCGGTGCGTGGCCTGATCCAAAGGGCCGCCGCCGTAGCCCAGCTTCCGTGCTTGGCACAATAGCGAGTGCCCCTCATCGGAAGCGCCACGGGCGGCAGCTGCGGCAGCCAAGTTGGCATACGGAACCGGGTACAGATGATCTAGCGCCAATGCATGTTTCCAGGCAGCTTGTGCCTGCTCAAGCTCACCCCGCGCCGCATAAGCGACTCCGAGGTTGTTGGTCACCATGGCAGCGAGGCTTGGAGTATAAGTAGACCAGCCTAGCCAGAGTGCGAGACGCCGCCATGGCTGTGCTTGGAGCTGAGTGAGCTGGTGATGGAACTGGACGGCCGCCTCCTCAGGCTTGCCTTCAGCAAGTGCGCGCTGTCCTCGAAACAGAGGCCGCAGCAGCAAGCCCTGAAGTCTGCCAGGCACGAGGAGCAGGAAGCCGACCGTAAGTAATGCAGCGCTGGAGCCGCCTGCAGCGCGGACCACGGTATACGTCAGCGCGCTTAGCGCGCCAAGTACAAGCAAATAACCCGTTCTGTATCTAGCGATGCGAGACATGCTGGTGAGCCTAACGCCTAAGTTGAGCTGCGCCGTGGATCGGCTTCGGCTTGAATGATTGGACTAAGCTTCAAGAACCTTGGCCGCATTCTTTCACTACGATTGGCTCAAGGTACTCCGGCAATGTTCCTGCAGCATTCATCTGAGTTAGCTCGTCTAGTCTCGGGATCCGGGCCGCCGGATTCGCCACAAGAAACGCTCTATAAGCCTTGAGCATGCCGCGCATCCCAGCGAGTTGTCCGGGCACGACCTTCCCCTTGTCGCTTGGGTTGCCAATTTGATGCGCGGCGCTTCCAAAAATGAACTGTACCAATAGCTCTGCAGAGTTGGGAACATCGGTCGCTAGAATTGGTGTAAGTACGCCTGGGCAAACGTAATCGACTACATCCTTGCTCTTCTTTTCCCAATCTATGAGGAGCGAGCGAATGGCCGGCGCGCTTTCGTCAAGCGGCTTCTCCTCAAGGAATCGTGTCAGGTCTACGACTTGATCTGTCTTAACCCTGAGCTTGCCGCCATGCGCTAGCGGAGCCGCAAGCAAGGTGCTCGCTAAAGCAATGGCCAAGAGTGCTGCAAGTTTCATCGGAGTGCCCCGCTTAGGCCTAACGTTTGATCAAGCCTTCCCGTGAAGCGGGTACAGCTTGAGTGGATTGATAGGCTCCACTCTACAACGCCTCTGGATGCAGAGGGCGAAGATGTGGAATGGGAAACAGGGCTAGGTTGACTTTTAAGTAAATCTCACCCCTTCTGCACTAAATCTATGAAATCCCCAGCCTCAGCATCGTAGAACCGCGCACCAAGCAGGTTGCACAGCCTCTGCAACATTGCAGCCTCTCTTTAACCCCAGGCGCCTGATACGGATATGGTCCGCGGCTCCTCGCTATCCTCAGGTTCCTCGACTCGGAAATCTAGTGCCAAACTGGCATCCTTAGCGGGCACGCAACTTCCGATTGCAGCCAGGACATCTGCCCTTGGACCAAGTGGCTCTGGAGCCCAGTCCTCAGGTAACTCACCCAGATCATCATTTGCGCGCAAGATAACTCCGGTGTTTGCCCTGCAACTTCATGGGCAAAGCCCTTGATGGCTGCGCCAGCCTGATACCCTTGCATAGATCAGCAAGAAGCCTCGTAGATTGCTGTACTTACGATCATCCCGGTGATGCCGGCGGCCGCCATGAAAAATCCCCTCCGGTCCCAAGTCGAACGAAACGGCCGCTTCTCGGGCGCGACAAGAAACGCGCCCCAGCGTATCAATCCACCGGCGCCGAGCAAGAAACCGGCAATCAGCATGCAAAAAATGTAGACGAATTTCATGGCGAGCAGGCCGAGTGGAGTAATGGATCAGGTTTATAAGCCTGACCCCATTCTTACATGAGCAACGAGCGGGCGTAGCAGGCGGTCGAGGTGGTCTGGCGTGAGATGCGAAACGACAGCTGGTTACCCCATCTGTGTGCTCCTCTGCGCGGCGATCGGCGCGTTGGGCTCGGCTGCAGGTTTGTCGGGATATCGACTGCTGGGAAGAGCAGAGCGCTGATATGGATGTGAGAGTGCCGCCGTACCGATGCGTCCCGCGGAAGATACCCTTGAGCCCTTATCTCGAGAAGTAAACCTGACCCCGTTTCCCCGTTTCCCCGTTTCCACATAAAATTGAAACAGTGTGAGCTCTCAAGTCGAACAGGCCGTAGGACGTGGAACCCAAGAAAATTTTAATCAAATTCCCAGTTTTTTCTAACACCAAAGTTAAGGCGCATTGGATCAGCGTGTGGCGCAAATGGCGAGTTCTTTCCGCCATTTGAACCGTGCGCCGATGTAATGTAGGCAGCGAAAAACGGAGTCAGATTGAACTTTCAAGCGAACCTGACTCCGTTCTTAAAGCATCCCTCATGGGCGCACTTCTTCCAAATCGTGGCGCACCAGTGTGATCTCGCAGGGAGCCACATGGGGAAACCTTAGGCCCAGCTTGGATTTTTGATGATTAGCACAGCTAATGGCAAACCTGGGTGGTGACCTCTGATCAGTAGCTACCCGTGCAATTCCAGACGTTTTGGGCGTCTGTAGATCGATGGACGCATAAGTTACTGCCTAGGCCAAAATACTTGATTATCAACTCGTAATTATCAGGCGAATTTGAGACAAAAAATAACTTTATATTTGCGGAATCAACATCCGTCATGATTTCCTTATAATTGTCAAGCTCATCAATCGAATTGGGATAAGCAGCCCTTTCAATACGATAAGCTTCGATTGAACGAACTATAGCATTACCGACCTCCTTCGTCTTCTTGGCTTTCATACCTTGGCCAGGAGCAGCACAAGCAGACAAGGAGATCATAAGAATAATTGCCAGCCTTAAGTTATTAGCCATCATTGCCCCATGCACCCATTTTGCACCTCGTTTTGCAAAGCATTCCAAATTTCCCCGGCTAAGCTACTTGAGTCGCTAGCAAGGTACGAATCTTCCCATAACTGAGCCTGTGCTTCGTACTTGCCATCTCCAAAAAGCGCATTAAAGTATTGAGATGCTTGTTCAGCGCTAGAGGGACTCGCGTAATCATAGGGACTTCCAAAGCCAAGTGTATATCCAACCTGAGGAAGTATGAGGCGTGAGGTGACCTTTGCACCTCTACGACGTTGCCACACATGAAAAACCTCGTGAGCAAGAGTTGAGCGCGCTTCAACTTTATTGAGGTCGATGCCTTTACCTATATCGCCATCAATAAAAAGGCTTCGTGGCAGCTTAACATTGCTGCCACGCAGAGACGAGCCGCGGCTTCCCGATGCTTGCTGGATATCTAGTGATGCAGTATCGAAGCTGCTACCGAACAGAGTGCCAATAAAAGCAGATTCTTGAGCAAATGGCGCACGAAGGCCAAATGGATCAGAGGAGAAAAACGGGCGATTGTTAGCATATGAGTAGCTATTCAGCCCCCCTCTTAATCCAATCGGATCACTCTGCCCGTACCGACCAGTGGCCGCATCGTAATCGCGAAAGTAGTTCTGATTGAACCCGCTCGCTGTATCAAACCGCTGGCCTGGGAAGCGCATGTCGAACACCATCGCGGCGCCATCGCCATCCGGATCCTGGTTGGGCGCGGTGTTGCCGAAGGCTTCGCCCTTCAGGCTCCAGTTCCACACGGCAATGTCGCGGGCGGCATCCACGACTACACGCGGGCTGCCTAGGTGGTCGGGTTCGATATAGTGCAGTTGACCACCGTTGGCCAACAGGCCCACCGGCAGGTCATCCAGCCAGATCGCTTGTTGCTTGGGTGCACCGTTAGTGTCGTAGTCGCCGAGCCAATGGCCCGCCTCGTCGTAGAGCGTATAGGTGTTGGTGGTGCCCAGGTAGCGACGGACTTGCTCACCCCGGCCGTTATAGCGGTAGTTCATGACCGCGACACCTGCGCGCTTGACCTGGGTCATGCGCGCGGTGGTGTCGTACAGGTACTCGCGTGCCTTGCCGCCGATGGTGAGGGTATTGCCCATCTTGTCGTAGGTGCGCGCCACGCCTGCGACTGCGCTCAGGCGGTGGTTGGTGGTCGGGTAGGTGTAGGCTTGGGTAGCACCGCCAACTTTGGCGCTTAGGCGATTGCCGGTGGCATCGTAGCTGTAGCCGTCGATCACGGTATTGGCGGCGCCGTCTTTCAACGCTGTCAGCCGGCCCAGCGCGTCGTAGTCCAGACGAAGTTCTGGTGTTGGGTTGCCGGCCGGCGTCAGCGCAGTGAGGTCGCCAACGGCGTCGAAGCCGAAGCCGATTTCCAGCCCGCCAGCGCGGGTGTCCTGGATGCTCTGTGGCCGGTAATCCTGATCGTACCTGCGCGCCAACTTGCGGCCGTTGCCGTAGGTCCAGCCGGAGGATGGGCCGAACGGATAGTAGGTCGCTCCGCTCAGCAGACGTTGGCGGCTGCCGCTGTCAGCTCCCCGTAAAATTGGTCCATCCATAGTTAGAGGTCTCCGGGCACACTAGCCACCAAGGAGACCAGCGATGCGCAAGAGCAAGTTCACCGANGCACGACAGCCTGGGCGGGCTAACACCCGCCGAGTTCCGTGATCAACATCAACCGCAGACCTCTAGTTTTGGCTGGCATTGAATTAAGGGGAGTCGACAGGATCGGGGCGGGGCTCGGGGATGGCGGGGCGGTCGAGGTAGGGCCGCGGCGTGATCGTTGGGTCGAGCGAGCGCCAGACGACCTCGGTGGGCGGCGGCACCGTGGCGCGCTTGCGCGCTGGCTTGGGACGGGACGTGGATCGACGCATGGCAAAGCCCTCCTTGACGAGCAGGCCCCGCCGCCGGGTGGCGACGGGATGTCGGGAGGTTAGAAACCGCTAAGAGTCGGCGGGCGTATTTCCCCGAAGGGTCTTGTATTAGCCGCCCTCCCGACGCAGGCATCGCGTCGGTTGCGCCCGCAAGAATCTACAGGCACAAAAAACCCACCGGTTTGACGGAGGTGGGTACCGCTCTTAGAGGAGTTTCTACGCTCCTTGAGGTAGAGATTGCTGCGGGTTTGTTGGGATGTCAACTGCTTTGGGTGGCAAAGCGCTGATAAGAATCGAGAGCGCCTCCCTGCCGACACGCGCGGAAGATATCCCTGAGCCCCTATCTAGCCGATTTTCTTAAAGAAGTGAACCTGACCCGTTTGTCATGTAAGGATATTCCTGACATTACAATGCGGGTTAATCTATGCAGACTCAGAGCGGACTATAAAGCTAACCGCCCATGACTAGCACAGACCTATTAAATCTCGCCGATTACCACCCATTCTTTAATTTCATTAATCAGGTGGCCCTACTCTCTGAAGAGAGTGACTTGTATCTCGTTTCACTGATGACCACTCTAACGGTGCCTGACATTTGCGGGGCCCTCGAAAGCGACGATGGCCACGCGACTGGCAAGAAATATATGGAGTGGTTTAAAAAATGGATGGCTTTTAAATATCAAGCAAATGGCCGCCCCACGCTTGACGGAAAGAACTGTTACAGCCTAAGGTGCGCTGCACTCCATCAAGGCAGGTTGAACCACAAAAATCTAAATTTCAACGGAGTGATATTCTTCAAACCTGGAGTGACCGACGGGTCTTTTCATAATCACATCTTAAATAGTTATTTGCATATTGATGTTCAGAAATTTGCTCACGACATGGTTAATAGTGCGACAGATTGGTTCGAAATTGTAAAAGGTACCGAGCCCTTTGAGTCTAACTTTGAAGAATCGATGCAAATCCGCAAGAACGGTTTTGGCGGAATTTACGGCGCATCTGTTATTGCTTAAATCAATAAATTATCGCAATTTCACAAATTTAATTGCTTTATAGAAGCGCATTCAGGTTATCCTTATCTGAAACTCACCTGGCTCTCCACCACGCACAGCAACACGATTTCTACTTGAACTCATGACGAGGTTGCAGGAACGCGGAATGGCTCCAATACTCGATATCCGTAGCTATGCCAGATACATTCAATAAGCTCTATGCCTACAGATGAGTGAAGGAAAAAATTCGGGCTTACTTCTTAAGTGAATCCGCCCCGTTCTTTCGACCACGTTTTTCGCTTATTTAAGCCAAGCCGCGAAGCGACGTCGGCTTGGACGAATTGTTAGGTCTCTTCTGGGCCGTGCCCAAGATGACTATCCCAATCGCAGCTGCCACAGCTAGAGAAGTAATGACCATCTGGCAGAATCTCAATATCAAAGTGTGTCCGGATGTTTCGAGAAGAGCATATGGGACAGCGATCTAATTGATTTGTGCTGATCCGCTGCACCAGCTGGATAAAGTGGCCGACAATCGTCTGACAAGAATGTAGAGCAACTGATGCTGCTATTTCAGTGGCGTTGCGGTGGTGCGTGAGCCAATTCGCCAACTGCCAAGTCTCTTTGGCTAAAGTCTTCAGATACTGCCGCAACTCCCGATTGCTTCCTCCACCGCAGAGGGTGTTCATGAGAAGATCAGACCACGCGATAAAATTTGCTGCTTGTGGTACTTCGGAATCCTCCGGGATCTTAACTCTGCGGCGAACTGCTGCTATAAGCGATAGAAGAGCTTCTCGAAGCTGCATGCCAACTGCTTGATAATCTTCGGCTTCGACAGCATGGCCTAGGTGGCGCTCGGCCTGATCCATTCGGCGAATTACCTCATCGAATGGCGAGGGGTCTTCAGCGTCTGCTCTTCCCGATCTGTCCCGGAGCCTGGCCATAAGGCCGATGCGGAAGGAGAGGGTGTAATCCAAGCTAGGGAAGTGGCGCTGCGAATAAAGGTTAGTCAGGTTCGTGAGCACCCACCACCTGTCCTTATCTGTAGTCACATCCCAGATCTAGTACATTTGGCCAAACACCGCCTCGCGCTTAACGCGCTCTACGTGCTGTACGACCTCGTCCCGTGCTTGGCCCTGTACGTAATTGCGAATGTCCTGTTCGGCATGCGCACCGCCTTCGACGCTGTATCGGCTCAGCTCACCAGCTGGTACCGGATGCGTGTGCACGGTGCAGTCAGATGGTTCGTCACTGGCTTTACCCTGATCCGTTGCCACGAAAGTCTCCTGTGAGGTCTAGCGCCTGAATTAGTCAGCTCCCAAGCGAAGCGATTTATCCATTCTAGCGTAGAGCAGGTAAGTCCTCATCTTGGGCGTCAACCAAAAGATCGTCGTCATATGCCCAGACTAGGATCGCGCGCCCGTCAATTGGGCCGTCGTGGATACGCTCGGTCATTGCCTAACGCCTGAGTTAAGCCGAGCCGCGAAGCAGCTTCGGCTTGAACGAATTGTTTGGCGTCACTTGCCTCCTCTCAGAACGCGGTCAATCTCAATGAGCATCTCGCTATTGCGTTTGAGCTGCCGATACAGCTCATTAAGCAGATCTTGCGCCTCCTCTGCGGTTTTCTCGCGTTGCTCCGTCGTCTTTTCTTTGACCAGACGCTTTAGGCGATTGGTGATCGTTCGCTTCTTGCCAAGGAAGCTGTAGTCATTGACCGCCCAATATATTTCCCAGTAGTCGTACTGGGGGTACTTCTTCGCCAAGTCCGTCACCTTCTTGCCCTTGCCAAGAAGATCATTCATTGCCTCGAGCTCTTGCTTAGAAATTGCCATTGACTCCCCTTGTTGGTTGGTATGACGCCTAACGCTGGAGTCAAGCCGACCCGCGAAGCGGACTCGGCTTGAATGAATCGTTATGCCCTACAGGCGACCTTCACTTGCGGATGCTCAAGTCGTAAGCAGCTCAAGTAGACAATAAGTATTTGTTTCTTCTCTCTGATGGATCGAATTTCAATTTTGCAGCCCGAGTGCCTATCCTCAACCATTCTTATGGCTGTCGCCTCACTTCCTGCTTCCACAGTGTAATTGCTCGCCGTTCTGCTCTCGTTTCCACTTGAATTTTTTCTTATATAAACGTAGCTGATCGTGTACTTAGCCATATGATGCTCTCGTTTTGAATTGGGAATAAAGCGGTCTTAGGTTGGGCCTAATGTCTCACATGAGAGGCGCGGCCCGGTTGCCTGGACACATCCTCTCGATGGAAGAGTTAGGCGTCTGCGTTCTCAAAGTGACTTACTTCGGTCTGAACAGTTTTTTTTGCAAACGCGGTATTCAAGGTGCTGGACCAGTCAATTGGTTTCAGTTGGATCCAATTTAAGGTTTGCAGGAGGGTAACTAACCCTAGACCAAATGCATTCCCAGTAGCCGATTCGACTCTAAGGTTCGTCTGAATGAATTGTTAGCTTGCAACCGATTCGCTGTCGCCAAGCAGGGAGCGCAGATCGCTTTCTAGAGCTTCCTTAGCTACCGGGACTTGATCTTTGAAACACTTCCAAGACTTCAACCACACCTCCATTTTCGCAATCCGGCCCTCTCGACCCAAATGCTCGTCCGGGCGAGACATGTAGACATTCATCTCTATCGCAGCGCCTTTTATCTGATCGACAAGCTCATCGATCTTGGCGCATGTTGCCTTTGGAACGTAGATTTTAGTCTTTCCAAAGTATCCGACCAGATCATTGTATGAAACGACGAAGTCCGAGTATTTATCTTGCTTGGTCGGCTCACCGCCGTACTCGATGGGTGAAGCATAGCTCGCCCCCCGGCGTGACGTCTCAACAATACGCTCGTAGATGCCCGCGATCGCATCTGCGCGCCTTTGGTGGAGACTTGAGAATACGATGTTGCGTTCTTGAGCAACGAGACTGAGCTCATGGCGAAGCCGCTCAGTTGCCGTTTGATTTGCGGCGGTTAGCTCCGCCCGATGCCGCTCAAGGTCTTTCGATAGGAAACTACCAATAAGTGATTTTGCTAGCCAGCCTAGAACGGCAAGCGCTAAAGCGTTACCAGTTACCGCAAGAGTGATGGTCTGCCAATCTGTCATTGCAAGCTAACACCTGAAGTAAGTCGAGCCGCAAAGCGGTTTCTGCTTGAATGAATTGTTAGCCAAACAGCGTGGACGTGAGTGCCAATAGCTTCTGCGAGTCGAGTGACCCACTACGCTCGGTTTCTCGTAGCAACTTGTCACGGATGCAGTCAGCTCCCGACACAAGACCGCTGCCGTAAGCAGAGTGAAGGATATCCGCAAGAGCAGCGACGGCGCCTGTGCGGTCGGGTGCATTGGGCGCGTCTATGTATGTAGCGACGAAGCCTGATGCAACTTGTTCCAGAATTTGGGGTGCCATTATCTCTCCGTTGTTTGGCTAACATTGAGTTAAGCCGCGCCGCGGAGTCGGCTTGGACGAATTGTTGTTAGGCGGGTGCCCTAAAGCCTTGCAGGCAACAGCTGCCAGCGCGAGGAATCGACACCGATGCGGGCGGAGGCCTCGCGTATTGCCTCTCGGGCTCCGGCGAGGTTGCCATCGGGGAGGTTGCACTCAACTAAATGCGTATTTGCCTCGTCAAATTCGTGGCGCATATGCCACTTACAGTTGTAAAGGCTATGACCACAAGCCTTAAGGAATGCTAGACACTCGTCAGCAGTCATGCTCTGCAGGGTCAGACGAAAGCTTTCTTCACGTTCCATGTTGCTCTCCTTGAAGTAGTGCTACAGAAATTTTGAAGGCTGTTTGCTGCCGCCCGGGTCGGGCCTTCCGCTAACGGCGTTTGACTATGCTACTAGTGTCCGTGATGTACAGTGCGCGGTCTAACTTATACTGGAGCGCTTTAAGCGCGGAGTTCCATGATCCTCGCCGACTCCCTAACCGCGGTCAATCACCACAAGCATTTGAAGCTCATCTCTTTTCAGCCGTGTTCCTGCCTCTAATGCCTGGTGTTAGGCCGCGTCTTTGCGGACTCATTCTTTTACGCCGAGTTTCTTGCGGCCTAATGCCGGGATCTATGAAGCCCGCCACTCGAGCTCGTTTCCTGCTTTCACGGTACAGCTAGCGTGTTATTGCGCTGAGTCACCTCAGCAACCTCGCCTTCCGTTACCAGACGCAAACGCGCGTCCTTGCCAGTACTGGCAGACGGCACCGCCAACCGCACAACCGCCGTCCTAGGCGTCAGATCGCGTGGTGCCGCGAGTGCCGGAAACGCCACTGTGGCCAGCTCCTTCCCACGCACATCCTCCAACACCACAAACCCGGCCGGCGCATCGGCATGGCCGAGGCTGTGCACGGTGACCTCGATGGCATCGGCAGTCACGCGCACATCGCTGTGGCCGATGCCCAGGTCCGGGCGTAGTTCGACCGGGGTGGTGGCTGCGATGCGTTCGAGCTGCAGGACGGTGGTGCGGCCTGCGGGGAAGTCGATGTCGATGGACGCGCTTTTTTCGAAAGCGACCTCTTGCGTCTTGGCGTTGCTGTCGAGCTTGCCGTCATTGGCTTTGCTTACGCCTTGGGTGATGCGCCATTGGCCCGGGGCGACGTTCCAGCCGGTCATGCTGGCGCGCTGGTTTTTGTTGGAGGTGTTGTAGGCGATGACGGTGAAGCGGTCTTGCCGGGGTGCGGGGATGGCGATGGCCACTTGGGTGGCGGCCTCTGGATCGGTGAAGCGCCAGCTCACGGTGTGGCCGGGGTAGGTTTGATTGCGCTTGAGGGCCACGCCGCCCAGGCGTGCGCGTTGCAGGTTGACTGTGGGCGATTCCACGCGGTCGCTCCACCAGTGGCCTTGGGTGTTCATGTAGAAGTTCTGCAGCTTCTCTCTTGCCTCGCTGCGGTAAATGGCGGCGAGATACTTGAGGTTGCCGGTCTGCTCCCAGGCCACGTGGTGCGGGAAGTCCGGGGCGCTGCCGTCGTCCTTGTTGGCTGCATCGATGAGCTTGCCGCTCCAGTCGTTGCGCTTGCCCATGACGTCGAGGAAGTTTTCGTTGAGCAGGGACAGGCCGTTGGGGCCGCTGTTGGCGACGCGGTAGTTAATCGGCTTGAGATAGCGCTGCTCGCCGGTGAAGCGGTAGGCGGCCCAGAAGGTGTGCAAGGTGTCGGCGCCGCCGCTGCCTTCGAACAGTTCGCCGCCGCGGGTTTTGCCGGTTTGCCAGTTGATCTCGTTGGGTAGCGCCCAGTTGCCCTTGGCGTTTGTGTAGGCGTGGGCGAGATAGCCGTCTGCCAGGCCGGTGACGACGCGGCGGCTGTTGGGGTCGGCGTTATAGCCGCCCAGCAGGATGGCCGGGTGCACGATGGGGAAGGAATACGGCTTTTGCCATTGCCAGTTGGGCTCGCGGTAGACGGTGCGGCCGCCGAACCAGTTGCTGGCAAACAGCAGGTGGCCTTGCGGGTTGACCTGGATGACGCTGTCGAAGGCCTTGACGGTTTCCATCAGGCGCTCGACGGTGCGCGGGTCGCCCCAGTTGAGGTACAGCAGGGCGCTGTTGAGGTTGATGCCCTCCTCGTAGGAATGCAGCTCGTCGGTTTCGATGGTGGACAGGCCGTTGGTGAACATGCCGTTGCGGTAGTTGGCATCGGACAGCGCCAGCATGGAGGCGTTGAGCATGTCCGGGTCCACGCCCATCAGGGCGACGCCGGGCCATTGCTGCACCAGGTCCGAATCATCCGAGATGCCGCCGCCGAAATCGCCATAGGCCACCTGGCGCTGCTCGATCCACCAGCGGATGTAGCGGCGGGTGGCGCTGAGGTCTTGCAGCTGCCAGAACGCCCAGGCGGGCACGCCCTTGGGTACGGTGGGCATCTCGACCGGCAACGCGCCCTGGTTGGCGTAGCTGATGTCGTTCCAGTATTCGCGCCCAAGCGCGTGGTCGGGGTCTACGCGCAGCAGGTCGGTGATGTCGGCGTCCAGGCGCTTGTAGAGCAGCTGGCGCTTGGAGGTGGTGTGCTCTTCCACCAGAAAGCCCCAGTTGTCCTTGACCTGGTTGAAGCGGTCGGCCACGTGCTCCTTGATGACCTCATTGCGCGGCTTGAACACCAGTTGCAGCTGGGTGCCGTCGAGCGCGTTGGCATCAAAGCCGGGCGCGGCGGCGGCGATGCTGAGCATCAGGCTGTCGTTGCTGAGGATCCTGTCGCGCAGGTCCAGCCACAGCGTGCGGGCCTGGCCGGGAGCGACGGCGACCGAGACATCGAGCATGTCGCGCGCGGGCCAGATGGGGTCCTTGATGCGGATGTTGAGCGGGATGCTGCCGTTGTGGGTGGCCGGCAGGGTGAGCGCCGGCAAGGTGATGGCGATGCCGTCCAGGCCGTCGTGCATGTTCTCCCAGCCGTAGGACCAGCTGCGCATCAGCGCCTGGTCCGGCGGCGGGTTACCCAGGCTGGACGGCACCAGGATGTGCACGATGGGCTGCTGCGCGCTTGCTGCAGCCTTGTCGCTGGGGCGCTTGCGCGCCGGCGCCTTGGTGGGCAGCGCGATCACGGTCTGGCGCTCACCCGGCGGGTAGCGGCCGGCGATGACATCGCGCAGCGGGGCGAGGTTGTCGTAGTCGGGCTGGATGTCGCTTCGCACGGTGTAGCTGAGTTGCGCGCTGCCTTTGGGCACCTCGCCCGGCTGCACGTTGTAGGCCCAGATTTCCTGGATGGGGGTTTCCTGCGCGGTATTGGCAAAGCGCAGGGTGCCGCCACGGCGCTCGGGGAACTGGTCCACGCTGCGCACCACGCCCTGGCTGCGCGCGAACAGCGGCTGCGGCTGTGCGTTGGGCGCGGCGTAAGTGGCCTGGCCGTAAGCGGCGCCGCGCAGCTCGATGCGGTTGACCGGCTCGTCCGGCAGGGTGAGATCCAGCGCCTTGCCGCCTTCGACATAGGTGTTCCAGTCCGGCAGCTGGAAGTAGTCGTTACGCCCGGGCAGGCGCGAGCGGTTGTAGACGCCGGGCCAGGTGGTCTCGGCGATGCCGTCGGTGGCCTTCCACATCCATTGCTTGAGGTCGCGCGCGTCGGTGAATTCCACCTTGCGGATGCGGGTGACCGGTGCGTCCAGCAACGGCGGTGCGTGGCCGTTGTCCCAGCCAAAGCGGTGCAGGAAGGCGGCGTGTTGCGCGTCGCCGGTGGGTGCTTCCGCGGTGGTGGGCTCCTGCAGGCGGGCGAGCGCGGCGGCGCCGCTGGCGTCGAGCATGCGGTCGTAGATACGGAGTTCGTCGAAGTCGCTGCCACGCAGGAAGTTGTAGCGGCTCTGCACCTGGTGCGGCGACATCACGCGGCCGGCCAGGCCGAACTGGTCGAGCGCGGCGTCGAAGTCGAGCGCGGCGTCGAAGTCGAGCGCGCCGCCGTCGGCGCAGGGGGCGCCGCAGTCCACGCGGGCGGCTTCCTTGCCGTCGACATACAGGCGCACGCCGCGGGTTTCGTCCCAGGCAAACGCAATGTGGGTCCACGCGTTGGCAGTGGGGTTCTTGTCGAGCTTGAACGAGACGCGGGTGCGCGCGAGGTTGGCGTCGGTGACGAAAGCATCGAAGCCGTGGCCGTTCCAGTCGATGCGCAGCCAGGCCATGTCCCAGCTGGTGTGGTCGGCATAGCCGACCCGGAAAATCACGAACGGCGCTTCACCCACCGGATAGCGTGCGCGCCAGAAGAAGCCCAGCGTGCCGCGCTGGGTGTAGAGGTTGCCGGGTGCATTCCACGACAGCACGCCGTCGTCGGCCCATTCGATGGCGTTGCCGCGCTTGCCGGTGGGCACCAGCGTGATCTTGTCGCGGAAGTTGGGCACGCCGTCGCCGCGGGCGACATCGGCCTGCAGGTCGCGGTCGGCCGAGACCCGGAACAGCAACTCCGGGGCCGTGGGGGTGGCCGCACTTGCCGGCAGCGCGATCAGACACAACAAACCCATCCAAACCTTCAGCACACGCACCTCGTCGGGTTCAAAACCACTGCTTCAAAACCACTGCCGCACCGCACGGGCGACAGCCACCGCAACCTGCCACCGCAACGCCGCACGCGGCGCACGCTGAGCGGCGAGCGCGCGGGCCGGCACGTACGAGCGTACATGCCGTGCCTGCGTGCTGCGCGCGCCAGCATGCGCCGCGTACTCTGGTGCGATGGCTGCGTCCACTACAGCCCGTTTGCGGCCTTCCACTTGGGAATGTCGTCCTTCAACAGCTTGTCCGGCCAGGTGCCATGCCAGGCATAGCCGACGCGGCGTTCGTTGGGCACCTGCATGTAGTCGGTCAGGGCCTTGCCGTCGCGGTTGGCATACAAGGGGCGTTGATTCTGCAGGTCGTAGAAGCGTGCCCACAGCGAGGCGCCCGGTTGCGCGACGAGGATCACGTCCTTGCCGGTTTCCTGGGTGGGGTCGTCGATCTTCTTGGTGGCCAGGTCGCGCATGCGGTGGGTGTCGAACCAGACAGCGGCCGCCTGCACGGCAGTCTTGATCTTGGCCGAGGGGTTGGGCTGGCGCATCAAAAAGCGCACGATGCTGACCGACTCGCTGGAGGCCAGCGACGCGAGTTCGTACGCGCGCGCCTTGGCCGGCTTGAGCGTGACCTCGTCGTACTGCGCACCCCAGATGGTGAGCGTGCCGCCGATCTTGACCTGGGTGGCGAGCACGCATTCCAGCCCCTTGGCCACCGCCTGGGTGGACTTGGCGCCGTGGCTGCCACGCAGCTGCGCGCCGGCATCGCCCTTGCCCTCGCCGATGTCCTGCAGCAGGTTGAGCACGCGCACCATGGCGTCGTCGTTGTAGGTGATCTGGTGGTGGTAGGACGACAGGTCCGGGTAGAACTGCGGCCAGCCGCCGTTGGCGTATTGCGCCTTGAGCAGGTAGTCCACGCCGCGGCGGGCGGCGGCGATGTACTTGGCGTTCTTCTCGTTCTTGAAGGCGGTGGACAGGTACGTGATTTCGTACGTGGTGGCCTTGTTGTCGATGGTGGCGTCGTCCTTGCGCCCGGGTTGCTGCAGCTCGGCGATTTCCGCAGCGGTGAAGGTGCGGGTGTAGTCGACGGCCACGCCCTTGTACTGCTTGGACCAGCCGCCGGAGGCGGTCTGCAGCAGCAGCATGTTGTCGGCGATCTTGTCGGCCATGGCCGAAAGCGGGGTCAGCAGCAAGGCACCGGTGAACGCCAAGGTAGAGAACTTGATCATCAGAACGGCCTCCAGTTGCCGAGGATGGTGTTGCGATCCAGCGCGGCGGCTTGTGCGGCGCTGAGCTGACGCGACCACTTCACGCGGCGCGAGGGGTTGGCGCCGGCGCCGCTGCTCTGGTATTCGCTGTAGCGGGCGGTGGCCTCGTTGGCGGTGTTGCCCCAGTTGTTCCAGCCTTCCGGCGGCACATGCGCGCCGAGCTGGCTGCTGATGAAGCTCACGCTGGCGTACGGGCGCCATGGCCGGCCCAGGAACACGCGCGACACGCCGCTGGCAGCGGTGACGCGCGCATTGCGGAACACGAAGCCGCGCGCGCTTTCCTGCGGGGTGGAGGCGGCAGTGAGGTAGCCGTCGCCCAGCGAGTGCAGTTGCACGTTTTCGAACAAGGCCGTGCCGGCGCCGAACACGAAGTCCACGGTGCCTTCGACATAGCAGTCGAGGAAATACGAGAGCTTGGCGCCGCGCAGGTACAGCGTGTCCTGGTAGCCGAGAAAACGCACATTGCGGAACGCGGCGCGATCGCCATCCACGCGCACCGCCACCGCCTGCCCCACCGGGCCGGCGTGATTGCCGAAGGCGAGCTTTTCCGCAGTGAAGTCGTTGCCGGCGATGATGACGCTGGACGAGCCGGAGGTGCCGTATTCGGTACCGGTGGCCGGATTGATGCGCGAGGCGTAGTTGTCGTAGGTGATGACGGTCTGGGTGGGGCCGGCGCCGGTGAGCCTGAGCGCCGGGGCGTTGGACGGCACCACGATCAGTTCCTGGTAGGTGCCGGCGCCGATGTTGATCTGCGCGCGCTTGCCGCCCTGCACGGCGGCGTCGATGGCGGCCTGCACGGTGCGGTAGCCGGCGCTGCCCTGCTTGGCCACGGTGTAGACCGGGTCGGCGGCGATGGCGGCGGTGCTGCCGAGCGACAGCCCGGCCAGCAGGGCGGTGGCGGCGAGCGTGCGTAACACGATCCTGCGATGCGGTTGCATTGCTGTTCTCCTGTCAGAACTTGTAGCGCGCGCCGATGTAGTACTGGCGCCCGGTGACGGTGTACTTGTCGGGCAGTTCCAGCGTTGAATCGACGTAGCGGCGGTCGGGGGTGTCGAGCAGGTTGATGGCCTCGAACGTCAGCGACAGCTGGTCGTTGAGCTTGTAGGACATGTTGAAATCCACGTTTTCCACGCTGTATTTGCCGGTCACGTCGGCGGTGACCAGGCGCTTGCCATCCAGGTCGTAGACGTCTTCCTGGGCCAGGATGTTGTTGATGTAGCCATCGCGATAACTTGTGGACACGCGCGCACTGAAGCGGCCGTCGTCGTAGTAGACGGTGGCGTTGTAGGACTGCGGCGAGAGGTTGAGCAGGTCGCGCTCGGTGGCGGTGGTGGTGATGCTGGTGTTAGCGCTGCCGGCGGTACTGAACAGGTAATTGATCTTGGAATCGACCTGGGTGTAGTTGAGCTGCACGCCGAAGTTGCGCCAGAAGCCGGGCAAGAAGTCGAAGGCCTGCTGGTAGGTCAGCTCGAAGCCCTTGAGCGGGCCGCCGGGCGTGTTGAAGTAGCTCTGTACGTTGAAGATGGTGTCCGGCGTGAAGCCTGCGGGCAGCAGGTCCAGCGAGTAGCCCATCGCTTCCCAGGTGCTGAGCACGCGGGTGCGCTGCACATAGCTGTCGATGTCCTTGTAGAACACCGCCGCCGACAGCAGCGAGCCTTCGCGGAAATACCACTCGGCGCTGAGGTCGTAGTTGGTGGAGCGGAACGGGTCGAGCTTGGGGTTGCCCAGGTTGATCGAGAAGAAGCGCCCGTCGTCGAAGAACTGCGTGGGCCCGCCGCTGACGCTGGGCGACAGATACGCCAGCGTGGGGCGCGCCATGGTCTTGGCCGCACCGAAGCGCAGCACCACCTCGTCGCTGACATCCCACGACAGATTCAACGAGGGCAGGATGTCGCGGTAATTGTGGTTGACCGTGGTGGGCACCAGCAGGCGCTCGCCGGCCGCGGCGGTGGCGCTGGCCACGCCGAAGAACGATTCGCAGTTGGGCGAGATGGCCCCGGCCGCGGTGGCCGTGCACGGCGCATAGCCGCTGGCGGCGATCTGCGTCTGCACATAACGCACGCCCAGGTTGCCGCGCAGCGCGCGCCCCCACAGGTCGGTGTTGAAGTCCAGCTGCAGGTAGGTGCCCAGGCTCTTTTCGTTGACGGCGAAATTGTTGTTGGACGAGCCGAAGTGGCCGACATCGGCCAGGCGGTAGTCGCCACCGGGCACGCCGGTGTCGCAGTCGCAATTGATGTTGAGCAGGTCGGCGACCTTCTGGAAATCCGGAATCACCCAGGTGGTGGGGAAGCTGCCGTTCAAGCTGCGGCCAAAGCCGTCCAGGTTGGTGCTCAGATCGCCCACGCCCACGCCGGCCGGCAGTGCCTGCGCCAGGCGCCCGTAGGAGATGTTGCGCGACTCCGACGTGTCCATGTCGTAGTTCTTGTAGGCCAGCCCGGTGCGGAAGGTGAAGGTAGGGCTGATGTTGAATTCCAGATCCACCTTGGCGGTGTCGAAGGTGTTGCCCACCGACTGCGGGTTGAGCCGCACCTCGCTGATGTTGGTGCCGCGCGCGGTGCCGTTGCTGTTGACCGGCACTGCGCCGTAGCCCAGCCATTGCCAGTTATTCGGATTACCCGCATCGAACGGGAAACTCATGCTGGGGTAATCGCCACCATTGCGGCGGTCGAGCACAAAGCCATCCAGATTGGTGTTGTCGAAACTCACCATCGAGAACTCGGGGCGTTCGTAGTCCGAGGTCGAGTGGCCGACCAATGCATTCACGCGCACCTGGTCGTTGAAGCGGTGCTGCAGGTCCAGGCTGAACTGCTTGAATTCGGTGGATTCTTCGATGTTGCTGGATTCGGTGCGGAAGTCGACGTTGTCGAACACCCCATAAGTGAGGCGGTTCTGGTCGTCCACCTGCGCTTCGCGCACGGCGATCTGGGTCTTGCCGCCGAAGTTGGCGGTGCGGTGCAGGTTGGCGCCGACCGAGTCTTCGCGCTGGTCCTTGTCCAGCTTGGAATACAGCATGTCGAAGTTCAGCAAGGTGTCGTCGCTGACCTTGAATTGCAGCGCGCCGGTGACGCCCAGGCGCTTGATCTCGTGGTCGGTGCGGATGTAGCGCGGGTAGCGCGGAATCCAGGCGTTGGTGGCGGTTTCGTAGGCCTGGATGTTCTCCGGCGTGTTGGCCGGGCGCGGGATGCCGGTGCCGCAGTTGGCGGCGCTGATGCCGTAGCTGCCCCAGCCGTTGTTGCGGTCCTGGTTGGCCTGCGAGCCGACGCCGGCGGGGGTTTCGTTGGCCAGCGGGTTGCGCGGGGTCTGCGGGTTGTAGCCCACCGGCGAACAGAAACCGTAGGTGCCGTTGTTGGTGGCGGTGCTCTGGTTGGAGTTGCGGTAGTTGCCGTGCTCCCAGCGCACCGGGTTGTAGCCTTCCTCGCGCAGGTGGCGCTCGCTGTAGGACACCGACATCAGTGCGCCGACGCGGCCATCGGCCCAGATGTTGCTGATCAGTCCGGAAAAGCGCGGGTCCTTTTCACGCGAGAGATCGTTGTAGCCGTATTGCGTGGAGGCGGCCGCTTCGAAGCCGTCGAAGTCGAACGGGCGCGAGCCGCGCAGGTCGACGGTGGCACCCAATGAGCCTTCGTCCATCTGCGCCGACTGGGTCTTGCTGATGGTGACGCGGCTGAAGAGTTCGGAGGCGAAGGTATTGAAGTCGAAACCGCGGCTGCGGTTGACGCCATCGCTGCCGCTGCCTGCAGTGGCCAGTGCTTCCAGCCCGTTGATGCGCACGCGGGTGAAGTCCGAGCCCAGGCCGCGCACCGAGATCTGCTTGCCCTCGCCGCCCTCGCGGTCGATGGACACGCCGGCGATGCGCTGCATCGATTCGGCCAGGTTCAGATCGGGAAACTTGCCGATGTCTTCGGCATAGATCGCATCCACCTGCTCCACGCTGTAGCGCTTGGCATCGAGCGATTGCTGCAGGCTTTCGCGGTAGGTGGCCTTGACCTGCACGCGGTCCAGGTCCACCGCGTCGGTGGGCGTGGTGGGCGTGGTGGGCGGGCCGGCGGTTTGCGCGGCAGCGCTCACACCGTGCAAGGCCAGGACGATGGCCACCGACAGACGCGCGGCGGACAGGCGGGCGCCTGCCTCGACGGCAGGACGACACGAACGGGCTTGCATGATGCGGCTCTCTCCATGGCACAGGCTGCAATGACGCGCTCAGCCTCCTAAGGCCACCGGCGTCGACTCGATACGCAAACCGGCCACCGTGCTGCGCGGCTTTCATATGGCGCGCGATGCGGTGTCAGCGGCTTGAAGTGCGCCCACCGCGTTGCATGCGCGCACGAATATCGGGCGCAGGCTGCAGTGCGATCAGGCGTTGATTGGGGCCCGCTGCGCGTGCGCGCAGCGGGCGGACAACGGTCAATACTTGTAGCGTAGACCCAGCATGTACTGGCGGCCGGTTTCGGTGTATTGCAGCGGCAACTGGCCGGTGCGCGGCGACGATACCCACTCGTCGGAGGCTTCGTTGGTGAGGTTGATGCCTTCCAGGCTCAGCTCCAGCTGCTTGCTGATCTTGTAGCGCAGCGAGGCGTCGAGGATGGTGGTGCCCGTCATACCGTGCACGCCGTCCAGGTTGAATCCCTGCTCCTGGCCCGGTGCTGCGGTGAGATAGTCGTCGCGGTTGGTGGCGGACACGCGGCCGGCAAACGACTCGCCCTCGTAGAACAGCGTGGCATTCCACGACGTCCGCGACAGCCCGAGCAGATCGTTCTTCATCACCGGCGCGCCGCTGCTGGCCAGGTACTGGATCTGCGAATCGACCCAGGTGTAGTTGAGCTGCACGCCCAGGTTGGCCCACTTGCCCGGCAGGAAGGTAAACGGCTGCACGTAATTGGCTTCCACGCCCTTCAATTCGCCACCCGGGGTGTTGAGCGGGATGCTGAAGGTGAAGTCGTCATTGACACTGGCACCCGTACCGGCCAGCAGCTCGGCAGGCAGGCCGCTGGTGGAATACGGACGCACCTCGCGTGCGGGCTGGACGAAGCCTTCGATGTCCTTGTAGAACAGGCCGACACCGAGCATCGCGCCTTCGTTGAAGTACCACTCCAGGCCGAGGTCCACATTGGTGGCCTCGATCGGGTCCAGGTCCGGATTACCGCCCGCCACGGTGCGCGCGCCGCCAGCCACCGCCACGGTCACGCCAGGAGTCAGGCTGCCCAGGCCGGGACGGCTCATGACCTTGGCCGCGCCCAGACGCAGCAGCAGGTCCGGGGACAGCTCGGCGACCAGGTTGAACGAGGGCAGCGTGTTGTTGTACTTGCGGCTGACGGTCACCTGCGTGGGTACGCCATTGATGACAGGTGACCCGTTGGACTCCTGCTCGGTCCGGACATAGCGGACGCCGAAGTTGCCCGACAGCGGGATGGAGCCCAGGTCGGTGGAGAACTCGCCCATCAACCACACGCCGCGATCCTTTTCTTCGACGCTCCGCGTGTTGTTGACACGCGGAGCCACGGCAAATGTGCCGCTGTTGCTGTAGATGCCGAAAAGATCCGCCACCGCATCCAGATTCGGGACGACCCATGCACCGGGGCTGCCGTTGATGCCCTTCAGACCGGCCTGTTCGGTCAGACCCACCGGCACGATGCGTGTGCCGTCGGCGAAGGTCGGCACCGCCACTTCACTTGCGCGACGCAGTTCCACCGTATCGAACGTGTAATCCTTGGCCAGCACGCCGCCCTTGAGGCGGAAGCCGGGGCTGATGTTCCAGTTGAAGTCGATCTGTGCCGTATCGAAATCGTTGTCCACCGTCTGCGGACGCAGGCGAAGCTCGGCCAGTTCCCATCCGGCGGCATTGGTGGGGTCGATGCCGTAGTTCAGCACTGGCGCGCGGCTGTTGCCGCGATAGTCGTAGCTGTACCCGTCGACGTCGTACTTGTCCATGATGATGGTGGTCTGCACCGGGTTCTCGTGCGCAGAGCGCGAGGTGCCGACCCGGGCATTGACGCTGAAGTCGTCGTTGAAGCGATGCTCCACGTCGAAGCTGATCTGCTTGAACTCGGTATTCCACTCGTCGTGGCGGTTTTCCGAGCGGATGTCGACGTTGTCGAACTCGCCATAGACAAGCGCGTTGTTGCGGATCTCCCCGTTGCGCACGATGGTGACCGGCTTGCCGTCGCGATCGGCACGGCGCGGAAAGCCGCTGTCGCGACCGCGGCTGAAGGAGATCGCTTCGATGTAGTGCTCGTCGCGCTTGGCATCGATCTTGGAGTACAGCATGTCCAGCGACACCGTGGTGCGATCGGATGGCTTCCACTGCAAGGAACCAGTGAGGCCCAAACGCTCTTGCTTGTGTTCCAGCTGGATATAGCGCGGGAATCGCGGGTGGTACACGTCAGCCGAACGCGCGGCGGCAAACGGCGAGGCCGCACTGAAGCCACCGTTGCTGGGACCATTGGCCCAACGGCCGGTGTTGGAACCCTCTTCAAGCACTTCTCGCTCGGTGTATGCCGCCGAGAAAAGCGCGCCGAACGTGTTGTCGGCCCAGGTATTGGAAATCAGTGCGGCGATACGCGGATTGGCTTTTTCGGCCATGGCGTTGTAACCGGCCTGGCCATTCGCAGCGAAGGTGAAGCCCTCGTAGTCGAACGGACGTGCGGTGCGCAGGTCGACGGTGGCGCCGAGCGAGCCTTCTTCCACATCGGCCGAGGCGGTCTTGCGCGCGATCAGCTGCGAGAACAGGTCCGAGGCGAACACGTTGAAGTCGAAGCCGCGGCCGCGGTTGGTGCCGCCACTCTGGTCGCCGGCACCCACGGTGGTGAGCGCTTCCATGCCGTTGATGCGCACGCGGGTGAACTCCGGGCCCAGCCCACGCACCGTGATGGCGCGGCCCTCGCCGGCGTCACGGGTGATCACCACGCCGGGGATGCGCTGCAGCGATTCGGCCAGGTTGAGGTCGGGGAACTTGCCGATGTCCTCGGCGACAATCGCATCGACCACGCCGGCTTCGCCGCGCTTGATGTCCAGGGCCTTTTCCACCGAGGCGCGATAACCGGTCACCGTGACGGTGTCCAGGTCGACGGCCGGTTCTGCGGGCGCTTGGGTGGTGTCTTGTGCTGCCAGGTGGCCGCTCAGCGCAAGGCCGATCGACAACGCCAGCAAGGTAACCGGTGTCTTCCGGCTGGTGGTCCGAAATTGCATGTCCTCCCCTCCCAAGGGTCCATGAACAACATGAAAGTCTGGTTGTGAGCGGTAATGACACCGCTGGTCAAAACGACGTTACCAGCTGAATCGTCGTTCAACATCTTGCAGCGCAGCAGAAAACGTCAGCGAATCTGCCCAAAAGGGGTGCAAGCGGTCACTCCCGGTCGCATCATGACCCTGGCCGGCCAGCTTTCACGCCGGCTAGAATGACACCGATGGTCATCCTGACGCGCAGCGGGTCCCCCACACCGTGACGCACCACACAGCCGAGGTAATTGCCGCATGAGTCGTGCCCGCATCCTGTGTTTTGGAGAGTTGTTGTTGCGCCTGGGGGCGCCTGGCCATGAACTGCTGTTGCAGCAGCCGCGGCTGGACGTGCACTGCGGCGGGGCCGAGGCCAACGTCGGCGTGTCGCTGGCGCATTTCGGCCATGCCGTGGCGATGGTCAGCACGGTGGCGGACAACCCGCTGGGCGCGGCGGTGCTGGGCGAGCTACGCCGCCACGACGTGGACACGCGGCATGTGCGGCGGGTGGATGGGCGCATGGGGCTGTACTTCCTGACTACCGGCGCGATCCACCGGCCCAGCGAGGTGGTCTACGACCGCGCCGATTCGGCGTTTGCACTGGCCCCGGCCGATGCCTACGACTGGCCGGCCCTGCTGGAGGGCGTGCAGTGGCTGCACCTGTCCGGGGTCAGCCCGGCGCTGGGCGCGGACGTGGCGCTGGCCACGCTGGCGGCGGCACGCGCGGCGCGTGCGGCCGGGGTCAGGGTCTCGTTCGACGGCAACTACCGGCCCAAGCTATGGCAACGCTGGCAGGGCGATGCGCGCGGCATCCTGCACCAGCTGTTCGACTGCGCCGATGTGGTGTTTGCCGACTACCGCGACATTGGCGTGGTGCTCGGTGGCGAATTCCCGCAGGACACGCTGGAAGCGCGCGTGGAAGCGGCCGCGCAGCAGGCGTTTGCGGCGTTCCCGCAGCTGCAGTTGATGGCCTGCACGCAGCGCGTGACGCACAACGTGGACCACCACAGCCTGGGCGCGATGCTGGTGCCGCGCAGTGGCGCGGTGGCGCGCGCGCCCAGCGAGGAACTCACGCCGATCATCGACCGCATCGGCGGTGGCGACGCCTTCGCCGCCGGCGTGCTGCACGGCCTGATCGCAGGCTGGTCACTGGACGATACGGTGCGCTTCGGCCTGGCAGCGGGCTGCCTGAAGCATTCGATTCCCGGCGATTTCAATCCGCTGTCGGTGGCCGAGGTGCAGGCGTGCGTGGGGGATGCGCGGTTTGATGTGAGGCGGTGACGCGCCGGGATTGGGGAGTCGGGAGTGGGGATTCGTAACAGCAAGGACGACCGGCATTACATGTCGGTCGTCCGTGATACACCCCGTTCGGGTCCGGCAAGGATCAGCGATGCGTAGCGCACCGCTCTTGCGAATCCCCAATCCCTAATCCCCAATCCCGGCAATCAAGCCAACTCGATGCAGTCGAAGGTCACGTCCGTCTCCACATCGGCGTCGTAATCCACATCGTCGCGCTCGAAGCCGAACAGCTTGAGGAACTCGTGCTTGTAGCCGGCGTAGTCAGTGAGCTGGAACAGGTTCTCGGTGGTGACCTGCGGCCATAGCGCCTTGCAGGCGTCCTGCACGTCGTCGCGCAGTTCCCAGTCGTCCAGGCGCAGGCGGTTTTCGTCGTCCACCTCGGCGGGCTGGCCGTCCTCGCGATACAGGCGCTCGCGGAACAGGCGGTCGAGCTGGGCGATGGTGCCTTCGTGCAGGCCCTTTTCCTTCATGATCTTGTAGACCATGGAGATGTACAGCGGCATCACCGGGATCGCCGCGCTGGCTTGGGTCACCACCGACTTGAGCACCGCCACGTTGGCGCTGCCGCCGCGCTTGGCCAGGCGCGCGTTCAGGCGCTGCGCGGTGTGGTCCAGGTCCACTTTCGCCTTGCCGAGGGCGCCGTGCCAGTAGATCGGCCAGGTGATCTCGGTGCCGATATAGCTGAAGGCCACGCTGCGCGCGCCGTCGGCAAGCACGCCGGCGCCGTCCAGCGCGTCGATCCACAGCTCCCAGTCCTGCCCGCCCATCACGGTGATGGTGTCGTCGATCTCCTGCGCGCTGGCCGGCTCGATCGAGGCCTGGATGATGGTGTCCTTGTTGGTGTCGATGGCGGTGGCGGTATAGGTCTGGCCGATCGGCTTGAGCGCCGAGCGCTTCACTTCGCCGCTGCCGGGCAGCTTGCGCACCGGCGAGGCCAGCGAGTACACCACCAGGTCGACCTGGCCGCCCATCTCGGTCTTGATCAGTTCGATGACCTTTTCGCGCGCGGCATCGGAAAACGCATCGCCGTTGATCGACTTGCTGTACAGGCCCGCGGCCTTGGCATGCTTGTCGAACGCAGCGGAGTTGTACCAGCCGGCGGTGCCGGCCTTGCTGGCGCTGCCGGGTTTTTCGAAGAACACGCCCAGCGTGTCGGCGCCGAAGCCGAACGCAGCGGTGATGCGCGAGGCCAGGCCGTAACCGCTGGATGCGCCGATCACCAGCACCTTCTTCGGGCCGTCATTGCGCACGCCGCGCGCACGCGTGGCGGCGATCTGCTCGAGCACATTGCGCTCGCAGCCAAGCGGATGCGTGGTGGTGCAGATGAAGCCGCGCACTTTGGGATGGATGATCAACGTGGACTCCTGGTCAGCAAGATGCTGGCGGCATTTTAGAGCGTGTGACCCACTTTGGGGCGGGCGGCGTTGGCCACCGGCAGTGCGGAGCAGCTGCCAAGTGCCGCCGGCCCGAGGATGCCAGCACGCCGGACGCACACCCATCGCGGCCTGCCGACCAAACAACCCGAGCGCACCACACGCTGCTGTATGGCGACGCGAGCAGATGCGCGCCACCGCCCGCCACACGGTGCGACCACGCAGGCATCTCCCGAACACGGGCGCAAACGAACAGCGATCGCCACCGATTTCCCGCCAGCGCGCCTGAAGACGATCGCATGCCCTGCAGCGATTACCGCGATACGGCAATGCGCCCGCCCCCGCTCTTACGAATCCTGATTCCCGAATCCCCGCCCTCAAACCACCCGCAAGGCGATCGCCTTCAACACGCGCGCGTGCACGACGGCAGGGGGGATTGCGGACCTGTTGCCGCTGTGGCGCGGCCACACACTGGCACGACCAAACCCCGGCCCATGGCCACGCAGTCGCCCGCTTCCCGCCGGCCCGGCGCGCCGCGGTCCACCCGCCGCACCGATGGTCTTACACTCAGCAGCTACCCCCGCAGCTGCCATGCGTTTTCGATGATCATTTCCGCCGCTTCCGACTACCGTGCCGCTGCGCAGGCACGCCTGCCGCCGTTCCTGTTCCACTACATCGATGGCGGCGCGTACGCCGAGCACACCTTGCGGCGCAATGTCGCGGATCTGGCAGATATCGCGCTGCGTCAGCGGGTGCTGCGCAACATGTCGGACCTGAGCCTGGGCACCGAGTTGTTCGGCGAGACGCTGGCGATGCCGGTGGCGTTGGCACCGGTCGGACTGACCGGCATGTACGCGCGCCGTGGCGAAGTCCAGGCCGCACGCGCGGCGGCCGCGCGCGGGATCCCGTTCACGCTGTCCACGGTGTCGGTGTGCCCGATCGAGGAAGTGGCACCGGCCATCAGCCGGCCGATGTGGTTCCAGCTGTACGTGCTCAAGGACCGCGGCTTCATGCGCAACGCGCTGGAGCGCGCCAAGGCCGCCGGCGTCACCACGCTGGTGTTCACCGTGGACATGCCCACGCCGGGCGCGCGCTACCGCGATGCGCACTCGGGCATGAGCGGGCCCAACGCGGGGCTGCGGCGCATGCTGCAGGCGGTGACCCATCCGCGCTGGGCCTGGGACGTGGGCCTGCTCGGCAAGCCGCACGATCTGGGCAACATCTCGACCTACCGCGGCAGCCCCACCGGCCTGCAGGACTACATCGGCTGGCTGGGCGCCAATTTCGATCCCTCCATCGCGTGGAAGGACCTGGAGTGGATCCGCGAGTTCTGGACCGGGCCGATGGTGATCAAGGGCATCCTGGACCCGGACGATGCGCGCGATGCGGTGCGCTTCGGCGCCGACGGCATCGTGGTGTCCAATCACGGCGGGCGCCAGCTCGACGGCGTGCTGTCCAGCGCGCGCGCGTTGCCGGCCATTGCCGATGCGGTGAAGGGGCAGCTGAAGATCCTGGCCGATTCGGGCATCCGCAGCGGGCTGGACGTGGTGCGCATGCTGGCGCTGGGCGCCGATGCGGTGCTGCTGGGGCGTGCGTTCGTCTACGCGCTGGCCGCTGGCGGGCAGGCCGGCGTGGAGAACCTGCTGAGCCTGATCGAAAAGGAAATGCGCGTGGCGATGACCTTGACCGGCACCCATTCGATTGCCGAGATCAGCAGCGATGCGTTGAGCCGGGTGACGCGGGAGACTGCGGTTTCGCCTTGACGGGAATCGGGAATCGGGAATCGGGATGCGTAGCAGAGCGGATGATCTGCGGCTTGGCTGCAGGGCCCTTGCCCGCCCACCATCGCGGGACACGCCGTGAATCCGTCCATGGAGGCTCTTACGCGGCATCCATGCCGCGTAAGGTCCCGCGACGGTGGGCGGGCAAGGACCTGTCGAGAGGGTCGGTACGCATGGTCAAGCTGGGGGTGATGCGCACCTATTGGATAAGTCGAATAACGACGCGTTGCAAGCGGTCGTCATGCACGCGTGGACGCCGCACTCAGAATCTGAGGCTGAAATAGTCCATGCCGATTCCGGGCACAGGCCGCGCCCGCCTCGCGGCTAGGCAGCAGGTTTGTTAGACACGCTTAGTTCTCATCGCCGCCGGTGGGCAAGGATTGCTGCAACGCCAGCACCGAGGCCCATGGATCTGCACGCTGACGCTTGGCACGCTGCAGGGCCTTGTCCATCGGGAAGGCGTCCGGGCCGCTGATCTTGCCGAGTTCTTCCCAGCGTAGCGGGACGGCGACGGTGGCTTTTTCGCGCGCGCGCAGCGACCACGAACAGACGCTGGTGTTGCCGCGCCCGTTGCGCAGCCAGTCGACGAAGATCACGCCGTGGCGCTTGGCCTTGCTCATGGTGGCCACGTAGCGGTCCGGCGCATGCGTGGCCAGCGCCTGGGCAAAGGCCTCGCAGAAATCGCGCGCCTGCTCCCAGCCCGCTTCCGGCACGATCGGCACCACCACGTGCAGGCCCTTGCCGCCGGACAGGCGCACCGCGCTCTCCAGGCCTGCACTGCGCAGCTTGGCGCGGATATCGCGCGCGGCAGCCACCACGTCGGCCCAGGACACCGCCTCGCCGGGGTCCAGGTCGAACACCAGCCGATCCGGATGCTCCGCATCGTCGACCTGCGCGCCCCAGGGATGCAGCTCCAGCGTGTTCATCTGCACCAGCTCCAGCAGGCCGGCGGCATCTTCGATGTAGATGTAATCCTCGGTGCCGCTTTTTTGCTGCAGCGGAATCGCCTTGATGTGCGTGCCCAGGTGGCGGCCTTCGTGCTTCTGGAAGAAGCAATCGCCACCGGCGCCATCAGGGCAGCGCAGCAGCGACAGGGGCCGGTGTGCGATCTCCGCCAGCACCAGCGGCGCCACTGCCCGGTAATAGTCGGCCACCTCGCCCTTGCTGATGCCCGCTGCGGGGAACACCACCCGCTCGGGATGGGTGATGGTGATGCCGTCTGTCGATGTGGACGTGGATTTGGATTTGGATCTGGATCTGGATCTGGACGTTGTGGACTTGGACGCGGTGGATCTGGAAGCCGTGGATGCCGATGTGCTGGACGTGGTCGCTGCAGCCTTTCTGGATGTCGTGGCCGCGGTCGTCTGCGATGCCGTCGAACGCACGCGCTTGCTGGTGGTGCTGGTGGATGCGTCGCCTGTCGTTCTGGCCGTTTTCCTGGTCGCCGTCTTGCGCGCCGGCGCAGCATCCGTTGCCGCAGCACGCGCCTTGCCCGGCGCGGCGCGGTCGCCGCCCAGCTCGCTCATGGGCTTGTCCTCGCGCAGACGCTTGAATGCGGCCTGCCGCAGCAGGCCTTCCTTGGCCCAGCCGCGGAAGGCGACCTCGGCGATCAGCACCGGCCGGACCCAATGCACGTCGCGCGGCCGCCCCGGGATGTGCGTCGGCAATTCCAGCGTGGCGGTGTCGCTGTGCAGCGCCTGCAGCAGCGCGGTGATCTTTGCCAGCAAGGCATCGTCGAAGCCGGTGCCCACACGCCCGACATAACGCAGCGTCCTGCCGTCGCGCTGCGCCATCAGCAAGGCGCCAAAGCCGCTGCGTGCGCCCTTGGGATCGGTGTAGCCCACCACCACGAACTCGTCGCTGTCCTCGTGCTTGGTCTTGACCCAATCGGCGCTGCGTCCTGCGCGATACGGCGCATCGGCGAGCTTGCTGACGATGCCTTCCCAGCCGGTGCCGGCGCTGGCCGCGAACACCTGCGGGCCGTGACCGAGCACATGGTCGCTGAATGCCAGCGTGCCCGGCTTATCGCCCAGCAACTCGCGCAGCAACTGCTTGCGTTGCAGCAAGGGGGTATCGCGCAGGTCCACCCCGGCCACGCCGAGCAGGTCGAACACGATGTAGCGCAGCGGCTGCACGGCGCTGCCATCGAGCGCACGTTGCAGCGCCGAGAAGTCGGTGCGTCCGTTGGCATCCAGCACCACCAGCTCGCCATCCAGGCGCGCATCGCGCACCGGCAAGGCCTGCACTGCGCGCACCACCTCCGGGAAGCGCTGCGTCCAGGCCTGGTCGTTGCGCGAGCGCAGCTGCACATCGCCATCGACCAGATCGGCCAGCAGGCGGTAGCCGTCCCACTTGATCTCGTGCATCCAGCGCTCGCCATCCGGTGCCTGCTCGCGCAGCAAGGTCAGTTGCGCGCGCAGCTCGGTGGGGCATGGTGCATCGCGGGCGCCATCCAGCGCCAGGGCGCGGGTCTGCCACTGCCTGGCGTCTGCGCGCCGTGGACGGGCGCGTTTGCTGGCCGCCGGCGAAGTCTCCGCCCTCGCTGAGGTCCCGGCACTCGCTTTTGCCGCCGGCACACGCCGCACCCGGCTGGCCTTGGCCCGCGTCGCCGGGGCGGCCGCGGCCGCGGCCGATGCGCCGGCCGCCTGCTGCGCTACCAGCGCGTCGGCATCCAGATCGGCCGCATGCGCATCGCTGCGCTTGAACAGCAGCCACTGCGGTTTGCCGCCACGCATCTGCGTCCGCACCAGGGCGAAGCCGCCACGCAGCAGCCTGCCCTGCAGTTCGAATTCCAGCTTGCCCGCGTCCAACGCCGCCAACGCATCGCCTTCGCACTGCCAATGCCCGTGGTCGAACACCTCCACATGCCCGGCGCCGTAATGGCCTTGCGGGATGTCGCCGGCGAAGCTGGCATACGACAACGGGTGGTCTTCCACCTCCACCGCCAGCCGTTTTTCGCCCACGCGCAACGAGGGCCCCTTGGGCACGGCCCAGCTCTTGAGCACGCCGTCGAGTTCCAGACGGAAGTCGTAATGGCGCGAGCTGGCGTGATGCAGCTGCACCACGAAGATCGGCTGCTTGCTGGCGCGTGCGGGCGTATCGCCGGCCGGCTCCGGGGTCTGGTCGAAGCGGCGTTTGGCGTTGTAGTCGCGCAGTGACATGGACTGGGCCTACCCGGCCTTGCGGCGCGGCGCTGCCTTGCTGGCCGTGGCCTTGGTGGCCTTGCCCGCAGTCTTCTTGGTGGCCTTCTTGGCCACTTTCCTGGTGGCGGTCTTGGCGGTCTTCCTGGCTGGCGCGGTTGCCGCGGCGCTGCTCTTGCTGGCCGGCGTGCGCGTGTTGGCCTGCAGGCTCTTTTGCAGCAGCGACATGAAATCGACCACGTTGGTGGTGGCGTCCTCGTGCTGCGGTGGCTCGACATCCACGGTGGTGGTGCCACCCTTGGCCTGGATGCGCTTGCGCAGGATCTGCTCGAGCTTGCCGCGGAATTCGTCGTGGTAATCCTCCGGCTGCCAGGTGCCGGACATCGACTCGATCAGCTGTTTGGCCATCTCCTGTTCCTTGGGCGTGATGCGGTACTCGCCCACCGCGCCGGCCGGCAACTTGAAGTCCTGCGGGTCCACCACTTCCTGCTGGTAACGCAGCAGCAGCAGGATCAAGGCATCGCCCTGCGGCATCACCGCGGCCAGGTATTCGCGCGTGCGGATCACCACCTTGGCGATGCCCACCTTGCCGGTGTCGCGCAGCGTCTCGCGCAGCAGCACGTAGCCTTTCTCGGCCTTCTTGCCGGGCACCAGGATGTAGGGCTTCTCGAAATAGCGCGGGTCGATGTCGGCGGCATCGACAAAGGTTTCCACTTCCACTGTCTCGTGGCTTTCCGGCGAGGCCGAGCGGATGTCCTGCTCCTCGACGATGACATAGCTGCCCTTGTCGTACTCGAACGCCTTGACGATCTCCTTCCACGGCACCTCGTCGCCGGTGTCGGCGTTGACGCGCTCGAAGCGGATCGGCTTCTTGTCGCGCGAATCGAGCATGCGGAAATGCAGGTCCACCTTGCGCTCGCCCGACATCAACGCCACCGGCACGTTGAGCAAGCCGAACGACAGGGTTCCGGTCCAGATCGGTCGTGCCATCGGCGTGTGACTCCGGGTGCTGTTTGGGGTAGTCCATAGCTGTAGCGCGGCCACCGTGATCCATGCGTGAGCCATGTGCCTGCAGCGGCCACTGCGCCCCCTTCACCCGGCACGCGGTGAACTGCGCATCCCTCTCGACTTCCAGGAGAACCGCATGTCCCGTGACCCACTGCGCGAGCAACCGCCCCAGCCGGGCGAACAGCGCGGCAAGCGCGATGCCGAGCACTACGAAGACCGCGGTGCCGGCGACGCACCCGACAAGCTGATCCCCGCCGACAGCGAAACCCCCGCCACGAAGCCCGGCACCGCGCCGTCGACCGTGGCAGACCGTTGACGACAACCGGCTGAAACACCCGCCCGGCCACAGCAGCCGGGCGGGTGCGGCTTACGCCCGCCCTGCCTGCTGCAGCCGGGCAAATTCCTCATCGGCAAACAGGCGCGAGCGCACCAGAAAGCGCACGCCTTCGCCGTTTTCCAGCGAGAACATGCCGCCGCGCCCCGGCACCACGTCGATGATCAGCTGGGTGTGCTTCCAGTATTCGAACTGCGAGGGGCTGATGTAGAACGGCGCGCCGCCGATCTCGCCCAGCAGCACGTCGCGGTCGCCGACGATGAAATCGCCCACCGGGAAACACATCGGCGAGGAGCCATCGCAGCAACCGCCGGATTGATGGAACAGCACATCGCCGTGGCGCGCGCGCAGCGTGTCGATCAGCTGCAACGCCGCCAGCGTGGCCATTACCTGCAACGGCGGGTCTGTCTGCGTGGTGGTGCCCTGCATCGTCTGCCTCCTGCGGCGCGGTCAGGCCGCCATGTCGAGCACGATACGCCCCTCGATCGTTCCGGCGTGCATGCGCGCGAACACGTCGTTGATGTTGTCCAGGGTGTCGGTGGCCACGGTCGCCGCGACCTTGCCCTGCTCGGCAAAGGCAAGTGACTCCTGCAGGTCCAGCCGGGTTCCGACGATCGAGCCGCGCACGGTCACGCCATTGAGCACCATGCCGAAGATGTCCAGCGGGAACTGGCCCGGTGGCAGGCCGTTGAGCGACACCGTGCCGCCACGCCGCACCATGCCGATCGCCTGCTCGAACGCCTTGGGCGATACCGCGGTGACCAATGCACCGTGTGCGCCGCCGATTTCCTTCTTGAGGTACGCCACCGGATCGGTGGTGCGCGCATTGACCGTCACCGTTGCGCCCAGGCGCCTGGCCAGTGCCAGCTTGGTGTCGTCCACATCCACTGCGGCCACGTTCATTCCCATCGCCCTGGCATATTGCACTGCCATGTGGCCGAGCCCGCCGATGCCGGAAATCACGACCCACTGACCCGGCTTGGTCTCGGTGACCTTCAGGCCCTTGTAGACGGTGACGCCCGCGCACAGGATCGGTGCGACCTCGACGAAGCCGATGCCCTTGGGCAGGTGGCCGACGTAATCGGCATTGGCCAGCGCGTACTGCGCGAAGCCGCCGTTGACCGAGTAGCCGCTGTTCTGCTGCGCCTCGCACAGGGTTTCCCAGCCACCCAGGCAGTGCTCGCAATGCCCGCAAGCCGAGTACAGCCACGGGATGCCGACGCGGTCGCCTTCCTTGATGTGCTTGACGCCTTCGCCGACCGCCACCACGTTGCCAACACCTTCGTGGCCGGGAATGAATGGCGGGCTCGGCTTGACCGGCCAGTCGCCTTCGGCGGCGTGCAGGTCGGTGTGGCAGACGCCACAGGCTTCGATCTTGACCAGGATGTCGCCGGCGGCCGGACGCGGCACCTGCACCTCCTCGATCACCAGAGGCTTGCCGAACTCGCGTACTACTGCAGCTTTCATCGTCTTGTCCACATTGCACTCCTGTCGCTGTCGTTGGGGAACCTTTGCCCCGGGGTCGCAACCGGGGCCTTGATCGAAGTCAACGCCGCGGTGCGCACGCGCGGCGCCAGCCGATCGTCGCCGCGCACGCGCGCGACCGGCATGGGTGTCAGAAGAAGCCCAGCGCCTTGGGCGAATAGCTCACCAGCAGGTTCTTGGTCTGCTGGTAATGGTCGAGCATCATCTTGTGGTTCTCGCGGCCGATGCCCGACTGCTTGTAGCCACCGAACGCGGCATGCGCCGGATAGGCGTGATAGCAGTTGGTCCACACGCGCCCGGCCTGGATCGCGCGGCCCATGCGGTACAGCCGCGACGCATCGCGGCTCCACACGCCGGCGCCCAGGCCATACAGCGTGTCGTTGGCGATCGCCAGCGCCTCGGCCTCGTCCTTGAAGGTGGTCACCGACACCACCGGCCCGAAGATCTCTTCCTGGAACACGCGCATCTTGTTGTGGCCCTTGAACACCGTCGGCTTGACGTAGAAGCCCCCGGACAGCTCGCCGTCGAGCGTGCTGCGCTCGCCACCGATCAACACTTCGGCACCTTCCTGCTTGCCGATATCGATGTAGGACAGGATCTTTTCCAGCTGCTCGCTGGAGGCCTGCGCGCCGACCATGGTGTTGGGATCGAGCGGGTTGCCCTGCTTGATCGCCGCCACGCGCTTGAGCGCCTTTTCCATGAATCTGTCGTAGATCGATTCCTGGATCAGCGCGCGCGAGGGGCAGGTGCACACCTCGCCCTGGTTGAAGGCGAACAGCACGAAGCCTTCCACCGCCTTGTCGAGGAAGTCGTCGTCTTCGGCCATGACATCGGCAAAGAAGATGTTCGGCGACTTGCCGCCCAGCTCCAGCGTCACCGGGATCAGGTTCTGGCTGGCGTACTGCATGATCAGCCGGCCGGTGGTGGTTTCGCCGGTGAAGGCGATCTTGGCGATGCGCGGGTTGCTGGCCAGCGGCTTGCCCGCTTCCAGGCCAAAACCGTTGACCACGTTGAGCACGCCGGGCGGCAACAGGTCGCCGATGACCTCCATCAACACCAGGATCGAGGCCGGGGTCTGCTCGGCCGGCTTCATCACCACGCAGTTGCCGGCGGCCAGCGCCGGTGCCAGTTTCCAGCACGCCATCAGCAGCGGAAAATTCCACGGGATGATCTGCCCGACCACGCCGAGCGGTTCGTGGAAGTGATAGGCGATGGTGTCGCTGTCGATCTCGGAGATGCCGCCTTCCTGCGCGCGGATGGCGCCGGCGAAATAGCGGAAGTGGTCCACGCATAGCGGCACGTCGGCATTGAGTGTCTCGCGCACCGGCTTGCCGTTGTCCCAGGTCTCGGCATGGGCGAGCAGTTCCAGGTTCTGCTCGATGCGGTCGGCAATCCTGAGCAGCACGTTGGCGCGGTCGGTGGTGGAGGTCTTGCCCCAGGCGTCCTTTGCGGCATGCGCCGCATCCAGCGCCGCTTCGATGTCCGGCGCGGTGGAGCGCGCGATCGAGGTGAACACCTTGCCGTTGATCGGCGTGGTGTTGTCGAAGTACTGGCCACTGTGCGGCGCCACCCACTTGCCGCCGATGAAGTTGTCGTAGCGCGGCTTGAAGATGGACTGCGGGTCGGTGTTCAGCGGCTTGGCGGATGTGACGGCGTTCATCGGTGTCTCCTGCGGTACATGGGAAGAAGCCCTTAACGGGCGTCTCCGCTGTCACGCAAGGGTGATGCCAGGTTTTTCCTGCTGCATTGCGTCACGCCCGATCGCGCCGCAGGTGCGGCCGATCGTCGAGGTCTTCGCTGCGGCGCATCACGCGCGGCGCTTGCGCTGTGTCCGCAAACATGGTGTTTATCGGGACAGTGATCTTCTGGACTGTCGCAGATTGCGACACGAGGTGGCGGATGGCGATGTCGACGGAGCAGCAGCTGGGCCGCGCGCGGCGCTCGTTTTTCGAGCACGGCGCGATGCCGGCCGGGCAGGTACCGGACGCGATCCTGCAGTCGTGGCGACGCTGCCAGCGTCAGGGCCTGGCCGCCGAGGCGACACCGGCGATCGAACCGGTCAGCGCCGCACGCCTGCGCGAGATGCGCGAACGCCACGAGACCCTGTGGCGGCGCGCGCGCGCCGAGCTGGAAGGGCTGTCGGCCGACGCAGCGGCCACCGGCAGCGTCGTGCTGCTCACCGACGAGGCGGGCTGGATCCTCGATGCCGAGGGCAGCACCGGCTTCCTTGAGCGCGCCGGGCGGGTGGCGCTGATGCCCGGCGCCTGTTGGAGCGAGAGCGTGCTCGGCACCAATGCCATCGGCACCGCGATCGTGGAGAGCCGCTCGATCGAGGTCCGCGGCGGCGAGCACTACCTCGCCCCGCACGGCATCCTCAGCTGTGCCGCCGCGCCGATCTTCGACCCTTACGGGCAGTTGGTCGGCGTGCTCGACATCTCCGGCGATGCGCGTCTGCAGCACATCCACGCGCTGGGACTGGCGCGGCGCGCGGTCGCCAGCATCGAGCACCGCTACTTCGACGACGGCATCGCCGATTGCGAACTGCTGCGCGTTCACCACGACCCGGCCCTGCTCGGCACCGCGCACGAGGGCCTGCTGGCATTCCGCGGCGGGCGCCTGGTGGCAGCCAACCGCGCCGGCCTGCAGCTGTTCGGGCTGGAGCGCCACGAACTGGGGCGCGCGCGCTACGACGCGCTGTTCGAGGAGCCGCTGACCCGGCTGCGCCACGACGGCGCCCTGTTCGATCGCCAGGGCCGCGCCCTGTACGGGCGCGTGGACGAGCGCGGCGACGCGCGGCCGCGCCGGCGCGCCACGCAGCCACCGATCACGGTCTCGGCCGCCCGCCAGGACGGTGACCGCGACGCGCCGCTGTTCGAGGCCGGGATCGAGCGCCTGCTCGGGCGCGCCTGCCGGGTGCTGGATGCCGAGCTCCCGGTGCTGGTGCAGGGCGAGACCGGCACCGGCAAGGAGGTGTTCGCGCGCGAGCTGCACCGCCGCTGCACGCGCGCCGCCCGCCCGTTCGTCGCGGTGAACTGCGCCGCGCTGCCCGAGGGTCTGATCGAGGCCGAGCTGTTCGGCTACGAGGACGGCGCCTTCACCGGAGCGCGCAAGCACGGCAGCCCGGGGCTGCTGCGCCAGGCCGAGGGCGGGGTGCTGTTTCTCGACGAAATCGGCGACATGCCGCTGGCGCTGCAACCGCGGCTGCTGCGCGTGCTGCAGGAACGCGAACTGTCGCCGCTGGGTGGCGGCAAGCCGGTGCGGCTGGACGTCGCGCTGGTCTGCGCCACCCACCAGGATCTGCAGGCGGCAATCGCCGACGGCCGCTTCCGCGCCGACCTGTACTACCGCATCGCCCATCATGTGGTGGCGCTGCCGGCGCTGCGCGCGCACGCCGACCGCCCGCTGCTGGTGCAAGAGCTGTGGCAGCGCCTTGGCCAGGGCCGCCGGCTCAGCAGCGACGCGCTGCGGGTCCTGGCCGACTACGACTGGCCGGGCAACCTGCGCCAGCTCTCGGCCTGCCTGCGCACGCTGGTGGCGCTGAGCGAACCCGGCGAGCGCATCGACCGCGACGCGCTGCCGGGCTACCTCGCCACCCGGACTGCAGTATCGGCAGTCGCCTCTGCCGCTGCCGCACCGGCACCGGCACCGGCCGATAGCCTGGAGCAGCTGGCACAGGCGGCGATGCGGCAGGCGCTGGACGCCTGCGGCGGCAACGTCACGCAGGCGGCACGCCGGCTCGGCATCAGCCGCAGCACGCTGTATCGCCGGCTCGGCCCGCAACGGGCCTGACACCGGGCGCGCAAACACAGCGCCCGCCGACGCGGCCCGGGAGCGCGCGGATGCGCATGCACACCGCCAGGCCCCCCCTCGCGGCCGCCATCACTGCCGGCGTGCGTCATGCTGTATTCCTCGACGCAAACGGCGGCGCGTGGGCAACGGGAAACGCCGACGCGAGCCAGCTCGGCGCATTACCGCCGCTGACGCCATCTCACCTTGCGCATCAAGTGGGGAGTCTGCAGGTACAGAGCCTTGCTCCGCCATGCCTCTCAAAGTGCCTGGACTTCCGCCCGCCATCGCGATCGCTGCAGGCCGCGACCGCAGTGCTGCCGTGGATCGCCACGGGTGACTTGCACGCCGTGCGCACGCACCTCAGCCGCGCGGTGCAGTCGGCTTGAAGATGTCGGGATCGGCCATGGCAGCAGCGCAGTCCTGCACGTTTCTCAGGTGATAGGACTGCAACTTCCAACCCGCGGTGCCCGATGCCGTAGTCCACCGATACGTCCAGTGATAGCGCATCCCCGCGCCACATGCGTCGATGGCGACCACATCCCCAGGCTGACCATGCTCCGGGAAGGCCACCTCGGGACTGGTCAGGTCTGCACGCCCGCCGGCAGCTGGCGCGTGCGTGCGGTAACTGGTGCGTAGCTGGCCTAGCTCGGCGACGCTGGCCGGCCGCTGTTGCCTGGACGGCTGCGCCAGCAACCAGCGATGCACCTGTGCCGCGGCCGGGCTATCGGCCGGATAGGTGCGCGTCACCTGCAGCGTGCCTGGTTCCGAGGGTGCAGCGGCACTGGCGATGGTGCCGCTCAACAGACTGGTCGCGCCGAGCGCTGCAATCGCTACCGCTTTCAGGACTGTCATCCCATGCTCCATGCATTGTGTGCGGAACACCGAGCCTAGCACGCACCCCACGACCGGCTGGCCGCGGGGGCTGCAGCGATGCTGTGCAGGACCAGGTGCACCATATGCAGTCCAGCGACTGAAATAACCTGCCACGCAGGGATGGCTGCGTGGATGCAAACCGATGCCGCCGGCACCCGCGCACCGATCAGATCCAGACGTCGTTGTCTGCGGTATAGGCGCCACCCGCATCGCCGGTATTGACCACGCCGCGCGGCTCGACCAGCAACACGCTGCATTCGTGCTCCGCCGCCGGCCGGTGTTCGACCCCCTTGGGCACCACGTGCATCTGCCCGGCCGACAGCGCCACCACGCCGTCGCGAAACTCGATGCTCATGCTGCCGTCCAGCACGATGAACACCTCGTCGGTGTCCGCATGTTGATGCCATACGAACGCACCTTGCAGCTTCACCAGCTTGAACTGGTAGTCGTTCATTTCCGCGACGACACGCGGGGACCAGTGCTGCGACAGCAGGGCGAGCTTGTCGCTGAAATCGATCGGGGCGTAGCGCGTGTTCAACGGAAACATCCTTGTCGGGAAAATGCGCATGCAAGCTTAGTGCACGGCATTGCGTGCAGTCACTGCTGCGGAGTGCGCCGTCATGCGGCGATGCCCAATGAACAACGCGACCGGTTTGCCCGGCGCGATGCATGCGCATGCACCCACGGTGCGGGTACCTGCCGCACGCCACGCCTGCACCGCTGCGCTGGCCTGCGCGCCGTGGCTGGCGCTGACATCGCGCACGGCGAAGGCGTGCGGCCGCCATTGCTCCTGCGCAGCCAGCCGTGCGCAGGCAGCATGCCCGTCTGCCAGCACGTCGGCCTGCTCGGTTGCGTCCAACGCCAGCAGGAGCGGGAAGCCGGTGGCCGAGAGCGTGCAGTTGATGTCGAGCCAGTAGTGGTTGCCTTCAGAGAAGGAACCAGTCGGCGGGGGCGTGGTCGATGACGGTCATGGGGGGCGGGTGGGGTTATCGGGACGGCTTCGTCGCGCCCGGGTGCGCTCCTACGAGAGGGCGGGTTGCGGCGGCGGTGAGGGTGGTGCGTGATGGGGTGGAGCTGCGGGTTTTGGCGGGATGGCTTTGTCGCGCCCGGGTGCGCTCCTACGAG
>NZ_QREM01000007.1:0-219144 GCF_003353015.1 Xanthomonas arboricola | reverse complement strand
GTGATGCGCGATGGGGTGGAGCTGCGGGTTTTGGCGGGATGGCTTCGTCGCGCCCGGGTGCGCTCCTACGAGGGGCGGGCCGTTGTTGGGCGCGCGTCGGCTGCGGGTGGCTCAGCCGCCAAAGTCCCATTGCAGGCCGACCGTGTAGGTGCGGTCCGGGCCCGGTTCGTAATAGCGCCCGTTGCCGTCGTTGACGATGACCGAGCCGACGTAGTGCCGGTCCAGCGCATTGTCGATGCGGGCGAAGGTGCGCAGCCCGCCCAGCGTGGTGGTCCAGCGCCGGGAGGCTTCCAGGTTGACCAGCGCGTAGCCGGGCGCACGCTCGCTGGCCAGGTCGTTGACCACGGTGGCGTCGGAGGCCACCGTTTCGGCGGCGAACTGCCATTGCAACGGCTGCCACTGCCAGCGCGCGAACAACTGCTGGCGCGGCACGCCCGGCAGGCGCGCGCCGCTGGCCACCGGCGCGGTGGGCGTGGCGCAGCCGCTGCTGGCGCAGGTGAGGTAGCCCTCGCGCACGCTGGCATCGACAAAGGTGTAGGCCAGCTGCAGTTGCTGGGTGGTGCCCACCGGCTGGTTCCAGCTCAGCTCCGCGCCCTGGCGGCGGGTGGCGCCGATGTTGCGGTAGGTGCTGCGGCCGTTGGTGTTGCTGGCCACGGCCAGTTCGTCGTCGGTGTCGGCGCGGAACAGCGCCACTTCCACCGCTGCGCCGCTCTGCGCGCGCCACTTGCTGCCGATCTCATAATTGCGGCTGGTCGCCGCGCCCAGATCCAGCGCCAGGCCCGCGCCGCCATCGCTGCGATAGCCCAGCTCGTTGAAGGTGGGCGTTTCGAACCCGCGCCCGACCGAGGCATAGAAACGCAGATCCTCGGCAGCCCGGAACACGATGCCGGCCACCGGCGTGGTCGCCGAATACGCACGCCGGCCGCTGTCGTCGGGATTGCGCCCGACGATGTAGCGGTCGTCGGAGTCGAAGCGCACTTCGCTGTGGCGCACGCCCAGCAACGTCGACCAGCGATCGCTCCATTGCCACCACAGCTGCGCGAACTGGTCCACGTTCTCGACCTGGTCGCGCTGATTGCGGCGCAGCGCGCCCTGCACGCCCAGCGTGGTGCCGACGAAATTCTCGTAACCGGTGCGGTGCTGGCGTTGGCGATCCACGTTCGCGCCCACGGTCAGCTGCAGGGGCCGGCCCAGGGCCTGCCCCTGCCAGGCCCAACGCGCGTCGGCACCTTCGTAATTGCTGTCCAGATCGATCACCCCGCCCGAGTGCAGCGGATTGCGCTGCACCGCCACCGGGATCGCCAGGAACTGCTCCACGCTGCGCTGCCCGCCGTAGGCCATCAGCCGCAGCGTCTGGCGGTCGAACTGTTGGGTGAAGATCGCCCCGGCCTGCGCCTGGCGCACCGATTTGCGGGTGTTGAACTGGGTGGCCACCGACGTGGCCTGCGCCGGGTCGGCGTTGAACTGCGCGCGGGTCAGGCCGAGCGGGTCCTGCGCGTCGGGTGCGTCCAGGTAGTTGAGCACCAGGTCCAGCCGGCGGCCCTCGGCCAGATCGAAGCCGAGCTTGGCGTTGACCGACTCGCGCCTGGCGCGGCTATGGGCGCGGAAGCCGTCGGTTTCGAAATGATTGGCAGCCAGGTTGTAGTGCACCGCGCCCTGCTGGCCGAGCAATTGCGCGCCCACGTTGACGGTGGCGTTGCTGCCGTAGGTGGCGCGCAGCCGCCACGGGTCGTTCGGGGCGCCGTCGGCGCTCCACAGCTGCAGCACGCCGCCGGAGGAGTTGCCGTACAGCGCCGAGAACGGCCCGCGCAGCACGTCCACCCGCTGCGCGCCCAGCACGTTGAAATGCGAGAGCTGGCCCTGGCCGTCGGGCATGGTTGCAGGGATGCCGTCGACCAGCAGGCGCACGCCGCGCACGCCGAAGGTGGAGCGCGCACCGAAGCCGCGGATCGACAGCTGGGTGTCCTGCGCGTAGTTCTGGCGGTCGCGTGCCACCAGCCCGGGGATGCCGTCCAGCAGCTCGGACACCTGCGCGCCGCGGCGGTTGTCGTCGTCGGCTGCCACCACGGTGAAGGAGGCCGGCAGGTCGAAGTCATCTACCCCGTGCACGCGTGCGGCATCCACCTGCACGGTGGGCAAGCGCTGGGTCGGTGGGGAGGCGGGCGGCGCCGGATCGGCGGCCAGGGCCAGCGGCGCGAAGCCACCGGCGAACAGGCTGCACGCGGCGGCCAACAAGGTGAGTCTGGGCATGGGCATAGTGTCCCTCATCCGTACTGCGGGCGCATTGTTGCGTACGGAACGAAGCATGCTACGCCCGCCTTGCCCTGCTACGATGAAGTGGTTTGGCCCAGCAGCGGTCAACGATCCGGAAGTACCCCACTCTTTCGTCCTTCAGCGAGTCATGCCGTGTCCTTCTTTGCAAACGTGGAACAGGTTCCAGGCGACCCCATCCTGGGCCTGACCGAGGCCTACAACGCCGACAGCCGCCCCAACAAGGTCAACCTGGGCGTGGGCATCTATTACGACGAAAACGGGCGCATCCCGCTGTTGCGCGCCGTGCACAAGATCGAGCAGCAGCTCGCGCAAGAGGCCAAACCGCGCGGCTATCTGCCCATCGACGGCCTGGCCGCCTACGACAAGGCCACCCAGGAGCTGCTGTTCGGCGCCGAGTCGGCGCTGCTGGCCTCCGGCCGCGTGGCGACCTCGCAGACCGTCGGCGGCAGCGGCGCATTGCGCGTGGGCGCGGACCTGCTCAAGAAGCTGCTGCCCACGGCCACCATCGCCATCAGCAACCCGAGCTGGGAAAACCATCGCGCGGTGTTCGGCGCGGCCGGCTTCGAGGTCGTGGACTACACCTATTTCGATGCCGCCAGCCATGGCCTGAACTTCGACGGCATGCTCGCCGACCTGGCCAGGCTGGAGCCAGGCACGGTGGTGCTGCTGCACGCCTGCTGCCATAACCCGACCGGCGCGGACCTGACCAAGGAGCAGTGGAAGCAGGTTGCCGGCCTGTTGAAGGAACGCAACCTGTTCCCGTTCGTCGACATCGCCTACCAGGGCTTCGACAAGGGCATCGAGGCCGATGCCTACGCGGTGCGCCTGCTCGCCGCCGAAGGCATCGACAGCTACGTGGTCGCCAGCTCGTACTCCAAGTCGTTCTCGCTGTACGGCGAGCGCGTCGGCGCATTGTCGGTGGTCTCGGCCACTGCGGCCGAGGCCAAGGCGGTGCAGTCGCAGGTCAAGCGCATCATCCGCACGATCTACTCCAGCCCGTCCACGCACGGCGCCGCCCTGGTGGCCGGCGTGCTGACCAGCCCGGAGCTGCGCGATCTGTGGGAGCAGGAACTGACCGAAATGCGCGAGCGCATCCACGCCCTGCGCGCGGGCCTGGTGGCCAAGCTCGCCACGCTGGGCGCGCCGGAGTTCGCGTTCATCCAGCGCCAGGCCGGCATGTTCTCGTACTCGGGCCTGACCCGGACCCAGGTCGACCGCCTGCGCGATGAGTTCGCCATCTATGCCGTCGGCACCGGCCGCATCTGCGTGGCCGCGCTGAGCCAGCGCAACCTGGACTATGTGGCGCAGGCCGTGGCGACCGTCAGCCGGATGTAAGCAACCGCATCGCAATCGGCCACACCGGCCAATGCCAGCACACCGGGAGCGCGCCAGCCTCCCGGTTTTTTTGTGCCGGCAGACGCCACTGCCTCCCCCGCCCTCGCCCTCGCCGCCACCTTCCCCCGCCTGCGGGGGAAGGTGCCCGAAGGGTGGATCGAGGCAAGCGCAGCGCAACCATCGCCAATCCACCACCACCCACGCACCGGCAACGCTCCCTTCTCCCGCCTGCGGGGGAAGGTGCCCGAAGGGCGGATGGGGGCAAGCGCAGCGCAACCATCGCCAATCCACCACCACCCACGCACCGGCAACGCTCCCTTCCCCCGCCTGCGGGGGAAGGTGCCCGAAGGGCGGATGGGGGCAAGCGCAGCGCAACCATCACCAATCCACCACCATCCCCATTCGCGCACGTTCGATCAATCACGCTGCAAAACGCGCAGCAAGTGATCGAAATCTAACGGCGCAATGGCGACAATGGCGGACCACTTCCTACACAGGCTGCCCGCCCCCATGTCGCGTCCCTCGCTGACCCGCTTCCTGATCGAAGAGCAACACGCCGGCCGTATCGACCCGGAATTGCGCCAGCTGATCACCATCGTCTCGCGCGCCTGCAAGCGCATTTCCATCGCCGTGAGCAAGGGCGCCCTGGGCGGCGTGCTCGGCGATGCCGGCACCGGCAACGTGCAGGGCGAGGCACAGAAGAAGCTCGACGTGCTCAGCAACGACATCCTGCTCGAAGCCAACGCCTGGGGCGGCCACCTGGCCGCGTGCGCGTCGGAAGAAATGGATCACAGCCAGCCGGTGCCCGACCAGTACCCCAGCGGCGACTTCCTGCTGCTGTTCGATCCGCTGGACGGCAGCTCCAATATCGACGTCAACGTCTCGGTGGGCACCATCTTCTCGGTGCTGCGCGCGCCCAAGGGCACCGAAAAGCCCGGCGACGAGCACTTCCTGCAGCCGGGCACCCAGCAGGTTGCCGCCGGCTACTGCATCTACGGCCCCAGCACGATGCTGGTGCTCACGCTGGGCCATGGCACCCACGCCTTCACCCTGGAGCGCGAGGAAGGCAGCTTCCTGCTGACCCAGGCCAACATGCGCGTGCCCGACGACACCGCCGAATACGCCATCAACATGTCCAACCAGCGCCACTGGGAACCGGCCATGCAGTCCTATGTCAGCGATCTGCTGGCCGGCAAGGACGGCAGCCGCGGCAAGGACTTCAACATGCGCTGGATCGCCAGCATGGTCGCCGACGTGCACCGCATCCTCACCCGCGGCGGCATCTTCATCTACCCCTGGGACAAGAAGGACGCGTCCAAGCCGGGCAAGCTGCGCCTGATGTACGAAGCCAACCCGATGAGCATGCTGGTGGAACAGGCCGGCGGCGCGGCCACCACCGGGCGCGAGCGCATCCTGGACCTCCAGCCGACGCAGCTGCACCAGCGCGTGCCGGTTTTTTTGGGCTCGAAGAACGAAGTCAACGAGGCCACGCGGTATCACGTGGAGTTCGACAAGGCGCAAGGCTGATTGGCGGCGCAAGCCACACGCAGCGCTGATTCACCCACGACACCCGCCCAGTGCGGGTGTCTTTATTTGCGGCAATAACCGACTGCGCAGCACGCGACGGCGCGGCGATCGACGAGGACCGCACCAACCGTCGTCTCCTGCGCGCAATTGACTCCGCGCTGGGCAGCGAGGTATACCGCGCTCGGACCGGAGTGGGACGGTCTACGGGACGTTGATCTACTCACCGTGCCTTGCCAGCCGTCGCATGACGGCCCGCAAGGACCATGTATCGATCAGGGAGTTCACATGAAGACCGCATGTGTTGCACTGGTGGCTGCCGTCATGTTGCAAGCCACACCCGCCTTCTCCGCATCAACCGCAACCTCGCCACTGGTCGGAACCTGGCTGCTGGACACCAGCAGCCTGCCGATGCCACCTGCTGCACGCCCCAAACGTGTCGTCCTGGAGTTCAAGCAGGTCCCCGGCAACAAATGGGCAACCAGCGCCGAGATCATCGAACACGACAACAACACCTTGCAGGCGCAATCCACGCTGTCGCTGGACGGCACGCCGGGCAAGGCATCCGGCACCTACCTGGTCGATCGTGCCGCCGTCAAAATGCCCGAGCCGGGCGTGCTGGTCATGCAGTTGATGTACCAGGGCGTGCCGGCATCCACACGCACCTATACGGTCAGCGCCGACGGCAAGGTCATGACCGAGATCGAAGCGTACTTCAAGGACGGCAACCCGATGATGCGCACGGCGTATTTCAAGCGCGCGCAAAGTCAAACCAGGTAAGCAACCTGGAGCCGCGCCGCATCACGGCGCGGCTCCAGGCGTCTGTGGAGCAGCAGCGGATTGAAGGCAAGCGGGCAGGCAGGCTTTGTCGTTGGCCGGTTGCCAGCTGACCCGCAATCTCAAAAAATGCCGGCCCGGCATGCGGTCGGGTTCGTTCGCCAGAGCAGCCCGAACTATCGGTGTCGTAACGTCAATTATCCCGATACCGTCGTTGAGCAGACCAGAACACCCATGACCGACATCAAATTCACCGACGGCGAACGGGCGGCGATCACCCGCAAGATCCAGCTGTATTTCAGCGAAGAGTTGAAGCAGCAGATCGGGCGCTTCGATGCCGAGTTCCTGCTCGATTTCTTCGCCGGGGAAGTTGGAGCGTACTTCTGCAACCGTGGCCTCTACGATGCACAGGCAATCGTCGCCAGGCAGCTGGAGGATCTGGGGGAGTCGATCTACCAGCTGGAACGTCCGACCGACTTCAGAAAGTGACTGGTCTCACCACGCGGATGCGATGACGAGAGCCAACACCCTCGTTCCTACCAGCAGCGATGGCGTGCGAACGACCATGCGGAGTTGCCGTTTCATGATTGTGCTGGTTGGCGTGCTGCTGCCCTATGCGGCGCGCCTGCCGCACGGGGTGGAATGGCTTGCGCAATACACCGACACGGCTATCGGCGGCTGGTTGCTCCTGGGCGCGTTCAATACGATTGCATGGGGCACGCTGCTCGGCATCAGCTTCCTGTACCGGCGTCCGATCTCGCTACTTGTCCCCTGTGCGTTGGGCTTCGGTACGCTGGCCTGGGCGCACGCCACGCTGGATCTGCATGCTGACGCGCAGTCTGCGCTGGCGCTGATCTTCATCCCGATCCATGCACTGCTGCCCATCGCCGTCGGCGGCGCGCTCGGCTATCTGCTGGACCGGCGATTGCGGCACACGGCAGCACGCTGATGCACTCAGCGCCTACAGCCTGCCATCGCCAGTGGTCGTGCTCGGTTCTGCTACGGCGCTTGACGTTTCGATGTGCCGCAACGCTGAAGTGTGCAAACGGCACATCGGGATCTGGATCGATACGGGCGCTGCCGCTGCCCGCATGTCGGCGCGCCTTTCGACAGCCGCCCGGTGTCCGCATCGTATCGCCACGCACCATGTGATCTGGACACGGACGCCGGCCCGCCGGCGCTGCCCCCTTGACCGCCAACGCCCACACCGGCCAGTCTCGGGGGCTGGCGCGGCGGGGAGTCGTGCCGCTGGCCTTCAACGGAGAACCGCCGTGGACCGTCGTACCTTCCTCACCCTGTCGGGCATCGGTGCTGCCGGCTTGCTGCTGCCCAATACGCGCCTGATCGCGGCCGAGCAGTTGCTCACACCCAACGATGCCGTGCGCAGCCGTCGCCTGTCCGATACCGCGCTGAGCACGGCCAAGGCGGCCGGTGCCAGTTATTGCGATGTGCGCGTGGGCCGTTATCTGCGCCAGTTCGTGATCACCCGCGAGGCGCAGGTGGAGAACGTGGTCAATGCCGAATCCAGTGGCGTTGGCGTGCGCGTGCTGGCCGATGGCGCGTGGGGCTTTGCGGCCACCAATACGTTGACCAGCGATGGCGTGGCCACCGCCACGCGCCAGGCGGTGGCGATCGCCAAGGCCAACGCGCGGCTGGGCGGTGCGCCGGTGCAGCTGGCGCCGGTGACGCCTGCCGGGCAGGTGCAATGGCGCACGCCGATCAAGAAGAACGCGATGGAAGTGCCGCTGGGCGACAAGGTGGCGCTGCTGATGGACGTCAACGCCGCGGCCTTGAATGCCGGTGCGACCTTCGTGGCCTCGCGCATGTTTGCGATCAACGAGCAAAAATATTTCGCCAGCAGCGACGGCTCCTATATCGATCAGGATGTGCACCGGCTGTGGTTGCCGTTCACCGTCACCGCGGTGGACAAGGCCAGCGGCAAATTCCGCACCCGCGACGGGCTGTCGGCGCCGATGGGCATGGGCTACGAATACCTGGATGGCGATGCCAGCCAGAAGCACCAGCTGCCTGGCGGACTCATCGGCTACGGCCGCAGCTACGATGCGCGCGAAGATGCCATTGCCGCCGCAAAGCAGGCACGCGCCAAGCTCACCGCGCCGTCGGTGAAGGCCGGCAAGTACGATCTGGTGATCGACCCGAGCAATCTGTTCCTCACCATCCACGAGTCGGTCGGCCACCCGCTCGAGCTCGATCGTGTGCTCGGCTACGAGGCCAACTACGCCGGTACCAGTTTCGCCACGCTGGACAAGCGCGATGCCGGCTATCGCTGGGGCAGCGATGCGGTGACCTTTCTCGCTGACCGCACCCAGCCCGGCAGCCTGGGCGCGGTGGGCTACGACGATGAGGGTGTCAAGAGCAAGCAGTGGGAGCTGGTGAAGGACGGCATCCTGGTCGATTACCAATGCACGCGCGACCAGGCGCACCTGCTCGGCAAGACCGCCTCCGATGGCTGCAGCTATGCCGACTCCTGGTCCAGCGTACAGTTCCAGCGCATGCCCAATGTGTCGCTGGCGGCAGGCAAGACGCCGCTGGCGGTTGCCGAGGTGATCAAGAACGTCGAGCGTGGGTTGTACATCCACGGGCGCGGGTCGTACTCGATCGATCAGCAGCGCTACAACGCGCAGTTCGGCGGGCAGTTGTTCTACGAGATCGAAAACGGCCAGGTCACGCGCCTGGTGGAAGACGGCGCCTACCAGATCCGCACGCCGGAATTCTGGAATGCCTGCAGTGCGGTCTGCGACCAACGCGATTTCCGTTTGGGCGGCTCGTTCTTCGATGGCAAGGGCCAACCCGGCCAGGTGTCGGCGGTGTCGCATGGATCGTCCACGGCACGCTTCGATGGCATCAACGTGATCAATACCGCGCGTGCGTTGGGCTGAGAGCGGCTAATAATGATGTCGATTCTTAGCGTTGTTGGGTGCGATCAAAAGCTTGGTTAGTCGAGTGCGCGGTGCCCTCGCCGCTCGCGGGACACGCCGCAAGTACATCCATGTAGGCTCGGTGGCGGCATCCATGCCGCCACACGGTCCCGCAANCGCGGTGCCCTCGCCGCTCGCGGGACACGCCGCAAGTACATCCATGTAGGCTCGGTGGCGGCATCCATGCCGCCACACGGTCCCGCAATCGGCAAGGACACCGCACCAGAGAGTGATTCGGTTGCTTTTTTTGAAGCCTCAGGTTGATCGCCTCGCGTTGCGAAGATGATCCGCGGCGTTATTCAACAACGCACGTCATGCTTTGCTCTCACTATGCGTACCGATCATCTCGCCTGGTCCTTGCCCGCCCACCGTCGCGGGACCTTACGCGGCATGGATGCCGCGTAAGAGCCTCCATGGACGGATTCACGGCGTGTCCTGCGATGGTGGGCGGGCAAGGGCCCTGCAGCAACCCCGCAGACCATCGTTTCGTTTTCAGCCGCCGTGGGCCATGTGAAACAGCGACTGCGCGCGATGGCACACGCGCGTGGATGCCACGATCGCCAGCGAGAAAGGCACGCGTGGTATCGATCGCACCGAGGGCATCGCGATGAGGAAGCACCACACGCCGCCAGCCGCGCTCGCCACGCGTGCAGGCAGGTTGCGTCACTCGATTCACGCGGGCACAGCGTTTTGCGCATACCCCTGCCGAAAGTCATTTGACGCAGCGTTCATCGCCCGGCAAGAATCGGCGATACCGTGCAGATAGCGATCTGTGCGTCACCACACTACCTGCGCGCCGCGCGGGATCATTGGGGAGTTGCCGTGCAGCGACGTGATTTCCTGGCCCTGACCGGGCTGACCATGGGCGGGCTGGTGGTGCCGGCCTACTTCGGCAAGGCGATCGCCGCCGAGCAGTTGGTGACGCAACTGGATGTGGGCCGCAAGAAGCGCCTGGCCGATGCCGGCCTCAACGCTGCGCGCCAGGCCGGTGCGAGCTATTGCGATGTGCGTATCGGCCGCTATCTGCGCCAGTTCGTCATCACCCGCGAGGACAAGGTGCAGAACGTGGTCAACACCGAGTCCATCGGTGCCGGCGTGCGTGTCCTGGTGGCCGGCGCCTGGGGCTTTGCCGCCACGAATGTGCTCACCGAACAGGGCGTGGCCAAGGCCGCGGCGCAGGCTGCCGCGATCGCCAAGGCCAATGCCAAGGTGCAGGGCACGCCGGTGCAACTGGCGCCCACACCGGGCGTGGGCGAGGTCAGCTGGAAGACGCCGATCAGCAAGAACGCGATGGAAGTGCCGATCAAGGACAAGGTGGACCTGCTGCTGGGCGTCAACGCTGCCGCCACCGCGGCCGGTGCCAGCTTCGTCAACTCGATGCTGTTCGTGGTCAACGAACAAAAGTACTTTGCCAGCACCGACGGCTCGTACATCGACCAGGACGTGCACCGCATCTGGGCGCCGCTGAGCGTGACCGCCATCGACAAGGCCAGCGGCAAGTTCCGCACCCGCGACGGTCTGTCCGCGCCGATGGGGCTGGGCTACGAGTATCTGGATGGCGCCGCCTCGGGCAAGTTCGTCTCGCCCAACGGCGTGGTCAATTACGGCCTGTCCTACGACATGAAGGAAGACGCGATTGCCGCGGCCAAACAGGCGCAGGAAAAGCTCAAGGCGCCCTCGGTCAAGCCGGGCAAGTACGACCTGGTGCTGGACCCCTCGCACACCTGGCTGACCATCCACGAGTCGGTCGGCCATCCGCTGGAGCTGGACCGCGTGCTCGGCTACGAGGCCAACTTCGCCGGCACCAGCTTCGCCACGCTGGACAAGCTCAAGGCCGGTTTCCAGTACGGCAGCGACAAGGTGCACATCCTGGCCGACAAGCTCCAGCCCGGCAGCCTGGGCGCGGTGGGCTACGACGATGAAGGCGTCAAGACCAAGCAGTGGGACCTGATCCGCGACGGCAAGCTGGTGGACTATCAAGCGATCCGCGACCAGGCGCATATCCTCGGCAAGACCGCCTCCGATGGCTGCTGCTATGCCGACTCGTGGTCCAGCGTGCAGTTCCAGCGCATGGCCAATGTGTCGCTGGCCGCCGGCAAGACACCGCTGAGCGTGAGCGAGTTGATCAAGGACGTGGAAAACGGCATCTACATCATCGGCGACGGCTCGTTCTCCATTGACCAGCAGCGCTACAACGCGCAGTTCGGCGGCCAGCTGTTCTACGAGATCAAGAACGGTGCCATCACCCGCATGCTCGAGGACGTGGCCTACCAGATCCGCACGCCGGAATTCTGGAATGCTTGCAGCGCCGTGGCCGATCAACGCGACTACCGTCTGGGCGGCTCGTTCTTCGACGGCAAGGGCCAGCCGAGCCAGTCCTCGGCGGTCTCGCATGGCTCGTCCACCGCCCGTTTCGACGGCATCAACGTCATCAACACCGCCCGCTCGCTCGGCTGACAGGAGAAACCCACATGAGCATCCTTACCGAAGCGCAGGCCAAGGCCATCCTGGACAAGGTCATCAAGCTGTCCAAGGCCGACGAGTGCACCGCCACGCTCAGCGGCGCGATCGACGGCAACATCCGTTTCGCACTGAACAACGTGTCCACCAGCGGCATCGTCGACAACACCGACCTGCAGGTGCAGGTGGCGTTCGGCAAGCGCGTGGGCATCGCCACCATCAACGAGTTCGACGACGCCGCGCTGGAGCGCGTGGTGCGGCGTGCCGAAGACCTGGCACGGCTGGCGCCGGAAAACCCGGAATTCATGCCGGCGGTGGACAAGCAGACCTATAGACCCAGCCCCACCTTCAGCGACTCCACCGCTGCCATCGACCCGGCATTTCGCGCGCAGGTGGCGGCCGATTCGATCGCCCCGTGCAAGGGCAAGGGCCTGATCGCGGCCGGCTTCCTGGAAGATGGCCAGAGCTTCACCGCATTCGCCAACAGCAAGGGCAACTTCGGCTACCAGCGTGGCGCGCGGTTCGACTACACCTGCACCGTGCGCACCGAAGACGGCCGCGGCTCGGGCTGGGTGGGGCGCAACCTCAAGGATGCCGCCGACTTCAAGGCCGAGCAGGACATCCGCATCGCCATGCGCAAGGCCAGCGATTCGTCCGAAGCCAAGGCGCTGGAACCGGGCAAGTACACGGTGATCCTTGAGCCCGCAGCGGCGGCAGGCCTGATTTCTTTCATGATGCGCTACTTCGATGCGCGCATGGCCGACGAAGGCCGCAGCTTCCTGTCCAGGAAGGGCGGCGGCAACAAGCTGGGCGAACAGGTCTACGACCCGCGCGTGAACATCACCGCCGACCCGTGGGATGCGCGTGCCGCCGTGCTGCCGTGGGACGAGGAAGGCCTGCCGCGCGAGAAGATGGCCATCGTGGAAAACGGCAAGATCGCCAACCTGCAGTATTCGCGGTTCTGGGCGCAGAAGAACGGCAAGCGCGCGGTCGGCGAGCCGGGCAACCTGCTGATGGCCGGCGGCGAGAAGAACATCGCCGAGCTGGTGCGCGGCACCGAGAAGGGCATCCTGGTCACGCGCACCTGGTACATCCGCATGGTCGATCCGCAGACCGTGCTGCTGACCGGGCTGACCCGCGACGGCACCTTCTACATCGAGAACGGGCAGATCAAGTACCCGGTGAAGAATTTCCGCTTCAACGAATCGCCGATCATCATGCTCAACAACATCGACGAGCTGGGCCGGCCGGTGCGCGTGGCCGGCGATGAATCCAGCTACGTGATGATGATTCCGCCGATGCGGTTGCGCGATTTCACGTTTACCTCGTTGTCGGATGCGGTGTGAGTCGGAGCCGGGAATCGGGCGTGGGGATTCGGGAATCGGAAAGCAGAAGCCGCTCTTTGCAGACCGATACCTTGCAGGCGCTCGCGCTTGCGGCTCCCCTCTCGCGGCGCCACGTGCTCGGCCTGCTGCTCGGTAGCGTCGCCACTCTGGCGCTGCCGTTGCGCGTGCGCGCGGCGGGCAACTACGATTTCTGGTTTACCCGGCTGCGGTATGACTCGGGCGACTGGGATGTGGATGCGCGCATGCCGTCCAACCTGATCACCTCGCTGATCGACTACACCCAGCTGCGCGTGGACCCGCAGGAGCACGTGCTGGACCTGGCCGATCCGCGCATGCTGCAGGCGCCGTTCTGCTATCTGTCCGGGCACAAGCTGGTGGAGTTCAATCCGGCCGAGCGGCGCAACTTCGAGCGCTATGTGCGCAACGGCGGCTTCGTGTTCGTGGACGATTGCAATCACGATATCGACGGCCTGTTCGCGACCTCGTTCGAGGCGCAGATGACCTCCATCTTCGGCAAGAGCGCATTGCAGAAGCTGCCCAAAAGCCACCGTTTGTATAGCGCGTTCTTCAAGTTCCCCGACGGCCCGCCCGCCACCAGTTTCGAGCTCAATGGCTGGGGCGACGATCTGGTGCACGATTATCTCAGGGGCATCAGCATCGATGGCCGGCTCGGCGTGTTGTACAGCAACAAGGATTACGGCTGCGAATGGGATTACGACTGGCGCAACAAACGGTTCCTGGCCGAAGACAACACCCGCTTCGGCGTCAACATCGTGATGTATGCACTGACCAACTGAAACCATCGCGTAGGAGCGCGCTGGCGCGCGATGAGGCTTTACCGGTAACGCCTCATCGCGCGCAAGCGCGCTCCTACAGGCATCGCGGAGAATTTTTGCAGCATGACATCACCGCCAGCCGTCGGCCGTCGCTTGCGCAAACTCCACGCCCTCGTAGGAGCGCGCTGGCGCGCGATGAGGCTTTACCGGTAACGCCTCATCGCGCGCAAGCGCGCTCCTACGCCAGCAGCCAGACAACGAGATATCCCCCATGACTTCCCCCAGCGACGACATCCTCACCCGGCAGCTCTCCCAACTCGGCGCGCTGCGTGCGGCCCTGGCCCAGGCGGTGGTGGGCCAGGACGCGGTGGTGGAGCAATTGCTGATCGGCCTGCTGGCCGGCGGCCACTGCCTGCTGGAAGGCGCGCCCGGCCTGGGCAAGACGCTGCTGGTGCGCTCGCTGGGGCAGGCGCTGGAGCTGCAGTTCCGCCGCGTGCAGTTCACCCCCGACCTGATGCCCAGCGACATCCTCGGCACCGAGCTGCTGGAAGAGGAGCATGGCACCGGGCATCGGCAGTTCCGGTTCCAGCAGGGCCCGATCTTCACCAACCTGCTGCTGGCCGACGAGCTCAATCGCACCCCGCCCAAGACCCAGGCCGCGCTGCTGGAGGCGATGAGCGAGCGCACGGTGAGTTATGCCGGCACCACCCATGCGTTGCCGGCGCCGTTCTTCGTGCTGGCCACGCAGAACCCGATCGAACAGGCCGGCACCTATCCGCTGCCGGAAGCACAGCTGGACCGCTTCCTGCTGCATGTGCGGGTGGATTACCCCAGCGAGCAGGAAGAGCGCGACATCCTCACCCAGACCACCGGCACCACCACTGCGCAGGTGCCCAGGGTGATGGACGCCGCCAGCGTGCTGGCGCTGCAGCAGCAGGTGCGGCACGTGCATGTGGGCGCGGACCTGCTGACCTGGATCAATCGCCTGGTGCGCGCCAGCCGCCCCGGCCCGCAGGCCAGCGAGGAGGTGCGCCAGTGGATCAAGTGGGGCGCCGGCCCGCGCGCCGGGCAATCGCTGGTGCTGGCGGCCAAGGCGCGTGCGTTGTTGCACGGCCGCCTTGCCGCCACCCGCGAGGACGTCACCGCGCTCGCCGCGCCGGTGATGCGCCATCGCCTGTTGCTGTCGTTCGCGGCCGAGGCCGAACAACGCAGCGCCGACGATGTGGTCGCCGCGCTGCTGCGTGCCGTGCCGTTCCCGGCGTGAGGCGCGCGGCAACGTGAGCGAGGACGTGCCGGCACTGCTTCCTGCCGAAGTGCGCAGCCGCCTGCGCGGCCTGCAGCTGCGCGCGCGGCAGGCGCAGGGCGCGCAGGGCATCGGCCAGCACGCCAGCCGCAGCCGCGGCGCCGGGCTGGAATTCTCGCAATACCGCGCTTACGAACCCGGCGATGCGCTGCGCCAGATCGACTGGAAGCTCTACGCCCGCTCGGACCGCTTCTTCGTGCGCGAAGCAGAGCGCGAAAGCCCGCTCACCTTGTGGCTGCTGCTCGATGCCACCGCCTCCGCCGGCCAGGCCGACCAGGCGCGCCCGCAGGTCACGCGCCTGCAGGCGATGGCGACCCTGGCCGCGTGCGCTGCCGAGGTCGCGCTGCAGCAAGGCGACCAGGTCGGCCTGTTCGCCGTGCATGGCGGTGGCCTGGTGGCCGTGCCGGCCGCTGGCGGGCCGCGCCAGCGCGACCGGCTGTGGCTGGCCCTGCACGGGCTGCGCGCCGGCGGACGCTGGCCGGGCATGGACGCAGTGCGTCCGCTATGGGAACGCATTGCCGCACATACCCTGGTGCTGTCGATTGGCGACGGCTTCGACGAAGAACTGCTCGGCGCCCTGGAAAAACTCGCCGCCGCACGCCGCGAGGTGATGCAGCTGCAGGTGCTGAGCTGCGACGAACGCGATTTCCCTTTCGACGGCGGGCATCGCTTCCGCGACCCGGAAACCGGCGAAGAACTGCTTGGCGATGGCGCCGCGATGCGCGCGGCGTATCTGCAACGCTTCGGCGCGGCCCAGCGCGCGCTGCAGGCGCGCTGTCAGGCCGCCGGCATCGCGCACGCGGTGCATTATCTGGATGCGCCACCGGATGCGGCATTGCGCGCGCTGTTTGCGCACGGTGCGCGGCGATGAGCCGGCGCACCGGCGCGACCGCCGCAGCAGAGGGGGCCCAGCAGTGAACCTGCTCCTGCTGTTCCCCGCCGGCCTGGCCGCGTTGGCCGCGTTGCTGCTGCCGTTGCTGATCCATCTGGCCCGACGCAGCGAACACCGCCCCACCGACTTTGCCGCACTGCGCTGGCTGCGCGCGCTGCCGCGCCCCCGGCACCGCGTGCGTTTCGACGAATGGCCGCTGCTGCTGGTGCGCCTGCTGTTGCTTGCCGCCATGGCGCTGCTGCTGGCCGAGCCGGCGTTGCGCGAGCACCGGCAGGCGCGCCCGCGCATCGCGGTCAGCCCCGGCGTGGATCTGGCCGCCGCCCGGGCCCTCACCCACGCGGCCAACGCGCAGTGGGTCTGGCTGGCGCCGGGCTTCCCGCCGGTGGATACCGATGCGGCGCGCCCAGCTGCCGGCACCGCGCCGCCGGTCGGCAGCCTGCTGCGCGAACTCGATGCCAGCCTGCCGCCGGACACTGCGCTCAGCGTGATCGTGCCCAGCCAGTGGGGGCCGCTGGATGCGCAACGCCTGCAGCTGTCGCGCAACGTGCAGTGGCAGGTGTTGCCCGGCCGGTCGCCGGCGGCCGCCGTGGCGGCCGTTGCGCCGTTGCGGTTGCAGGCCATCGCCGACGCCCCCGCCGACCCGGCGCTGCGTTATCTGCGCGCCGTCCATGCCGCCTGGGCACTGCCCGGCGCACTGCCGGTGGGCACGCCCGCGGACGCCGCGCCGGCACGCTGGCCGGCCGGCACGGTGGTGGCCTGGCTGTCGCAACGCCCACCGCCGGCACCGGTCATCGCCTGGGTCGCCGCCGGCGGGCAACTGCTGCTCGCGGCGCAGACGCCGGCCCCGCCCGCACTCGCCGGCCCGCTGCAACCGCTGCTGCAGGATGCACACGGCGCCCCGCTGATCGACGCCACCGCCGTGGGTCGCGGCCGCCTGCTGCGCTGGGCCGCGCCACTGCAGCCGCAGCAGCTGCCGGCGCTGCTGGAGGCCGATTTCCCCGCCCGCCTGCACGACGCCCTGCAGTCGGTACCCGCACCACAGCGCGCGCTGGCGCAGACCCAGCAGCCGCAACGCGGCCCCGCCATCCGCCTGGCCAATGCCCCCCGGCCGCTGGCGCCGTGGCTGATCGGCCTGGTGCTGCTGCTGTTTGCGGTCGAACGCTGGCTGGCCACCGCGCCACGCCGGGGCAGCGCGGCATGAGCACGCCTGCCCTGCACCAGGCATGGCAGGCCGCGCGACGACGGCAGGCCGCAGGCGTGCTGCTGTGCGGGCTGCCGCTGGCGGTGCTGCCGGCGCTGCTGGCCTGGCGCGCCGGTGCGCAGCCGGCGCTGTTGCCGATGTTGCTGGGCCTGCTGGGCCTGCTGGTGCTGCTCGGCGTGGCAGTGCTGGCGGCCCGCCGGCTCGACCAGGCCTGGCTGATCCGCCGGCTGGACCGCGATGCGGATCTGGAAGACAGCAGCGACCTGCTGTTCGTCCCGCCCGCGCAGCTGGGCCCATTGCAGGCCCTGCAACGCCAGCGCCTGGAACAGCGCCTGCGCAGCACGCCGCGCGACCTGCGCCCGGCCTGGCCCTGGCGACGCGGCAGGCCATGGAGCCTGCCCGGCCTGCTCGCCTGCGCCGCCGTGCTGCTGTGGCCGCACTCCGCCCACCGGCCCACCGCAGGCAACGACCGGGGCACCGCAGCAGCCGGTGCCGGCCCCGGCGCCCCCACGCTGGGTCAGGCCCGGCTGCACAGCACCCCGCCCGCCTACACCGGCCTGCCGCCCACCCGCCTGCCCGGCCTGGATGCGCGCGTGCCGGCCGGCACCCGGCTGCAGTGGCAGCTGCAGGTCAACCCGGCGCCGCGCAGCGTGGCGCTGCGGCTGACCGACGGCCGCAGCGTCGCGCTGGCCCGGCAGGACGGCACCGATCGCTGGCAGGGCCAGTGGATCGCCGAGCGCGCCAGCCTGTACCGCATCCTCATCGACGGCGCGCCGGCCGACCGCCGGCTGCACCGCCTCGACGTGCTGCCGGACCGCCCGCCGCAGGTGCGCGTGCTGGCGCCCGAACAGAGCCTGGTGCTGTGGACGCCCTCCAATGGCGGCTGGACGCTGCGCTTCGAGGCCAGCGACGACTACGCGGTGGCCGCCAGCGCCGAGCTGCGCCTGACCCTGGCCCAGGGCAGCGGCGAGACCATCACCTTCACCACCCAGCGCCGCACGCTCGGCGGCAGCGGCCCGGCCCGGCAGCGCGGCTTTGCCACCACGCTGCAGCCGCAGGCGCTGGGCATGGCGGCCGGCGACGACCTGATCGCCCAGCTCATCGTCCACGACACCCGCCAGCCCGGCCCGCAGGAAGGCCGCAGCGCCAGCGTGATCCTGCGCTGGCCACCGCCGGAGCAGGCCATGGCCGCCGGCCTGGAGGCCAGCGTCAAGCAGACCTTGCCGGCCTACTTCCGCAGCCAGCGCCAGATCATCATCGATGCCGAGGCGCTGCTGAAGGAAAAACCGCGCCTGGACGATGCCAGCTACCTCAAGCGCTCCGACGCCATCGGCGTGGACCAGCGCCTGCTGCGGCTGCGCTACGGCCAGTTCCTGGGCGAAGAGAGCGAAGGCGCGCCCAAGGGCCCGCCGACCGCCGACGCCCCGCCCACCAGCGACGCCCCGGCCGATGCTCTGCCCACCGCCGACATGCCCACCGCGGATGCACCGGCCGCCCCTGCGGCGGCGCCCGCGCCCGCCCGGGACGAACACGGGCATGACGCGCACGACCACCCTGCCGCATCCGAGGCCGGCGCCGCCGCACTGGACGACCACGACCATGCGCACGGCGACGGCGGGCCGGAACGCCGCGGCTTCGGCCAGGCGCAGGATGTGCTGTCCGAGTTCGGGCACACCCACGACCATGCCGAAGCCGCCACCCTGCTCGACCCGCAGACCCGCGCGCTGCTGCGCGCCGCGCTGGACCAGATGTGGCAGTCCGAGGGCGAGCTGCGCCAGGGCCACCCCGAGCGTGCCCTGCCGTTTGCCAACCAGGCGCTGGGCTTCATCAAGCAGGTGCAGCAGGCCGAACGCATCTACCTGGCGCGGGTCGGCACGCAGTTGCCGCCGATCGACCCCGGCCGCCGCCTGAGCGGCGACCGCGCCGGCCTGGGCGACCGTGCCGCCGGCCTGGACACCCGCCCGGATCCGGATCCGTCCGCGCTGCAGCTATGGGACGCGCTGGGCGAACAGGCGCCGGTGCCGGACGCCACCCTGGCCAGCTACGCGCAGTGGCTGCAGACCCGGCAGGACCGCCTGCCCGATCCGCTCAGCCTGGCCGCCGCGGTGGAAACCCTGCGCGCCGAACCCGATTGCACCGGCTGCCGCGCCCGGCTGCGCGCCCAGGTCTGGCGCACGCTCGTTGCCCCGCCGGCGCCGCCGCACCGACGCGCCACGCCGGACGCGCGCGGCCAGCGCTATCTGGATGCCCTGCGCCGGGAGCCGCCACCATGATGCTGTCCCTGCCCCGGCAGACGACCGTCGCCGTTGCCTGGCGCACCGTCGCGCCACCTCCAGCGCGCCCTGGATGTGGCGTACCTGGAGCCAGGCCATGAACCTCTTTCCACGTTTGCACGCCGGCAAGGCCCTGCGGTTGCCGCTGGCGATGGGGAGCTTGCGGCGGCCGGGCGGGCACGCCGCGCCGCCGCGTTGGGGTGGCCGGCGCTGTGCGGATGCACGCCGCCAGGAGCCGCAGCCATGACGCTTGCGCTGCCCTGGCTGGTCGGCAGTGCCTTGCTGCTGCTGGTGCTGCTGGTGCTGCTGAGCGGGTGGCGGCTGCTGCGCACGCACGCGCAGCAGCCCCATGCGCGCTTGCGGCTGTGGCTGTTGCTCGCCGCCCAGCCGCTGCTGGCCGGCCTGCTTTACCCGGTGCTGCTGCCGCCGCCACGCGCCGGCAGTGCGAGCGAGCTGCATGTCGCCACCGCCGGCACCCAGGCAGATCGGGTTCGCCCCGATGCCGCGGCGTGGGTCGCGCTGCCCGAGGCGCCCGCCTTGCCGGGCGTGACACGCATGCCGGACCTGGCCACCGCGTTGCGGCGTGCGCCCGGCACCACCGCGCTGGTCGTGCATGGCAGCGGCCTGCCCGCACGCGACCGCGCCACCCTGCGCATCCCGGTGCGGCTGGCGCTGGCCCCGGCGCCGGCGGGCCTGGTCGCCGTCTCCACGCCGCCCCCGGTCGCGCCCGGCGAACCCATCGCGATCAGCGCGCGCGTGCAGGGCCTGCCGGGCGCGCGGGTGGAGCTGCTGGATCCCGCCGGGCAGGTGGTCGACACCGCTGCCGCCGATGCGCGCGGCCAGGTGCAGCTGGGTGGCCTGGCGCGCGCACCCGGGCAGGTGCTGTTCGCGCTGCGCCTGCGCGATGCCGCAGGCGCCGCACGCGGCCGCGTGCAGGTGCCGGTGCTGATCGCCGCGGTGCCGTCCGCGCGCGTACTGCTGCTGGCCGGCGCCCCGCAGCCGGACCTGAAATACCTGCGCCGCTGGGCCAGCGATGCCGGCATGCAGGTGCGCAGCCAGATCGCGGTCGGCCCCGGCATGCAGCTGGGCGAGTCAGCCGCGCTGGATGCCGCCAGCCTGGACACGCTGGACCTGCTGGTCATCGACCAGCGCCGCCTGCTGGCCCTGGGCAACGCGCAGCGCCAGGGCCTGCGCGCCGCCATCGGCCGCGGCCTGGGCGTGCTGGTGCGCACCGACGGCCCCGTGGATGCGGCCACCCGCGCCGCGCTCGGCGCACTGGGCCTGGCGGTGACAGGCGGCAGCAGCAGCGCCGCGGTCGCCGCCCCGCTGGGGCTGGCAGCGCCCGGCGCCATCGATCCGGCCGCAGCGCCGGCCGACGCCACGCCCCTGCCGCCGCTGCAACGCCGCAACCTGCAAGCACAGGACGCCGACGCGGTGATCGCCGCACGCGCAGGCGACGGCAGCGCGTTGGGCTGGTGGCGCCAGCAAGGTCGCGGCCGCATCGGCATCGGCCTGGTCGAAGACAGCTTCGCCCTGGTGCTGGCCGGCCGCAGCGACCTGCATGCCGCGCTATGGGCGCAGCTGTTCGGTGCGGTTGCCCGCGCCGGCGGCACGGCGCCCGCGGCGGTACAGACAGGCTGGNGGCCGGCCGCAGCGACCTGCATGCCGCGCTATGGGCGCAGCTGTTCGGTGCGGTTGCCCGCGCCGGCGGCACGGCGCCCGCGGCGGTACAGACAGGCTGGTCGCACCAGCGCATGGCGCTGTGCGACGTTGCCGCAGACGCGCATGTCACCGACCCCACCGGTCGCTCCCAGGCGCTGCTGATCGATGCCGCCAGCGGCGCCCGGGCCTGCGCCGGCTACTGGCCGACCAGCGCAGGCTGGCATCGCCTGCAGACCGGCACCCAACCGCGCTGGCTCTATGTGCGCGCGCCCGGCGACGCCCGCGCGCTGCACACCCAGCAAACCCGCGACGCCACCGTTGCGATGGCCGCCATCGACGCGCGCGCAGGCATCGGCACGCCCACGTCGCTACCCGGTGCCCGCTGGCCCTGGCTGCTGGCCTGGCTCACGCTGGCCACCGCCCTGTGGTGGCTGGAACGGCGCCGGCGCTGACTGCCGCAGCGCAGCGCCCTCTCCGTGCATGATCGGGTGCAGTGCGCTTCCCGGTCTTCGCCCTGGCAATCCACTGCACTGGAAAACAGCAGCGCTGCCGCATCGGCAACGTGTCGGCGACACACTCACCGCGACTGCCGTGACCACACCCGGCAGTCGTTGTTCGCCGGCAACGCCACGTCGTCGATCAGCTGCAATCCCACCGACGCCGCCAGTGCGTCCACGGCCGCCGCATCGCGAATTCCCGACGCAGGGTCGCGCTCGCGCAACATCGCATCGAACGCGCGGTTGCTCTCGCTGGTGAATTGCCCATCGCGATTGAACGGCCCGTACACCACCAGCAGCGCATCCGGCGCCATCACCGCCGGCAGCCCCGCAAACAAGGCCTGCACCTGCGGCCAGCCCATGATGTGCAGGGTGTTGGCGCTGTAGACCGCGTCATAGCCGGCCGGCACACCGGCCCGCGCGGGCGGCAATGGCGGTGTGGGCGCCAGGCCGGGCGTCGGTGTCAGCACCGCCTGCAATGCAATCGGTGGCGGCGTGTTCGGCAGTGCCGCCTCGTCCAGCCACTGGCTCATTCCCGGCAGATGATCGGCATGATCGCTGGCCTGCCAGCGCAGCCACGGCATCGCCGCCGCAAAGTGCACCGCGTGCTGCCCGGTGCCCGCACCGATTTCCAGCACCTGATGTCGATCGGCAAGGTGCCTGCGCAGCACCTGCAGGATCGGGTCGCGGTTACGTGCAGAGGCTGGCGAAAATGGCTTGGTCATAAGGAGCATCGCGAGAAACGTCGGGACATTCCTGCAGTATGGATGCAAAACCTCCAACGAGCTCATCCTTTGCTTGGTGGCTGACACGCAGGTGCAGTCCATCGATTTAGCGATCACCATCCCAACTGCCAGGCTACCGCTTGTGCATGATTGCGCGGGGGACATACTCCAGAGGAAATCCGCATGAACAAGGCCGTTGCTTTTTTGACCACGAGTTTCCTGGCGGTTGTTGCAAGTCTTTCCGCCGCACCGACTGCAAATGCACAAGCCTCAACCGTCATACTCGACTGCACCGGCAGTGATTATTGCTGGGCAGGCGTGGACAGCCCGGGATCGCCGGCGCCATTCAAATATGCATGGAGTTTCAACAATACTGCTGGCGCCATCTTCCCCAGAAATTGCACCAACAGCGTGGACTGCAACTTTTACTGCCCACGCAGCAGTACGTTCATCACCGCCAATGTCGTGGTGAGCGACGCCAACAATCAGTTCATCGGCTCGGCCAGCGCGCGCGCACTCTGTACGCCGCAACCGCTCTGAACCCCGGCAGGAACATCGCCTGCCCGTAGTGACCGTGGCACCGGGCCACAAGGATCTGTCCCCATCCTTGTGGTCCGGTGCCTTCTCACTTGTTTAGTGCGTCAATGCTTCATACGCACGCCGCACCGCGTCCTCGCCATACCGTCGCTCCAGGCGGCGCACGATGAAGTGGCCGCGCGCCATTGCCTGGAAGTGGCGCATGAACACCGTATTGAGCGTCGCCCCGCTGACCGCACCAACCAACGGCACCGCCTGCACGGCGAGTTTTTCGCCGACATTGACCGAGAACCTGGCCGCCACACGCGACACCAGCGACACCAGCACCGGCGCGCCCTTGCTGGCAAACCCGTGCGCGGCGACATGGCGGGCAGCGGCGCTGAGTTGTTGGGCCATCGCCGCGCGCACGGCGAAGTAGCCCGATTCGGCACCGTCGTCGCCGACACTGCGCCCGCCATGCGCCAGCACTTCCAGGCAGGCCAGTGCGGTCTGCGGATCGTGCAGCGATTCGCCTTCGGAACGGGCGATATCGGCGATGGAGCGCAGCATCACCGTGGTGGTCACCGGCAGTTCCACCAACAGGCCGGGCAGGCCGAAGAATCCGCCCGCACCACCGGCAACCGCCACTGCCATGGTGTGGCGTGCGGTGGACGCCGGCTGTTGCGTATCGGTCTTGCCGCGCAGGCTCAGTAGCGCCGATTTCATCGCCACCTGCAGCGCGCGGCGGGTGATGCCGTCGATGTTGCGGGTCACCATCCCGGGCAATCGCCGGGTGATCAGGTTCTCGATCGGCGCGCCCAGCGCATTGGCCAGCTGGGCCGCCACACCGGGGTTTTCCAGCAGCGCGTGCGCGGTGGCCAGATCGCGTTGCGCGGCAACGTCCATCACCGGGATCGGAAGCGTCGTCATGCCTGCTCTTCGTTGTTGGGCTTATGCCGATGGTACCCAGCGCCGTGTGAGCGCCGGACGAGCGGACCCGGCAGTCCAGGACAGGCGCATTCTGCAACTGGCCAGCAAAATGGGCCATCATCGGGATCCACGTCGCCATGCCGGTCAGATGAATCGTGCGATCCGCCACAGCATCGTCATCGCGGCCGCGCCGGAAGTGGTCTGCGTCGCGTTGTCCGAGCCCTTGCAGCTGGCGTGCTGGTGGACGCGCGAGGTGAGCCTGGTCGAGAACCGGGTGCGGCTGGACTGGAGCCGGCAGGGCTGGCGGGTGGAGCTGAGCATCGACGACGGTGCCGACTATCGGCTGGTGCGCTGGCGCTGCCACGCCTCCAACATGCTCGACACCGACGCCTGGAAGGGCACGGTGATGCGCTTCGATCTGCAGTCCACCAGCCAGGGCACGCAGGTGGAGTTCGAACACTCCGGCTATCGCGACTCGCCGTGCAAGGAGGCCTGCGCGCGCGGCTGGCGCTTCTTCCTGGGCAGCAGCCTCAAACGCTACGTGGAAACCGGCGAAGGCACGCCCTCGGCCGACATGCTCAGCCCCGATCGGCCCGACGGCGGCGGCGGCGCGCTGCGCTAAGGGCGGCAACTGCAGGCACGCCGTGGCATTGCGGCACACACGGTCGCCACCGCTGTCCGGGACGTGCGGCCGTGCGCGCCGCCCGCCCCGGCGGCGCGCCGATGGCCAGGCCGCGTGCGCCGAGCCCGCTTAGGCCGTATGCGGCTGGCCGATGGACGGCGCCGTGCTGCCGGGCAGCTGCGCATCCACCGTCACCGGGCTGTCGGCGCGCAGCAAGGCGCGTGCCTCGGCATCGCTGGCCACTGCCGGCGGCGAGCCGCGCAGCGGCAGGCCGGCGGTCTCGCGCACGAACAGCATGGTCACCAGGCCGATCGCCGCCGCGCCCATCAGGTAATACGCCGGCACCAGCGGGTCGCCGCTGCGCTCCACCAGCCAGGCGGTCACCAGCGGCGTGGTGCCGCCGAACAACGACACCGACACGTTGAAGGCGATCGACAGCGCGCTGTAGCGCACCGGCGTGTAGAACAGCGCCGGCAGCGTGGACGGCATCGAACTGGTGAAGCACACCAGCGCCAGGCCGAGCAGCATCAGGCCGGCGAAGATCAGCCCGTCGTGGCCGCTGCCGATCAGCAGCAGGCAGGGGATGGCCAGCGCGAACAGCGCGATGCAGGCACCGATGATCATCGGCCGGCGCCCCAGTCGGTCGCTGAACAGGCCGCCGACGATGTTGAGCGGCATCATCACCAGCATCACCAGGATGATCAGCAACAGGCCCTTGCTCTCGGCATAGCCCATGGTGACGCTGAGGTAGCTGGGCATGTAGGTCAGCAGCATGTAGTCGGTGACGTTGAAGACCAGCACCAGGCCCACGCACTTGAGCAGCTGCGGCCAATGCAGGCGCAGCATGGTCAGCAGGCCCTGCGCGGCGGTTTCGCGTTCGCGCTGTTCGGATTGCTCGGCATAGGCGCGAAACGCCGGGGTTTCCTCCAGTTTCATGCGCATGTACAGGCCCAGCAGCCCCAGCGGGCCGGCAATCAGGAACGGCACCCGCCAGCCCCAGTCGAGCATCTGCGCCGGGGTCACGGTCATGTGCAGCGCCGTCACCGTGGCCGCACCGGCGATGTAGCCGCCCAGGGTGCCGAATTCCAGCCAGCTGCCCATCAATCCGCGATTGCGGTCGGTGGCGTATTCGGCAATGAAGGTGGCCGCGCCACCGTATTCGCCACCGGTGGAAAACCCCTGCAGCAGCCGGGCCAGCAACAGCAGCGCCGGTGCCCACAGGCCGATCTTGGCGTAGGACGGAATCAGGCCGATGCTGAAGGTGCCCAGCGCCATCAGGATCATGGTCGCCGCCAGTACCTTCTGCCGCCCGTAGCGGTCGCCGAGCGGGCCGAACACCAGCCCGCCGATCGGCCGCACCAGAAACGCAACGGTGAACGTGGCAAAGGTGGCGATCAACTGCGCGGTGGGATTGCTGGCCGGGAAGAACACCTGCCCCAACGTCACCGCCAGATAGCCGTACACGCCGAAGTCGAACCACTCCATCGCATTGCCCAGCGCCGCAGCGCCCACGGCCTTGCGCAGCATGCCGCGATCGACCACGGTGACCTCGTCCAGTTGCAGTTGGCGGCGGCGCTTGAACCAACCAAAGTGCGAGGCAATTGCGCGCGTATCGTGCATGTGTCGTGTCTCCAGATGCGGCCATCGCTGCCCGCTCGCCCTGGCAACGCACAGGACACGGCGCATCAGTCAGGCAGGGCAATGGCACAGGCACTGGATGACGCCGGAGGCATTCCCGGACGGCCGCGCGGACTCAGCGACGCTGCGGGACAGACGACCAAGGGATGGGCAATGCCCAAGGGCTTGATCAGCCCGCTATGGTACTACAGCGCGCAGCTCGCTGCAGGCGCGATGCCGCCACATGGCGAAAACCCGCTTGTTTCAAGGCATCTGGCGCAATCAGCGCCTGCCTCGCGCCATGCATGCGCGAGGCATCTGCGCGCCCTGCTGCGCCATCCATCAGGCGCGGTGCGCGCTACATCGGCGCTTGGCCCAGCTGCGACAGCAGCGGCTGCAGGTCCTCGCGCGTCTGCGGGCGCACGGCGCGTGCAACTTCCACGCCGTCGCGCAACAAGATGATGGTCGGCCATAGCTTGACGCGAAACGAGCGGCCCAGGGGCCGCCCTTTTCCATCTTCGACCTTGCGGTAGTCCAGCGCCGCAACGCCGCCCAGCAACTTCTGCAGCAGCGGCTGTGCGGCGATGCAGTGGCCGCACCAGTCGGTACCGAACTCCAGCACCTGCAGGCCGGCCTGTGCATCCACCTCGCCACGTTCGGGCGCCTGCGTGGCGTAGTCGCGAACAAACCCCATCGGCTGGCCGCTCCGGTGCGCTTACGACAATGCGCGCTGGATGTCTTCCAGCGGCAGGTTGGTCAGGTCCTTGGCCAGGTCGCCCACCAGGCGCTGCTGGGTTTCCTTGTGCAGCAGCGGGCGCACACGGCCCAGCGTGGTCGGGTCGGCCACCAGGACCAGATGCGTGTACTCGTGCTTCAGCGCGCCATCGTTCAAGGCATGCGACAGCTGCTTGGCGAAGGTCATCTCGTCCATGTCCGCCTCGCTGAGATCCTGCGGCGCCTTGCCGGCCGGGCCGTCGTCGTCGACGTTCTGCACATCGGTGCGCGCGTGCTGGCGCAGCACCACCTTGGCTTCGTTGCCGGTGTTGGTGAACCAGCGTGCTTCGCCGCCATCGGCCACCACCACCAACGCTCCTTGAGGAATTTGCAGACTCATTCGATTCTCCTGATCAACGGCGGCGTTGCATGTGCAACGCCAGTCGGCCTCAACCTAGGTCAGAGGATGTAAGCGCCGCGCCTAGCCGGCGTCAGCGTGGCGTTAGCGTGGCGCCGCCAGCGGCGGGGGCGGCAGGCCCAGGTGCTTGCTGAAGAAACGCGCGGCCACCCGCAGCGCCTGCTGGCTTTCCGGCAGTGCGCTGGTGAGGTGGAAGGCGTGGCCCAGCCCGTCCCACACATGCAGATCCGACTCGCGGCCCAGATCCACCAGGCGCGCATGCGTATAGGCGGCATTGCTCAGCTCGGCCGCACGCGTGGCGGTGAGGAACAGCGTCGGCGGGAACTGGCGCAGCACCGCATCGGAAAACACCGGCGACACCAGCGGATCGTGGAAGTCCACGTTGTCGCCGTAGTACAGGTCTTCCCAGATCGGCAACGCACCGGCCTTGTCCGGCAACAAGGCATCGTTCACTGCCGCCACCACGATGCGCGAGTCGCCGCGGTAGCGCGCATCGCCTGCGGCGCAGAACAGCCCGGCCGCTGCCGGCATCGGCAATTTTTCCTTGGCGAACCATGCCAGCGATTCGCCAGTGAGCACGCCGCCGGCCGAACAACCGAACACGCCGATGCGCTCGGGCGCGTAGGTCTTGAGCGCGGCGCGATACACCGCCGCCACGTCCTCGCTGGCGGCCGGGAACTGGTGCTCGGGGCCCATCCGGTAATCCACCGCGACCACGGTCATGCCGGTCATTGCCGCCAGCGGAATGGCCTCCATCAACCCGAACGAGGCGGCGCTGCCCATCACGAAGCTACCGCCATGCAGCTCGATCAACACGCGCCTGGCCTGCTCGGGTGTGCGCGTGCGCGGCTCCACCCGCAGCACCGGCACGCCGTTCCAGGTCTCCGGCGTGATCTCCACCGCGTAGCGCGTGCGCAGCTGCGCAATCACGCCCTTGGCCCAGCGTTCGGTGTCGGCACGGATGCCCGGCAGTTGCTTGAGCAAGGTGGCGTTGTCGGCCTTGTCCAACGGATCGGCACGGGCCACCCCGTTGGCCATATGCGCACGTGCAGCCGGGCTCAGAAACTCCGACACCGGCAGGTCGAAAGCAGGCACGTGCCGGATGCCATCCGGGGCGGGTGCGGCGGCCGGTGTGGCCGGTGTGGCCGGCTCGGCGGCGCTTGCGTGCACGCTGCACGCGCTACAGATCAATGTGAGCGCCAGCGTTTTGTGCAACCAATGACGTGTCATGCAGTGCCCTCCCAGGCAAGTCCAACCGGCGAGGATAGCGCCAGCAGACCGCGCACATGACGTGCAGGACGTCGTGCAGACACGCGCGTTGCATGTAACGACGCGATGTAACGCAAATGCTGCAACTACGCACGCCGCAGCGTGCAATCAGGCCATCGCATCAAGCGTGCGCAAGCGGTCGGCGCCGCAGGCAGCGCATGCGTGGCCCTGCATCCGCGCGAACATCGCAAGCATCCGCACCACCACGGCGCATGCCGGTGCATCGCCGCCGGCACTGGCTGCAGCGACATCGAGGCATCGCACTCAGGCGGCAGGTGCCGACGCCGCAGGTGGCAGATGCTGCAACGCCTGCAACGTGGAGGTGGTCAGCGGCGACGGCAGCGCGTCCAGCGCAAACCAGCCGATGTCGGCAATCGCCTCGGGCTCGCGCCGCACCGCGTGCTCGCTGCCCTGGATCGCGGCCAGATACACCGGCGCCACCCAATGCTGCGGCGGCGTCAGCTCCGGCTCGAAGTAGCTGACGATGCACAGCACGCTTTGCAACTGCACGTGCAGGCCGGTTTCTTCCAGCACTTCGCGCACCACGGCATGTTCCACCGTCTCCATCCAGTCCACCTTGCCGCCGGGCAGGCCCCAATGGCCCTGCTCGGGCGCACGCCCGCGCTGCACCAGCAGCAGGCGGCCATCGGCGCGGCGAATGAACGCACCGCATCCAACGCGTGGACGAAGGTCGGTATCGGTGGAACGGGACATGGGCATTCCGAAGGCGTGGCGCCGTAGTGTCCCAGATGTGCGGCAGCCAGGCGCCATCCCGGTGATCGGCAACCGGCTGACCGAAAGGAGCATGGGCAACGATCCGCATTGCATCTGCGCCTTGCACGCCGGCAGCGACGGCCGGGAGATGCCGGCGCTGCTGCACGATGCCGCTTGATCGATGCAGTGCATCGCCTGAGGGTGGCCGCCTGATGCGCAGGGGATCGCGATGACGCTGCACTGCGCGCGTCACCGCCCGATCGCATCCGCACATCCACACGCCACATGCCGGGAACAACGTTTCTCCAGATGTCTCCACGGCCGATAACGCTGCCTTAGCGCCCCGTTGGCGAGGATGCGCGCAGCCCGCGCCGCGATGGCGCACCGTCTTGGAGGTTGGGATGTCCCGTATCGTGTTGATCGGCGGCCATGGCAAGGTCGCACGTCTGCTCACGCCGCTGCTGGTGCGCGGCGGGCATTCGGTCACGGCACTGTTTCGCAATCCTGCACACGCAGACGATGTGATTGCCGACGGCGCCACCCCGCAGCCGTTCGATATCGAACAGGCCGACACCGACGCCATCGCCGCGCAACTGGCCGGCCACGATGCGGTGGTGTGGTCGGCCGGCGCCGGTGGCGGCGATGCCGCGCGCACCTACGCGGTGGACCGCGATGCGGCGATCCGCTCGATGCAGGCCGCCGGGCAGGCGCGCGTGCGCCGCTACGTGATGGTGTCCTATCTCGGGGCCGGGCTGGAACACGGCATCGGCCCGGACGATGCCTTCTTCGCCTACGCGCAGGCCAAGGCCGCGGCCGATGCGCACCTGCGCACCACCGCACTGGACTGGACCGTGCTGGGGCCGGGACGCCTGACCCAGGACCCGCCCTCGGGCCGCATCACCTGCGATCCGGGCGGCGATGCCGACGGCGGCGTGTCGCGTGCCAACGTCGCGCAGGTCATCGCAGCGGCCTTGGCGCTGCCGGCCACCATCGGCAAGACGGTGGGCTTCATCGACGGGCCGACACCGATCCGGCAGGCCTTGTCGCAGCTGGAATGAACGCCAGGCCTATCGCGATGCCAGCGCGGCGCGCACAGTGGGCCGGCCTAACGAATTCCTAAAGCCGGCCTGGGCATAGTCACGGGCGCAGCCCATTGTGGAGGTCGCTTATGTCTGCATTCGTCACGCCACGCCGTGCCGGCATCCTGCCGCCGTACCTGCTGGACCATGTGGCCCAGGCGGCCCCCGAGCATGCGCGGCACTGCGCGCGGCTGTCGCGGCAGATCACCGCCCAGCTGCGGCAGCAGCGCGCGCTGGGCCTGCTCGCACGCACCCGGCCGCCGGCCGCCGATGCCGCGGACACGCCCACCGAGCAAGCAGTGCAGCGGCAGATCCACGACGCGCAACAAGGCACCGCGCTGCCCGGCACCCTGGTGCGTGCCGAGGGCGACGCTGCCACCGACGATGTGGCAGTGACCGAGGCCTACGACTCTCTCGGCGCCACGCATGACTTCTTCCAGACCGTGTACGGGCGCAATTCCATCGACGGCGACGGCATGCCGTTGATCGGCACCGTGCATTACGAGCGCGGCTACGACAACGCCTTCTGGAACGGCGAGCAGATGGTGTTCGGCGATGGCGATGGCGAGGTCTTCAACCGCTTCACCATCGCCATCGACGTGGTGGGCCACGAGCTCGCCCACGGCGTCACCGAGCGCACCGCCAACCTGATCTACCAGGACCAGTCCGGTGCCTTGAACGAGTCGCTGTCGGATGTGTTCGGCGTGTTGATCAAGCAGTACACATTGCAGCAGCAGGCCAGCGAGGCGGACTGGATCATCGGTGCCGGCTTGCTGATGCCCGGCATCAACGGCGTGGGCCTGCGCTCGATGCGCGCGCCCGGCACGGCCTACGACGACCCGGCGCTGGGCAAGGATCCGCAACCGGCCAGCATGGACGGCTTTGTCGACACCCAGGAGGACGATGGCGGCGTGCACTACAACTCCGGCATTCCCAACCACGCGTTCTACCGCGCTGCGGTGGCCATCGGCGGCCATGCCTGGGAGAAGACCGGCCGCATCTGGTACCGCGCGCTCACCGGCGGCGAACTGGCCGCCGGCGCGGACTTCGCCACCTTTGCCGCGCTCACCGTCCGCATCGCCGGTGCGGACTACGGCACCAGCAGTGCCGAGGCAACCGCGGTACAGCAGGCCTGGCGCGACGTGGGCGTGCTCGCATGAGCGCACAGCGTCCGCCGGTGGAGGCAGGCGTGACCCTGCGGCTGGCCCGCGAAGGCGGGGTGGCCGCCTTCCCCGCCATGCGCCGCGAACGGCAGCTGGTGATGGACGACCTGGACGATGCCCAGCGCCTGCAGCTGCGCAGCGTGCTGGACCAGTGCCTGGTGCATGCGCTGCCGCGCCCGCAGGCCGGTGGCGGTGACCGCCGCTATTTCAGCATTGCCTGGGACGGTGCCAGCGAACCACTGCGCATCCCTGAAGAACATGCACCGGCCGCGATCGTGCGGCTGTGGAAACAGGGCACGCTGTAGCGCGGTGGTGCCGCGGTGCCGCCGCGCGCAGCCCAGCACCGCCCACACACGCAGACACCGCGCAGTGCGCGGTGTCTGTGGGTCGAAAGTGGTCCAACTGCGGATGCCTGCACCCTTTAAGCTGCCTAGATGCTCTAGGGCTGCACAGCTGGTAACGCATAGTGCCGCCTGCGGCGTTAGCGCCACGTGCAGCGCAGCGGTCACCTTGAAGACATGCGTTTCATCGCTGCACTGCAGCACGTCGGTGCCGCGGTGCGGGCCTGGCGGTATCGCTCGCCACCGCACACCCGCATTGCCGTCCACACCGGCTTCGCGGATAGTCGCTGCACGATCAGACCACTCCTGGACCTTCGTGATTGCGTTGCTGCTTGCTGCCGGACTGCTTGCCGGCCTGGGACTTGCCGGCGTGCTCGCATGGCTGCTGCTGCGCCACCGTGCGCAGACGACCGCTGCAGCTGCCACCACCCCTGCCGCGCCCACGGCGCCCATGCCGGCACCGGCAGCCGTGCCCGCGCCGGCACCCGAGCATGCACGGGCGCCGGCCGCCGCTGCACCACGGCCCCTGCCGTCCGGGCCGCCGCCGATGCAGCCGCTGCTGCGCCGCATGTATGCCGCGGTGATGTCCACCCCCTCCCTGGCCGAGGGCCGCCTGCCCAGCGACCCGGCCCAGGCCGCGGTGCTGGATGCGGTCGGCGCTGCGCTCGCCCAGGTGGACCTGCGCCCGCAGCTGTTGCCACGCCGCCCGCAGTTGTTGCCGCAGCTGATGCGCGCGGTCAACGACCCGGACGCCTCCGGCCGCGGCATCGCCGCGATCATCGCGCAGGACCCGGCGCTGGCCGCCAACCTGCTGCGCATCGCCAACAGCGCGCTGTACCGCCCGCAGGGCGGCCCGCTGGAAAGCCTGGAGCGCGCCGTGGTGCATATCGGCACCGAGGGCGTGCGCCAGATCGTCGCCGCCGCGGTCATGCAGCCGGTGCTGAGCCTGGAAGGCGGCCTCTACGCACGCCTGCCGGCCGCGGTATGGGACTACGCCCTGCGCACCGCCGCCGCCGCGGCGGCCTACATGCGCGAGCGCGGTGGCGACACCTTGGCGGCGCAGCTGGCCGGCCTGCTGCAGGGCCTGGGCGCGGTGGTGATCCTGCGCGTGCTGCGCGATGCCTATGCCGAGCGCCCCAGCCTACCCTATCGCCTGGACGTGGCCGCCGTACTGGTCGAGCGCCATACCGCCGCCGTCGCCAGGACCATCGCCACCACCTGGGAGCTGCCCGCCGCGCTGGGCACCGCGCTGGACGAGCAACGCCCCGCGCACGACACCACCCTGCTCACCAGCTCGCTCGGCATGGCATTGCGGTACGGCCGGCTGGCCGCCGCACTGGCCATGCTCGCCCGCCACGGCGCCGAGCAGCAGGAGCATGCGCTGGACGTGCTGTCCACGCTGGAGCCGGACCACGCGGCCAACGCCGCGCTCTGGCAACGGCTGGTCGCCGCCAGCGTGGAGTGAGGGGCGGCCCGGCCGCCGCAGGCCGGGCCGCCCACGCGCCCACGTGCACACGCGCCCGCGTCGCACCGCCGCACTCAGCACTCGCTTGCGATCATCTCCTTCACCCGCGTGGACAGCACGCCCACGCTGAAGGGCTTGGCCAGCACCGCCATGCCCGGTTCCAGGTGGCCGTCGTTCAATTGCGCGTGTTCGGCAAAGCCGGTGACGAACAACACCTTGAGGCCGGGCCGGCCCACGCGCGCGGCATCGGCCATCTGCCGGCCGTTCATGCCGCCGGGCAGGCCCACGTCGCTGATCAGCAGGTCGATCCGCACCGGCGACTGCAGGATGCCCAACCCCGCCGCGCTGTCGGCGGCCTCCAGCACGGTGTAGCCCAGCTCTTCCAGCACCTCGGTGAACAGCAGGCGGATGGACGGCTCGTCGTCCACGATCAACACCGTTTCGCCGGCCAGCGACGGCGCCAGTTCCAGCGCGGCGGTGCTGCCATCGCTGCTGTCATCGGCACCGGCGTGCCGCGGCAGGTAGATGCACACCGTCGAACCCTTGCCCACTTCCGAATGGATGCGCACCTGCCCGCCGGATTGCTTGGCAAACCCGTAGATCATCGACAGGCCCAGCCCGGTGCCTTCGCCGAGCGGCTTGGTGGTGAAGAACGGATCGAACGCGCGCGCCACCACCTCCGGCGGCATGCCGGTGCCGGTATCGCTCACGCACAACGACAGGTAGTGCCCTTCCGGCATGCCCAGCTGCAGGCCCATCTCGTGGTCGATCCGGCGGTTGCTGGTCTGCACGCGCACGCGCCCGCCGTTGGGCATCGCGTCGCGCGCGTTGATGCACAGGTTGAGCAGCGCGTTCTCCAGCTGCGGCGCATCCACCAGCGCCAGCCACAGTTCGCCGGCGGCCAAGTTTTCCACGCAGATCCCCGGGCCCACCGTGCGCTGGATCAGCTCCAGCATGTCCAGCACCAGCCGGTTGACGTTGGTGGGCTTGGGCAGCAGCGTCTGCCGCCGCGCAAACGCCAGCAAGCGGTGCGTCAGCGCCGCCGCGCGCGTGGTGGCGCCCTGCGCGGTGGCCAGGTAACGCTCCAGCTCGCAGAAGCGGCCTTGCTCGATGCGCAGGCTCACCAGCTCCAGCGCGCCGGAAATGCCCGCCAGCAGGTTGTTGAAGTCGTGCGCCAGCCCGCCGGTGAGCTGCCCCACCGCTTCCATCTTCTGCGATTGGCGCAAGGCTTCTTCCACCGTCATCAGCTCGCGCGTGCGCTCGGTGACCCGCTGCTCCAGCGTGTCGCTCAGCTCGCGCAAGGCCGCCAGCGCGCGGTCGCGCTCTTCCGACAGCGCGTGGCGCGCCTCGATGTCCAGCAACACCCCGGGAAACCGCAGCGGCGTGCCATCGGCGCCCTTTTCGACCCGGCCATTGGCTTCCAGCCAGTAGTACTTTCCGTCGCACCGCTTGACCCGGTACTGGTGTGCATACGCACCGCCGCGGGCAAGCGCTTCGCCGATGGCCGCGCGCAGCCCCTCGCGGTCGTCCGGGTGCACCATGTCGATCACCTGTTCCAGCGTCAGGCCGGTGCGGCTGATGGACGGATCGAAGCCGAAGTTCTGCGCAAAGGCCTCATCCACCGAGAACGCGTCGGTGCGCAGGTCCCAGATCCAGGTGCCGATGATCGCCCCGGCCGCCAGTGCCAGCTGCACCCGCTCGGCATTGCGGCGCGCCACGGTTTCGGCTTCCAGCGCGCGATCGCGCTCGCTGGTGCGGTTGACCACCTCGTGCACCAGGTGCGTGTTTTCGTCGCTCAACCTCGCGTGCTGCAGCGCGCGGTTGCGCTCGGCCGCCACCTGCGCGGTGGTTTCGATGCCGATGTTCATCAGCCCCACGATGCTGCCGTCCTCGCCGCGGATCGGCGAGGCGGTGGCATTCCAGTAGCTCGTCCCGCTGACGCCGTTGCGCAGCATCGGCAAGGCGATCACTTCCTGCCCGAAGCCCTCGCCGGTCTGCATCACCCGCATAAAGGCCTGCGCAACCGGTGCGTAGGTTTCCTCCCACACCTCGGCCACCGGCTGCCCCAAGGCGTGCGGGTGACGGTCGCCCAGCGATTGCAGGTACACGTCGTTGTAGAGCAGGCGCAGCTCCGGCCCCCACAGCACCGCACCGAGCAGGGTGGAATTGAGCACCACCGACAGCGACGAGCGCAGCGACTGCGGCCAGGTCTCCGGCGCGCCCAGCGGCGTGGCCGCCCAATCGTGGGCGCGCATCAAGGCGCCCATCTCGCCGCCCCCCGCTAGAAACTCCAGGCCGATGGGCTCGATGGCGGGGTGCGCTGTGCTCACGTGACGGCTGTGCCTGGAGAAAAGTGCGCGCATTGTGCAGGCAGCGGTCTCAACAACACGTGCACAACGCCCCGCGCCCTCGCCGGGCTGCCGCACACGCGCCAGCGCAGCCGCTGCGCACTGACGCGCGGATGACGGCGCGCCCACGTCGCACTCACACCAACCGGGTCCAGACTGGTCCGCACCAACCCCAACCGTAAGAGGCACACCATGGACAAGAACCGTATCGAAGGCGCCGCCAAGCAGGTCAAGGGCGCGATCAAGGAAACCGTCGGCCGTGTCACCGGCGACAAGAGCACCGAGCTGGAAGGCGCCGCCGAGAAGAATGTCGGCAAGGTGCAGAACAAGGCCGGCCAGGTCGCCGACAAAGTGCGCGACGCTTCCAAGTAAGTCGGCTTCCAATCAAGCCAATCGAAGGCGTCAACGTCGATGGCAGTGCCGGCGGGCAGCACACCCGCCGGGCCGGAGCAGTGACTGGCCGTCAGCGGCAACGCACCACCGCGCAGACGGCAACGCCCACTTCGGCGAGAGATCGCACCAACGCCCCGACATGATCGGGGCGTTGGCGTTCTAGCCTGCGGTATGGCCAGAACAGGCCGGCTCACGACCTAGGCCCCCGGCGCATGGGCCAGCATGCCTGCTCACAGGGGGGACACCATGGACAGGATCACCATCGCGCGCCGTGTGGCGCTGGCACTGACAACGCTGTGCGCGCTTGCGTGCGGACAAGGCGTCTTGGCGCAGCACATGCGCTCAGCCACGGGCAAGGCGACGAGCACGTACATCCCGCCAGCGCGGCAGCCGTACAACGCCATGGCGCGCGACACCACGCCCTTCAATTGCGAGCAGTACCGCGCGCATCCGCACCCGGGCATGGTGCGTTACTGCCAGGGCATCGAGAACATGACCCTGCGCAACGAGGCGCATCGGCAAGGGCGGCCTGCGCCGTCGGATTCCGTCATCGCGCTGCCCGGCCTGGGCACGGCAGAGGCCAGGCAGCTGGGCGATGCGTGCGTGGGCGGGCAGGCGATGAAGCGGCTGCACAATGGATGGGAGCAGGTGTCGGCCGCTGCGGGTGGGTGGCAGCGGTGCCAGGGCGGATAGACGAAGGAACGCCGTGCTTCCACCAACGAGCAATGGCGCCGACGCGGAGGGTTGCGGAAGGTGCCACTACCTGATGCAGCTGCCCGGCTGCCCGTGATGCACCGACAGCCAGCTCGATGCATTACTCACCCACCGCCGCGCGGCAGGCGGCCAGGGCGCGGCTGATGTGTTTTTCCACCATCTTGACCGAGATGCCCATGACCGCGGCGACTTGCGGGTAGGTGAGGCCGTCGAAGCGGTTGAGCATGAAGGCCTGGCGGCATTTGCGCGGCAGCGCGGGCAGCGTGTGGGTGTGCAGGTGCTGCAGGGTGCGGCGGGCGTCCACCAGCTGGTCCACCGCCGTGCCGGCGGCGGCGAGCGGTTCGCTGTCCTCCAGCGGCACGTGGCGGGCGGCGTGCCTGCGGTGGCGCGTGCGCCAGTGCTCCAGCACCACGTTGTGGGCAATGCGGTACAGCAGCAGCTTGTAGCTGTGGATGCCTGGCGTGTTGCGGTAGGCCAGCAGGCGCAGCAGCGTTTCCTGGGCAAGGTCGGCGGCGGTGTGCGGGTCGCGCAGGCGCCGCCGCATGTAGGTGAGCAGCTCCGCCTGCAGCTGCACCACGGCCTGGTCGAAGCGTTCCCTGGGCGGCGCGCGCTCCTCGCGCACCTGCCAGCGCGTGGTGACGCGGCCAAGCGCGTAGAGACCCGCCGCGGGCGCGCGGGCCGGCAGCTCGCGCACGGCACAGGCGCTGCGGTGGTGCCACGGGCGGCTGCCGTAGCGCTCAACCGGCACCGCGCTTGCGGCGTGCATGCGCGCCGCGACCGCCTGGCTGATGACACCGTGGCGGTCTGCATGCGACACGCCGGTCATGCCCTCACTCATCATGCGACGTCTCCAGCAACGGGCCGGGCGCATGCGGTGCGCGCATGCGCTGCGGCGTGATCAATATGGGTCTACAAGGCTGATGACCAGTTCGCCATCGCGCTGGCGGATGTGCAGCTTGCTGCCGATGGCAAAGCCCAATTGTTCCAGCCAGCGGCCGCGCAGGCGCAGGGTGGGAATGCGCTGGTGACTGTCGGGATAGTACCCATAGCCGACAGTGCACTGCTGCGGCGCACGCGGGCGGCCGGGGCGCCGTGGTGTGCGAGGTTCGGCGCGGGGTTCGGGGATGGGCGTGCGCTCGAGGTAGCGCCGCGGCGGGATCGAGGGATCCAGCGAGCGCCAGACGACTTCGGTAGGCGGCGGCACCGTGGCGCGCTTGCGCGCAGACGCGGGGCGGGATGAGGATCGACGCATGGCAAAGCCCTCCTTGACGAACAGGCCCCGTCGCACGACGCAACGGGATGTCGGGAGGCTAGAAACCACAGACAGACTTCAGAATTGTTTTCCCAAACAGCTTTGTATTAGCTGCACTCCGACATAGGCATTCGCGTCGGCTGCACTCGTACAAAAAATCCAGGCACAAAAAACCCACCGGTTTGACGGAGGTGGGTACCGCTGCCTGAGGAGTTTCTAGGCTCCTTGCAACCGAGATTGCTACCTGTTTGGCGATGTGTCAACTGATAACTAGTGCGTCATTGCCGCCGCGCGTCCATTTGAAAAGATTACGTGCAAAGCCGCACATGTGGGCACCGGACATCGCTTCAACTTGACCCAACTCACCGCCGCACGCACACTTCCGCTCGGAGCCTAGAAACTCCACACAGACAGCGGTACCCACCTCCGAGAATTGGTGGGTTTTTTGTGCTCGGCCATCTGGCCTGGCACTGCTCGGCGTTCCTACGCCGGGAGGGCGGCGAATACAACACCCGCAAGGGGAATAAGCCCGCCGGCTGTCTGCGGTTTCTAGCCTCCCGGCATCCCGCTGCGTTGTGCAGCGGGAGCTGCCTCATGGCAAGGAGAGCGGAATGCACGACGAACCCGGCTACTGGATGTCCGAAGGCACGCAATACCACCTGCTCCGCGTACGCGACCAACTACGCCTGCTCGCCACCCTGGCCGCACCGCGCGCCCGTGACGAAGGCGCCATGGGCATGCCAGCCATTCCATTGCAGCAATGGGCGCACTGCCTGCAGCACCTAGCTGAACGACTAGATGACGTGCTCAACGATCTGGGCGGCGAGTCATAGTGGCATTCTTCTCCGCGCATAGGGGTCGGCACACGTCTGAGATACGCCACTCCATTGGGAGCTGACTGAACCACCTTAGCCTAATACGTATGGCGGTCGGCTTTCGGCCCGACCGGCCGATCAACGCACTGATTGCTCATGCGGTCATTGGGCCTTAAGCTGAGCGGGCCAGCTGAGTGGTTGGCTTGCACTGAGCGATAGCTGCTTAACTACGGACACCACATGTAATGTCCAACGCCGACCAGATCAAGGCGCTTGTAAAATCGTATCGCGATGGCGATGACGAACATTTTTTAGCAGTCGCTCTTCAACTCGCTGCCGCTGAAGCGAAGCGTGGCCATTTCAAAGCAGCTGAAGACATTAAGCATCTAGTAGACAGTGCACGCTCTCGTAAGCCAGCCCGTGCAACTCCACTCCATCAACCCCGCGGAGAGCTTGCAGCTTTACTACAAGCTTCGTATCCGAACACAAGAGTAACGGACCTAGTTGCTAGTGCACGGCTTTCGAGTCAGCTTCAGCGTGTCATAAAAGAGCAAAGGTACGTAACGAAGATTTCGGCGCACGGCCTATCTGCAAGAAGGAAGCTTCTTCTGGTGGGCCCTCCAGGTACCGGTAAAACACTAACGGCGAGTGCTCTTGCTGGCGAACTCGGGATCCCGCTTCTTACCATACGATTAGATGCATTAATCACTAAATTTCTAGGCGAGACCGCTACTAGATTACGACAAGTCTTCGAGGCAATTGAAGCGACTCGGGGCGTCTACTTTTTTGACGAGTTTGATGCTATCGGCTCACAGCGTAGCAACGAAAACGATGTAGGGGAAGCCCGCAGAATACTAAATAGTTTTCTTCAGATGCTAGAGCAAGATACGTCTTCAAGTCTAATATTAGCTGCAACTAATCATCCGAATATATTAGACCATGCGCTCCTGCGTCGGTTCGACGACATTCTTAGCTATGAGTTACCTGACACATCCCAAATATCTAGCCTATTAAAAAACAGGCTTAACGGGCTCACTCCACAAAGAACAAGCTGGGCAAACCTAGCCTCACAGGCTGAAGGACTTAGCTATGCAGAAATCGTACGTGCAGCTGATGATGCAATAAAAGAAACTTTGATTTCTAACGAAAAGAAGGTGCAAGCAAAGACTATCGGCGCAATGATCGCCGAAAGACATGCGATGCATTCGGTATGGACACGCCTTTAAAAACGTGAGCAGGGAATGCCTAAAAATCCAAGGCCGCATATTAAGTTGCCTCCTCAGCTGAGCACGGCGCCAGCATTCGTCCCGAAGACTGGAGGAGAGAAAAAATCAGTACCGCCACAAGATCGACAGCGACACGCTGGAAAGTTGCGAGGCGATCTCGCTAGCGTATCAGCGGCACTGGATGATGCTAAATTTAGTCAAGAAAGTTCCGGCTGGGATGCTGGCTTTGGCCTTATTGTCAGATTTTCTAGTTTTCCCAATATCGAACTTGCAGCTGAATCTTTTGATAGAAGCAGCGACGGCATTGAACTGTTGTGCGTTCAGGATGAAGGTGGTGAGGAATACGCGATTGCCTGGATACCGGAGGGTAAATTGGCAGTTTTTGAAAGAAAAATAACAGACTATCTTTCTTTCAAAAAAACTGCCACAGGAGAATCGAGGGACGGCCAGAAATTAATTGACTCAATTCGTGAAATTCGTGCAGCGGTAATTGAGGATCTCTGGACAGGGTCCACATTGATACCTGACGAAAATTCTGAATGTAAATTCGAAGTTTGGATTGGATCTCCACACTTACGCAAAAGAGGCAAACAATCGACAGAAACTCTCAAAGGCAGAGTCGATCGTTTCCGAGCGGTTGCTACCTTGATTGGCATATCGGTAGCGGAGAAAACTCTTTTCTTTCCAGAAAGAGCAGTCATTCAAATTAGTGGATCCATTTCGCAACTAAAAGGCTCATTAGATCTGCTCGGACAAATCGCTGAACTGCGACTAGCTCCTGAAACAGCAGACTTTTTTATGCATCAAAACCCGCAGGAACAGCGGCATTGGACAGATGAGCTTCTATCTAGAGCTACCTTTAGGGATTACAGGCTCAATCCACCTTACGTATGCGTGCTTGATACGGGATGCGCGTATGCACACCCACTACTCAGAAGCCTCATCTCAGACTTTGATAGTCACTGTTTAGTGCCTTCTTGGTCGACTCAAGATGAAGCCGGGCACGGCACTGAACAATGTGGGATTATTGCGTGGGGTGATTTAACAGACTCACTAAGCTCTAGATTACCCATTGATATACCATATAGGATTGAATCAGTTAAAATCCTGCCCGATAACTCTTCCGATTATCATGAACATTATGGTTATGCCACATCTCAAGCAGTAGCTCTTCCTGAGATTAGACACCCCTTTAGAACACGCATATTTTCATTAGCTATAACGTCCACAGCTAGTACTTATTTAGGAAAGCCTACAGCTTGGTCTTCTGAAATAGACGCCATAACGTCCGATTGGGCCAATGATGGATCCACGCCTCGCTTAATGATACTGAGTGGTGGAAACATTCAGGCTCGAACGTCTACTTGCTACCATTCATTAAATAGCTCAAGTGGAATCGAAGATCCGGCACAATCTTGGAACGCCTTAACGGTCGGGGCAATAACTCATAAGACCTCTATCACTGAAGAGGATGCGGCACATTATTCCCCTATAGCTAGCCCTGGCGGACTTAGTCCTTTTAGCACTACGTCACGACCCTGGGACAGGGAGTTGCCGTTTAAGCCTGATGTAGTGTTTGAAGGCGGAAACATGGGGCTCGATGGTGACTTTGCTAGTCGTTTCGATAGCCTGAGCCTGCTCACTACATCCCACAAGCCTACAGCTTCCCATTTTTCAACTACAGAGGCGACGAGTGCAGCATGTGCTTTGGCTTCGGGTTTCGCAGCTAAACTACAGGCTCAATATAAAAATTTTCGGGCCGAGACAATTCGGGGGATAATTGTTCACAGCGCTGAATGGAATGATTCTCTATTGAATCAATTTCCTGGGGCCTCGCATGAAGCTGTCGAAAATCGGCTTAGACACTGTGGGTGGGGTGAGCCAAACTTAGAGATCGCACTGCATAGCGACTCAAATTCAGTTACGCTAATAGCAGAAAGTGAGCTCACGCCATTTTCGCGCAAGGCTAAGAAAGTAGTTAATGGAAAGACCTCAGGGGGTGGAGTTACATCACATGAGATGCGACTCCATAAACTGCCATGGCCTGATGCGCTTGGCGCCTTGCTTGACAAAGATGTGGAACTTCGGGTCACACTATCTTATTTCATAGAACCCAATCCAGGTGAGCGGGGAAGAAACAATAGATTTTCATATGCGTCTCATGGATTACGCTTTTCTCTCCAGAAGAGCGCCGAATCTCTACCGAGCTTTCTCGCAAGAATTAATAAGGCTGCCAGTCAAGGAGAAGAGGAAGATCCGAAGATAATCGGTTCACAGGGATGGGCTTTGGGTGAAAAGAAAAGGTTTAGAGGGTCGCTACACCACGACAGGCTCACTTGCAGTGCTGCTTCTCTAGCAGGCTCAAAGCATCTTGCGGTTTACCCGGTGGGCGGATGGTGGAAAACGAGAGAGTCCCACGAGAGATTTAACCGCAGCGCCAAATATTCTTTAATTGTTTCCGTCACTTCTCCTGAACTATCAGTAGACATAGATCTTTATAGCGCGATGCAACTAGCGATTGAGGCAGAAATTGCAACAATTGTGGCTACTTAGGCCAAAGCGATGCTGTCCAAGACCTGGTGATTTTTCGGTAGATATTTAAGGGGCGGTGTGCAACAGCAGTCGGCCAAACGATCACTGCGACACGGCTCAAGCAACGGCTGCCGCGCCTGGTCATGGGTGAGCGTGGCAGCCAGTGCGGGGCAATAGGACTTGGATACAGGGCGCCAGGCGTTAATCCACCTGCGGAAGTACCTGTGCATATAAGGCGCACCACCAGACTGTTACGTTCAAACTGACATAACTTCGGCAAGCTTCTGCGAGATGGCGGGAATAAGCCGTTCTTAGTTCGGGTAGCGCCGTACTTGGCCGCCGAACAGTCGGAATAGCAGCAGTTTCCGACAGCCTTCCATGAGTTTGAGTAGGGCTTTGGCAGAGCATTGCCTGCCGCAGCGCCTGCGCGTCTATGCACCGCGCGCCAAGTAGCGCAGGCAGGCGATCAGGCCTGCACGGAGCATTGGCTGCTTACGCGGGCACAAGCACCGCCTCTGCCAGCAGGGCGCGCTGCCTGTGCAGATGCTGCTGGAAGCGGCTGGCGTAGTCCTGCCCCACCGCGCCGATGACGCTGGGCCGGGCGGCCAGGGCGGCGCGCCAGGCGCCGATGCGCGGCAGCCCTTCAAAGAGGGGTGCACAGACATCGGCGGGCAGCAGGCCGAAGTAGCGCAGTAGCGGGGCGAACACCACATCGACCATGCCAAATGCCGAGCCTGCGAAGTAAGGACCTTCGCCCAGCACGTCTTCGAGCTTTTGCAGCTTGCCGCGGAAGGCGGCGCTGGCGGTGTCGGCGCTGGCCTGGTCGCTCGCATTGAGGAACTGCCAGGCGTCGGCAAAGGTGGGCGCGGCAAACTCGATCCAGGCGCGTTGCTGTGCACGTTGCAGCGGGTCGCGCGGGTACAGGCTGGTGCTGCCGCTGGTCTCGTCGAGGTAGTCGCAGATCACCACGCTCTCGAACAGGGTGGCCACGCTGCCATCCGGCTGGCCGATGCGCAGCAGCGGCACCTTGCCGGTGGGCGACAGGGCCAGGAACCAGTCCGGCTTGGCGTGCAGGTCGATATCCACGCGCTCGAAGGCGACCGCGTGTTCCTGCAGCACGATGGCGGCGCGTTGCACGAACGGGCACAGCGGGTGGCTGATCAGGGTGAGGGTGTTGGGCATGGGCAATGGCTCGCGTTGCGAAAGGGGGGGGCCAGGGCAGCCGTGGGCCGGCCTTGCCTGCATGGCAAAAAGACGCCTGCGCCTCGCCATGCAACCGGTGCAGGGCGATGCGCAGGCGCAGGTGGGTGCCGGCAGGGCGGCGATGCGCGGCGCCTGCCGGCGCCTGGCGGGTGCGCGCGGGGCTCAGCCGTTGAGCAGGCGCCCGCCGTCGACCACGAGTTCCGACCCCACCGTCCAGCTGGATTCGTCCGAGGCCAGGTACAGCACGGCCTTGGCCACCTCTTCCGGGGTGCCGAAGCGGCCCATCGGGATGCTGGCGGCGATTTCCTCGTTGAGCTTTGCACGGTAGGCGTCGGGCACGCCGAGCTTGTCGTACAGCGGGGTTTCCACCGGGCCGGGGCTGACGGCGTTGACGCGGATGCCGCGGCCCAGCAGTTCGCTGGACAGCGTCTTGGTCATGCTGAGGAAGGCGGCCTTGGTGGCGGCATACACCGACGAGCGGGCCATGCCGGCATGCACGTTGACGGAGGTGTTGAGCACCACCGAGGCGGGGTTGGCCAGCACCGGCAGCAGCGCCTGCAGCAGGAAGTACGGGCCCTTGACGTTGATGGCGAAGGAGGCGTCGAAGGCCTGCTCGGTCCACTCCTCGATCGGCACCCAGACCGAGACGCCGGCGTTGAGGAAGACGACGTCCAGCTGGCCGTAATGGGCCTGCACCGCCTGCGCCAGCTCCTGCTGGGCGGCAACGCTGGCCGAGTCGGCGCGCAGCACCGGCACGTCCGGCCCCAGGATGGCCTGGGCCTTGGCGATGGAGTCGGGGTTGACGCCGGTGACGATGACGCGGGCGCCTTCGGCGAGGAACTGCTTGGCGGTTTCCAGGCCAATGCCGGTGGTGCCGCCGGTGATGAGGGTACGTTTGCCTGCAAGACGTGACATGGTGTGCTCCTGATGGTGCGGTGCCCGGCCGCCGTATGGCGGCCTTCGATGCGGCATCTTCGCCCCATGCGCCTGCTGCTATAAGATCCAGCGGGAACATAACCTTCATGCGCTGTGCGCATGAATCGAGGACGCATGGACCGGTTTTTGCTGATGACCTGCTTTGCCCGCGCGGTGGAGACGGGCAGCTTTTCCGCCGCCGGGCGCGACCTGGGGCTGGGCCAGCCCAACGTCAGCCGGCATGTGGCGGCGCTGGAGCAGCACCTGCAGACCCGGCTGCTCAACCGCTCCACCCGCAAGCTGGTGCTCACCCCGGAGGGCGAGCGCTATTACGCGGAGGTGCGCCGCATCCTGGATGCGGTGGGCGAGTCTGAAATGGCGCTGCGCGACGATGTGCAGCCATCCGGGCTGCTGCGGGTGGCCTGCCCCACGGCGTTGTCGCATACCTTCGTGCTGCCGCTGGTGCCGGCGTTCTTGCAGCGGTTTCCGGCACTGGAGCTGGACCTGCAGATCAACGACCGCTACGTGAACCTGCTCGACGAAGGCGCGGAGCTGGCCATCCGCATCGGCCACCTGGACAGCAGCGCGCTGCGCGCACGCCGCATCGGCGCGTTCACGCGGGTGACGGTGGCCAGCCGCGCCTACCTGGACAGGCGCGGGGTGCCGGCCGTGCCCGAGGACCTGCGCCACCACGACTGCGTGCTGTACACGCTGCTCAGCACCGGGGCGAGCTGGCGTTTCCGCGAGACCGACGTGCCGGTGTCCGGCCGCTTTCGGGTCAACTCGCCCGAGGCCGCGCGCGCGGCGGTCAGCGCCGGGCTCGGCATCGGCCAGGGACCGGCGTGGCTGTACGAACAAGGCCTGGCCTCGGGCGAATTGCAGACCGTGCTGGATGCCTTTGCGCCGCCGCCGGCGCCGATGCAGATTGTCTACGCCGCCAACCGGCTGGTGCCCAAGCGCGCGCTGGTGTTCATGGATTTCATTGCCGAGGCGTTTGCGAAGATTCCGCAGCTCAATCGCTAGCGACACCTGCGCTGCGGTGGTGCCGGTGCCGGTGCGCCGCCGGCGCTTCGCTTACCTGCACGCGTGTGCCGTTGCGGGCGCGGGAATCCTCAACTTTGTTCGCCCGCGCGCAGCCTGCGCGCAAGGCTCGCCTAAGCTCGCGGCACCTTCCCCATGCACGGCTGCCACGCCCATGTTGAGCAGACACAGTCTCGCGCTTGCCACCTTCATGGCATTGAGCGGTTGCAGGCAGGCCAGCGAGCAAGCGACCGCGCCCACCGCATCCACGCCCGCGGCGGCGGCGGCCACTGCGGCTGCACCGGCATTGGATATCAGCGAACTGGATCGCGCTGCCAACGCCTGCCAGGATCTGAATGCCTTTGCCAACGGCAAGGCGCTGGCCAGGGGCATCCCCGACGACGAGGTGGGCATCGGCACCTCGTATGACGTCTACAACGCCAGCTATCGGGATCAGCACGCCATTGCAGAGGCCTTGCTGAAAGCGCAGCCGGCCAGCGGCTCGGTGGAGCAGCTGGTCAGGACGTTCTACGCCTCGGGCATGGACGAGGCAGGCATCGAGCGCCTGGGCGCGGCGCCCATCCAGCAGCGGCTGGCGGTGATCGATGCCTTGACGAATGCGGGCGACATTGCCGGCTTCATCACCCAGCGCCATGCCGAGGGCGACAGCGTGCTGTTCCAGTTCATTGCCCAGCCCGACGCGCAGAGCGTGTCGAAGATGGTGGGCTATGCCCTGGTCGAAGGCATGACGCTGCCCGCAAAAAATTATTATATGGACGCGCAGTACGCTCCCATCCGCAAGGCCTACCTTGCGTACATCCAGCGCACGTTCGTCCTGGCCGGCGTGCCGGCCGAGCAAGCGGCCGAGCAGGCCGGGCAGGTGCTGCAGCTGGAAAGCCGCCTGGCCGCCGCGCTGCTCGCGCCGGCCGAGCAGCGCGAGCCGAAGAACATGTACCACTGGCTCACCACCGCGCAGGCCAATGCACTGACGCCACACTTTGCCTGGGACCGCTTCATGGCCGCGCAAGGTGTCACCGGGGAAAGCGGCCTGGCGCTGTCGCAGCTGGCGTTCTTCAAGGCATTCGATACGCAGTTGCAGCGCGCGCCGGTGGCGCAATGGAAAGCCTATCTGCGCTTCCGCACCATCGACGATGCGGCGCCGGCACTGAGCAAGCCGTTCGCGCAGAACCACTTCGCGTTCCACTCCACAACGCTGGAGGGCCGGCAGGTGCAGCAGCCGCGCTGGAAACAGGTGATCACCACATTGAACCAGACGATCGCCGAGGCGATGGGCCAGCTGTATGTCGCCCAGAAGTTTCCCCCGGCCTCCAAGCAGCAGGTGCTGGCGCTGGTGGAGAATGTGCGCGCCGCCATGAAGCTGCGCATCACGCACGCCGACTGGATGAGCCCTGCGACCAAGGCCAAGGCATTGGACAAGCTGGCCAACATGATGCCGAAGATCGGGTATCCGGACACCTGGCGGGCGTGGTCGGGCCTGCAGCTGGACACCGGCACCTACCTGCAGAACATCGAGCGGGCGGCGGCGTTCAATCACCGCGCCGAGATGGCCAAGGTCGGCAAGCCGGTGGACCGCAAGAGCTGGGGCGATGTGGCGCCGCAGACCGTGAATGCCTTCTACGCACCAAGCGAAAACAGCATCTACTTTCCCGCCGTGATCCTGCAACCGCCGCTGTTTGCGGCCACGGCCGACGATGGCCTCAACTATGGCGGAATCGGCGGCATGATCGGTCACGAGATCAGCCATGCCTTCGATGACGAGGGCAGGCAGTTCGATGCCATCGGCGCCACCCGCAACTGGTGGTTGCCCGCGGATGTTGCCGCGTTCGACACGCGCACTGGCAGGATCAAGCAGCAGATGAGCCGCTACGTGCCGCTCAAGAGCAGGCCGGACCTGCACGTCAACGGGCAACTGGTGCTGGGCGAGAGCATCGCCGACTTCACCGGAATCACCATCGCCTACGACGCGCTGATGCTGGAGCTGCAACAGCACCCCGAGCGCAATGTCGCCATCGACGGCTATACGCCCGAGCAACGGTTCTTCATCAACTGGGCCCGGCTGTATCGCAATGCCCGCCGCGAAGAAGCCCAGGTGAAGGCACTCAACGCCGACCCGCACCCGCCCAGCGTGGTACGCGTCAATGCCGGGCCGTCCAACCTGCCGCAGTACGCCAAGGCGTTTTCCTGCAAGGCGGGCGATGCGATGGTGCGCTCCGAGCAGGAGCGTGCACAGGTCTGGTGAGGTGGGCGTTCGGCAGTGTGGCGGCCGCGCAGGCCGCCGTGCTGCGTTGACTGTCTGCCGGGGTGTGCCCGGTGACGCACCGGGCTGCTGCAGCTGCGCAGGCGGTGCCTGCTGCACGGCCGTACACTCGGCGCGCGCCGGGCTTACTCGAGTGGCCTGGGCGAGGGACGCTGATAATTGGAAAACGTCTTGTAGAGCGCTGCGGCGCGCTCGTCGGCAACGGCGTTTTCGACGCCGCTCAGCCCTTTCGCTGCGATGGCGCGCGAAGCTTTGCCATCACCTACCAGATACGCCAGGCGCAGGTAGGCCAGGCTGTCGACCAGGTTCTTGTGCTGCGTGTCGCTGGCATACACCTCCGACAGGCCGTAGTAGGCATAGAGGTTGCCGGCCAGTGCGGCCCGCCGCAGGATGCCAATGCCGGTGGAGAAGCGGCCGGCTGCTGCGGTCCTGACGCCGTAGACCACCGTGGCGGCCTGGTTGCCTGCTTGCGACGCTGCGCTGAGCTGGTCCAGGTGCAAGGTATCCAGGCGTGCGCGCTCGCGCTCGGTGGGGTAGCCGTGGGTGAGCAGCCACTGTGCTTCTGCTTCGGAGTCGGCCACCAATGGCCCACTGGCCTTGCACGCGCCCGGACCCTGCGGGCACAGGTAGCGCCGTGCCTGCTGGCTCGCGCCCTGGGTGAGGGCGGTTATTCGATCCGGCGACGGTGCTGCTGCGCCGGGGCCTGCCGTGGGCGTGGGCGCTGCAGGCGCAGCCAGTGATGCCCGATCGATAGGCGCTGGCCGCTCTGTGCAGGCGGCCAGCGCACTGGACAGGGCGGCCAAAGCCAGGATGTGGGTTGTGCGCATGGGTTCCTCCATTCCGTTGAAGACTGTGGCGATGGTGCGCGATGTCGGCGCGCCATGCGACTGCGGCCTGCGGCGGTGGGCAGCGGAAGGCACTGGCCCACGGGGAGGTCGCGGCAAGCTCCCTGCCGTAGGCCCCCTCGCTCAGGCACCTGCCCCGTTGATCGCCCACTGCGCCGCAAAGGCGCGCTGGTAGGCCGGGCGCCGTTCGGCACGGGTGACATAGGCCAGCAGCTCGGGGAAGTCGTCCAGCAGGCCGAAGTGCCCGATGCGCAGCAGCACCGACGCCATCAGCAGGTCGCCGACGCTGAAGTCGCCATCGAGCCAGGCGTTGCTGCCCAGGTGCGCGGTGAGGTGCTGCAGGCGCCGGCGGATGCGCTTTTGCAGCAGCGGCATGCGCTCTGCGGTCCAGGGCTTGTCGGCTTCCAGCAGCGTGGCGGTGGCCAGCTCCAGGCTGGGCGGCTCCACCGTGTTGAGCGCGGCAAACATCCAGGCGATGGCACGGGCGCGGGCGTTGGGGTCGGCCGGCAGCAGGCCGGGGTAACGCTCGGCGATGTGCAGGACGATGGCGCCGGTTTCGAACAGCACCAGCGCGCCCTGTTCGAAGGTGGGGATCTGGCCGAACGGGTGCAGGGCCAGATGCGCCGGTTGCTTCAGCGCGGCAAAGGGCAGCAGGCGCACCTGGTAGGGCTGGCCCACCTCTTCCAGTGCCCAGCGCACGCGCAGATCGCGCACCAGGCCCTTGCCGCCGTCGGGCGAGCGTTCGAAGGCGGTGATGGTGATGGTCATGCAGACGGCTCCCTTGGGGTTAGAGCGGACTACGTTGCCGGTTGCGGCCGGTGCGTGCAAAGGGCCCACCGGGCCACGCAGCACGCGCCCGGTGGCCGGAGCGGTCACGCCCCGACCCGGCGGCGCAGCGGACCGGGCCTTGCCCGGCCCCGGGCGGCCCCATCCGGTGGCCCGGCCGCCGGGGTGGAGGCCACCGGCCTGGGGATGGAAGCGGACTGATTCAGGCAGGCAGGCGGATTGAAACAAATTGCTCCCCTGGTCTCGCCTTTTGCGTATATCGTGCGCTACGTCACAATAAAATGTGACTTGTGTCGCACTTTATTAGCGGATCAAGGATTCCGACATGACCGACAACATGCTGGCGCTCACCACGCCGTTGGCGAGCGGGCGCGGTGCGCCAGCGCAAGGATGGTTGACCCTGCCGCCGCCGTTGATGGCCTCGTTCGACGAGCGCTGCGCGGCCCCGGTGCCGCTACCGGCACCGCCCTCGGACATGCCCAGCCTCAAGCGCCTGCTGCGCAAGGGCGCGCGCGGCCTGCTGCGCACCCTGCCGTGGCGGCACCAGGACCGGCTGTACTACCTGCACACGTTCGGGCGGCTGCCGGACCTGTATGCGCCCAAGTGCTTCAACGAGAAGACCCTCTACCGCAAGTGCGTGCACGGCGACTACCCGTTGTACCGGCGGCTGGCGGACAAGTTCGCGGTGCGCGCGTACGTGGCGGCCCGGATCGGCGAGGCATACCTGATCCCGCTGCTGCTGGACAGCACCGACCCGCAGGAGTTGTTGCGCCTGCCGCAGTGGCGGCAGACCGTGATCAAGGCCAACCATGGCGCGGCGATGGTGGAGGTGGTGCGCGAGGAGCCGGACGCGGTGCAGAAACGCCGCATCATCGAGCGCTGCGGCCAGTGGCTGCGCACCGACTTCTCCGACATGGTGCGCGAGATCCATTACCGCGATATTCCGCCGCGGATCCTGGTGGAGCAGTACATCGGCGATGCGCAGCAGGTGCCGGTGGACTACAAGTTCCACATGTTCCGGCAGGTGGACGGCAGTTTTCAGTACGTGCTGCAGGTGATCTACGGGCGCTTCGAGACGCCAAAGCTGGCGATGACCTTCTTCGTGAACAACCTGCACACGGCCTTCCACCGCATCCGCGACGACGGGCGCACGCCGCCCAGCCCGCCGGCGCTGCTGGAACAGGCGCTGGAACTGAGCAAGCAGCTGGCGGGCGATGTCGACTACGTGCGGGTGGACTGGTACATCCAGCGCGGGCAGATCTACTTCGGCGAGCTGACCTTCACCCCGGGCGCAGGGCTGGTGACCGGCCTGGACCGCGGGCTGGACCGGATGATGGGCGACATGTGGGTGCAGCGGCGTGCGCCGCTGGCCCCGTGCCTTGCGACGGACGGCATCCGGGTGCGGCTGCCGACCAGGTGAGCTTGCCACCCTGCAGCAGCCTGGCTGCACGCTCACCGTGCAGGTCCGGGGCACGCTGCATTCGGTGATCGTGCTCTCCGACCGCATCGCGCCGGACGCGGCCTTGGAGGCGGTGTTGAAGACCAAGTTGTAGGGGGGCTGTCAGCGCGAAAGACGATTTCTCCGGAGTAAGCGCTCCGAGCGCATCACGTGAACCACGACGACGCGCTGCCCATCCACACGGTAGAACACGCGGCACGGTGGTTCGACGATTTGACGGTAGCGGGAGCGCTTGAGCTCCTGCGGGCGGCTCCCGCTCTCCGGGTGCTCGGCCAATTGCTCGACATGCGCAACCACCCGTCTCACCAGTGCCGCTGCGGCGGCTGCGTCCTCAAGTGCAATGTAGTCGGCAATCGCGTCCAGGTCGGCCACCGCCGGCTCCGACCAGACTATTTCAGCCATCGCGCCAGGCGTTGCTTGGCCTGCTCGTGGCTCAGGCTGCGGCCTTCCGCTACCGCCATTTCACCACGGGCGATGCCTTCGAGGATCGCCATCCGCTGCTGCAGGCGCTCATAGCTGGTGACATCGACCAGATATGCGCTGGGCAGACCATGCTGGGTAATCAGGATCGGCTCCTTGTCGCGCTCGACATCAGCGAGGAGTTCGGTGGCCTGACGCTTGAGCGTGGTGACAAGTTCCGTGCGCATGGAGTGACACTAAAGTATCACTCAGGGTGAGGCAAGTCGGCTGCGCCGGGCGAGGCGGCCGACCTGGCTACACCCCACCCAACGGCCGCAGGCACAACCAGATGGCGCACCAGTGCGACAGCGCGCCGCCCAGCACGTGGGCGTGCCAGATGGCGCGGTTGTAGACCAGCGACTTGCGCACGTAGAAGGTGACGCCCACGGTGTAGAACGCGCCGCCGGCGGCGATCAGCCAGAGCACGGTGCTGTCCAGGCCGGCGACGAACGGCTTGATCACCACGATGCCGGCCCAGCCCAGCAGCAGGTAGATCGCCACCCAGAAGCCCTTGGCGATGCCGGGCAAAAACAGCTTGGCAAACACGCCGAACAGGGCCACGCCCCACACGCCCAGGATCATCGCCCAGCGCCAGGTGCCGTCCAGGGCAACCAGCAGGAACGGCGTGTAGGAGCCGGCAATCATGACGAAGATGCCGGCGTGATCGAACTTGCGCAGCATCGGCTGGCGCTGCGGCGGGGCGAAGTTGTAGGCCGCCGAACAGCCGAACATCACCAGCAGCCCCAGCGCGTACACGCAGGTGGCCAGCAGCATGGTCTGGTTGGCGTGGGCGCGCCAGACCATCCAGGCACCGCCGACGATGGCCAGGAACAGGCCGGCGGCATGCACGATCACATCGGCACGGCGAGCGGAGCGGGTCTTGTAGTGCGGGGCGGTGAGGCTGGGGGAAACGGGCACGGCGGTTCTTCGAGAGGGGGGAACCCGCCGTGCAGGCAACGGTGACGCGGCGGGGCCACCAGAATACCCGGCTTGCTGAATCCGCTCAGTGACACAGGCTCGCCGGTTTGGCCGCGGTCTCATACCCTGAGACACCTCCCCTGTCTCATGCCCCTCTTTGGGAGCCGCCGTATGCCTCCGTTTGCCCTCGCTCCCCGCACCGAAACCGCCGAACGCGCGCTGGCCACCACCGATGGCCGGCCCAGCCGCGATGGCGCACTGCTCACGCAGCGCCTGGAACGGCGTTACCACGACCGCATCACCGGCAGCTTCACCCTGCCCGGCCGCGAGGGCCGCTATGCGCCGATCCCCGACGACGTGCCGGCCGCGCTGGCCGACGCCTTGCGCGCGCGCGGCATCAGCCAGCTCTACAGCCACCAGGCCGACGCCTGGGCGGCCACCCAGCGCGGCGAGCATGTGGCGATCGTGACGCCCACCGCCTCGGGCAAGTCGCTGTGCTACACGTTGCCGGTGGTGAGCGCGGCGATGACTTCCGGGGCCAAGGCGCTGTACCTGTTCCCGACCAAGGCGCTGGCGCAGGACCAGGTGGCCGAGCTGCTGGAGTTGAACCGCGCCGGCGCGCTGGGGGTGAAGGCCTTCACTTTCGACGGCGACACGCCGGGCGATGCGCGCCAGGCGATCCGCCTGCATGGCGACATCGTGGTGAGCAACCCGGACATGCTGCACCAGGCGATCCTGCCGCATCACACCAAGTGGGCGCAGTTCTTCGAGAACCTGCGCTATGTGGTGATCGACGAGATCCACACCTACCGCGGGGTGTTCGGCAGCCACGTCACCAACGTGCTGCGCCGGCTCAAGCGCATCTGCGCGTTCTACGGTGCCAACCCGCAGTTCATCCTGTGCTCGGCCACCATCGGCAACCCGCATGCGCACGCGCAGGCCTTGATCGAGGAACAGGTGCATGCGATCACCGAGTCCGGCGCGCCCACCGGCGACAAGCACGTGCTGCTGTGGAACCCGCCGGTGGTCAATGCGGACCTGGGCCTGCGCGCGTCGGCACGTTCGCAGAGCAACCGCATCGCGCGCATCGCGATCAAGAGCGGGCTGAAGACGCTGGTGTTCGCGCAGACGCGGCTGATGGTGGAAGTGCTGACCAAGTACCTGAAGGACATCTTCGACCACGACCCGCGCAAGCCGCCACGCATCCGTGCCTACCGCGGCGGCTACCTGCCCACCGAGCGGCGCGAGGTGGAGCGCGCGATGCGCGCCGGCAACATCGACGGCATCGTCTCCACCTCGGCACTGGAGCTGGGCGTGGATATCGGCGCGCTGGACGTGGTGATCCTCAACGGCTACCCCGGCAGCGTGGCGGCGACCTGGCAGCGCTTCGGCCGTGCCGGGCGGCGCCAGCAACCGGCGCTGGGCGTGCTGGTGGCCAGCTCGCAACCGCTGGACCAGTACGTGGTGCGGCACCCGGATTTCTTTGCCGATGCCTCGCCCGAGCATGCGCGCATTGCGCCGGACCAGCCGCTGATCCTGTTCGACCACATCCGCTGCGCGGCGTTCGAATTGCCGTTCATTGCCAGCGAGCCGTTCGGGCCGATCGACCCGCTGGTGTTCCTGGAAGCGCTGGCCGAGAGCGAAGTGATCCACCAGGAAGGCGACCGCTGGGAGTGGATCGCCGACAGCTACCCGGCCAATGCGGTGAGCCTGCGCTCGGTGGCCGACGGCAACTTCGTGGTGGTGGACAAGAGCGACGGCAAGCAGCAGATCATTGCCGAGGTGGATTACTCGGCCGCGGCGCTGACCTTGTACGAAGGCGCCATCCACATGGTGCAGAGCACGCCGTACCAGGTGGAGCGGCTGGACTGGGAAGGCCGCAAGGCCTATGTCACGCGCACCCACGTGGACTACTACACCGACAGCATCGACTACACCAAGCTCAAGGTGCTGGACCGCTTCGACGGCGGCGTGGCCGGGCGTGGCGACTCGCATCATGGCGAGGTGCATGTGGTGCGGCGCGTGTCCGGCTACAAGAAGATCCGCTATTACACGCACGAGAACATCGGTTATGGCCCGGTCAACCTGCCCGACCAGGAACTGCACACCACCGCGGTGTGGTGGCAGCTGCCGCAGGCCACGCTGGGCAAGGCGTTCGCGTCCAAGCAGGATGCGCTGGATGGATTCCTGGGCGCCGCCTACGCGCTGCACGTGGTGGCCACGGTGGCGGTGATGGCCGATGCGCGCGACCTGCAAAAAGCCGTGGGCAATGGCGACGGTGCGTGGTTTGCGGTGGCCGACCAGACCGGGCGCGGGCAGCTGCGCGGCGTGGACGAAGGCGAAGAAGGCGCGGTGGAGTTGCAGCAGGCATTCGTGCCCACGGTGTACCTGTACGACAACTTCCCCGGCGGCGTGGGCCTGAGCGAGCCGCTGTGGCTGCGCCAGGCCGAGCTGCTGCAGCGCGCCGACGAGCTGGTGCGGCGGTGCGATTGCAGCGCCGGCTGCCCGGCTTGCGTGGGCCCGGTGCTGGCCGCGCATGAGGAATGCAAGGGCGAGTCGCCCAAGTCGCTGGCGTTGACGGTGCTGGCGCTGCTGTTCGATGCGGATGCGCCGTTGCGGCATGCCACCCAGGTGGACGAGGACCTGGCGCTGGACGTGCTTGCATGCGTGTGAGTGCGGACCGGCTGCGGCTGTTGCGGCGCCAGGCCGGGCACGCCGAGGTGCGTGCACCGGTGGCGGCTGCGCAGGGCGTGGAGCCGCTGCCTGCGATGGATGCGGGTGGCGACGGTGTGGGCGGCGTGTCGCCATCGCACCCCGGTGCCGGCGCGCGTGGCGTGCCGCAGGCGACGGCACGGCAAGGCGCGCAGCGCATTCCTGCCGAGGATGCCGCGCCGGCGGGAATGGGTGCATCGCGGTTGCAGGGTGCAGGGCGCAGCGGCCTCGCGCCGCCCTGCGCTGCACCGACAAGCGCGCGCGGCGGCCTGGACGATGACCCCTCCGCGGTGGCGAGCGACGACGCCGCGCGTTCGTCTGCGCAGCCGCTGCGCTCCGCGGTGGTCACGCGTAGGCCGGGTGATGCGGCCAGCGTGAGCACCGTTGCAGGCAGCGCGCGCACGGGCGCCGCCACCGCGATGGCTGCAGCGGCAGCGCCGCCGCAAGACCCGGCAACGCCAGTGCCTGCCAACGGCCCTGGCGTCAGCGCAGAACGCCTGCGCTTGCTGCGTCGTCAGGTGGGTGGCATGACACCTGCGCCGCGCAAGGACGATGCAGTGATGCCCACGCGGGCGCAACGTCAGCCTGCGCCGGGTGCCGCCTCGCCCGGGTGGCGCCCGGCAGTGCGCGCCGACACCGCACGGCATGCACAGGCAAGCGCCGCAGACACGGCGCAGGCCCCGCACACGCAGGACATCGCAGCGGCCATGACGCGCCGCAGCTTGCAGGCGCCGGTTGCCGCACCGCCTGCGCGCGATGCCTCGGCGTTTGCCTGGGTGGAGCACGAGGTGCGCCACAGGCCGGCAGGCGCGGCGGCCGATGCGGCCGCGCGCATGCCGGCGGTGCGCGCGACACCTGCTGCGCCCGCCGCACCGCCGGCACCGCAGCGACGCACCGATAGCGCCGGCCTGCGCAGGATGATCGGCCTGCGCGAGCGCGCGGTCCCGGCGCATGCGCCGCTGCGTGTGGCCTCCACCGATCGGCAGCTGCCCGGCAACGAGATCGCGCCCGGCCTGCACCTGATCGAAGCCTTCCTGCCGCAGCCGATCCCACACGACGCATTGTCGCTGGCCTTTGCCAAGCGCGAGGACGCGGTGGACCCGATGGATCTATTGTTCTTCGACACCGAAACCACCGGCCTGGCCGGCGGCACCGGCACGCGCGCCTTCATGATCGGCGTGGCCGACTGGCACATCGACGCTGCGCAGGGCAGCGGGCTGCGCGTGCGCCAGCTGATGATGTCCACGATGGCGGCCGAAAGCGCGATGCTGGACCTGTTCCGCAGCTGGCTGGCGCCGCAGACGGTGCTGTCCAGCTACAACGGCCGCTGCTACGACGCGCCGCTGTTGAAGACGCGCTACCGGCTGGCGCGCCGCGGCGACCCGATCTCCGCGCTGGACCATGTGGACCTGCTGTTCCCCACGCGCCGGCGTTATCGCGGCACCTGGGAGAACTGCAAGCTGGCCACCATCGAACGGCAACTGCTGCGCGTGGTGCGCGAGGACGACCTGCCCGGCTCCGAGGCCCCGGCCGCCTGGCTGAGCTACCTGCGCGGCGGCAGCGCGCGCAACCTGCGCCGGGTGGCCGAGCACAACCACCAGGACGTGGTGACCTTGTCGCTGCTGCTGCAGCGCCTGGTGGCGGTGGAGGCGCAGGACCGCGAGGTGATTCCGTTGATGGACGCACCTTGAGGTCGATGCGGGGGGCATTGTTTGCCGCGTTGCTTGGTGAACGAAGGCTGGACGCGGCGTCAGTCCCGCGCCGCACATGGTTGCTGGTGCACTTCCGATACCGCAGTCGTCATCTGCCACGCGGCAAACGCCTGCTCGAATTCGGCCAGCGACAACAGGCCCATGCAGGCATGCGCGCCGATCGGCAACGCCTGCCCTGCGGCCAGCTTGCGCACCAGCAGGATCGCGGCGAAACAGGGAATTTCCGGGCCGTGCAGCATCGGGGCAGTGAGGTCCCACTGCAGCAGTAGCGGCTGGCGATCGCTGAGGTGGCCGTGGCCGGTGCCTCGCAGCTCCACGCGCATGCCACCGAGGTCGGTGCCGACGCGATCGAACCAGCGTGCAGCACGTGCAAACACGTCGGCCAGACGCGCCATCGGCAGTGGCACGCCGTGCTGGCGTAGCCAGGCGATGCCAGCAAGGCAGCGCTGCAGGAATCCCACCTCCAACGCTGCGCGGAATTGCACGGTCTGCACGCCTGGATAGCGCTGCGGCAATAAATCGTGATCGGGCACATCGCACGCGGACGCAAGCCGCGGCGCGAGCTGGGCGAACTGCACGCGCCTGGGTCTGGCCCAGCCCACCACCGTTTGCCAGCGGCCCTCATGCAGCCATGTGAACGGCGTGCCGCAGTACGACAGCACCGCACGCACGGTGGCCAGGCCCAACGGGGTGCCCTGTGCGGGCGCGATGACCATGCGGATATCGCGCAGGGCAGAAAAACGCGGCAGCAAGGCATCGATGACGGCGCTCGACAGCGCCGGCAAGGTGCTGGCGCCGCTGATGGCCACGCGCTGCGCCTGCCTTGCCACTGCATCCAGTGCCGCGGGGAAATCGCGGACGAAGGTGCGGCCGTCGGCCAGGTCGATGTAGTGCATGCCGGCCTGCAGGCAGGTGCGCGCCACGGCGTAGTCCTGGCCCTGGAACGGGCCTGCGGTATGCACCACTGCATCGGCGGCAGTGGCCGCCAGTTGCGCGGCAAAATCGCTTGCCGCGGTGTCCAGTCGGCAGGCGGTGATGCGGCCGGGTGCGACACCCGGCCACGTGGTCGCCACATCGCCGGGGTGCCGCCCGGCCGCGATCACCTGGATCTGCGCCGTGGCCGCCAGCGCCCGCACGATGCGCGCGCCGAAATGCCCGAAGCCACCCACCACCACCACCCGGTACGTCATCGCCTGCCCGCCGTCTGCGCCTGCTGCACAGTATCGGCGAGCAGCGGCACAAGCGAATCAACCATCACTGCCTGTCGCCGGCCCTGCGTGCTTGCAGGGCGCATGCGGCGCGGAGCTGGTTTGACGCAGTCACTGCAGCCGGCCGGATGGCGTTGTCTGCTCGCCGCCTGCGTGTGCACGGCTTCGGCGCGCAGCCTGCGCCGATCAGCCCTCGATCTGCGTGGCCAGCCCCTGTGCGATCGCCTCGCGCATGATGCGCCGGGCTTGCTGGTCGGCGCGGACGCTGGCAGCGGCCTGCTGGCTGGCCAGATCTGCCTGCTCGGTGGCCAGCGCCGCCTGCTGCCTGGCCCGTGCCTGCATCCGCTGTTGGGCGCCGCTGCGCTGCATGGCCTGTTCGGCCTGACGGACTGCGCGTTCTGCTGCCTGCGCCGCACGCTCGGCGGCCTGTTGCGTGTGCGCATCGGTATCGCGCAGGGATGCATTGACGCGCTTTGCGGCAGCATCGGCAGCACGTGCACCCAGCTCACCCATCTGTGCACCCAACTCGCCCTGCTGTTTGCCGAGCTTGCCCTGGCGCTCGCCCAGCGCGCCCTGCGCCTGGCCCAACGCGGTGATTGGCGCATACACCGCATTGATGCGCTTGAAGGTGTCGGGATCGCGCACGAGGTACTGCTTGCCATCCTTGCGGAACCACATCAGCTGAGCATCCTTGCCGGCCAGACGACGCACATGCTTGAGATCGTCCACCGAGCCATTCATGACGCTGTCGTTGCCCTGCAGCAGCACGTAGGCATCGCGGTCGGGGTCATGCGACAGGTTGATCTGGCCGTGCGTGGACGTGGTGGTGAAGGTCTGGCTTGCCGATGACGCCCCTGCAGCCGGTGCGGCGGCGTTTGCCGGTGCGGCGTTCGCTGCCGTAGCAGCCGGTGCGGCGGCCGCCGCGGTGGCCGGTGCAACCGTGCCGGACCTGACCGCAGCGGGCCTGGCGGATGTGGTCGTTGATGCGGCAGCAGCAGCCGGCGCGGTGGGCATCGCCACCAGGCGCAGCGGCAGCACGCCGGTGATGGCCACCGCGCCCAGGATCAGCGCCGCGCCAAACCGCGGGAACGAGGTCGGGTTCTGCAACATGAGCAATCTCCGTTTGAGGCTGAGGAAGGATGGCGAGGCGCTGGCCACGCCACCATGCGGGCGCGGTGCCACGCCCAGTTGCAGCAACAGCCGGCCATAGTCGTGGCGGCAATGCCGATGGCCTGCGACCACCGCGGCATCGCAGGCGGCCTCGCGGGCGGTGGCGTATTCGCGCGCGGCCAGATGCACCAGCGGGTGGAAGAAGAACAGGTGTTGCGCCAGCGACGGCAGCAGGCCCCACCACAGATCGCGCCGGCGCAGATGGATCAGTTCATGGGTCAGCGCCATGTCCAGATCGTCGTCGGCCATCTGCGGCAGGCGTGCGGCGGGCAGCAGCAGTACCGGGCGCCAGGGGCCGATCAACTGCGGCGAGGCGATCTGCTGCGACAGACGGATGTCCGGCGGCTGCGGCAGGCCGTGTGCCTCTGCGGCCATGCGCAGTGCGGCCACCAGCGCACGATCGGTACACGGTGCGGCAGCGCGGACCAGGGCGCGGCTGCGACGGTAGGCGCGCAGGGTGCCGAGCGCCATCACCGCAACGCCGGCAACCCACAACACGGCCAGCCACAGCGCCCAGGACGGACCGCTTGCACCCTGCAGCACGTCTGCGGCAGTCGCGTTGGCGACCGCACTCGCACCGGAGGCAGTGGCATTGGCCATCACCATCGGCGCCAGGCTGTCGCCGGCCATCAAGGCAGGCGTGGGCGTGGCGGCGGGCAACACCGGCAACTGCAGCGGCGCGTTCCACAGCAGGCCGACCACCGCCTGCACTCCCACCAGCCACCACAACCAGGTTTGCGTGGCGGCCGGCAGGCGCTGCACGCCGCGGCACAGCACCCACACCACCAACGCCAGCACGGCGGTCTGCACGCTGGTGGCGCCGAGCTTCCATAACAGCGATTCGATCAGTGGCGACATGCTCAATCCTCCTTGCGCTGCGATTGCAGCTTGGCGACCAGGGCTTCGAGCTCGGCCAGCTCGCTGTCGCTGACCTCGGCGCGCTGCGACATCCACGCCACGAACGGCGACACCGAGCCCTGCAGGGTCTTTTCCACGAACTGCCCCACGGCCGAACGCACGACTGCGTCCTGCCCGCTGGTGGCGCTGTAGCGGTACATGCCATGCACCTGCTTGCGGCGCAGAAAGCCCTTGGCACGCAGCCGCTCCATCATGGTCAGCACGGTCGAGCGCGCCAGCCCGCGCGGCTCACCGAACGCGGCCGCCACCTCACCGACACTGGCGTGCCGGTGTTCTTCGATGTGTTGCAGCAGGGCCAGCTCCTGGTCCCCGATGGTCTTGCCGCGCATGCCGCTCTCCATGACTACAGTTGTCGCTACCGTAGGCGTGACGACAGGTGTAGTCAATAGGTCGGATGGCAGGGGGCGGGCTGCCGAAGCAACACCCGGTGGACGGACTGGCGAACTGCGTCGGCTATCGCAGCGATGGCGATGGCGATGGCGATGCAACGCGACGCGACGCGACGCGCGGCGATAGCCGCTACTGCATCACGCGTTGCGGTCGCCCTGGTGCTGCTGTTGCCGTGGGTTTCGTGCAGCCGTGCTGTCTTACGTGTCTGCGCGTGCGATGCCACCACGCACACGCGCCATGCCGCGCTGCATGTCCCCTGCGCAGCACGCCGATGCACCACGGCACCGCTGCAAGCGCAGCGTTGGTGTACCTCTGCTGCCCCGCACGCGCGGCCTGCCTTCACATGCGCCACCGGGCCAGCGCGCATGATCACAACCTCTAGCGGCGCACCTGCTGCACAGGTCATGTCTCGATGCCGCCACAGCGGAAGGCTTCTGCGTTCTCCCTCTGGTGGCAGTCGATCACGCAGCCAGCCGCAACATTGCAACCGTCCCCGGTCGCTCCAGCGCCGCAAGGCGCGGCCCTGTTTGGCGACGAACAGATGCAAGCGCTGGGACAGGCGCTGGCGCAAGCCCATGTGCTGCATACCGGGCCCACGCGCGAGCTGCTGCTGGCGCAACTCAAATCCAACCAGCGCTCGCTTGGCAGCACTGCTGCGCGGTTGAGCGAAATGGCGGCCGACGGCGTGCAGTTGCACCCGGCCGCCGAATGGTTGCTGGACAATTACTACCTGGTCGAAGAACAGATGCGCCTGGCGCGCCAGCATCTTCCGCCCGGCTACAGCCGGCAATTGCCGCGCCTGCGCACGCCCACCTCGGTGGGCCTGCCGCGCGTGTATGAGCTGGGCCTGCAGGTGGTGGCGCATGGCGACGGGCGCGTGGATGTCATCACGCTGAGCCGTTTCATCGCCGCCTACCAACAAGTGGTGCCGCTCAAGCTCGGCGAGTTGTGGGCGATTCCGATCATGTTGCGGCTGGCGCTGATCGACAACCTGCGCCGCATTGCCGACGACATCATGCACGATGGACGCGACAGCCGCCTGGCGGCGCATTGGGCGGCATTGCTCAACGCCACTGCCGCCACCCAGCCCAAGGATGTGGTGGTGGTGGTGGCCGACCTGGCGCGCTCGCAGCCGCCGGCCAGCGGTGCATTCGTGGCCGAGCTGACGCGTGGCATCCAGGGCCGCGGGCCGGTGTTGTCGATGGCCAGCGCCTGGGTGGAGCAATGGCTGGCAAGCGAGGGCCACAGCGTGGAAGCGCTGGTGCACGCCGAAAGCCAGCGCCAGGCAGCCGAGCAGGTGGCGATCAGCAACAGCATCGGTAGCCTGCGGTTCCTGGACGAAATGGATTGGCGCGACTTCGTCGAGGCCATGAGCGTGGTCGATCAGACCTTGCGCAAGGATCCGGCCGACGTCTACGCACGCATGGATTTCCATACCCGCGATAGCTACCGGCATGTGGTGGAACAGCTGGCGCAGCGCCTGCAGCGCGACGAGCCGGGCGTGGCCGAGGCGGTGCTGCAGCTGGCCGCGCACGCCGATGCCGCCACGCCGGTGGCCAGCCACGTCGGCTATTACCTGGTGGATGCGGGCTTGCCGCAGCTGCGTGCCGCGCTGCGCGACCCCGCCGCGTCAGGCGCACCGGCACCGCCGCGCCCGCGCGCGCGTCGCGTTGCGCTGCCGGTCTACCTGTTGCCGATCGCAGCGATCGCGCTGCTGTGGAGCGGCGTGCTGCTGCAGGGCGTGAGCGCACTGCCGCCGACGCTGTGGTGGATCACCGCCGGCATTGCGCTGCTGGCCGCCAGCGAGCTGGGCATTGCGTTGGTCAACTGGGTGGCAACGCTGTGGGTGCGCCCGCATCCGTTGCCGCGCATGGACCTGCGTGCCGGCATCACGCCCGACTGCCGCACCCTGGTGGTGATGCCGAGCATGCTGGCCAACCACGAGGCCATCGACGAGCTGGTCGGTGCGCTGGAGGTGCACTACCTGGCCAACCGCGACGCGCAGCTGTACTTCGCGCTGCTCACCGATTTCCTCGATGCCGGGCAGGCAGTGCTGCCCACGGACATGGCGCTGGTGGCGCATGCGGCGCAGCACATCGACCGGCTCAACGCGGCCTATGCCGATGCGCACGGCGATCGCTTCTTCCTGCTGCACCGCGCACGCCAGTGGAACGCCGGCGAGGGCTGCTGGATGGGCGCAGAGCGCAAGCGCGGCAAGCTCGAAGCACTCAACCGCCTGCTCTGCGCCGACGACACGCGGCTGCAGGCAGCCAGCGAATTCCTGCAGGTGCAAGGCGATGTGGCCGCGCTGGTGCAGGTGCGCTATGTGATCACGCTCGACAGCGACACCCACTTGCCACGCGATGCGGCACGCGCGCTGGTCGGGGCGATGTCGCATCCGTTGAATGTGCCGCGCATGGATGCATCCGGGCAGATCGTCCAGGCCGGTTACGGCATCCTGCAGCCCGGCCTGGGCACCGGCATGAGCGAGGGCGGCGAATCGCGGTTTGCGCGCATGTTCGGCATCGAGCCGGGCATCGACCCGTACACCCGCGTGGTGTCGGACGTGTATCAGGATCTGTTCGGCGAAGGCTCCTTCATCGGCAAGGGCATCTATGCGGTGGCCACCTTCGAGCAGGTGCTGGCCGGCCGCTTCCCCGACAACCGTGTGCTCAGCCATGACCTGCTGGAAGGCTGCTACGTGCGCGCCGGCTTGCTCAGCGACGTGCGGTTGTACGAACGGCATCCGCAACGCTATGCCACCGATGCCAAGCGGCGCGCACGCTGGGTGCGTGGCGACTGGCAGTTGTTGCCATGGCTGTTGCCGTGGGTGCCCGACCGTGGCGGCCGACGCGCGCGCAATCCGCTGTCGTGGTTGTCGCGCGGCAAGTTGCTGGACAACCTGCGCCGCAGCCTGGTGGCACCGGCCGCCTTGGGCCTGTTGGTGATCGGCTGGCTGGCCTCGCCCACCCCGTTGCGCTGGACGCTGTGGCTGCTGGTGCTGTGGCTGCTGCCGGGGCTGTGTTCGGCGCTGTATGCGCTGGCGCATCCGCCCGAGGGCCTGGGACTGCGCCATCACGCGCGCCAGGTCGGGATGGGGCTGCGTCAGCACCTGCTGCGTACCGGCGTGGTGCTGGCCTGCCTGCCATTCGAGGCGGGGCTGCAGCTGTCGGCAATCGCCCGCACGCTGGTGCGGATGGCGATCACCCGACGCCACCTGTTGCAGTGGGCGCCCTCCAGCGAAGTGGAGCGCAGCGCGCGCAGCGGCAATGCCGAGCAACAGCTGATGGCCGGCGCCGCCTGCAGTGCGGCCTTGGTGATCGCCGCGGTGGCCTGGTGGTCGCCGCTGGCCCTGTGGGCGGCATTGCCGCTGGGGCTGGCGTGGATGGGCGCGCCCTGGCTGATGGCCTGGCTGGGCGAGCAGCCCGCCGCGCCGGTGGCGCAGCTGTCGCAGGAGCAGCGCGCCTTCCTGGGTGGATTGTCGCGGCAAACCTGGGCGTTCTTCGAGAGCCACTGCACGGCGCAGCACCACTGGTTGCCGCCGGACAACGTGCAGGAATATCCGGTCACGGTGGTGGCCAACCGCACCTCGCCAACCAACATCGGCCTGGGCCTGCTGGCCAACCTGGCCGCCTACGACCTGGGCTACCTGACGGTGGCCGGCGTGATGACCCGCGTGGCCGACACGCTGGCCACGCTGGAAGCGCTGCCGCGCTACCGCGGCCATTTCTACAACTGGTACGACACCGAAACGCTGGTGCCGTTGTTGCCGCGCTACATCTCCACCGTGGACAGCGGCAACCTGGTCGGACACCTGTTGACGCTGCGGCAGGGGCTGCTGGCGCTGGTGGATGCGCCGGCGCTGTCGATGGCGGTGTTCGATGGGCTGGCCGACACCCTGGGCGTGCTGGGCGAACAGACGCAGCCACGCAGCGCTGCTGCCACCGCCGCAGCAAGCGCGATGTCGCAGACCTTGCAGAGCATCCGCAGCCAACCTGCACCAAGCCTGCACCAGGCCGACGAAGCGCTGCGCCTGCTGTTGGCGCAGAGCGAGCTGCTCCTGGCCGCGATGCCAGGCAACAGCAAGGACGAGGAACCGTGGCCGCAACGCCTGGTACGTAGTTGCAAGGCGGCATTGGCCGAGCTGGGCCAGTGCGCCGCAGTGCCTGCCAGCGTCGATCTGCACGCTGCAGACGCTGCCGGCGCTCCGGTCGCCACGTTGCGCCAACTCGCCGCCGGCCACCACACCGCCGGCGTGCAGACCTGGGCCGCCGCGCGGGTGCAGGAGCTGCAACGGCTTGCGCATATCGCCGGGCAGCTGGCACAGATGGACTACGACTTCCTCTACAGCCCCGCCCAGCAACTGCTCTCGATCGGCTACAACGTCGACGACCACCGGCTGGATAGCGGCCATTACGATCTGCTCGCCTCCGAGGCACGCTTAGGCATCTTCGTGGCCATCGCCCAGGGCAAGCTGCCGCAGGACAGCTGGTTCGCACTCGGGCGCACGCTCACCGACACCGGTGCCGAACCGACGCTGCTGTCGTGGAGCGGCTCGATGTTCGAGTACCTGATGCCCGACCTGGTGATGCCCAGCTATCCGCAGACGCTGCTGAGCCGCTCGATGCGCGGCGCGGTGCAGGCGCAGATCCGCTACGGCGCCGCACGCAACGTGCCGTGGGGCGTGTCCGAGTCGGGCTACAACACGGTCGATACGCGGCGCAATTATCAATACCGCGCCTTCGGCGTGCCCGGCCTGGGGCTCAAGCGTGGCCTGGGCCAGGACCTGGTGATCGCCCCGTATGCCAGCGCCATGGCGCTGATGGTCGAACCGGATGCGGCCTGCCGCAACCTGCAGCAGCTGCAGGCGCTGGGGTTCGGCGGGCGCTTCGGCTTGTACGAGGCGATCGACTACACCCCGTCGCGGGTGCCGCGTGGCGAACAGCACGCGCTGGTGCGCTCGTTCATGTCGCACCACCAGGGCATGGCGCTGCTGGCACTGGATCACGTGTTGCGCGATGCGCCGATGCAGCGGCGCTTTGTCGCCGACCCGCAATTCCAGGCCACGCTATTGCTGCTGCAGGAGCGCGCACCGCGCGCCGGTGTGTACGTCAAGGGCCTGGCCGACGCAGCGCAACGCCCGGTGGCCGCCGAAACCGGCATGGCCTTGCGCATCCATCGCGACCCCGATGTGCCGCAGCCGGCACTGCAGTTGCTGTCCAACGGGCGTTACCACGCCATGCTGACCTCGGCCGGCGGCGGCTACAGCCGCGCGCGCGACATGGCGGTGACGCGCTGGCGCGAAGACGGCACCCGCGATCACTGGGGCACGTTCTGCTACCTGCGCGATGTGGACAGCGGCGCGGTGTGGTCGGCCGCGCATCAGCCCACCTGCGTGCCGGTGGAGCGCTACGAGGCGATCTTTTCCGAGGCCAAGGCCGAGTTCAAGGGCAGCCACCAGCGCTACGACAGCCATCTGGAAATCGCCATTTCCGCCGAGGACGACGTGGAGCTGCGCCGGCTGCGCATCCGCAACCGTTCGCGGCAGACGCGCGTGATCGAAATCACCACCTACGCCGAAGTGGTGCTGGCACCGGCGCAGGCCGACGAGGCGCATCCGGCCTTCAGCAACCTGTTCGTGCAGACCGAGATCCTGGCCGACAAGCAGGCACTGCTGTGCACGCGGCGCCCGCGCGGGCACGACGAGGCGCAGCCGTGGATGCTGCACCTGGTGGCCGTGCACGATGCCGACGTGGCGTCGATCTCCTACGAAACCGACCGCGCCGCGTTTATCGGGCGCGGGCGCAGCACCCGCGATCCGCTGGCGCTGCGCGACCAGGCCAGCCTGTCCGGCGCGGCCGGCTCGGTGCTGGACCCGATCGTGGCGATCCGCTGCCGTCTCTCGCTGGCACCGGACCAACAGGCGCAGGTGGACATGGTCTACGGCGTCGGTACCCAGCGCGCGGCCTGCACCGCGTTGATCGACAAGTACCGCGACCGCCGTCTGGCCGACCGCGTGTTCGACCTGGCGCTGACCCAGAGCCAGGTCACCCGCCGGCAGATCAACGCCTCGCTGGACGATGCAATGCGCTACGAGCGGCTGGCCGCGCGCGTGCTGTTCGTCGACCCGCAACTGCGCGCCGACAACGAGGTGCTGCTGCACAACCATCGCGGCCAGTCGGCGTTGTGGAGCCACGCCATCTCCGGCGACCTGCCGATCGTGCTGTTGCGCATCACCGACCCGGACAACCTGGAGCTGGTACGCCAGCTGGTGCAGGCGCACGCGTACTGGCGCCTGAAAGGCCTGCGCGCGGACCTGGTGATCTGGAACGAAAGCCAGGCCGGCTATCGGCAAGCGCTGCAGGACGCCATCCTGGGCCTGATCGCCGCCGACCCGGAGGCCAATGGGCTCGACCGCCCTGGCGGCATCTTCGTGCGCGCCATCGAACACATCGCGCAGGAAGACCGCGTGCTGCTGCAGACCGTGGCGCGCGCGATCCTGAGCGATGCCAACGGCAGCCTGGACGCGCAACTGCAACGCCACCCTGGCGCACGGGCGCTGCCGCCGGCACTGGAACCCATCCAGCAACTGGACAGCGCCGAGTCTGCGAGCAGCACGCACGCCGCCTACCTGGACACCACCCTGCAGGCCGCCGCCGAAGAAGCGGTGGTGTTCGACAACGGCCTGGGCGCGTTCGCTGCCGACGGCCGCGAATACCGCATCACCCTGGACCCGGGCACGGCCACGCCGGCGCCGTGGTGCAACGTGATGGCCAATGCGCACTTCGGCACGGTGGTCAGCGACAGCAGCCCCGGTTACAGCTGGGCCGAGAACGCGCACGAATTCCGGCTCACGCCGTGGCACAACGACCCGGTCGGCGATGCCTCCAGCGAGGCCTTCTACCTGCGCGACGAGGACACCGGCCAGGTCTGGTCGCCGATGGCGCTGCCGTGTCGCGGCAGCGCGCGCTACACGGTGCGCCACGGGTTCGGCTACAGCGTCTACAGCCATATCGAACACGGCATCGGCAGCGAGCTGTGGGTGTTCGTCGATGTGGAACGGCCGATCAAGTTCAGCCATCTGCGGCTGAAGAACCTGTCCGGGCGCCCGCGCCGGCTCAGCGTGACCGGCTATGTGGAATGGGTGCTGGGCGACATCCGCACACGCTCGCAGCTGCATGTGGTCAGCGAGGTGGACCTGGGCAGCAGCGTGCTGACCGCACGCAACCCGTACAACACCGAGTTCGACGGACGCGTGGCGTTCTTCGATGCCGACGCCCCCAGCCGCAGCATCACCGCAGACCGCAGCGAATTCATCGGGCGCAACGGCAGCCTGGCCGCGCCCGCCGCACTCGGCCGGCAACGCCTGTCCGGGCGCGTGGGTGCCGGCCTGGACCCGTGCGCGGCGATCCAGGTTCCGGTGACGCTGGCGGCCGACCAGAGCTTTGAAACGGTGTTCCGCCTGGGCGCGGCGGTGGATCGCGACACCGCGCTGGCACTGGCCCGCCAGAGCCGCGGGGGCGCTGCCGCGCAGGCCGCCTTGCTGGCGGTGCGCGCGCACTGGCAGCAGGTGCTGGGCAGCGTGCAGGTGCGCACGCCCGACCCGGCGGTGGACCTGCTGGCCAACGGCTGGCTGCTCTACCAGACCATCGCCTGCCGGTTCCTGGCACGCAGCGGCTACTACCAGTCCGGTGGCGCCTACGGGTTTCGCGACCAGCTGCAGGACAGCATGGCGATGGTGCACGCGCAGCCGGCGCTGGCCCGCGCGCATCTGCTGCGCTGCGCTGCGCATCAGTTTGCGCAAGGCGATGTGCAGCATTGGTGGCACCCGCCGCAGGACCGCGGCGTGCGCACCCAGTGCTCGGACGATTTTCTGTGGTTGCCGCAGGCGCTGTGCCGCTATCTGGAGGTCACCGCAGATGCCGGCGTGCTGGACGAGCGGGTGAGCTTCATCGACGGGCGCGCGCTCAAGCCCGAGGAGGAGTCGTATTACGACCTGCCGCAGATCACCGGCAACGTGCAGTCGCTGTACGCGCACTGCGTGCTCGCCCTGCAACGCGGCATGGCACGGCTGGGCGAACGCGGCCTGCCGCTGATCGGCAGCGGCGACTGGAACGACGGCATGAACCGGGTCGGCAAGGACGGCAAGGGCGAAAGCGTGTGGCTGGGCTTTTTCCTCTACGACGCGTTGCTGCGCTTTTCCGCTGTGGCCGTACAACGCAACGATGCGGCGTTCGCGGCAACCTGCCGCACGCAGGCACAGGCCTTGCGCACCGCGCTGGAACAGCATGCCTGGGACGGGCAGTGGTACCGGCGGGCCTGGTTCGACGACGGCACGCCGCTGGGTTCGAGCGATTCGGACGAATGCCGCATCGATTCGCTGTCGCAGAGCTGGGCGGTGCTGTCCGGGGCGATGGATCCGGCACGCAGTGCCCAGGCGATGGAGGCGATGCACCAGCAGCTGGTGGATGCCGACGCTGGCATCGTCAAGCTGCTGGTGCCCCCGTTCGACCGCACCGGGCACGACCCCGGCTACATCCGCGGCTACGTCCCCGGCGTGCGCGAAAACGGCGGCCAGTACACGCATGCGGCAGTGTGGGCGACGATGGCCTTTGCCCACCGCGGCGACAGCGCGCGCGCCTGGCAACTGGCCGGCCTGATCAACCCGATCCACCACGCCCGCGACGCGGCCGGCATGCAGCGCTACAAGGCCGAACCGTATGTGCTGGCCGCCGATGTCTACGCGGTGGCGCCGCACGCTGGCCGCGGCGGCTGGAGCTGGTATACCGGCGCGGCCGGCTGGATGTACCGGCTGCTGACCGAATCGCTGCTCGGCCTGCAGCGCCACGGCGAGCGCATGCACATCGTGCCGTGCATCCCGGCCGGCTGGCCGGGCTACCAGCTGCGCTATCGCTTCGGCAGCAGCACCTATGTCATCGACGTCACCCAACGCCCGGGCATCGCGGCGCGGCTGGAGATCGACGGGGTGGCACAGGCCGAGCTGGCTTTCACCCTGGTCGACGACGGCGCGGTCCACGCTGTGGCACTGGACTGGCCGGCAGACCCGACATGAGCACACGCAGACATACCCATACCAGCCATCAACTCGCCGACCTGGGCAAGATGTTGTCGGTCTGGCCACAGCGGGTGCGCGACCCCAGCCAGTTCTGGCCGCAGTTCGACGCCTTGGCCAAAGGCATTCTCGACCAGGCAGCCGAGGCGGACCTGCAGCGGGTGCAGCGCCGCCTGCGGCAGCTGCTGCACCGCCATGGCCTGACGCGCACGCAATAAGCGCGCCGGCAAATCTCCACGGCGGCGACATCGAGGGCTGGCACACAGGCTGCCGAGGCGAGGCAAGGCCCTGTCGCCAAGTCGTAGCGCCACTGCGCCACAACGGACCGATTGCACCGGTCCTCCCTGAGCAGGCGAGACCTGGAAGGGTGCCGTTGTTCAGCCGCGATCAGATGCTCGACTCACAAGCCTGGCGTGTCGAGCGCGCGGTGCCCTCACCGCACCAGACAGTCTGCTGGTTGCTTTGTTGAAAACCATGCGCACCGACCATCTCGGCCGACCCTTGCTCGCCGAGCGTCCCGGGGGCAGCGGCAGGCATGGCGTGCCAGGCACCGCGTTGCATGCGGCGGACAGTCTTCATGCCACGCCAACAACGGATTCTTCACGCTTGCGGCATTCTTCCGCTGGAGATCCCCGATGATCCGCACCCTCGCCCCGCTCGCTGCCGTGTTGTTGCTCTCGGCCTGTGCCTCCAACCAGGTTGCGCAGGTACAGCCCATCGACGGCGCCATCTCCGGCCAGTGCCATATCGATAAAGTGCGCGGCGCGGTCGGCCTGGCCGCTGCGGCGCAGACCATCGAACGGGCGCGCGTGGACAGCGACAGCCTGCAGGTCAGCGTGCGCCGCGGCGAACGCGCCACCGGCGGCACCACCGCCAGCGGCCTGGCCGACCCGGCCCAGGGCGCCAGCGAAAGCGGTGGCGATCACCTCACCGTCGAGACCGGCCCGAACAACAACATCACCGCGATCTACTGCGGCTGAGGCCAGTCGCCGGCTCCGGCGCTACGCAGCGCCGTCCCCCGGCAGGCGACGCACAGCGGGCACGTTGCGTCGTCTGCAGCCGCCGGGACCACCACCCCACCCAACGCCGACCAGCCGGCCAATCCGCCACTCAGCGCAATCGCGTCCATCGGCGTCAATCCGCGTCGGGTCCGGCCGCCGATGCAGGCAGCAGCATGCCGCCAGGCATCGCCACGGTGCTGGTCACGTTCCAGCGGATCAGCGATACGTTCGGCGGCAGTTGCTGCGTGCAGGCAGCTGCCCTGGACCGTGCCCTGGCATTGGCCACCGTCCGCGCCCAGCGCGCTATCGCCCTGCCGGTCGTCGCGGCTCACGTCGCCCGGCCTGTTTCCTGCCGACACCGCACACTGGATGACGCCGGACCAGCGTGCCATTGCACGCGTCGGTTGGACAACGCGTGCAAACGACCTCGGTGCATTCGGGCCGGGACACAGCAAGCGTGATCTGCCGGTTGTCCAGCGTGCGCACGATGTACCACGGCATGCCATTGCCGCTGCCGTCGGTGCGCAGCCGCTGCACGATTCATGCACTGCTTCCAAGGCGCAGCCTGCCTGTCGCACGCCCGCGCGATGCAGGCAGTTGTGCAGGCGCCGCGCAGTGCATCCGGCGATCGCCTGCAGTGGCGATCGCCCGCACATCATCCCGACGATGACGCCATCGTGCGGCGCGCACATGGCATCGCCAACGCACCGATGCTGATGACAACCTGAACTTTCGTGGCCGATTGGCAGTCAGGACAGACGGCGGACAGCGTCTTGCTTTAGCCTTGTTTTTCGCATGATTGCGCATCTGCGTCGCTGTGCGCAGATGCCGCTTGAACGAACTCTTTCAAATGTTGTGAGGATAGATGGCGCGTTCGTATATGACGTCGTTTTTTCGCGAATGGCTCACCGCACCCAGCTCCGTTGCCGCGATACTCCCCTCCGGACGCGCACTCGCTTCCATCATCACTTCCGAATTGTCGGAACAGACCGGCCGCGTCCTCGAACTCGGGCCGGGCACCGGCGTGTTCACCCAGGCGATGATCGACAAGGGCGTGCGCGAGAAGAACCTCATCCTGCTCGAGTACAACGCCGCGTTCTCTGCGTTGCTCAGGCAGCGCTTTCCACATGCACGCTTGCTGCAGATGGATGTTGCCGATCTGGAGTCGATGCCCCGCATCGATGGCTCTTGCGTCGACGCCGTGGTCTGCGGCCTGGGCTTGTTGAACATGCCGGCGCAGCAGGTGGCCGCGGTCTTGCGTGGCGCCTTCCTGCAGTTGAAGCCGGGCGGCCGGCTGTACTTGTTTACCTACGGATTCAAGTGCTCGGTGCCGGCACGGATTCTCGACGCGCTGGATCTGGAGGCCGTCAGGATCGGGCGCACCTACCGTAACGTGCCGCCCGCGACGACCTACCGCATCCAGCATCGCGCCTGTCGACGCTAGCCTCAGGCCGATGCCGCACGCCGCGCGCGCGGCCCGGCCGCCTTGCGGGGTTTGCTGCTGGTCTTGCGTGCCTTGCTGCGCGAGTCGGTCAGGAAGCGCAGCGTGGCCGCCTCCCACTGACGCTCGCCGCGCACGCCGGTGGCCATGGCCTGCAGCTGGCCGGCACGCCAGCCTTCGAACACGCATGGGTCGATATAGGCCTTGCGGCACACCGAAGGCGTGTTGCCAAGCGCATCAGCCACTTCGCGGATGACATCGTTCTGCACCTGGGTCAGCGCGCGCTCGCTCATGCGCTCTGGCAGCGGCAGCCGTGCCAGACGTTGCAGCGCGGCCAGGGTGCCGCCCCAGGTGCGGAAATCCTTGGCGGTGAAATCCTCGCCCATCGCCTCGCGCAGGTAGTCGTTGACCTCGCCCGAATCCACCGGTTGCAGCTGGCCGTCGTCATCGCGGTACTGGAACAGCGATTGCCCCGGCAATTGCTGGCATTCGCGGATCAGTTTGACCAGTTGCTTGTCGTCCACTTCGATGTCGTGGTCCTGGCCGCTCTTGCCGCGGAACTTCAGCCGCGCACGCCCGCCGCGCAGGAATTCCATATGCCGGTTGCGCAAGGTGGTCAGCCCGTAGGAACGATTGCTGCGCGCATATTCGGCATTGCCCACGCGCACCAGGGTGTCGGCCAGCAACGCCACCACGATGGCCAGCACCTTCTCGCGCGGGAAGCCCGGCAGGACCAGATCGCGTCGCAGCCGCCGGCGCAGCTTGGGCAGCGCGGTGCCGAAGGCGATCACCCGTTCAAACTTGCCTTCGCCACGCACCTGCGCCCAGTCGGCGTGGTAGCGGTACTGCTTGCGCCTGCGCGCATCGCGGCCGGTGGCCTGCAGATGGCCGTTGGGCTTGGCGCAGATCCACACCTCGGTATACGCCGGCGGAATGGCCAGGGCGCGGATACGCTGCAAGGTGTCGGCATCGGCCACGCGTTGTCCGTCCGCACTGCGGTAACTGAAGCTCTTGCCGGCCTTGCGGCGGCTGATGCCGGGCTGCTGGTCGTTGACGTAGGTGAGCCCTGCAGCGCGCGCAGTGGCCTTGGCCTGGGCAACCGCGGCCACGCTTGCCACCGCGGCCGTGGCGGCCACCGCGCCGGCAGCAACGGTGGCCAGCTTGCCGGCGGCGCTGGCGGTGGCTGCAGCATTGCGAAGAACACGTTTGGCTTTCATTGCGCACGGATCGAAGGACAGGCGCCGATTGTTGAGCCGGGCGGGACTAGGCTGCGTCAACGCCGTGGCAACGCCATGTGGGCAAGCCATGCCTGCGGGCGGGTTTTCTGCTTATGCTTGGGCTTCCCTCATTGTGCTGGAGTCATCGATGCGCGCTGTCCTGCCTACCGCCCGCCTGGCCTGTACCCTGGTCGTGCTGGCGGCATTGAGTGCCTGCGGTTCACCGCAACCGGACGAGCAGGAAGCCGTCTCCGCCAAGGCGCAGCAAGCCGCCGAACAAGCCGCCGCACCGGCACCGGCCGCCGCGCCCGAGGCACCGCCGATCGGCAGCTGCGATGCCACCCAGGTGCAGTCGCTGGTCGGCCAGGCGCTGACCGAGGCGGTGAGCGAACAGGCCCGCAACGATGCCGGCGCCAAATCGGTGCGCGTGCTCAAACCCGGCCAGATGACCACGATGGAGTTCAACGGCGAGCGGCTGAACCTGGAAGTGGACGCCAAGAACGTGATCGCCTCGGTGCGTTGCGGCTGAGCCCTGCCCCGGCGCCTGTCGGCGACAGGCGCCCAGCCCGCTGGAACAAGGCCTTGCGACCGCCCTCGTTGCAGCTGTAACGGTGTATTGCGGCACCGCATCAACTGTGGTCTAGTCGATCATCCGGTGACCTCTTCGAAACGCTCCACGGATCGAGCGCTGCAACGTCGTCGCCGCTCTCCCAGATCGCAAAGAGGCAGACATGGCCCCCCGCACTCGCCAAGGGCTCAACGACTACGGTCTCTACGACAGCGTGCGCGATGAGCGCGACGCCTGTGGTTTCGGCATGGTCGCCCAGCTGGACGACCAACCTTCCCGCTCGCTGGTGGACACCGCGATTGCGGCACTCTCGCGCATGACCCACCGCGGCGGTGTGGCCGCCGACGGGCTCACCGGCGATGGCTGCGGTCTGCTGATCCGCAAACCCGATGCGTTCCTGCGCGGGCTGGCGCGCGATGCCGGCATCACCGTGGGCACGCGCTACGCGGCCGGCGTGGTGTTCCTGCCACTGGACGACGCCGACGCCGCACGCTGTCGCAGCGAACTGGAAACCCAGTTGCACAGCGCCGGCGTGCACTTGCGCGGCTGGCGCGTGGTGCCCACCGACGACAGCGTCTGCGGCCAGCTGGCGCGCGACACCTTGCCGCGCATCGAGCAGGTCTTCGTCGATGCCGGTGCCGAGCAGAGCGAGGACGGCTTCACCCTGGCGCTGTTTCTGGCGCGCCGCCGCGCCGAGCAGGCGCTGCGCGAGGTGGCGGACTTCTATGTCACCACGCTCTCGCCCAACGGCATCAGCTACAAGGGCATGGTGCTGCCGGACAAGCTGAGCACGTTCTATCCGGACCTGCAGCGCAGCGACCTGTCCTCCAGCGCCATTGTCTTTCACCAGCGCTTTTCCACCAACACGCTGCCGCGCTGGCCGCTGGCGCATCCGTTCCGCCTGCTCGCCCACAACGGCGAGATCAACACCATCGAAGGCAACCGCCGCTGGGCGCAGGCGCGCAGCAAGGTGTGGCAGACCCCGCGCTTCGACATCGCGCAGTTCGACCCGGTGATCTCCATGCACGGCTCCGATTCGCAGAGCCTGGACAACATGCTGGAGCTGCTGATCGCCGGTGGCATGGACCTGCTGCAGGCGCTGCGCATCCTGGTGCCACCGGCAACCCAGTCGCTGGAGTTCAAGGACGCCGACCTGGCCGCGTTCTACGAGTTCTACGGCCTCAACACCGAGCCGTGGGATGGCCCGGCCGGCATCGTCGCCTGCGACGGCCGCTATGCCGCCTGCATGCTCGACCGCAACGGGCTGCGCCCGGCGCGCTGGATGCTGACCTCCGACCGCCATTTCCTGGTGGCCTCCGAGGCCGGCGTGTGGGAGCTGCCGGCCGAGCGCATCACCCGCAAGGGCAAGCTGGGCCCGGGCGAGATGATGGCGATCGATCTCAAGCGCGGCGACCTGCTCGATTCGGACGCCATCGACCGCATCAACCGTGCGCGCGCGCCGTACAAGCAGTGGCTGCAGCAGGGCGTGACCTACCTGCAGACCGAACTGATCGACCCCTCGCTGGTGGAAGAACCCTTCAGCGAGCAGACCCTGCGCAGCTACCACAAGCTGTTCCAGCTCAGCACCGAGGAAGTGGAGCAGATCCTGCGCCCGCTGGCCGAGACCGAGCAGGAAGCCACCGGCTCGATGGGCGACGACACCCCGATGGCGGTGCTCAGCCGCCAGACCCGGCCGCTGTACGACTACTTCCGCCAGGCCTTCGCGCAGGTCACCAACCCGCCGATCGACCCGCTGCGCGAAGGCATCGCGATGTCGCTCACCACCCAGCTCGGCAAGGAGACCAACATCTTCCATGCCGGCGCGGAGACGGTGAACCACGTCATCCTCAACTCGCCGGTGCTCAGCCAGCGCAAGCTGCGCCAGCTGCTGAAGATGGAGCAGTACGTCGAGCGCAACCGCCTGATCGACCTGTCCTACAGCGTGGAGGAAGGCCTCAAGGCCGGCCTGCAGCGCATCTGCCAGGAGGTGGAAGCGGCCGCGCGCGACGGTGCCGTCATGCTGTTGCTGTCGGACCGCTACCCGGTGCCGGACCGGCCGATGGCGCATGCGCTGCTGGCCACCGGCGCGGTGCACCACCACCTGTGCAAGGTGGGCCTGCGCTGCGACGTCAACCTGATCATCGAGACCGGCACCGCGCGCGATGCGCACCACATGGCCTGCCTGCTCGGCTTCGGCGCCACCGCGGTGTATCCGTACCTGGCCTACCAGACGCTGTTCGACCTGGGTCGGCGCGGCATCCTGCAGCTGAGCAAGGGCGGCGAGCAGTCGCAGATCGGCCGCCGCTACCGCAAGGGCATCTACAAGGGCCTGTCCAAGATCATCTCCAAGATGGGCATCTGCACCATCGCCAGCTACCGCGGCGCGCAGTTGTTCGAGATCGTCGGGCTGGACCCGGACGTGGTGGAGCTGTGCTTTGCCGAAACGCCCGCCCGCATCGGCGGCGTGGGCCTGGCGCGGCTGGACACCGAGGCGCGCGAGCTCACCGCACGCGCCTGGAACGACCAGCTCAAGCCGGAAGTGGGCGGCCTGCTCAAGTACGTGCACGGCGGCGAGTACCACATGTACAACCCCGACGTGGTCATGACGCTGCAGCGCGCCACCCGCACCGGCGATGCCGGCGACTGGCAGAAGTACGTCGACGCGGTGCATGCGCGCCCGGCCTCCACGCTGCGCGACCTGGTCCAGCTCAAGCGTGCCGACACCCCGACCCCGCTGGACGAGGTCGCCCCGGCGGCCGACGTGCTGCGCCGCTTCGACACCGCCGCGATCAGCCTGGGCGCGCTGTCGCCCGAGGCGCACGAGGCGCTGGCCATCGCGATGAACCGCCTGGGCGGGCGCAGCAATTCCGGCGAAGGCGGCGAAGACCCGGCCCGCTACGGCACCGAGAAGCGCTCCAAGATCAAGCAGGTGGCCTCGGGCCGTTTCGGCGTGACCCCGGAATACCTGGTCAATGCCGAAGTGCTGCAGATCAAGGTTGCCCAGGGCGCCAAGCCCGGCGAAGGCGGCCAGCTGCCCGGCCACAAGGTCAACGAGCTGATCGCCCGGCTGCGCTACGCCAAGCCCGGCATCGGCCTGATCAGCCCGCCGCCGCACCACGACATCTACTCGATCGAGGACCTGGCCCAGCTGATCTACGACCTCAAGCAGGTCAACCCGACCGCGCTGGTGTCGGTGAAGCTGGTCGCGCATGCCGGCGTCGGCACCATTGCCGCCGGCGTGGTCAAGGCCGGCGCCGACCTGATCACCGTGTCCGGCCATGACGGCGGCACCGGGGCCAGCCCGGTCAGCTCGATCCGCTATGCCGGCGTGCCGTGGGAACTGGGCGTGGCCGAGTCGCACCAGGCGCTGGTGGCCAACGACCTGCGCGAGCGCACCATCCTGCAGACCGACGGCGGCCTGAAGACCGGCCTGGACGTGGTCAAGGCCGCGTTGCTGGGTGCCGACAGCTTCGGCTTCGGCACCGCGCCGATGATCGTGCTGGGCTGCAAGTACCTGCGCATCTGCCACCTCAACAACTGCGCCACCGGCGTGGCCACCCAGGACGAGCGCCTGCGCGCGAACTACTTCACCGGCCTGCCCGAGCGCGTGGAGCATTTCTTCCGCCTGCTGGCCGAGGAAGTGCGCCAGTGGCTGTCCTACCTGGGCGTGCGGTCGCTGGACGACATCGTCGGCCGCACCGACCTGCTCGAACAGCTGGAGGTCTCGCCGCGTGCCGGGGTCACGATCGATCTGTCGCGCCTGCTCACCCATGCGCGCTACGACGGCAGCCATTGCGCCGCCCAGCGCCTGTACGAATCGCCGGACAGCCTGGCCACGCAGATGGACGGCCTGCTCGCCGATGCGATCGCCAACAAGACCGGTGGCGACCACCGCTTCCTGATCCACAACACCGATCGCTCGATCGGCGCGCGCCTGTCCGGCGCCATCGCGCGCGTGCACGGCAACCACGGCATGAGCGATGCGCCGTTGAACCTGCGCTTCCGCGGCACCGCCGGGCAGAGCTTCGGCGCATTCAACGCCGGTGGCCTGCAGCTGGAGCTGGAAGGCGAGGCCAACGACTACGTCGGCAAGGGCATGGCCGGCGGGCGGCTGGTGGTGCGTCCGCCGCGCGGTGCGCGCTTCGAGGCGCGCAGCACGCCGATCGTGGGCAACACCTGCCTGTACGGCGCCACCGGCGGCGAGCTGTTCGCGGCCGGCCGCGCCGGCGAGCGCTTTGCGGTGCGCAACTCCGGCGCGCTGGCGGTGGTCGAAGGCGCAGGCGACCACTGCTGCGAATACATGACCGACGGCGTGGTGCTGGTGCTGGGCAAGGTCGGCCTGAACTTCGGCGCCGGTTTCACCGGCGGGCTGGCCTATGTGCTGGATATCGAGCGTGACTTCGTGGACCGCTACAACCACGAGCTGATCGACATCCATCGCGTCTCCGCCGAGGGCTTCGAGAACCATCGCCAGCACCTGCACACCCTGATCAGCCGCCACCGCGAGCTGACCGGCAGCATCTGGGCGCAGCAGATCCTGGACGAGTTCCGCGACTACATCGGCAAGTTCTGGCTGGTCAAACCCAAGGCCGCCAGCATCGAGTCGCTGACCGAGTCGCTGCGCCGCGCCGCTTAGTCGTGCTCCCCTCTCCCGCTCGCGGGAGAGGGGTCGGGGGTGAGGGCGCACGCCCGGCTACCCCTCTTCCGCCCCTTCGGGGCACCTTCTCCCGCAGGCGGGAGAAGGGAATCAGCCACGGATTTCTCTATGAGCCGCAAGCAAGCCTTCCAATTCCTCGACCTGCCCCGGACCATGCCCACGCGCATTCCGGTGGAGCTGCGTACCTCCGGTGACTGGGGCGAGCTGTACGGCAAGTTCGACAAGGCCGACGCGCAGTACCAGTCCGGCCGCTGCCTGGATTGCGGCAATCCGTACTGCAGCTGGAAGTGCCCGGTGCACAACGCCATCCCGCAATGGCTGCAGCTGGTGCAGGAAAACCGCATCGAGGAAGCCGCCACGCTGTGCCACTCCACCAACCCGCTGCCGGAAGTGTGCGGGCGGGTGTGTCCGCAGGACCGCCTGTGCGAGGGCAGCTGCACGCTGGAGGAATTCGGCGCGGTCACCATCGGCGCGGTGGAAAAGTACATCGTCGACACCGCCTTCAAGATGGGCTGGCGCCCGGACCTGGGCAACGTGCAGCCGAGCGGCTGGCGGGTGGCGGTGATCGGCGCCGGCCCGGCCGGCCTGTCCTGCGCGGACCGCCTGGTGCGTGCCGGCATCGAGGCGGTGGTCTACGACCGCTACGAGCAGATCGGCGGGCTGCTGCAGTTCGGCATTCCCAGTTTCAAGCTGGACAAGTCGGTGATCGGCAAGCGCCGCGAGATCCTCGAAGGCATGGGCGTGCAGTTCCGCCTGGGCGTGGAGGTGGGCCGCGACGTCAGCATCGAGCAGTTGCTGGGCGAATTCGACGCGGTGTTCCTGGGCACCGGCGCCTACCGCTACACCGATGGCGGGCTGCCCGGGCAGGACCTGAAGAACGTGCTGCCGGCGCTGCCGTTCCTGGTGCAGAACAGCCGCATCGTCAGCGGCAACGACCCGCACGGCCGGCCGATCGCCGGCTGGGAAGACCAGATGGCGCTGCCCGATCTCAACGGCAAGCGCGTGGTGGTGCTGGGCGGCGGCGACACAGGCATGGACTGCGTGCGCAGCGCGATCCGCCTGGGCGCGGCCAAGGTCACCTGCGCGTACCGCCGCGACGAGGCCAGCATGCCGGGCTCGGCACGCGAGGTGGCCAACGCGCGCGAGGAAGGCGTGCGCTTTTTGTTCAACCGTCAGCCGCTGTCGATCGAATCCGGAGCCGACGACGAGGCGATCGGCGTGACCGTGGTGGAGACCCGGCTCGGCGAACCCGATGCCAGCGGGCGGCGCAACGCGGTACCGGTGGAAGGCAGCGAATCGCTGCTGGAAGCGGACGTGGTGATCATCGCCTTCGGCTTCTCGCCGACCCTGCCCGACTGGTTGGCCTCGCAGGGCGTGGAAGCCGGCAGCAACGGCCGCATCGTGGCGCCGGCCGACGACAGCGGCCGCCTGCCCTACCAGACCAGCAACCCGCGCCTGTTTGCCGGTGGCGACTGCGTGCGTGGTGCCGACCTGGTGGTCACCGCGGTGGCCGAAGGGCGCGATGCGGCCGGCAGCATCGTGCAGCTGCTGGGCGTCAAGGCGCAGGTCAAGGAACCGGCTGCCGCCTGAGGGCTGACCGGCGCACAGGCGACGCGCCTGTCGCCGGTTGTCGCACTGCGTGCGGGCAAGCCGCACGCTGCATGGGCGGCAGGGCCGCATGGCGCTGCCGGATGCCGCATCCACGGCACGGAACCCGCGCGTACGCGCGCGCATGCCCCGCCCGGCTCAAGACCGGGGCAAGACCCTGACTGCCCCGCCGGCCGGGCGCCTCCACGCGCACTGCCCCCCACCGCCTCGGCAAGGTCGTGTCCCATCCGGCCCGCAGCGCGCGACGACCAGGCCAGGTTATTCCCCCTCGGCGCCGCGCCGGACACGCGCCCGGCCGGTAAATGGCGGCGGCAGGCCCAAGCGCCCATCCGCCGTGCAAGGCGCTACAGGCAGCCAGGCGCTGGTAATCGGCATGCACGCAGGCCTGCAGCGATCTGCAGCCTCGACGATTGCACCCTCTGTGGAAGTGTGATTTAAGTCACATAACCGCTGTCGCCACAGCATCCGCTCCTGACCAATCACCACCGACGCGCAGGACGTTCTGCGCCGAGCTGGATGTCCTGGGCAGTGACGGCAGTCGGTTCCATCCCAGGTGCGGACAACGCCGCCACCGTGGACCCCAGACCTCGTTCACGTGTCGCCGCGCCATGCGGCGGCGAAGCCGTGGGCCTCACCAAGGAAGCAACCTCATGACGCAGCAACTCGCTACCAGCCAACAAGGACGCGACGACTGGGTGGACTGGCTCCGCGGCGCCAGCGTATTGATGGTGATCGTGCTGCACGCCTATGGCTTCGCCTTCGATGCCTACCCGGAACTGCGTGGCGGCACGACTGAGCAAGCCAGTGCCCTGATGCTGTCGATCGAGCACCTCAACCGCTCGCTGGCGCCGCTGCGCATGCAGCTGATGTTCCTGCTCTCGGGCCTGTTCGTGGCACGTGGGCTGGACAAGGGCATCGCGCCCTACCTCGGCGGCAAGCTGCGGCATGTGCTGTACCCCTACCTGCTCTGGTCGGTGCTGATCTTCGCCCTGCGCGAGGCAGGCTCGGTGCTGGCCAAGGCCGAACCCATCGCCTGGCTGGATCTGGGCAGGATCGCGGTCGGCAACGTGGCGCTGACCTGGTTCCTGTTCTACCTGTTCGTGTTCCTGGTGCTGATGCCGTTGCTGCGCCGGCTGCCGGCGCCGTGGGTGCTGGCCACGACCGTGCTCGGCTCGGTCTGCCTGGGGCCGCTGCTGCGCCAGGGTGCCGATCCGTTCTATTACTTTGCGTTCTTCTACATCGGCACGCTGCTGGCCGGCCGGGTGCCGGCACTGCTAGGGCAGGCACCGCGCTGGATCTGGCCGCTGTCGTGCCTGAGCCTGTGCGCCATCGTGCTGATCGCCAACCTCACCGCGCTGCAGGGCATCTGGATCGGCTACCTGCCGCTGGTGCTGATCGCGCTGCCGCTGCTGATCGCCGCGGCGATGTGGGCGAACCGGCAACCGGCCGCGCAGGCGATCCGCTATGTGGGCCGCAACTCGGTGGTGTTCTACCTGAGCCACTTCCCGCCCTTCATCGTGCTGGCCTACCTGCTGCCGCGCTGGATCCACGATGGGTCGCTGCTGTTCTTCGCCTTGTTGGGCACCGGCGTGCTGGCGCCGACGGTGCTGTGCCTGCTACGCACGCCGGGCCGCCTGCCTGCACTGAACCTGCTGTTTTGCGCACCCCTGCTGGCGCGCACCACACGCCCCGCGACGCCGCTGGTGTCGCCTTATCCGGCGCAGGACGGCAGGGTGGCCGTTGCGCAGGGCGCCTGACCGGGTTGATCACGTCGCGCTCCGGCGATCGATCCTAGAGGCGGTCGCCGGGTCTCATCCGGCAGCAGCGTGGGCGCGGCCACTGCCGCGTCCACGCTGTAATCCATCGCGCGACCACCTGACGTGCAGCCCTGTGGCAGGGCTGCATCGCTGCCAGGCGCGCCGGGCGATCAGGCCGCCTTGTCCAGCGTGGCCATGTCGATCACGAAGCGATACTTCACATCGCTCTTGAGCATGCGCTCATAGGCCTCGTTGATCTGGTCGGCGCGAATGGTCTCGATGTCCGAGACGATGTTGTGCTTGGCGCAGAAATCCAGCATTTCCTGGGTCTGGCGGATACCGCCGATCAACGAACCGGCCAGGGTGCGGCGCTTCATGACCAGGTTGAACACGCTCGGCGAAGGATGCGACTGCTCGGGCACACCGACCAGCACCATCGCGCCGTCGCGCTTGAGCGCATTGAGGAACGGGTCCAGGTTGTGCGGCGCGGCCACGGTGTTGAGGATGAAGTCCAGCGTGTTGGTCTGCGCGGCCATCTGCGCCTCGTCCCTGGAGATCACCACTTCGCTGGCACCCAGGCGCATGGCGTCGGCACGCTTGCTCTCGGAGGTGGTGAACAGCACCACCGTGGCACCCATCGCCTTGGCGATCTTCACCGCCATGTGGCCCAGCCCGCCCAGACCGACCACGCCCACCTTCTGGCCGGGACCGACCTTCCAGTGCGCCAGCGGCGAATAGGTGGTGATGCCGGCGCACAGCAGCGGCGCGACCGCGGCCAGGTTGTCGCTGTGCGAGATGCGCAGCACGTACTTCTGGTCGACCACGATGTGATCCGAGTAGCCGCCATAGGTGTTCTCGCCACCGCCGAACATCGGACCGTTATAGGTGCCGGTGAAGCCCTGCTCGCAATACTGTTCTTCGCCTTCCTGACAGGACGCGCAGCTGCGGCAGCTGTCGACCATGCAACCGACCCCGGCCAGATCGCCGACCTTGAAGCCGGTGACCGCATCGCCAACCGCGGTGACGCGGCCGACGATCTCGTGGCCGGGCACCGACGGGTAGCGCGTGTTATGCCATTCGTTGCGTGCGGTATGCAGGTCCGAGTGGCACACACCGCAGTAGGCGATATCGATCTGCACATCGTTGGGACCTGGCGCGCGTCGTTCGAACACGAATGGTGCAAGCGGCTGATCGGCGGTTTGGGCGGCGTACGCGTGGGCTTGGCTCATGGGGAAAGACTCCGGGATGTGACGTCTCCCGCGACAGTGCGGGCGACAAAAGTAAGCGGGCTGTAGCTTAAGACAGGCGCCCGTCGCACTCCTGCGACAGTGCGTCTTGCCGGTCGGGTTGCGCACGCGACCACAGCGGCATGGTGCGCCCTGCAGGTGTTTGCGCACGATCAAATCCGCGTTTGCCGGCGTGAATGGCGCACTAACGCCTGAGCTCCTAGGCTGATCAAGCACCATCCTGACCTGCACCATCCCTGCTGGCCGTGCCCTCCCCCTGCGGCCGCCCACGTCGATGCCGAAGGAGGCTTCCATGTTCCGCTCTCCCCCCAACCGTCCATCCTTGCGCAGTGCCGCACTCGCACTGACCCTGCTGGCCGCAATGCCGCTGGCGTACGCCAAGGAGCCTGGCCATGCTGACAAGCAATCCAGCGGCCTGAAGTATGTCGGCGTCAATCTATCCGGCGCCGAGTTCAACTCACGCAAGAAACCCGGCACCCTGTACAAGGACTACATCTACCCGACCGCGTCGGATTTCAGCTATTTCGCCGGCAAGGGCATGAATACGATTCGCCTGCCGTTCCTGTGGGAGCGCCTGCAACCGCAGCTCAGCGGCGACCTGGACCCGGCGCAACTGGCGCTGCTGAAGAAATCGGTGGCGGCGGCCAAGGCCAACAAGCAGTCCCTGATCCTGGATGTGCACAACTACGCCAAGTACAACGGCAAGCGCATCGGCAGCAGCGAGGTGCCCGCCGCCGCGGTCGCAGACCTGTGGCGGCGGTTGGCGCTGGAATTCAAGGACGACACGTCGGTGATCTTCGGGCTGATGAACGAGCCCAACGGCATTTCCGCCACCGACTGGGCAACCGCGGCGCAAGGCGCGATCAACGCGATCCGCAAGACCGGCGCCAGGAACCTGATCCTGGTGCCGGGCACCGCCTACAGCGGCGCGCACAGCTGGCGCAGCGCCAACTATGGCGGTTCCAATGCCAAGGCGCTGGAAATCCTCAAGGACCCGGGCAACAACCTGGCCTTCGAAGCGCATCAGTACCTGGACAACGACTACAGCGGCACCAAGCCGGTGTGCACCAGCGCCACGGTCGGCGAAGAAAAACTGCGCGGCTTCACCGCCTGGCTGCGCGAGAACAAGCAGAAGGGCTTTCTGGGCGAATTTGGCACGGCCAACAATGCGGTCTGCGACCAGGCGCTGGAAGGCATGCTGACCTACATGGAAAAGAACAGCGACGTGTGGCTGGGCTGGACCTGGTGGGCCGCTGGCGCATGGTGGAAGCCGGAGTACTTCTTCACCGTGCAGCCGGGCAAGGACGGCAGCGACAAGCCGCAGATGTCGATCCTGAGCAAGTACGCCCGCCGCGCGACCAGGTAACCCACGCGGGCAGGTCGATCACGGTGGTCGCAGCCGGTGCTGCGGCCACCGTTTTTTTTGCGCGTACCCCGCCCTGCCCTGCCAGGCCTCGCCGATGACATCCGCCAACGACTGGCAGCGGCGCCAGGCTTCCGGAGCCAGCGACCACTGCGGCGGATTTCCGCGGCGATTCGGCGCAGATTGCAATCGGCATGCAATGCGAGTGACCGCGCGGTGTCGCTTTACCACAACAAAGCGTGTGCATGTTCGACAATAACTGCGTAGTCGCTCACAGCTCGAATTAAGTGATACCTCGCATTCGTAGTTTGAATGTCCGGATGCGCTTAGGGTGAAACGCGATGCAGTGCCGTCATGCACGTGGCAGGTCCACGCCAGGGCGCTGCATTTCCCCCGCGAATGCTTCAGGAGTCACCCATGTTGCCCTCCCCCACCCCGATACGCCGGCTGTCCAGCCGTGCGTGGTCTTTGCTGCTGCTTGTCATCGTGCTGCTTGCAGGCATGCCGTTCGCACAGGCACAGAACCGTCTGAAGTACGCGGGCGTCAACCTGTCCGGTGCCGAAATCAAATCCTCGCAGAAGCCCGGGGTGCTCAACGTCGACTACCTGTATCCGGCCGCCGGCGATTATCGCTACTTCGCCGGCAAGCACATGAACATCGTTCGGCTGCCGATCCTGTGGGAACGCCTGCAACCCAAGCCCGGCGGCGAGCTGGACGCGGCGCAGCTGGCGCTGATCCGCCAGGCCGTGGTCAACGCCAAGGCCGCCAAGATCTACCTGATCCTGGATATCCACAACTACGCCAGGTATTACGGCAACAAGATCGGCAGCGCGCGCGTGCCGATCAGCACCTTCAGCGATCTGTGGCGACGCCTGGCGATCGCCTTCAAGAACGACAACAGCGTGATCTTCGGGCTGATGAACGAGCCTTACGGCATCAATCCGCAATCCTGGGCCAATGCGGCGCAGGCCTCGATCGACACCATCCGCAAGACCGGCGCCAACAACCTGATCCTGGTGCCCGGCGCGCTATGGAGTGGAGCGCACAGCTGGTACTCCACCGTTGCCGGCCAGTCCAACGCAGTGGCGATGGCATCCATTCGCGATCCGCTCAATCGCTACGCCATCGAAGTGCATCAGTACCTGGATAAGGACTCCAGCGGTACCAGCGCCGGGTGTGTCAGCAGCACCGCCGGTACCGAGCGCCTGCGCAGTTTCACCCAATGGCTGCGCATCAATCACAAGCAGGGCTTTCTCGGCGAGTTCGGCACCGGCAACAACGCCACCTGCAACAGCGCACTCAACGGCATGCTGGGGTATCTGGAGACCAACCGCGACGTGTGGGTAGGCTGGACCTGGTGGGCCGCCGGCGCGTGGTGGAACCGCAGTTACCCCTTCAATGTCCAGCCCGATGCGCAGGGCCGCGACAAGCCACAGATGTCGATCCTGAGCGCGCGCGCAAAACGCATCACCCAGTAGTCGAAGCAAGCGTCCGACAAGCGGCGTGCGAGGGTTGCCCATCGCACGCCGCACAGCAGGCAGCCGGCAGTGGCATGCACGCGCGGTGCATGCTGCCAGCCAGCAACCGTGCCCAGCCGCGGTGAGTACCCTCCTTACGCAACAAAACGCCAGCATGTAGCGCGCTCTAGCGCTCGCCATGCGCGCGCGCAACAGCGGTGCCGCGTCAGTGATCCGACGTCGCAGCGTTGACGGCGAGCGCATCCATTCGCCGATTTCTCGACAGCGCCATGCATGCAATGGCGGTGTGGACAAGCGTGCGCGACCGTTTTTTCAGGGCGGCGCGTTACAGCGTGCTGTTCCAGAACGTGACCCCTGCGGTAAGTGACTGCGACCGACCCTGCACATTTAATTCACATTCGATGTGATGGGCATTTAGGCACGGCAGATGCATTGATTACGGCAGGTGTGGCGCCCTTCGCGCAGATCGCACGCAACCCGCTGCGACACACCATCCCCGTCGTCTAAGGAGTTCGTTTCATGTCTGCTGTCTCTCAAACGCTGCGCACCGTTTTCCGCTGCGCCCTGCTCTGCATTCTGTTCGGCACATTTGCACCCGTTTATGCACAAACACGTGCACTGAAGTATGCAGGCGTCAATTTATCCGGCGCCGAATTCGCATCGTCCAAAAAACCCGGTGTCCTTAATAAGGACTATATGTATGCCCCGGCCAGCGACTACACCTATTTCGCCGGCGTTGGCATGAATACGATCCGCTTGCCGGTGCTGTGGGAACGCCTGCAGCCCAGTGCACGTGGCGAACTGGATCCGACCCAGCTGGCCCTGGTGCGGCAAGCCGTGGCACGTGCCAAGGCGTCCGGCATGTACCTGGTGCTGGACATCCACAATTACGGCAAATACTACGGCTACAAGATCGGCGGCGACCAGGTGTCGAACGCCACCTTTGCCGACCTGTGGCGCCGCCTTGCGCTGGTGTTTCCAAGCGACAACGCGGTGATCTTCGGGCTGATGAATGAGCCCAACGGCGTATCGGCCAGCGGCTGGGCAGGGACTGCGCAAGCAGGTATCGATGCGATTCGTGCCACCGGTGCAAATAATCTGATCCTGGTACCGGGCGCATTATGGACCGGTGCGCACAGTTGGTATTCGCCCACCAACGATGGCTATTCCAATGCAACCGCATTGGTCTCGATCTACGATCCGCTCAATCGCTATGCGTTCGAGGTGCATCAGTACCTGGATGCCGATTCCAGCGGCACCTCCAATGTCTGCGTCAGTGCCACCATCGGTGCCGAGCGTCTGCGTGGCTTCACCCAGTGGTTGCGCACCAACCACAAGCGCGGATTCCTGGGTGAATTCGGCACCGGCAACAACGCGGTCTGCAATGAAGCGCTGCGCGGCATGCTCCGCTACATCGATGCCAATGCAGATGTCTGGTCGGGCTGGACGTGGTGGGCTGCCGGCTCGTGGTGGAACGTCAGCTACGAGTACAGCGTGCACCCCTACAAGGACGGCACCGACAGGCCGCAGATGTCCATCCTCTCGCCCCAGGCCGTTCGCGCCACGCGAGTCATTCCGTAAGGTGAGGCAGATGGATTGTGCGTCAATCGAGCCGCCGCAAGGCGGCTCGCTTTTTTTGGTTTCCGCAGCGGCTGCAGGCCGGACCACCGGGCGGACCGGTCGTCGCGCGAGTGGGTCATCACCAATGCTTGAGCTCACTGAATTTTTCCGCAGCGGTTTCTGACGGTTTTCACCTGGCTGCGATAAAGCAGCGTCCAGCATGGGCGCACTTCACCGTAGGAGCATCACATGGCACATCGACTGATGAAGACCGCGCTGTTCGGCGCACTGGTGTTGGCAGGGCAGGGCGCGTTTGCGCAGGCCGCCGCCAACAAGCCGGCCAAGGCACTGACCTCCAGCGAGGTCACCAGCATGTTGACCGGCAAGGGCTATACCAAGGTGCACGACGTCAAGTTTGAACATGGCGTATGGACCGCCGACGCACGCAGCGGCGACGGCAAGGACGTGGATGTGCGCATCGACCCGGTCACCGGCCGTGTCTATGGCGACCAGACCACCTCCAAGCTCAGCGAGGCCGATATCCGCGCCGCGCTGGCGACCAGCGGCTACTCCAACGTGCACGACCTCAAGTTCGAAGATGGCCTGTGGCAGGCCGACGCCGAGCAACGTGGCGGGCAGAAGGTGGATCTGCACGTCGATCCGGAAGACGGACACGTGGTGAGCGTGGACAACGATTGACCAGGACGTGCCTGGGTCGGTGCGGCACCCACGGTGCCGCCGCCCCGATGGCGGCACGCCGTCGGCCGCACGCTTGAAGGCAGGCGCAGCACATCGACGCACGGCATCGACCGCATCGCATCGACACGCAGCGTGACGGGTCCACAACCGTCACGGCCCGGACCAACGAACGCAAAGGGCCTCCCGTCGGAGGCCCTTTGCGTTGATGACGCGACCTGGGCGTGCCGCTGCCGCCCAGCCTGCAGACCGCATCACGATGCCGTGCATCGGCTGCATGGCGCCGGGCGCGGTCGTGGGCGCGGTCAACGCGCCGGCGCCGCCTTCCTGCCCTCTGCGGCGGCGTCCTGTCCGGCAGCGGGCGCCTCGGCGCCGGCGGCGGGCTTGCCCGCCATCATGCGGTCGCGCGCCGCCTTGAACGGGTTGCCGGCATACCAGTTGGGCCAGCGCTGCCCGGCGGCCACCTCCTTGCCCACGCCATACACCGCCTGCAGGTCTTCGATGGTGCCATCGAGCTTCCAGGTGGCTGCATCGTATTCATCGCCGGGGGCGTGATAGCGATTGCGCCCGTAGTCCTCGGCGGCCGCGCGCCCGGCCGCGGTGCCGCCCTCGCGCAGGTCTTCGCCGCCATCGGCATACAGCGCCGGCACGCCGGCCTTGGCGAAGTTGAAGTGATCCGAGCGGAAATACGAGCCGCTTTGCGGCGTGGCCTCGGCATGCAGGGTGCGGCCCTGCATCGCGGCGATCGGCTTGAGGATGTCTTCCAGCTCCGAACTGCCCATGCCCACCACGGTGACATCGCGTGCGCGCCCGGCCACCGACATCGCATCCAGGTTGATCACCGCCGCGATCTTGTCCAGCGGAAAACTCGGGTTGGCCACGTAGTACTTGGAACCGAGCAGGCCCGATTCCTCCAGCGTCACCGCCACGAACACCACCGAGCGCGCCGGCTTGGGGTCCTGATGCGCGAACGCGTCGGCAATCTCGAGAATGCCGGCCACGCCGGTGGCGTTGTCCACCGCGCCGTTGTAGATGTTGTCGCCACTTTCGCCCGGATGCCTGCCCAGGTGGTCCCAGTGCGCCATGTACAGCACCGCCTCGTCGGCGTGGCTGGTGCCCGGCAGCACGCCGACCACGTTGCGCGAGGTCTTTTCGGCGATGCTGCTCTTCAGGTCCACCGACCAGCTGGCCTTCAACGGCACCGGCTTGAAGCCACGCTTGCTGGCGTCCTTGTAGGCCTGCGCCAGATCCAGCCCGGCATTGGCGAAGAGCTGCCTGGCGGTTTCGGCGCTGATCCAGCCCTGCACCGGCAGGCGCGGATCGGGATCGTCCTTGGCCGGCAGGTCGTATTGCGGGCCGGCCCAGGAGTTCTTGACCACATCCCAGCCATAGCTGGCCCCTGGGGTGTCGTGCACGATCAGTGCGGCGGCCGCGCCCTTGCGGGCGGCTTCTTCGAACTTGTAGGTCCAGCGCCCGTAATAGGTCATGCGCTTGCCGTCGAACAGCGTGGCATCGCCGGTCTGGAAGCCCGGGTCGTTGACGAACATCACCACCGTCTTGCCTTTCCAGTCCTGGCCGGCGTAATCGTTCCACTGCTGTTCGGGCGCATCCACACCGTAGCCGACGAACACCAGCTCGCTGTTGTCCAGCTTGACCTCGGCCTGGCCGGTACGCGTGCCGACCACGATGTCGGTGCCGAAGGCCAGGGTGCGGGTCTGCTCGCCGCTGCGCAGGGTCGGCGCGGTGGCCGCATCGGCGGTGGTTTCCACCATCGGCACATCCTGGAACCAGCTGTCGCCGTTGCCCGGCTGCAGCCCGATGCGCTGCATCTGGTCGCGGATGTAGGTGACGGTCTTCTCTTCGCCGGGGGTCCCGGGGCCGCGCCCTTCGAAGTCGTCCGAGGCCAGCGTCTTGACCAGCTCGGCAAAGTCGCCGCCGGTCAGCTCCGGCGAGAAGGCGTGGCGACTGACCGGCGCGCTGGGCACGCTGTCGGCTGGCGTCTGCGCGGCGGATGCGCGCGGCGCATCGGCGGGTTCACGCTTGCAGCCGGCCAGGGCCAGCGTCGCGGCCAGGCACAACAGGATCTTGCGGGGCATCGGGACTCCTCGTGCGGCGAAGGTCCCCCGATTCTAGGCGCTGGCCCCGTGGTGGGGGCGTCAGTCCCTGGGGGCCACGTCGCTGTCGAAGCTGCGCGCAGTGGCGCCGGTGACTGCGCCGATCTTCGCGGTGCGGTGCACGTACAGGCTGACCTCGCGCTCGAACGCCAGCGGGCCATCCACCACCGCATCCGGGCCGATCACCACTCGCGGCTTGCGCGCAGGCTTGAACGAGAAACTGAAGTTCGGCTTGGTGACCTCGATCCCGCCACGCACATGCGAGCGCACCCCGACGGTGATGTCGCCGTTGACGGTCTCGATGCCCTTGCCGAGCTCGGTTTCCACCAGGCCGATACTGCCGTTGACCGTTTCCACGCCGCCGCTGATCCGGCTGCCGCGTTCCACCATTACGCTGCCGTTGACCGTCTCCAGTCCGCCGGACACCACCACCTTCCGGCCCAGCGTGATCGCGCCATTGACCGTGGAGACCTCGCCGGTACGGGCGTTGTCGCCGATCTGGATGCTGCCGTTGACCGTTTCCACGCTGCGGGTCTGCGCGCCGGCGCCGATCTCGATGGAACCGTTGACGGTATCCAGGGCGCCATAGACCTTGCCGGCCTCGGCGCTGATGCGGCCATTGACCTTGCTGATGTCCTCGTCGGCCCAGGCGCTCGTGCAGACCAGGGACAACATCAGGAGCAGATGCTGGGGCTTCATGCTGAACCTCGCGCGGCGGCGGCTGGCTTGGGCGTGGCGGCGATCACACCATGCTTGGCTACAATCGCGCACCTGCCTGAAGTCATTGGACCTTTCGTTGCCCCTGTCGCCCGCCCCGCGATCGCGCCTGTCGTCTGCCCCCGCCACCGGCCGCTCCCGCGCCTGGCTGGTGGCGACGCTGCTGGCCTGCACGCTGCTGGGCAGCACCGGGGCCGGTGCGCAAAGCCAGCGCGAGGCCGAGCGCAAACTGCAGCAGCTGCGCGACGAGCTCAAGACCATCACTGCCGATCGCCGCGCGCTGGAAGGCAAGCGCGGCAACGCCGCCCAGCAGCTGCGCCAGGCCGATGAGAAGGTGGCCAGGACCTCGCGTGCGCTGAGCGAGACCGAATCGGCGATGCGCGAGCAGGAGCAGCATCTGGGCAAGCTGCAGGCGGACCGTGCGCAGTTGCAGCGCGGCCTGCAGAGCCAGCGCGTGCAACTGGCCGCGTTGTTGCGCGCCGCCGACCAGGTCGGCCGCAACGCGCCGTTGAAGGTGCTGTTGTCGCAGGACACCGTCGGCGATGCCACGCGCATGCTGGCCGATCACCGCTATGTGCAGAACGCACGCGCACAGCGCATCCAGGCGTTGACCACGCAGCTGGATGCCCTGGCCAGGGTGGAGCAGGACATCGCCAGCCGGCGCCAGGCGCTGGATGCGGCGCGTGCGCAGCAAAAGGCGCAGGCCGCGTCGCTGCAGAAGGATCGCTCGCAACAGGCGGCGACCGTCGCGCAGCTGGACGACCGCTACAAACAGCGCGCCGAACGCGAGAAAGCCCTCGGCCAGGACGCCAGGTCGCTGGAGCAGCTGCTCGCCAACCTGCGCGCGGCCGCCGCCAAGGCCGAGGCCGAACGCCGCGCCGCCGCCAGGCGCGCCGCCGCCGAAGCCGCCGCGCAGCCGAAGCGCGGCAGCGCCGATCGCCCCGAGCGTCCCGGCAAGACCCCGCCCAAGGTCATCGCCAGCGCGCCGGCACCCAAGGTCGGCGGCCTGAGCTGGCCGGTGTCGGGCAACCTGCTGGCGCGCTTCAACGCCCCCTTGCCGGACGGCCATACCAGCAAGGGCGTGCTGATCGGCGCGCCCAAGGGCAGCACCGTCACCGCGGTGGCCGATGGCACGGTGGTGTTCTCCGACTGGATGACCGGCTACGGCATGATCCTGATCGTGGACCACGGCAACGGCTACATGAGCCTGTACGCGCACAACGACACGCTGTTGCGCGACGCCGGCGCGGCGATCAAGCGCGGCGAGGCGGTGGCCAAGGTCGGCAGCTCGGGCGGGCAGGGCGTGCCGGCGCTGTACTTCGAACTGCGGCGCAACGGGCAGCCGGTGGATCCATCGAGCTGGCTGCAGCGCCGCTGAGTCCCCGGCACGCCGGACCCGCGCCGATGCATGACCGTCCCCCTACCTGGCCCCGCCAAGTCAACGCGGATTTACCGCCGCTTCGCGCATAATCCAGACCGCTCCGTTGCGGGGCGTCTTATCTCTTTGTCGGAGTGCTTCATGCGCGTAGCCGTCCTGTCCGTTGCCCTGTCGCTGGCGCTGTTCGCCTCACCCGGTTGGGCGCAGAAAGCCAGTCCCGCCGCCGCCCAGGCCACTGCGGACGATCCGGAAGCCAACGAAGCCGCCGTGTCCAAGGTGCCGCTGGACGAGATCCGCCGCTTCGTGGCGGTGTACAACGCGGTCAAGCAGGCCTACGTCGACCCGGTCGAAGACAAGAAGCTGATGCACGCGGCGGTGCGCGGCCTGCTCTCGGACCTGGACCCGCACAGCACCTATTTCGACAAGGAAGATGCCGAGGCCTTCGACGAGCAGGCCACCGGCGCCTATGACGGCATCGGCGTGGAATTGCTGCAGCAGCAGGACAACACGCTCAAGGTGATCGCGCCGATCGACGACACCCCGGCCGCGCGCGCCGGCATCCGCGCCGGCGACGTCATCGTGGCCATCGACGGCAAGCCGATCGACGCCAGCAAGGCGATGGAACCGCTGCGCGGCGAATCCGGCAGCAAGGTGGTGCTGACCATCGTGCGCGACAAGGCACCCAAGCCGTTCGACGTGACCCTGCAGCGCGAGACCATCCGCGTGGCCAGCGTGCGCAGCAAGCTGCTGGAGCCGGGCTATGGCTATATCCGCATCAGCACCTTCCAGGCCGACACCGGTGCCGATTTCCAGAAGAACCTCAAGCAGCTGCAGGCCGGCGGCAAGTTGCGCGGCCTGGTGCTGGACCTGCGCAGCAACCCGGGCGGGCTGCTGACCGCGGCGGTGCAGGTGGCCGACGACCTGCTCGACAAGGGCAACATCGTCAGCACGCGCGGGCGCATCTCCATCAGCGATGCCAAGTTCGACGCCACCCCGGGCGACCTGCTCGGCGGCGCACCGGTGGTGGTGCTGGTGGACGCCGGCTCGGCCAGCGCCTCGGAAGTGCTGGCCGGCGCGCTGCGCGACAACCAGCGTGCGCGCATCATCGGCAGCCGCACCTTCGGCAAGGGCTCGGTGCAGACCGTGCTGCCGCTGGACAACGGCGACTCGGTCAAGCTCACCACCGCGCGCTACTACACGCCCAGCGGCAAGTCGATCCAGGCCAGCGGCATCGTGCCGGAGGTGCTGCTCACCCCCGAACCGCAACCCGGCGATGCCGACGTGCCGGCCAGCCTGGCCGACTTCAGCGAAGCCACGCTGCCGGGCCATCTGCGGGGCGATGCGGAAGGCGAGGAGGGCTACACAGCCGGGGACGTGCTGCCGGGCGATGGCCCGATCGCCGCCGCGCTGGCCGAGCTCAAGCAGCCCGGCTCGGCGGCCAAGGCGCAAGCCGCGCTCAAGGCCAGGGCGCAGGCAGCGCAGAAGGCCAGGGCCGCCAAGCCGGCGGCCGACCCCAAGCCGCCTGCCGCGCGCCCGGCAGCGGCCGACAAGCCCAAGCCTGCCGACAAGCCGCGCGAACCGGCTGAAAAGGCCACGCCGGCCACGCCGGCCGAACCGACCCCACCGGCTGCGCCTGCGGACCGGCCCAAACCGGCCGAACCGGTCAAGTAATCCGGCCAGGGCGCAGCGGGTACATCACCCGCTGCGCGCCCGGCGCGATCGATAGGCGCCGGCACTGCAACGCCACTGCATGCATTTGTCGATTAACCCACTCGCCACAACGCTGGCCGGGTTTGACGTCGACCTTGGACCCTGCCACAGCGCAGACACCCTTGAACGCAAAAACGTCGGTAGGAGCGACCTTGGTCGCGACAGCCCTTCCCGCGCACGCGATCACCACGTCAACCAAGCGTTACCGCCTCACCGCACAATCGCCAACGCCTCGGGATTGACCAGGTTGCGCGGCGTGCCTGCGGCAAATGCCAGCACGTTGTCGAACGCCGCCTCGAAGTACAGCGCGTAGCTGTCGCTTTCCACATAGCCCAGATGCGGCGTCGCCAGCACGCGCGGATGCTGCAGCAACGGATCGCGCGCATCCAGCACCGGTTCGCGCTCGAACACATCCACCGCTGCCTGTGCCGGCCGGCCCGCATCCAGCGCGGCCAGCAGGGCGCCGGGCGCGATCAGCTCGGCGCGGCTGGTGTTGACCAGCAACGCATCCGGGCGCATCCGCGCCAGATCCTGCGCGGTCACCTGGTGACGCGTCTGCGCGGTCAGGCGCCGATGCAGCGACAGCACATCACTGCGTTCGAACAGCTCCTCGCGGCTGGCGGCGATGGCCAAGCCATCGCGCGCGGCCTGTGCGCATGAGGCTTCGCCGCCCCAGACCAGCACCTGCATGCCGAACGCACGCCCGAAGCCGGCCACGCGCTGGCCGATCCGCCCGTAACTCCAGATGCCCAGGGTGCGCCCGTGCAGCGCGCGCCCCAGGCCGGGGTCGCCCAGCGCCTGCCAGCGGCCCTGGTGCAGCGCGCGCTGGTACTCGCTCAGGCGCCGGCTGGCCGACAGGATCAGCGCCCAGGTCAGTTCGGCCGGCGCCACCGGCGAGCCGACGCCCTCGGCCACCGCCACCCCGAACCCGGTGCACGCGGCCACGTCCAGGTGCGCGCCGATGCGGCCGGTCTGGCTGATCAACTTCAGGCGCGGCAGCCGCCGCAACAGCGTGGCGTCCACGCGGGTGCGCTCGCGGATCAGCACCAGCGCATCGGCTTCGACCAGCCGCTCGGCCCATTCGTTGGGATCGGTGGCCAGCGCCCCCAGCACCTGCACCTCGTGGCCGTGCAGGCGCTGCAGGCAGGGCAGGTGACGCACGGCGCCCTGGTAATCGTCGGGCACCAGGATGCGCATCAACGCGGCTTGGTCGGCAACGGGAACGGCGTGACCACCTTGTCGCCGGTGGCGGCGTCGCGGATCACCGACTGGCCCTTCTTCTCGACTTCCTCGATGCGCACGATGCTCTGCATCGGCAGGTGCAGGGTCTTGGTGTTGCCGAACTCTTCGCGCAGGCGCTCTTCGGTGGGATCGACCACCAGCCCGTCGTGCACGTCGAACACCAGCTCGCCGATCTGGTTGAAGCCCCACAGATGGCTGCCGGTGACCTGGCGGGCGTAGAGCTCGTAGACCTTGCCGTGGTTGAGGAAGGTGACTTTGTACAGGGGCTTGGACATGCGGCGATTATAGGCGCGCCACCGCGCGCCACCGCGCGACGCAGCGCAAGGCCGGCGCATCACGGCGCCCAGGAGCACCCGCCGTGTGCCGATCGGCGCGCCGCTAGAAGCCGTGGCGCTTGCGCAGCCGCCGTGCGATCGCCGCGCGCACGTACAGCCCGTAGACGATGCCGAACACGAATCCGGCGATATGCGCCGACCACGCCACCATGCCGAAGGCCGGCCCGATGTAGGCAAACACCACCTGCAGCAGCGCCCAGGCGCCGATCAGCAGCGGCGCCGGCACGCGGATGAATTCCAGGAACACGCCCAGCGGCAGCACCACGCCCAGCTTGGCGCCGGGAAACAGCGCCAGATAGGTGCCGATCAACGCCGACACCGCACCCGAGGCACCGATGATCACCCGGTCCGGCGTGCCGATCGCGAAGATCGCCGCCAGGTTGGAGGCCGCACCACCGACCAGGAACAGCAGCAGCAGGCGCCACGGCCCGAGGATGCGCTCGGCCGGCAGCCCGAAGATCAGCAGGAACACCAGGTTGCCGAGCAGGTGCGACCAGTCGGCATGCAGGAACAATGCGGTGAACAGCCGCAGCACGCTGCCGTCGCGCAGCGTCGCCCACCAGTCGCCCAGGTTGGACACGCCGCTGGACAGCGCACCCCAGTCCAGCCACAGCGTGTTGCGCGCTTCGCCGGGCCGGCTGATCGACCACAGATAGGCCAGCCAGACGGTTGCGAACAGCAACGGCACTGCCCAGCGCGGGGTGGATTTCTTGCGGGAGGGGAGAGAGACGAACATCGGAGTGGCACTCTAGCGGGTTCACGCTCCTGAACCCATCCCTAACCTGTCCAGCCAATCAAAACGCGCTTCGTTATTGTTGGGTTAATCGTCGTGGGTATACTGCGTACGGCGTCGTATGTCGGGGGGGGGTCTCCGGCGCGCTCCAGCAGCCACTTGGCGCTGGGCGCGGGCGCTGTACCGACCACTGCAGTCCTTATCCGGAGAGCACCACCTTATGTCTACCGCTTCCACTCTCAGCCGCGCCACCCTGTTGGCCGTCGGCATCGCCGGCGTTCTGGCCGTTGGCCAGGCCCACGGCGCCGCCTTCCAGCTGAAGGAAAACAGCGCCAAGGGCCTCGGCCGCGCCTTCGCCGGTTCTGGCAGCGCCCCGGACGATGCCTCGATCATCGTCAACAACCCGGCCGGCATGCGCCAGCTGGACGGCCGCCTGTTCCAGGCCGACGTCAGCGCCATCAGCTTCTCGGCCAAGTTCCAGCCCGAGACGGCAACCTATGCCAATGGCGCCCCGGTCTCCGGCGGCAATGGCGGCGACGCCGGCATGATCGCGCCGGTCCCGGCGATGTATTTCCACGTGCCGTTCGGCGAGAACGACAACATGCACCTGGGCACCTCGCTGACCGTGCCGTTCGGCTTCAAGACCGAATACGACAGCAACTGGGTCGGCCGCTACCACGGCACCAAGACCGAGCTGCAGGCGATCGACTTCAATGTCGCGTTCTCCTACGACGTGAATCCGTACGTGTCCTTCGGCGCATCGGTGTTCGCCGAGCGCCTGGACATCGAGCTCGGCAACGCAGTGGACGCCGGCTCGATCCTGGCGCGCTCGCGCGTCCCCGGCTTCGCACCGGGCAATGCCGATGGCGCGCTGAGGATGAAGGGCCACAGCACCGAAGTGGGCTTCACCCTCGGTGGCCTGTTCAGCGTCGACGAGAACACCCACATCGGTTTCAGCTACCGCTCGGAAGTGGAGCACAAGATCACCGGCGCGGACGTCGATTTCACCATCCCGCCCAATGCCTCGGCGGTGTTCGCGCGCGCAGCGCCAGGCACCTTCATCGACACCAGCGGCCGCGCCACCGTCAAGTTGCCGGCCAGCGCCACGGCCAGCTTCACCCACAACGTGAACGAGCAGTGGTCGATCATGGCGGACGTGACCCGCACTGCCTGGAGCAAGTTCGACCAGGTCACGCTGGATTTCGCCTCCAACCAGCCCAACACCGTGCTGGACTTCTCCTACCGCGACACCACCTTCGCCTCGATCGGTGCCGACTACCGCATGAGCGAGACGCTGACCCTGCGTGGCGGCCTGGCCTACGACCAGACCCCGACCACCGCCGAGCACCGCGACGTGCGCGTGCCGGATGCGAGCCGCAAGTGGGTTTCGCTGGGTCTGAGCTGGCGTCCGTCGCAGCAGGCCGAGTACAACTTCGGTTACACCCACCTGTTCACCAGTGACCCGACCAGCGACACCGTCAGCGCCACCGGCGACCGCCTGGCCGGCAGCTACAACGTCAAGGGCGACGTGCTGGCCGCTTCGATCAACTACAAGTTCTGATCGTCGTAGCGCCTTTGGTGTGACGAAAAACCCCGCTTCGGCGGGGTTTTTCGTTGCGGCCGTGCGCGCGCCGCCACATGCGCTGCAGGCCGGCGGCTGGTTGCCGCTGCGCAAGTTCACCCAGCGCCATCGCAGCGGCACACTGGCCGGCATGGCGCGCATCGGCGTGCTGCGGCGCGGTCTTTTCCGGGCGACGCAGCGCCGAGACATGCAGCGGCGATGCCTCATGGCAACGCGCCAACCGAGGCCGCGTACGCCGCCCGGCGCGCTGTGCAGGGGGCAGCGCGATTGCTATCGTCGTGCGCATGAGCCAACCCGACTTCATCCAGATCACCGACGACGCCGTCTCGCGCGAGGATTGCGCCGCCATCGTGCAGCGCATGCGCGACAGCCAGCAGTTGCATCCCGGCCGCATCGGGGGCGGCGTGTTTCCCGAACTCAAACACAGCCGCGACCTGCGCATCAGCGGGGTGGCCGAATGGGCGGCGGTGGAAAACCGCCTGCAACAGGCCGTGTTCGAAGGTGTGCTGACCTACCTGCGGCAGTATCCACAAGCCCTGATCTCACCGCTGATGCTGCAGGTCACCACCGCCGACGGCAGCCCGCACCGGCTGGTGGCCGAGGACATCGCGCAGATGAGCGACCAGGCGCTGGGCGACCTGGCCCGTACCTGCCTGCGCCCGGGCGCGATCAACCTGCAGTGGTACACCGCCGACCGGGGCGGCTATCCGTACTGGCATTGCGAACTGTATCCACGCGACGCCAGCGCCGACACGCTGCACCGGCACCTGCTATGGACGCTGTACCTCAACGAAGAGTTCGAACAGGGCGAAACCGAATTCCTGTTCCAGCAACGCAAGGCCCGCCCGCGCACCGGCAGCCTGCTGATCGCCCCCACCGCCTTCACCCACACCCACCGCGGCAACCGCCCGGTCGGCGGCGACAAGTTCATTGCCACCAGCTGGATCCTGTTCCAGCCGGCAAGTGCCTTGTACGGCGGGGATTCGTGATTCGGGATTTGGGATAGGTAAGGGCAGGTCACTGCAGTACGCCGGCTGTTACGAATCCCCAATCCCCAATCTCTGCCACTAGAACAGACTGCCTTGCGGCGATTGCGGGACCGGCTTGGCCGGTGGGGCAGGGCGCCGGAACCTGCCGGTGTCCAGCGCCGGCATGGTGCGGGCGTCGAAACCGTAGCGGCGGTGGGCCAGCGCGAAGCGGCGTGCCAGCAGCTCCGCGTACACGCCCTGTCCGCGCAGGCGTGTGCCGAAGGTGCTGTCGTAGTCCTTGCCGCCGCGCAGTTGCTGGATCGTGCTCATCACGTGCGCGGCGCGTTGCGGGTGATGGGTCTGCAGCCAGTCGCGGAACAGCGGCGCCACTTCGTGCGGCAGCCGCAGCAGCACATAGCCGGCACTGTGCGCGCCGGCATCGGATGCGGCCTGCAGGATCGCCTCCAGCTCGTGATCATTGATCCACGGGATCACCGGCGCGGCCATCACCCCGACCGGCACGCCGGCCTCGTGCAGTGCCCGCATCGCGCGCAGGCGGGCGTGCGGCGCAGACGCGCGCGGTTCCAGCCGGGCCGACAGATGCGGGTCCAGCGTGGTCACCGAAAAATGCACGTTGACCAGGCCCTCGCGTGCCAGCGGCGCGAGCAGATCCAGATCGCGCGTCACCAACGCATTCTTGGTGATCAGCGTGAACGGGTGTCGGGTCTCCCACAGCACCTCGATCAAGCGCCGCGTCAGCGCGCGTTTGCGCTCGATCGGCTGGGACGCATCGGTATTGATACCCAGCGCGATCGGGCTGGGCACATAGCCCGGGCGCGACAGTTCGCGCCGCAGCAGCTCCGGCGCATTGGTCTTGGCGAATAGCTTGGTCTCGAAATCCAGCCCGGGCGACAGGTTCAGATACGCATGCGAGGGCCGCGCAAAGCAGTAACTGCAACCATGCTCGCAGCCACGATACGGGTTGACCGATTGCGAGAAGCCGATGTCCGGCGATTGATTGCGGCTGATGATGCTGCGCGCGGTTTCCTCGCTGACCTGGGTGCGCAATGCCGACGCGGCGAACTCCTCGCTGTCGTCGGCGTACCAGCCATCGTCCACCGGCTGGTGGGTGGTGGTTTCGAAGCGTCCGGGCAGATGGCCGGTCGCACCGCGGCCCTTGATCGCAGTTGCCATCGCGTCATCGTACGGCCGGCAGGTCTCAGGCACTGCGATCACGCGCACGCCACGATGAAGCTTTCAGACCCGGCGCGGCGATCGCGTTGGCCGCATGGTCACCGCAGTGGCACGCGCGCCCCGTAGAATCCGCGCATGCTCGCATCCGTACAGGGCGCGTGGGATCGGCTGGCCACCATTCCCCACCTCGAAGCGCTTCTTCTTGCCGCCTACGTGTTGTATCTGCTGTGGATCGCCAGCTGGATCGTGCTGCAGAAGCGCGAGCCGGTGGCCACGCTCAGCTGGCTGCTGTCGCTGGCCGCGCTGCCGTATCTGGGCCTGCTGATCTACTACTGGCTCGGCCCGCAAAAGGTCAAACGCCAGCGACTGCGACGCGGCCGCTCGCGCTCGGGCATGGAGAGCTACAGCAGCGTCTGCCCGCCGGACGCCGACTGCACCGAGCTGGCCAAGATTGCCCAGTCCACCACCGGCCTGGCCCCCAGCAGCGCCACCGAGGTGCACTGGCTGGTGGATGGCGCGGCCACTTACGCGGCCATCATCGAGGCCATCGGCGGTGCGCGCGACCACATCCACCTGCAGTACTACATCTTCCAGCCCGACCACAGCGGCACCGCGATCTGCGACGCGCTGATGGAGCGCGCGCGCGCCGGCGTCAAGGTGCGCCTGCTGCTGGATGCGGTGGGCTCGTCGGCGATGACCCGGCGCAGCTTGCGGGCGCTGCGCGCGGCCGGCGTGGAGACCGCCTGGTTCCATCCGTCCCAGCTGTTCAAGCCGTTCAAGCGGCCGTGGCTGAACCTGCGCACCCACCGCAAGGTGGTCGTGGTCGACGGCCGGATCGGCTTCACCGGCGGCATCAACGTCACCGACGAAGAGAACGAGCAGGTGCGCAGCGATGCCTATCGCGACCTGCACGTGCGCCTGCAGGGCCACGTGGTGCGCAGCCTGCAGCTGGTGTTCCTGGAAGACTGGCTCTACGCCACCGGGCAGGGCCGCGCCGCCTTCCACGGCCAGCAGCTCTGGCCCGAGGACGTGCCAAGCCGCGCGCAAGGCGATGTCGACGCCCAGGTGCTGATCTCCGGGCCGGATTCGTCGTGGGAGTCCATCCACCGGCTGATGGTCGCTGCGATTCACGAGGCCCGGCATCGGGTCTGGCTGGTCACGCCGTACTTTGTGCCCGGCGAGGCCGCGCGCATGGCGCTGACTTCGGCCGCCCTGGGGGGTCTGGACGTGCGCCTGCTGGTACCGCGCGTCAGCGACTCGCGCCTGGTCACCTACGCGGCGCGTTCGTATTTCGACGAGCTGCTCGAGGCCGGCGTGCGCATCTACGAATACGGCCCGCGCATGCTGCACACCAAGGCGCTGCTGGCCGACGACGACGTCTGCATCGTCGGCAGCGCCAATTTCGACAGCCGCAGCTTTCGCCTGAACTTCGAGCTGTCGATGCTGTTCCGCGACCAGGCGGTGGCCGCCGAACTGGCCGGTCTGATCGACACCGACCTGCAGCAGGCACAGGAAGTGCGCTTCGTCCGCCATCGACCGCTGTGGCGCTCGCGGCTGCCCGAAGCCTGCGCGCGGCTGCTGTCGCCGCTGCTGTGAACCGCATCGCCGCGCCCACGTGGAACCTTGCCGGGCGCGGCGCTACACTGCCGCCACTGATCGGGGAGCGCGTCATGCACTGGCTGTTTCTGCTTATGGCGTTGGGTGCGCTGGTGCTGGCCTTCAGCACGCCGCATGTGTGGTTGCTGGTGGCCTCGCTGCTGGTAGCACTGCTGTTGCTGCTGCTGTGGACGCGCGGCTGGTTCGCCTCGCGCATGGGCGATGCCCAGCGCGACACCAGCAGCTTGATCGACCCGGCCGAACTGCGCCGCCTGCGCGAGATCGCCGAAGCCCGCAAGGCCGCCGCACTCAACGCCACCCGTGATGGCGAGCCGCAGCCCTGAGACCCACGCAGTGACCACCCAGCTCAGCGTCAACGTCAACAAGATCGCGGTGCTGCGCAATTCGCGCGGCGGGCACGACCCGGATGTGGTGCAGGCCGCACGCACCTGCATTGCCGCCGGCGCGCACGGCATCACCGTGCACCCGCGCCCGGACCAGCGGCATATCCGCGCCGACGATGTGCTGGCGCTGAGCGCGCTGACACGCGAGCACGGCGTCGAATTCAATATCGAGGGCAATCCGTTTGCGCCGCCACGCGACGGGTATCCTGGCCTGCTGGAATTATGTCGTGCCACCCGTCCCGAGCAGGTCACCCTGGTCCCGGATGGCGATGGACAACTGACCTCCGACCACGGATTCGATTTTGCCCAGGACACCACCCAGCTCGCCGTGTTGATCGCCGCGTTCAAGGCGATCGGTGCTCGCGTCAGTCTGTTTGTCGATGCCGGCAATCCCGCTATCGCGCAGGCGGCAGTACTCGGTGCAGACCGCATCGAGTTGTATACCGGCCCGTATGCGCAGGCGCATCTGAGCGGCCAGCCGGATGCTGCATTCCCGCTGTTTTCCGACGCAGCGCAACGCGCAGCCGCCGCAGGTCTGGGCATCAATGCCGGACACGATTTGTCGCAGGCCAATCTCGGCGACTTTCTGAGCGCTGTCCCGGGCGTACTCGAAGTCTCGATCGGCCATGCATTGATCAGCGAAGCCTTGTATCAAGGCCTGGATGCGACCGTGCACGCCTATCTGGACATACTGCGCGGCGCATCGATCAGCGCTTGAGATAATCAAGTCGATTATGTAGATGCGTTGCTCAGTTACCAGGTATTGCATCGGGGCAGGGTTTCGGTCCCCCGATGCAATCGTTATCGATGACTTGCGGCTGATTTACCAGGCTGGTGAATCACCCACTGCTGCACGGAACTGATGCGATCCACCTGGGTCTTCTTGGCCCCATCCAGCGCCTTGGCCATCACCGCGTACTCGGCATCCGCACTGGCGACGATGCGCAGCTCCGGCTGATTGCCGGTTGCCCGGCGCATCTGTTCGATCAACCCGTGCTGCAACTCCTGCAGCATGACCGGGCTTGCAGTCCGGGACACCTGGCCGCTGGCGGCCACCCACAACGCGACTGGTGCAGGCGGTTCCGGTCGTGACAGCGCTCGCTCGCTGCGCCGTGGCAGATCCATGGTGATTGGCTGCCCCAGCATCGGCACCGTGACGATGAAGATGATCAACAACACCGCACTGTCGCCTGATCGAGCATAAAAAAACGCCACCGTTTCCGGTGGCGTTGCAGTCGCGTCATGACTGTTGTGTTGCGGTGTTGCGATGTCTTACTGCATGAAGCCGATTTTCTTCATCTGCGAGTTCTTCGCCGCAGCGAGCACCTTGGCCATCACTTCGTACTCCGCATCTTCATTGGCATCGATGCGCAGTTCCGGCTGATTGGTCGGATCGGCCTGCACCACTTCTTCCATCTTCTGCTGCAACTGCGCGACCGGGGTCGGGCTGTTGTTCCAGAACACCTGGTTGCTGGCGTCGATCCGCAACTCGATCGGCGGCGGCGGTTCGGTCGTCTGCGGTGGCGGGTTGAGCACCCGCTGCGGCAGATCCACGGCGATCGGGTAGGTCATGATCGGCGCGGTCACGATGAAGATGATCAGCAGCACCAACATCACGTCCACCAGGGGCGTGACGTTGATGTCGGCCATTGGGCCGCGGTTTCCACCGGTACTGAATGCCATGGCTTACTGCCCCTTCTCTTTGGTTGCGACGAAGCCGACGTCCAACATGCCCTGACCCTGCGCGATCTTGGTGATCTCGTTGATCGTACGCATCTTGGTCGTGCGGTCGCCACGCAAATTGAGCGGCGGCTGCGGCGTCTGCTGTGCGGCGGTGGACAGGCGCGATTCCAGGGCTTCCTTGGAAATCGGCTCGTCGTTCCAGTACAGCGACCCGTCTTCCTTGACGGCCAGGGTGATCGGCGCGGCACGTTTCTCCGCGTCTTCCTTCTGGACCAGGTTGGCCTCTGGCAGCTCCACCTTGACCTTATGGGACATCAGCGGTGCCGTAATGATGAAGATGATCAGCAGCACCAACATCACGTCCACGAGGGGCGTCACGTTGATGTCGGCCATCGGGCCACCGCTGTTTCCACTACTGAAGGCCATAACGGGCTCCGTCTAAATCGTTGCGAAGTCGTTCTTTACTACGGATTAGCGAACGCGCGAACCAGTGGCGAAGAAGTCGTGCAGGTCGTGGGCGAAGGTGTCGAACTTGGCGATCACCGAGCTGTTGACCTTGGAGAAGAAGTTGAACGCGAACACGGCCGGGATCGCGACGAACAGACCGATCGCGGTCATGATCAGCGCTTCACCCACCGGGCCGGCCACGGCGTCGATGGAGGCCGAACCGGTCGCACCGATCTTGATCAGCGCGCCGTAGATGCCCCACACGGTACCGAGCAGACCGACGAACGGCGCGGTCGCACCGACGGTGGCCAGCAGGGTCATGCCCGACTGCAACTTGGTGCTTTCGCGGGTCACGGCCTGACGCAGGGCGCGATCGACGAATTCCGAACGGCTCAGGCTCTCGCCCAGGCCACCGGTGCTGCCTTCGGCGCGCTGGTGGTGAGCAGCAGCCTGCGCTGCGTCCAGTGCGATCTTGGAGAACGGCTCGGAAGCCGGCTGCTCTTCCATGGCGCGGATGGCGTCCTGTGCATTCGGGGCATCCCAGAACGCGGTGGTGACGCGGTCAGCCGCGCTCTTCAGACGGGTGGCACGGAAGATGTTGATGACGGTCCAGTACCAGGAGGCAGCGGACATGGCGATCAGGGTGATCAGAACGACCCAGGACACGGCGAAATCGCCGGGGCTGGACGTCATTTCAGTGATCAAGTGCTCGAAGCCCATCTGCGACAGGGCGGCCGACGGATTGGAGCCCCCTGCAGCGGCGGCGATAAAGAATTCCTGCAGCATGACGCTTACCTTTGTTGTGTGTGGTGATGAAGGGTGGAGCGAAAGGAAGACAGGATCCTGGGCCGGCCGTGGCCGGCCCGTGGGATCAGTTCAGAGCAAAGTTGACCGGGACGCGGACACGTCCGGCGGCTTTCTGCCCGTTGACAGTGGAGGCATTGAACTTCCACTTGCGTGCTGCGTCCATCGCGGCACGGTCAAGGTCGCGGTTGCGGCTGGACTTTTCGACCGACACGTTGGTCACGTTGCCGCTGGCATCCACATCCACGATCAGGATGACCTCGCCCTGGACACCGGCCCGGAATGCAGCGGGCGGGTACTTCGGCGGGTTCATGTTCTTGGACGAGATATCGACACTGGCGCCGATGTCGCTCGGCGGAGTCGGAGGACTCGGCGGGCTCGGCGGCGTGACGATATCGCTGGGACGCGGTTCGGGAACATCGACAACCGGCGCTTCCGGCGGCGGCGGAACCGGTGACGGCTTCGGCGGCGACAGATTCTTGACCGGCGGTGGCGGCTTGTCTTCCGGCGGCGGCGGCGGCGGCGGCGGCGGGGGAGGAGGCGGTGCATCCACCAGGGTGACCATGGTGGTGCGCTCCTTCTCTGCCGGAGCCTTCGGCGCCACTGCAGGGATCAGCAACATCATCAGTGCAGTGAGGTGCAGGGCAATTACAAAAGCAATGCCGATAATGCGGGCCCAGCTCAGACCCTGGTTCCCGGCATCATAGTCATGCCTGTGGATAACGAGTTGTTCCGTCATGCGCCAATGGCTCTTTCAGTGGGGGCCCCGGATCACTGTGATGATCCCCAGGTTTTCGGACGGCTTTGACACCGCAGGAACCCCCAAGCTTATACCAATCCCGAGTCCTGTAACCACTAAAAACACAGGGATTTCGGGGGTTTATTTTCTTTTTTACTTCAGATTGATGATCTTCTTGGCGTCATCGGGTTTTTTGACACCCTTGGCGATTGCCTGCTGCGCGGCCTGCTTGGCCTCCGGGATGCGACCTTCCGAATGCAGCACCTTGGCCAGGTTCAGATAGGTCTCGCCGTCCTTGGAAAGCGGTGCGGCCTTTTGCCAATTCTCGATCGCCTTGGGCACGTCCTCGCTGTAGTAATACGACTGTGCCAGCGCAAGGTATGTCTGATAATCGGGTTTGAGGATGCCTTTTTGCATACCTTCGTTAATGACCGCGATAACGTCCTTTTCCTTGTTCTCGGTGTTGGCGTAGATGGAATACAACTGCTTGTACTCCTTTTCTTCGGTCAACTGCCCGGCAGCGCGCAGCTTGTCCATCACTGCGGCGGCCTTGTCCATCTGATCGGCCTGCATGTACATGCTGGCCAGGTTGAGCTGGGCCTTCTTGTCGTTCGGCGTCTTGGCGGCAAGCGCCTCGGCGGCGGCCACCGCTTCACCGGTCTGGCCGGCTTCGGCGTAGGACGCCATCAGCAACTGGTTCCAGGTGTCCTTCGGCTCGGGCGAGGCGGCGATGGCCTGCTTCAGCACCGGAATGGCTTCCTTGTAGCGCTCGGCCTGGTACAGCGCCTGGCCCTTGAGGATCAGGTCTTCCGGACGCTGCGACTTGCTCTCTTCCAGATACTTGTCCAGCGTGGCCAGGCCTTCGGCCTGCTGGTCGTCCTGCATCTGCAACTGCGCCAGCATCAGCATCGACTGGAACTGGCCGTTGTTGTCCAGCGCATTGAGGCCGATGGCCTGCTGCAGGTACTTCTTGGCAGCGGCAGTGTCGTCCATGTTGTACGCCGCCTGGGCGGCCAGCTGAGAAGCCAGCGCCTTGTCGGCTTCATTGGCCGAGCCATTGGCGAGGATTTCGTCGGCCTGGGTCCGCACGGCCGGAAAGTCTTCGCCCTTGTTGAAGGTTTCGATCAGCTTCTGCAGCTTGCTGCCCAGCTTGGACGAAGGCTTGATCGTCGGCGCGGCGCGGGTGGACTGCGGATACAGCTCCTCGGCCTTGCCGCTGCCCTTGGACTTGCGGCTGGCGCGCTCGGACGAACGATCCGACTGCGCGACCGCATCGGTGACGACGGCCCCGCCCAGCGACGCGGCGATGAACAGGGACAACAGGGCTTGCTTGCGGTTGAGCAGTTTCATGTTTCACCTCGGACGAGCCGCCGTCGGGCGGTACGAAAAGCGGAATAAACGCTGTACGAAAAATCTGAGCCGGCAAACTTAGCAGAAAGTCTCAGTTCCCGAAAACGGTTTCCATGCTGTGTTGCGACATCCGGTACGCGAGCGCTGGAATCTCAGCCGCAGCGCGGCACACGCCCGTCCTGTCGCGCTTGCTGGTAAACCGGCTGGAGCTGATCGACGTCTGCCTGCAGTTCGCGGATGCGATTGGCGGGGTCGGGGTGGGTGGACAGCCATTGCGGCTGGCGATTGCCGCTGGCGGCCATCATGTTCTGCCACAGCGCCACGGCCTGGGCAGGGTCGAAGCCGGCCTGGGCCATCAGGCGCTGACCGACCACATCGGCCTCGCTCTCCTGGGTCCGCGAGCCCGGCAGCAGGAACACGGTCTGCGCGGTCATGCCGCCGACCTGGTTGACTGCACTGGCCGCACCGTCGCCGTAGGCCGCACCGGCCAGCGCGCCAATAATGCCCAGGCCGGTCTGCGCGCCGAGCTGGCGGGTGATGCGTTCTTCGTGATGGCGCGAGATCACGTGCCCGATCTCGTGCCCGAGCACGGCAGCCAGCTGGTCCTGGGTCTTGGCGACGGTGAAGATGCCGGTGTTCACGCCGACCTTGCCACCGGGCAGGGCGAAGGCATTGGCTTCGTCATCGACAAACAGCGCGGTTTCCCAGCGGGTCTCGCGCCACTGCGGCGGCAGCTGTGCGACCAGCGCATTGACCACGCATTGCACGTAGGCATTCTGCTTGCCGTCGGTGCTGACCTTTTCCTTGGCCTTGGTCTGCGCGAAGGACTCGGCGCCAAGCTTGTCGAGCTGGTCCTGGGTGACGCCTCCCACCACCTGTCGGCGGCCGGTCGGCGAGGTTGTGGTGGCACATGCCGTCAGTGCAAGGACGGCGACAACGATCAACAGCCTGGCTTTCATTCAATCCCCCTTGAACCCTGGGGGCATTTTGGCAGGCTCGTCTTAACTTTTCGTCAAACGGCTCAGCCGACGCCAAAAAAGTACAGTGCCGCCAGGGCGGTGGCGTTGTTGACGCCGTGCGCCACGACCGGTGCCCACAGCGTGCCGGTGCGCCAGTACAGCCATGCGAACGCCGCGCCCATGCTGCCGTAGACCAGCCACAGTTGCGCGATGGCAGCCGGGCCGTTGCCGCTGACGCCGGGCACTTCATGCACCAGCGCAAAAATCGCGCTGCTCAGCACGATGCCCAGCCAGGGCCGGCCGGCGGCGAGCAGGCGGCCGAACAGCACGCGACGGAACAGCAGTTCTTCATATGCCGGGGCGATGGCCACGGCAAACACCACCAGCGCCAACGGCCATTGCTTGATGGCTTCTTCCATCAGCGGCAGGTTGGTCGGCACCGGTTTGATGCCCAGCGCAGAGGCCGCGACGCTGACCAGATTGCTGAGCAGGAACACCCCGACCGCGATCAGTGCGGTCCAGCCCCAGGTGGAAGCACGCCGCGCGGCAGCCCGCGAGGCCCTGAGTTCGCCTGCGCTCGCGCGGCGGCGCCAGTAGTACAGCAGCAGCGCCGGCGAGGCCGTGCTGACCAGCGCGGTAAGCAGTTGCACCAGCACGCCGGGTTGGCCGATCACCGCCATGATCTGGGCCGAGGAGAGCGTCAGGCCCTGCGCCTTGGCGGCCTGCGCGGCGCTGATGCCGCGGAACACGCCCCAGAGCGCGAACCCGGCCACGCTCAGCGACAGCAGCAGGCCGGTGGCGATCAGCACATCGATGCCGAAGCCCAGCAAGGGCGGCAACAGCGGGGCGGTGCCGGCAACCGGCGTCGCTGCCGGCCTCTGTGGAGGATCTGTGCGCATCGTCGTCCTGAAAAAACCGCAAACGCCGGCGCATCGCCTGTGCGATGTGCCGGCGGGCGACGGTGGCTCAGATGTCCAGGTTGGACACCTTCAGCGCGTTGTCCTCGATGAAGTCGCGGCGTGGCTCGACCACATCGCCCATCAAGGTACTGAAGATCTGATCGGCGGCCACGGCATCTTCGATACGCACCTGCAACAGGCGGCGCGTATCCGGGTTGACCGTGGTTTCCCACAGCTGCTCGGCGTTCATTTCGCCCAGGCCCTTGAAGCGCTGCACCTGGCGCCCACGCTTGGCCTCTTCCAGCAGCCAGGCATGCGCCTGGGCAAAGCTGGTGATCGGGTGGGTCTTGTTGCCGCGCACGATCTGCGCGCCTTCGCGTACCAGGTCGTGCAGGGCCAGCGAGACCTCGCGCAGCGGACGCAGTTCGCCGCTTTCGAACGCGCCCATCGGCAGCACCTGGGTGAATTCCTCGCCCATGTGCCTGCGCACCGCCACCAGCGACGCCGAGGCGCTGTCGGTGGCCGGGTCGAAACGCAGCTGGTAACGCGCCGTGCCCAGGGTGCCGCGGTTGAGCACCGCCTGCAGCGCATCCAGGGTGGGATGCGCCTCGCCTTCGGCCTGCAGCTGGTCCACGTCCAGCGGCGGCAGGTCGATCAGCGCGGTGAGCAGCGCCGGGTCGTAGCGGTGCGCATTGCGCGCGATCGCCTCGTTGGCGCTGGTGAACAGCATCAACAGCTTTTCCAGCGCCTCGCCGGTGATCGGCGGCTCGTCGGTGGCGGGGATCAGCGCCGCGCCTTCGACCGCATTGCTGGCCAGGTAGGCATTGAGCGCCGCATCGTCCTTGAGATACAGCTCGCTCTTGCCCTGCTTGAGCTTGTAAAGCGGCGGCAGGCCGATATAAATGTAGCCGCGCTCGATCAGCTCCGGCATCTGCCGGTAGAAGAACGTCAGCAGCAGGGTGCGGATGTGCGAGCCGTCGACGTCGGCGTCGGTCATCAGGATGATGCGGTGGTAGCGCAGCTTGTCCGGGTTGTATTCGTCGCGGCCGATGCCGGTGCCCAGGGCAGTGATCAGCGTGCCGACCTGGTCGGAGGCCAGCATGCGGTCAAAGCGCGCACGCTCGACATTGAGGATCTTGCCACGCAGCGGCAGCACCGCCTGGTTCTTGCGGTTGCGACCCTGCTTGGCCGAGCCACCTGCCGAGTCACCCTCGACGATGAACAATTCGGACAGGGCGGGATCCTTTTCCTGGCAGTCGGCCAGCTTGCCGGGCAGGCCGGCGATATCCAGTGCGCCCTTGCGGCGGGTCAGGTCGCGCGCCTTGCGGGCGGCTTCGCGCGCACGCGCGGCGTCGACGATCTTGCCGGTAATGGCCTTGGCTTCGTTCGGGTTCTCCTGCAGGAACTCCTGCAGCCGCGCACCGAAGGCGTTTTCCACCGCCGGACGCACGTCCGAGCTGACCAGCTTTTCCTTGGTTTGCGAGGAGAAGCTGGGGTCGGGCACCTTCACCGACAGCACCGCGATCATGCCTTCGCGCATGTCGTCGCCGGTCAACGCGACCTTGGCCTGCTTGGCGATGCCGTTCTGCTCAATGTAGGTGCTGAGCACGCGCGTCAGCGCGGCACGGAAGCCGGCCAGGTGGGTGCCGCCATCCTTCTGCGGGATGTTGTTGGTGAAGCAGTACATGGTTTCCTGGTAGGCGTCGGTCCACTGCAGGGCCACGTCCACCACGATGCCGTTGTGCTCGCCGGTCACCGAGATCACGTTCGGGTGCAGCGGCGACTTGAGCTGCGCCAGGTGCTCGACGAAGCTGCGGATGCCGCCTTCATAGTGGAAATCGTCGCGGCGGCCGTCGCCGCGCTCGTCGATCAGGGTGATCTTGACGCCGGAGTTGAGGAACGACAGCTCGCGCAGGCGGCGTGCCAGGATGTCGTAGTGGAACTCGACATCGCTGAAGATCGCCACCGCCGGCTTGAAGCGCAGCGTGGTACCGCGCTTGGTCGACGCTTCCAGCTGCTTGAGCGGGTACTGCGGCTCGCCCAGCGCGTATTCCTGCTGGTAGTGGAAGCCATCGCGCCAGATGTCCAGCCACAGGTGTTCGGACAGCGCGTTGACCACCGACACGCCCACGCCATGCAGGCCGCCGGACACCTTGTAGCTGTTGTCGTCGAATTTGCCGCCCGCGTGCAGCACGGTGAGGATCACCTCGGCCGCGGAGACGCCTTCTTCCTTGTGGATGTCGACCGGCACGCCACGCCCGTTGTCGGACACCGACACCGAACCATCGACAAGGATCTTCACCACGATATCGTCGGCGTGGCCGGCCAGGGCTTCGTCGACCGAGTTGTCGACCACCTCGAACACCATGTGATGCAGGCCGGTGCCGTCGTGGACATCGCCGATGTACATGCCGGGGCGCTTGCGGACGGCTTCCAGGCCACGCAGCACGGTGATCTTGCTGGAGTCGTAGGTACCGTTGGGTGTCGTCGGGGTGTTCTGTTCGTCGGTCATGCGTGTGCCGTTAGCTCCACAACACGGGCGCAGGCGGCAGGAGCCGCATCGCACCGTGGGAAAAGGGGGATAGCCCGGAAATTATACCAGTCGGCCCAGCCGCGCCGCGGCTGGCTACGCAGAGGGCGCCATTACGGCGACGGTGCCGTGTTCCACGTGGAACCGATGCAGGACGCTTTCCGAGTTGGTCAGGCCGGGCGGCAGTTCGGTTGCGGTCATCAGCACCTGGGCGGGTGCCGACGCCAGCCGCTGCAGCACGCCGGCCTGGTGGTGGCGATCCAGCTCCGAACCCAGGTCGTCCAACGCAATCACCGGCCACTCACCGCGCTCGTGGGCGAAGTCCTCGGCCTGCGCCAGCAGGCAGGCGAGGGCGGTGAGCTTTGCCTGCCCGCGGGAGAGCGCATCCTTGCCCGGCAATGCATCGAAGGAGGGCGCCCAGTCGGCCCGGTGCGGCCCTTGCGAGGTGTAGCCATTCTGGCGGTCACGCTCGCGCGCCAACAACAGTGCATCGGCAAGCGATACCTCGTGGCGCTTCCAGCCCGGTGCGAAGGTTAGCGCAGACAGGCCGAGCGACGGGGCGATTGCGGTGGCGACCGGAATCAGGCGGTCCTGCAGCCGCTCCAGATAACGGAGGCGACGCGATGTCAGCGTTTCGCCGGACTCGGCGAGTTCGTGATCCCAGGCATCGAGCATCCGCGGCTGCGCCCCTTGCTTGAGTAGGGCATTGCGCTGTTTGAGCGCGCGCGCGTAGCGCCGCCACAGCGCCAGGAAGTCAGGTTCCACGTGGAACAAGCCCCAATCGAGGAAGCGCCGCCGCGGTTCACCACCTCCACTGATCAGTACATGGCTCCCGGGCTCGAAGGTCACCACCGCCAGCGCGGCACATAATGCACCAAGCTGTGCCACATCCTCGCCATCCAGCCGCCCGGTCCATTCCTGGCCACTGTGCCGCAGACCTGCCCGACGCGTGCGTTCACCGGTGTCGGCGGTTCCTTCGCGCCACTCCACGAACACTTCCAGATCACTGGCCCCTTGTCGGATCAGCCCATCGCGCACGCGCCCACGAAAGCTGCGGCCATAAGCCATCAAATGCAGCGCCTCCAGCACGCTGGTCTTGCCCGCGCCGTTGTCGCCGGTCAGCAGGTTCAAGGAACTGGCGGGATGGAGGTCGACGGTCTCGAAACGACGAAGTCGATGGATGGACAACCGCACTACGTGCATCGATCGGTCTGCTCTGCGCTGTGATCCGGCATCCCGGTCGGAGCGGAGCATACGTGATCGATACGGATCCTGCGCGTGGCGACGTGGAGCAACCCACGAGCAAACAGGGGACAACCTGTGGATAAAAACACGGACTGTGGAGCGCCATGGGCTTATCCACAGCTTGCTGACTCTTCCACAGGGGTCTAGACACAGGCTTTCGAGGCACTAAAGTCCTTTAAAAACAGAGAGATAAGGTAGTTTTCGGTGAATTCTGCCCCTACCATCACCACCAAGCTCTTAAATTATTTATAGATTTAAAAGCAAAGCGCGATGTGCATAACTCAAAAACGGGGCCAGGGAACGAGCCAACCGGACGCTGCCAAGCAGTTGGGACGGAAGGAGGAAAAACGCGCACCCAGCTGAATCCATTCAGGTTAGATGTGCTTTGTCCGACGTCGACCTGGCTCGGCACAGAGCATCACGGCTCACAGAGCCAACCTCACCAAAGGATGCGACTTGCGCGGCACCAGCTCTCGCATGACGAGGACCAGTATCAGGCTCAGGGCGACGGTCAGTTTCCCTACCGACAGCCTGCCGGTAATTGGCCGTCTCTGGAGCCGGCGGTGGTCCAATCCAGGATCCAGGCGCTCACAGCACTGCGGTAAGACGGGATAGCTCGCTGCCTGTCGCAAGGACCGGGCGCCGTACTACAGCCGGATCGTTCCGACATCCACGCCGATGACAGCGGCAGAGCAGCTGCATGATCGTCGCCTGCCAATGCCTGCAGTCCTTCCACTCTCCTGACTCCCTGCGGACGAGCTGACACGTGTCCCGCCCTCGATCTCTGACTGCCGGCAAGCGGCGCGTCCACCGGCCTTGCCTGGGCCACTGCCTGGGCATTGACCTCGGCGACTTCTGCGACCACGCAGGACGCCCCAGCGGGAGCTGCGGGCCAAAGCGCTACGGCAGCGAGGTAGTCACCGCCGCTCCCATGCGGGCGGTGACTGCCCAGGCTCCGAAAAACGGCACCCAGCAGGGATTTCGCGCTTTCACTGCACAAACAAAAAGCCCGGCAGTTGCCGGGCTCTTCGTGTTCCACGTGGAACGCAACGTCAGAGACGCAGCGGCATCACCACGTGGCGTGACTTCTCGCTACTGGCTTCACGCACCAGTGCCGACGAATTCGCATCACGCAGCTGGATGACCACATGCTCGTCGCGCAATGCAGACAGCGCGTCCAACAGGTAGTTCACGTTGAAGCCGATCGCCAGATCGTCGACCTTGGTATCGGCCTCGATTTCTTCCTGCGCTTCTTCCTGCTCGGGGTTGTGCGCGCTGATCTTCAGCTGGCCCGGCGAGACTTCCACGCGCACACCGCGGTACTTCTCGTTGGACAGAATCGCAGCACGCTGCAACGACGCACGCAGCGCTTCGCGGTCGACCTTGACCTCGCGATCGGCACCGATCGGGATCACTGCCTCGTAGTCCGGGAAGCGGCCGTCGATCAGCTTGGAGGTGAAGGTCACATCGCCCCGCTTGACGCGGATATGGCTACGGCCGACTTCCAGCTCCACGTCGCGATCTGCGGCTTCCAGCAGGCGCAGCAGCTCCGTCACGCCCTTGCGCGGCACGATGATCTGGCGCTTGGCGCCGCCGGATTTCTCCAGTTCGGTCTCGCATAGCGCAAGGCGGTGTCCGTCAGTGGCCACGCAACGCAGCAGGCCCTCGCGCAGGTCGAACAGCAGGCCGTTGAGGTAGTAGCGCACGTCCTGCTGGGCCATGGCGAACGCGGTGCGCTCGATCAGCTCCTTCAACGCCGCTTCCGGCACCGCAACGCGCTCGGTGGCCTCGACTTCATCCACTGACGGGAAATCGTTGGCAGGCAGCGTGGCCAGGGTGAAGCGGCTACGCCCCGCCTGCACCGTGACCTTGTCGCCGGTCTGCGAAATGGTGACGCGGCTGCCGTCGGGCAGGGCGCGCAGGATGTCGAACAACTTGCGGGCCGGAATCGTGGTTTCGCCGTCCTGCGCGTCTTCCACCATCGTGCGCGAGATCATTTCCACTTCCAGGTCGGTACCGGTCAAGGAGACCTGTCCGTCCTTGACCTGCACCAGCAGATTGGCCAGAACCGGCAGGGTTTGACGGCGTTCAACCACATTGACCACCTGGGCCAATGGTTTGAGGAAGGCTTCGCGCTGCAGTGTAAAACGCATGTGGTTCCGTGCCCCTATGCTTTAAAAGATAATGGAATAAATCAAAAGCTTGGTGGTGATGGTAGGGCCGTTTTCAGCGGATAACCACCATAACTGTTTGTTTCCAAAGACAAATTAGCGCCTGAAAGTCATTGGACTAGTGCCCCTGGTCTGGCGGTAAAACCTGTGGATAGTTTTCCGCCCGACCTGCCAGGCAACGTTATCCACAGATTCTCCCGCATTTGACCCCAACGTTTCCACGCTTTTCTCCACGCGGGCCGTCAGCGCCGTCCCCGGCCTACTCGCTGAGCTTGCGAATCAGCTTTTCCCAGTCCTCGCGCAGCTTGCCGTCAGCCTCCATCAGCGTGCGGATCTGCCGGCAGGCATGCAGCACGGTGGTGTGGTCGCGGCCGGCGAAGGCGTCGCCGATCTCCGGCAGGCTGTGTTCGGTCAGCTCCTTGGCCAGCGCCATCGCCACCTGGCGCGGACGCGCCAGCGAGCGGGTGCGTCGCTTGGAGAGCAGATCCTTCATCTGCAGGCCGTAGTAGTCCGCCACGGTCTTCTGGATGTTGGGGATGCCGATCGCCTGCTGCTGGGCGCGCAACAGGTCGCGCAGCGTCTCCTGGGCGAATTCCACGGTGATCGAGCGGCCGGTGAAGTTGGCGCGCGCCACCAGGGTGTTGAGCGCGCCTTCCAGGTCGCGCACGTTGGAGCGCATCTTCTTGGCGATCAGGAACGCCACGTCGTCCGGAATCTCGGCGCCGCGCTCGCGCGCCTTGGCCAGCACGATCGCCGCACGGGTCTCGAAATCCGGCGGGTCGATCGCCACCGACAGGCCCCAGGCCAGGCGCGACTTCAGCCGCGGCTCCAGGCCTTCGACCTCGCGTGGGTAGCGGTCGCAGGTCAGGATGATCTGCTGGCGGCCATCGAACAGCGCGTTGAAGGTGTGGAAGAACTCTTCCTGCGTGCGGTCCTTGCCGGCAAAGAACTGGATGTCGTCGATCAGCAGCGCATCGATCTGCTGGAACTGGCGCTTGAACTGGTCCATCGCCTTGTCCTGCAGTGCCCGGATCATCGCGCTGAAGAACTGTTCCGAGCGCAGATACATCACCTTGGCGGCCGGGTTGGCCTGGCGCAGCGCATTGCCGGCGGCAAACATCAGGTGGGTCTTGCCCAGGCCGGTGCTGCCGTACAGCAGCAGCGGGTTGTGCGCGCGGTCGCCGGGCTTCTGCGCGGCCTGGATCGCAGCGGCCAGACCGAGCTGGTTGCTGCGGCCTTCGACGAAGTTGGCGAAGGTGTAGTGCGAATCCAGGTTGCCGGCAAACGGCACGATCGGCGCGGCAACCGGGGCGCTGGGCGCAGCCATCGGTGCCGGCAGTGGCTCTGGCGCGCGCGGGCGCGAGCCGACCGCCAGCGCCACTTCGCCGTTGCCGACGAAGTACGCCACCAGCTCGCGGATGCGCGGCAGGTACCGTTCGCGGACCTGGTCGACGATGAACGCGTTGGGCGCATACAGCACGATGCTGTCGCCGCGGTCTTCGGCTTGCAGGGGTTTCAACCAGGTGTGGACGTCTTCGGGCGGGAATTCGGCTTCGAGACGTTCCAGACAGCGGGGCCAAGCATCCATCAAAGTATGATCATCTGTTGCTGGCTGCGGCGCGCAGCAAGGCGCCGTGCGCGCAGCCCGGTCGTGAAAAGAGGATGCGCCAGACTAGCACCCAGGGCAGGGTTTTCCCAGACTTATTCACAGCTCCATCCACAGGGCTTGACCGCCGTCACCTCGGGTAAAGCGTCCAGGGAGTTGACCCGGACGCTGGAGGCCCTATAGAATTGCCGGTTCTATTCGTCTCCATTCATGCAGAGGGCCCCATGGCCACCAAGCGTACTTTCCAACCCAGCAACCTCAAGCGAGCACGCGACCATGGTTTCCGCGCACGTATGGCAACCGCCGACGGCCGCAAGATCCTGGCTCGCCGCCGCGCCAAGGGCCGCAAGCGCCTGAGCGCTTGATTGCCGCGCCGCTCCCTGCGGCCGAGGCAGTCCCTAACGTGAACGCATCGAACCCGTGCAGGCGATTTCCTCGCTCTGCGCGGGTTCGCACGCGTGCGCAATACACGGTCGTTTTCGATACTGCACGTCGTACCTCGGACCCCTTGCTCAGCCTGCATTGGCGCACCGGCGATACGCCGCCGCGCCTGGGCATGGCGGTGTCGCGCAAGGTCGATACGCGTGCGGTGGGCCGTAACCGGATCAAACGCGTCCTGCGCGATGCCATGCGCCATCTGCTGCCCGAGCTTGCCGGCGGCGATTACGTGATTGTGGCGCGCTCGGCAGCCGCGAAGGCGACCAATCCACAGATTCGCGACGCGTTCGTCCGTCTGCTGCGCCGTGCCGGCGCATTGCCCCTGCCTGCCGCGCCCGGCACAATGCCGCCCGCCAGGACGATGCACCCATCCTCCCTTCCCCCGACAGAGCCGGAACCCAGTTCCGACTGAGCGAGTTGCTGCCCGATGAACCAGACCCGTGTTTTCCTGATTTTTGCCTGGCTGATGGTCGCGGCGCTGCTGTGGATGGAGTGGGGCAAGGACAAGGCGGCCGCCAATGCGCCGGTGGTTGCGGCGACCCAGTCAGTACCGGCTGCGCGTGACCTGGACGCGGCAGCGCCGGCCGCCAACGTGCCGGCGGCCCAGCCGATTCCGCAGGCGGGCGTGCCGGGCACGGTGCCGGCGACCAGCAGCACTGCCGCGACGCCGGCCGCTGCCGGCGCTGCGCCGGTGATCACCCTGACCTCGGACGTGCTGCGCCTGAAGCTGGACGGCCGCAGCGTGCTCGATGCCGAGCTGCTGCAGTTTCCGCAGACCAAGAACGGCACCGCGCCGGTCAGCCTGCTGACGGAAGATGCCGCGCACCCCTACAACGCCACCAGCGGCTGGGCCAGCGAGCATTCGCCGGTACCGGGCGTGGGCGGCTTCCGCGCCGAACAGCCGGGCACCGCGTTCGAACTGGCCAGGGGTCAGAACACCCTGGTGGTGCCGTTCGTGTGGAATGGCCCCAACGGTGTCTCCATCCGCCGCACCTTCACCCTGGAACGCGGTCGCTATGCGATCTCGATCAAGGACGAGGTGATCAACAAGAGCGCAGCGCCGTGGAACGGCTACGTGTTCCGCAAGCTGAGCCGGGTGCCGACCATCCTCAGCCGCGGCATGACCAACCCCGATTCCTTCAGCTTCAACGGCGCGACCTGGTACAGCCCGCAGGAAGGCTACGAGCGTCGTGCGTTCAAGGACTACATGGACGACGGCGGCCTCAATCGCCAGATCACCGGCGGCTGGGTGGCGCTGCTGCAGCACCACTTCTTCACCGCGTGGATCCCGCAGAAGGACCAGGCCTCGCTGTATGTGCTGAACCAGGACGGCCCGCGCGACGTGGCCGAGCTGCGTGGCCCGGCCTTCACCGTGGCCCCGGGCCAGACCGCCAGCACCGAGGCACGCCTGTGGGTGGGCCCGAAGCTGGTCAGCCTGATCGCCAAGGAAGACGTGAAGGGACTGGATCGCGTGGTCGACTACAGCCGCTTCTCGATCATGGCCATCATCGGCCAGGGCCTGTTCTGGGTGCTGAGCCATCTGCACAGCTTCCTGCACAACTGGGGCTGGGCGATCATCGGCCTGGTGGTGCTGCTGCGCCTGGCGCTGTACCCGCTGTCGGCCGCGCAGTACAAGTCCGGCGCCAAGATGCGCAAGTTCCAACCGCGCCTGCAGCAACTCAAGGAACGCTACGGCGACGATCGTGCCAAGTTCAACCAGGCGATGATGGAGCTGTACAAGAAGGAGAAGATCAACCCGATGGGCGGCTGCCTGCCGTTGTTGATCCAGATGCCGATCTTCTTCGCGCTGTACTGGGTGCTGGTGGAATCGGTGGAGCTGCGTCAGGCACCGTGGCTGGGCTGGATCCAGGACCTGACCGCGCGCGATCCGTACTTCATCCTGCCGCTGCTCAACATCGCCATCATGTGGGCCACGCAGAAGCTGACCCCGACCCCGGGCATGGACCCGATGCAGGCCAAGATGATGCAGTTCATGCCGCTGGTGTTCGGCGTCATGATGGCCTTCATGCCGGCCGGCCTGGTGCTGTACTGGGTGGTCAACGGCGGCCTGGGTCTGCTGATCCAGTGGTGGATGATCCGCCAGCACGGCGAGAAGCCGAGCAAGATCATCCAGGCCAACGCCAAGTAAGTTCCAGAAGGCCCGCCGCAAGGCGGGCTTTCTGCATGTCTGGCTGCACTGTTCTGCTACGCCGGGTCCTGCGGGAAGTCATCGCCGTTGCATCGCTTGTTGCGGTGGGTTCGTTGCGGCGGCGTGTTGGCCTGGGTGGGCTATCGCAAGCAGCCTGCGGGCAACATCGGATCGATGTCTCGACGGCCGGTCCACCGCGCGCAGGGCTTAACCCATCTGCGGGAAATTGCAGCCACACTGCGCGCCGCGCCGCACAGGTGCGCCTGCAAACCACGTCGTTGACCACACGCCTTACCATCTGCCTATGTCCTCTTCGCCATCGACCATTGTTGCCATCGCCAGTGCCGCCGGAACCGGAGGCATCGGCATCGTGCGGCTGTCCGGGCCGCAGGCCGCGCAGATCGCCGCCGAGCTGGGCGTGCCGACTCTGCAGCCGCGGCAGGCGCGCTACGCACGCTTCCGCGATGCGCAGGGCGAGGTGATCGACGATGGCATCGCCTTGTGGTTTCCGGCACCGCACAGCTTCACCGGCGAAGCGGTGGTGGAGCTGCAGGGCCATGGCAGCCCGGTGCTGTTGCGGCAGCTGGTGAGCCGCTGCATTGCCCTGGGCGCGCGGCAGGCACGCGCGGGCGAGTTCAGCGAGCGCGCCTTTCTCAACGGCAAGCTCGATCTGGCGCAGGCCGAAGCGGTCGCCGATCTGATCGCCGCCGGCGACCTGCGCGCGGCACGTGCTGCGCGCAGGTCGTTGGACGGCGTGTTTTCGCAGCGTGTCGATGCGGTCAGCGACACCTTCACCCGGCTGCGCATCCACGTGGAAGCGGCGATCGACTTTGCCGACGAGCCGCTGGACACGCTGGGCGGGGCGCAGGTGCGCGATGGATTGACCCAGGCACGCAGCCTGCTCGCGCAGTTGCTGCGCGATGCCGAACGCGGGCGCAAGCTGCGCGACGGCCTGCATGCGGTACTGATCGGCCCGCCCAATGCCGGCAAGAGTTCCTTGCTCAATGCACTGGCCGGCAGCGAGCGTGCCATCGTCACCGATGTTGCGGGCACCACCCGCGACACCTTGCAGGAAGCCATCCAGCTCGATGGTTTCGAACTCACGTTGGTCGATACCGCCGGCTTGCGCGAGGGCGGCGATGCGATCGAACGCGAGGGCATGCGGCGCGCACGTGCCGAACTGCAGCGCGCCGATCTGGCGCTGGTGGTGCTGGATGCACGCGACCCGCAGGCCGCACGCGATGCGCTCGGTGATGCCATCGAGACCGTGCCGCGCCGGCTGTGGATCCACAACAAATGCGATCTGCTGGCCGAACCCGCAGCGCTCGACCGCGATGCGATCGCGGTATCGGCAGTGACCGGGCAGGGACTGGAGCAGTTGCACGCCCGGTTGCGCGAACTCGCGCTGGGCGATGGAATGGAAAGCGTGGAAGGCGAATTCTCCGCACGCACGCGGCATGTGGACGCACTGCGTCGCGCCGAGCAGCACGCAGACGCGGCGGATCTGGAGCTGGGCTTCGAACAGCTCGAACTGGCCGCCGAAGAACTGCGCCTGGCCCAGGAAGCGCTCGGCGAGATCACCGGCAAGCTGAGCGCCGACGAGTTGCTGGGCAAGATCTTTTCGAGTTTTTGCATCGGCAAGTGAGGCGGCACGGTGCAACGTGCGGCGACTTCGCTGCATCGATTGGCGCCAAAAAAATCCGGCCCCTTTCGAGGCCGGATTTCGTAATGCCATCGTTGAACCAGCGGACAATCAGAAATCGTAGCGTGCCGTCAAACGGAACGAGCGCGGCGTCTGATAATTGACGTCGTTCAGATAGTTCGGGCTGATCACGTCGCGAGATGCTTCACTGAACTCGTTGTACTCGGTAACCCTGTCGTTGTTGAACAGGTTGAAGACATCGAGCTTGATACGCAGCTTGTTGTCGGCCCAGTTGGGGATGTACGCCGCTGCCAGATCGAACGTCCAGGTCCAGGGTGTCCGCCCCTCGTCGCCACGCTGCCGCAGCACGCGCGTGCCTTCAGCGTTCAAGCAATAAAAGCTCGAGCCGCTGTAACCGCTGAGGTTGCCCTGGTCAGGCTGCGGGATGTCGTCCAGCGGGATATAGCCCTGGCAATTGATCGGGCGCCCGGACTGCAGGACCAAATTTCCGCCAAGCTGCCATTCCGGCGTGATCGTATAAGCACCGAAAAGCTTGAGCGTGTGCTGACGATCGTTCGGGGTCGGCCCATAGGTGCCATCGGTGAACAGACGGTGGTCGAAGTCCTGGGTGAGGCCGGCGTCCTCTTGTTCCAGCGTCGAATTGACGTAGCCCTCGACGTTGCCACGTGTCCTGGCAAACGTATAGGAGCCCTGGAAGTTGAACTTCTCGCCGGTGCGCTCCCAGAAGAACTCCAGAGCGGTATGCAGGCGGCGATATTCCGGCAGGCCAAGATACGAGGCCGGCAAGGTTGCCAGTTCCAGTTCGCCATCGCCATTGAGATCGACGTTGATGGTCACATCGCTGCCTGGATTCAAGAAGTAGCAGCTAGGCACCGAGCCCGGATCGAAGTCGGGGTAGCCGTTGTCGGCCGCCCAGTCGATCCAGGGATTGGTGGTGCAGGTGTCGTCCATCCCGGACTTCACTTCGCGGCGGATCATACGCACTCCCGCCATCCAGTTTTCCGTCAATTGCAATTGGCCACCGAGGATGACCTCGTCCTGGTACATCGGCGACAGGTTGGTGGACGCGACAGAGGCTGGATTCGGCGCAGTGAGCGAGCCGTTGGTCTGGGTCTGGCCAATCTGCGCACCTTGGCCAACCGGCGTGCCGTCGGCTTCGCTCCAGCCATTGACGAAGTACCAGTTGGACACGGTCGACTCGGCGCCGGTTGCGCGGATACTGGAGTTTGTCGCCACTGGGATGTAGTAGCGGCCTGCGGTACCGAACAGCTTCAAGCTGGAATCACCCAGCACGTCCCAGGAGAAGCCCAGGCGCGGCGCCATTTTATAATCGGATTCGATCCAGGCAATGCCGTCGCCGTTCTTGTTTTCGAACTTCTCACCGCGCAAGCCGAGCACGGCGAGGAAGTTTTCGGTGACCTGCCAGTTGTCTTCCAGATAAAACGCGCTATTGGTGTTTTCGTACGTGGAGCTGCTGCTCTGGAACACGCGCGAACGCGCGTACAGCGCATTGCGCGGCACCAGTTGGCCGTTGACCGTGCGGCCAGGCCGGCCTGCAAACGCGCCGGTGGCTACCGAATTACCGGGCACCGTGTAATACGCCCAGTTGATGCCACCGGCGTAGGTCTGGCCACGGTGGCTGGATTCGTACTTTTCCTGATCCACGCCGAAGCGCAACCGGTGATCGCCCAGCACCCATTCGCCATCGACCCGGAACGCTTTGCGGATGTCCTCGTCCGGCTCCGCATCGCGGTCGGCGATCATGGAGATCGTGCCCGGGTTGCAGCCGATGTATCTGTCGACCACGCTAGTGGTCAGGCCGAAGCTGTAGGCCCAAGGGCATTCGCTCCCAGCCGGATCGGCCGGCAGGCGGGAGTCGATCAGGTTGCTCAGGTAGCCGTACTGCGCCGACAGCGTGAAGTTATCGGTAAAGTAACCGGTGTATTTGAGGATGCCGATCTTGCCGCCATTTTCCATCTCGTACTGCTCGATCGGCACTTCGTGCCGGCCGACGTTGTAGCGGTTGTCGCCATTGGCGTCGGTGGCGTATTCGTAGGTGCGGTACTTGGTCTTGGCCTGGTTGTAGATGCCGGTGAATTCGACCAGGTTGCTGTCGTTGATATACCAATCGAGCTTGACCAGGCCCTGGGGGGTCGTGTCACTGACGCGCCGGCTGGTCAGCGCGTAAAAGTTGTCTTCAGTTTCCTGGCGGCCTTCCACCATTGCAAAGAAGAACAAGCGGTCCTTGACGATCGGGCCGCTGGCATACGCAGAGTAAATGGTGCTGTCGAACTGATCGTCGCTGCGGTATTGGTACAGCGGGTCTGACGCATCGGGGTCGCGTTCGCGGACGTTTTTACCTGCCGCCGCGCCCCAGTCCGGTGCCCACTCCACGCTGCCGCCGTAGTGCCATTCGTTGGAGCCGGCCTTGGTGACGATGCTGACGATGCCGCCCAGCGAGCGGCCGTATTCTGCGCCATACCCGCCGGTCTTGATCTGCAGCTGACCAATGCTCTGGAACGGCAGATTGGCGAACGACAGGAACGTGCGCATGTTCGTGACGTCGAAGCCATTGATGTAGTAGCCGTTCTCGGCCACCGACGATCCGCCGAACGAGGCAAGATTGCCCGCACCGAGCCCGCTGTCGCCCCGGACCGCGCCAGGCGCGAGCAGCGCGACCGAAGACACATCGCTGGCCACCGGCAGCGAGACCATCTGGTCGGCAGTGAATACCGTGGTCGATTCCACCGAAGAGACGTCGATGGGGTTGAACGCCTGCGCGCCGACCACTTCCACCCGATCCAGCGTAGTGGCATTGCTACCCAGCGAGACCTGCGCGCCGCTGCCCACCTTGACCTCGACCTCCCGGGTCAGCCCGTTGGAGGTAATGATGTATTTGCCCGGGGGAAGTTGGCTGAAGCTGAATCTGCCATCTGCAGCGGCGGTGGCCGAGCGGCTCACGCCCGTTTGCGGGCTCTGGATGGCGATGGTGCTGCCAGGCTGCCCACTACCGAAAATGGAGCCGACCGCGCTCTGGGCCTGGACACCGCCGGCAACGCACATGCTCAGCGCAATGCTCAAGGCACTGCGTGTGATGTTCTTGGACAAAGACCTACGAACCCCTGGACGTGTCATTCCTCTTTCTCCTGATGAAGTACCTTCACAACGCCTGCAAACCGTGGGACCCAACTGCACTGCGGCGCAGTTGAGGTGGGGAGCCACTTCGAGGGAACGCCGACCAGCCCGGCGCATCACTTTCCTGAAGGGAGTCTGAAGATTAACCCAAAATTTACAGATATGTCATTTTCCGGGAACTTTTTATGAAACAGGGCTATCGGACCAGGACCTGGTCAGCTGTTTCGTGTAGGGATGCTTATCTGATCGAACACAACCGGTTGCGATTCGCCCCTGGTGGGGGCAATGAGCACGCGTCTGACCATCCCGATAGGGATGGGCGGCTCGATCAGCAGGCGCAGCTTTGCCGCGACTGGGTCTTCGCGGTGCGGGCTGGGAGTGAGATGGCGGTCGCCGTGAACAGGCAAGCGCTACGCCGGTTGTCAGGGCTGGCGGCTAAGGGCCTGCATCGGTCATGCAGAACGTATGCAAGCAACCGGCGGCGGGCGGACGCATAGAGTGATCCAGACCAGATGGTCTCAATCGGCGCGTGGCCGAGTTACCCGATGCGTTTGCGGCCACTTAGTGTCCGGCCAGGAGAGACGTGGCCAGGAACTCGAAAAAAACAAATGATGTACAGGCGACAGATCGCTGGCGCACGTTGTTTGTAGCAGGTCGCAGGAGCCTGACTTGCTACATCACCCCAGGCAGCACGGTCTGCAGTGCAGCGTTCTCTGCCGCGCAGGCTGGCGAAGCCGCCAGCGCTATCGACTGTTTCGCGCGCGCCTTGGCGATCTCGCGACGTGCGGCGGCCAGATCCTGCTGGAACTCGGGATCGTCGTGCAGGGCGGCGACGGTGGCGGCGCCCATGATGCGACCCTGGAGGACATCGCTCTGCCAGTGCACGTTGCAGACCAGGCGGCTGTCGCCGAAGGCGCGGCCGCGGGCGAGCAGGGCATCGTGTTGTGCCGGGGACAGCTCGGCCAGGATCAGGCCCCAGCTCCAGCCGATGGCGGTGTGGCCGGAGGGGTAGGAGCCGTTCTTGCGCAGCGCCGCGTCGTCGTCGGGCGTGCACATCGGTTGGTCATTGCGCATGAAAGGGCGCGGACGTTGGTAGCGCGCCTTGGCCGCACTGGTACTGCTGCTGGCATCGCGCATGCTGCGTTCGAGCAGGCGCACCAGATGCGGGGTGCTGGCCTGGTCGATCTGCAGGCCGAGCGCACAACTGAAGTGGGTGGCGGCGGCGGGAAAGCGCAATGCGGCGTCTTGTGTGGCCAGGTTCCAGCGCGGTGTGCCGCGCAGGGTGAGCATGGCCTTGGCGACGGCTTCGTCGTTGGCGAGCGCAGTGCTGCCGTCCTGCGGCGGCGGCGGCACCAGGCGCAGGCTGTCGGGCAGTTGTTCCTTATCGAGGTATCCGCGGGCGTCGGTGGCGATCACCGAGCCTGCAGTGGCTGCCTGCTCCCGCGCGCTCGCGATGCCACCGCCTGCCACCCATGCAGCGATGGCGATGCCGGTCAGCGTCCGACGACAAGAGCGAGCGATCCGCTGCGACATGGGCAACCTCTCAGACAGCACGAATGGAAGAGTTCGCAGATTACGACGCGCAGATGACACGTGTATGCCAGTGCAACGCAGCTGCTGCGCCGGATGCGCAGCGCCTGTCGCAGCACTGTCATGTCCCGGTCGCATCGGCGCAAGACAGCTGTCGCACGCTTGCCGTCATCTTTTGACTCGCTCCCTGCCGCCCATGCCCAAGACCCATCTCTTAAGTGCCGCTGTCCTCACCGCGCTGGTGCTGTCGCCGGCCGCCCATGCTGCCGACCCCGACGTGACTGCCGATACCGGCACGAGCGTGCAGCAGCTCGATGCGGTCTCGGTGATCGGCCAGGGCGAAACGCGTCAGGTGCAGCGCATCACCCAGCAGGACATCCCGGTGTTGCCGCCGGGTACCAGCATCCAGAAGCTGCTCAACCGCATGCCGGGCGTCAACGTGCAATCCAACGATGCCTTCGGTGCCAACGAGGAGTCGCAGACGATCAGCCTGCGCGGCTTCAACGGCACGCGCCTGGGCTATACGCTCGACGGCCTGCCGCTGGGCGACAACGCCTACGGCAACTACAACGGCCTCAACATCAGCCGCGCGCTGATTGCGGAAAACTTCGGCGGCGTGGAGCTGGCCTCGGGCATCGGCGCGCTGGGCACTGCCTCCACCAGCAACCTGGGTGGCACCATCCAGTACTACTCGGCCGATCCGTCCAGCGTGTTCGGCGGGCAGCTGTCGCAGACGGTGGGCTCGGACGCCAATCGCCGCACCTTCCTGCGTGTGGACACCGGCGACTACAACGGCTTTTCGGCGTATCTGTCCGGCATCAATGCCGAAGCCGACATGTGGACGCGCCCGGACTCGCCGACCACCACGCGGCAGTTCAATGCCAAGGGCGTGTACCAGTTCGACGGCGGCAAGCTGACCGCCTTCGCCGATACCTCGCGCACCTCGCAGGCGGACTATGCGTATCTGTCCAAGAGCGGCATGGCGCGCGGCCTGGGTTGGGACTGGAATCTGTACGCACCGGACTGGAACCGCGCACTGGCCGCGGCGTACTGCGCACCGGCCACGCGGAATGCGGCGCGCTGCGGTTTCAGCGGTGGCGTGGACAATGTCGACGATGCCTATTACCAGAGCCGCGCGTTGCGCGACGACGATCTGTTCTACGTGGCCGGCGACTTCCAGCCCAACGATGCGATCAGCCTGCATACCCAGGTCTATCACCACGAAAACAAGGGGCAGGGACACTGGTGGTCGCCGGGCCAGGCGTCAAACCCGGGCACGCCGCAGGCGCTGCCGATCTCGATCCGCAGCACCAACTACTGGATCAACCGCACCGGCGGCATCGCCTCGCTCGGCTGGAACCTGGGCCCGCATCACCTCGAAGCCGGGCTGTGGTACGAGCGCAATCACCACGATGTGGAGCGCAATTTCTACTGGATCGACGGGCCGGTCAGCGACGACACATTCTTGCAGGGTCCGGATCGCCGGCTGTTCTCGCAGAACTACATCATCACCACGCGGCAGTTCTACGTGCAGGGCAACTTCAAGTTCCTCGACGAGCGCCTGAGCCTGGATCTGGGCATCAAGAGCCCCAGCACCGAAATGACCGCGCGCGAGACGCCGGGGCTGGCGGTGGAAGCACCGGTGGCGACCGGCTCGCTCAAGGCCAGCGAGTCGGTGCTGCCGCAGGTCGGCCTGGGTTATCGCATCGCCGACGGGCAGGAGGTGTTTGCCTCCTACGCGGAAAACATCGCCGCGTTCCAGGGCGGCGGCGCCGGTGGTCCGTTGCTGGTGACGCAGGCCTCGTTCGATGCCAGCGTCGGCGCGCTGGAGCCGGAAAAATCGCGCACCGTGGAAGCGGGCTATCGCGTTGTACGTGATCATTTCGAAGCCTCGCTGGTCGGCTACGACGTCACCTTCGACAACCGCCTGCTCTCGCTCAATCCCTGCGCCAGCATCCAGCAGGGCACCACGCCGGCCTGCACCACGCGCTTCTTCAACGTGGGCTCGGTGAGCAGCCGCGGCGGCGAACTGACCGTGATCTGGAAGCCGACCAGCTACCTGCAGTGGTACAACTCGGCCTCGATCAACCGTTCGACCTACGACGACAACTATGTGCAGAACGGGGTGACCATCCCCACCGCCGGCAAGACCACGGTGGATACGCCCAAGCGCATGTTCGCCAGCGAAATCGCGTTCAACTACGCCAACTGGAACATCAATCTGCGCGGCAAGTACACCGGCCAGCGCTACTACACCTACACCAACGACCAGGGCTTCGGCGGCTACACCTCGTTCGATGCGGGCGCCGGCTACGACTTTGGCCAGGCCGGCGTGCTGCAGGGGCTCAAGCTCTCGCTCAACGTCACCAACCTCACCGACAAGCGCTACGCGTCCAATCTCACCGCGTTCGCCAACAGCGATCCGAACGGCCGCCAGCTGGCATTCCATGCCAGCGCGCCGCGGCAGGTGTTTTTGACGCTGGATGCCAGGTTCTGAGGACGGGAATCGGGATTCGTAACAGCGGGGCTTGTTGCTGTTTAGGAATTCCCGATGCCGGATGATGCTGGTCGTCTTCGTGGTTGGCAGACGTTGTGACGCGTCGTTAGGTGGGCATCGACCGTGCTCGGCAACGCGACGCATCAGCGATCCATGAGACGGTAACCAGCACCTGCCACGCCGGCTTGACGATCAGGGCCAGCGTTTGATGGCAACACTCAGTTGGAGAAAGGCATGATGCAGTTCCACCGTAGCTGGCTGTTGGGGGCGATGATGGTCGGCATGAGCGGACCCGTGTTGGCAGAGGCGCCGTTGGCGAAGACGGTGCAGATCTTTGCGCACCGTGGCGCCAGCGCACTGCGTCCGGAACACACCCTGGCCGCGTATGCCAAAGCGATTGTCGATGGCGCCGATTTCGTCGAGCCGGACCTGGTGTCCACCAGGGATGGCGTGCTGGTGGCGCGCCATGAGAACGAGATCGGTGGCACCACAGATGTGGCCAGTCACCCGGAATTCGCTGCGCGCAAGACCCGCAAGACCATNGCCATGAGAACGAGATCGGTGGCACCACCGATGTGGCCAGTCACCCGGAATTCGCTGCGCGCAAGACCCGCAAGACCATCGATGGTCAGGCGATGGACGGCTGGTTCACCGAAGATTTCACCCTGGCCGAATTGAAGACGCTGCGTGCGCGCGAGCGTCTGCCGCAGTTGCGCGGCACGCGTTGGGATGGGCAGTTTCAGATCGTCACCTTCGACGAGATCATCGATTTTGTCGCCGCCGAATCAGCGGCAACCGGGCGCAGCATCGGGCTGATTCCGGAGATCAAGCACCCGAGCTATTTCAGCCGGCTGCATCTGGCGATGGAAGACAAGGTATTGGCGAGCCTGCGCGCGCATGCCTACACGCAGACCGCGCCGGTGGTCATCCAGTCGTTCGAGACCGGCAACCTGCAGTACTTGCGCAGCAAGATCGGGCGCAGCAGCAACATCCGCCTGCTGCAGTTGCTGGCCGGCGCGCAGATGGCGTTGCCCGATGCGGGCGTGGGCAGCGCGCCGCGGACCTATGGGCAGATGATCACGCCCGAGGGGTTGACGCAGGTTGCCAGCTACGCCGATGCGATCGGCCCGGACATCCGCAGCATCATTCCGCTGGATGCGCAGCAACGCCTGGGCACGCCGACCAGCCTGGTGCACGACGCGCATGCAGCAGGATTGCAGGTGCAGCCGTATACGTTCCGCCCGGAGAACTATTTCTTGGCTGCCGAAAACCGCAGCAGCGGCGCGGTGACCGCGCGTAACGACGCCGGGGCACTGGCCGAACTCAAGACCTATCTGGACACCGGCATCGATGCCTTCTTCGCNGTGACCGCGCGTAACGACGCCGGGGCACTGGCCGAACTCAAGACCTATCTGGACACCGGCATCGATGCCTTCTTCGCCGACGACCCGGGCCTGGCACGGCGCGCGTTGCAGGGGCGTGCAACGCGTTAAACACCTCTGCGGCCCGTAGGAGCGCGCTTGCGCGCGATGGGGCGTTACCGGGAACGCTTCATCGCGCGCAAGCGCGCTCCTACGGGCCTGGTGGGCGTTTGCGCGGTGGGCAGTGCAGGACCACGTCGTGTGAGCCGTCTTGCTGGGAAAATCGCAGCAGCGGCGCGGTGACCGCGCGTAACGACGCCGGGGCACTGGCCGAACTCAAGACCTATCTGGACACCGGCATCGATGCCTTCTTCGCCGACGACCCGGGCCTGGCGCGGCGCGCGTTGCAGGGGCAACCATCGCGCTAGGCAGCGCTTTTGTAGGAGCGTGCCTGCGCGCGATGGGGCGGTCCCGGTAATGCCCTGTCGCGCGCAGGCACGCTCCTACAGGAATCGGCGGCCGTTTTGGTCGTTGCTCCATGCAGGCACTAGCTGCCCGGTGGGCGCTCGCGCGGTGGGAAGTGCAGCACCACGTTGTGCGAGCCGTCTTGCTGGCGCTGCCACAGCACCGGCACCTGGCGCGGCGGCGGCGGTTCCAGTACGTCGCGTTCTGCGTTGCTCACTTCCCACGCAGCGTCTTCGTCTTCGTCCTCCCAGCTGTAGCGCGGCCTGGCCTGTTGCGGGTCGCGCAGGCGCAGCAGCAACGCGGCGATCAGGCCGGCCACCGCGCCGCCCAGATGCGATTGCCAGGACACGCCGGCTTCGTGCGGCAGGATGGTCAGCAACATGCCGCCATAGAACAGGAAGGCGATCATGCTGGTGGCGATCGCCGGGCGGTCGCGGCGCAGCAGTCCCAGCACGAACACCAGGAACATCAGTCCGTGGGTGACGCCGCTGGCGCCCAGATGCCGGCTGCCGGGTTCGCCCAGCAACCACGCGCCCAGCCCCGAGCCCAGCCACAACAATGGCAGCGCCAGGGCGGTGGCACGCGGATACACGCTGCCGGCCAGCGTGCCCAGGATCAGCAGCGCGGCGGCGTTGGCGCCCAGGTGCGCCAGCGAGCCATGCAGCAGCGGTGCGGTGAGGATGCCGAGCAGGCCGTCGGCCTGCAGCGGTGCCACCGCCCAGGCGCGCCAGTCGAACATGCCCTGGGCGGTGAACACCGCCACCAGCAGCAGCACGGCGGCGAAGCTGAAGTTGAAGGCGCGCAACACCCGGGAACGATCCAGGCGGTCTTGCGCGGTGGTGTCGGTGGCGGCAACAGGAGGCGGTGTCATGCCTCCACGGATGGCGTCGCGCCGATTTTTTACAAGCCTATCCGGCGCGGGATAAGCAGGCCCGACGACGGGATAATCCAGCCCCGCCGCCGATCGTTGGCGCAGCGGCTTGCGTGACATCACGCAGGTGGCCGAGGCGCGACACCGATTGGCTGCAGGGCCCTTGCCCGCCCACCGTCGCGGGACACGCCGTGAATCCATCCATGGAGGCTCTTACGCGGCATCCATGCCGCGTAAGGTCCCGCGACGGTGAGCAGGCAAGGGCCCGTCGAGTTGGTCGGTGCGCTTGGTTGTGAGCAGTGCATGCAGCGCGGCCGTTCCCGAATCCCAATTGCAGACTCCGGACTCCCAGCCCGTCAATGCGGGGGCCGGCTTGGGTGGCCGCACCAAACTCAGCAGATGGTGACGACCAGGATCTCGGGTAGCCGGGCTCTGGCGCGGCATCCATGCCGCTCAAGGGCCCGCGACGGTGAACGCAAGGACCTGTCGAGATGGTCGGTGCGCTTGGATGCCAGCAACACACGCGGCGCTACCGTCCCCGAATCCCGAATCCCGAATCCCGATTCCCGATTCCCGATTCCCAGCCCCTCAGTGCCTGGCCGGCTTGGGCGGCCGCAGCAGGCTCAGCACGATGGTGAAGACCAGGATCACGACCACCACCGCCAGCGAGACCAGCACCGGAATCTTGTACAGATCGATGATCATCATCTTGGTGCCGATGAACACCAGGATCACCGCCAGGCCGTACGGCAGCAGGTGGAAGCGGTCGGCCATGCCGGCCAGCAGGAAGAACATCGCGCGCAGGCCCAGCACCGCGAACACGTTGGAAGTCAGCACGATGAACGGGTCGGTGGTGATCGCGAAGATCGCCGGAATGCTGTCCACCGCAAAGATCACGTCGATCACCGCAATCAGGATCAGCACCACGAACAGCGGGGTGAACCAGCGCTTGCCGTCCTTGATCACGCTCAGCGCATGGCCGTGGTATTGCGGACTCAGGCGCAGATGCCCGCGCATCCAGCGCAGCACCGGGTTGGCTTCCAGATCCGGCTCCTTGCCGGCGGAGAACCACATCTTGATGCCGGTCAACAGCAGGAACGCGCCGAACACATACAGCAGCCAATGGAACTTGGTCAGCAGCACCGAGCCGGCGAAGATCATGATCGCGCGCAGGACAATCGCGCCCAGCACGCCGATGATCAGCACGCGCTGGCGCTGTTCCTCGGGCACGCCGAAGTAGGTCATCACCATCAGGAACACGAAGATGTTGTCGACCGCCAGCGATTTCTCGACCAGGTAGCCGGTCAGGAACTCCAGCCCGATGCGGTCGGCCGCCGCGTCGCCCATGCTGCCCTGCAGGTACCACCACAGGCCGGCGTTGAAGGCCAGCGCCAGCAGCACCCAGCCGATGCTCCACCAGGTGGCTTCCTTGAAGGTGACCTTGTGGGCACCGCCGTGGCGCATCAGCACCAGATCGACCAGCAGCGCCACGATCACCACGATCGCGAAGCCGCCCCATAACCAGACATTGCCAATGGTTTGCATAAGAAATCCCGAAAAGTGAAACGACCTGGACAGCCGATGGGCTGAGGCCTTGTGACACGGAAATCGTGGATTCCGGGTGACGGACCTTCGCCTGCGCGGCGAAGGTCTCGCTCACAACCGGCCTGGCCGGTTGCCGTTGCACCGGAGCCTGGCTGGCAGGACTCGTCATGACGGCGACAACGCTGGGAGCTACTCCCCTTCTGTGCCCGATTCTGCGTGCCGGAGGGCAGGCACGTCAATCCAGCCGGATACAATGGGCGGATGAATACTCCAGTCCCCGTCGTCCGACTCAAGAATGCCTGGCGCTCCAGCCACCCGTGGATCTTCCAGAAGCTGGTGGAAAAGCCCGCCGCCAAGCCCAAACCCGGCACCATCGTCGATGTGGTCGGCGTGGACGGGGAGTGGGTTGGCCGCGGCTTCTACAACGGCCACTCGCGCATCGCCGTGCGCATCCTGGAGACCGACCAGGCGGTGCCGGTCGATGCGGGCTGGTTCTCGCGCAAGATCGCCGCGGCAGTGAGCCTGCGCCGCGACTGGCTCAAGCTCGACGCGGTGTCCGATGCCTGGCGCGTGGTGCACAGCGAAGGTGACGGCCTGTCCGGCCTGGTGGTGGACCGCTATGGCGACCTGGTGGTGGTGGAGTTCTTCGCCGCCGGCATGTTCCGCCACCGCGAATGGATCTACGACGCGCTGCGCGCGCAGTTCCCGGGCTGCCGCTTCCACAGCTTTGCCGACGAACACGTGCAGAAGCAGGAGAGCTTCGATTTCCACGGCAACACCACCACCGAAGCGTCGGTGATCACCGAGTACGGCATCAAGTTCCGTGCCGACCCGGCCGGTGCGCACAAGACCGGCTTCTTCGCCGACCAGCGCGAGAACCGCCAGTGGCTGAGCGAGCAGGTCGAAGGCAAGAGCGTGCTGGACCTGTGCTGCAACACCGGCGGCTTTGCGGTGTATGCGGCCGCGCGCGGCGCGGCCGAGGTGCTGGGCGTGGACATCGACGAGGACGTGATCGCCATCGCCAAGGGCAACGCCAAGCTCAACAACGTGCGGCCCAAGTTCGTGCAGGCCGACATCTTCCCGTGGCTGCGCGATGCGTCCAATCGCGGCGAGCAGTTCGACGTGGTGATCCTGGACCCGGCCAAGATGACCCGCGACCGCGAGCAGGTGATCCCGGCGCTGAAGAAATACCTGGACATGAACAAGCTGGCGCTGGGCGTGGTCAAGCCCGGCGGCCTGTTCGCCACCTTCTCGTGCACCGGCCTGGTGGCCGAGCAGGAATTCCTGGACATGCTGCGACGCGCCTCGTATTTCTCCGGGCGCACCATCCAGATCCTGAAGGTGGCCGGGGCCGGTCCGGACCATCCGTTCATGGCGCATGTGCAGGAATCGCGCTACCTGAAGGCTGTTTTCTGCCGCGTGATCTAGCGCGGCGATCAATCCGTGGAGCGGCCAGTCGATGACAGCGGACGATGAGGAACGCAAGGCACTGACCCGCTTGCTGCGCGAGATCGAGCGGCCCCATGCCGGCCTGTTGGCCAGCAACTGGCCGGTGTTCGGCGTATGGCTGCTGTTTTCCGGCGCCTTCATGTACCTGTTCCAGACCGGCAGCGGCTCGCCGTTGCATCCGTTGACGCTGGCGCTGGGCTCGACCTGCCTGGGCGTGTTCGGTGCCTGGATCGTGCTGCGCTCGGTGTGGGCGCGGCAGTGGCTGCATCTGCGCGAGCACGTCGATGTGGAGAGCGTGCGTGCGCGCCTGGCCGAACTGGGTGACTGAGTCCGGCGCCTGACGGCGGGCACAATCGCCAGGCATGCGTGGTGGCGCTGGACAGCGCATGCCAAGGCACGCGGCCGGCGGATGCTGGCACTGCGCGCAGTCTTGTCGCGTGGTTCTTTTCAGCGCCGCAACCTGCGCACCGCCCGCACTGTGGCGCCGGTTGCAGCTGCACTGCCGCAGCGCTGGCCGCACCGCGCCGGCAAGCATGCCTGCAACGAGCCGCTATGATCCGGTGACCCCCACCTGTCTGTGAGATCGCATGCAGCTGCACACGCTTTCTCTGTCCGTCTCGCTGTTGCTCGCCACCGCGCTGCCTGCGCACGCGCTGGAGTTTTCCAAGGCCGAGCTGGCGCGCGCCACCGCCTTGCAACAACGCCTGGTCACGCTGGATTCGCATCTGGATACGCCGGCCAACCTGGAGCGCCCCGATTTCGATGTGTTGCAGGCGCATGCCGGCAACCGGCTGTCGCAGGTGGATTACCCGCGCATGGTCGACGGCGCGCTGGATGGCGGCTTCTGGGCGGTCTATACCGGGCAGGGCAATCGCAGTGCGGCCGCGCACCTGGACGATCGCGATGCCGGCCTGCAGCGGCTGTTGAAGATCCACACGCTGCTGGCCGCGCAACCGCAGCGCTTCGCCTTCGCCACCACGCCGGCCGATGCCGCGCGCATCAAGGCCGAGGGCAAGCGCGTGGTGTACATCAGCATGGAAAACGCCAGCCCGCTGGTGGCCGACCCGACGCTGCTGCGGTTCTATTACGCGCAGGGCCTGCGCCTGATGAGCACCGTGCATTTTCTCAACAACGAGTTCGCCGACTCGGCCACCGACCCCAAGGGGCCGGAATGGAAGGGCCTTAGCCCGGCCGGCAAGCAGCTGGTGCAGCAGGCGCAGGCGCTGGGCATCGTGATCGACCAGTCGCATGCCTCCGATGCGGTGTTCGACCAGTTGATCGCACTGTCGCCGGTGCCGATCGTGCTCTCGCACAGCGGCGCGCGTGCGGTGTTCGACCATCCGCGCAATATCGACGACGCGCGGCTGAAGGTGCTGGCCGCGCACGGCGGGGTGATCCAGGTGAATTCCTATGGTGGCTACCTGGTCGACAGCGGCGCCAGCCCCGAGCGCAAGGCCGCCGAGAAGGCACTGACCGAGCAGTACGGCGGCTGGGAGCACATCAAGATCGCCGACGGCACCGCGCTGAGCGCCGCACTCAAGGACCTGGATGCGCGCTACCCGATCAAGCGCGCCACCGAGGAGGATTTCTTCGCCCATCTGGAGCATGTGCTCAAGGTGGTCGGGCCCGAGCACGTGGGCATCGGCATGGACTGGGACGGCGGCGGCGGCGTGGTCGGCCTGGAAGATGTCTCCGACCTGCCGCGCATCACCGCCTGGCTGCTGCGCAAGGGCTATACCGAGCCGCAGATTGCCGGCATCTGGGGCGGCAACCTGCTGCGGGTGATGGGGCAGGCGCAGGCGTATGCGGCGGGGAATCGGGAATCGGGAGTGGGGAAGTAGTGCCGCGATCGGGGAGTCTGGAGTCGCAAAGGCGAGGCGGTCGAGTGTCCCCATGAAGATTGTCATCGCGCCCGATTCCTACAAGGAAAGCCTGTCCGCGCTGGAGGTGGCCAGCCAGATCGAGGCCGGCTTCCGCGAGGTGTTTCCCGATTGGCACTACACCAAGGTGCCGGTTGCCGATGGCGGCGAAGGCACGGTCGACGCGCTGGTGGCGGCCACCGGCGGGCGGGTGATCGCCGGCACGGTCAGCGGCCCGCTCGGCACCCCGGTGCCGGCGTTCTTCGGCCTGAGCGGCGACGGCCGCACCGCGGTGATCGAAATGGCCGCCGCCAGCGGCCTGGCGCTGCTGCCGCCGGCCGAGCGCGCGCCGCTGCGCACCAGCACCGCAGGCGTGGGCGAGTTGATCCTGGCCGCGCTGGATGCCGGCGCGCGGCGCTTCATCATCGGCATCGGCGGCAGTGCCACCAACGACGGCGGCGCCGGGCTGGCGCAGGCCCTGGGCGTACGGCTGCTGGATGCGCGCGGCGAGGCGATCGGTCCCGGCGGCGGCGCGCTGGCGACGCTGGCGCGCATCGACACGCAGGGCCTGGACGTACGGCTGCAGGATTGCCGGTTCGAAGTGGCCTGCGATGTGGACAACCCGCTGATTGGCCCGACCGGTGCCTCGGCGGTGTTCGGCCCGCAGAAGGGCGCCACGCCCGGCATGGTGCGCCAGCTCGACAGCAACCTGCAGCACTACGCCGATGTCCTGCAACGCGACCTGGGCGTGCGCCTGCACGATCTGCCCGGCGGCGGGGCGGCCGGCGGCCTGGGCGCGGCGCTGGTGGCGTACCTGGGCGCGCAGTTGCGGCCCGGCGTGGAGATCGTGGCGCAGGCACTGGGGCTGGATGCGCTGGTCGCCCAGGCCGATCTGGTCATCACCGGCGAAGGCCGTCTGGACAGCCAGAGCCTGCATGGCAAGACCCCGGTGGGCGTGGCGCGGCTGGCGCAGCGGCACGGCAAGCCGGTGATCGCCATCGCTGGTTGCCTGGGCAACGGCGCTGCGCGGCTGCACGGCCATGGCATCGATGCGATGTTCGCGGTGGTGCATCGCGCCTGCACGCTGGAGCAGGCGCTGGCCGAAGCCGCCGGCAACGTGCGCATCGCCGCGCGCAATGTGGCCGCGGCGCTGCAGGTGGGCAGGGCGTTGGCGCCGGTGCCTGCAGCCGGCGACAGCCGCTGACGGCTGCGCATGGATTCCATCGGCGCAGCGAAGGACTCTGCGGCGTGGACCTGGGCAACCCTGACGACTGCGTGCGCCGCGGCCTGGCCTTGCAGATGGACGACACCCGCGCCTCCCGCAGCGCCGCCGCCGCCCAGGGCGCCGACACGCCGGTGCTGCCGGGCAGGCCGCAGCGCCGGTGCGCACCGCATCCTGTGCCGCGGCGCACGAAAACCGGCGTCAGGCAGGTATGCCCGGTCCGCTAGACTGAGCGGATTGTGAGGGGGAACAAGCGAGCATTCCGTTGAGCCACTGCGACACTGCCGTGTCATCCACTTCCCGCGAGGCCGATCGGCTGTCGCGTCTGGCACTGCTGCAGGTCGTCGATACCGAAGCCGAGCCGTTCTTCGATGCGTTGGCCGCCGCCGCGCAGGCGATCGCCGGCACGCCGATCGCGCTGGTGTCGCTGGTGGACGAACATCGCCAATGGTGGAAGGCCAATATCGGCCTGCCCGGCGCCAGCGAAACCCCACGCGAGCTCGCGTTCTGCGCCTACACCATCCAGGACGATGCAGTGATGGAAGTACGCGATGCGCCGGCCGATCCGCGCTTTCGCGACAACGTGCTGGTCACCGATGCGCCGGGGATCCGTTACTACGCCGGTGCGCCGATCGTGTTGTCCGACGGCCTGCGCATGGGCACCGTGTGCGTGATCGACCAGCGCCCGCGCGCGCTGGAGCCGGCGCAGCTGGCCGCCTTGCAGCAGCTGGCCAGGGTTGCCGCCGAAGGGCTGGAGCAGCGCCGGCTGATGCTGGAGCGCGAAGCCGCCAACGCACAGCTGCAGCAACGCCTGCGCGAGAGCGAAGCGTTTCTGGAACGCACCGGCCGGGTCGCCGGCGTCGGCGGCTGGGAAGTGGACGTGGCCAGCGGCACCCTGACCTGGTCGGACCAGACCTGCCGCCTGCACGACCTGCCGGCCGGTTACCGGCCGACCCTGGCCGAGGGCATCGGCTTCTATCCGCTGGATGCGCGCGCGGTGATCACCGAGGCGGTGGACAGCTGCGTGCGCGATGGCACGCCCTGGGACCTGGAACTGCCGCTGGTCAGCGCCACCGGCCGGCAACTGTGGGTGCACAGCACCGGCTCGTTGGAGCATGTGGATGGGCGCACCCGCCTGATCGGTGCGATCCAGGACGTCACCGACCGCCATCGTGCGGTGGATGCGCTGGCCGCCAGCGAGCGCAAGTTCCGCAACATGTTCCAGTACAGCCTGGGCCTGATCTGCACCCATGACATGGATGGCCGCCTGATCAGCGTCAATCCGGCCGCGGCACGCTCGCTGGGCCGCAACGTGGACGACATGGAAGGCCGCCGGTTGCTGGAGTTCATCCGCCCCGAGCGGCACGCCGCCTTCCAGGGTTATCTGTCGCGGATGGTGCTCGACGGCCAGGACGCTGGCGTGATCGAGCTGGTTGCCAGCGATGGCAGCCTGCGCCACTGGCAATACCGCAACGTGCTGGACGTGGAGGCCGACGCCACCGTCGTGCTGGCGCACGCCCAGGACATCACCAACCAGTACCACCAGGAGAAGCAGCTGCTGGAATGGTCGTTCACCGACCCGCTCACCAATTGCTACAACCGCCGCTTCCTGGACGAACTGGACAAGCGCGACCCGGGCGTGCGCTGGGGTTGCGTCGTGGTGGATCTGGACAAGTTCAAGCTGGTCAACGACACCCATGGCCACCAGCGCGGCGACGAGGTGCTGGTGCAGATGGCCTGGTTCCTCAACCAGCCGCTGCGCACCCAGGACCGTCTGGTCCGCCTGGGCGGCGACGAGTTCCTGGTGCTGCTGCATCAACCCACCCAGGCGCAGCTGGCGGCATTGGCGCGCGACTACATGGCCGCCACCGACGACGCCCCGATCCAGTTCACCCTGGGCACCGCGCTGCGCAACGATGGCGAGGCGCTGGCGGCGGTGGTCGACCGCGCCGACCGTTCGCTGTATGCGCTGCGCCGGGCACGCCGCGGCACCGGCCTCAGCCACCAGCGCGAGTGAGCCGCTGCGTCCTGCACGCAGCCACTGCTTCGCGGCGCATGCCGTTGGCATCCGGCGGCAAGCTGGCCGCGTGCACCTGTGCGATCGAGGCCGAAGCCAGCGGCACTGCGAAGCTGATCGGCGGATGACCCTGTCCCCCTCTCTTGCACCAGCGAGCGTGCCGATGAATACGCGATCGCCTATCATGTAACCGTTTTCAACTACTTGGTTTGGAATGGATACCTTCGATCGCACCCAGCTCAGTCCCAAATGGCAGTTCCGTTTCGATTTCTTCGACCGTCACGGTGGCCCCAAGGATCCCAGTTACAAGAACGCACTGAAGACCCTGAGCTTTGGCGAGAAGGTCAAGGTCGGCATGAACTTCTATGCCTTCTTCTTCGGCATCATCTACTTCTTCATCATCGGCCTGTGGCGCAAGGCGTTGAGCCTGATCGGCATCAGCATCGTGGCCAGCATCGTGGCCTCGTTCCTGCCGGCGGCGTTTCAGAACGTGCTGTGGCTGCCGCTATCGTTGTTGACCGGCATGATCGCCAACTACGCCTATTACCTGGACAAGGTGAAGGGCAGCACCAGCTGGAACCCGTTCGAAGGCATGCGCTGGATCTGAAGCAACTGCGTCACCGGCGCGTCGGCCCCTCCCGCCGCCACGCCAGCGTCGCCAGGCCCGGTCACTGACCGGGCTTTTTTTATGGGCGGATTGCGCAATCCACGCGGCCACGCCGCGCGCTCACCCAGAGACCGAGTCGCTCCCAGAGACGCGGCCCTCTCAGCGACCAGGCCCCTCAGGCGCGAAGCCCCTCTCCCCCCGGGGCGATAAGGCACAGCTTGCGCGCCACTGGCGCGCGTGCCTGGGAGCGCCCGCGCTGCTAGCGCGGGCCGGGGCGCGGAGCGGGGGGTGGGGTGAGGGTTCGGCTCCCGATGCGCAACACGTCCAAGAGCGCCACCTTGAACCAACCGCACGCAGCGCAGACCAATCAATCCCAAGCCAACTCATCCGTCAGTGCCTCTGACACGCTTCAGAATGGCAGTACCTGACAGCGCGCAACAGGTCGCCTCAACACGTCTAAAGCACCCGCAAAACTGCCAGCACCCGCACACTTTGCTGCGCCGCGGTGTGCAGCAAGCGGTCGAGAATGCTTAACCTTGCCGACACATGGCCCATGACCGCATCCAATTTAGATCGATCCAAACACGCCAGGTCGGGCGCGAAATCGCGCTGCCGGTCGGCATTTGAACGCGGTCGTCGTGCGTCGATCGCTGCGTGGTGCAGCGATCGGCATGGATCCCCACCTGCGGCTTCAGTCGCCCTCTCCTCCGAGGTGTCTTGCATGCTCTCCGCAGTCTGGTCCGATCGTTCCGTTTCGCAGGGCGCTCCGGCGCCGTTCTGGCGCCGCGTCGCCGCCGGCCTGTGCCTGCTCGGCATGGCGGTGTGCGCGCCGCTGGCCGCGCAGGACCCGGCGCAGGTCAACACCTTCATCGGCAGCAAGGACGACGGCAATACCTTCCCCGGTGCCTCGGCGCCGTTCGGCCTGGTCCAGGTCAGCCCGATCGGCGCGCACTACGCCGGCTGGCGCTACGACGACCCCAGCATCCGCGGCTTCGGCCATTCGTTCCTGTCCGGGGCCGGGTGCTGGGAGCAGGGCGGGCAGGTCTCGGTGCTGCCGGTCACCGGCACCATCGGTCCGGGCGGCGACTTCGATACCGCCGACGCCAAGGCCTTCGACCAGAAACGCTATGCCGCGCGCTACACCCATGACGGCGAAGTGGGCCAGGCCGGCTACTACAAGGTGCGGCTGACCGACTACGGCGGCATCGACGCCGAAGCCACCGCTCTCACCCGCGCCGCCGCCGAGCGCTACAGCTTCGCGCCCGGCGCCGACACCGGCCATGTGCTGGTCAACCTCGGCCAGGCCAACGACCGCCACGTGGTGATCGGCAGCCAGCTGCAGGTGGTCGGCGACCGTGTGGTCGAAGGCAAACTGACCACGCGCAGCTTCTGCGGCGGCCACGAATACACCACCTGGTTCCGGCTGGAATTCGACCGCCCGTTTACCGCGCACGGTGTCTGGGGCGAAGACGGTGGCGTGCCCGGCGCGCGCCACGGCATGGGCGGCGAACTCAAGCCCAACGGCGCCTGGCTCAGCTTCCCGCTGGGCAAGAACAGGACCGCGCGCGCAGTGACCGTGGTCAGCGCCATCTCGCATGTGGATGCCGACGGCGCGCGCAACAACCTGCGCGCAGACGGCATGCAGGGCGGCAAGCTGCTGGGCCTGGAGCAGATGCGCCAGCGCGCGCAACAGGCCTGGCGCACGGAACTGGCCGGCCTGCAGCTGGCCGGTGCCAGCACCGACGATCGCACGGTGGCCTACACCGCGCTGTATCACGCGCTGCTGCAGCCGCTGACCGGCAGCGATGCCGATGGCCGCTATCGCGGCTTCGACGATGCGATCCACCGTGCCGACGGCTGGACCTACTACGAGTATTTCTCGCTGTGGGACACCTACCGCTCGCAGAACCAGCTGCTGGCCTTGCTGCAGCCGGCGCGCGCGCGCGACATCGGTCGCTCGTTGCTGGCCATCCACCAGCAAGGCGGCTGGCTGCCGCGCTGGGGCTATGCCAACTTCGACACCAACATCATGACCGGCGACCCGGTGACCCCGTTCCTGGTCGACCTGTGGCGCTTCGGCGCGCTGCAGGACAACGAAGCCCAGGCCTACGCCGCGCTGCGCCAGAACGCCTTCGGCCAGCCGCCGATCAACTCGCGGCATTCCGGACGCTCGGGCAACGCCAGTTATCTTGCCAATGGCTTCGTGCAGTACGACCGCGCCTTCCCCTCCAAGGGCATGGACGTGGACCCGCACCATGGTGGCTCGGCCACACTGGAATACGCACTGGCCGACTGCGCGCTGGCGCAGATGGCGCAGGCGCTCGGCCACCCCGACGACAGCGCGCTGCTACGCAAACGCGGCGGCAACTGGCACACCGTCTGGGACGCCGGCGTGCGCGATGCCGACACCGGCTTCAACGGCTTTCCACGGCCCCGGCTGGAAGACGGCAGCTGGTACGCACCCTCGGACGATCGCTACAGCCCACGCTCGCAGCACGGCTTCCACGAAGGCACCGCTTGGCAATACCAGTGGCTGGTGCAGCAGGATATCCCCGGCATGCTGCAGGCCATGCATGGCAGCGAGCAGGCCGGCAAACGCCTGGATGCGTTCTTCGCCTACGACGACCTGCTCAAGGACCCGCTCAACGCCGCACGCACGCACTGGGTGGTCGGCCCGTACAGCTACTACAACCAGTACCGCTACAACCCCAACAACGAACCGGACCTGCATGCGCCGTGGATGTACACCTTGATCGGCCAGCCGTGGAAGACCGCCACCGTGGTGCGCGCCGCCCAGCAGCTGTTCACCAACGCGCCCAACGGCGTCACCGGCAATGACGACCTCGGCACCATGTCGGCCTGGTACCTGTTCAGTGCGCTGGGCCTGTATCCGGCGGTGCCGGGCAGCGGGCAGTTCCTGCTGCATGCCCCGCGCTTCAAGCGGGTCTCGCTGGCGCTGGGCAACGGCAAGCGCCTGCGTATCGACGCCCCCGGCGCGGACGGCCGCGCGCTGCAATACGTGGACAGTGTGCGTTTCAACGGTCAACCGCAGCAGCAGGTGTTCCTGGACTGGGCCCAGCTGCAGCAGGGCGGCACGTTGTCGTTTGCGCTCACCAAGCAGGCGCCGACCCAAGGCTGGGGCACGCAAGCGAACGCATTACCCACCTCGTTCTGTGCCACGCCTGCAGCAGCGCAGTAACCGCATAAGTCCCGCCCCCTGCGCGCGCAGGCAAACAGCGCGCAGCTCAAAAAGCCCCTCTCCCTCCGGGAGAGGGGTTGGGGTGAGGGTACGGGGCAAAGCCACTGACGAATTAAACGACACGAAGCTCCGCCCGCACCCTCATCCGCCCTACGGGCACCTTCTCCCGGCGGGAGAAGGGAATGCCGGCACTGCCGCATACTTGAAAGCCCCTCTCCCCCCGGGAGAGGGGTTGGGGTGAGGGTACGGGGCAAAGCCACTGACGAATTAAACGGCACGAGGCTTCGCCCACACCCTCATCCGCCCTACGGGCCACCTTCTCCCGGCGGGAGAAGGAACTACCCAACTTTCCCCAAGCGACTATTCCGCCGTCCGTAGGCCACATACACCACCACACCCAGCGCGTTCCAGACCAGGAACCAGCCCTGCGTCGTGCTTGGCAGACTCCAGAACAGATACAGACAGCCCAGGATCGCCACCGGCCCCACCACCCACGCCAACGGCGTACGGAAGGAGCGCACACGGGTCGGCTCGCGCACACGCAGCACCAACAAACACGCCGCCACCGCCGTAAATGCCGCCAGAGTCCCGGCATTGGCCAGCGCGGCGATCTCGTCCAGCCGCGCCACACCCGCCAACGCGGCCACCAGCACCGCCGTGAACAGGGTGATCGCCACCGGCGTGCCGGTGCGCGCGTTGACCTTGGACAGGCCGCGCGGCAACAGGCCATCGCGCGACATCACGAAGAAGATGCGGCTTTGTCCGTACAGGAACGCCAGCAACACCGTCGGCAGCGCGATGATCGCCACCGCGCCGATCACCAGCGCCGCCTTGCCGTGGCCGAGTTCGCGCATGATCAGCGCCAACGGCTCCGGGCTCTTGCCGAACACGGTGAAGCTCATCGCCCCCACCGCCGACAACGCCACCAGCACGTAGATCAGCGTGCAGCCGATCATCGAACCGACGATGCCGATCGACAGATCGCGCCCCGGGTTCTTGGTCTCTTCGGCTGCGGTGGAGATCGCATCGAAGCCATAGAACGCGAAGAAGATGATTGCCGCCGCCGCCATCACCCCGCGCTCGACCCCATCCGGGCCCATCGTCTTGGGGAAGCCGTACGGCATGAACGGCTGCAGGTTGGCGCTGTCGAACGCCGGCAGCGCAATCGCCACGAACACGCCCAGCGCCACGATCTTCAGCACCACCAGCACCGCGTTGAGCGTGGCGCTTTCCTTGGTGCCGGCCATCAGCATGCCGGCGACCAGGAAGGTGATCACCACCGCCGGCAGGTTGACGATGCCGCCGGCATGCGGCCCGGCCACCAGGGCATGCGGCAGGCTGACCCCCAACCATTGCAGGAAGCCGACGAAGTAACCGGACCAGCCCACCGCCACCGTGCTCACCACCAGCGAGTATTCCAGCACCAGGCTCCAGCCCACCACCCAGGCGATGCTCTCGCCAAGCGCGGTGTAGCTGTAGGTGTAGGCGCTGCCGGCAGCCGGCATCATCGTGGCCATCTCCGCATACGCCAGCGCCGCGCAGGCGCACACGATGCCGGCCGCCACGAACGACAGCAGCACGGCAGGGCCGGCCTTGTCCGCGCCCACGCCGATCAACGTATAGATGCCGGTGCCGACGATCGCGCCGATGCCCAGCGCGATCAGGTGCGGCCAGCTCAGGCTGCGGACCAGCTGCCGGCCGGCCTCGTGCACGGTGACCTGATCGATGGATTTGCGCCTGAACCAAGACGACATGCGGACCTCGCGGGAACCAGAAGAAGGCGCGAGTGTCGCCCAACGCGCCGCAGCAAAGCTATCGGTCCCAGGTCATGCGCCGGCGCCAGCATGGCTGCGCACGCGTACCGTATCAGCTGTCAGCGCGCCACACCGGCCGGTCCCAGGCCAAGCGGGCGCCACCCGCCACCCCGCTTTTACGAATCCCCAATCCCCAATCCCCGCTCACTCAACAGACGGGCGATGCGGTGGGCGCACATTGCGATAGACCAACTGCACCGCCCACGCGCCAACCAGGCCGACTGCGCCGGCGGCAAAGTGGGTCCAGTCGAGCAGGCGCGGCGCTGCACCGTTGGCGTCATGCCCCCAGAAATTGAACCACAGCAGCACCAGCGCGGTGACCCCGATGCCGATCCAGAACCACAGCCGCGTGCCGCCGATCGCATAGAAGCCGAATGGCAGGGCTGCGCCGATCAAAAAGTGCACCGGGAAAAAATATGCCGTGCCGTAAGGCCGCATCAGGTACCAGACGATCGCCGCAAAGCTGCCCAGAAAAACGAACAGACCCAGCGCGAACAGACGGGTTTGGTTGGTGGCGGTGGTCATCGGCTGGCCTGGCAGGAACGAAGCCTCACCCTAGCGATGCGCAGGTCACGTTGAGGTCAATGCGATGCGATCCGCCGGCAGATCCGGCAATACCGCGCTGTCTTGCTGGCTTGGCGCAGCGGCTGCAGGCCTGCTCTAGGGCGCATTGCAGCCATGACGTTGGAAGCCGGCACGCGTCTTCAGGCAGGCGTGATACGCCGCCACTGCCGGCAACGCCGGCCGCGCGATCGGGCTGGCAAGCCAGCGCTGCGTGGATAGTCCCAGCACGATATCGGCCAGGGTGAAACCGGCTCCGAGCACGAACGGGCCGCCGCGTTGCAGCTGTGCCTCGAGAATGGTCATGTGCCGATTCCATTCGCGCACGCTCGCCGCAATCGCCTGCACATCGGTATGCGCCGCGCTGCCACGCACCGTCGCCATGAACGCGTAGCGCCAGGCGTTGTTGAGCTCGGTAGCCTGCCAATCCATCCACTGCTCGACCAGTGCCCGTGCAGCGGGAGCGCTCGGCAACAGGTCGGCGCGACCTGCACGCGCGGCCAGATACCGGCAGATCGTGTTCGATTCCCACAGCACCAGATCGCCATCGCGGATCACCGGCACCAGCGCGTTGGGGTTGAGCGCACGAAACGCCGCCGTGTCCAGCGATGCAAACCCGCTGCCATACGCCTGCAGCGTGTAGTCCAGCGCCAGTTCCTCGCACAGCCACAGCACCTTGCGCACATTGATGGAGGTCTGTGTTCCGTAGAGGTCGAGCACGGTCGGTCGCGGCTTGGACGGGCCGCTCACCTTAGCGCGCACGCCTGTCTGCGTGCAGCAATCCGGGCCTTGGCGCGATGCCAGGCCGCATCGCACCAGCGCCAGCTCCATCGCAGCTTCGGCTACCTGCGTCCGGCGCAGTGCCCGCGCGAACCAGCCGCACCAATACGTCCCCCCGGCAAGCCGCAGACGCAGCTCCTGCGACCGGCCCGGCTACACTGCGCGCATGTCATCCCAATCCCTGATCCTTCTCGGACTGCTTGTCGTAGTCCTCGTGTTGCAGCTGATCGCGCTGCTGCGACGTCCTTCCACCAGCGGCCTGGAGCTGGCGCTGCGTGCCGAGCAACGCGACGGCCGCGGCGAACTGCGCGAGCAGCTCGAAGGCCTGGCGCGGCAGCAGGACGGCCGCCTGGAAACCTTCGCGCGCAATCTCACCGAACTGTCCACCCGCACCGACCAGCGCCTGGACCTGCTGCGCGACGCACTCGGCGAAGACGCCCGCAAGGCGCGCGAGGAAAGCGCTCTTGCGCAACAACGCACCGGCGAGCTGCTGACGCTGCGGCTCACCGAACTGCGTACCCAGCTCGACGGCTTCGGCCAGCAGCAGGAAACCCGCATCCAGGTGTTCGGCCAGCAACTGACCGAGCTGATCGCACGCACCGACACCCATATGGCTGCCCTGCGTGACGCGCTGGCCGAAGATGCCCGCAAGAGCCGGCAAGAGGCCGGCGAGTCGCAGCAGCGCTTCACCGAGGCCCTGGGCCAACGTTTGACCGAACTCACCCAGCGCAACGAACTGCGCATCGGCGAAATGCGCGCCACGCTGGAGCAACAGCTGGCCAACCTGCAGAACGACAACGCCAGCAAGCTCGAACTGATGCGCGCCACCGTCGATGAAAAACTGCAGACCACGCTCAACACGCGGCTGGACGCCTCTTTCAAGCTCGTCTCCGAACGCCTGGAACAGGTGCAGCGCGGCCTGGGCGAAATGCAGCAGCTGGCTACCGGCGTGGGCGATCTCAAGCGCGTGCTGACCAACGTCAAGGACCGCGGCGGCTGGGGCGAAGTGCAGCTGGAAAACATCCTCGAACAGACGCTGACGATGGAGCAGTACGCACGCAGCGTGCGGGTCAGGCCCGACAGCGCCGAAGCGGTGGATTTCGCGATCCGCCTGCCGGGGCGCGGCGACGACACCGTGGTGTGGCTGCCGGTCGATGCCAAGTTCCCGCGCGAGGACTACGAGCGCCTGATCGACGCGCAGGAAAAGGGCGACCTCGACGCGATCAAGGCATCGACCGCGCAGCTGGAACGCGCCATCCGCATCCAGGCCAAGTCGATCAGCGACAAGTACGTCCGCCCGCCGCAGACCACCGATTTTGCGGTGATGTTCCTGCCCACCGAAGGCCTGTACGCCGAAGTGATCCGTCGCGCCGGCCTGGTCGACCTGCTGCAGCGCGAACATCGCGTCGTGCTGGCCGGCCCGACCACCTTTACCGCCCTGCTCAACAGCCTGCAGATGGGCTTCCGCACGCTGGCGATCGAAAAACGCTCCAGCGAGGTCTGGCAGGTGCTGGGCGCGGTGAAGAGCGAGTTCGGCAAGTTCGCCGGCATCCTGGAGAAGGCCGAGCGGCAGATCAGCACGGTCGGCAAGAGCCTGGGCGAAGCCAGCCGCAAGACCCGCACCATCGAACGCCGCCTGCGCGGCGTGGAAACCCTGTCCGGCGAACAGTCCCAGGCGCTGCTGGACGCTGACGCCAGCGATGCTGCAACCGGCAGCAACGACGACGACATCGGCGACGAGCAGGACTGATCCGGCCGCGGACGGCAACCCGGTACGGCCTGCCCCAGCAGACAGCACGCCGCCACACCACCCGCCCCCGTAGGAGCGCACCCGGGCGCGACGGGCTTTCCCGGTAAAGCCCGGTCGCGGCCAGGTCCGCTCCTACGACCGCAGGTCGGTGAGGGCGCTGCCAAGCCCCCGCCCCATCGCCACCCCAGCTCACCGCACAACCACCCGCCCGTAGGAGCGCACCCGGGCGCGACGGGCTTTCCCGGTAAGTCCCGGTCGCGGCCAGGTCCGCNGCCCGTAGGAGCGCACCCGGGCGCGACGGGCTTTCCCGGTAAGTCCCGGTCGCGGCCAGGTCCGCTCCTACGACCGCAGGTCTGCGAGGCGCTGCCGAGCCCCCGCCACATCGCCCCCCCCCAGCTCACCGCACAACCACCCGCCCGTAGGAGCGCACCCGGGCGCGACGGGCTTTCCCGGTAAAGCCCAGTCGCGGCCAGGTCCGCTCCTACGACCGCAGGTCGGTGAGGGCACTGCTGAGCCCCCGCCCCATCGCCACCCCAGCTCACCGCACAACCACCTGCCCGTAGGAGCGCACCCGGGCGCGACGGGCTTTCCCGGTAAGTCCCGGTCGCGGCCAGGTCCGCTCCTACGACCGCAGGTCTGCGAGGGCGCTGNCGTAGGAGCGCACCCGGGCGCGACGGGCTTTCCCGGTAAGTCCCGGTCGCGGCCAGGTCCGCTCCTACGACCGCAGGTCTGCGAGGGCGCTGTCGAGTCCCCGCCCCATCGCCACCCCCAGCTCACCGCACAACCACCCGCCCGTAGGAGCGCACCCGGGCGCGACGGGCTTTCCCGGTAAGTCCCAGTCGCGGCCAGGTCCGCTCCTACGACCGCAGGTCTGCGAGGGCGCTGCCGAGCCCCCGCCCCATCGCCACCCCCAGCTCACCGCACAACNCGCCCCCGGGCGCGACGGGCTTTCCCGGTAAGTCCCAGTCGCGGCCAGGTCCGCTCCTACGACCGCAGGTCTGCGAGGGCGCTGCCGAGCCCCCGCCCCATCGCCACCCCCAGCTCACCGCACAACCACCCACCCGTAGGAGCGCACCCGGGCGCGACGGCCTTTCCCGGTAAGTCCCGGTCGCGGCCAGGTCCGCTCCTACGACCGCAGGTCGGTGAGGGCGCTGCCGAGCCCTCGCCACATCGCCCCCCCCAGCTCACCGCACAGCCACCCGCCCGTAGGAGCGCACCCGGGCGCGACGGGCTTTCCCGGTAAGTCCCGGTCGCGGCCAGGTCCGCTCCTACGACCGCAGGTCGGTGAGGGNCCCGTAGGAGCGCACCCGGGCGCGACGGGCTTTCCCGGTAAGTCCCGGTCGCGGCCAGGTCCGCTCCTACGACCGCAGGTCGGTGAGGGCACTGTCGAGCCCCCGCCCCATCGCCACCCCCAGCTCACCGCACAACCACCCGCCCGTAGGAGCGCACCCGGGCGCGACGGGCTTTCCCGGTAAGTCCCGGTCGCGGCCAGGTCCGCNTCACCGCACAACCACCCGCCCGTAGGAGCGCACCCGGGCGCGACGGGCTTTCCCGGTAAGTCCCGGTCGCGGCCAGGTCCGCTCCTACGGCAGCGGTTTGGTGGGGCGGTCTTTCCGCGGCCGACGCCAAGCACGCTGTGCAGACATCGCCGCCGCGATGCTGGCAGGCACCTTTCCCAAGAAAAGCGTCCCATGGCGACCCGATGGATCCATCCAGTGGTCTGTGCGCTGCTGCTGACCGCATGCAGCGCCACCACCCCGGCCGCAAGGTCCGGCGCGGGGGCCGGCACCCCGCAGCCACCGCACGCCGACACCGCTGACATCGCCGACACCGCCGACACTGCCAACACTGCCAACACTGCCAACACTGCCAACACCGCCAACACCGCCAACACCGCCAACACCGCCGAATGCACGGCAAAGGGCGGGCAGCTGCGTCCGGTCGGCCGCATGCAGACCGTGCGCTGCGTGGTGCCGTATGCCGACGCCGGCAAGGCCTGCAGCGACAACTCCGACTGCAGCGGCGATTGCCTGGCCACCAGTATCGTGCCCACCGGCACCGCCACCTCCGGCACCTGCCAGCGCGACAGCGACCGCTTCGGCTGCCGCCAGGAAGTGGTCGGCGGCAAGGGCCAGGCCGCGTTGTGCATCGATTGATGGCGTCGAACGCGAGCAAGCACTTGCACTGACCGTCAACGATCGACCAGGACGAGTCGCCGGAGACACCCGCCGGCAGCGTGCGCCAGCGGGATCGCTCGCGCCATGGCAGCGGTTTATGCTCTCGGTTCCACCTGTCCAGGACGTACCGATGCGCCAGACGCTTTACGACATCCCCGTGGCCCGTATCGACGGTGAGCCCGCCACGCTGGCCGACTATCGCGGCAAGGTGCTGCTGGTGGTCAACGTCGCCTCCAAGTGCGGACTGACGCCGCAGTACGAAAGTCTGGAAGCGCTGTATCGCGACAAGCAGGCACAGGGACTGGAAGTGCTGGGCTTTCCGGCCAATGACTTCAAGGGGCAGGAGCCCGGCAGCGAGGCGGAGATCGCGCAGTTCTGCCAGCTCACCTACGACGTGACCTTTCCGATGTTCTCCAAGATCGCCGTCACCGGTGCCGAGATCCATCCGCTGTATCAGCAGTTGACCAGCGCACAGCCGCGGGCCACCGGCGACGGCCCGATGCGCGACAAACTGGCCGGCTACGGCATCACACCCAACCCGGTGCCGGGTGTGTTGTGGAACTTCGAGAAATTCCTGATCGGCCGCGACGGCCAGGTCATCGACCGCTTCGCCCCCGACGTGCCGGCAGACGATGCGCGCCTGCGTGCAGCGGTGGATGCGGCGCTGGCATCGGCTGCCTGAAGCTCCTCTCCACCAGGACCAGACGCCACGCGTGCGCGCCAGTAGCCCGCGTGGCCTGACGCAGCCAGCTGCATCCACTGTGTCGGTGCAATCATTGCGAAGGTGACTCAACAAGGAGCCTGTCGATGCGCCTGATCGTTGTCCTGCTGATGCTGCTTGGCAGTTCGTCATTGCACGCTGCAGAGCGTTGCCGCGACCTGCAGACAGCCCCGGAAAGTAACGCCTGCTGGAACGAGCAAGTCGGCATCGCGCAGGCACGTCTGAACGATTATCTGGCGACCGCGCGCGACCGGGCCGCGTCCACATTGGGTATTGCCGCCGACGCTTTCGACAGCGCACAGACGGCGTGGACGACGTACCGGGATCTTCAGTGCGGCAATGTGCAAACGCGCTGGCGCGATGCGACCGTCCGTCCAGCCAAAGTAGCGAGCTGCATCGTCGACCTCAACGACCAGCGCGCGCACGATCTATGGAAGCACTATCTCACCTATGTCGACCGCACGCCGTCGATCAGGCCCGAACCCGAGTTGCGTGCTGGCAAGTGAGATCGGCAACTGCACGCCGATCCTTCGGCCGGGATCGCCCGAGACGAGCCTGCGCATGTGGAGCCACATCCTTTGCCCACATCGGATGAGGGGAGCGGAAACTAAAAAGCCCGGGATCGCTCCCGGGCTTTTTACTCATGCCAGACCGCACGCTAGATCGATCAACGGATCCACTGCGGGATCGGCATCGCATCCACCGGCACGGTGTTGTCCTTGTCCTCGCGCAGGTAGTCGGGCAACTCGTTGTCCTTCTGGCGATGGCTGCGCAGGTCGCGCACGATCTGGTAGTTGCGGCGCTGCATCCATGCATCGCGGGTCAGCGCGTATTCGTCCGGTGCCTGGTCACGCAGCGAATCCAGCGACATCAGCTGCGCACGCGTATCCACCAGCTGCAGGCCCTGCAGGGCAAAGCGCGCACCGCCATCGTCGACCTGGCGCACCCACGACAGTGGAATATCGCCACCCAGGCCAACGGTGTCGCGCACCGTGCGTGGGCCAAACAGCGGCAGCTCGAAGTAACGCGAGTTACGCCAGCCCCAGGCACCCAGGGTCTGACCGAAGTCCTCGCTGCGGCGCGGAATGCCCGCCGCGGAGGCCGGGTCGAACAGACCGGCCACGCCCAGCGTGGAATTCATCACGAAGCGGCCCAGCGACTGCATCGCATACACCGGGTGGCCCTGCAGCAGCTGGTTGACCATGGTCAGCGGCGTGCCGAGGTTGTCGAAGAAATTGGTCACCCCCAGGCGGGCCGGACGCGGCACCACCTTGGTATAGCCGGTGGCCAACGGACGCGCCACGCTACGGTCCACGGCCAGGTTGAAGCGATGCATGCCGCGGTTGTAGCGCTCCCATGGATCGTATGCGGGGGCGCCGCCGGGTTGCGCAGGCGCCCCATTGGCGCCGGCCTGCGGGATGGTCGGGCCGTACAGCGCGTCGAAGTCGTCCTCGGCCGACGTGGGCGTGCCGGAGGCATCGGCGCCGGCCTGGTCGGCGGGCGCGGCGGCAACCGTGGCGGGCACGGCATCGGGCGCGGCGAACCCGGAGACCGCCGGTTGGGCAGTCACCCCGGCATCGTCGCGCACCGGCGCAGGGGCGCCCGGGACGGAATCGCCGCCGGGCGAGGGCGGGGCGGACTTGGGCGTCTGGCTGGCGCAGGCACCAAGCAGCAGGCAGGCGGCCAACAGGGAAAGGGGGCGAAGCTGGGTCATGGGGTGGCGCTCAGGCCTGGAAATCGAAAGTAGGGGACAACCGGTAGGCGGCACGCAACTCGTCCAGGCCGGACGCTTCACCCACCACCGTAACGGGACCGGCACCGCTGCTGCGCAACCGTGCAGCCAGTTCGGCCAGCATCGCCACGCCGGCACTGTCCAGGCGTTGTACGCCCGACAGCTCCAGCGTGCCAATGCCGTCCAGCTGCGCGATCGCCTGCGGCCAAGCCGCAGTGACCGCGTCGCGGTCGATCACGCCGGTGAGTACCAGCGTGTCGCCATTGCGTTGCACGGAGCTGTTACTTGCCATTGGCCGGTGCCGGAGCGACCTGCAGATTGCCGCTACGCAGCTCTGCGGCGACCTTGGCGATGCCCTTCTCGCGCAGCGGGCCGTCGAACTGGGTCTTGAAGGTCTGCACGTAGGAGATGCCTTCGATCATCACATCGAAGATCTTCCACTGGCCACCGACGTTGCGCATCATGTAATCGACCGGGGTCGGGTCGTTGCCGGCGCGCAGCAGGTCGGTGGACACCTTGACGCCGCGGTTGCCCGGCAGTGCGCTTTCGGACTTGGCGCGGAAGGTCGGCTTGCCTTCGAAGTTCAGCAACGCGGTGCCGTAGCGCTGCATCAGGTTGTCGGCCAGCGCATCGGCGAACAGCTTGACGTCCGCATCGGAGGCGCCACGGCCGTTGATGCCCAGCACCAGGCGGGCCGAATAGTCGCGGTCGAAGGCCTTGGTCAACTCGCCATTGATGTACTCGCGCAGCGCGGCCGGGTTGCTGCGGAACTCGGCGCGGCGCTGGTCCAGCGTAGTCAGGATGCGGGTGCTGCTGTCGATGACGGTCTTGGTGGCCGCGCCTTGCGCAGGCGCGCTGGCGGCAGCCGGCTGCGCCAGCACGGTGGCCGGTGCGCACACCAGCAGGGTCGAGGCCAGGACGGCGGAGAGCAGGGTGGTCTTCATTGGTGTGGTTCCGTAGAGGGAGGAGCGGGCTGGGCAGGCGCGGGCGCCTGGCCATCGGTGGCGGCCGGGGCATTGCTGCCACCACTACCGCCACCACTGAACATGTACTTGCCGACCAGCTGCAGCAGATCCACTGCCGGCTGGGTGAAGCCGATCTCTTCGCCCGGCTTGAGCGTTTCCGGGTCGCCGCCCGGCTGCAGGCCGATATAGCTCTCGCCCAGCAAGCCGCTGGTGAAGATACCGGCCGAGGTGTCGGCGGGGAGGTCCTTGTATTTGGTATCCAGCGACAGCGTCACCACCGAATCGAACCTGGTCGGGTCCAGGCTGATGTCGGACACCTTGCCGATGGTCACGCCGCCAATCTTCACCGGCGCCTGCGCACGCAGCTGGCCGATCTGGCTGAAGCGCGCGGTCAGCGTGTACTGGCTGGACCCGAAGCCCCAGCGTTGATTGGTCGAGGCCACCGCCAGCACCAGCAGCGAGGCCAGGGTCAGCAGCAAAAAGGCGCCGACGGCGAATTCGAGTCGTGGTCCACGCATGGCCATGGGCTATCTCACCTAAACAACATTGCAGAAAGGACGAAGTTGAACATCAGCACCAGCAGCGAGGCGTTCACCACCGCGCGGGTGGTGGCGATCGAGGTGCCTTCGATGGTCGGCTCGGCATGGAAACCCACGTAGGCGGCCACCAGCGCGGCGGTGCCGCCGAAGATCGCCGACTTGAGCATCGCCACGCCAAAGTCGTCCCAGAAGTCCACGCTGTTGCTCAACCCCGACCAGAATGTGCCGTTGTCGATCCCCAACACGTGCACGGCTTCGAAGTAGCCGCCGGTGATGGCCAGCGAACAGAACACGCCGGTCAGCAACGGCACCGTCAGCACCGCCGCCCAGAAGCGCGGCGCCACCGCCTTGGCCACCGGATCGATGGCCATCAGCTCCAGCGCCTTGATCTGGTCGGTGGCGCGCATCAGGCCGAGTTCGGCGGCGATCGAGCTGCCGGCGCGGCCGATGAACAACAGCGCGGTCAGCACCGGTGCCAGCTCGCGGTACAGCGACAGCCCCAGCAAGGTGGACAGCGCATCCGACGCACCGTAGGTGGTCAGCGTGCGATACCCCTGCAGGGTCAGCACCAGGCCGACGAAGGCGCCGCCGACGGCGATGATCGGCAGCGAACGCGCGCCGACCTTGTAGATCTCGCGCACCAGCTCGGCGATGAAGTCGCGCGTGGGCAGCGAGCCGCGCAGCACGGTCAGCGAGAACAGCCCGGCGCGGCCAAAGGCGCGGATCGATTCGACCATGGCCATCAGGCAGCACTCCGGTCGCGCCGCGGCGCCGCGTCGAAGGCGATCGGCCCATCCGGCTGGCCATGCAGGAACTGCTGCACCAGCGGATCGGTACTGTACTGCAGCTGCTCCGGCGTGCCGGCGAACACGATGCCGCCATTGGCGATGACCACCGCCTGGTCGCTGATCGGCAGGGTTTCGTGCACGTGGTGGCTGACGATGATGCTGGTCAGGCCAAGGCTGTCGTTGAGGCGCTGGATCAGGCTCATGATCACGCCCGAGGCGATCGGGTCCAGCCCGGTCAGCGGTTCGTCGTAGATCATCAGCGGCGGGTCCAGTGCCAGCGCACGCGCCAGCGCCACGCGCCGCGCCATGCCGCCGGACAATTCGCGCGGCCAGGCATCGGCGGCCGCCAGCAGGCCCACCGCATGCAGCTTCATCTGCACCAGGCGCTGCAGCACCGGCGCCGGCAGGCGCGTATGCGTACGCAGCGGCAGCGCGACGTTGTCGGCCACGCTCAGGTCGGTCAGCAGGCCGTTGCCCTGCAGCAGCACGCCGACATTGCGACGCATCTCCAGCAGTGCACGGTTGCCATGCGGGATCGCGTTGCCGAACAGGGTGACCGTGCCGGCGACCGGACGCAGCTCGCCGGTCAGCGCGGCCAGCAAGGTGGACTTGCCGCTACCGGAAGGACCGAGCACGGCCGTGATGCTGCCGCGTGGCACCTCGAGCGAGACGTCGCGCAGGATCGTGCGACCGCCGCGATCGATGCGGACACCGGACAACTGCACGACAGGGGATGCGGACGCCGTCATCGAAGCCTTTAACAGAATTCCAACGCGATAGAGTAGCCCTCACACGGCTGAACATAAGCGAACCGGTGCGTGCAGTATTATCGCATTCATGCCGCGGGGGATGTGGCCGACCATGTCGACATCTGCGTAACAGCGTGTCCCGCAACGCACGAACTGCCGCGCGGCATGGCATCGCGGTTGAACATACGCGGCGGTAGGGTTTACCTACTGAGAGCCTGCGGCATCATGCAGACGCGAGCACGGCAGTGGAAAGGCGCACGCAGATCGCAATGACGCTACTGACCTAGCTGTCGCGTAGTGGGTCTTGCGTCTCTTTTCCGCAGCTGACTCAGCAAGTGCGCCATGCGTGGATAGATGAGATCGGCATCTTTCTAGCGTCGGTAGCAGTAGCCTCCGGTAGACGCCCGACCCCGCAGCTGCGCGTGGAATACCAGCGCGACTTCCAGGGCCGCGGCGGTGCCACGCTGAGCTATGCCGATCTGTCTGGCGGGCCGTTCTATCGCGCCGGCCAGAGCGCGTTCGACCGCAACCGCCTGATGCCCGGCATCGGTGCGGCGTTGCTGACCGAGCAGGGCCTGTCGACGCGGCTGGAATACCGCGGCATCACCGACCGCGACAGCAACAACGATCAGACCTGGATGATCAATCTGGAAAAGAAATACTGATCGCGCCGTACGCGCCGCACGCGCCGCAGGAAAGGCAATGCGATGGGCCGGGCACTGCGCGGCCCATCGCGTTTGTGACCAGTGCCGTGGAGGCAGGTGGAGCGCAGCGATTGCGCAGGCGCATCGGCACCGGCAGGCCGGCATGTCAGGTCCGGCGCTGGGCGGCAGCAATCCCGTCATTGACGTCTGTCTGGACCAGACCGGCTCGTCCCGGTTGCGTGGCGTTGGCCACGTGCGTAGGCAGCAAGCACCCTCGGCGAATGCGTGAACATTCGCCCATCCCGCGCGCCGACGACGCGATACCGACCGCTGGCACTGGCCGCGCTCGCTCGATCATTGCTGCCTGTCCATTCCACGCACGCCGCGCCCCTGCGCACCGGGAGCGAGCACATCGACTGGCCTGCGCCATGCAGGTCAACGCGCATTACCTCGGCATCCGGCACAATGCGCCCACGCATGCACGCCACTTCCGCGCCCGATTTCCGCCTCTATCCCTCGAATGCGCTGGATACGCTGGCCGCCTTGCTCGCCCAGGAACTGCGCCGGCCGGTGCCGGAGCAGCCGTTGCTGCAGCCGGAGGTGGTGCTGATCCCGCAGGTGGCGATGCGGCGCTGGCTGCAGTCCACGCTGGCGGCCGAGCACGGCGTGGCGGCCAACCTGGAATTCCTCACCCCCGGCGAATTCGTCGCGCGCGCGCTGGAAGGCAATCTCGGCCCGGCCGACGACGATCTGGACATCGCCACCACGCAGTGGCGGTTGTATGCCGCGTTGCAGGCCGACCTGGGCAGCGATGCGGCATTGGCGCCGTTGGCCGGTTATCTGTCCGATGGCGATGCGCTCAAGCCCTGGGCATTGGCCGGCGAGCTGGGCAACGTGTTCGAGAAGTACCAGGCCTGGCGACGCGACTGGTTGCTGCGCTGGGAAGGCGGCGCCGACCCCGATGATCCGCAGGCGCGCCTGTGGCGCAGCATCGCCTCGGGGCGGCAGTACCGCGCGCGCCGCATCGGCCAGTACCTGGATCGCTACGCGCGCCCGGATGGTCCGCTGCCGCAGGGCTTGCCCAGGCGCCTGTTCGCCTTTGCCATCCTGAATATTTCGCCCGACGTGCTGCGCGTGCTGGCCACCCAGGCGCGTGTGGGCACGCTGCATTTCTACCTGCCCACACCCACGCAGGGGTACTGGGGCGATCTGCAGACCCTGTGGCAGCGACGCCGCGAAGACGGTGCGGTGCAGCTGTTTGCCGGGCAGGTACAGGAAAACCCGCTGCTGCAGGCCTGGGGCGCGGCCGGGCGCGACTTCATGGCCTTGGTCGGCGATTACGAGGTGGTGCATCCGCTGGCCGAGATCGCCGTCTACGCCGATCCGCTGGAGTCCGGGCGCCGCGCACTGGCCGACGGCGGCCTGGGCGACAGCCTGCTGCGCCGCATGCAGAGCGACCTGTTCCATCGCCGCGCGCCAGGCGTGCCTGCGGCATTGCCGACGGTGGATCTGCACGACCCCAGCCTGCAGGTGCACGCCTGCCACACGCGGCTGCGCGAGTTGCAGGTGCTGCACGACCAGCTGCGCGCCCTGCTTGACGACCCACGCTTCGACCCGCCACTGCAGCCGCGCGAGATCGCGGTGCTGTCGCCGGACATCGACCCGTACGTGCCGTACCTGGACGCGGTGTTCGGCAGCCACGGCAACGACGACGCGCTGCCGTACGCGCTGGCCGATGCCAGCCCGTTGGCCAGCGAACCGTTGGCCGAAGTGTTCCTCACCTTGCTCGGCCTGCCGATCGCACGCTTCGGCCTGCACGAGATTCTCGACCTGCTGGCCAGTGCACCGATTGCCGAGGCCGCCGGCCTGGATGAAGCCGGGCTGGAACGCCTGCGCGGCTGGCTGCATGCGGCCGGCGCGCGCTGGGGGCTGGATGCGGCGCATCGGCGTCAGCACCAGGCACCGGGCGACGACGCCTACACCTGGCGCTTCGCGCTGGACCGGCTGCTGCTCGGCCATGCCAGCGGCGCCGATGAGCAGATCGAGGGCGTGGCGCCCTGGCCGCAGCTGGAAGGCAGCGCGGTGGCCGCACTGGACACGCTGTTGCACTTGCTGGGCGTGCTCGAACGCCACCAGTCCGTATTGGCCAAGGCGATGACGCCGGTCCAGTGGCGCGAGCGTCTGCTCGGTTTGCTGGAAGAGCTGATTCCAAAAGCGCCGTCGGCACCGCGTGCGCAGCGCGCGCTGGATCGGCTGCGCACCTTGATCGACCAATTCGCCCGCGATGCGGTGCGTGCCGAGTACGCCGGCACGGTGCCGGCCGAGGTGGTGCGCGCGCACTTTGCTGCGGTGCTGGGCGAATCGGACACGCGCGCGCCGCTGCTCACCGGCGGCATCAGCTTCGGCCGCATGGTGCCGATGCGCCTGCTGCCGTTCCGCGTGATCTGCCTGCTCGGCATGAACGATGGCGACTTCCCGCGCCGCGACCCGGCCGCCGGGCTCAATCGCCTCACTGCCGAGCTGGGCACCGAGCGCCGCCGGCATGGCGACCGTTCAACCCGCGAGGACGACAGGTTCCTGTTCCTGCAGTTGTTCGCCTCCGCGCAGGAGGTGTTCTACCTGAGCTATCTCGGCGCCGATGCGCGTGATGGCAGCGCGCGCGAACCGTCGGTGCTGGTCAGCGAGCTACTGGGCAGCGCCGCGCAGTACCACGCCGACCCGCAGGCGATCGCCACGCTGGTGGTGGAGCACCCGTTGCAGCCATTCGCCGCCGCCGCCTTCGGGGCGCCGGGCGATCACGGCGCCGACCCGCGCCGTTTCAGCTATCGCCGCCAATGGCGGCCGTCGGTGGACAGCCTGGTCGGCCAGCGCCAGCCGCTCGCGCCGTGGGTGGCCGGTGCGTTGCCGGCCGACGACCGCGCAGTGCCGGGCAGCGTGTCGATCGATGACGTGCGCCGCCTGTTTTCCGACCCGGCCGGGCAGTTCCTGCGCCATCGCCTGGGCATGCGGTTGCCCGACCCGGCCAGCGAAGACAGCGATCTGGAACCGCTCGTTGCAGCGACGCGCGGATTGGAGCAATACAGCTTGCAGCAGCACGCGTTCGAAGCAGCGGTGGCCGGCGAGACCGACGGCCTGTATGCGCGCCTGCGTGCCCGCGCGCTGCTGCCCTCCGGCCCGCTTGGGCGCCGCGACCTCGATGCGCTTCTGACAACCCTGCGCCCGTACGCCGAGGCATTCCGGCAATGGCGTGGCGAGGCGCCGGCGCAGTCGCATCGGCTGCAGGTGCAGATCGGCCAGACCCAGGTGCACGGCCGCGTGCCCGGCTGGTATGCGAGCGGGGTAGGGCGGGTGCAGGTCGGCGCGCTCAACGGCCGCAGCGCGATCCGCCACGGCCTGGAATGGCTGCTGCTGCGCGCCGCCGGCGAGCACGCGCCGTATGTGCGCTTCTTCGACCACGAGGACGGTTTAGGCCCGCATCCGATCGACGCTGAACCGCTGTCGCAGGCGCGGGCACAGGACGCGTTGGCCGCACTGCTGCAGCTGTATCGGCACGGCCTGCAGGCGCCGCTGGCATTTGCGCCCTACAGCAGCTGGAAATACCACCAGGCCGCGCGCGGCGACGACCTGGACAAGGCCATCAAGGAGGCCGCCGGGCAGTGGCAATCCAGCTTCGGCTGGAGCGAATCGCACAGCCCGGAACTGCGCCTGGTCAACCGCGGCCGCGACCCGTTTGCCGATGCACAGCGCTTTACCGAGTTCGCCACCACCAGCCACCGCGTGTACGACCTGCTCGAACGCGGCAACACCGACGCCACGCTGGATCCGCAGCGTCTGCTCGAGAGCTGGCGCCACTGGCACGGCGCGCAGGAGGAGGCCGAATGAGCGCCAGCCCGGTCACCGACCCGTACCTGCACCTGCCATTGGAGGGCGTGCGCCTGATCGAGGCCAGCGCCGGCACCGGCAAGACCTTCACCCTGGCCACGCTGTTCACCCGGCTGGTGGTCGAGCGCGGCCTGCGCATCGGCCAGATCCTCGCCGTCACCTTCACCGAGGCCGCCACCCAGGAACTGCGCCGCCGCATCCGCGAGCGCCTGGTGCTGGCCGCAACCCTGGTCCCCGACGCTCCCGTAGGAGCGGCCTTGGCCGCGACCGACCACGCCGACAACCCGTCGCGGCCAGGTCCGCTCCTACGAGAAGCGCCCGACGTCCTGCTCACTAGCACTCCTCCCCCCGTAGGAGCGGCCTCGGCCGCGACCGACCTGGCCACAACGCCGGCGCCTGATGGCGCATCGGCTCTTGTAGGAGCGGCCCAGGCTGCGACCGACTTCGCCAACGACCCGTCGCGGCCAAGGCCGCTCCTACAAGAGCCGCCTGACGTGCTGCTCACCCGCGCCATCCTCGCCACCCACCTGGCCAGCGGCACCGAGACACCGGCCGCCCTGCGCCGCCGCCTGCAACAGGCGGTGGAAGAAATCGACCTGGCCGCGGTGTTCACCATCCACGGCTTCTGCGCGCGCGTGCTGCGCGAGCACGCGCTGGAAAGCGGCCAGGCTTTTGCCGCGCCGGAGCTGCTCGCCAACGACCGCGAGCTGCTGGGCGAAGTCGCCGCCGACCTGTGGCGCCAGCGCGCCGCCGACGCCGCAACGGCCGAAGACCTAGTCGCGCTGTGGTCGGGCGGCCCCGAGGCATTGGCCAGCGATCTGCGCGCGCTGGTGCGCCATCCAACGCTGCTGCCGGCGGCCGCCACCACACCCGACGATTCCGCTGCGCTGCTGCAGGCCGTGCAGGACGCCAGTACCGCACTGGCCGCCGCATTCCAGGCGCATGGCACCGCGTTTTTCGACACCATCATGGCCGCCATCGACGGCGGCATCCTGAGCAAGGTCAGCTACAAACCGGAGTGGCTGGCCTCGCTGTGGCATTGGTTCGACAGCTTCGCCGCCGCGCCCTCTGTCAACACCGCGCCGCATCCCAAACTGATCAAGCTGACCGCTGCGGAACTGGCGGCCGGCACCAACAAGAAGTTCGTCGAGCGCACCCCGGCCTCGTCGCTGAGCCACGAGATCGACGGCTATCTCACCGCGCAGGCGCGTGTCGAAGCATGGCGCACCCGTCGCCGCATCCGCCTGCTGCACGCGCTGCGCGAGGATGCCATCGCACGGCTCGCCCTGCTCAAGCGCCAGCGCCGCGTGCAGACCTACGACGACCTGGTCGATGGCGTGGCGCACGCGCTGGAAGGCGCGCAGGCCGGCACCCTGGTCACGCGGCTGCGCGCGCAATACGCCATCGCGCTGGTGGACGAGTTCCAGGACACCGACGACCGCCAGTGGGCGATCTTCTCCAATGTGTTCGGCGAAGGCCCGCTCGCACGCGCCGCCGGCCTGGAACCGGCGCTGTTCCTGATCGGCGACCCCAAGCAGGCCATCTATGGCTTCCGTGGCGGCGACGTGCGCACCTATCTGGCTGCTGCAGTCACTGCCGAACTCGCCCCGCCGCTGAGCCACAACTTCCGCTCGCGCCCCGGCGTGCTGGCGGCCATCGACGCGCTGTACGCGCAGGCCGGCTACACCGACGCCTTCCTCACCGATGGCATCGCCTTCCACCCGGTGCGGCCCGGCACCAAGCGGGTGGATGCCGACCTGCAGCGCGATGGCGCCACCGCCCCGGCGCTGACGCTGTGGCGGGCCCCGGAACCGCCGCCGCCCATTAAAGGAAAGCCCAAACCCTGGAGCGCCAACCGCGCCCGCGAGCTGGCCACCGCCGCCTGCGTGGCGGCGATCCGCGGCTGGCTGGCCGGTGGCCGCGACGGCACTGCCACCGTCATCGGCCGCCCGGTGCAGGCCGGCGATATCGCCGTGCTGGTGCGCAGCCACGGCGAGGCCACGCGCATGCAACAGGCGCTGGGCGCGGTGGGCATCCCCGCGGTGGCGGCCGGCAAACAGAGCCTGTTCGCCACCGACGAAGCGCTGGAACTGCTGGCCCTGCTGCAGGCCTTGCTCGACCCGGGTGACGACAGCCGCCTGCGCGCTGCCCTGGCCACCGTGCTGATCGGCGCGGATGCCGCCGCCATCGCCGCGCTCGCCCACGATGGCGAGCGTCACCGCCGCTGGCAGCAACAGGCGCTGGACTGGCGCGAGCGCTGGCAACGCGGCGGCCCGCTGGCCTTGATCGGCGAGCTGGGCGCCGCGCACGGGCAACGCCTGCTCGCGCTGACCGACGGCGAACGCCGCCTCACCAACTACCTGCAACTGGCCGAACTGCTGCAGGAAGCCGACGCCCGCGCGCTCGGCCCGCACGGCCTGGTCGACTGGCTGTCGCGCCGCATCGCCAATGCCGACGACAACGACGAAGCCCAGCAGCTGCGGCTGGAATCGGACGCGCGCCGCGTGCAGATCGTCACCCTGCACAAGAGCAAGGGCCTGGAATATCCGCTGGTGTTCCTGCCGTACATCGGCATCGGCCGCAGCGACAAGGGCGCCGGCCGCCATTGCGTGGTGCATGCGCCGGAGCTCGGCCGCCAGCTGCACTGGAAGACAGACAAGGAAGACCCAAGCTGGAGCGCCGCCGAAGCGGCCTGGAAGCAGGAACAACGCGCCGAAGACGCACGCCTGCTCTACGTCGGCCTGACCCGCGCCGAGCACGCGCTGTGGATCGCCAGCGGCCCGTTCCACCAGCACGAGCGCACCGCCCTGTCCGGCATGCTGCGCGCGCTCGACGCGCTGCAGGGCGCGGCCGGCGAGGGCGCGGTGGTGGTGGACACGTCCACGCCGCCGGCTACCCTGCCGCGGCTGCCGCCGCCGATCGAAGCGCAGGTGCCGCCCGCGCGCACCCCGCAGCGGCAGATCGCCCCGGACTGGTGGGTCTACAGCTTCACCCAGCTGGCCAACGCCGATGCCGGCGCCGCCAGCGACCCGATGGCCAGCGCCACGGTGGTCGGCAGCGGCGGCAGCGACGAGCCGGCCGGCAGCGAGGCGGTGGCAGTCGCCGCTGCCACCGAGGCCGAGCCGTTCGACCCGCGCTTTGCCGGCAACCGTTTCGGCGTGGTGATGCACGACGTGTTCGAGCGCTGCGACTTTGCCGCCTGGCAGGCGTGGCAGCCCGGCCAACCCGCGCCCGAGGGCCAGGCCGCGCCCATCGTCGAGGCCCTGCAACGCGGCGGCTATGCCCAGGACGAACTCGACGACGGCCTGCGCCTGCTCACCGCGCTGATCGGCCACACCCTCACCGTGGTGTTGCCCGAGGGCACCTCCCTGGCCGCGGTCCCCGGACCGCAGCGCCGCAACGAGATGGAATTCCACTTCGCCATGCGGCCCACCCGCGTCGATGCGCTGCTGGCACTGCTGCACCGGTTTGGCGTGGTCGGCGAGCGCCAGGCCTTCGGCGCGCGCCAGCGGCTGGAAGGCCTGATGACCGGCCTGATCGACCTCACCTACACCGTGGACGGCCGCTGGTACGTGCTCGACTACAAGTCCAACCGCCTGCCCAGCTACGACGCCGACGCCCTGGCCCGCGCCATGGCGCACAGCGAGTACGCGTTGCAGGCGCTGATCTACACCGTCGCCCTGCACCGCTGGCTGCGCTTCCGCCTGGGCGAGGCCTACGACTACGCCCGCGACTTCGGCGGCGTGCGCTACCTGTTCTGCCGCGGCCTGGACGCGGCGGCTTCCACCGACCCCGGTACCCCGGCCCCCGGCGTCCACGCCTGGCGCTTCGACCCGATCCTGGTCGACACCCTGGACGCCCTGTTCGCCGGCAGCGCCCCGGAGCCGATATCCAGCAACCCAGGCACGCCCGATGCCCACTAGCGCACAGCTCCTCACCGCCGACGCACCAAGGCCGCGCTCGCACCGAGAGAGTGCACACCCGGCCAGCGCCGACGCACCAAAGCCGCTCTCCTCCCGGGGCGATAAGGCACTGGTTGCCTGCCACTGGCGCGCATGCCTTGAAGCGCCCGCGCCGCTGGCGCAGGCTGGGGCGCGAAGCGGGGGTTGGGGCGAGGGTCCGTCCGCCCGTCAGGCCTCCACCGCATGAATCACCCAAACCTCTTCAGCGCGCTCATCAAGGCCGAAGCCCTGCGCACGCTGGACCTGGCCTTCGCCCAAAGCCTGCAACGCCTGGCCCCGGAGACTGACGCCCTGGTCCTGGCCGGTGCCGCCCTCGCGTCCCTGGCAGTCACCAGCGGCCATGCCGGGCTGGACCCGGCGCGCGCCAGCATCCTGCTGGACCAACGCGACGGCCCCACGCCCACCCTGCCAGACCCGGCCGACTGGCAACGCGCGCTCGCCGCCTCGCGCTGGGTCGACCAACCGGCTCCGCAAGACCCCGCCGCCGCGGACTGCCCACTGGTCCTCGAACACGGCCTGCTCTACCTGCGCCGCTACCGCGAGTACGAACGCCGCCTGGCGCTGGGCCTGCAACGCATCGCCGCCCAGTCGCCGCCGCCCTTCGACGCCGCCACGCTGGCCCCGCTGTTCGCACAGCTATTCCCGAACGCCACCGCCGCATCCCCTCTCCCCCCGGGAGAGGGTGCCCGAAGGGCGGGTGAGGGTACGGGCCTGCCCGAGCCATCTGTCGACCAAGAAGGTAAGGCCCCGCCCAAGCCATCCCACCACCAAGACGTTACGAACCCACCGGCCCAATCCCACCACCCAGACCGCCAGGCCCAGGCCGCCGCCCTGGCGCTGCGCCGCACCCTGCTGCTGGTCACCGGCGGCCCCGGCACCGGCAAGACCACCACCATCGCCCGCCTGCTGCTGCTGCGCATCGCCCAGGCACACGCATCCAACACCCCGGCACCGCGCATCGCCCTGGCCGCGCCCACCGGCCGCGCCGCCGAGCGCATGGCCGAGAGCCTGCGCCTTGCGGTCGCCCGCGCCATCGCCGACGGCATCCAGCTCGCACCCACCTCCGCTGCAGCCGCGCCCGGGCAAGCGAAGCCGTCACCGCACCCTGTCGCTTCCCCTCCCCATCAAGCGACAGAGCCAGCAAACCCCGCCGTTTCCCCTCTCCATCAAGCGACAGAGCCAGCAAACCCCGCTGCTTCCCCTCCCCATCAAGCGACAGAGCCGGCAAACCCCGTCGCTTCCCCTCTCCCGCCTGCGGGAGAGGGTGCCCGAAGGGCGGGTGAGGGCCAGCCGTCCACCTGGAACTCCCTCCTCCCCACCGGCGCCAGCACCCTCCACCGCCTGCTCGGTGTCATTCCCGATTCCCCGAACTTTCGCCATAACGCGGACAACCCGCTGCCGTTCGACCTGATCGTGGTCGACGAAGCCTCCATGGTCGACCTGCCGCTGATGTGCAAGCTGGTGGAAGCCGTGGCCGACGGCACCCAGCTGATCCTGCTCGGCGATGCCGACCAGCTGCCCTCGGTGGAAGCCGGCGACGTGCTCGCCGCCATCCTCCAGGCCGCCGGCCCCGGCGACACCCTGCAGCCGCAGGATGCACAGGCGCTGCAACCGCTGCTCGGCAACGCGCCCGCTGACACCACGCTCGCCGCCACCCACAGCGGCGGCCTGGCCGGCCACCGCGTGCACCTGCTGCGCGGCTACCGCCAGGCGCACGACTTCGCACTGGCCCCGTTGGCCGACGCCGTGCGCGCCGGCGACGCCGACACCGCCCTGGCGCTGCTGCGCAGCGGCGAGCTGGCCGGCGTGCACTTCCACGAAGACGGCGAAGACCCGCTCACCCTGGGCCGCGACGCACTGCTCGCGCACTGGCGCGCGCTGGCCGACGCGCACGACCCGGCCGCCGCCCTGCGCGATGCCGCGCGCCTGCGCCTGCTCACCGCCGTGCGCGCCGGCCCGCAGGGCGCACGCGGCCTCAACGCCCGTATCGAACAACTGCTGGCCGAAACCGGCTCCGGCGCCCGCCGCCTCGGCAGCGCCTCGCCCTGGTTCCAGGGCCGCCTGCTGCTGATCACCGAAAACAGCTACCGCCACGGCCTGTTCAATGGCGATGTCGGCATCTGCCTGCGCAGCGATGCGAGTCCCTTTTCGGGGCGCAGCGACGAAGGCCCGCCTTCAGGGCCAGGCCAGTCCGCCGCCAACCGCCACGCCCCAGGCACCGACAGCCGTGCCCAGGGCCCGTTGGTCGCCTGGTTCGAAGGCGACGGCGACGGCCAGGTGCGTGGCTTCCACCCCGCCGCACTGCCCGCGCACGAAAGCGCCTTCGCCATGACCGTGCACAAGGCCCAGGGCAGCGAGTTCGACACCGTCTGGCTGCAACTGCCCACCCGCGACGCCCGCGTGCTCAGCCGCGAACTGCTCTACACCGGCATCACCCGCGCCCGCCGCGCCCTGCACCTGGCCGGCAGCGAAGCGGTCATCCGCAGCGCACTCGCCCGGCACGCCGCACGCATCTCGGGCCTGGCATGGCGGTTGGGTGCGCAGCAGCAGGCGGCACCCGCTACGCAAGCAGCAGAACCATCCACTGTCATGCCCGTGCAGGGGTCGTTGTTCTGATGGATGCGATCCGGCGCAATGGCAGGATCACTTACGGCAAAGCGGCACGTTCGCCCATCACCATCACCGTGAATACCTGGATAGCAGGGTGTTTGCCGACAACGAGTTGCCTCCAGAGGCAGTTATTCGAAATTTTCGGATAACTGCCGCCTACGGCAAGCGTGCACGTTGAATTGAAAGATCGCGCCGAGGATGAGTCGCCATTGCCGTCTGCCCGGGAGTCGCCTGCCAAGGTGGTTCCATCCGTCCAGGGCTCGTTGTTTGATAGCTCCCAAGTCCGGAGATGATGTAAGAACGCATGACAAGGATGTGTTTGCGCTAGGGAGGAGATGATGAAAGCAGTATGGATTCTCGGGACGGTTGTGCTGACTACCTGCTTCGCCGCTACTGCGGCTGGGAGGCTGGACATCAATCTCCAGAACATGCAGACAGCGTATGTAGCGATAGCTGGAGCATCCGTCTCAGTCACGATGAACAACACAGGTGACCGGCCCATCGAGCTACCTGCCTCGTATGTTCCAGACGTGGATAAAGGTGGGAGATTGCAGACCAATCTGTTCAAGGTCCTGCAAGAGGATGGCAGCACCGTCGACTATCGCGGCATCTACGTGCATAACGTCCGCGGTTCCATGCAACCTCTTGTCTTGAAGCCCGGGCAGTCAATCGTCAGGACGATCAATCTGTCACGGAGCTACCAGATCATGCCTGGACGCACGTATTCGGTGGCGGTCTATCCGTTTGTGCGTTATCGAGAGCAATCGGAATCAAAAAGTAAAAGCACCTCAGCCGATATGACGTCTCTGAAGACTGCTACATCCAACAGCATCGAGATCACACCTCGATAGGTCTGCGATGATGGAGGGCGATGTCGCCGAGGTCGAAATTGTCGATTACCACTGAGCACGAGGCATCTGTCCATGACAGTCCTACCCAACATCCACCCAGGCGAAATCCTGCTTGAGGAGTTCCTCGAGCCGATGGGCATCAGCCAGAACGCACTGGCGCGGGCTACCGATGCACCGCCGCGCCGCATCAACGAGATCGTGCTGGGCAAGCGTGGTATCACCGCCGACACCGCCGTGCGCCTGGCTGCAGCGCTGGGCACGACCGAGCGGTTCTGGCTGGGCCTGCAGGCCGATTACGAGCTGGAACAGGCGCACCGCGCGCTGGGCGATCTGCCATCGCGGATCAAGCGGCTGGCGGCTTGAGTCGAGAGCCACACCACCGCTACGTGGATCGTGCGCTATAACCTGCCGGCCAAACGCACCATCAGATCCATGCGCTCATGCAGGATCGCCACGATCAGCGATGGAGCCTGCTCACGCGGCAGGCAGAAGATGTAATGGTGCATGCAATGCGACATGCGCAACGCAGGGTACAGCGCACTCAGATCCTTGAAAGTGCATTCCCCTGCTGCGAGATGGGCAATGCCCTGTTCCAGGTCTGCGATGTATCGGCGAGCCTGCGGCTGGCCCCAGCGTGCCGAGGTGTAGCGGATGATCCCGCGCAGATCGGCTTCGGCTGCGTCGGTGAGGACGTAGCCGTGCATCAGCCGCGACGGCCCTCGGCCAATTCTTCATCCAGGATGGTGCTGATGCTCTTGGTAGACACCTTGCCGGCAAGGCCTTCCTCGACACGTCCCCCAAGCAGGCTTTTCAACTCATGCCATGCCTGATCAGCGTTTATATCGCCAGGGAACAGGCGTTCAAGGGCGTATTGCTTGATGGTCTTGCCTTGCAAAGCCGCCAGCGCCTTCAGGCTCTGGTGCTGCTGATCGCTTAGGTCGATGGTCAAACGGCTCATGACACGCTCCGAATTCCGCACAAACCCACATTAGCACAGCCGGTCTGGCCGGCCCGTTGTTCGGTCAACAGCGCGTTGGGGCGCTACGCAGGCCATGTCAGTAGCGATTGAGAGAATCTGACAGGCCGGGTTCACAGGCCAACGCTCAGCGCCACGCGCCACGCCTAAAAAAACGCGAGGCCAGGCCTGCGCCTGACCTCGTCTGCCGTCTGGCAGGCCGGGCGGCTTACTTGCCCTTCTTTTCCTGCTTGGCCGCGCGCTTTTCCTTCAGCGTCTTGGTCGGCTCTTTCTTCTGGCTCTTCTTCTGGTCCATCCCCTTGCTCATGACACCCTCGTAGTTGCTGGATTGATCGGTCGGGCAGCGCCATGACCCTGGCGTGCCTGCGCACTGTACGGCTTGCGCGGGGTGGAAGGGCAGCGGCAGCGCAAGGCCGGGCGACGGGCGGTGCGTCCGGCCCGGCGTTTGCTCAACGCAGCAAGCGCCAGCAGCCCCCCGGCGCGCCCGGCAGGGCCACAAACGCAAACGCCCGCGTGCGACCGGCAAGGTCCACACGCGGGCGCCGGCGGCAGCGTCGGGCTTACTTGGCCGGCACGCGCTGGTACTGCTCGCCGCCGGTGTTGAGGTGGCCGTTGGTCGCGTCGATGGCGAAGTTCACCGTCTCGCCATCGTTGGTCACCTGCAGCGCCCCGTCCTTGTAGACCGCCGGGTAGCTCTCGGTCTTGGGGGTGCGGCTGAAGAACTTCGGCGTGGTGCTGCGGACCATGAAGGTCTCGCCATTGCGCTCGATGTCCATCGTCTCTTCCTGCGTCTGCACGTTGACCCAGTGGCCGACGAACTTCTCGCCCTCCACCTTGGCGCAACCGCTCACCAGCAGTGCCGCGGCCAGCGCGGTGCCCATCCACTTCATCATCGTGTGTTCTCCAGTTGAGTCTGCGGCGAGGATGGCGGGTGGGGGATGTATGGGAAGTCAAGAACCAGGACTTCTATTTAACAGCCTAGCCGCACCACAACTCATGACTAAGCTAGGTTTCGCCGGGTCTAATCATGTAACAAGAACGATACTGCCCCCGCCGCTGGCCCGAGCCGAGAAATTGTATGTGCCGCAACCATCTAGTGACGTACGCTGAGCCATCACAAGCCACCCTGTTTTTTTGATTATGGTCCCTACGAAGAGCGCCAAGTGATCTCTCTACTGCCGCCGCACGATTCCGAGCCGTTAGCAGCGCTACGTGCCAGGTTCAAAGCCATTTGTTTATCAATCGGCAGTAACAGAAACCTCTTCACCGTGCCACAGCCTGACGGGGCAGCCCATGTGGAGTTTCGAGAAGGTCTCTATCATTACGTTGTTGTCGAGCGCGGCATGGAGTTCCAGCGTCGCACAACCTCCGACATCGACGAAATACTTTACTGGTTGACCTCAAGCGTTGTTTCTGAGATTGCCCGTGACTATGAAGTGCGCAACCGCAACACGTCGCAGGACAGCCGCCGCATCTGGTTCGCAAAGCACGAAGAGCTGATGTCCTCTTTGTTTGCGCAATGGGGCGATCGAAGTAGACACGAGCACCAAGATACCCTGAAACGATTCCCCTTCAATGACTCCAACCCGATGACTCCAGATCCAAGAGATAGCACATCGCCAGAGCGCATGAATTGGCATCGCATCTTACGAAAGTGTGTGCTCATGACACTTCTTTTCGCGGTAGCGCTGTCGGCAAAGCCACTCACCTAATACCTTCTGGTAATGGTTGAAAAGCGCGCACCACAGCTACATCCCGTGGCTCCATCGCCGCAGGACGTGATCCTTATCTGGACAGCGATCGCAGATCAGCCATATCCCGGCTTACCGTTCCTGCCGAAGGATGGAGACGCCCATGCGGCTACAAAACGTAAACCGGTGGTACTGCTCGATAGATCCACGCAAACGTGTTCAGGTGCCAGAGCGCAGCAGGTGTGCGCCTCAAGTCTGGACCAAGAGCTGCTCTCAAGTTCTGCTGTCGATGCATTTGTATCGAAGCAGGCGCGAGAAGCACTGATCTTGGCGAATGCTAGCCAAGTGACGGTACGGCTACCTGACAGCGATTACGTGCGAGGAGCGCCAACCGCCACCGTCGACGCCCTGCTTATGGACGTTAACTGGGCGGCCTTCTACAAGGCGTTCCCGGGGACGGCCGGGTACTTACAACTAAGCGTCCCAGTTCTCATCGATGGAGGCTCCCATGCATTGGTGTATGCCGAACAACGCTGCGATGGACTATGCGGCACGGGCACGCTATATCTTCTGAGCCGTGCAGGTAATGGATGGGAGATCGCCAACGGGCTGGTGCTTTGGGTCAGCTGAAGTGGCCGTGCCGTCGTCGTAGTGGTGGATTTTGCAGTGGATTGTGCAGATGTCACCACTGCGAATAGATCGAAGTAAACTTGACCCCGTTCAGTCTGAAAAGGCCCGACTCAAATTCCAGCAATGCGATATATGAGTAAGAGAGTGCCTGACCAAGGCAATCTTGAGGTAGTAATAGGACCGTGCATGTCAAAAATGAGTGAGTCTGATCGCGTTATCGACTAGAGAGGCGACTTACGAGTCTATTCAAGGTATTCTTCTCGGTAGTAGCGATGAGCATATAACTAGGTCTGTATGGAAATCCACCATTACACAAGAGCATCTACACTTCCTTTGATACTAGGTACAAGGACTATTCGCTTCACGCGAGCGGATCTCCTTGACGATGCTTCAGAAGTTCCGGTTAAAAATCAGCACATAGATGCGCGATATTTTTACGTTAGCTCATGGACACTACAGGGCAACGAACAATCTGGGCAATGGCATCGTTATGGGGATGCCAGTCGTGGGGTGAGAATTAGCTTTCACGAGTCGCCTTTTGAATGGGAGAATGTAAGCGTACTAATACGCCGAGAGGTGGCTGGCGATCCTGGCGAAGATCATTTGGAAGATGTACGTTCAGTAGGAGTCAGAGTTGATGGTGTTGATGCGCCTTATCCATCTTCATCAATGTTCGGAAATGGATATATATTGATTCCAGATGGTTCGGGGACTAGGAGAGAGTTTGGCTGTGCTGTCACCTATGTCGACAACGTGGAACTCGAAGCTGCTAAGTATTGTATTAGCGACAATGGGAAAACGACAATTTATGGATCCGCATCTAATGTCGCCTGTATCAAAGCGTCGGCATGGGCCGACCAAGAAGAATATCGATATGTACTGATGGCAGTTGCTGGACCCGAAAAGACATATGTGGAGTCGCCCTCAGCCTATGAATCCGAACTTTTAGATTCTATTGAGAGTAGAGGAGTTGTGCCTTTTCCCCCAGCAAAGGTTGGTCATATTGATATTCCGCTATCTTTGGGTGCATTCGAAAAGATGACTGTCACGCTTGGTCCTTTAATTTCTCGCGAGGACAAGGAAACAGTTCTGGAGGCACTCAAGTTACTTGCCCCGAAGGCAAGTATAAAATTCAGCGCACTAAAGCTCCGCTAGATGAAGACTTTCTGTGCAAATTTACCTAGACCCCAGCTAATTCGGGATGGTATCCATGCCAGCTCGTCGGAACTTGGGCGGGAGCCTTGGGTGACGGTGTTGCCCCAAATCGGTTTGGATGGTGCCGATCGTGTAGCCACTGTTGTCGGCCGGCGCCAGCAACGGTGTCCTGAGATTGTCGCCAGCGACTTCCAATTGATAAGCGGCATATCCGCTTTCGGACGAAACGCCGACAGCAAAGTACAGCGTGGCCCGCAATTCCTGATCTGTCAGCCTGCTCATGAGTCGCTCTCGGTGTCCGCACAGGTTTCGGATGGAATTTGCTTGCCCTTGATATCAGGGTGCAGGGCGACATCTCGCTTATATGTATTGCCGAACTTCTGGTAGCGAACCAAGGCCCCCTTTTCAAGAACGAAGTAATCTTCCTCCCCCGAGAAGTTGGGGCATGCCTCATAGCCTGCCTCGCCATCATCGCTGCAGTAGCGAACGTAGAGCTTTCCGCTACGCACATCCCCTTCCAATTTTCCGCCACCTCCACGCGCGTTGGTTCCTTCGCTCCAATCTCCCGTGACATGGCTCTTCTGCTGATTGAGGTCAACGCTCAGAAAGTGGCCAGAACCGCAGGCGGTGGCGTATGCCCACTTGTTTGCAAAGTTACCGACCGTCGCACCAGCCGGTGGCGAAGCATTCGAGCATGCTGCACTCAGCGCGATCACGGTAAGTGACATGCAACGCATGATCTTCTTGTTAAGTTGTCTTTGGGCTGTCATTGAACGCTTCCTTGATCTTCGCTATCGGCGAGTCGGGCGTAGGGCACAGCGACTTTACTGCAAACAGCAGTTTTCAATTCGCTTACGGTACAAAAATCGTAGGTAGGCTGTTGGCAAAAGTCACTACTGAAGAACCGAAGTCACTACTGAAGAACCGAAATGTCTTTCGCACGCCCAAGACCGGTTGGTGTCTGAAGCAACAGCGCATCCCCATCTACTTGGTATGGAGCTGCGGCATTGCCTAACGTGGCGTTATGCGTATCGCCTGACAGTCACTCGTTGCGGTTGGGGCTTGTCTGTTCACCTTTGCAGAAATCAGGAGAGAACGGAAAACGCGGCCAGGGTACGATTCCATCCCTCTTCGTGTGAGTGCGCCTTGTTGTGGTCATGCTTCCAGCACGCCCGATGCTTGATGGCCTTCCCGCCAGCCAGTTCCAGCTCCCGTCCGGCCCCTGGTCCACGGTGTTGGAGGCGTTATGCGCGTGCTTTCCGGGGGTGGATGCCGCCATCTGGCAGGACCGCTTCGCGCGTGGGCGTGTGCTGGATGTCGAAGGCAGCGCGCTTGATGCCTCTGCGCCGTATCGCCTGGGTGCCGAGATTTTTTACTTCCGCGAGGTAGTGGACGAGCCGGTCATTCCATTTGCCGAGATGGTGGTGCATGCGGACGCGCACCTGGTGGTGGCCTGCAAGCCGCATTTCCTGCCCGTGGTGCCAGCTGGAGCGTATGTGCGCGAGACGCTGCTGACGCGGTTGGTGCGGCGCTTCGATAATCCCGCATTGGTGCCGCTGCACCGCATTGATCGCGACACCGCCGGGCTGGTGTTGTTCTCTGCCAACCCGGCCACGCGCGGAATCTACCAGGCGCTGTTTCGTGAGCGACGCATCCGCAAGCACTACCTGGCAGTGGCACCGCCGCTGCCGGGGCTGACGTTTCCGTATGTGCATCGCAGCCGGCTGGAGCCGGGTGAGCCGTTCTTTCGCATGCGCGAGGGCGTGGGTGAGCCGAACAGCGAGACGGTGATCGATGTGGTCGCGCGCGGTGCGGACACGTGGGCGTACCGGCTGGAGCCGGTCACCGGGCGCAAGCACCAGTTGCGCGTGCATATGGCCGCGCTGGGCGCACCGATCCTGCATGACCGCTTCTATCCAGAGCTGGAAGACCAGCGGCCCGATGACCCGGAACGGCCGCTGCAATTGTTCGCGCACACGTTGGCATTCGATGACCCGATCACCGGCGAGCTGCGGAGTTTTACAGCGACGGTCGGGCTGAACAATTAGGAACGAAGCACCACGCACTGCCCCGGTGGACTACTTCAGTTCCTTCTCGAACTCGGTAACGAACTTGGTCAGTGAAGTTCCGCAGGCATTGCAGAAGTCCCGCAACTGGAGAAGATCCATCCGGCGACTGCCACGCTCAACGTCACTTACATACGACTGCGGGCGCTCCAGCGCAGTGCTCAGGGCCGCCTGTGTTAGGCCCGCGGAAAGGCGAAGTTCGCGCAGTTGCTGCAGCAGGACGTCGTAATCGTCTTTGTGGATCGACTTGATTGGCATGGCGGCGACGTTGAAAGGCCGCACTGAAGCTATATCCCCTTTTCAAATATCTGAAAAAGGGATAAATTTGAAGGGCGGATATCTCGTCCGCTCACGTCGAGGACGGATGCCATGACGACTTCGAAAACCCTCAAGGCACCTACGCCAGAGGCCACGCTGCAAACGCAAGAAGAACACTTCACCTTCGGCGTCACAGTCGAGCAGATCGACCAGTTCCACACGCTCTTGCGCACGATCACCGCGCAGAGCGACATGGTGGCGGTGTGCAGCGGCAAGCCGCTGGACGCTACCAGCCTGTCGGTATTGGGCGAGAGCATTTTCAACGCCGCCCGCGCCGTGCGCGGGATCGTTGACGAGATCCACGAACAGCGGCTCGGCGGGAACGATTCGATCCCGGCGTCGCACGGCGTGCCGCGCCACGTGTGAGCCTTGCTCGCGCACCGCCCCCTAGCGCTTCTGCTGCGTGTCCATGCTAGCGTGCTGCTACCGAGAGCCGGCTGGCCGAAGGAGCGGGGCATGCGGGTCGATCCAATGCGCGACGGTGTTGCGGTTGCTGGTGGCGGGCCGGTCGCCCGTGTGGCACGGGCGCTGCTGTGGCTTGCGCTGGCCGCGTTCGCGGCCGAGTTTGTGCGTCACGTGTACCTGAAGTACGCCGCGCTGGAGTCGCCGGCATATGCCATGTTCCTGACCCGGCGCGGCTGGCTGTGGTGCCATCTGGGTGGCGGCGCCGCCGGCATTGCACTGGGCACGCTGCAGTTCGTCACGCAACGCTGGCGCAGGCACGCATGGGTGCACCGCTGGGTTGGGCGTGCCTACTTCGCCGGCATGCTGGTGGCGATGGTGGGCGCCACCGGGTTGATTGCCACCTCGCCAGCGCCGATGGTCATCCGCGTGGCCTTCGCGGCGACGGAAGCGGCGTGGCTGGTGGTGGCCTCCGCCGGCCTGGTGGCCATCCGCCGCGGGCAGGTTGGCCGGCACCGGCGCTGGATGGTGCGGGCGTACCTGGTGACCCTGGCGCCTGTGGTGTTCCGCGTGGTGCTCTACGCTGCGGTCGGGGCCGGGGTGGCTCCATCGCCCGATACGATCGCGGTATTGCTATGGGCCAGTTGGGCGGTGCCGTTGCTGATTCACATGGCGGGGAGCGCAATCGCCAATGCCATGCGCCGGCACGAGCGAATCCCCAGCAGGGCTTAAAGCATTTCGACGCGATCGCTAATCCGCCAGCGTCTACCCAGCAGTCGCCGCAGCATTAGATCTCATTGAAGACCGCGCAGCGGAACTGCTCCATGCGCTCTTTGCCAAGCGCTGGCTCCAGTTTCTGTAGTCCATCCAGCGCGCTTTCTACATCGAACGGTTGCCCTGCGAGCGTGGCAAGTGCCTGGTTATGCAGTCGGTACGCAATCCACGCGGCGCTTCCCAATGCGCTTTGATCGTTGGGGTCGACGTAGCTGGATAGAAGCAGTCGCAGCTCGTAAAGCGCTGCGGCAAAGAGTCGCTTTTCCAAATCGGCGTTGTCGCTCATGTGCGTTTGCTCGCTACGGTGATCCATTTCAACGACCGGCATCAAATGCCGAGCGTGCGCGCACCGTGCGTTGGTGCCTCTTGTTGTTGCGTCAGCGTCTGCGCGTTGTGCTGCTGCAACTGTTGGCGCTGATCGACCTGCGCCAGTTCGCGGAACGAGGTTTCCACTGGCGTCGTGACCGCTTGATCCGTTGGCATATGCGCGCGCAGATGCGCCGGGTTGCCTGGATCGCCCTGGACGACGAACACATGTTGGCCTGCCTGCGCCTCGCTCCCGGCCTTACTCAGCAACACATGGTCCACACGGTCGAGTCCATTGGCTGCCGCCAGGGTGGTCAGGCTGGCGGTCATGCATGCGCTGCGCTGGTCAGGTTGGCGCCCGAGTTGGCGGTCCAGTGCATCGACGCCTGCGCTGCATTGCTGATGCAACGCGAATCGTGGGTGACCGGGTTGATCGGGCGTGGCAACGGATGCGGCGGCCGCCACTTGCGTTGCCTGCTCCTGCGCATTGGACGGCGTGTTGTCGGACAACAGGTAAGGGCTGCGGACGATCGGCAGGTTCCGGTACGGGTCATCGGGATGGAACTCGCGCCTCAGCTCCTGCCGATTCAACCTGAGTTGGCGCGTGTCGTTGAGCTCCTGCAGTTGGTGGGCATCTCGGATGGGTTGAGATGTGGGCACCTCCCCGGTTGTGGTCACCTGGGTCCATTGTTTTGAGCGCGCGTCGTATAGCGCATAAGAACTGACCGCCCCAATCCGGTCTGGATCCGTATTGGTCAGTGCCTGGGTCGCCAATGTCCTTGCCCCAGCCATGCGGCCCATGTATGCCGCCGCATCCAGCTCCTGGTCGTTGTAGGTGTGCATGGTGTCCCAGCTGGTCGAGCGCATGCGCGACAAGCCAAGGGCCGTGTTGTCCAGCATCATCGTCCAGGCCTGTTCTGCCTCACCTTCACCGCCATGGCGCCGTGCGGCTTGCAGAAACTCGCGTGGCGTCCAGGCATTGGGATCGATCTGGTGGGCTTGGAAGGTACGGTCATGCACGTCCTGCACGTCCCGGACCGGGAGATTGAGCGCCAGGTCCGGGTGCCCGGCATTCAGTTGGCCCCGGCGTTCGTCCAGATCGCGCCGCATGAGGCTGACACCAAACTGGTTCCATTCGCGCTCGCTCATCCTGATGCCGCCATCGCGTGCGCGGTTGTCGGCGAAGATGTTTGCGGTCGCTCCGGGAGCGTTGTCGTTGCGCACCACACCCAAGGCAAGCAAGCCGTAGCCATCGTTGCCGTCCTTGTGGGCGAGGTAGTTCCAATACAGCTCGCGGTTTTCCTGCCGCGCATAGGCAGAAAGAATCCGAAGATCGTCTTGTGTCAGTCCTGGCATGCATCACCTCCTTGTCGTTAGAAAGCACTCAGGTGCCGGTGCGGGCCGGCATGAAGTCTTTCAGTGCGCTGCGTGCGCGGTCCTGGATCTTCTTCCAGTCCTTCAACGCAACGCGCACATAGTCGATCTCCACTGCGACCTTCAGTTCCGGAATGACGAAGATGTGCTCGCAGCGGGGAAGTTCGCGCTCCTTGCTGCGCACTAGCTTGCCCTCGCGGACCTCCACGCCCGACTGCTCCACCTCGCGGGACGTGCACTTGATGATGGTGTCGATGTTTCCCTGTGCGTCGCGGCTGACATACCAATCCTTGTAGTAGCTTGCGTCCATGATGGAATTGGACGGTTTCAGCCCTTGCGCCAGGTAGTGCTCGCGGTACGCAGCGATGTTGGCGTAGTAAGGCGTGAGCCCGTCTCTTTCTGCTCCCTTGATGCGCGTGTTGATATCCGCCTCCGGGGTGTCCTGCGCTGCGCCGTCCGGCGTGTACTGCCGGCGCAGGAATGCATCGGGGTCGATCCGGTCAAGGTAGCGGTAGCCGATGTTGACGGTGCGGGTGGCCACGTCCAGCTTCAGGTGGGCCCGCTCGCCAGGAGCAAACGCGTTCAACTCCGGGTACTCCAGATACAGCCCGAAGCTGCCATCGAAGTTCGGTCCCATCTGGTCGTCGAAGTAGTTGGCGGGAATCTGTAATTTGTACGGGCCCAGACACGCCTCCATGACCGGTGGCGGGCTGGTGCCGGGGTCTTGCGGACCGCCACGTTGCCGGACGCATCCCTGTTCGTTGGTCATGGTGTTAGCGCCTGTTTGTGTTGCGCTGCAGCCGGGAACGGCGAGGCCCAATGCGATGCATGCGAGGCCCGCCAGGGCCAGTGGGTGTCTCATGCATCCTCCTATGCTGCGTGCCGAAGTCGAGTATAGGCAGTGGATGGAACGGCGTGCCGCATGCGCCGACAATACGGTCCATGCCCACGGCCGGCTTTCCTGCAGATCGCCGGCTGCCGCACCTGGCGCGATGTCAGGTACGGCAGCCGGCGGGCGTCCTTGTGGACGAGCCGCGGCTGCAAGCGATGGAATGAAAGGATGCAGCCGTTGCAGCCCGGGAACTGAGTGCTTTCGTGAGCCTTGGACTTAGCGCACCTTGTACAACACCGCCGCGCCCGGCCTGGGCTCGAACATCGGCACGGTCTGCTGCTTGAGCGCGGTGCCCTTGGCGTCCCACACCAGGGTCTCGACGGGGTAGTCCTCGCTGCGGGTCATGGTGCCGATCTGCTTGACGATCACGGCCGAGCTTGCGGGCACTTCCGGGTTCCAGGCGAACACGCCCAGGCGGCCGTAGAACACTGCTGGCGCGGCGGCATCCAGGCGGCGGTCCGGGCACATGACCAGGCCGCGTTCCAGCATCACCCGCAGCGCGCCCACGGGCACGGCCCTGACGGTGGGGCCGGTGCGGTCGGTGCTGTGGCCGGGGCAGACATTGGCCGAGCGGGTGAGCATGTCCTCGACCACCTGGCGGTCGGGTTGGGCCAGCGCCGGCAGCGCGGCGGTGGACAGGGCAAGCGCGGCGAGAGCGGGTTTCCAGGGCATCTGACAACTCCTCATGAGGTGACACTCCAGTACTGCAGCCCTGCAGGTGCGGGCTGCTGCCAGTGACGCGCCCGGATGCTAGCAACGTGGACGTTAAGCACGGCCAATGGCCTGCGTGGCTTCCGGCCGGTGCGCGCACGCCGCAATCGGCCGCCAACGCCGCTGCCGGGCCGCCAGCGCTGCCCACGCCGGCCGGCACGGAATGCAACGGCCGCCGATGCCCGTCTCCGCTGTCAGGAGTCTCCCGATTGAGCGGCGGCGGCAAGGCCGATAGCGTGCCCGCTATCACACCGCTGGACTGCCCATGGAACGCGCCGACCTCATCGCATCACTGCTCACCGGTATGCGGCGTGCCGAAGATTTCCGCGCGCAGGCGTTGATCTACAGCACCGCGCACAGCCAGCGGATGGAGGCCGACTATGGCAAGGCGGCCGATGCCGAGCTGGTGCTGACGCTGTTCGCCTTCACGCCGGAGCACCTCAAGCTGCTGGGCAGCAGCGGTATCGAAAACCTGGGCGAGATCGTCTGCCACGCCTGGGCCTTGAACGGCGGCAACAACGAGGCGCTGATCGGCTGGTTCCGCAAGCCCATGAACGCCCTGGACGGGCAGACACCGGCCGCGCTGGTGCGCGGCGGCGGCCTGCAGGTGCTGTTGCTGGTGCTCCGGCAGCAGCTGGAGTGGGAGTTGTCCAAGCGCTCGGCCTGAGGATCGGGAGCGTCGCCCGCCACGCCGGTGGCCGGCACGCCGGTCGACAGCCCCGGCCGTGCATCGACGCGCTTACTGCTTCGGTCGCGCCACGGCGTACATCTCCCAGGCAATCTTCTTGATCAGGGCGCTGCTGTCCTCGCCCTCCTTGTACAGGTCGAAGTGGCTGCGGCCTTCCAGGTAGCGGAAGTCGCTCTTGGCGCCCAGGCCGTCCAGCACCGCCTGGAACTTGCGCGCGGCGCCATCCAGGTAGAACGTGTCGGCGGTGCCGACGATCAGGTGGATCTTGCCGTCCAGGTCCGGCTTGAGCGTGGGCCACTGCGCCGCCACACGCGCGGCAATGTCGTAATGCGTGCGCCAGTAGGCCACCACGGCCGGGTCCACGGTGCCGGTGTTGCGGTCGAACATCGGCAGCGGGCGGCCGTCGGGCCCGCGCGGGGAGAACACCCACTCGAACGAGGTGAGCTGGCCGCCGTACGGGCCGAGCACGCGCTCCAGCCGGGCAAAGGTTTCCACGTCGGCCACCACCTTGCCCTGGTCGCGGATCAGTGGCATCTGGCTGCCGTCGGCACGCCGGTACATGTTGGCATTGGGCGCGTACAGGTCCGGCCCGCTGAAGTCGTGGAAGTCGCTGGGATCGGGCGCGGTGGACCAGGTGCCGCCGAACAGCTTGGGGTAGCGCGTCTGCAGCCACAGCGTGGCCCAGCCGCCGGACGAATGCCCGTTCAGAAACCGGCCGTTGGCATTGCCGTCCATCTTGTACTGGCGTTCCAGCGCGGGAATCAGCTCTTCGGTCAGTGCGGTGCCCCAGGGGCCGTTGTTGACCGAGTCGGCGAACTCATGGGTGCCGGTGGGCGTGGACTGGTCCAGGAACACCCAGATCATCGGCGGCATCTGCCCGGCCGCCATCGCGCTCCAGGTGACGGCGATGCTGCCGGCAAACTGGTTGTAGCCGCTGCCAAATCCATGGGTGACATACACGGTGGGATAGCGGGCGGCGGCCTTGGCGTCGTAGCCGGGCGGGGTCAGCACGCGGGCGCGGATGGAGATCGGCCGGCCCCAGAAGGCACTCAGCGACGGGCTCACCAGCGAGGCATCGGCACTGTGCAGTTTCGCCTCGGGCACGGCATCGCGCACGGCCTGCGGTGCGCGTGGCGACACCTGCCACGGGTCGTCCGAGGCGGGCACCCGGGTGCCGAGCGTCAGTGCGGGCAGCGGGGTGCCCTTGCCCAACGTCACCGGCGTGACGGCGCTCAGCAGGTCGCCGCCATTGCGGCCGCTATAGCCGTAGCTGTGGTCCGGGTCCAGCACGGCCTGGAACAGATAGGCGCCGGCCGGCAGCGCGGAAAACCCGCTGGGGAAGGCGGTGTTGTCCAGGTCGATCTGTACGCTGGCACCGGGTGCGAGCGCGGTCACCTCCTGCGCTGCCACGGCCACGGCGGTAGGCTGGAGCGGGTTCACGCTCACCTGCTCCACCTTGCCGTCCTTGGCCTGCGCCTGCGCGTCCTTGGCCAAGGTGGCGAACACCAGCAGGCGGCCGGACACGGGCCGGTCGCTGGCCCCGTCCAGCGTGACGCGCAGCAGGCGATGGGCCGCTGCCGGTGCGGCGGCCTGCGCGGCGCAGGCGCACAGCAGGCCAACGGCCAGGCCCAGGCGGGGGGCAAGACGATGCAGGAACATGCAGATCCTTTGGTGCCAGGTGGATGAGTGGGGTGCACACGGCCCCGCGCAGACTGTAGCCAGTTCCCGGCCGACCGTGCGCCGCCATCGCGAGGTCTGGTCACCGTATCCGATCTGCCTGTCCAGGGATCACCTCCTCAACCGGACCCGACCCCGGCTCCACCCGGTATCACGAGCAGCGCAAGCCATAGCGTGAAGCTGGGTCAGCCTCGCCAGCCCCAAGTAACTAAAACGAAAGCCCGCGTCAGTTCCAACCAGGTAAATGTCTGACAGGCAGCCAATCTAATATCTTTTCTAGGTTCCGCTTGTTCCTGTTCACTGCCGGAACAATCTAAAGCCGGCTTTAGATTCGATCACTGCCATGCGCGTCCCAATCGATCAAACATTCGACATCGGCGCCTATGTCCGCGCAGTCAGCAATGCGGAAGGCTTGCTGCGGGAGCAAGACGATACGACTGTATTCCCAATTGCTGTTCACCGCATTCCAAGTGCACCATGACTTGGTTGGTCCACCGTGCGTGATGCCTCCTGCGTAGACGCCTGCACGGCCTGTTTATTGGCAACTTCGAGTTTCTGCAGGTTCTCGGCCAATGGCTGCTTGACGGCTTCGGCCTTATCCACGTGCGTGCGTAATACATCCATGTCATTTCCTGGATTTTTGTACGTCGCGAAAATATTGCCGTTTGTGTGATTGGGAATAACGTCCTGAATCTCGGGCAGCGGCGGGCGATTGAGTTTGGCCTGGACCGCCAGGGCACCGGCAATACGTTCCTTTTCTTGCTGATTGGTGTAGACGCCTGCATCCGGGCCGAGCTTATCGAGCCCCGCCAAGGCTTGCTTGAACAATGGGTCATCGCGTAGCCGCGCTTCCTGATGCGGATCGAGTGGTGCTCCGCCTGTGCTGAAGGTACGCCCTGAGTTACCTAATCCTGGCACCGACGGCTGGATCGATTCGTCGAGCTGTCGTCCCGATGCAGGCGCCCAGTGGCCGAAAACGCCATCGTTCTTTGGTTCCGGAAGGCGTACATCCCGCAGTACGCTATCGGCCAGTGTGTTGGAGTTTTGCAACTGGGGATCGTAGGGATACTTGTCATCCTTGCTCTTGGCATTGGCGACCATGCGTGCCCAGGTTCCCGACAAGTCCGCACCGTGTGTGATCTCTTCGCGATACTGCTTTTGTCCAACCGCATTCGGGTTGTCGCGATGATCGGGGTTGGCCCGGTTGTAGGGCAGGTTAGTCTCGACGTGCATGCGGCCATACGGCAATCCAGGTTGCTCATCGCCGGTCCAGCCGCTGATGGTGTGCTGCTTGCCCTCTTTATCTGTGTAGAGAAGGAATTTGTGGTGGTATTCCTTGCCCAGCGCAGACCCGATGTTCCGATATCCAACTTCAATCTTCTCGTCCATGACAGTCTCCGTTGGCTTACTGATTCTTGATGTGGACGGCGTCGACGTGTGTCACCTTGCCGTCGGTATCCAAAGAAAAAGTCATCACGACGGAACGTGCATCTGGATCAAGCATTGCCTGCCCCTTATTGTCCCTGACGACCACCCTACCTGGGGTGTCTTCAACAATCTTGGACGTTGGAGATTTGCTGAACGTCTCCAGCACAACCAACTTTGTTGTTCCCAGAGGAACGTACTTGGCAACGATGCTGCTAACGTCGACCTGTTCGAATCGAACGGGCTTTTTTGATGCATAAATCTCTTCAAGCATTGGGCTGGCTCCTGATTTCATGATGTCTTCCTGTGTCGAAGCGGTGCGTGCAGTATCTGCATTGGCGCAGGATGAAAGCGGGAGCACCGCAAGCCCAGTGAGTGCGAGCGTTGCGGCCCACCCGTTTAGCACGATGCGTGGCATGGTGATCTCCTGATACAACCAATCACTTGAATAGAATGCCCGCGAAGTCTTGAGCCTTCCCAGGCAGGCTGGTACATCAATACTCCTTCCGTGCAGACGATACCAGCGTACTACAAGCTTCCCATGGTTGATGAATAGCTGAGTTGGATCGTCAGGGCTGCCCAGGCGATCTATTTTGTGCCACATCCAAATGCATGCATTGGGATATTCCTGCAATGCACGCCTCTTCAAGTAGACGACCACAATTCAGTGGCGTTACTGGAAGTTGCAAGTCCCTAAGCGCTTCAAATAGTCGCTTTGCCTCGACTGATGCTTGATGTGAGCGATGGATAGCGCGGTGTTCGCTCCCGAATTCCAAACTGCATCACGCAACGAGGTTGTTGAGACGATTTGCCGGGTTTGCGAGGCCTTGGTCTTCAAGGATGAACACACCAGCGGCGTGGCCAGCTGGTGGCGTAGGTGTGGTGCTTCCCACACACACGCAGGGCGTCATCGTACGCAATCGATCATCTGCCGCTTGGCGTTATGCACAGGTGCCGTTGCGAATTCCATTCAAGGCGCAAGCGGCAGCCGCGCAACGGCCGCTGCCGGCACCTTGCATTACAGACCAAGGAGTGATCGAAATGAAACGTAAAACCAGCTATCGCGGTGCGCTTGCGGCCTGTGGCCTTTCATTCGTCGTGGCCGCGCTGTGCATGGACGCTGCTGTTGCAGCACCGGTCAGCAAGACGGACACGGTCACGCTGACCCATGTTTTTGCCACGCTGCAGACGGGCCAGCAGGATCAGAAGCCTGAAGACATTGCGGCATGTCGCAAGCAGGTGTCGGCACCAACATCCAAGTATCTGGGTGTGGCGGTCACCACCAAGTACTCCATCGACGTGCAATCCAAGATGATGTCCGCGTCCTCGTCGCTGCCATCGCCTGTGGCCACACAGCCGCTGACGGTGACGATACCGCTGGCGCCGTTGGGCGTGGCTGGGGAGTATGCCTTCGGCGCGTTTCGGCCGAGCGCGCTGCCCGACACCTATGTGCTGTTTTCGGTCGGGCTGGATTTCAAGGGGCCGCAGTCGTCCGTGCTGGTTCTCAACAGCGACAAACCCTACAACTGCCTGGTGACCAGCAATCCGGCGCCGTTCAAGGGAGCACTGGCTACCAAACTGGGCAAAGACCAGGGCCGCTGATGTCTGCAACCGCCGGGTAATCGGCGAACGAGCCGAAGACAGCGTCGGCTCGTTCGGCTGCTGTTTTCAAAGCAGCACGTTGGAGGGGCGGGCGAAACGGCGGTTTATCACCGCACGCGCCGGATCAACTCCACGGGTCAATGACGTCCAGCGCCATCGCCGCGAACGGTGCCGTGTCGCGAGTGGCAACGGTCAGGCCTTGCGCGGCTGCCGTTGCAGCGATGTAGGCATCGGCGCGACCGAGTGTGAGTCCTGCGGCTCTGGCTTTCGATGCGAGTGTCGCGAATGCGTGCGATGCGTCCAGATCAAACGCCAGCAGGCGCGCATTGAACAGTGGCAATACATCGCTTTCCAACCGTGCATGCAACGTGGATCGCTTGCGGCCCTCGGGCATCACGGCAATGCCATAACGCAATTCGGCCACCGTTACCACCGACAGGAACAGTGTCTCGACAGCCTGCGCATCGATCCAGGCAACGACCTTCGGGTTGGGCTGAGGCCGCCAAAGCTCGGAGATGACATTGGTATCGAGCAGGATCACTTCAGGCTGATCGGTTTGATTGCGGTCTTGTCGCGTAAGGTGTCGAACGCGTCGGCCTGTTTTGCTGTCAGGCCAGCGTCGCGGCCAATGTCCACCAGCAGGGAGCCGAGTTTGACCCGGTCTGCCGGTTTGGCCGCTGATTCAAGGATTGCGCGGATCTCCGCCTCGGTGCTGCGGCCGTGGAGTGCGGCCCTCGCGCGGATCGCGCGATGCACCTCATCGGGGATATTGCGGACGGTGAAAGAAGGCATGTCGCCCTCCCGGTGGAATCAGGTTGCTTGCACTTTAGAGAAGTGCAAGCACTTAGACAACTTCAACACACCCGGTATCGAAGCAGTCATCACCGCACCAGCCGTAGTGGCATCCGGGGCCAACCTGGCCCCACCACTTACCGATACGGCCCGGGCCCGCGCCACACCGGCTCGCCCTGCTTGTAGACCTCCATCATGTTGATGACCTCGCGGGCATCGCCGATGTCTTTCAGCTCCGGGGAGTCCGGCGGCAGCAGGCGGCATTTGCTGGAGCCGCGCTTGAGCGCGACTTCCAGCGGGCAGACCATGCGGTACTGGGTGCCGGGCAGGATGATGGCCAACTCCTTCATGCCCTGGTCGCGCCAGTTGCGCAGCTGGGTTTCGCTGCGCACTTCGTAATAGACCTGGTAGCCGCCCACATCCATGCTGGGTTGGGCGTTGCTGCGGTCGCGGCGGCGGCCTTCGCTGATGGTGGGCGTGTTGGACATGCCGTCTTCGGCGGCATCTGCCTCTTCTTCGAGCATGCCCGGTGGGCGGCCGGTCCAGGTTTCGGGGCGGCGCTGCGGCGGCGACGAGGGCTCTGCCGGCGGTTGCGGCGGGGTAGGACGCTGCACCGGTTGGGCCTGGCGTTGCTCGACCAGGCCGCCGCGGCGGGTGTTGCCTGCCGGCGGGATCGGGTTCCTGGCGGTCTTGACCAGGGTGGACTGCACCGGCGAGGCGGCCGGTGGCGGCTGCACGGGCGCGGGCGTTGGCGACGGCGGGGTGGGCGTCGGTGACGGAACCGGCTGGTCGGGCGTGGAGGTGTCGCCGACGAAATCCACCTTGGTGCGGCCACCGCTGGCCGAGCCCTGCGGCGGGGTCATGGTGGGGGTGGAGGCCGACAGCAGGATCAGCAGCATCAGCACGTGCAGCAGGGCGCTGATCAGCGCGGCGATCCACGGTTCGATGCGCTCGATCAGCGGCTCGGTGCGCGGCAGCCAGTCCTGCGACTCCAGGCGGACGTGCAGCAGCTGCAGCGCGTCGTCGCGCACGCGGTAGACCAGCACGTAGGGCGTTTGCCTGACCACCCATTCGCGGGTGCCGGCGACGCGGCCGGCGCGGCCGCGGCCGGGTTGCTCGGCCAGGGTGCGGGTGGCGTCCAGCACCTGCCGCGCCATCGCGGCGGCGGCGGTGGGGTTGAGCGCGTGGTAGTGATCCTGGGCGTGTGCGAGTTGCCTGGCGGCCGGGACGGTCCAGTCACGCCGCAACATCAACGCCCCATCTGGCGAATAACGCCGTCACCTGGGCCGGTGCGGCGAAGGCGCCCTGATCCGCTGCGGCCATGCCCTCCAGCACGGCGGCCTCGAAGCTGGCGCTGTCCACGACGCGGACCACGTCGTCCCATCCTGCCGTCTCCGGCAGCGTGTCGATCAGCGTATGGGCGTCTTGCTTGATGGCGGACATGGCACTGCGGTGGGGAGCTCTGCCGGCAAGTCTACCCGTGCGGCTCCGGTTCGCGTGTGGCAAAGGCTGGCGTGCGGTTGAGGCGTTTATTGGCCGTGGCAGGCAAACCGGTCCTGCGCGAGGGCCTCTGGTCCGTCGCGATGGCCGGACGTGGTGGCAGCGGGCCGGCCAGGCCGCCCGCGCGCGCAGAAAGTGACACTTGGCACCTTGTTCGCTACCGGGGGCGGTTTCATTCTGCGGTGTCACCTCACCCCGCAAAGGAATCGCCATGCCCGCTGCTGCCATCGCACCGCTGACGCCGTACCTGTCGATGGCGGCCATCGCCTTCCTCTACTACCGGCGCATCCGGCGCAGCTTCGGCCGCCAGCGCTGGAAGCCGGTGAACTCGGCGCTGCGTGGCGTGGTGCTGGTCGTTGCCGCAGCGGCGCTGGCATACGCGCTCCATGGCTTGCCGCAGGTCCGGCCAGGGATCGTCGTGGGGACGCTGGTCGGCATCGGGCTGGGCGCGGTATCGCTGCGCTACACGCATGCCGAATGGGTGGAGGGACGCGGCTGGTATACGCCCAATCCGTGGATCGGCGGTGGCTTGATGCTGGTGCTGCTCGGGCGCCTGGCCTGGCGCTGGGCCGATGGCGCCTTCAGCGCGGGCGCGGCGGCGGCCGGATCGCAGGCCAGCCCGTTGACGCTGGGCATCGCCGCGGCGCTGGTGCTGCATTCGCTGGTGCATCTGGGCGGGCTGTGGTGGCGGCTGCGCCAGCTGCGGCTGCAGGCGTGAGCGCCTGCGCCAGTGTGCGGCGGCAAGCGCGGGCGACAAATCCACCGCACCCGCCACCAGGCAAGCGTGGCCGGTGCCCGGGACAGGCCTGCATCACCCGCATGCTCCGCACCTGGACGCGCCGTCCGCCTCGGTCAACCACTGCCAGCGTCGGTGTGTCAGCAATGCCAGGCCGCGCCGGATGCGCCTGTCCTGCCTCCCTGCCAGGCGGTGCGGGCGGGCTGGAGCGTCTGTCCGGCCGGTGCCGGGCGGCCAACTCCAGCGCGTCAAGGCGTGCGTTGCCTACACCTGCGAGCGGATCGGCAGGACCAGCTTCTCGCCCAGCTTCTGCCGCAGCGGCCGCTTGCGCCAGCGCTCCAGCGTGTACAGCTCGGCCCGTTGCAGGTCGCGCTCGAACACCTCGGTCATCTGCGCGGCCAGGTCACGGTCGTAGACATTCAGGCTGGCCTCGTCGTTGAGGCGGAACGAGCGGATGTCGAAGTTGGTCGAGCCCACCGAGACCAGCAGGCCGTCGATGATCAGCAGCTTGGTATGCAGCATGGTGGGCAGGAATTCGTGGATGGCGATGCCGGCCTGCAGCAGCGGCTCCCAGCTGGCCTTGGAGGCCAGCCGCACCGAGACCGCATCGATATGCTTGCCCGGCAGCAGCACGCGGATGCGCACGCCGCGCGCGCGCGCGTCCAGCAGCGCGCGGGTGATCAGCGTATCGGGCACGAAGTAGGCCGCGGCCAGGTCGATGGAGCTGCGCGCCGCGGCGATGGCGATCAGGTACATCAGGTGCATGCTCTCGCTGCCGCCGGCCGGCGAGGCCACGAACAGCTGCGCGTCGCTGTCGCCGGCCGGTGCCAGCTCGGGGTAGTACTCGGCGCCATTGAGCACGCGGCCGGTGCTCTTGATCCAGTTGTCGTTGAAGGCGGCCTGCACCTGCGCCACCACCGGGCCTTCGATGCGGTAATGCGAGTCGCGCCAGTGCTCCGGGTCCTGCGCATCGCCCATCCACTGGTCGGCCACGCCGACGCCGCCGGTGAAGCCGATGCGGCCGTCGATCACCAGCAGCTTGCGATGGGTGCGGTTATTGACGCGATGCAGGTTGTACCAGGTCAGCGGGCGGTAGCGATGCACTTCCACCCCGGCCTTGGTCATGTCCTCGATCAGCGACGCATCCATCTTCAAGCTGCCGCCCCAGTCGATGGTGACACGCACCTTGACCCCGGCGCGCGCGCGCTCGGACAGCGCCTGGCTGAACTCGCGGCCGATCTCGCCCGACCAGTAGATATAGGTTTCGAAGGTGATGGTGCGCTGCGCGCTGCGGATGGCGGCCAGCATCGCCGGGAAGATCTCGTGGCCGTTGTGCAGCACCTGGATCTTGTTGCCGGGCAGGATCGCCGGCCCCAGCAACACCGACATCTCGCGCTTGAACTGCGGATCGGACACGTCGTAGCAATGGCTGGGGATGTGCTCGAGCTTTTTCTCGGGCGTGGCGAAGTTGAGCAGCAGCAGCCCCACCACCAGCGTGGTGACGACCGTGGCCACGATGATCCATGTCATGCATCCAACCCCTGTTCCCCTGCCATCGACAGCCCCAAGCGGCCAGCATTCTGGCAAGGCTGGCGTCATGCAGGTTGTGAAGGGCAATTATGAAGAGGCATGAGTAACCCGCCGCGACGTGGGCATCCTGCATGCCAAGCGGTTTATCGCCATGACTTGTCCATCGGATATCGCCTTTGCCCTCAGCGTCGTTCTGCGCTGGGGCAGGCGCATTGTCCGGTCATCATCTCAATGCGTTTGACGCGACCCGTGCAGTGGGTCTGGACAGCGCGGAAACACCGCAGTGTACGAATGGCACATGCCGATTCCAAACACCGGCCGCGCCCGCCTGGCGGTAAGCGCAGTCCTTTTGATAGCCGCTTCAAACCAATCGTAAAGTAGTTTCAACCGCTCGGCATGTGGCGCTGGATTGTTCGCCCAACGCCCTAGTATTTCGTCTTCTATCGTGAACTGGAGATGCGATTCATGGGACGTTGGAGCAACGATGGATGTGTCAGAACAAGTTGCAGGAGCCATGACGCGTTCGCGCGCAGACCTGAGCAATAGATTCAGTCACGACATCTGCGCCGATGACTGCTCGCAACGTTGGTCAATGCACAGGCACCTACAGTGCGGTCCGCTTATATCGGATGAGGTCTTCCCTTGAGATTGCTGTCCATACCAAAATTTCATAAACAGCAGCCGCAATCTGCTGCCCAAGGTCCGAGTGACACAAGAGTGGACGCGCACCAGCCGCCGGGCAATCGAGCTCCTGACCCTGGCAGTCCGCTTGCGCGCAGGCCGCCCACTCGGAAGACATCGCAGAAACCCAGCGTCAGGTCCGAGAAAAATTTACTTCAGACATTGTGTTTCACTTCTGGGGCAAGCACATCACGCAAGAACAGCCTCACGCCTGGTGGCAGGCTATCGCCTGACGCCAGTCCCACCGCTGGCGTCAGTGCATCCCGACCGACGAGTGAAATGCCTGCGGAAGCGCCAGCTATGCAGGCAACGCCTGGCCAAGCCCCGGTCAGAGCCGCGCGCGTGCCCAGAAGAGGCAAAACGCTGGCACAACTTTTCAAAGAAACAAAAGAGATGCACGAAGCTGACGCGCCACTTGGTGTTTTTAGCGATGCCATGAACAAGCCCGCTTCATCCGTTCAAGCGCATTTCCTGAACGTCGGCGGCACCAGCACGCACAGCGAAATCGAAGAGCTCGAAGAGCCGAGAAAAAATGCGGCTGCGCCAGAAGGACGTGTGGCCATCGAGGAAAAAATCAACGAAGGATTGAGCGAGGCAGAACAAGACGACATCGTCAAGCCAGACAATGAGCTTTCGATACCCTGGGCGCATGACGCCAACCCAAAAAACCTTTTCTGGCAGAAAATCGATGAATCCCACAAACAGGATATCTTCAATTTATTTTCCGATGAAGACGACATGGAAGGCATCATGCTTTATGAAAAGATCCAGGGCATGGAGCATGATGAAACGTCAGGCGCTAGCGAAACGGTCAGTCAAGATCCTGAAAAGCACAACGTCGATGTCAGCCCAGAAAGAAAAGACTTTCTGAAGAAAATAGAATTCATGGAAGCGATGGAGCGTCACTTGTTGCAGCGTTATCAGGCTCACGATCTGCGCAAGCTTCGCAAGGCGCCGGAACCGTCTGCGTCGTCGAAGGCGCTCGTGCCCCGGTTTCAAGAAGCGTCAAGGCTTGCTGCGTCAGGTTCGGAGTCGCCTGAGGGCTTGCCGATATCAGCTCCGCCAACACCGGATTATTTTCGGGACGCGTCAACCCGGGCGTCACCAGATCTCGAGCATTTTGAGTTCGCCAACGGGTCAACATCGGCAACATCGGATCGTTTTCAGGAGAACACCCGGGCGCGATACGAAGAGGCAGTAGAGATCGAGGCGAACAAGCAACGAGTCGCGCGACAAGCAAAGCGCCTCGATAAGCCATCGCCCAAAGGGTTCTTGCGTTGGCTCCGCGGCTAACATCAGTGCGAATGACCCGGTGGGCCGCTGCCTGCGCAACAGGCTGAGCTGTCCAGCTGCCGTCAGCTCTCGTCATGTGGAAACCTGTGATGGGCAGGGCTGAGGCATGCTCTAGCGAACCGGTGGCCATGATCCGGTGGTAACTCGCTGACGGGGTCGGCGTTGAATCAGGCGACTGCTTCCGGATCGTCGGTGGAGAACGCAATGTCGCGCTGGTCGTCGAGTGTGGCCAGTCGCGTGCTCAGCGCGTTGCGAATCGAGTGGTACGCCGATCCGCCCATGACCAGGCGAAACGGCGGTGGCGACTGTTCGGTGCAGGCGATCATCGCCGCGACCATGCGCTGCGGGTCGCCGACGATGACCCAGCTGCCGTCGTCCAGCGCGCGGCTGAGGGCGTCGACCGGTGTGCCGAGGTAGTCGGACGGGATGTCGGTCCTGACCAGCGCGGCGCCGAAGTTGGTGCGTGCCGGGCCGGGTTCGGCCAGGGTGAAGTGGATGCCGAAGCCGGCCACTTCCTGCGCGGCGGCTTCGACGAAGCCTTCGATGCCCCATTTGCTGGCGTGATACAGGCTGAAGCCGGGATAGGCGATCTGGCCGCCTTCGGACGACACCTGCACCACGTGCCCGCCGCCTTGGCGATGCAGGTGCGACAGCGCGGCCTGGATCAGCGTGATGGAGCCGATGAGGTTGGTGCCGATGAGATCGCGCACCTGCGCGTCGGTGGCGGCCTCAGCGGCACCGAGCGTGCCGTAGCCGGCGTTGCTGACCAGCACGTCGATCCTGCCCAGGGCCTGGAAGGCCCGGGTGACGGTCTCGCGCACCGCTGCGCTGTTGCGCAGATCCAGCTGCAGGACGGTCAATGCGTCGCCGTGCGCGGCCTGCAGATCGGCAAGCGCTTCTGCGCGCCGCACGGTGGCCGCGACGCGATCGCCGCGCGCCAGCAATGTTTCGACCAGGCCGCGGCCGAAGCCGGAGGATGCGCCTGTGATGAGCCAGGTCCGGGACATGGTGGGTTGCCTGTGCGTGGAAGGGAATTCCACTCTAGGCGCGGGGAATTGATGGGTCTATGCCATAGAATCCGGATGAGTTGATGTGAAATAGCCACCAATGCCGAAGCCGACCTTCAATGACCTGGCCGCGTTCACGAGCGTCGCGGTGCATCGCAGCTTTCGGCGTGCGGCCGCCGAGCTGGGGCTGGCACCGTCCTCGCTCAGCCATCTGATCAGCGCGCTGGAACGCAACCTCGGCGTGCGCCTGCTGCATCGAACCACGCGCAGCGTGTCGCTGACCGAAGCAGGCGAACGGCTCTACGCCAAGCTGGTGCCGGCGTTGCAGGACGTCGAACAGGCGCTGGGCGAACTGGATGCCTTCCGGAGCGGACCCACCGGTACGGTGCGCATCAATGCTCCCGAAGTGGTGGTGCGGCTGTTGTTGCAGCAGGTGGTGCCGCAGGTGCTGGCGCGTCATCCGGCGCTGTCGGTGGACCTGGTGAGCGAAGGGCGGCTGGTGGACATCGTGGCGGCCGGCTTCGATGCCGGCATTCGCCTGAGCGAGTCGGTGCCGCAGGACATGATTGCGGTGCCCTTTGGTGGGCAGACGCGTTTCATCGCGGTGGCCGCACCTGCGTATCTGCAGCATGCCGGCTACCCGGACACGCCGGACGATCTGCATCGCCATGCGTGCATCCGGCATCGCATGCCCAGCGGCAGGCTGTATCGCTGGGAGTTCGAACGGCGCGGCCAGGAGGTGGCGATCGACGTGCCGGGGCGGCTGACGCTGGACCAGCTCCTGATGATGAGCGAAGCCGCCGAGGCCGGCCTTGGCATCGCCTATGTGCCCGAGCATGCGGCGATGGCCGCACTGGCGCGCGGCACGTTGGTGCGCGTGCTGGAGCAATGGTGTCCGGCGATTCCGGGACTGGTGCTGTATTACCCGGGGCATCGACAGATTCCACCCGGGCTGCGCGCATTCATCGAGACGCTCAGGCAGGTGTTGCCGTAGCCGTCGATCGGCATCCAGGGCGGTCACGCCCATGATGGGCCGCAGGCGTCGCGGCCGACCTCGAAAGCGGGCTGAAGCGCGTGCGCCGATGCGGGTTGGGGTGCCTGTATATGCGCCGAAATGCTTACATGCGTCACACCAGCAGGCACCTATACTTCCGGGGTGTCCCACCCCACGAGGTTCTGTCTGCATGAGCGCACCCCCAACGTCTCCGATCGCCGCCGGTTCTGGCGCAGCCCCCGGTAGCCTTCGCCGTTCGGTGTCCAATACGCTCAAGGGATCGGCCGGCAATCTGGTCGAGTGGTACGACGTCTACGTCTACTCGGTATTTGCCACCTACTTCGAATCGCAGTTCTTCTCCAAGGAAGACAAGAACGCCACGATGTTCGTGTGGGCGATCTTTGCGATGACCTTTTTGATGCGCCCGATCGGTGCGTGGTACTTCGGCCGCTTTGCCGACCGCTACGGCCGCCGCCTGGCGTTGACCATCTCGGTGTCGATGATGGCGCTGTGCTCGTTCGTCATCGCGGTGACGCCGACAGTGGCCACGATCGGCATCGCCGCGCCGATCATCCTGCTGCTGGCGCGCCTGCTGCAGGGCTTTGCCACCGGTGGCGAATACGGCACCAGTGCGACCTATATGTCCGAGGCGGCGATTCCGGGACGGCGCGGGTTCCTGTCTTCGTTCCATTACGTCACGTTGGTCGGCGGGCACGTGCTGGCGCAGACCACGCTGCTGGTGATGCTGCATTTCTTCGATGCGCCGCAGGTGTCCGAGTGGGGCTGGCGCGTGGCATTCGGCCTGGGCGGCATCGGCGCGCTGGTGGTGTTCTGGCTGCGCCAGACCATGGACGAGTCGCTGAGCTCCGAATCCATTGCCGATTCGCGCACCGGCAAGGCCAAGGCGTCGGGCTCGATGCGCGAGCTGTTCGTCAACCAGTGGCGCCCGCTGCTGCTGTGCTTCCTGATCACCGCCGGCGGCACCATCGCGTTCTACACCTATTCGGTGACCGGGCCGAAGATGATCCAGACCGCGTTCGCCGGCGGCGACGTGATGGCCGGCACCATCATCAACCTGGTCGCGCTGACGGTGCTGATGCTGATGCAGCCGGTGGGCGGCTGGCTGTCGGACATCGTCGGGCGCAAGAGCCTGCTGGTGTTCTTCGGTATCGGCGGGGGGCTCTACACCTGGTTCCTGGTGATGGAACTGCCCAAGCAGACCGACTGGCTGACCGCGTTCGCGATCCTCACCGTGGGCTTTGTGATCCTGACCGGCTACACCTCGATCAATGCGGTGGTGAAGGCCGAACTATTCCCCACCCATGTGCGCGCGCTGGGCGTGGGCCTGGGCTATGCGCTGGCCAACTCGGCCTTCGGCGGCACCGCGCCGCTGCTGTACCAGGCCTCGTTGAAGACCGGCCACGTCAGCGAGTTCGTGATCTACGCAACGGCGGTGATCGCGGTGTCGTTGGTGGTGTACATGTTCTTCCTCACCAACAAGGGCAGCAACTGGCTGGACGACGAAGCGGCGATGCAGCAACGCAAGCGCTGATGTGCTTTGCCCTTCGCCCGTCGGGAGAAGGTGCCCCGCAGGGGCGGATGAGGGTACGAGCGAAGCCTAGTGACATTGAATACGCAAGGAGGCTTCGCCCCGTACCCTCACCCCAACCCCTCTCCCGGCGGGAGAGGGGCTAACGGCAGCTGCATCGTTGATACGCCGAAGTGCTGCGGCGCCGGCTGCACAAACAAGCTGTAACGCAAACCAATCAAACCCAGCAACGCATCGTCGCGATGCCTCCCTGCCGGCACCTTGCCGACGCGCGCCAGCGAGGCATCCAGCCGCGCACGCAAGGCATCCGGCGCAGGCAGCGGGCGCTTGCGTGCCACCTGCTGCCGGTAGTGCGCGGCAACTTCGGCCAGGATCGCGTCCACCGCCTCGATGCTCGGCTGCGGCAAACCGTGCCGCGCGCTGCGCAGTTGCAGGATGTTCAAGCCCACGCGCACTTCGTTGAGCATGTCCAGCGAGGCCAGCTCGCTGCCTTCCGGTGTCAGGGCCAGCCGTGGTGCGAGCAGGCCCAGCAGGTCCAGCATGCGGGCGGCAAAATGCGGCCGATCCTGCGCGCCGCGGCCGTCGGCGGCATCGGCCAGCGTGCGCCAGCCCTGGCGCACCAGCCGGCGCGCGCTCCATTCGGCACCCACCGAGCGGAACAGCCGCGTCAGCACCACCGCAAATCCAATCCCCAGCACCATCGCCACCGCCGCGTTGACGAAGCTCTGGATATTGGCGTTGTAGGTGTTCTGCAGGCTCAACAGCGCGGTGAGGTTCACCACCAGCGGCAGCGCGATCAGCATGGTCTTGGGGCGGTGCAGCAATGCGCCGATCGGCAGGAACACCGCCGCCAGCACCAGGACCAGCATCGGGAAATCGTGGATGGCCGGAAAGATGCCGAACAGATAGATGCCGGCGACCACGCTGGCCACCACCGCCCAGGTCAGGAACGACAGCATGCTCGGCGCCGGGTCGTCCTGCGCGGCGAAGAAGGCGGCGGTCACCGCGGCCATCATCGCGCCGTTGCCGCCGCCTTCCCAGCCGATACCGATCCACAGCACGCAGTACGCCATCAATGCGAAGCCCGCGCTCAGTGCGGAAAACGCGGCCATGCCGAAGTCGACATGGCGCGTGGCGCTGGCAGGTGCCGGCGCATCGGCTGTGTCGCGCGGTGACCAGGTCAGTCGCTGCAGCAACGAGGGGTGCATGCGCGAACGCGCGGCGGGTTCGCTTTGTGCGGTGTCAGCCCGTTCGGATGATTCCGCCGTTGCAGGTGGTCTCGCCGCAGCCGGCAACGCACGCAGCACCGGCATCGCCGTGCCGTGCACCACTGCCTGCTGCAGCGCGCGGCAGTCCTGCCACAGGTCGAGCAGCTCTTCCAGCCGCAGCAGCAGGCTGGCCAGCAGCAGATGTTCGATGTCCTGATCCACCACCGGGCGCAGGGCGGCGATGCGTGCACGCAAGGCGTCCACGTCCGCATCGCTGCCTGCGTCCTCGCCCTGGTCCACCCAGGCCGCGACGTCCTCCAGCAGCGTGGCCGTCTCGGGCGGCAACGCCGACCCATCGCGCTGCAACGCATCCAGCCGGTCGGCCACCGACGACAGCACCGGCAGCAGCATCAGCATGCGTGCGCGCAGCTGTTCCAGCGTGGGTACCGCACCGGCATGGCGTGGGTCGTCGTGGCGCACGAAGGCGATCAAGGCCTCGAACTGCACAAGATCGGCGGCCAGCCGGTTGCGCGGTGCCTGCGCTGGCCCACGCTGCAGCACCTGCCGGCACCATTGCGCGGCGTCGCGCATCCAGTTGCCGATGCGCGCGGTCAGCATCGGCTTGACCGAGGCGGGGAACACCAGCGCGGCGAACAGCACCGCCATCACCGTGCCCAGGATGATCTCCTCGCTGCGCGCCACCACGGTGTCGAAGATGCCTTCCGGCGCGGTCACCGCCGGGAAGCCGATGAAGGCGGTGGTGTAGCCGGCCAGCAGAAACGCATAGCCGCGCGGGCCGCGATTGAGCAGTGCCAGGAACAGGCAGGCCGACAGCCACAACGCCATCGCCGCACTGAGCAGCAGCGGCGTCTCCACCAGGTTCGGCAGCATCACCAGGGTCGCCGCGCCGGCCAGCAAGGTGCCGAGCACGCGGTACACGCCCTTGGCGCGGGTGGGGCCGAGCAGCGGCTGGGAGACGATGTAGACCGTGGCCATCGCCCAGTACGGCCGCGACAGGTTGCCGGCCAGCCCCACGTACAACGCCGCGATCGACGCGGCGAAGGTCTTGGCCGAAAACAGCCAGGCCTGGCGGTCGCGCAGCAGCGCACTCATCGCGCGGCCGTGGCGTCGGTGCGGCCGGCGGTCGCTTCCCAACCGCCACCCAATGCCAGGAACAGCTGCAGTTGATCCTGCGAGACCTGCGCCTGCGCATTGGCCAGCGTCATGTCGGCGGTGGCCAGCGTGCGCTCGGCATCCAGGCTGGACAGATACGGCGTGCGCCCGCCCTGGTACAGGCGCCGGTTCTGCGCCGACGCCAGCTCGGCCTGTTGCTGCGCCTGCTCCAGCAGGTGCAGGCGGTCCAGGTCATGCGCATAGCGCGACAGGCTGGTCTGCACCTCGCGCAGCGCCTGCAGCACGGTGTGGTCGAACTGCGCCAGCGCCGCGTCGGCGCCGGCCTCGGTGGCGCGCACCCGCGCACGTGCGCCGCTGGAGGGCAGCGTCCACGAGATCAGCGGGCCGAACGACCAGGCATGCGTGGCCGGCTCGCCGACGTCGGCCAGCAGGCCGGTGGCGCCGATCGAACCGCCCAGACGGATGTCCGGATACAGCTCGGCAGTGGCCACGCCGATGCGCGCGGTGGCTGCCGCCAGCCGGCGTTCGGCCTGGCGCACATCCGGGCGACGCGCCAGCAGTGCGCGGCCGTCGCCGATCGGAATCGGTTGCTGCAAGGCCGGCGCGTGCGCACAGCTGTCCACGCCGGCCGGCACCTCGCCGGGGGTCTTGCCGAGCAGCGCGGCCAGTTGATACCCGGCGGCCTGGCGGCGCGCGCGCAGCGGCGGCAGCGCCGCTTCCAGCATCGCCACCTGTGCGGTGGCGCGGGCCAGGTCGGGCGGGGTGCCGCGGCCGGCAGCGATCAGGCGCTGGGTGATGTCGCGGCTGCGTTGCTGCAACTGCAGCGAATGCTCGGCCACGTGCAGCTCATGGTTGGCGTGGCAGATCTCCACGTAGCTGCCGGCGACCTGCGCGGCCACGTTGACGCGCGCCAGATCGATCGCGGCCTGGGCGACCTGCGTATCGGCCTGCGCGGCCTCGGCGCCGCGTTGCAGCTTGCCGAACAGATCGAACTGGTACGACACCCCGAGCTTGCCATCGGCCAGGTTGAACACCGGCAGCTTTTCCTGCTGCAGGAAGGCCTGCGCCGAGACCTGCGCGCGGCTGACGCCGGCCTCCACCTCGTAATCGAAGCCGCCCGCGTCCAGCGCCTGTTCGTACACCGCGGCGGCGCGGCGCAGGTTGGCACCGGCCACCTTCAGCTCGACGTTGTCGCGCAAGGCCTGTTCGATCAGGCCGTCCAGCATCGGGTCCTGATACAGCGCCCACCAGCGTGCCGGCAGCGGCGCACCGGCCTGCACCTGGGCGTCGCCGGTGTCGCCAAACGCGGCGTTGGCGGCTGGGCGCTGGTAGGCCGACTCCGCCGGCATGGCGTAGTTCGGGCCGACCGTGGTGCATGCGCTCAATGCGGCCAGCAGCGTGGCCAGTCCCAGGGGACGCAAGACGCTGCGGTTCATGGCGCGGCCTTGGCCTGCACGCGGGCAGGCGCGTTGGCGGCAGCGTCACGCACGGCGTCCGGCAGGATGCTCACGGTGGCGGTGCGCCCGGCGATCAGCTGCACATGCGCCGGCACCTGATCCAGCACGATGCGTACCGGGATGCGCTGCGCCAGCCGCACCCAGTCGAACGCCGGGGTGACGTTGGGCAAGGCGCCGGCGCTGCCGCTGCGGTAACGGTCCTCGATCCCGGCGGCGATGCTCTGCACATGCCCGTGCAAGGTGGCCGGCTCGCCCATCAGGTGCACGTCCACGCGCTGGCCGGCATGCACGCCCTGCAGGCGGGTCTCCTCGAAATAGCCATCGACGCGGAACGAGCCGGTATCCAGCACCGCCACCACCGGGCGCCCGGCACTGACGTAATCGCCCACGCGCACGGTGCGGTCGCTGATGTGGCCGTCGGCCGGGCTGCGCACCTGCGTGCGCTCCAGGTTGAGCTGGGCCAGGTCCACCGCCGACTGCGCGGTGGCCACGGCGGCCTGCGCCTTTTGCACATTGGAGCGGCGCACCTCGGCATCTTCGGCGGCCACCAGGTCCTGCAGGCTGCGGTCGCGCGCGATCTCGCGGCGCAGCTGGCTCAGCGTGGCCTGGCGTTCGGCCAGCGCGGCGCGCGCCTGTTCCAGTGCGATCGCATAGCGCGCGCGGTCCACCACGAACAGCAGCTGGCCGCGCGTCACCGCCTGGTTGTCGGCCACCGCCACCTGCTCCACCAGCCCGGACACATCCGGCGCCACCTGCACCACATCGGCGCCCACGTGCGCATCGCGCGTCCACGGGGCCTCCATGTAATACCGCCACAGGTGCTGCAGCACCACCGCAGCCACCACCACCATCGCCAGGGTCAGCAGCGCCGGCCCCGCGGTCTTGATCAGCTTTTTCACGATTGCATCCAACGGGTCAGGAAAAACAGGCCACCCAGCAGCGCGATGTACAGCGCCAGGTTGAACAGCGCCGGGTGCCAGATGTGCCGGTAGGCGCCGGCCCGGGTCAGCAGCGCGCCGATGGCGCTGTTGAGCAGGTAGGCCAGCGTCATCAACGCCAGCAAGGTGGGAACGAACACACCGTAGAGACTGAATTCGCCGTACATCGGGACGTCCTGCATCGCTAAAGAAAAACACCACCGGGCAGCGCCGGTACGCCGCCTTGCACACTCACCGCGCATGGCGACCAACAGACCTGCTGCGTGGCCGCCAGGCCGGCGCGGCCAGTGCGGAACCGGCACGCTCCACGCACGGGGGACGGTGCCTCCGCGCTGTCGGTCGCTGCCGCTCGGGCGCCTGCCGCGGTCCGTCAGCCGCTCGGGTCGGACTGGCCCAGCCGCGCATGCGCCTGCGCGATCTGCTCCCACAACGTCAGCACCACCTGCACCTGTGCCTCGCTGAGCGTGCCGAACACCTCCGCACGCAGCGCATCCAGGCGGACCTCGATGCGCCCGACCAGCGCCTGGCCTGCGTCGGTGAGCCACAGCTGGTTGGCGCGGCGGTCGCTGCTGTCGGCCTCGCGCCGGACCAGGCCCTGCGCGGCCAGCTTGTCCAGCAGCCGCACCAGCGAGGGGCCTTCCATGCCCAGCTGCTGGGCCAGCGCCACCTGGCGGATGCCGCCGCCGGAGCGGCCGACCATCAGCAACGGCCCGGTGCAGGCGCTGGACAGCCCGAAGTCGGCAAATGCCTGGTCGGCCAGCCGCTGCCATTGGCGGGCGGCGACCAGCAGGCCGGAGCTGAGCTGGGCACGGGCGGAAGGAACGCTGTTCGTCATAATAGATAGGATGCTATCAATTCAACAATGAATCAATAGTCACTGAACCCGCGCAAGCCGGCGCAACCGCCACTGGGGCGGCCGGCCCGTCCTCGGGTACCATGCTCGCCCCCTTTGGGTGCACCTGCGCATGAGCCAGTCCGACCAGCCCGATTCCCCCGTCACCCAGGCCCAGGCCGAAGATGCCGTGCGCACCCTGCTGCGCTGGGCCGGCGAAGACCCGGCCCGCGAGGGCCTGCTGGATACCCCGCGCCGGGTCGCCGAAGCCTATGGCGACTGGTTCAGCGGCTACCGCGAGGAACCGCGCGAATACCTGGAACGCACCTTCGAAGAGGTGGCCGGCTACGACGAGCTGATCGTGCTGCGCGACATCTCCTACGAAAGCCATTGCGAGCACCACATGGCGCCGATCATCGGCAAGGTGCACGTGGGCTACCTGCCGCGCGGCAAGGTGGTCGGCATCAGCAAGCTGGCACGCGTGGTGGAAAGCTATGCGCGGCGCTTCCAGGTGCAGGAAAAGATGACCGCGCAGATCGCCCAGTGCATCCAGGACGTGCTGCAGCCGCGCGGCGTCGGCGTGGTGGTGGAAGGCGCGCACGAGTGCATGACCACCCGCGGCATCCACAAGCGCGGCGTCAGCATGGTGACCTCCAAGATGCTGGGCAGCTTCCGCGAGGACGCGCGCACCCGCGCCGAATTCCTGCAGTTCATCGAAGTGGGCGGCAAGCGTTGAGGCAGCCGTTGCCGTCGCCATGAAGCACCAGGCACGTATCGCCGGCTATCGCCAATTGCGCGAGCAGCCGGTGTGGAAACTGCTGGCCGCCGACCACGCGCCGGAGCTGATCGGCCTGCTGCAGACGGTGTTGCTGGACGGCGAACGCCGCCTGCCCGCGGGCGTGCTGCACGAGCGCCTGCAGCGCCAGCTCGACGTGCTGCGTGCCGACGAACTCTCGCGCGAGTTGCCGCGCACCGCGCAGGCCTATCTGGCGCATTGGCTGGCCCAGGGCTGGCTGGAACGCCGCCTGCCCGAAGGCGCAGCCGAAGAAGAATACGAGTTGTCGCGCGCGGCCACCCAGGCCATCCGCTTCATTGTCGGCCTGCGCGAGAGCAGCAGCAGCGCCACCGAAAGCCGCCTGTCGCTGGTGATCCAGCAGCTGGTGCAGCTGGCTGGGCAGACCGAAGCCGATCCGGAGCTGCGCCTGGCCGCCTTGCGCGATGAACGCGCGCGCATCGATGCCGAGATCGAACGCGTGGCATCGGGCCGCGTGGCCGCACTCGACGGCAAGCGCGCGCTGGAGCGCGCCCGCGACCTGATCCATCTGTCCGACGAGCTGGCCGAGGATTTCCATCGCGTCCGCGACGATTTCGAACAGCTCAACCGCCAGTTCCGCGAGCGCATCATCGACGACGAAGGCGCGCGCGGCGATGTGCTGGAGCAGCTGTTCAACGGCGTGGACGTGATCGCCGACAGCGAGGCCGGGCGCACCTTCGAGGCGTTCTGGAGCCTGCTCAACGACACCCAGCAAAGCAGCCAGCTCGATCAGGCGCTGGATGCGCTGCTGGCACGCGGCTTCGCCCGCAAGCTGGACCGGCGCGAGCGCGCCTTCCTGCGCGGGCTGACCGGCACGCTGCTGGAGCGCGGCGGCGAGGTGCACACGGTGATGCAGCACTTCGCGCGCAGCCTGCGCGGTTTCGTGCAGAGCCGCGGCTATCTGGAGCAGCGCCGGCTCAATCAATTGCTCCGGCAGGCGCAGGGCGAAGCCCTGCAGCTGCGCGACAGCCTGCACGCCACCACCGCCACCGGCTACACGCAGGCGTTGAGCGCTGCCCGCCTGCGCTCGCTGTCGCAATGGCGCCTGCACGACCCGCGCCTGACCCAGGTCGATGGCCGCGTGCAGGCTGCCGACGCGGCGGACATCTCGCTCGACAGCGTGGGCGATCTGGTCGCGCAATCGGAGATCGACGTGCGCAGCCTGCGCCGCGACCTGCACGAACTGCTCGGTCAACGCCCGCGCCTGACCATCGGCGATGCGCTGCAGCAGCGCCCGGCCGTGCAGGGCCTGGGCAGCGTGATCGGCTACCTGTCGCTGGGTCCCCGCCACGGCGTGGTGATCGACGGACAGATGGAAACGGTGCAATGGGAAGGCGGCGACGGCGCGCTGCGGCGCGCACGCATTCCGCTGGTGTGGTTCACCCGGGAGAAACGCAATGAACTGGACTGAGGACACCCGCCTGGATGCGGACGAGGACACGGGCGCGTCGGCCGCTGCCGGCCGCACGCCGCTGCCGGAGCCATCGCCTGCACAGCCGCAAGGCGAGCTGTTCCTGGGCGACACCGGCACGCTGCCGTTCGACGCACGGCGCGCGCTGTGCCAGCTGCTGGCCGGCCCCAGCATCGACGCACAACGCCACGGTGCGCTGTGGCCTGCGCTGCTGCGCAACGAGGCGGCGATCCGCCAGGTGTTGTGCGAGCTGTTCCTGGAACTGGTGCTGGACCGCGAGGGCGGGGTGGCCTTCACCCGTCAGGCCGACACCGCCGAGCTGGAATCGCCGACCCTGCTGCGCAGCGCGCCGCTGACCTTCATCGAATCGGTGCTGCTGCTGTTCCTGCGCCAGCAACTGGCCGAGGCCGACACGCGCGGCGAGCGTGCGGTGGTGGACGAGGCGCAGCTGGTGGAGGCGCTGTCGGTCTACGAGAAGAACGTGTCCACCGACCGCGCCGGATTTGCGCGACGGGTGATGACGGCGATCGGCAAGATGCGCGACAACCAGTTGCTGTCGCGCCTGCGCGGCAGCGAGGAGCGCTACGAGGTCTCGCCGGTGCTGAAGCTGTTGTTCTCGGCCGAGGACGTGCAGGCCCTGGTGGTGGCGTACCGCGGCTTGCGCGAGGGAGACGTTGTGTCGGAGTGATGTCGCCTGCATCCAGGACGTCCAATCCCTTCTCCCACCGGGAGAAGGTGCCCGAAGGGCGGATGAGGGTACGGCCAATAGCGATGCCCGACGTGTGACGTGTGGAGTATGTGTGGTTATGCGTTGCACGAAGAAAGTCAGCAACTGGCACGCTCTGTCGAACGCGAGTGATTTCTTCATGGGCTGCACTGAGGCATCAGCTTCCCTCCATCGAATGGCACTCGGTCTCGTCATTACCAGTGTCGACAGCGCATCACCCCCCGTAGGAGCGGCCCAGGCCGCGAAGGGCCGTCCCCGTACCACCGCCAGGCCACCGCACTACCGCCTGTCCCGCACCACCCAACACCCCGCTTCAAACATGCGTGATGTGCTTCGTCCTCAGCGTTACCCGTCATCCCGTTTTTGGTGAGTGAGCCATGAATTCCCAGTCCAACCTGTCGCCGGCGCAGCCGGGCGCGTCCCTGTTCACTGATTCGCTTGCCGAGCAGCGCGCGCAGCAGTTCCGCATGCGGCGGCTGCAGGTGCACAACTGGGGCACGTTCAACGGCCTGACCGAGGTGCCGATCGCCGAGAAGGGCTTCCTGTTCGTCGGCCGCTCCGGGTCGGGCAAGTCGACCCTGCTGGATGCGATGTCGGCACTGCTGACCCCGCCCAGCATCGTCGACTTCAACGCCGCCGCACGCGAGGCCGAGCGCAGTGGACGCGATCGCAGCCTGGTGTCGTATGTGCGTGGTGCCTGGGCCGATCAGCAGGACAGCGCCTCGGGCGAAATCGCCACCCAATACCTGCGCAAGGGCGCCACCTGGTCGGCGCTGGTGCTGGAGTACCGCAACGCGCATGGCGAGACGGTCAGCCTGATTCGCCTGTTCTGGATCGCCGGCAGCGGCAATGCCGCGGCCGATGTGCGCCGTCATTACATGGTCGCGCCGCGCAGCTTCGATGTGGCCAGCGAGCTGGATGGCTTCGACCTGGACCTGCGCAAGCTCAAGGCGCGTCTGGGCGAGGAGGTTGCGCATTTCGACGGCTTCGCCGGCTACGCGGAGCGTTTCCGGCACGTGCTGGGCATCGGCAACGAAATGGCGTTGCGCCTGCTGCACAAGACCCAGTCGGCCAAGAACCTGGGCGATCTCAATGTGTTCCTGCGCGGCTTCATGCTGGACGAGCCGCGCACGTTCGAGGCCGCCGACCGGCTGGTGGAAGACTTCGCCGAACTCGACGGCGCACACCATGCAGTGGTCACCGCACGCCGGCAGGTGGAAACGCTGAGCCCGGCACGCGAACACCATGCGGCGCTGATGGCCTTGCGCCACAGCGTCGGCGAGCTGCGCGAGCTGCAGCTGGGCGTGGACAGCTACCGCGAACAGCAGCGTCTGGCCTTGCTGGACACGCGGCTGCAGGAGCTCGACAGCCAGGACCGCGGATTGGCCGGCGAGGAAGGCCAGCGGCGCGAATCGCTGGACAATCACGAACAGAAACTGGCCGGGCTGGAACGCGAACAACGCGCCGCCGGTGGCGAGCAGATCGAGGAACTGGAGCGCGAGCGCGCACGGGTCGAACGCGAGCGCGACGAGCGTCTGCGGCGGCGCGCGCAGATCGAACAGGCCTGCCGCCAGCTCGGCACCGCCCTGGCCGCAGGCGCCAGCGGCTTTGCCGCCCAGGTAGAGCATGCCCAGACCGTGCTCGAGAACGGCAAGCACGACGCCAGCGCGCTGGACGAGGCGATCGCCGAGCGCATGGGCGCGCGCCGCGACGACGAGCGGCGCTTTGCCGAGATCCGCGCCGAACTGGAGGCGTTGAAGCGCGCGCCGTCGAGCATGCCGGCGCCGATGCAGGCCTTGCGGGCGCGCCTGTGCGAGGACACCGGCATTGCCGAAGCGGCACTGCCGTTCGTTGGCGAACTGGTGCAGGTGCGCGAGGATCAGGCCGCCTGGCGCGGGGCGATCGAGCGCGTGCTGAGCGGTTTCGCGCAGTCGCTGCTGGTGGACGAGCGGCATTACGCGCAGGTCAGCGAGTGGGTCAACCGTACCCACATCGGCACGCGGCTGGTGTACTTCCGGGTGCGTCGCAACGATGCGCTGCATGCACGCACGCCGGATGCACGTGCATTGCCGGGCAAGCTGCAGCTGCGCGAGCATGCCTTTACCGAGTGGTTGCGCAACGAGCTGATGCGCCGCTTCGACTACGAATGCGTCGACAACGCCGCCGCGTTGCGCAATGCCGACCGCGCCATCACCCGCGAAGGGCAGGTCAAGCATCCGGGCGATCGCTATGAGAAGGACGACCGCCACGCGGTCAACGACCGCAAGCGCTGGCTGCTGGGCCACGACAACCGCGACAAGCTCAAGGTGTTCGAGCGCGAAGCGCAGACGCTGGCCCAGCGCATCGCCGGTTGCGATGCCGACGTGGCCGCGCTGCGCAGGCAACGCGAGCAGGACCAGGAACGGCAGCTGGCCGCGCACACGCTGGTGGAGCGCGACTGGGACGAGATCGATGTCGGCCCCAAGCTGCAGCGCCTGAGCGATATCGACGAACAGCTGCAGCAGCTGCGCGAAGGCAACAGCGGCCTGCGCGCACTCGGCCAGGCGATCGAGACCGCACGCACCCTGCGCGACCAGGCCAAGCGCACCTACGAGGACGTGCGGCTGGAGCGCGCACAGCTGGCGCGCGAACGGGTCCGGCTCGAACAGCAGCACGCCGCCTGCGCCAGCCGTGCCGGCACCGCCGCGCTCACGCCTACCCAGCTGCAGGGCCTGCGCGAACGCCTGGCGGCGCTGGCACCGCTGTCGCTGGACAATCTGGAAGCGCATTTCCGCGTGGTCGAGCGCGGCCTGGCCGAGCAACTGGCCGAGAGCCAGGGCCGCGACAGCCGGCTCAGCGCGCAGCTGCTCGATTGCTTCCGCAAGTACTGCCAGCAGTGGCCGGAAGACAGCGGCGATTTCACCGTGAGCCTGGCCAGTGCCGACGATTTCCTCGCACGCCTGGATCGGCTGGAAAGCGATGGCCTGCCGCGCCACGAGCACCGCTTCTTCGACCTGCTGCAGACCCAGAGCAAGAACAATCTGCTGGCCCTGCAGCGCCACACCGCCGAGGCCCACAAGGGCATCAAGCAGCGCATGGACGAGGTCAACGCCAGCCTGGAGCAGGTGCCGTTCAATCGCGGCACGCTGCTGACCATCGAGGTCAGCGACCGTCGCCTGGGCGAGGTGCAGGACTTCCAGCAACAGTTGCGTGCGGTGCTGTCGCATCAGCAGACCGAAGACCGCGCACTGGCCGAGGCGCAGTTTTCCACCTTGCGCGCATTGGTGGCGCGCCTGGGCGCACAGGAACCGGAGGCACGCCGCTGGCGCGAGCAGGTGCTGGACGTGCGCCTGCATGTGGAATTCATCGGTGTCGAACTGGACGCACAGACCCGCACGCAGGTGGAGATCTACCGCAGCGGCGCCGGCAAGTCCGGCGGCCAGCGCCAGAAGCTGGCAACCACCTGCCTGGCCGCCGCGTTGCGCTACCAGCTCGGCGGCGAAGACGGCGAGCTGCCGCGCTACTGCGCGGTGGTGCTGGACGAGGCCTTCGACAAGGCCGACAACGAATTCACTGCGCTGGCAATGAACATCTTCGAGAACTTCGGCTTCCAGATGGTGGTGGCCACGCCATTGAAGTCAGTGATGACGCTGGAGCCGTTCATCGGCGGTGCCTGCTTCGTGGAGATCAGCGGCCGGCACAACTCCGGCGTGCTGTTGATCGAATACGACGCGCAGGCGCAGCGACTCCAGTTGCCCGAGCGCTCGCGCGGGGACGAGGCTGGTGCAGCGGTTTCGGAGCAGACGGTGGGTACTGCGCAGCCCGAGGATGCAGCGCATGCGGGCCACGGTCAGGCGCCGGTGGACCGCGTCGGTGCCGCTTCTGGCCAAGAGGCTGCGGTCGTGCAGGATGCTCCTGACCAGAACGACGTGGCAGCCAGGGCGGGCAAACGCGCCAGCAAGGTCACGCCGGCATCGGCGTCGGCTGTTCAAGACGCGCCGACGCCCTCGCAAGCCGCCGCGTCCAACCCACGTGCGGGATCAGGCAAGTCGGCAGCGGCCAAGACTGCAGCGGGCAAGGCCGCATCGGCCAAGCTTGCGTCAGCCAAACCCGCCTCCAAACCCGCCTCAGCCCGGCGTGCCTCGCCTGCCGCGAGCACGCCGGGCAAGCCGGCAACCCCGACCAAAGCCGCCAAGACGCCGGCAACCACCCGGGTGGCCTCCCGGCGCACGAGCGCGTCCGTCAAGCCGACTGCCAAGCCGACTGCCAAGCCGAACAAGGCCGCGACAACCACGGCAGCGCCGAAGACGCCTGCTTCCAGGCCGGCGGTAGCGAGCAAACGCGCCAGCACGGCGCTGCGTGGCGCAACCAAGGCAACCGCGGCGCGCGGCGCTGCCAGGCTCGCGCCAGCCAAAACGACAGTGGGCAAGGCGCGCCCCGCGCCAACGCGCGGGTCTGCAGGCAAGCCACGCGGAAAACGCTGAGCGCGCCGCCCGGGAGCACCTGCCTCACCGCACTGCGGTCGCAGGCGTCGCGGGGCAGGCGCATCGCAAGGCGACACATGCAGATAAGAATCGTTATCATTAGCGGCCCGGATGTGCTCGCCAGCGTGCGCATCGCCCTGCTGAAGATCCCGATGACCCCACTGCCTGCGCCTCGCCACCTGTTGTTCGTGTCCCTGTTTGCCGCATTGCCGGCCTCCGCCCAGGAGGCCAGCCTGCTCGATGCCATCGTGGTCAGCGAAAAGCGCGCCCTGTACCGGCCGGAAAAGGCCGCCGGCGCCACCCGCACGCAGACGCCGGTGGAGCGCATTCCGCAGGCGATCCAGGTGGTGCCGCGATCGGTGATCGACGAACAGCAACTCACCCGGCTGGTGGATGTGGTGGCCAATGTCTCCAACGTGCAGCCCGGCGGCACCCAGGGCAATCGCTCGGAAACCTTCGTCATCCGCGGCTTCGAGACCTCTTCGTACGCAGTCGACGGCATCCTGCTCAACCCGGCGCAGAACTTCACCGAGACCGTGCGCGATCTGGCCAACGTCGCCCAGGTGGAAGTGCTCAAGGGCCCGGCGGCGGTGCTGTACGGGCGCGGCGAACCCGGCGGGGTGATCAACCTGGTCACGCTGCGCCCGGATCCGGTGTTCGGTGGCAATGCCTCGGTGCAGGTGGCCGAACACGGCCTGCGCCGCGTGCAATCGACCGTCACCGGCCCGCTGGGTTCGACCGTGTCGGCACGGCTCAGCGCCGCCGCACAGGAGACCGGCAGCTTCCGGGACGCGCAGGCCGATGGCGATCGCGTGTTCGTCTCGCCTTCGCTGGCCTGGCGGCCGACCGCGCAGCTGCGGGCCGACCTGGATCTGGAATACACGCGCCAGACCAGCCCGGGCGATCGCGGCCTGGTCGCCATCGACGGCGTGGTGCGTGGCCCTGCCGAGCGCAGCTTCGGCGAGCCGTGGTCGCGCAATCACGGCAGCGCGCGCACCGCACGCGGGCGTATCGAGTACGACGCCACCGACTGGCTGACGCTGCGGCAGATCCTCAACCACCAGGACGGCGACAGCGGCCGCAACGTGGCCGACTTCACCGGCTTCAGCGCCGACCGCGCCTTCCTGCAGCGCCGTGCCGTGCGCCAGGACCAGCAGGTGCGCGCCACCACCTCGCAGACCGAGGCGCTGGCGCGTTTTGCCACCGGCCCGTTGCGCCATCAGGTACTGGCCGGCGCCGAGTACGTCGATGCGCATCGCCACACCGACGAAGCGCGTGCGCCGCTGGCCCGCATCAGCGTGCGCAATCCGGTGCAGGGTGCCTTGCCGGGCACCTATGTGCCGGCCCGCGAGATCGACGTCGATGCGCGCTATGCCGCGTTGTACCTGCAGGACCAGATCAGCATCGGCGAGCGTTGGGACGTGCTGGCCGGCGTGCGCTGGGACGATGTGCAGCAGACCACCATCGACAACGGCGCGCGCACCCGCGAGGACGGTCGACGCGCCTCGCCGCGGATCGGCGTGGTGTGGAAGGCGGCGCCGCAGCTGTCGCTGTACGCCAACACCTCCACCTCGTTTCGGCCGCGCAGCGCCACGCTGTTTTCCGGCGGCAGCGCGCCACCGGAGACCGGCCGCCAGTACGAGCTCGGGCTGAAGAGCGCGCTGTTCGACAACCGCGTGCTCGCCACCGCCGCCGCATTCCAGATCACCAAGGACAACGTCGCCACCAGCGATCCGGACAACAGCGGCTTCGTGCTGGTCACCGGCCAGCAACGCGTGCGCGGGCTGGAGCTGGACATCACCGGCGAGCTCACCCAGAACTGGCGCCTGATCTTCGGCGCCGGTTATCTGGACGCCCAGGTCACCCGCGACACCGTCATCCCGGTCGGCAACCGCCTGCGCGGCGTGCCGCGCGTCAGTGCCAGCCTATGGAGCACCTACCACGTTGCCAGCGGACCGCTGTACGGCCTGACCCTGGGCGCCGGCGCGGTGCACGTGGGCGAGCGCGAGGGGAATCTCGCCAACAGCTATCGCATTGCCGGCTACACGCGTTTCGATGCCTCGGCGGCCTACCGCTTCGGCGGCCGTTACCAGCTGGCGCTGATGCTGCGCAATGTCGCCAACCGCTTCTACATCGAGCAGCCGGTGACGCAGACCACCAATTATCCCGGCGCGCCACGCACCTTGTCGGCGACGCTGAGCGTGGATTTCTAAACGCCGTGCAGCAGATCCCAGCCCATCTTGCCGATCAGCACGATCACCAGCACCAGGAACAACGTGCGGATCAGCGGCGTGCCGCCGCGTAGTGCCATCCGCGTGCCGGCGACCGCACCGGCCACGTTCGCCACCGCCATCGGAATGCCGATCGCCAGCATCACCTGGCCGCTGGGCAGGAAGAACGACAGCGCCGCCAGGTTGGTGGCCAGGTTCACCACCTTGGCCGCGGCCGAGGCGCGCAGAAAGTCCAGCCCGAAGAAGCGGATGAACAGGAAGATCAGGAAACTGCCGGTGCCGGGCCCGAAGAACCCGTCGTAGAAGCCGATCGCCGCACCCATCGCCAAGGCAGTGACCAGTTCGCGCCGGCCGATCTGGCGTGGGCGATGCAGCGCACCGAAGTCCTTCTTGATCAGCGTGTAGACCAGCATCGCGATCAGCAGCACCAGGATCAGCGGCCGCACCGCCTGCCTGGGCATCAGGCTGACCGCGGTCGCGCCGAGAAACGAGAACGTAAACGCCGCCGCCGTCGCGTACAGCACCGGCCGCCACGGAAAGCGCACAGTGCGCGCATAGCGCCATGCCGATGCGCCGGTGCCGAACATCGCACTGAACTTGTTGGTGCCCAGAATCAGCGACGGCGTCTGCTGCGGCAGCGTGGCGAACAAGCCCGGCAGCTGGATCAAGCCACCGCCGCCGACGGCTGCATCCACCAACCCGGCAACGAAGGCGATGCACAGCAGCCACGGCAACTCGGTGGGAATCAGGTCCAGCAAGGCGGCGCTCCGCACGACGGGGGCGACAGCATAGCCGCCGCACCGCGCGGCGTAATCCCACAGCAAGGGTGGGGAGTGGGGCGCAAGCAAGCGGCCTTCAAAAGCCCTTCTCCCCCCGGGAGAGGGGTTGGGGTGAGGGTACGGGAGCCAAGCACCGGCTTCCTCCCCAATCCCCAATCCCCAATCCCTTCCCGCACAATTGCCCGATGCCGACCTCCATCCCCACCGATCCCTGTCCCTGCGGCCGCGCCGCCGACTACGCGCAGTGCTGCGGGCAATACCACGCCGGCGCCGCCGCACCCGATGCCGAGAGCCTGATGCGTGCGCGCTACAGCGCCTACGTCCGCCGCGATGTGGATTACCTGCTCGCCAGCTGGCATGCGTCCACGCGCCCACCCGCGTTGTCGCTGGACGAGGGCGGCCGCACCACCTGGCTCGGCCTGACCGTGCAACGCGCCCTCGTCACCGGCACCGACACGGCCGAGGTGGCGTTTCTGGCCCGCTACCGTATCGGCGGCGGCAGTGCGGTGCGCATGACCGAACACAGCCGCTTCGTGCGCGAAGACGGCCAGTGGTACTACCTCGACGCACGCTGAGCAGGCGCAGGCCTGGATGCGTCTCGCGCCCGGGCCGCACACCGTGAAGCCGTTCAGCCCGACGAACGGCACGCACCGGTGGGCTTTCTCGACGCCACGTTCGCAGCCGATCCCGGAAGCTTGCCGCCTCGGCGGAGCGCGCCGCGGGGCGGACACGATGATGGCAACCTTCAATCTCTGGCAGTGGGTGCTTCTGGCCATCGCGGTGTTTGCGATCGTGCTGCCGGCGTGCCTGGCCACTGCACTGATCTGGTTCGGTCCCCGCCACGATGCTCCACGCCGGGCCCGCGCCCGCCGTGCGTCCGAGGCCAGCGCCTCCACCCCGGCCCTGTCGCTGCTGACCGGCATCACCGGCGACGGCAACTAGGCCCGGCAATCGACGCCGCCGGGTTGCCACGGCGCATCCGCCAGGCGCGCCGGTTCGGCATCTCGGCATCGGCACGCGCCATCGCTGGCTGGAAGGTCATCACCTCATCGGGTCATCCAGCGGCCTGGTTGCGCGCATCGGCCTGGAAGGCGTGCGCCGCACCCTCACCCCGGCGCGTTGCCACCAGCGAGCGCAGCGCACGCTGACGCGGCGGCATCGCGACAATCGCCACCTGCACGCCTGCAACCAGCCAGGTTGGCTATCCTCGACGGCTCGACTGCCGCAGGAGCGCTCCACCGCATGACCTCCGTCCACACGCCGGCCACCGCGCCGTGACGCCGCCCCGGCGCGTCCTGCCCGCACTGCTGGCGCTGCTGCCGCTGATTGCCTGCGCCGATCCGGCCTTCGACCGCTGCCTGGCCGGCCTGCAGACCCAGGCCGCCGCCAAGGGCGTGCAGGCCGCCGACTTCCAGCGTTTCACCGCCGGCCTGGCGCCCGATCCCAGCGTGTTGCCGCTGCTCGATGCCCAGCCGGAATTCACCACCCCGATCTGGGACTACCTCGCCAGCCTGGTCGACAGCCAGCGCGTGGCCGACGGCCGGGCCATGCTGGTCACCCATCGCGACCTGCTCACGCGTCTGTCCGACCAGACCGGCGTCGATCCGGCCACCATCGTGGCGGTCTGGGGCGTGGAGAGCGACTACGGCCGCGTCACCGGCAAGCGCCCGCTACTGGTCTCGCTGGCCACGCTGTCGTGCGCCGGCCGCCGCCAGCCGTTCTTCCGGGGCGAATTTCTCGCCTTGCTCGGCCTGCTGCAGCAAGGCGACCTGTCGCCGGATGGCTTGACCGGCTCCTGGGCCGGCGCCTTCGGGCAGACCCAGTTCATGCCCTCCACCTATGCCCGCATCGCGGTGGATGGCGACGGCGACGGCCGCCGCGACCTGGTCGCCAGCATTCCCGACGCGCTGGCCTCCACCGCCAACTATCTGGTCAAGGCCGGCTGGGAGCGCGTCCGTCCCTGGGGCATGGAAGTCCGCCTGCCTGCCGGCTTCGATGCCAGCAAGGCCGGCCGCACCCGGCGCCAACCGCTCCAGGCCTGGCAAAACGCCGGCCTGCTCGGCACCGACGGCAAGGCGCTGGCGCCGGCCGGCCTGCCCGCAGAAACCCCGGCCGCCCTGCTGCTGCCGGCTGGCGCAACCGGCCCGGCATTCCTGGTGTTCCGCAACTACGACGCGATCTACGCCTACAACGCCGCCGAAAGCTACGCGCTGTCGATCGCGCTGCTCGCCGACCGTCTGCGCGGTGGCGCCGGCCTGGTCGCCGCCTGGCCCACCGACGACCCCGGCCTGGGCCGCCCCGAACGGCGCGAACTGCAGCAATTGCTGCTGGCCCGCGGCCACCTGATCGGCGAGGCCGACGGCATGATCGGCACCGCCAGCCGGCGCGCCATCCAGGCTGAGCAGACCCGCCTGGGCCTGCAACCGGCCGACGGCCGCCCCGGCCAGCGCATCCTCACCGCCCTGCGCGCCGCCCCGCCGGTCACTGCCGCGGCCACCGTCCGCGCCACCGCCTTCAAGCTGCCGGCCGCCTATCCCGCGTTCGCCCAATCTCCCATCGTCCACAAGGCATCCCCCATGTCCGACACCACCGGCCTGACCACAGGCGACTTCCACGGTTTCCCCTCGCTGTTGATCGACACCCCGTTCTCCACCGCGGCCATCAGCCTGTTCGGCGGCCAGCTGCTGTCGTTCGTGCCCAAGGGCGGGCAGGACGTGATGTGGCTGTCGCCCACCGCCAAGCAGCCGCCCACCCCGATCCGCGGCGGCGCCCCGGTGTGCTGGCCGTACTTCGGCCGCCAGGACCAGACCGGCGAGGTCCCCGCGCACGGCTTCGTGCGCACCGTGCCCTGGCAGCTCACCGAGAGCCGGCGCGAGGACGACGGCACCGTGGTGCTCACGCTGACCCCGCCCAGTTTCGACGACCTGGCGCTGCGCCTGCGCATGACCCTGCGCATCGGCCGCACCCTCGAACAACGCCTGATCACCGAAAACACCAGCCCGGCCCCGGTGCGCTTCACCCAGGCGCTGCATAACTATTTCCGCGTCGGCGACGCGCTCACCGTCAGCGTGCAGGGCCTGGACGGGCTGGACTACCTGGACAAGTACGAGAACTACGCCACCGCCCACCGCCAGCAAGGCGACTGGAGCCTGCGCGACCCGCGCGACCCCGGCCGCAGCGACCGCATCTACACCAACGCCGGCGGCCGCTACACCCTGACCGATCCGGTGCTCGGCCGCCGCATCGGCATCGCCACCGAAGGGAGCCGCTCGCTGGTGGCCTGGAACCCGGGCGAAGAGGCGGGCAAGAAGATGGCCGATGTAGGCGATGGCTGGCGCGACTACGTCTGCCTGGAAGCGGCCAACGCCGGCCCGGACGTGATCGAACTGGCCCCCGGCGCCAGCCACACGCTGAGCCAGACCATCAGCGTCGAGTAAGCGATCACCGGCACCACGCCACCCCCTTCTCCCGCTCGCGGGAGAAGGTGCCGGTCCCGGCGGCAGCCAACGCCGGCCCAGGCATGATCGAACTGGCCCCGGCGCCAGCCACACGCTGAGCCGGACCTTCAGCGTCGGGCAGCCGATCACCGGCACCACTCACCGGCACCACGCCACTCCTTCTCCCGCTCGCGGGAGAAGGTGCCGGTCCCGGCGGCAGCCAATGCCGGCCCGGACATGATCGAACTGGCCCCGGCGCCAGCCACACGCTGAGCCGGACCATCAGCGTCGGGCAGCCGATCACCGGCACCACTCACCGGCACCACGCCACTCCTTCTCCCGCTCGCGGGAGAAGGGGCCCGAAGGGCGGANTCAGCGTCGGGCAGCCGATCACCGGCACCACTCACCGGCACCACGCCACTCCTTCTCCCGCTCGCGGGAGAAGGGGCCCGAAGGGCGGATGAGGGCCAGCGGCCATCCAGGCACCCAGCACCAGCCACCCGGCGGCGCTTGGGTCCGCACCCATCAATGCACCCCCGGCAACCGGTCTCCATCCGCAGCTACACTTCCCGCCTCGCTACCCTGGGCTGCGCGATGTCTCCCTCCGCCGATTCCGCTCCCGCCCCGGGCCGGCGCCGCGCCGCGCTGATCTTCATCTTCATCACCGTGCTGATCGACGTGCTGTCCTTCGGCGTGATCATTCCGGTGCTGCCGGATCTGGTGCGCCAGTTCACCGGGGGCGACTACGCCGTCGCGGCCGGCTGGATCGGCTGGTTCGGTTTCCTGTTCGCCGCCATCCAGTTCGTCTGCTCGCCGCTGCAGGGCACCCTGTCCGACCGCTACGGCCGCCGCCCGGTGATCCTGCTCTCGTGCCTGGGGCTGGGCCTGGATTTCATCCTGATGGCGGTGGCCCATTCCCTGCCGATGCTGCTGCTGGCGCGGGTGATCTCCGGGGTGTGTTCGGCCAGCTTCTCCACCGCCAATGCCTACATCGCCGACGTCACCCCGGCCGACAAGCGTGCCGGCGCGTTCGGCATGCTTGGCGCCGCGTTCGGCATCGGGTTTGTTGCCGGGCCGTTGATCGGTGGCTGGCTGGGCAGCATCGGCCTGCGCTGGCCGTTCTGGTTTGCCGCCGGGCTGGCGCTGCTGAACGTCCTGTATGGCTGGTTCGTCTTGCCCGAATCGTTGCCCGCCGAACGCCGCACGCCACGCCTGGACTGGTCGCATGCCAACCCGCTGGGTGCGCTCAAGCTGCTGCGCCGTTATCCGCAGGTGTTGGGCCTGGCCTCGGTGGTGTTCCTGGCCAACCTGGCGCACTACGTCTATCCCAGCATCTTCGTGCTGTTCGCCGGGTATCAGTATCACTGGAGCCCGCGCGAGGTGAGCTGGGTGCTGGCCGGCGTCGGCGTGTGCAGCATCATCGTCAATGCGCTGCTGGTCGGCCGGTTGGTGCGGTGGCTGGGCGAACGCCGTGCGCTGCTGCTGGGCCTGGGTTGCGGGGTGGTCGGTTTCGTCATCTACGGGCTGGCCGACAGCGGCATCGCGTTCCTGGTCGGCGTGCCGATCAGCGCGTTCTGGGCGATCGCCGCACCGGCCGCGCAGGCCCTGATCACCCGCGAGGTCGGCGCCGATGCGCAGGGCCGCGTGCAGGGCGCGCTGACCAGCCTGGTCAGCCTGGCCGGCATCGCCGGTCCGTTGTTGTTTGCCAACGTGTTTGCCTGGTTCATCGGCCGCGGCGCACCGCTGCATCTGCCTGGCGCCCCCTGGTTGCTGGCGGGTCTGCTGCTGGCCGCAGGCTGGGTCATGGCCTGGAAGCGGGCAGGGCGGGGCGCCGGCGTGGCCGCTACGCAGGGCTGATGCCAACCTATTCAGCTTGCGCTCGCGCCCGCTTTATCCGATTTGCGCAGTCACTGCTAGGCTGATGCACTCCGTGCTGCGGTACCGCCTCGACTTCCTATGTGTCCTGACACCCTGGCTGTTCCGCCCTCGGCCGCGCTCGCGCTGCGCCATGCCACGCAGGACACCCATCGCCTGGTCGAAACGGCTCCGCTGATGCAGGCGCTGGGGCAGGGGCGGGTCGATCGCGCCGCCTACGCGCTGATCCTGCGCCGGCACCATGCCCTGCTGTCCGGTTTCGAAGCGCAACTGAGCGACTGGCTCGGCACCCTGATCGGCAGCGGCTGGCGGTATCGCCGCCGTGTACCGGCCTTGCGCGAGGACCTGCACACGCTCGGCCAGCAACCGCAGGCAGCCATCGCGGCGCCCGCCGCCGGCAGCGATGCCGCGCGCTGGGGCATGCTCTACGTCATCGAAGGCTCGCAACTGGGTGGGCGGATGATCGCGCGCACCTTGCGCAAGCAGCAGCCCGCGCTGGCCGACGCCTTGCGGTACTTCGAACTGGCCAACGACGATCCGGCCGGCTGGCGCCGTTTCCAGGCGGTGCTCGACCAACGCCTGGACACCAGGTCCGCGCGCGAGGCCGCCATCGACGGCGCGCAGCGCATGTTTGTCCACTTCCACACCTGTCTTGCAGCGGAGCCACGCCCGTGAATCAGCCCACCGAACCCCTGGATATGGATGTCTGTGCGCGTGAGCCGATCCATATCCCCGGCCTGATCCAGCCGTACGGCGTGCTGCTGGTGATCGAGCCGGCCGACGGCTGCATCGTGCAGGCCAGCACCACCGCCGCCGAGCTGCTCGGCGTGCCGCTGGCCGAGCTGCTGGGCATGCCGTACACGCAGGCACTCGAACTGCCCGGCGAGCAGCCGTTCGCGGTGGAGGACCAGGCACAGCACCTGCTGCATGCCGACGTGCGCTTCCCCCTGCGTGCGGCCCCCACCGACCATCCCTGGGTGGCGGCCTGGCACCTGTATCCGGAGCAGTGGCTGGTCGAAATCGAGCCGCGCGACGCACGCCTGATGGACGTCACCCTGCGCGAGGCGCTGCCGCTGTTGCGCAGCATCGAGCGCGATCCCGGCATTGCCGAAGCCGCCGTGCGCGCCGCCAAGGGGCTGCGCAGCATGATCGGCTTCGACCGGGTGATGGTGTACCGCTTCGACGAAGAGTGGAACGGCGACGTCATCGCCGAAGCGCGCCAGCCCGACCTGGACGCTTATCTCGGCCTGCATTACCCGGCCACCGACATCCCGGCCCAGGCGCGCGCGCTGTACCTGCGCAACCGCGTCCGCCAGATCGCCGATGTCGGCTATCGGGCCTCGCCGATCGAGCCCACGCTGCATCCGCGTCTGGGCACCCCGGTGGACCTGAGCGATGTCAGCCTGCGCAGTGTCTCGCCGGTGCACCTGGAATACCTGGCCAACATGGGCGTGACCGCCACCCTGGTGTCCTCGATCGTCGTCAACGATGCGCTGTGGGGGCTGATCGCCTGCCACCACTACAGCCCGCACTTCACCAGCCACGCCATGCGCGATGCCACCGATGCGGTGACCCGCGCGCTGGCCGGGCGCATCGGCGCATTGCAGGCGGTGGCGCGTGCGCACATGGAATCGGTGCTGCTCACCGTGCGCGAGAAGCTGATCACCGACTTCAACGACGCCGACCAGATGACCGTGGAAATGCTCGCCGACATGGCGCCGGACCTGATGGACGTGGTCGACGCCGACGGCGTGGCGATCTTCCATGGCAGCGAGATCAGCCGGCATGGCAGCACCCCGGATGCGGACGCACTGCGCCGCATCCGCGACCACATCGAATCCGAACACCACGACGCCCTGCGCGAAGACGCGGTCGGCGCCCTGCATGTGGACGCGATCGGCGAGGTGTTTCCCGAGCTGGCCGACCTCGCCCCGCTGGCCGCCGGCTTCATCTTCGTGCCGCTGATGCCGCAGTCGCGCAGCGCCTTGCTGTGGACCCGCCGCGAGCAGGTGCAGCAGGTCAAATGGGCCGGCAATCCGCAGCTGGCCAAGCTGCCGGACATCCCCAACTCACGGTTGTCGCCTCGCAAGAGCTTCGACCTCTGGCAGGAAACCGTGCGCGGCCGCGCCCGACGCTGGTCGCCGTTGCACCTGGAATCGGCGCGCAGCCTGCGCGTGCTGATCGAACTGATGGAGCGCAAGCGCTTCCAGCAGGACTTCAGCCTGCTCGAAGCCTCGCTCTCGCGCCTGCGCGACGGCGTGGCCATCATCGAACGCGGCCGCGCGGCCGCGCACCGGCTGATGTTCGTCAACCCGGCCTTTGCAGACCTCAGCCAGACCGAAGTGGCCGACCTGATCGGTTGCGACATCCTGTCCCTGCTGGCCAGCGATGCCGCCCCGTCCAAGGTGGAGCTGCTCGAAGACGCGCTGCGGCAAGGACGCGCCGCCTACGTCACCCTGCCGCTGCGCGCGCAGGGCGGCGCGCCGGTCTACCGCCAGTTCCATCTCGAACCGCTGCCCAGCCCCAATGGCGTCACTGCCCACTGGCTGTTGCAGCTACGCGACCCCGAGTAAGCGCGGCCGCCAACGCAAGGGGCTGCCGCGGCCCAACGCGGCCGCCAGCTGCAGCCAGCCGGGGGCTGCCGGGTGCGCACGGCGCGCAAGAGCCGCAATGTCGGGGATTGCGCACCGGCCGCGCCCGCCCGGCGATCAGCGCAGTCGTGCCAACAACGCCCTAGGCCCGCGGCCGCATCACCAGCAGGGTGATCGTTCCCGCCACCAGGCCCCAGAACGAGGCCCCGATCCCGCCCAGCGTCAGCCCCGATGCGGTCACCAGGAAGGTGATCAAGGCCGCTTCGCGCTCGCTGTCGTGCTGCAGCGCCGCCGCCAGGCTGTTGCCGATCGTGCCCAGCAGGGCGATCCCGGCGATCGCCATCACCAGCTCGCGCGGGAAGGCCGCAAACAGCGCCGCCACGGTCGCGCCGAACACGCCGATCAGCACATAGAACACGCCCGCGCTTACCGCAGCCATGTAACGTCGCGCCGGATCCTCGTGCGCCTCGCGGCCCATGCAGATCGCCGCGGTGATGGCCGCCAGGTTCAAGGCATAGCCGCCGAACGGTGCCAGCAGCGCATTGACCACCCCGATCCAGCCGATCGTCGGCGAGATCGGCACGCTGTAGCCGGAGGCGCGGATCACCGCCACGCCCGGCACGTTCTGCGAGGCCATGGTGACCACGAACAACGGAATCGCCAGCCCGAACAGCGCCGCCCACGACAACGCCGGCAGCACCAGCACCGGCCGGGCCAGTTCCAGCGGCACGCTCTTCCACTGCATCAACCCGCTGCCGGCCGCAATCGCCACGCCGACCAGCAAGGTCGCAATCACCGCATAGCGTGCAAGCCAGCGTCGTCCGGCCAGATAGGTCGCCAGCATCGCCAGCGCCAGCCCCACCTGGGCCTGCATCGCCACGAACAGGTCCAGCCCGAAGCGCAACAACACCCCGGCCAGCATGCCCGAGGCCAGCGAGATCGGAATGCGCCGGATCGCCCGCTCGAACAGGCCCGAGAAACCGGCCAGCATGCCAAGCACCGCCGCCAGCACGAACGCACCGACCGCCTCGCGCAACGGCACCCCGGTCGCACTGCCGATCAACATCGCCGCGCCCGGCGTGGACCAGGCCGTCACCACCGGCACCCGGTAGCGCAGCGACAGGCCGATGCAGGTCACGCCCATGCCGATCCCGAGCGCCCACATCCACGAGGCGATCTGCGCCTGGTCCGCCCCCAGGTGACGTGCCGCCTCGAACACGATCACCGCAGAACTGGCAAAGCCCACCAGTACCGTGACGAAGCCCGCGGCAATCGCAGGCAGGGACAGATCGCCAAGCAGGCTGCGGGAAGGAGGCATCGTGAGCTCTCTATCTGGTGACCGCATTCTCACCGAGCGCGCCCGCGATCGATACCGCAGCAGCGTGCGTGATCGGTCCCCGGCCCTCGTTCCGTGTCCCGTATCGAAGGCACGCGGTTGCGCTACCGAAGACGTGATCGTTTGCGGGTGGAGCAGCAGGGCGGATCACCGTAAGAAGGAAGAGGGGAATCAGGCCGCGTGCATGGGGGCGATGACGCCCCTGTCATGCCGGTGTCAAAAAGTGCTTGCACTTCTGCACAGTCTCGATAAACTGCGCGGCCTCGCTCAGGACGGCGGCGCTTCTCGAAGCACCGCAACAACGAACGGGGCGAATCGGAAACATCACAAGGTGTTGACGAAACGAAAAAGCCGGCTATGATGGGCGGCTCGCTACACGGAAAGATGCTTCGGCAGATTGAAGTGCAGCGGCGGCAACTTCCTCTTCACGAG